>NZ_QBKN01000001.1 GCF_003054175.1 Allosediminivita pacifica
ACATCAGGTCTCGTGCCAAGCTGGTCTCCATCGCAGATACCAGCTTGAATCACGCCTTCCGGTCGGCGTGAAACCCTTTTGTCAACACGGCCTAGCCAGCGATGCACGTCGCTGATCTGCAATGCGGGATGGTTGCCACTCTTTGCTACCTTGATCGGCGCTGGCAGAAGCTCCTTTAGGTTGCCCGCCCAGCGCGCTGGGTTTTCACCCGTTCGATGTCCTGCGACGGTCGCCCAAGACAAAACGGCTTCGATGCGTCCCCGCAGGCGTGAAGCCGTCTCTGTCTTTGTCTGCCAAATCGGCTCCAGCACCCGAAGCACATCTTGGACAGTGATATCCTGAACCAACATCTTTCCGAGTTCAGGTATCGCATACGAGTTGAGCGTGCTGCGCCATTGCTGTTGGTGTTTCTCATTCTTGAATGCGTCCAACTTCGCGCCAAGGTAACTGTCTACCGCCTCCGCGAAGCTCACACCGCGGCGCTGGGCGGCCACGAGCCCCGCCCTTGCGGCTTTCCGGTCTTCAACCGGATCGACGCCACGTCGAACTTGGTCTTTTACCTCGCGGGCACGCTCGCGTGCAGCTGCAAGCGTCACTTCAGGATAGCCGCCTAGTCCGATTTCCCGGCGCTTCTCCCCCACCTGGATCCTGAGCAGCCAACTCCTTCCGCCGTTTGCCGTGATCTGCAACAGGAGGCCCGACACACCGCCAACCGCAAATGTCGCCTTCCTACCCTTGCCGGGATACTTCAAGCGCTTCACTTCCAGCGCAGATAGCTCTTTGGCGGCACGTGGCATTCAAACCCTCCTACTTACCCGCCATAGACAATGCAGCTGACTACTCCCCAGTGCAACACGTTGCATCAAAATCCGAGAGCCATAGAAACTCGCTATGTATTAAATGATTGTTTTTCCAAGATGCAGATCGACTTGAGCGCATCGTCGCGCGTCGCCAATATGGCGGACTTCGTCTCCGCCATCATCCTTCACAGTTCAATTGGCATCGCCCGAGTGCGTCGTCTGGGCGAGCGCGCCTGCGAGAGCTGCGGCGGTCAGGTGGTCGCGGAGTGAGGTCGGGTGCGCCAATCCCATGCGGTCGAGTTCGTCTCCGTAGGCACTGCGCTGCCGTAGGCCCCGGGCGGCGAGGGTGAGAAGCTGCCTGCGCGAGCCTTGCGACCGCGCCAATAGCTCCAGCGCCGGCAGCAGACGGCGCTCGGTTGCGTCGAAATCCGTGCCGAAGGGGAAGTCGGGCAGCCATGTACTGCGAAAGGGCCGGAGCCAGCGCCCGAGCGTCCCGGGCAGGTTTGTGCGGTGCGCCTCCGGGATCTCGTGCCCAGAGGGGATCTTCCAGGCCGCCTTCGCCTTTTCCAGAAGCTTGCCCTGAAACCGGCTGTCGGCCACGTTCAGCAGCGCTGCCACGACCTCGGCATCGCTGCGGCCGCGCAGGTCGGCGATGCCGTATTCGGTCACGACCACGTCGCGCAAGTGGCGCGGCACGGTTTCGGGGAGGTTGTCCCAGACGATGTTGCTCTCGAGGCCACCGGAGCCCCGCCGCGTGGCGGGAAGCGTGATGATCGACCGCCCGTCTTCGAGCGCATGGGCCTGCGTGACAAAGTCGTGCTGCCCGCCGACGCCGCTGACGACCTGGCCTTCGGCGCGGGTGTCGGAGTTCACCGCGCCCAGCAGCGTGACCTTCATCGCCGAATTGATGAAGCGGGCGCCCTGCCGGGCCGCCCTTCGGTCCGCCTCGCCCCCGAGCAGGGTGTTGGTGTAGCTCACCGGGGCCATGGCGATCTTCGCGCGCTTCTCAGGGGGCATCTTGCGCAGCCGGGCGTAGAAATCGCGGCTTTCGACGAAGAAGCCCGCGTGGATCGCCGCACCTTCCGCGTCGCGCCGGATCACGCCGGACTCGAAAAGCTGCAGCAGCCCATCGACCAGCATCTCGGTGACCCCGTAAAGCCCGGTCTCGAAGGGCGCGTCCTCGGCGAAGCCGCCGCCGGGGAAGGGGCTCGCCGCGTGGATCTCCGCCACCTCGCCCCGGTCGCGCAGCAGCAGGGCCTGGGCCACGGCATCGCCGATGGCGCCGATGCCGATCTGCAGCGTGCCACCGTCGGGCACCAGTCGCGAGACATGCAGCCCGATGGCGTGGGCGGCGTCGTCCACCGGCCGCTTGACCGCCGAGAACAGCTCGAAGGGCTCGGGCGGATCGAGCAGCATGTCCGCCTCGTGCCCCGGAAAGGCGGCCTCGCCCTCCATGAAGGGCAGCTCGGGGTTCAGCTCGCCGGCGAAGAGCGCGGTCAGCCGTCCGTCGCGGCGCATCGCCATGAGATCGGCGGTGATGTCGGGGTTGCAGGACATGCTGAGCCGGTCTTCGTCCTCTGCGACAAGTTGAAGGATCAGGTTCGGCTCATGCGCCAGCAAGACATCGCGGGCGTGGCTGTAGTTGACCGAGATGTAATCCTGCTGCGCGGGGGCGACCCCAAGCCAGCGCCCGGCAAGGAAGAAGAACTCCCGCACCTCGATATTGGCGGGCAGGGTGCCCGCGCGCAGCATGGCGGCGTAGTCGATCTGCGGATAGGCCCCGAACAGCCGGTCGAGCGCTGGGTCGAGAAAGCGCTTCTGCATGTCGCCCGAGGGCGCAGGGCGTTCCAGCGTCAGGGCGGTGAAGATGGTGAGCCGCAGCTCCGGGTTCTCGACCGCAAGGCGGGTCAGCGCGTTCAGCAGCGTGACCGGTTTGCCGAGCCCCAGGGGCAGGCCGATCCGCAGGTCCTTGCCGAGGCGCGCGACGATCTCGCGCGCCATGGCCTCGGCATCGGTGAAACGGGTCGGGGCCTCAGGCAAGTGTCGACCACCCGGCATCGGGCGCAAAGCGCGGTCCGTGCCGCTCTGCCAGCCCTTCCAGCGTGCCGCGGACCTCTTCGACGCCACGGCTGCGGGCGTAGTGCATCGGGCCGCCGCGGAAGGGGGCAAAGCCGGTGCCGAAGATCATCGCGCCATCCACCTGATCCGCGTCGCGCGCCACGCCAAGCCGCAGGCACTCGACGCAGGCGTCCAGCATGGGCAGGATCAGCCGGTCAGTCAGGGCACTGTCCTCCCCTTCGCCCGTCCCGGGGTCGGGCGCACCGTCCGACCAGTCGTAGAAGCCCTGGCCCGCCTTCTTGCCGGTCTCGCCGCGGTCCACCTTGTCGCGCAGCCAGCCCGGGATCTCGGCCATGGGCTTGTCGAGATCGGACCGAAGGCTTTCGGCCACGTGCAGGCAGATGTCGAGCCCAACCTGGTCGGCCAGCGTCACCGGACCCATGGGCATACCGAAGCGCAGCGCGGCGCGGTCGATCTCTTCCTTCGCCACGCCTTCGTCGATCAGCGTCATGGCCTCCATCAGGTAGGGCGTCAGGGCGCGGTTCACGAGAAAGCCGGGATGGTCGGTCACGCGGGCAGGCAGGCGGCTGATTTCGGTGCAGAAGGCGGCAAGCCGGTCCGCGATCTTCGGGTCCGTGCCACTGTGCGAGACCACTTCGACAAGCTGCATCTTCGCGACCGGATTGAAGAAATGCAGCCCGGCAAAGCGCGCGGCCTCGGGCACCTTGTCGGCCAGCTTGGCAAGCCGGAGGCTCGAGGTGTTGCTGGCAAGGATCGCGCCGGGTTTCAGGCGCTCTGCGATGTCTGCGTAGATCTTCGCCTTGAGCGCCGCATCCTCCGGCCCCGCCTCGATCACGAGGTCGGCCTTCGCCACGCCGTATCCCTTCGGATCGGGCATCAGCCGGTCGAGCGCATCGCGGGTTTCGGCGTCGGACAGATGCGCGCCCTTGCAGGTCTTGCGCGCCCGCTTGATCGCGGCACCCAGCGGGGCGGTCTCCACGTCGCCCAGCGTCACGGTCCTGCCCTTCAGCGCCGCCCACGCGGCAATGTCGGCGCCCATTGCGCCCGCGCCGATGACATGCACGTGGTCGATGCCGCTTGTGCCGGGCCCGTCCGCCTTGAGGCCCTGCCGCAGGAAGAAGACGCGCATCAGATTGCGGGCGGTGTCGGTCTCCAGAAGACGCGCAAAGCTCTCGATCTCGGCGGCCTGCATGGCCTTGGGATCGTCGCCGTGCTCTTCCCACATGTCTATCAGCGCATAGGGGGCGGGGTAGTGCTCCTGCGGCGCCTGTTTCGCGGTCTCTGCGCGCATGCGCTTGGCCGCGAACCCGCGCGCCGACTGGAACGACAGCGCCCGTGCTTTCAGCCCCGTGTCGCGCTTGGGGGCGCCCTTCGACGCCAAGGCCCGCACCGCAGCCGCCACGTGCCGCTCCTCGGTCACCTCGTCGGCGATGCCGAGCTTCCTGGCCTTGCCGGTGTGCGCGGTCTTGCCGGCAAGCATGAGCGTCATCGCCTCGAGCGGGTCGATCAGCGCGGGCAGGCGGAAGGTGCCGCCAAGCCCCGGGTGCAGGCCAAGCTGCACTTCGGGAAAGCCGAAAGAGCCGCCATCGACGAGGATCCGCGCGTCGCAGGCAAGCGCCAGCTCGAACCCGGCACCAAGCGCCGCACCGTGCACCACCGCGATTGTGGGGCAGGGCAGGGCGGCCAGCCGGTCGAGCACATCGTGCCCCTGCTTCAGCAGATCAGCGGCGCCATCGTCGGCCATGTCCGCAAAGCCCGAGATGTCGGCCCCGGCGGCAAAGCCCTTGAGCTTGGCCGAGCGGATCACCACAGCCTTCGGCGTCGCCATCTCAAGCCGCGCCACATGCGCTTCAAGCTCGCGGATCACCTCGGCCGAGATCGTGTTGGTGCTGCTGTCGGCCACGTCCAGCACCAGCCAGGCCACGCCGTCGGCATCTGTCGCGCTGCGCCAGTTGTCCTTGGGGGCAAGCCCCTCGGTGGGCCCGAGCTCGAGCTTCGTTTCGCCCAGGAATGTCAGAACCGGTCCCGTCATGCGGCCTCCAGCAGCATGGCGCCGCCCAGGCCGCCGCCGATGCACTCGGTGGCGATGCCGCGGCGGGCGCCGCGCTGTTTCAATGCGTTGGCAAGATGCAGCACGATGCGGTTGCCGCTGGTGCCCACAGGGTGGCCCAGCGAGATCGCGCCACCATCGACGTTGAGCCTGTCGCGCTCGATCCGCCCGAAGGCGCTTTCGTAGCCCAGAACCTCGCGGCAGAAGGCATCGTCCTCCCAGGCGGCGAGGCAGGACAGCACCTGCGCGGCGAAGGCTTCGTTGATTTCCCACACGTCGATGTCATCGGGTCCGAAGCCGTGACGCTGCGCGAGGGGCGTCGCCGACAGCACAGGCCCCAGCCCCATGATCGACGGGTCGAGCGCCGCCCAGTCGCTGTCGGCGATCCGCGCGATGGGGGTAAGCCCGTGCGCCTCGACCGCCGTTTCCGAGGCGAGCAGCGTCCAAGACGCCCCGTCCGTGATCTGCGAGGCATTGCCCGCCGTCACCTTGCCATGAGGCTTCTCGAAAACCGGCTTCAGCTTGGCGAGTGAGGCCATGTCGCTGTTCGGGCGCACGCCATCGTCCCGTTCGTGCACCCCGCCGTCGGTATCGAAGGCAGGCTCCACCTCGCCGTCGAGCAGTCCCGCCTCCTGCGCGCGGGCCAGCCGGTGATGGCTTTCGACGGCATAGGCGTCGGCGTCTTCTCGCGAGATGCCGAACCGGTGGGCCAGCACCTCGGCGGTCTGGCCCATGTTGAGCTCGGTGATCGGATCGGTCAGCCCGCGCTCCAAACCGATCACGGGCTTGAAGAAGTCGGGCCGCAGTCCGCCCATTCGGCGCGCGGTGTCCACCGGCCCCTTGGCCTGTGCCATGCCCGCGTACCATTCGACGGCCTTCTCGCGCAGCACCAGCGGCGAATGGCTCAGTGCCTCGGCGCCGCCGGCCAGGATCATCTCGTGCGATCCATCGCGGATGTAGCGGTAGGCGGTGTCGATGCTCTGCATGCCCGATCCGCAGTTGATCTGCATGGTGAAGGCCACCGTCTGTTCCGGCAGGCCGAGCCGCAGCGCGGCGACGCGGGCCGGGTTCATCTCGTCGGCGATGACGTTCACGCAGCCCAGCACAACAAGGTCGATGGCCTCGCGCGGGATCGGCTGGCGGGCCAGCAGAGGGCGCCCGCACTGCACGGCCAGGTCGACCGGCGTGAAGGGTCCCGGCCCCCCGCGGGCCTTGAGGAACGGCGTTCTTGCGCCATCCACGATGTAGACGGGTCGTCCTGTCATTCCGCGGCCTCCGGTCTGGATTTGTGGTCATGCGCATAGGCCGGGAAGTGCCGCCCCAGCGCCTCGGGTGTGAAATCGTCCACCGCGATCACCTTCGCGACGGCCTTCTGCATGGCGTCGAGCTGGGCCTTCTCGGCCTCCGTGATGCGCCCGTCGGCCAGCCCCTGTTCCGGCGTCTGCTTGCCCTCGCGGAGGCGCTTGCGGATGGGCTCGGCCTCGATCACGCGGGCAAAGGCATCCTCGAGCGCGCCAAGATCGTCGCGCCGTCCGCTGGAATGAAGCCGACCGACGATCCTGTCACGTGTCTTCGAGGGATTGAGCAGGAGTTCCGCGCAGGCCTGCGTGATCTTGTCATCGGGCCCGCGCGCCGCGCGCCCGGTGCGCGTCACCGCGCGTAGCAGCCAAGCCGCCCAGCGGGCGGGCAGGTTGGCCAGCACCTCGTCCATCGAGCGGTGGATGCGCGCCAGCGCCGAATGCGCGGAATACTCCAGAAGCGGCAGGTCGGCCGAGGGCCGTCCGTCGTCCTGCCAGCGCTTCAGCGCAGCCGTGAGGATGTAGAGATCCGACAGGATGTCGCCCATCCTGGCCGAGATCATCTCCTTGCGCTTCAGCCCGCCGCCCATGGTGAGAAAGGCGAAATCCGCCGTCAGCGCGTAGGCCGCTGACCACCGCGCCACCTGCCGGTAGATCCAGGTGGCCCCGCCCGCGTCGGGCGCGGGCGCGAAAAGCCCGCCGGTCCAGCCCCGGCCAAGCGCCCGGAAAAAGGTCTTCGTCGAATGGCCCACGTGGGCCCAGAAATGGCGGTCGAAGGCCTCGATGGACTTTTCCTCGTCCTCTTCCTCAAGCGCCTGCATCTCGTCCAGAAGGTGCGGATGAGCCCGGATCGACCCCTGGCCGAAGACGATCAGGTTGCGGGTGACGATATTGGCGCCCTCCACCGTGATCCCGATCGGCATCGCCTTGTAGAGCGGCATCAGGTAGTTCTTCGGACCGTCGATCACCGTCTTGCCGGAATGGATGTCCATCGCGTGGTTCAGCCCCTCGCGCATCCGGTTGGTGCCGTGCAGCTTCATGATCGCTGATATCACCGCCAGCGACCGGCCCTCGTCGAGCCCCGCGCAGGTCAGTCGCCGCGCGGCGTCAAGCTCGTAGGCCCCTGCCGCTAGCGCCCCCAGCGGCGCCTGGATGCCCTCGAACTTGCCGATGGGCAGGCCGAACTGTTCGCGCACCCGGGCATAGGCACCCGAGCTGTGCGCGCAAAGCGACATGGCCGCCGCCGAAAGCGAGGGCAGCGAGATGCCCCGCCCGGCTGCCAGCGCGCTCATCAGCATCATCCAGCCCTGTCCGGCCCGCTCGGCGCCGCCGATGATGTTGTCGAGCGGGATGAAGACATCGTGCCCCTCTGTCGGGCCGTTCTGGAACATCGTCGAGGACGGAATATGCCGCCGCCCGGTCACGACACCGGGCAGGTCGGTGGGCACCAGTGCGCAAGTGATGCCGATGTCGGCCTCATCGCCCACAAGCCCGTCGGGATCGCGCAGCTTGAAGGCCAGCCCCAGAACCGTGCACACGGGCGCAAGCGTGATGTAGCGCTTGGCCCAGTTCAGCCGGATGCCAAGTACCTCTTCACCGTTCCAGGTGCCGTGGCAGATGACGCCCTCGTCCACCATGGCCGAGGCATCCGAACCAGCCTCGGCGCTGGTCAGCCCGAAGGCCGGCAGCTCGCGCCCGTCGGCGAGGCGGGGCAGCCAGTGTTCCTGCTGGTCCTTCGTGCCGAACTGCAGCAGCAATTCCCCGGGCCCGAGCGAGTTGGGCACCATGACGGTCACCGCCGCCGCGACCGAGCGGGTGGAGATGTAGCGCACCACCTCGGAATGGCCGAACGCGGAAAACCCGAGGCCCCCGTGTTCCTTCGGGATGATCATCCCGAAAAAGCCCTTGTCGCCCATGAACTTCCAGACCTCGGGCGGCAGGTCGGCGGACTCGTGGTTGATGGCCCAGTCGTCGAGCATCTCGCAAAGCGCGACGCAGGGCCCGTCGATAAAGGCCTGCTCGTCAGGCGTCAGCTTCGGCGCCGCCACCTCGGACAGCTTGCTCCAGTCAGGGTTGCCCGAGAAAAGCTCGGCCTCCCACCAGACCTCCCCAGCCGAAAGCGCCTCGGATTCGGTCTTGGATAGCCGTGGCAGGGCGTCCCGCGCCCAGCGATGGATCGGTTTCGTGAGGTATTTCTGCCGGAAGCTGGTCATACCGCGCGCCCTCCCTTGCTGCGGATACCAGAACAACTCTCGCGGCGCGGGCCGGGGTTCCCGTCACGTGGCGTCGCGTCTCGCAGGATCGGGAATTGCCCGGGCTTCGCGGCGACGCCTCAGACGATTCCGCGCACCTCCT
This sequence comes from Allosediminivita pacifica, assembly GCF_003054175.1. Lineage (GTDB taxonomy): Bacteria > Pseudomonadota > Alphaproteobacteria > Rhodobacterales > Rhodobacteraceae > Allosediminivita > Allosediminivita pacifica. Next base: position 8,583 of record NZ_QBKN01000001.1, read on the forward strand.
GCACGATCCGGGTCAGCGCATGCTGCAGCGGCAGATCGGTCGGCCCCGCCGCCATTCCCGGGCCATAGCCCCAGCGTTCGGCGCGCGCCGCCTGTTCCGGCGTCATCCCGGGCGCCCCGGAATAGCGCAGGTTGCCGTCGCGAAGAGGCTCGTCCCCGGGCAGGGCCCGCGCGCCGCCCAGATCGAGGAAGGTCGCAAGCCGTCCCAGCGTCCGCCCGGGCGCGGACACGAGGTCCTCGTAGCGCAGCACCATGACCGAATGCAGGTAAGGCAGGTCGCGCGTCACCGTTTCGTGGGCGTCGAGCCAATGGTCGATCATCTCGGCGGGCGGCATGTCGACCCACTTGGCCACGGCCGCTGCCACCGCCTCGGGGTGCCGCACGACGACGACGAACTGGCTCAGCGGAAAAAGCTGTTGGTAAAGCCGCATCCGCGTCAGGTTCACCGGCGATTTCTCCACCCGCCAGTGCCCCTGCCCGAAAAAGGGCGCCCAGTCCGCCTCGATCCGCTGCCGCACCTCCAGCCGGTCGTGGGAGCCGCCCTCGACGTGATGCTGCGCCGGGTCGGTGGCGAAATGCATCGGCCGCCCATGCCGCGCGGTATGCGGGATCGCGCCCTGCAGGTAGACGCCCTCGTTCTCGGGGACGGGCGCATCAGTGATGCCCGCAACCCCGTCAAGCTCGGCGATCAGGCGCGCGACAAGAGACGTTCCCGAGCGGTGCAATCCGCCGACGAAGACGTAGCGATGTGGCAGCATGAGGCCCCCTTTCGGCAGGGAATTGTAATCCGACAACCCGTCCGGCCAAGGCACGGAACCCGGGGGGAGGGGGGAGGGTTGTGCGGGAACTGGCGATACGTCGCCCGACATATCAGCAACATCTCGAGGGTGGAATGAGGATCATTCACATCGCGCTTGGCGGCTGCCTGACGGCACCGCCGGTCCCATACGGGCTGACCGAAGACACGGGCGGACACATCGCCTACGTGCTCGGTGCCGCGGCGGCGCAGGCGCGCCGCAGCGATGTGGAAGACGTCACCATCGTCACCCGCAGCTTCGATGCGCCCGAACTCGGCGCGGCCTTCTCGCTGGCCGAGCAGCAGGTGTCCCCCGGATGCCGCATCCGGCGGTTGCGGACCGGGCAGGGCGGCTACCTCGCGAAAGACGCGCTGGAGGCCGAACTGCCAGCTCTGGTCGAAGCCTTTCTCGAGATGCTTGCGACGGGCCCGCGCCCGGATGTCATCCACGCCCACTTCGCCGATGCGGCCGAGCTTGCAATGGCGGCCGAGCGGCATTTCGGCATCCCCTGGATCTACTCGGCGCACTCGCTTGGCGCCGAGAAACTCGGCCCCGGTGCCGAACCCAGAAAGGCACTCGACCGCCGCATCGCCCGCGAACGCCAGGCCATACGCGGCGCGCATGCGATCATCGCGTCCTCGCGGGACGAGGCCGAGCGCCAGCTCGCCGGATACGACAGCGGTGCGGCCGGACGGACCCACCGCATCAACCCGGGCGTGGCCGATCAGGGGCCGGGCGATGCCGCGCGCGGCCGCGAGTTCATCGCCCCCTTCCTGCGCGACCCGGGCAAGCCGGTGATCCTCGCCATCGCGCGCCCCATCCGGAAAAAGAACCTCCGGGCGCTGGTCGATGCCTATGCCCGTGCACCCGCCCTGCAGGAGCGCGCCAACCTGGTGATCGCGGCGGGGCAGCGGGCCGGGCTGACGGGCGGAGGGCCCGAACAGGACGCAGTGATCGCCGAGCTCTTCGATGCCATCGACCGGCACGATCTCTGGGGCCGCGTGGCCCTGCCGCGGCGCCATGATACGAAGGACGTGCCCGATCTCTACGCCCTTGCGGCGCACGGCGGTGTCTTCTGCAATCCTGCATTTCATGAACCCTTCGGCCTGACCCTGATCGAGGCCGCACGTGCCGGCGTTCCCATCGTCGCCACCCGCAACGGCGGCCCGCGCGACATCGTCTCAGCGCTGGGCACGGGCGCGCTGGTCGAGCCCGAGGATCCGCAGGGCATCGCCGAGGCGCTCCGCGCGCTGCTCGACAGCCCCGAGATCGCGGGCCGGACCGCCGAGGCACAGGTACGTGCCGCGCGTCTTTTCGACTGGGACCGCTGGGCCGGCCGGGTTCAGGGCGTGCTTGCGGATGTCCTTTCGCCCGCGGCGGGGGGCAGGTCCTGCCCCCACCTGCTTGCCTGCGATATCGACGACACGCTCACCGGTGACGCCATGGCAGCGCGTCAGTTCGCGGACCTCCTGCACGCCGGGCTGCTGTGCGGCTTCGTCACCGCGACGGGCCGTTCCGTCTCCGAGGCGCGCCGCGTGCTGGCCGAATGGGCCATCCCCGAGCCCGAGGTGCTGATCACCTCGGTCGGGTCCGAGATCTGGCGACGCCGCGCGCCGGGCCGCTACACGCTCTGCGCCGATTATGCGCGCCAGCTGAACGTCGACTGGCAGCGGGACCGGGTCCGCGCCTGCCTCGAGCAGGCCTCGGCCGTCTTCCAGCCCGCTTGCGACCAGCGCCGGTGGAAGCTCAGCCTCTTCGGCAACGCCGCCGAAGGCAGACGCCTCCGCGACGCGCTGCGCGCCGCCGGGCTTAAGGTCCGGGTCATCGCCTCGCACGGCCGCTTCATCGACATCCTGCCCGCCGCCGCGGGCAAGGCCGCCGCCGTTCGCTTCGAGGCCCGCCGCCGCGGCCTTGCCGACAGCGCGGTTATAGTGGCCGGCGACAGCGCCAACGATGAGGACATGCTGACGGCCTTCCCCAACGCGATCCTGCCCGCCAACGCCCGGGCCGAGCTCGGCCACCTGCGCGACGTCTACCGTGCGCCGCGCGCCCATGCGGCTGGCGTTCTCGACGGGTTGCGCCACTTCGACATCGCCCACCCCATGGCCATGGCGGCCGAGTGATGCGCGACCTCGCCCCCGATCCCCGCCCCTTCGGCTACTTCGTCCATCATCAGGGCCGCGGCCACGCCGAACGCTGCGCGGCGCTGGTCAACGCTCTGCCCGAAGGGCGCCCCGTGCGCATCTTTTGCGCGCGCACCGACATCTTCCCGCCCCTGCGTCCAGGCGTGCAGATCACCCGCATCCCCTCGCTCTTCGAGCCGACGGGCGACGAACCCACGGGCATGGCCGGCGTACCCACGCCCGACACGCTGCACTGTGCGCCGCTGGGCTGGCCCTCGATCCGCGAGGCGACTGCCACGATCACGCGGTTCTTCGCCGAGGAAGACCCCGAGCTCATGATCTGCGACGTCAGCGCCGAGATCGCGCAGCTCTCGCGCATCTGCTCGGTGCCCCACGTGAAGGTGCTGCAGCACGGCGACCGTACCGATCCCGGCCACCGCGCCGCCTATGACGGCGCCGCCGGCCTGCTGGCGCCGTTCCACCGCGATCTCGCCCAGCCCGACTGGGGGGCTTTCGCACCGCGGATCCACCATGCCCCGGGACTCGGCGTCGCCACCGCGCTGCCCTGTCGCGGTGTGGCACGGGCGCGGCTCGGCCTCGATCCGGCGGCGCGCATCGCGCTCGTCGTCTCGGGCGGGGGCGGCAGCGGCACGCATGAGGCTCCGCTCGGCGTTGCGGCGCGCAGCTTTCCCGACATGCAGTGGATCACCATCGGCGACGTCGAACGCGACTGGCACGCCACGCCGCCCGCGAACCTGGACCATCGCGGCTGGGTCGACAACGCCGGCGACTACATCGCTGCCGCCGACCTCATCGTCTCCTCGGCTGGCAACACAACCTGCGCGCAGGTTCTTGCCGCCGGCACACCGTGGATCGTCGTGCCAGAGTGGCGCTACTTCGACGAACAGGCCGAGAAGGCCCGCGCGCTCGACCGCGCCGGGGCCGCGGTCGTCCTGAACGCGCTGCCCGCCTCGGCCCACCGCTGGCACGAGGCCGTGTCCCGCGCGCGGACACTCCACGATCCAACACGCCAGCAGGCCCTCGCCGGCGGCCCCCGCGCCGCCGCCACCGCCGCGCGTTGGCTCGAAACTCTTGCGGACACGCTCTGGCGGTCCGCCCCCGCGACACTCAAGACCCGGAAGGACCCCCAAGATGCCTGAGGTTTCCGCCCTGACCATTGCCGCCGGCCGCGAGGCACACCTGCACAACGTCATCCTCGGCTTCGAGGCGCAGACCAGCCGCCCGGCAGAACTCGTCATCGGCGTCATGCAGGAAACCTGCTATGACGACCTCCCTGAAACCAGCTTCCCCGTCCGCCAAGTGCTCGTCACGCGGCCCGACGGCGAGCTTCCACTCGCCGCCGCCCGCAACGCCGTCGCCAGCATGGCCTGGGGCGAGGTGCTCGCCTTCGTCGACGTCGACTGCATCCCGCATCCGGACTTCATCGCCGACGTGGCGCGCGCAGTGACCCCGGGCGGCGGCCTCGTGATGGGCGAGGTCGTCTACCTGCCGCAGGGCACGACCGACCACGGCATCGACTACGCCCTCTTCGATCGCGTGGGCGCCCGCCATTCCGACCGCCAGGCCCCGCCCGAGGAAGGTCTGCGCCGCTGCGAGGATTACCGCTGCTTCTGGTCGCTGAACTTCGCCATCCACCGTGAAGACTGGGCCGCCTCGGGCGGTTTCGACGAGGGCTACTACGGCTACGGCGGCGAGGATACCGACTTCGGCCGGGTGCTGGAGGCCCGCGACATCGGCATCTGGTGGATGAAGGGGGCCCGTGTCTACCACCAGTTCCATGACCACTGCATGCCGCCCGTCCACCACGTCGCCTCGATCATTCGCAACGCCGACCACTTTGCCTCGCGCTGGGGCGAACGCACCATGGGCCACTGGCTGCACGCAATGCGGGTCATGGGGCTGATCGAGCAGCGGGGCGGCGAGCTGCATGTCCTGCGCGATCCGACCGAGGCGGATTTCGCCCTCTGTCGCCAGACCGCCGACATGCCTTACGCCAACACGCGCCGCGTGCTCGACAAGCTCCAGCAAAGCGAAAAGGTCGGGCCCGAGCGGGTGGCCGAGGTCGACCGACAACAAGGGGACATGGCCCGGGTGGCGGCGGAATAGCCCCATGCGCATCGCAGTCCTTGCCCACGTGCGTCATCCCGTGGCCCCCCCGTTCATGGGCGGGATGGAGGCGCATGCCTACCATCTCGCGCGCGGCCTGCAGGCGCGCGGCCACGACGTGACGCTCTTCGCCTCGGGCGACAGCGACGCGGGCGTGCCACTGCATCCCGTGCTGCCCGAACACTACGACCGCGCCTTTCCTTGGAAGGACCACCACGGCACCGATGCGCTCAACGCGCATCTCGACAAGGCCTTCGCGGATATCCTGCCCGCGCTGCGTGAGGGCGGCTTCGACGTGATCCACAACAACAGCCTGCATCGCTACCCGCCCCGAATGGCGCGACGCGATCGCGTGCCCATGGTCAGCTCGATGCATGTGCCGCCATTTCCCGCTCTGCACCGCGCGACCACCGACTCCCTGGGGCCCTGGAGCCGCGTCACCTTCTGCTCGCACAGCCACATGGCCGGTTGGTGGCCCGGAAAGTCGCGCGAAGGTGCCCACGTGGTGCCCAACGGCATCGACCTTTCGCTTTGGCCCTTCGTGTACCAAGGCGGGGCCGGGGCCATCTGGGCAGGGCGGATCATGCCAAACAAGGGCGCCCATCTTGCCGCGCAAGCAGCACGCATCGCGGGAATGCCGCTCACGATCTTCGGCACGATCGAGGATGGCGCCTACTTCGATGCCGAGGTGGCGCCGCTGCTAGGGGATGACATCCGTTACGGCGGCCATCTTTCGCCCGCCGATCTCGCCCGGGAATACGGCAAGGCCGCGGTGCTTCTCTTCACGCCGCTCTGGGACGAGCCCTTCGGGCTTGCCGCGGTCGAGGCCATGGCCTGCGGTCTGCCGGTGGCCGCCACCGACCGTGGTGCCACTGCCGAGGTCATCGGCGAGGGCGGCTGCACCGTACCGCCCGATCCGCACGCCCTGGCTCTCGCGCTGAAGGAGGCCGCTGTGATGCAGCGCCACGTCCCACGCAGGCGGGCAAAGAACGCCTACTCGATCGACACCATGATCCGCCGCTACGAGGCGCTCTATGCCATGGTGATGGCCGGTGCCTCCCGGTCCCTCGCGCCGCCGGACTATCCGCCCGTGATGCTTCCGCCCCGCGAAGAACCTGCCGGGATCTGACGGGACGCGCCTTGGTCTGCCTATGTAATGACCGCTGCCAGGCGGTTCACGCGGCGGCATCGGCCGCGGCCTCGGTGCGCGCCTTTTCTTTGCCCTAGTCCTGCGTAGGTTTTCGCCAGCGCGGCGGACTGGTCCGGAAACGGGCCGGAAGGACGCCACGGAACCGGAGAATCCGCGATGATCGAGAACGAGCAGCCGGCCCTCGCCGCTTCGCTCTGGACAACCAAAGCCGCCCCGGGCCCCGAAGCGCCCGCCCTGTCGGGCGAGGTCGAGGCCGATCTCTGCATCGTCGGCGGCGGCTTCGCCGGCCTGTCCACCGCCCTGCACGCGGCGGAGGCCGGGCTGGATGTCGTGCTGATCGAGGCCGAGTCCCTTGGCTGGGGTGCTTCGGGACGCAACGGCGGGCAGGTCCTGCCCGGTCTCAAGGAAAACCCGCGCGAGGTCGAGGCCCGCTTCGGCCCGCAGGGCACCCGCATGATCGAGTGCGCCGGGGCCGCGCCGGATCTCGTCTTCGACCTGATCGAGCGCCATGGCATTTCCTGCGGCGCCATGCGAGCGGGCTGGATCAGCGCCGCGATGTCAGACGGGCTGACCGCAGCCCGCGACCGTGGCGCCCAATGGCGGGCCCTCGGCGCCGATGTCCGTGACCTTTCCGGCCCCGAGACGCGCGAGATGCTGGGCGGGGGATACTACGCGGGCGCGCTCTGGGATCGGCGCGGCGGTGGCGTCCAGCCGCTGTCCTATGCCCGCGGTCTTGCGGGTGCCGCGGCGTCCGCCGGCGTCCGCCTGTATTCGCACACGCCCGCGCGCCGCGTCGGACACGAGGGCCAATGGCGCATCGAGACGCCCTCGGGCCGTGTCTCGGCGCAACGGGTCGCGCTCTGTACCAATGGCTACTCCGGACCGCTGCTGCCCGAGCTGCAGCGCAACGTGGTCCCGGTCGTCTCGATCCAGATCGCCACGGACCGGCTGCCCCGCGACCTCACGCCCGACATCCTGCCCCAACGGCAGGTGGTCTCGGACACCCGGCGCCAGCTCCTCTATTTCCGCCGCGATGCCGAGGGCCGTTTCGTCATCGGCGGGGCCGGCGCCTACGGCGGGGTGGGGCTTTCCCGCGCCTTCCGGCGCCTCGAGGCCGAGGCCCTCCAGCTCTTTCCGCAACTCGGCGGCCTGGCTTGGCAGTACGGCTGGGGTGGACGCGTGGCCGTGACGACCGACCACCTGCCGCACCTCGCCGAACCGGCACCGGGGCTCTTCACCGCGGGCGGCTTCAACGGGCGCGGTCTCGCCATGGCCACGATGATGGGCCGTATCCTCGGCCGACGCCTCGCTGGCGATGCGGAGGCCGAGGCAGACTGGCCGCTCGAGCCGCTGCGCCCCATCCCGCTCCACCGTTTCCACCGTCTCGGCGTCCGCACCGTGATCGCCACCGCCGGCCTCCGCGACCGCCTGCGCATCCCCTGACAGAGGCCCTCAGCCGCCCATGGCGCCCTTCAACGCGCAGGTCAGGTTCGCTCCCAGCGTGTCGCTCACGTAGCCGCCCTCCTGCACGAAAAGCAGCCCTCGCCCGGTCGCGGCAAGGGCGGCGCCGATCCGTGTGAAGCCCTCCTGCGTCACCGCGAGCCCCTGGAAGGGATCGTCGATCGAGGCATCGAGCCCCAGCGCCACCACGATCACATCCGCGCCGAAGCTGTCGCAGCGCTCCAGCGCGGTCCCCAGCGCCGCCATGTAGCCCGCGTCGTCCGTCCCGCGCGCCAGCGGCAGGTTCAGGTTCGCCCCGAGCCCCGCCCCCTCGCCCCGCTCCTGCGCATGACCCCAGAAGAAGGGGTAGAACCGCGCGGGATCGGCGTGGATCGATACGGTCAGCACGTCGCCCCGCCCGTAGAACATCCCCTGCGTACCGTTGCCGTGGTGCACGTCCACGTCCACGATGGCCGGGCGCAGCCCCGCCGCGCGCAGCCTCTCGGCCGCGATGCCCGAGTTGTTGAAGAAGCAGAAGCCGCCCGCCAGTGCCTCGAAGGCGTGATGCCCCGGCGGGCGCGACAGCGCATAGGCCATCCGGCCGCCGCCGATCAGGTGATCCGCCCCGGCCACGGCGCTCTGCGCCGACCAGTACGCGGCCTCGTAGGTATGTTCCGCGATCGGGCAGGCGGTGTCCGCCTGGTGCCAGCCGGCCTGGCCCACGGCGGACTTGGGGTAGCCGTCCGTCCGGTTCGCGGGATGGATGTTGGGGATGACCTCCTCGCCCGCGCCCTCGATCCGACGCCAGCGGGTGTAGATGTTGCGCAGGAAGGTGATGTATTCCGCCGTGTGCACGGCGGCGATCGGCCCGAGCCCGGCATCGGCGGGCGTCTCGAAATGGCAGCCGGCCGCCCGCGCGCCCTCGGCCAGGATCTCCACCCGGCGTGGCACCTCGGGGTTGGGCTGCTGCGCGCCGTTCGCCATGAAGTGCTTGGGATCGTGTGCCCGCTGGCGGTCGTCGAGAAAGGCTTTCATTCCGTGTCTCCAAGCCTGGCGATGGCATCGGGGCCAAGATGCATCTCGGTGTGGTCCTCGGCCGGGGTGAACCCCACCCGCGCGTAGAACCGCCGCGCCCCGGCACTGTGGTGATAGACGTTGAGCTTCAGGGCCGTGGCCCCCCAGGCCTCCGCCGCATCCTCCGCCACCGCCGACAGCAGGCGCGGCCCCAGTCGCTGCCCGCGCAATCCGTGCGCCACCCAGAGGTCCGAGACATAGGCGATGACCTGCCCGCGCGAGGTCGAGAGGCAGGGAGAGAAAAGCGCAATGCCCACGACCTCCCATCCTTCCTCGGCAAGCACCGCGCGGAAGACGGGGCGGGCGCCGAAGCCCGCCGCGTGCAGGGCGTCCTCGTCGGTGCGGTGCGTGTCGCCGAGATCCGCCGAAAGCTGCGCCAGCGCCGCGTGCAGGCGGGGCACATCCGCCGCCTCGGCCTTGCGGAAGGTCACGCTCATATCGCCGTCCTGTCCCCGCCCTTGAGCCCCAGCATCCTCCGCGCCTCCTCGGGTGTGGCAGGGTCACGTCCCAGCTCCTCGACGATACGGCGGATCTTGGCCACCTGCTCGGCGTTGGACTGTGCCAGCCGCCCCCGCGCGATGGTCAGGCTGTCTTCCAGCCCCACCCGCACGTGGCCGCCCATCGCTGCCGCCATGGTCGCCAGCGGCATCTGGTGCCGCCCCGCCGCCAGCACCGAGAAACTGTAGTCATCGCCGAAGAGCTTGTCGGCGATGCGCTTCATGTGCTGCAGGTTCTCCGGGTCCGGCCCGATGCCGCCCAGCACACCGAAGACGAACTGCAGGAACACAGGCCCCTGCACGAGTCCCCGGTCCACGAAGTGCCGCAGCATGTAGAGGTGGCCGACGTCGTAGCACTCGAACTCGAACCGCGCGCCGCGCTTTGCGCCCAGCTCGGTCAGGACATGGGCAATGTCGCGCGGCGTGTTCTTGAAGATCAGGTCGTCCGACCCTTCGAGAAAGGGTTCCTCCCAGTCGTGCTGCCATTCGGAAATGCGTGCGGCCATGGGATAGAGCGCAAAGTTCATCGACCCCATGTTGAGCGAACACATCTCCGGCTCGGCCTTCATCGGCGCGGCGAGCCGTTGGTCGAGCGTCATCGTGGCGCTGCCGCCGGTCGTCAGGTTCAGCACGGCTTCGGTGTCGTGCTTCAGCCGGGGCAGGAAAGCATCGAAATGCGCCGGATCGGCCGAGGGCCGTCCGGTTTGTGGATCGCGCGCGTGCAGGTGCAGGATGGCCGCGCCGGCCTCGGCGGCGGCAAGCCCCTGTTCGACGATTTCGTCGGGCGTGATCGGCAGGTGCGGCGACATGGAGGGCGTGTGGATGGAGCCCGTGAGGGCGCAGGTGATCAGGATCTTGGACATTCAGACAAGGGCCCCCTGCTCGGGCAGTTCGGCCGTGAATGCCCGGAGCGATACATCCAGCCCCTCGGTGATCTCGTCGAGATGCGCCTCGGTCGCGATCAGTGGCGGACAGACAAGGATATGGTCTCCCTCGACGCCGTCGCGCGTGCGCCGGGAATAGACGATCAGTCCGTTGTCGTAGGCGATCTGCACGAAACGCTCGAAGGCGCGGAACTCGCGGGGCAGGGGGGTCTTCTTTACCGGATCCGACATGAACTCGAAGGCGGTCAGCAGGCCCTTGCCGCGCACGTCGCCGATGATTTCGTACCGCGCGGCAAGCTCCCTCAACCGGGCAAGCAGCAGCTCGCCCATCCGGGCCGCATTGGCGACCATCCCCTGCTGCTCGATCTGGTCCAGCACCGCCGCGCCCGCGGCGCAGGCGAGCGGATTGCCGGCGTATGTGAATCCGTGCGCAAAGCCGCCCTGGTCCAGCACCGGCTCTACCAGCCAGTCCGGCGCCACGATGCCCCCGAGCGGCGCGTAGCCTGCCGCGAAGCCCTTCGACATGACCACGATGTCGGGCTGCGTGTCCCAGTGCTCGCATCCGAGGAAAGCCCCGGTCCGGCCCGCGCCGGTCATGACCTCGTCCATGATGAGCAGCACGCCGTGCCGGTCGCAGATCTCCCGCACCCGCGCCATGTAGCCCTCCGGGGGCACCAGTGCCCCGGTCGAGGCGCCGCCCACCGGCTCCAGCACGAAGGCCAGCACGCTCTCTGGCCCTTCGCGCAGGATCTGCGCCTCGAGCATGTCCGCGTAGTGCCGCCCCGTGGCCGGATCCTCCGGGTCGAGCCCGTCGAGATAGGCGCGCGGCGCGGGCACCTTGGGCATCTCGCGCATCATGGGCGCAAAGGGTTCGGTCAGCGATCGGAACCCCGTCACCGCCAGCGCCCCCAGCGTGCAGCCGTGGTACGAGGGGCTGCGCGAGATCACCTTCCAGCGGCCGGCCCGTCCCGTTGCGACCGCGTGCTGGCGGGCAAGCTTCATGGCGCTCTCGATGGCCTCCGACCCGCCCGAGACGAAGAAGACCCGGTTCAGCCCCTCGGGCATCTTCGCCACCGTCTTGGCGGCCAGCCGCTCGCTCGCCTCGGTCTCGAAATGCAGCCGGTAGCCGAAGGTGGCGCGCTCCATCTGCTCGCGCATGGCGGCCAGCACCGCGGGGTTGGAATGCCCGATGTTGCAGACCATGGCCCCCGAGGACCCGTCGAGATAGCGCCGCCCGTCGGTGTCCCACATGTAGACCCCGCGCGCCTGGTCGAGCACCGGCTTGCGGCCCCGCCCCTGGTAGAAAAGATGGCTCATGCGGTCTCCATGGGAAGGGCCGAGGCGTCCTTGGGACGGAACCCGACGCGCACCTCGGCGCCCTGCTCGAAGGGGCGTTCGTCAATCATGTTGATCGCCTGCAACTGCCGCTCTCCGAGCCGCAGGAAATAGCGCACCGTCTGGCCCTGGTAGTCCACCGTCTCGATCCGGGCGGGCGCGGTGATCATGCCCTCGGGCATCTCGGCCGCGGGCATCACCAGCAGCTTCTCGGCGCGCAGCACCAGCTGCGCCGCACCGGGCCCGCCGAGCCGCTGCGCCTTCTCCGCCGGCACGGCCACCTGCCCGAAAGGCTCGGCCTCGAGCGTCGCACCACCGGCGTCGGTCCCGGTGCAGCGGGCCTCCAGCATGTTGGAGGCACCGAGGAACTGGGCCACGAACTCCGAAGCGGGGTTGTTGTAGACCTCCTCGGGCGACCCGGTCTGCTCGATCCGCCCGGCGCTCATCACCACGATCCGGTCCGACATGGCCAGCGCCTCCGACTGGTCGTGGGTGACAAAGACCGTCGTGACCCCGATCTTGTCCTGGATGCGCTTCAGCTCCACGCGCATGTCCTCGCGCAGGTTGGCATCGAGCGCCGAAAGCGGCTCGTCGAGCAGCAGCACGTCCGGCTCGATGACGATGGCCCGCGCCAGCGCGATGCGCTGCTGCTGACCGCCCGACAGCGCCTTGGGATAGCGTTCGCCCACATCAGGCAGCTGCACCAGATCCAGCGCCGCCTGCACCCGCGCCGCGACGTCGGCCTTCGGCACGTCCCGGTAGCGCAGCCCGAAGGCCACGTTCTCGGCCACCGTCTTGTGCGGGAACAGCGCGTAGTTCTGGAACACGATCCCGAGGTTGCGCTTGTGGATCGGCACATCGTTCACGCGCCTGCCGCCGATCAGGATCTCGCCCTCGGTGGGGTCGAGCAGCCCGGCGATCATCCGCAGGTTCGTGGTCTTGCCGCAGCCCGAGGGCCCCAGCAGCGTCACGAAGGCGCCTTCCGGGATCTCGAGGTTGGTTTCATGCACCGCCGTGAACTTGTGAAAGCGCTTCACGACGTTGCGCAGGGTGACGGAGCTCATGAGCATGTCCCGGAGACGGAGGAGTTGAATGCACGGCCGGGCAGGGGACGCGCCCCCGCCCGAAGCCTGGTTCAGTAGCCCTTCTGGACGCGGCCGAAGGTCTTGGACCAGTCCGCCTCGTGGCTGTTCCAGTACTCGGGGTCGGCAAAGGTCAGCCCGTCGAGCGTGCCCGTGGGATCGAAGGCCGGCAGCGTCGGGATCTTCTCGCCGAGTTCCACCTTGTTGGGGTCGAGCGCGGGCGGATAGTTCTGGCCCTCCGCCACCGCGATTGAGGTCTCGGGCGCCAGCATGAAATTCAGCAGCTCCTCGGCCGCCTCCATGGGCGATCCCTTCAGCACGAACAGGCACTCCTGCCAGCCGTAGCCGTTGGGCGGATCGTAGTAGCCGATATCGTGACCCTGCTCCTGCAGCGCATATATCCGGCCAGACCAGCCCTCGGTCACGTAGATCTCTTCCTCGGCCAGCAGCGACATCAGTTCGGCGCCCGAGGTCCAGTACTTCAGCGACAGGTCGCGGTGCGCGCGGATGGCATCCCAGACCGCGTCCATGTCCTCGGCGGCGTTGGGATCCTGCCCGGTCTGCAGCGAGGCGAACCAGATCCGCGTGCGCCAGTCGGACCAGCCCGCGATCTTGCCCTTGTAGGCCTCGTCGATCAGGATCTTCGCGCCCTTCTCCTGCATCTCCTCGTCCGAGATATGCGCGCGGTTGTAGGCCAGACCCGTGGTCCCGTAATCATAGGGCACGCAGGACAGGGTGCCGCCCGACACCTTGCGGAACACGTCCACCAGCTTGGGGATCACGTACTGCAGGTTGGGGATGTTGTCCTCGTTCAGCTCGCTCGAAAGCCCGAGGTTGTCGTAGCGGGCGTAGTCGAAGACCCCCGAAAGATGCGCGATGTTGTACTCGCCCGTCTGGCTCGCCTTCACGCGCGACAGGTACTCGTCGCCGCCGCCGAAGGTGCCGTCGACCACCTCGATGCCGGTCTCGGCGGTATAGGGATCGAAGGCATACTGCCGGAAGGCCTCGGACACGACGCCGCCCCAGCCGTCGAAGCGTACCTGGCTCACGTCCTGCGCGAAGGCCCGGTAGGGCGTCACGACCCCGTAGGCGGCACCCGCCGCGCCCAGCAGTCCCAGGAACGTCCGCCGGTCGAGGTCGCCGTTCATGTAACGCTCGCGCAGGCGTTCATAGCGGGTGGTGTTGTCCATCTTCTTCATCTTCTCACTCCTTGTCGGGTTGCGTGTGGCGATCTCAGCCGCCTTTTCTTGAAAGTTGTCGGGCCAGCGCCGCGCCCAGCAGGGGCAGGCCCACGGTCATCACGATCATCACCGTCCCGAGCGCATTGATCTCGGGGCTGATGGAATTGCGCAGCATGGCAAAGATCTGCGTCGGCACCGTTTCGACCCCGCCGGGCTTCCAGAACAGCGTGCCGGTGATGTCGTCGAAGCTGATGGTGAAGGCGAAAAGCCCGCCCGCGAGCACCGCCGGCAGCATCAGCGGCAGGGTGATCTGGAAGAAGGTCTGCATCGGCGAGGCGCCGAGGCTCATGGCGGCCTCCTCCACGTCACGGCGAATCGACACCAGCCGCGCCTGCACCACGAGGATCACGAAGGGCAGGGTGAAGATCACGTGCCCGAACAGCAGCAGCGCAAAGCTCTTGTTGATACCCAGCACGTTCAGGAACAGCAGCAGCGCCACCGCGAGCACCACCTCGGGCACGAGGATCGGCGCGATCAACAGGGTCGAGACCACGTTGGCGCCCGGCACCCGGTAGCGTACCAGCGCAAGGCTCGCGAGCACCCCAAGCGTGGTCGAGATCACCGCCGTCAGAAGCCCCAGCACCACCGAGGTCCGGAAGGCCCGCAGGATTGCGTCGTTCTGGGCAAGCTCCACGAACCAGCGGAAGGAAAAGCCCGTCATCGGGAAGGAGCCGAACTGCGAGGCGTTGAAGCTCAGCAGAACCACGACCGCCACCGGCAGGAACATGAAGAGGTAGACGAGGATCGCGTAGCCGCGGATGAAAAACCAGCCCATCAGCCCAGCCCCTTCATCAGTTGCGCCATGCCGAGATAGCGATTGTAGATGCCCACCAGCACGGCGAGCACCGCCAGCAGCATCAGGCTCAGCGCTGATCCCAGCGGCCAGTTGAGCTGCGTGATGATGGCCTCGAAGACGAGGTTCGCGAACATGGCGTCGGTCGGCCCGCCCAGCACCAGCGGCGTGATGTAGGTGCCCGCCCCCAGCACGAAGCAGAGCAGCCCGCCAGCGGCGAGACCCGGCAGCGACAGCGGCAGGGTCACCTGCAGGAAGGCCTGCCATTTGGTGGCGCCCAGCGAATTGGCGGCGTCCTCGAGCGTCACGTCGATGCCGTCGAGGCTGACGAAGATGTTGAGGATCATGAAGGGCAGCAGGAAGTGCACCAGCCCCAGGATCACCGTCGCCTCGTTGTAGAGCATCTGGATCGGCTCATCGACGATCCCGGTCCAGGTCAGCACGCCGTTCAGCGCGCCCGACACGCCCAGGATGTTGATCCAGCTCATCGTGCGGATGATGTAGCTGATCCAGAAGGGCAGCATCAGCAGCAGCAGGAGCATCGCCTTGTTCCCGCGCGACCGCGCGATGAAATAGGCCGAAGGATAGCCCATCAGCGCGCAGATCGCCGTGGTGATCGTGGCGATCTTCAGCGTGTTCAGCAGGATGTCGCGGTAGAAGCGGTCGCTCAGCGCCTCCGCCCAGTTGTCGAGGTAGAAACCCGCCTGGTCCGCGCCCGTCGCCGTGCGCAGCCAGAAGCTGTAGATCACGATGAAGCACAGCGGCACCAGCAACAGCAGGGTCACCGCCGTCAGGGCGGGAGAGAGCAGGATCCATGGCTGACGGGCCTCGCGGGCTTCGACCGACATCGGCGATTCCTCGTGTTTGCGTTGCGGTGATCGTTCGAACCCGCTGGACATTGATCAAATAGTTAATGAGAATTGTCGTTATAGATGGCAGCTATACCCTCAGATCCCTACGACCCCGAGCGCGTGGCGCGGGAGCTCGACTGGAACCTCCTGCGCACCTTCGTCGTGCTGGCGGATTCGAGGTCGATCACCGAGGCCTCGGCCAAGCTGCGGCTAAAGCAGCCCTCGGTCTCTTCGGCCTTGAAAAGACTGGAAGATCGGGTCGGCCGGAAGCTCATCAACCGCCAGCCCGGGCGCTACGAGCTGACCGAGGCGGGCCAGCTCCTCTACCGCGAGGCGGTCGAGATCAACGGCTCCATCCTGCGGCTGTCCACGCTCCTGCGCGAGATGACCGACGAGGTCCGGGGCCACGTGAAAATCGCGGTGGCCTCGCACGTGGTCTGCCCGTTCTTTGATCGCGCCCTGGCGGATTTCCACGCACGGACCCCCGGCGCGACCCTCTCGATCGACGTGATCTCGAGCGGCCAGGTCCCGCCGAGGTCTCGGCCAAGCGCGCCTCCTTCGGCGTCTGCCTCGTCCGCGCCCGCAATCCCCGTCTCGAATACCGCCGCCTCTACCGCGAGTTCTTCGGCCTCTTCTGCGGCCCCTGGCATCCGCTCTTCGGCCGCGAAAACCTCACCCCCGCCGATCTCGACGGGCTGCCCTCAGTCAGTTTCGACACCGACCGGCTCGAGGACGTGCTCAAGCCCGTGGCCCTCATGCGGGCGAAATCGCGGCTCGGCATGCGGATCACCGGCACCTCGAGCAACCTCGAGGAAGTGCGCCGCATGATCATCGCGGGCCTCGGCATCGGCCCGTTGCCCGTCCACGTCGCGCAGCGCGACGTCCAGGACGGCCTGCTCTGGCAGACGCCGCCCTACGAGGACCTGCCCCCCGTCGACGTGCACCTGGTCTGGAACCCGCGCTCCGTCATGAACCGCGCCGAAACCATCCTGCTCGACATGATCCGCGATGCGATCGAGGCCAACCCCATCGAAGAGCGGACCTACCTCCCCGACCTGCGCCCCGGCTGATCCCTCACCGGACGGGGAGGGAACTAGAAGATGACTTTTTATTCATCATCTGAGATAAAAAGGCGGAATCGTTTCGATCCTTTGCACAATTCATTTTCAACGTTCCGGCCATTGCGTGCCGATCATCCCGAGCGACCAGACCATTGTTTCAACCAGTTACGAAGCGTCTTCCATCCGCCATCCTGCTGCTCGCCATGGGCCTCGCCGCGGGGCCCGCCCCGGGCCAGGACTGCGGCCCGCGCGACTTCCTCGGCACCCCGCTGCCGGCGGGCACCCCCGGCCAAACCTGGACGACCGCCCTCTCCATGGCCTACCCGCAGCTGCGCCTGGCCGAGACCCCCGGTGCCGGGATCGCCATCTCCGACGGCGCGGCCACCATCAACGCCCGCGGCCCCACGGGGCGCAGCACGCCCGAGATCATCGCCTCCGCCACCGTGGGCGACCAGTTCGCCGTGACCTACCCGCTCTCGCGCAGTCTCGATGACCGGCTGATTCCCTTCTTTGATCCCGGACGCGCCCGCAACGACGCCTTCTTCCAGCTGCTGTACGGGCCTGAGGCCGGCGCCGTCGAGCCGCAGCTCGTGACCGTCACCGCCGGGCCCGCACGCTTCCGGGTGACCGCGCGGCACGGGGTGGCCTGCCAGCTCGCCGCGGCCTTCGGCGACCTCGACCTCTCGGATCCCGCCATCGCGCCGCTGCTGGATGAGGTCGGCGGCGGCTATCTCTGGCGGCGGATCGCGGGCACCGACCGACTGAGCCCGCATTCCTATGGCATCGCGATCGACCTGAATGCCGCGCTGGGCGGCTACTGGCGCTGGACCGGCGCCGACGAGGGCGAGGTCGGCGGCTTTGACAACAACCTGCCCTGGGCACTGGTCGAAAGCCTGGAACGGCGCGGCTTCATCTGGGGCGGCAAGTGGCACCACTTCGACGGGATGCACTTCGAATACCGCCCCGAACTGATCCTCTACAGCCGAATGTCACGACGGGTGGGACAGTAGGCAGAGGCCCGGGAAGGGCCGGCCCGGCCGGACGCCCGACCGCGACGGAGCGTCCTGATCCGACAAAGCAAAAGATCGCCCTCGGATCATCTAATTTTCACTGGGGAAGGTTTGGTAGCGGAGGAGGGACTTGAACCCCCGACACGCGGATTATGATTCCGCTGCTCTAACCACCTGAGCTACTCCGCCAAACCGTGCGGGGTGATTAAGGGGATGGCCGCGGGGCGTCAAGCGAGAATTTCCCGCTTTTTTCACCTGTCTCGGGGGACGGTGCGGCAACCGTGGAATCGGCCATCGCCGGTCTCCTCGGCACGCCGAAAAACGCCACAGTTTCACACTGTCACCGGTCCCGCTGGCGCGGGGGGTAACAGAATCTTAAGTTGCCTCTGCAACCCGTGGTGGTGTCTCTGGCGCACGAGGCGTGAACGGCGGATTGCTCCGTGGCAGGCGCCGTGGGCGGGGCCATGGTCCCGGCGGCCGGCGGTTACTCAGATCCGCAACAGGTCAGCGTTTTAAGGCCAAATCCGGGCGCGAAACCGTTGTTTTCGGCGGGCCGGACTGATACCCGCACCCATTAAAACCGAGGACCCCGACGTTGCGAAAGATCTGGTCAGACTACATAGCGCCCATCTTGCGGCGCCCCTCCCACTATCAGCTGGCCGCTCTGTGTTACCGACGTCACGAGGGCCGTCTCGAGATCCTGCTGATAACCTCGCGCGAAACCCGGCGCTGGGTCCTGCCCAAGGGCTGGCCCAAGAGCGGCTTCGACGCGGGCGGCACCGCGCTCGAGGAAGCCTGGGAAGAAGCGGGCGTGAAGCCGCGCGGCGGGGCGCCGCGCCGGGTCGGGCGCTACAGCTACCGCAAGCGGCTCAAGGGGGGGCTTCCGGTCCCGACCGACGTGGATGTCTTCGCGATCGAGATCGCGAAGCTCTACGATTCCTATCCAGAGGCAGGCCAGCGCGAGCGCCGCTGGGTGACACCGGCGGAAGCCTCCCAGATGGTGGACGAGCCCGATCTCAAGGCTCTGCTTGCCGATGCCGAGGCGCTGGTCACCGCGCCGGCCCGAAAATGATCTGCGCGAAAGAACGACTGGGCAGCAAATGAGCAATCAGGACGAGGCCTACGACTGGCCGACCCTCGACCGCGATCTCAACCGGCTGTCACGGCTCGAGATCGCGACCATGTACGCCGCGCGCCCCCTGATCGGAGTCGGGCTTTCGCTGGTTTTCGTCGCGGTGGCTGCACTGGCGGCAGGGCTCATCGTCGGGCAGGCACCGGGTGGGCTCTTCGTCATCGTGGCGGCGGCCTTCGGCGCCTACATGGCGCTCAACATCGGTGCCAACGACGTGGCCAACAACATGGGCCCGGCGGTGGGGGCGCGCGCCCTGTCGCTGGCCGGGGCCATCGCCATCGCGGCGGTCTTCGAAAGTGCCGGTGCGCTTCTCGCCGGGGGCGACGTGGTCGACACGATCTCCAAGGGGATCGTCGCGCCCGAAAGCCTTGCCGACGGGCATGTCTTCGTCACCGCCATGCTCGCCGCGCTGCTGTCGGCGGCGCTCTGGGTGAACCTCGCGACCTTCATCGGCGCGCCGGTCTCGACGACGCATTCCGTCGTCGGCGGCGTCATGGGGGCAGGGGTGGCCGCGGCCGGCCTCGGGGCGGTCAGCTGGCCCACCATGGGGGCCATCGCGGCAAGCTGGGTGATCTCGCCGGCGCTGGGCGGGGTCATCGCCGCGGCCATGCTGGCCTTCATCAAGTGGAAGATCATCTACGTCGAGGACAAGATCACCGCTGCCCGACGCTGGGTGCCGGTGCTGATCGGCGTCATGGCGTCGGCCTTCTCCGCCTATCTCGCGCTCAAGGGGCTCAAGCGCGTCCTCTACATCGACCTCGGCGCCGCGGTCCTGATCGGCATCGCCGTGGGTATCCTGGTCGGCGCGGTCTCTGTGCCGCTCATTCGCCGTCAGTCCGCCGGGCTCGAGAACCGCAACCGCTCGCTCAAGATCCTCTTCCGCATGCCGCTGGTGATCTCGGCGGCGCTGCTGTCCTTCGCCCACGGCGCCAACGACGTGGCCAATGCGGTCGGTCCGCTCGCTGCCATCGTCTACGCCCAGCAGACCGGTGGCGGCGCGGCCGAGGTCGCGATCCCGGTCTGGGTCATGGCCATCGGGGCCATCGGCATCTCGTTCGGGCTCGTGCTTTTCGGGCCCAAGCTGATCCAGATGGTCGGCAGCCAGATCACCAAGCTCAACCCCATGCGGGCCTATTGCGTGGCGCTCTCGGCGGCCGTGACGGTGATCGCGGCGTCTTGGCTGGGCCTGCCGGTCAGTTCCACCCATATCGCCGTGGGCGGGGTCTTCGGTGTGGGCTTCTTCCGGGAATGGCATGCCGAGCGCCGCGCACGCCGGCTCCAGCAGAACCGCCCGCCCGCCAAGCGCATCCCCGCCGAGGAACGCAAGCGCCGCAAGCTCGTGCGCCGGTCGCACTTCCTGACCATCGCGGCGGCCTGGATCATCACCGTCCCGGCGGCTGCGGTGCTATCCGCGATCTGCTACTACGCACTGTCGCTTCTGCCGGGCTGAGAGGGGCCTGACCGCGGGACATTCCTAACGGTTGGTTAATCCCACCTATTTAAGTCATTGATTTATATAAGGCGTCCGGATGTCCCGGCCCGGGACATCCCCGTCAGGCGGTTTCGCGGGACACCCGCCCGAGCCGCTCTGCCGCGGCCTCCAGCGCTCCCTCGGCCAGCGGGTAGGCCAGGCATTCCCCGGCCCCGGCCCGCCCGAGCCGCCCCAGGGTGGCCGGCGTCACGTCTTCGGCCACGGTGACCACAGGAACACCTGCCGCCCGCGCGGCCGCCAACACCTCTTCAAGCTGGTCCACCTCGTCCTCGTCGAAGGCATCGATCACCAGGACGATGAAATCGAGCGCTTTGGATGCGTCCTCGGCCAGAAAGCAAACGCCCTCCTCGAACCCCAGGTCGCCCCAGGCGTCGCCGAGCAGGCTTTCCATGTCCTCGATGAGCAGGTCGAAATTCTGGACATCACGGCTGATCGTGCAGGCCCTCAGTGCCACCTCGCCGTCTCCCTCACTCCCGTTGTCAGCCATTGTCCGAAATCCTCGATGCCGACAAACAGATGCGCTGTCGGGGCCTCAGTTTTCTGGAACGCTCCCGGCCTCGGCTGCCAGAGAGGTCAGGTCAAACAGTGGCGCGGCGTCGTTTTGAAACGTCGAATGCCCCGCGACGAGAAGCCCGACAATGGCGGCGGTCAGGACCACCCAGTCCACGGACATGGCGCTCTCACTGGAGCCACGAAAGAAGTTGAGAAATTTCATGTCGGTCTCTGTCTTCTGCCTCGGATGTCTTTCTCGAACCTTTTGATCACCCGCACATCATGCGGAATGATCCCCCCACCCCTTCAACGGCCAATTGCAGAATGCTTACGCACGACAGCGCGGCGCGCGGTAGAACGCATGCGCGGTGAATACAATCTTGTCAGGCCAAAATCGACCGTTTTTTCGCTTTCACCTAGCCGGGTTGACGTATGAATTGTGCCAAGTTGCGACCTTTTGTTCCCTAATGCGAGGCAATAAAGGTGTCTTGCTTCCTACGTACATAAATCACGAAGGTTAATGAATTGATGCTCCGTCTCGGCGTCACTGATGGTCGGTACACTGCCGGGAAGAAGCAATCGGGGTTCGCGGTTAGATGGCTAAGATTTGAGACAAGCCCAACTAATACCGGTAGACTTTAGTCGCCGCATCTTCCAAGACTGTTGCCTGCATCTCCTTGGCGAAAACTCCGCGAAGGGCGTGTTTCGACGCATGTCGTTTGCGAGCAATGGGCAAAGGGTTTGATTTCTCCCACAATCGGGAAACAAAATATGGTAGATCCGTACCCGATAGGGACGTTTGGCCCGTTGATACAGACGAAGAGGGGCGGAGATGGCAATGCAGACGCAGCTCGAATGGGTCGGGCCAGTGCTGGAAGATCTTCGCAGAT
This sequence comes from Allosediminivita pacifica, assembly GCF_003054175.1. Lineage (GTDB taxonomy): Bacteria > Pseudomonadota > Alphaproteobacteria > Rhodobacterales > Rhodobacteraceae > Allosediminivita > Allosediminivita pacifica. The sequence continues at coordinate 30,053 of NZ_QBKN01000001.1, forward strand.
TTCTTGAGCAGGCGGACCAGGGCGAGATCGCCAGCGATATCCAGGATATTCTGGATCGGTACGCCGACAGACTGCAGACCGAGAGACACGATCTCCGGCGGCAGAGCGCCCTCGCCACGTCCAGGCTTCCCGACAACGCCGTGCCTTTCCCGCTGCATCGCCGCAGTCGCGGATGACGTACGTCAGCGTGCCCGGAGGACGGCGCCCGGGTTGAGGATACCCATCGGGTCCAGCGCCGACTTGACCGCGCGCATGGCAGCGATTTTGGTTGGATCGGCATACGTCTCGAGATCGCCTACCTTGAGACGCCCCACACCATGCTCTGCGCTGACCGATCCGCCGAGACTGTGGACGATATCGTGCACGCAGGATTTGATCGCCTCGCGGTTTCCGGCGTGATCGTCGCGGCTCTGACCGGCGGCGGGGAAGACATTGTAGTGGAGATTGCCGTCGCCGACGTGGCCGAAGCAGTTGACGCGGAAGGCGCCGATCTTTTCCAGGGCGGGGCCGGCTGTCGCGATGAATTCCGGGATCGTGCCGAGGGGGACCGAGATGTCGTGGCTCGAGATGGCGCCGATCCGCCGGTTGGCCTCGGGGATGTGTTCGCGCAGCGTCCAGAAGTCCAGCGCCTGCTGGGCGCTCTGGGCGATGAGACCGTCGCTGACGTGACCGGCCTCGAACCCCTCGGCAAAGAGCGTTTCCAGCGCTTCGGTCGGATCGAGGCCGCGGGCGAGGCCGAGCTCGATCAGGACGGACCACTCGGGCGGCGTGTCCCAGGGCTGGCGGATGTCTGGCAGCTTCTCTGACAGGAAGTCGAAGCCAGTGCGGTGCATCAGTTCGAAGGCGGAGATGCCCTCGGCAAGCTGGCTGCGGGCGAGGGAGAGGAGCTTCAGCGCGGCTTCGGGTGAGGGGACCGTCAGCAGGGCAGTGCCGGTTGCGGCAGGGCGGGGCGAGAGCTTGAGGCTCGCGGCGGTGATGATCCCAAGCGTGCCCTCCGAGCCGATGAGGAGGTGGCGCAGGTCGTAGCCGGTGTTGTCCTTCCTCAGTCGCGAGAGGCCGTTCCAGATGCTGCCGTCGGCCATGACCGCCTCCAGCCCGAGGGTGAGATCGCGGGCGTTGCCGTATCGGAGCGTGTTCACGCCGCCGGCGTTGGTGGCGAGCAGGCCGCCGATACGGGCGGAGCCCTCGGAGGCGAGGGAGAGGGGGAAGAGGCGGTCGGCCTCCTCGGCGGCGGCCTGAATGTCGGCGAGGATGGTGCCCGCACCGGCGATCAGGGCGTTTTCCTCGGGATAGATCTCGTGCACGCCGGCGAGGCGTTCGAGGGAGAGAAGCAGCGGGGCGGGGCCGTCCGGGGCGAGCTGGCCGCCGACGAGGCCGGTGCCGCCGCCATAGGGGACGATGGGGACCGAGGCCGCGTGGCAGGCGCGGACGATGGTCGCGACCTGGTCGGTCGTCCGTGGCAGGGCGAGCCATTGCGAGGCGCCTTTCCAACGGCCGCGGGGTTCCTCGAGGTGACGCGGCTCGGGGCGCCGCAACGTGCCCTCGGGCAGCTCGGGGCGGAGGGTCTCGGCGAAGCGGTCGTCGGCGGGATTGAGGCTCATGCCCCGGTTATAAGCCCCTGCCGGGCGCTGCCAAGGGGTGGCTTTAGGCGGGAAGGCTCAGGTGTCCCGGGCCGGGACATCTTTTCGGACATTATAAATCAATGGGTTAGATACATCGATTAACCAGCTCTTAGGACTGTCCCGTGGGACAGGTCGGTTCAGGCCTCCCGTTTGCGGGTCGGCCAGACCTCGAGAATGCCGGCCGCCAGGACCAGGGCCCCGCCCGCGATCTCGAGCCCCGAGAGGTGTTCGCCTGCCAGCAGGGCGGCCGAGAGGGCGCCCACGAGAACTTCGGTCATCAGCAGGATGCCGACGCGGGCGGGCTCCAGCCGGAGCGTCGCCCACATGAGCGCGGCGATGGAGAGCCCCCACCAGAGCGCGCCGGTCGCTAGCGCCACCGCCCCGGCCCGCAGGTCGCCGAACCCCGAAGGCAGCGGTGCGAGCACCGGGGCGAGGACCAGCGCCGTCAGCGCGGCTCCGGCGGCGAAGACAAAGGCCGAGGGGCCGGGGGCGAGGGTGGAGGTGGTGCGCATCCCTGTGGTGCCGATGGACCAGAGGAGGCCCGCCACCAGAGCCATCCATTCCCCGATGCCCTGAGGCCGCGGAAGGGTGCCGTCGGCGCCGAGCATGATGCCGAGGCCCGCGAGCCCCAGAAGAATCGCAGCGATGCGCAGAGGCGTTGCGGACCAGCCCATGACGTAGCGCCCGATCAGGGTGCTCCAGACCGGGGTCAGGAAGTAGAGCAGAATGACGATTGCCACCCGCCCGTAGACGAGGCTCATGGAATAGAGCGCGAAGGCGGCACCGCCGGTGGCGATGGCGAGCAGCGCGGGCAGGGGCGTCACCGCAAGATCGCGGCGTCGAGCCACGGCGAAGGGCGCGAGCAGGAGCGTCGCCGCGAAGGTGATGGCGACCGTGCCCCAGGCGCCGGGCAGCCCCAGCGTGTCGAGCGCCCGCACCGGCAGCCAGTAGAGCCCCCAGAGCACGCCGGTCGCGGCGACGATCATCGTGGCGATGGAGATGCTGCGCTGCGTCGTCATGCAGATCAGGTAGGCGTGGGTCTGGAGGTGGCAACGATTGAGAGCGGTGAGTTGGGGGCTCTGCCCCCGGCCCTGCGGGCCTCCCTCGCGATACGTGGACCAACAAGAAGCCCCGGTCGGGCACCGCGCCTGGAGGTTGCGTCTGCGGCGGTTCGGGCAGGGGGCGCTGCCCCCGTCCCTTCGGGACTCCCCCGGAGTACTTTGGCCAAGAAGAAGGCTGCGGCTTTGTTCCGGTGGCCGGGCGTCGCGTTCTGCCCCCGCAGTTTGCGGTAGCGGGGACGGGCGGGATGCATTTGTCCCGGCGCTGTCGCTTCCGGGGGTTGCGTGTCAGTCGCCGCTTGTCAGGGCGGTTTCGCCGAGGGCTTTGAGCTTTTGTGTGAAGTCGCGGGCGAGCGGCAGGACGTGGGGATTCTGCCGGGTGACGGCTTCGAAGACCTCGGGCGCGTCGCCCGCGACCATGGCCAGCGCGTCGCTCATCAGCGCGAAGCTGCGGGTCCGGATCCGCGGCTGGTCGCCCAGCATGGAGAAGGCGCGCGCCAGCAGATGCGTCAGGCCCTGCGTCACGGCGGCCTGTCGGTCGTGCTCGGTCGGCGTGGTGACGATGACCTGCAGCCCGAGGCCCCGGCGCAGAAGGGCGCCGAGCCGGCGCCAGCGCTTGCCGCGGACCGGGCAGAGCACCAGCTGCTGGCCCCGCAGGTCCTTGCCCGCGCTGTTGGGGCCGAACATCGGGTGGGTGGCGAGCACCTCGACATGCTTGGGGAGCAACTCGCGCATGAGACGCGCGGGCGCCTCCTTGATGGAGCAGGTGTCGGCGACGATCTGCCCCGGGCGCAGGTGCGGGGCGATCTGCGCGAGGCAGGTCCCGAGCGCGGGCAGCGGGACGGCGAGCACGACGATGTCGGCGGTGAGGGCAGAGGGATCGGTCAGCACATCGAGGCCGCGGGCGCGGGCGGCGTCGCGGGCCGTGGGGTCCGCGTCGAGGATCGTGAGGGAGGCGTGGGGCGCAAGATGGTGCGCCAGCAGGCGGCCGAAGGCGCCGAAGCCGATGATGGTGAGGGAGGGGCGGGTGTCGGTCATGGTCCTGGGTCCGGGAAGGAAGGGGCGCCAGGGGGCATGATCGGGGTCTGCGGGCCGCTGGCAGGAGATGCAGCGGCAGACACGTGGTGAGGCTCCGCTACCTAGGGCAGCGGGTAATAGGAACTCGTGAAGAGGGGCGTCCTGCGTGTCATGCGCCTGTTTTGCGCAGATTTGCGGGGCCGGGTCAACTGGCCTGTGCAGGGGGCCTTGCTGGCGGTGGCATGGGGGCTCTGCCCCCGGCCCTGCGGGCCTCCCCCGAGGTATTTCGGGCGAGAAGAAGGGCGGGGCCGGGAGAGAGGCCCCCTGTCCCGCGGTGGGCTCAGTCGGTCGCGTCGGAAAGGTAACGCGGTTGCAGCACCATGATCGTGGGCTGCGGGGGCATGTCGCGCAGGCTCACCTCGAGCGATGGTTGGCCGGTCTGTTCGACCGGGAAGGTGGTGCCGATCTCCTCCAGGAACTGGGTGAGGGCGTAGCCGGAGAACCAGTGCATCGGGATGATGACCGAGCTGCGGAGGCGTTCGATCACGTTGATCATGTTGGTGCGGTTCATCGTGTAGCCGCCGTCCACCGGCACCATGACCACGTCGAGCCGGCCGAGGGCGGCATACTGTTCCTCGTTGGGTTCGTGGTGCAGGTGGCCGAGGTGGCCGATGCAGAGGCCCGCCGTCTCGAAGACGAAGATGGAATTGCCGTTCTCCTCGGTGCCGCCGAAGGAGGAGCGGATGTCGGTGGAGACGTTGCGCACGAGCATGCCGCCGAGGTCGATGTAGTGGTCGGCGGAGGTGCCGAACTGGTCCTCGTTCCAGCCGCGCAGGACGTGGGGGATGCGCGGGTCAGGGGACATGGTCCAGTGGCTGCCGTGGGCGTGGTTCATGGTGACCACGTCCGGGACGAGGTCGGTGTTGCCGAGGGAGCCCGTGTAGTCGGTCACCGCCGTCATGCCGTCGGGCGTCTGGATCAGGAAGGAGGCATGGGCGATGTAGTGGATGCGCACCGTGTAGTCGGCGAGCGGTTCGGTCCAGTTCGCCTGCCAGAGCCGCTCCGGTGTCGTGGTGCCGGCGAAGCGCAGACCGGGGGTGTTTTCAGCCACGGCGATGCAGTGGCTGGGGCGGCGGCCCTCCTGCGCGGTGGCGGGCAGGGCTGTGGCGAGCATGGCCCCGAGGGCGAAGATCAGGCGAAGCATGGGCGGTCTCCTCCGGCTGTTCGGGACAGGATAGCGGAGGTGACGCTGCGTCGGGCTGACATTTGCGTGGGTGGCGATGCGGGCATTTGGTGAATGGCGCCCGCCCTGGGGCAGGCGCCGGGGTCGGGTCAGTCGAAGAGGGGGACTTCGGTGTCCGCGGCCTCGAACAGGTAGTCGCGCGAGGCGGTGATGCGGTCGGTGAGGGCGGCGATGTCGTGGCCGACCATGGCGCCCTGCCACTTGCGGATCTGGCCCGCGACCATGACCGTTTCCACGTTGGAGCGGTCCATGAGCGTGACCACGGCGCCGGGCACGTTGTTGAGCGGGGCCACGTTCAGCGCGTCGGCCGAGAGCAGGATCACGTCGGCCTGCTTGCCGGGAGTGAGGCTGCCGGTCTTGTGGTCGAGCTTGAGGCCCTTGGCGCCGTTCACGGTGGCCATTTCCAGCACGTCGCGCGAGGACAGGAGCGTGGGGGCACTCTCGGGGCCCCGCTCCAGCGCCTGCTGGTTGGCGAGCGCGCGTTGCAGGGTGATGGCGCCGCGCATCTGGGTAAAGAAGTCGGCGGTCATGGTGCATTCCACGTCGACCGAGAGCGAGGGCTGCATGCCCATGTCGAGCGCCTTCTGGATCGGCGGCATGCCGTGGCGCATCTGCATCTCGATCGGGACCGAGAGGGAGACGTGGGCGCCGACCTCCTGCGCGCGGTTCCATGCGGCGTCGCTCATGCCGGTCATGTGGATGAAGAGGTGCTTGTCCGTGTAGTGCGGGATCAGGCTGTCCATGGTTTCCTGCATGCCGAGGCTGCCCACCACGTGCAGGCCGATCATGAGGTCGAGCTCCTTGCCGAGGTTCCACAGCTCCATCGGGTCGACGCCGGGCAGGTAGACCTCGCCGCCCATGAGCATGGTCAGCAGCTGATCATCGCTGGCGAAGTGTTCGTCGCGGATGCGGCGGGCGTCCTGCGGGTATTGCAGGTCGGGGCCGTAACCTTCGAAGTAGCCGAAGACGCCGCGGCGGCCGACGGCCTTCATGCCCTCGATCACGGCATCGGAGTGTTCGGGCGAGTGGTGGATCTGGCTCACGTCCAGCACGGTGGTCACGCCCGCGTCGAGCTGCGAGAGGCCGCCGAAGAGCTGGGCGATGTAGACGTCCTCGGGGCGGTAGACCCTGGAGAACTTGCCGAGGATATCGTCGAGGTAGTTCGGTTCGCCCGGGCGCGTGGGGTCGGCGAACATGATGCCGTTGGGCAGGTAGGAGCGCAGCGAGGTTTCGAACTGGTGGTGGTGGGTGTCGACGAAGCCCGGCATGACGATGCGGCCCTCGGCGTCGATCACCTCGGCGTCTGGGGCGTCGATGGACTGGCCGACCTCGACGATGCGGTCACCTTCGAGCAGGACGTCGCCGCTCGCGAAATCGCCCACGGCGGGGTCCATGGACATGACGTGGCCGCCCCGGATCAGCGTGCGGCGGCCGGGCTCGCCGACGCCCGCGGGCAGTTCGGCGGCTGCGGCGGGTTTTGCGAGGAAGCCGGGAAGGAAGGCGGCCGCGGCGGTGCCGCCAAGCGCCGTGCGCAGGAAATTGCGGCGCGACAGGCCGGCGGATCTGCAAATCTCACACATTGGGTCTTATCTCCGTTGTACGCACTCTTGGTGCCCTGCATACTAATGGTGCGTTGCGGACCATAGGGATGCAGAGAATCCCGGCAAGGAGGCACATTCATGAAGCTTGGGAACATGTCTGTTCCTGGCGATTGCGCGCGGATCTCGCCGATCCTGTCGCGGGTCGGGGACAAGTGGGCGACGCTGGTGATCCTGGTGCTGTCCGAGGGGCCGAAGCGCTACGGCGTGCTGCGGCGCGAGATCGAGAGCATCTCGCAACGGATGCTGACGGTGACGCTGCGCGCGCTGGAGCGGGACGGGCTGGTGAGCCGCCGGGTGCTGGCCGAGAAGAACCCGCCGCAGGTGGAATACAGCCTGACGGAGCTGGGAGAGTCGCTGATCGAGCCGCTGTTCGCGCTCTGCCAGTGGTCGGCGCTGAACGTGGACGAGATCGAACGCCGGCGCGCCGCGCATGATGCGCGGGCCGAAGGGGAAGAGGTCGGGTAGGGGCCTGTCCCTGCCTAGCGCCAGCCAACCAGGATGAGCCGGGCGCGCACCGGACCGTGGTTTGGCGCTGCGACCTCCCGAGGTCTTCGCTTTATTTCTGAAAACCCGGAAGACCTGCGAACGCCGCACCCGGTTTCCAAAGCGCCAGACCGCGGGGACGGTCCGGCGCTCGCCCGGCGGGGCTTGAGCCCCTTGTTCCGGGCGGGTGGAGCGCGGTGCTTACTTTCGGTTGAGAGTGTGAAGCCGCGCAGGGCAGCCGCGCGCGGTGGCGATGCCGACCGCTGATCTTCTCGATTTATCTCGGTAAACTCGGAAGACCTCGCCACGACGTGCCAAGCTTCACCAGATCGCCGCCGCGTGGAGGCGCGGTCATGCCGGAGGCATGCCTTCGGCATGACGATGCGCGGCGGGCCTGCGGCCCTTGATCCCGCGCAGGGGGCTTAGCGCTCGGATCGTGCGATGAGAGAGGGGCGGGCGAGGGGTAGTGACTATTCGTGCGACGTAGAGCCAGAGCCGCTGCTCAAACCGCCGGGGCCTTGCCCCTGCGGTCGGCGCGCAGGGCGGCATAGAGCACGTGGGTGCGCCAGCGGCCTGCGATCTGGAGGTAGCTTTGCGCGACGCCTTCGTACTTGAAGCCCGACACCTCGAGCAGACCGCGCGAGGCGGTGTTCTCGGGCAGGCAGGCGGCCTCGATCCGGCTGAGTTCCATCCGGTGGAAGGCGTGGTGCACGAGCGCCGCGATGGCCTCGGACATGTAGCCCTGACGGGCATAGGGTTGCCCGGTCCAGTAGCCCAGCGTGCCGGCCTGCGCGGGGCCGCGGCGGATGTTGTCGAGCGTGATGGCGCCCACCAGCATGTCGTCCTCGCGCCGGACCAGGAAGAGCGGCACGGCGGTCCCCGCGGTGACCGAGCGCGAGGCCCAGTAGACGCGGTTGGTGAAGGCGCGGCGCGAGAGGTGATCCTCGGCCCAGGTCGGCTCCCACGGCTTGAGGTAGTCGGCGCTGTCACGCCGCAGGCTGGCCCACGGCGTGTAGTCGGCGTGCTGGGGCGGACGCAGGGTCAGGCGCTCGGTCTCGAGCCTCAGACGCCGCTTCAGCCCCAGCATCAGGCCGCCCGGCGGTCTTGCAGGGCGGCGTGGTCCGGTGCTCCGGTCACGGGGCCGTAGTAGGCAAGCGCCATGGGTGCGCGACCCGCCATCTCCTCGGCGAAGGTGCGTACGTCGGCGGGGGTCACCGCCTCGATCCGCTCCACGGTTTCCTCGATGGCGGGCACGTAGCCCCAGATCTGGATCATGCGGGCCATGCGTTCGGCGCGGGCCGAGGGGGATTCGAGACCCATGAGCAGGCCGGCCTTCATCTGGGCGCGGGCGCGGTCGATCTCGGCCTCGGTCATGTCCTCGGCAGCGCGCTTCATCTCGTCGATGGTGAGGCCGGCGAGATCGGCGATCTCGCTGCCGCCGGTGCCGGCGTAGATCGTCGTCATGCCGGTGTCGGAATAGGCGCCGGACTGGGCGAAGATCGTGTAGCAGAGGCCGCGCTTTTCGCGGATTTCCTGGAAGAGCCGCGAGGACATGCCGCCGCCGAGCGCGATGGAATAGATTTGCGCCGGATAGAAGCCGGGATCGCGGTAGCCGGGGGATTCGAAGGCCAGCGCCATGTGAGCCTGCTCGAGGTCACGGTCGCGGCGGATCTCGCCACCCTCGAAGCGGGCGGCCAGCATGTTGCCGTTGCCCCTGGGCGTCATGTCGCCAAAGAGCGCCTCGGCCTGCTTCACGATGGTGGCGTGGTCGACGGCGCCGGCGGCCGAGAGGATCAGCTGGCCGGGGCCGTAGCGTTCCTCGACGAAGGTCGACAGATCCTCGCGGTTCATGCGGCCGATGCGCTCGGCCTCGCCCAGGATCGCGCGGCCGAGCGGCTGCTCGGGATAGGCCTTTTCCTGGAGCCAGTCGAAGATGATGTCGTCGGGCGTGTCGTTGGACTGGCCGATTTCCTGCAGGATCACGCCGCGTTCGACCTCGATCTCGCGCTCGTCGAAGACGGGATTGCGCAGGATGTCGGCGATCACGTCGAGCCCGAGGCCGGTATCGGCGGCCAGCACGCGAGCGTAGTAGGCGGTCACCTCGCGCGAGGTATAGGCGTTGATGTAGCCGCCGACGTCCTCGATTTCCTCGGCGATCTGCAGGGCGCTGCGGGTCTTGGTGCCCTTGAAGGCCATGTGTTCGAGGAAGTGGGCGATGCCGTTCTGTTCGGGCCGCTCGTGTCGCCCCCCGGCGGACACCCAGATGCCGAGGGCAGCGGACTGCATGCTCGGCATGTTTTCGGTGACGATGCGGAATCCGTTGGAAAGGGTTGTGAGCTCGACGGTCACTTGGCGATACGCTCCTCGATCAGGGTTTCGAGCGCGGCGAGATCGTTGGGGACCTGCGTGCTGCGCTCGGGCCGGTCATAAAGATCGGCCATGCGAATGGGAAGGGGCGGGCGGATGCCGGAGGCCGCCTCGACCGCGTCGGGGAACTTCGCTGGATGCGCGGTGGCGAGCGTCACCATGGGGGTGGCGGGGTCGCGCAGGTCCTCGGCCACCTTCACGCCGACGGCGGTGTGGGGGCAGAGCAGTTCGCCCATGCGGGCCTGCGCCCGGCGGATCGTGGCCGAGGTCTCTTCCTCGCTCGCGCGGCCCGAGCCGAAGGTGTCGCGCAGGGTTTCCAGTGCGCCCTGGCTGACCTTGAAGCTGCCGGTTTCCTGCAGCTCGTCCATGAGCTGCGAGATGGCAGCGCCGTCGCGGTCGTAGGCGTCGAACAGCGCGCGTTCGAAGTTGGAACTGACCTGGATGTCCATCGAGGGGCTGATGGAGGGGCTGACCGAGCCCTTGGCGTACTCGCCTGTCTCGAGGCAGCGGTGCAGGATGTCGTTCTGGTTGGTGGCGATGTTCAGCTTGGCGATGGGCAGGCCCATGCGGCGCGCGATGTAGCCCGCGAAGATGTCGCCGAAGTTGCCGGTGGGTACGGTGAAGCTGACCTTGCGGTCGGGGGCGCCGAGGCTGGCGGCCGCCGAGAAGTAGTAGACGACCTGTGCCAGCACGCGCGCCCAGTTGATCGAGTTCACGCCGGCGAGCCTCACGCGGTCGCGGAAGTCGAAGTCGTTGAACATGTCCTTGAGCCGCGCCTGGGCTTCGTCGAAGTGACCGTCGATGGCCAGCGCGTGCACGTTGGCGTTGTCGGGCGTGGTCATCTGGCGGCGCTGGACCTCGCTCACGCGGCCGTGCGGGTAGAGGATGAAGACATCCACGGCATCAAGGCCGCGGAAGGCCTCGATCGCGGCGCTGCCGGTGTCGCCCGAGGTGGCCCCGACGATGCAGACACGCTCGCCCCGGCGGGTCAGCTCGTGCTCGAAGAGCTGGCCGATGAGCTGCATGGCGAAGTCCTTGAACGCCAGCGTGGGGCCGTGGAAGAGCTCGAGCAGGAAATGGCCGGGGGCAAGCTGCACCAGCGGCGCGCGGGCGCCGTGGTCGAAATTGGCATAGGCCGAGGCGATGAGGTCGTGGAAGACGTCGTCGGAGAAGCTGTCGCCGACGAAGGGCCGCATGACGCGGAAGGCGGTTTCCTCGTAGCTGAGGCCGTGCAGGGCGCGGATGTCGGCGGCGCTCATCTGCGGGATGGTCTCGGGGACGTAGAGGCCGCCGTCGCGGGCGAGACCGGTCAGCATGGCCTCGGCAAAGCTCAGGGCAGGGGCCTGCCCACGGGTGGAGATGTATTTCATCAGCTCGTCCTGTCCTTGGCGCGGCGGAAGATCCAGTAGGTTGTCATGGCCAGCCAGATGACGGCCAGCGAGAACCATGTGAGGGCGTATTGCAGGTGATCGTTGGGGATCCCTGCCGTGGAAACGGGCAGAGGCGTGACGCCGGGATCGGCGGGCGTCACCTCGCGCGCGACCACCAGCAGCGGTTCGGTGTCGAGCGCCTCGGCCATCGGGCCGATGTCGCGGGCGAACCAGGTGTTGGTCGCGGTGTCGTTCTCGGGCGTGGAGCTGTTTCGGTCGTCGGGCCAGTGCATGTTGCCAGTGACGCGGACGGTGCCGGTGTCGCGCGGGTTGCCGCGCGCCTCGTCGGGGACGAAGCCACGGTCGAGCAGCATGCGGCGGCCGCCGTCGGTGACGAAGGGCGCGATGATCCGGTAGCCCGCGCCCACGGGTTTCATCGAGACGAGCACTTGTATTTCGCCCCGCAGGATCTCGCCGCGCAGTTCCACGGGCTGGTAGCGCTGGGCGTCGGGATCGAGCGTGTCGGGCAGCGGTTCGGGGGCGGCGGCGATGCGCGCCTCGATCCCCGAGAGCACGCCCTGCTTCCACTCGAGCCGCTGCATTTGCCAGACCCCGAGCGTGACGAGGATCGCGGCGCCGAGCAGGCCGATGAGTGCAGGGGCGAGGAAGCGGGTCACGGATGGGGTCCTCTTGGAGAGCGGGCCATCCTTAGCCGCTGGCAGGACGGGATAAAAGCCCCGGCTGTGCGGGCGAGGCGGGGCTGTGTCGTGCTGGATGCGCGAGGGTGGCTGTGCAGGCCGTCGTGGACCGAGGGATTGGCTGCCCTGCGGGGCGCGGCTGGCGCCAGCGGCCGAGCTCAATGACGTCGTAGGCGGGTGGCGAAGCCGAGGCAAAGCCTTCCGAGCTGAAGCATCGACTGCCGCGTCGCGCATAACCCGTTCCGAGCGCGGAGCGCCCCGCGCGGAATCAAGGGGCGTCAGCCCCGCCGCGCATCGCAGCCGCGCTCCCATGCGGCGGCGATTTGGTGACGCTGGGAGCTTCGCGTCGAGGTTTTGCGGACTGGCTGGGATAAATCGAGGGGAACAGCAGTTCGGATCGCCACCGCGCGCGGCTGCGATGCGTGGCTTCGCGCCCCGGCGCGGGGAGAGTTCATTGCTCGCTGGGCCGCCCGGAGACAGACCTTGGCAAAGAAAAAGGCGCGCCACGGGGGCGCGCCTTTGCCTGTCCGAACCGGTGGCCGGTTCAGCCGCCCCAGATGTAGATCGAGGCGAAGAGGAAGAGCCAGACCACGTCGACGAAGTGCCAGTACCAGGCGGCGGCCTCGAAGCCGACGTGCTTCTCGGGGGTGAAGTCACCCGCCATGAGGCGCATCAGGCAGACGAAGAGGAAGATCGTCCCGATGATCACGTGCGCGCCGTGGAAGCCGGTCGCCATGAAGAAGTTGGCGCCGTAGATGTTGCCGGAGAAGCCGAAGGCGGCGTGGCTGTACTCGTAACCCTGGAAGAAGGTGAAGAGAAGGCCGAGACCGATGGCGATGATCAGGCCCCACTTCATGTCCTGGCGGTTGTTCTCGTGCACCAGCGCGTGGTGCGCCCAGGTGGCCGCGGCGCCCGAGCACAGCAGGATCAGCGTGTTGATCAGCGGCAGGTGCCAGGGATCGAAGGTCTCGATGCCGGCGGGAGGCCAGACGCCTTCGGCGCCGGGGACGCTGGGGTCGAGCGGGTAGAGCGCGTGTTTGAAGAAGCTCCAGAACCAGGCGAAGAAGAACATCACCTCGGACATGATGAAGAGGATGAAGCCGTACTTCAGGCCGATCCGCACGACGGGGGCGTGGTCGCCCGCGCGGCTTTCGGCGATCACGTCCGACCACCAGCCGAACATGACATAGAGCACGCCGACGAAGCCGATCAGGAAGAGCCAGGGGCCCGAGACCGGGATGGTGCCGAAGAGGATCGTGAAGCCGCCCGACATCCAGCCGACGGCGCCGAAGAGCATGAGGAACGCCGCCACCGAGGCCAGGAAGGGCCATACGGAGGGGCTCAGGATGTGGTAGTCGTGGTTCTTAGCATGGGCCATGGCAGATCCCTCGTTTGGCGTCAGTTGACGGTTTCGCCGTCGGTTTTATCGCTCAGTGCGGCCTGCTGGTAGTCCTCCGGCAGGTCGATCTCGTGGAAGGTGTAGGACAGGGTGATGTGGTTCGTGTGCTTGGCGTCGCGGTCCTCGACGATGCCCGGATCCACGAAGTAGCTGACCGGCATGATCGCCCGTTCGCCGGGCTGGAGCACCTGCTCGGTGAAGCAGAAGCAGTCGATCTTGATGAAGTAGCTGCCAGCGTCGAAGGGGTAGACGTTGTAGCTGGCCGAGCCCGCGACGACGCGGTCGGTGGGGTTGTAGGCCTCGTAGAAGGCGAGGCCCTCTTCGCCGATGCGCAGCGTCATTTCGGTCTGCTGGGGTTTGAACTCCCACGGCATGCCGCGTTCCTTGGAGGCGTCGAACTTCACCTTGATGGTGCGATCGAGGATCTCGGCGTCAGCGCTTTCGGCGCGACCGGTTTCGCCGCCGTAGCCGGTGACGGCGCAGAAGAGGTTGTAGAGCGGGACCGAGGCCCAGGCCATGGCGCCCATGAAGGCCACCACGCCGATGGTGGAGGCGAGTGTCTTCGTCTTGCGATCAAGAGCCATTGCCACCCTCCGTCTGTTGTTGGGCGGCGCGCGTCTCGGGGCTGTAGGCGCCGCCGCCGATCTTGGCGATGGTCATCCCGAAGAGGATGGCGATGAAGGCTGCGAGCACCAGTCCGACGCCGGCGTTGCGGCCACGGCGGCGCTTGTGCAGTTCGTGTTCGTGGGTCAGGCCCATGGGTAGCCTCCAAGCCGGTCGATACCGGCCTCGATGAGGATCGCGCCGAAATGCGCGAAGAGATAGAGGAGCGATAGCTTGAAGAATTTCTTTTCGGTGACGTAGCCGTCCGCCTCGGCCTGGTCCTCGGTCCGGCGCCAGATGTCCACGGCGCCCTTCAGGAACAGGGCGTTCAGGACCACCGCGGTGGCAAGGTAGACCGGGCCGCCAACCTGGGTGAAGCCGGTGCCGACGGCGAGCGCGGCGAGCAGGGCGGTGTAGACGATGATGTGCACGCGGGTCGCGCGCCGGCCGTGGGTCACGGTCAGCATCGGCACGGTGGCCTTGTCGTAGTCGCCCTTCACGAAGAGGGCGAGCGCCCAGAAGTGCGGCGGCGTCCACATGAAGGTCAGGCAGAACATCAGCACCGAGGCGACCGAGATGTCGCCGGTGGCCGCGGCCCAGCCGATCATCGGGGGAAAGGCGCCGGCGGCGCCGCCGATGACGATGTTCTGGGGCGTCGAGCGCTTGAGCCACATCGTGTAGATCACGACGTAGAAGAAGATGGTGAAGGCCAGCAGTCCGCCGGCGAGCCAGTTCGTGGCGAGCCCGAGGAACACCACCGAGAAGCCCGACAGGACAAGGCCGATGGCCAGCGCCTCGGAGGCGTCGACGCGGCCGGTGGGGACGGGCCGGCCGGCGGTGCGCTTCATCAGGGCGTCGATGTCGGCATCGTACCACATGTTCAGCGCGCCGGAGGCGCCGCCGCCCACCGCGATGAAGAGGATCGCGCAGAAACCCAGGAAGGGATTGATCGGCGTCGGCGCGGCCAGCATGCCGACGAAGGCGGTGAAGACCACCAGCGTCATGACGCGGGGCTTGAGCAGGGCGAAGTAGTCCTTGAACTCGGCATCGCCGGTCTGGGCCGGGCTGGTCACGCTGGCGTCGGTCATGGGGCGGGCTCGCTCCTGCGGGTCGTTCCGGATCGGGCGCGCGTGGATCGCGCGCCCGACTGATATAGCCTGTGTGCGCCCCCGGTCAGGGGCGCCGCGCGGATCAGTTGGTCAGGACCTCACGCACGTCGGTGTACCAGCCCTCTTCCTTGGAGTTGGCGAGCCAGGCGTCGTAGGCCTCCTGGCTGACCACCTTGACGGTGATGGGCATGTAGGCGTGGTAGATGCCGCAGAGTTCCGAGCACTGGCCGAAGTAGGTGCCTTCGCGCTCGGGGGTGAACCAGAGCTCGGCCAGGCGGCCGGGGACGGCGTCCTGCTTCACGCCGAAAGCGGGGATGGTCCAGGAGTGGATCACGTCGGCGCCCGTCACCTGCATCACGATGGTGGAGCCCACTGGCACGACCACGGCGGTGTCGGAGGCCAGCAGGAATTCGTCACGGCTGTAGCCGGCGTCCTGAAGCTGCTGCTCGACCTCGGGGGTGAGGCGGTTGTCGCCGCCGCCGAACGGTGCGCCGATCATGTAGCTGTCGTAGGCCAGATCCTCGCCCACGTATTCGTAGCCCCAGTACCACTGGTAGCCGGTCACCTTGATGGTGATGTCGCCGTCGGGAATCTCCTGCTGCTTGAAGAGCACCGGCAGCGAGAAGGCACCGATGAAGACGAGGATCAGCACGGGGCCGAGCGTCCAGGCAATCTCGACGGGGGTGTTGTGGGTGAAGCGGGCCGGGGTCGCGTTGCGGCTGCGGCGGAAACGCACGATGCAGTAGACGATCAGCGCGGCCACGAAGAGCGTGATGGCGGTGATGATGACGAGGATCATGCCGTCCAGCCAGTGGATGTCGCGGGCCAGCTCAGTCGCCGCGGGCTGAAAGCCAACGGCGCCGTTGGTGGGCTTGCCGACGATTTCCAGATCCTGCGCGAGGGCCGGTGCGGCGATCAGGCTGGCCATCAGGCCGGTCAGCATCGTGTTACGTTTCATATGTCACCCGGTTGTTCGTCTGAAAATTGGCTCGCTCGCGCCGGAATGCGGGGCCCGCGCCACGCGCGCACCTCACCCGTTGCGTTTGGCGGGTGTCAAACCATATTCTGATGACCCGATAAAGAATATCCCTTGCGGCAAACCGCCGCTTTTCTTGATCCATGTCAAATTCGAGGCCCTTATGACCGATGCGCCCTTCCGCCCATTCGAGACCCTGCTGGACCGGGACGCGGCCCTTTCGGTGCTGCGTGACGCGACGGCAGGGGCCGATGACGGCGAGCTCTTCCTGGAGCGGCGGCGCTCGGAATCGCTGGTTCTCGACGACGGCCGAATCCGCACGGCCAGCTACGACGCGGCGCAGGGCTTCGGCCTGCGGGCCGTGCGCGGCGAGGTGGCGGGCTATGCCCATTCCACCGAAATCAGCGAGGCCTCTTTGAAGCGGGCGTCTGAGACCGCGCGGCTTGCGGTGGGCGACGGCGGCGGCACCATCGCCCAGCCGCCACAGGGCACCAACCGCACGCTTTATACCGACGCAGACCCGATCGCGGGCGCGGCCTTTCCCGTGAAGGTCGAAACCCTGCGCGAGATCGATGCCTTCTGCCGCGATCTCGACCCCCGGGTGGTGCAGGTGACGGCGACGATCTCGGCCTCGTTGCAGGAGGTGGCGATCTTGCGGCCCGAGGGCGGTCTGGTCACTGACGTCCGCCCCATGACCCGCGTCAACGTGAGCGTCATCGTGGAGGACGGCGGCCTGCGCGAGGCGGGCACTGCCGGCGGCGGTGGGCGCGTGACGCTCGACGGACTGCTGCAGCCGCAGGACTGGCAGGGCAAGGCGCGCGAGGCGCTGCGCATCGCGCTGGTGAACCTGCGCGCCGAACCCGCGCCCGCGGGCGTGATGGACATCGTGCTTGGCCCCGGCTGGCCGGGTATCCTGCTGCACGAGGCGGTGGGCCATGGGCTTGAAGGCGACTTCAACCGCAAGAAATCCTCGGCCTTTGCCGGGCTGATGGGTCAGCAGGTGGCGGCGAAGGGCGTGACGGTGCTGGACGACGGGACGATTCCCGACCGGCGCGGGTCGATCACCGTGGACGACGAAGGCACGCCCTCGGGCAAGAACGTCCTGATCGAGGACGGCGTGCTGGTGGGCTACATGCAGGACCGGCAGAACGCGCGGCTCATGGGCGTGGAGCCCACCGGCAACGGTCGGCGCGAGAGCTTTGCCCATATCCCCATGCCGCGCATGACCAACACCTACATGCTGGGCGGCGACAGCGACCCGCAGGATATCGTGGGCGATCTGAAGGACGGGATCTGGGCCGTGGGCTTTGGCGGCGGGCAGGTGGACATTACCAACGGCAAGTTCGTGTTCAGTTGCACCGAGGCCTACCGCGTGAAGGACGGCAAGGTCGGCGCGCCGGTGAAGGGCGCCACGCTGATCGGCGACGGCGCTACCGCGCTGCAGCAGATCCGCGCGATCGGCAACGACATGGCGCTGGACCCGGGCATGGGCAACTGCGGCAAGAACGGCCAGTGGGTGCCGGTGGGCGTGGGCCAGCCCACGGTGATGATCGGCGGGCTCACGGTCGGCGGCTCGGGCGGCTGAGCGCCTTGCGGCTGAGTCCGCGCCGCGAGGGCGGTGGCGCGGAAAAAAGTCGTCCTTCATTTCAGGTGCTTGGGTAAAAGCCGGGTGCGTGCCTTCGTTGGTTTACCTAGGATTAACCAATGCTGTCCTAGACCTGTTCTTGCAAGAGACGGGGCAAGGATGATGGACGACAGCTACTCTTCCACTCACCCCCCACTCCCACCCACCACGGAAGATGACCGTCTTTCCTGGCTTCGTCTCTTGCGCTCCCGCCGTGTCGGCGTGAGCACCTTTTTCCGGCTTCTCGGTGAACACGGCAGCGCGCAGGCGGCGCTCGAGGCATTGCCCGATGTCGCGGCAGGTGCCGGCGTGCGCGACTACCGGGCCTGTCCGCCCGATGTGGCGGCAGCCGAGCTTCAGGCCGCGTCTCGGGCGGGGGCGCGGATGGTCTGCTTCGGCAGCCCCGATTACCCGCCGCTTCTGTCCGAGATTTCCGATCCGCCGCCTTTCCTCTGGGTGCGTGGCGACGTTTCGGCCCTGGCGCGCGATTGTGTGGCGCTTGTCGGAGCGCGCAATGCCTCGTCACTGGGGCTGCGCATGGCGCGCGCGCTGTCCGCCGGGCTGGGCGAGGCGGGGTTCGTCGTGGCCTCGGGGCTGGCGCGCGGGATCGACACGGCGGCGCATCGTGCGGCGCTGGAAAACGGCACCGTGGGGGTGCTGGCGGGCGGCGTGGACGTGATCTACCCGGCCGAAAACACGACGCTGGCGGAGGACATCCTCGGGGCAGGCGGGGCGCTGGTGTCGGAGGCGCCCATGGGCCTTCAGCCGCAGGCGCGGCATTTCCCGGCACGCAACCGCATCGTGTCAGGTGTGGCGCGCGGGCTTGTCGTGGTCGAGGCGGCGGCCAAGTCCGGGTCGCTGATCACCGCGCGGGCCGCGGCGGAACAGGGGCGCGAGGTCATGGCCGTGCCCGGCCATCCCTTCGATGCGCGTGCGGGGGGCTGCAACATGCTGATCCGCGACGGCGCGCGGCTGGTGCGCGGGGCCGATGACGTGGTGGAGGCGCTGCCGCTGGCCGATGCGCCGGCGCCGCAGCGCGACCTGCCGCTCGAGATTCCCGAGGCGCCGCCCGAAAGGCGCAGTCTACGGGAAACGGCGGATCTGCACGGGCAGATCCTGGCGCGGCTGGGGCAGGCGCCGCTGGCCGAGGATCAGCTCATCCGGGACCTTGCCGCGCCTTCGGGGGCGGTGTCGCCGGTGCTGACGGACCTGGAACTCGAAGGGCGTATCCGCAGGCAACCCGGCGGACTGCTGTCGCTTCGCTAGCGGGGTGCCGGGTCGGAGTCTTGTTCGGAAGGCTGATTTAACTAACTGTAATAAAGATATAATTTAGCACATCGTGGGGCGGCAGGCGGCTCCTCGCCGTGGCGCTGCTCCCGACAAGGTCATGACCTGCCGGATTGACAAAAGGGTCTTGCACCCCACATGGCTGGTCGCCATACGCGCCCCGAGCAGCGCCAGAGCGCACCAATAAGAGGTTCCCCCACATGCCCGTCGTCGTCGTGGAATCCCCGGCCAAGGCCAAGACCATCAACAAGTACCTTGGCTCCGACTACACGGTTCTGGCGTCCTACGGGCACGTGCGGGACCTGCCGCCCAAGGACGGCTCGGTCGATCCCGACCATGATTTCCAGATGAAGTGGGAAATCGCCAACGACTCGCGCAAGCATGTCGCGGCGATCGCCGAGGCGCTGAAGAGCGACGACAACCTCATCCTCGCCACCGACCCCGATCGCGAGGGCGAGGCGATCAGCTGGCACCTCAAGGAGGCGCTGACCAAGCGCCGGTCGATCAAGAAATCGACCGAGGTGAGCCGCGTGACCTTCAACGCGATCACGCAGAAAGCCGTGACCGAGGCGATGAAGAACCCGCGCGACATCGACGCGCCGCTGGTCGAGGCCTATCTGGCGCGCCGTGCGCTCGACTACCTCGTGGGCTTCAACCTGTCGCCGGTGCTCTGGCGCAAGCTGCCGGGCGCGAAATCGGCGGGGCGCGTGCAGTCGGTCTGCCTGCGGCTCATCGTCGAGCGCGAGATGGAGATCGAGGCCTTCCGGCCGCGCGAATACTGGCAGGTGCGCGCGCAGCTCGCTACGCCGCGGGGGCAGGATTACGAGGCGCGCCTGACCATGCTGGCGGGCAAGAAGCTCGACCGTTACGACATCGAGAACGCGACACAGGCCGAGATGGCGGTGCAGGCGATCACGTCGCGCGCGCTCAAGGTCGACAGCGTCGAGGCCAAGCCCGGCTCGCGCAACCCGTCGGCGCCCTTCATGACTTCGACCCTGCAGCAGGAAGCCAGCCGCAAGTTCGGCATGGGTGCGCGCCAGACCATGGGTGCGGCGCAGCGGCTCTACGAGGCCGGGCACATCACATACATGCGGACCGACGGCATCGACATGGCGCCCGAGGCGGTCATGTCGGCGCGCGACGCGATCAAGGAGCGCTACGGCGACAACTACGTGCCGAAGTCGCCGCGCATGTACAAGAACAAGGCCAAGAACGCGCAGGAGGCGCACGAGTGCATCCGTCCCACGGACATGCGCAAGGATGCCCCGGCGCTGAAGCTGACCGACGCGGACCAGCGCAAGCTTTACGACCTGATCTGGAAGCGCACGATTGCTTGCCAGATGGAGGCCGCGCGGCTGGAGCGCACCACGGTCGAGATCCGCAGCGACGACGGCCAGGTGGGCCTGCGCGCCACGGGGCAGGTGGTGCTGTTCGACGGCTTCCTGCGTGTCTACGAGGAAGGCCGCGACGAGCCCGTCGAGGACGACGACAAGCGCCTGCCGCAGATCCACGAGGGCGAGCCCGCGAAATTCGCCAAGGACGCGCCGCTGGCCGGGGCCTATGCCAAGGCGAGCGGGTCCGAGGATGAGGTGGTCGAGGCCAAGACCGGCGGCATGCAGCAGTCCGAGGCGGCCGTTCTGGCCGAGAACGGCGCTGTGCTGGCCACGCAAAGCCACACGCAGCCGCCGCCACGCTACACCGAGGCGACGCTGGTCAAGCGGATGGAAGAGCTCGGCATCGGACGGCCCTCGACCTATGCCAGCATCGTCACGACGATCCAGGACCGCGAATACGTCCGCAAGGAGCAGAACCGCCTGATCCCCGAGGACAAGGGCCGGATCGTGACGATCTTCCTGCTCAACTTCTTCAAGCGTTACGTGGAATACGATTTCACCGCCGCGCTCGAGGAAGAACTGGACCACGTCAGCGCGGGCGAGAGCGACTACAAGGAGCTGCTGGCGCAGTTCTGGCGCGATTTCAGTGCGGCCATCGCCGAGACCTCCGAGTTGCGCATCGCGGAGGTGCTCGACGTGCTGGACGACGCGCTAGCGCCGCAGCTTTATCCGCCGCGCGAGGATGGTTCGGACCCGAGGACCTGCCCGCTGTGCGGCGAGGGGCAACTGCATCTCAAGACCTCGCGCTCGGGCGGCTTTGTCGGTTGCTCGCGCTACCCCGAGTGCCGCTACACCCGCCCCATCGGCGGCGAGGGCGAAGGCAACGAGGACCGCGTCCTGGGCGAGGACGAGAACGGCGAGGAAATCAGCCTGCGCACCGGGCGCTTCGGCCCCTACGTGCAGCGTGGCGAGGTCACCGAAGAGAACAAGAAGCCCCAGCGCGCGAGCCTGCCCAAGGGCTGGCAGGCCGACGAGATGACGCTGGAAAAGGCGCTGACACTGCTGAGCCTGCCGCGCATCGTGGGGGAACACCCCGACGGCGGCGAGGTGAAGTCGAACTTCGGCCGGTTCGGGCCTTACATCTTCCACAAGGCCCCGGACGAGGAAAAGGGCGTCTACGCCAACCTCAAGGATCAATCCGACGTCTTCGAGATCGGTATG
Source organism: Allosediminivita pacifica (assembly GCF_003054175.1). Lineage (GTDB taxonomy): Bacteria > Pseudomonadota > Alphaproteobacteria > Rhodobacterales > Rhodobacteraceae > Allosediminivita > Allosediminivita pacifica. The sequence continues at coordinate 51,065 of NZ_QBKN01000001.1, forward strand.
AACCGCGCGGTGGAGCTTCTGGCCCACAAGCGCGCGAACCCCGGTCGCGGGCGCAGTGCGGCGGCCAAGGCGCTGGTCGAGTTGGGCGAGCATCCCGACGAGGGCGGGGCGGTCAACATCATGGACGGGCGCTATGGCCCCTACGTGAAGTGGGGCAAGGTGAACGCCACGCTGCCTAAAGACACCGAGCCCAAGGACGTGACCATGGAGATGGCGGTGCAACTGATCTCCGAAAAGGCGGCGAAGTCGGGCAAGAAGGCACCCGCCAAGAAGACGGCGGCCAAGAAGACCACGACGAAGAAGACGGCGTCGAAGTCGACGGCCTCCAAGTCGACCGCAAAGAAGACGACGGCCAAGAAGACCACATCCAAGTCCACGGCGAAGAAGAAGGCTGACAGCTCGGCCTCGGACGAGTGAGCTGTGGCATATCCGCACTCACATAGTGCGTGAGGAATGTGTGATTTCACTTCTGCCTGATTGCCTGTCACCACTGCGGTGACAGGCAATCAGGCAGGAGGCCCTCCCCGATGACAGGCAACAGATTTTCCCGGCGCAGGCTGCTTGGCACCGCGGGTGCGGCGCTGGTCATGCCGGCCGTGGCGCGCGCGCAGGAAGACCCCGAGACCATCGTGCGGCGCAACATGTCGAGCTTTGTCGGCCTCGACTGGCGCGATCACTTCGACGACCTGGGCGTGGCGACCATCGTCTGCGACACGCGGGCCCGGGCGCTGCATTACTGGTCGGGCGACGGCAGCGATTACCGCGTCTATCCCACCTCGGTGCCGCGCACCGAGGAGCTGACCAAGCGCGGCTATACCGAGATCGTGCGCAAGAAGGTCGGCCCCGACTGGACCCCGACGCCAAGCCAGCTGGAGCGGTTTCCCGACTGGGAATACATGCCGCCGGGGCCGGACAACCCCTTGGGAACGCACGCGATGTACCTTAGCTGGCCCGCCTACATCATCCACGGCACGCAGGACACCCGCAAGATCGGGCGGCGGTCGTCGGACGGCTGCATCGGGCTTTACAACGAGAAGATCGAGGAGCTGTTCGGCATCGCGCCGGTGGGCACGCAGGTCCGGCTGATCTGACGTGGCGGCCCCCCCGCGTTGACTTTGCTGCGCCTGCACGGCACACCAATGGCGATATCCTGTTGAAGGGAGGGGTCTTCATGAAAAAGGTATACGGGTCGGCCGCGGAGGCGCTCGACGGGCTGCTGCGCGACGACATGCTGATCGCGGCCGGCGGCTTCGGGCTGTGCGGCATTCCCGAACTGCTGATCGACGCCATCGTCGACAGCGGCGTGAAGGGGCTGACCGTGGCGTCCAACAACGCGGGCGTCGACGATTTCGGTCTCGGCAAGCTGCTGGCGACGCGGCAGGTCAAGAAGATGATGTCGTCCTACGTGGGCGAGAACGCCGAGTTCATGCGGCAGTACCTGTCGGGCGAGCTGGAGCTGGAGTTCAACCCTCAGGGCACGCTGGCCGAGCGCATGCGCGCCGGTGGTGCCGGCATCGCGGGCTTCTACACGCGCACCGGCTACGGCACGCAGATCGGCGAAGGCAAGGAAGTGAAGAAGTTCGGCGAGGATCACTATATCCTCGAGGAAGGCATCTTCGCGGACCTCGCCATCGTGAAGGCCTGGAAGGCCGACACCAGCGGCAACTGCGTGTTCCGCAAGACGGCGCGCAACTTCAACCCGCCGGCGGCCATGTGCGGCAAGGTCTGCGTCATGGAGGTCGAGGAGATCGTCGAGCCGGGCGAGCTTGACCCCGACGCCATCCACCTGCCGGGCATCTACGTGCACCGCCTGATCCAGGGCGAGCACGAGAAGCGCATCGAGAAGGTCACCACCCGCAAGAAGGAGGCCGTGTAATGCCCTGGGATCGCGACCAGATGGCCGAACGCGCCGCGCAGGAACTCGAGGACGGCACCTACGTGAACCTCGGGATCGGCATCCCGACGCTGGTGGCCAACTACATCGGTGACAAGGACATCACGCTGCAGTCCGAGAACGGCATGCTGGGCATGGGGCCCTTTCCCTATGAGGGCGAGGAAGACCCCGACCTGATCAACGCCGGCAAGCAGACGATCACCGAGCTGCCCAAGACGGCCTATTTCGACAGCGCCACCAGCTTTGCCATGATCCGGGGCGGCAAGATCGCCGCCGCGATCCTGGGCGCCATGGAAGTGGCCGAGAACGGGGATCTCGCCAACTGGATGATCCCCGGCAAGCTCGTGAAGGGCATGGGCGGGGCCATGGACCTTGTCGCCGGGGTGAAAAAGGTCGTGGTGGTGATGGACCACACCAACAAGGCGGGCGAGCCGAAGCTGCTCAAGGAATGCACCCTGCCGCTGACCGGCACGGGCGTAGTGAACCGGATCATCACCAATCTCGGCGTGCTCGACGTGGTCGAGGGCGGTCTGAAAATCGTGGAATGCGCGCCCGAGGTCACCGAGCAGGAGATCCGCGACAAGACCGAGGCGACGATCGTCAACTGAGGTCTGCGCCGCTTTAGAGACGCGAACGCCCCCGCAGGTACCTGCGGGGGCGCTTCTTTTTGGGGTGTCTCGCTTGGGCGTTACGGCGCGATGCCGAAGACCGGCCCGGCGAGGAAACGCATGGCGAGGAAGACCGCCACTACGCTGCAGAGGTTCAGGACCACGCCGGCGCGTGCCATGTCGGCGAGCGTCATCCTCTCGTAGGAGAAGACGATGGCGTTGGGCGGAGTCGCCACGGGCATCATGAAGGCCATGGAGGCGCCGAGCGCGACAGGCACCGTCAGCCACGGCACATCAAGCCCGATGCCCACGGCCACGGCGCCGAGGATCGGCAGGAAAGTGGCCGTCGAGGCGGTGTTGGACGTGATCTCGGTCAGCAGGATGATGCAGACCGCAACCGCGACGATCAGCAGCCAGAGGTTCGCCCCTTCGAGCGCCGCGACACGGTCGCCGATCCAGCCGGCAAGACCTGTGGCGTCGAAGGCCCCTGCAAGGGCGAGACCGCCGCCGAAGAGCATCAGCACCCCCCAGGGCAGGGTGCGCGCCACGCCCCAGTCGAGTACGAAGCCCTGCGACTTGCCCGCCGGAATTGCGAAGAGAAGCACCGCGGCAGTCATGGCAATGCCCGCGTCGTTGATCGGCAGGCCGAGGAAGCTGCGCGTGATCCAGAAGAAGGCCGCGAGGCCGAAGATCACGGCGACGATGATCTCGCCGCGTTCCATGCTGCCCAGTTCCTCGTACTCGCGGTCGATGACCGATCGCACGCCGCCCAGTTCGAGGCCGCCCATGGGGAAGACCAGCCGGGTCAGAACGAGAAAGGCCACGGGCAGCATCACGATGACAACCGGGACGCCCAGCAGCATCCATTGCAGGAAGCCGATCTCGACGTCGTAACTGTCGGACAGCGTGCCGGCGAGCAGGGCGTTGGGCGGCGTGCCGATGAGCGTGCCGACGCCGCCGATTGAGGCGGCGTAGGCGATGGCCAGCATCAACGCGACACCGAAGTTGTGCACCAGCTTCTTGTCGTCCACGCGCTCGTCGATGAAGTCGATCACCGAAACGCCCACCGCGTACATCATCACCGCCGTTGCCGTGTTGGAGATCCACATGGAAAGGAAGGCCGTCGAGAGCATGAAGCCCATGACGATGCGCGAAGGCGTGCTGCCGATGGCACGCACGATCATCAGCGCGATGCGCCGGTGCAGGCCCCATTTCTGCATCGCACCGGCCAGGATGAACCCGCCGAGGAAGAGAAAGATGAGGTCGTTGCCGTAGCGTGGCGTGACGTCGTCCACCGGCTGGATGCCGAAGATCGGCAGGAGCACGATGGGAAGGAGCGCTGTTGCGGCGAGAGGGATCGCCTCTGTCAGCCACCAGATCACCATCCAGGCGGCCACGGCCACGAGGTGCCATGCCTCGATCGGCATGTCGGGTGGGGCAGGGAGGAAGAAGAGGATCGCGGCGGCGACCGGTCCCGCGACCAGCGCGATCAGCTTGCCGTTGGAGATGGCTTCGTCCGGCGTGTCGTGCGGCGGGTGATTCGGGTCTGACTGTGCCTGGGCTTCCCGTTCCGTGGCCGGTTTGCGCATCTCGTCCCTCTCTATCTTGTTCCTTGTCGGACCTGTCGGGGACGCCCGCGAGGCGCCAGCCCGACGTAGGGTCATTCAAGTAAAATTCACGGAGCAACCAAGGGTTCCCCGCACACGCAAAAAGGGCGGGATCCGAAGATCCCGCCCAGGAAATTGCGCCAGAATGGGAGGAGAGGGCGCAATATCCGTCTCAGCCGTCACGTCGTCAGTTCGGGCTGAATTGCCCGATCACTTGGCCGGTGCGGCTTTCTTGGCTGCCGTGGTCATGTCGTCGGTCGCTTTCTTCATGGCGGCCGTCGCATCCTCGGTCATGTCCTTGCCCGCGGCCATCATCAGCTCGACGGTGTCCATCTGGACCTTCTTCGCGATCTCGGCGAAGGCGGCCATGTGCTCGGCCATCACTTCTGCCTGCGAGGAGGCGAAGTCGGTCATGGCCTTGGCGTAGTCGGCCGGCTCGTCCTTGGCTTTGGACATTTCGCCCATCTTGGTGATGGTGTCCTTGGTCCACTTGGCGGAAATCTCGGTGGATTTCTCGGCCGCTTCCAGTGCGACTGCCGAAAGCTTCTCGCTCAGGGTCGCCTGGGTCTTGAACGCGTCTTCCATGGCCTTGGTGTCGACCGGGAAGCTGCCCATGACGTCTTTCATCATGGTGGTGAAATCTTGTGTCTTGGCCATAGCTATTGATCCCCTTGCTTTGCCATTCAACCCGCATGCACTCGTCATCGCGGGTCGGCCCCGCGGTTCATTCAACTTTCACGAATATGCATGCTGCACCGCAGCATTTCAAGGGAAATTCTGCGCCGCGGCATGCACAGAGTGACGCAGCGGTAGTCAGTTACCGTCTCAGCGGGCCTGATCGGCGCCTTTCAGCCTGACGTAGGTACCGGGGGCGTCCGCGAGGGCGGGATAGTCGCCATCTCCGGGGATTCGCGCGGGCACCTTCTTGCCGCCACGCTTCTTCAGCCAGGCCTCCCACGTGGGCCACCACGAGCCCGCGTGCTGTTCGGCCTTCTCGCGCCATTCCTCGGGCGAGAGCTTGAGGTCGTCGTTGGTGAAATGGCCGTACTTCTTTTTCGTGGGCGGGTTCACGATGCCGGCGATGTGCCCCGACTGACCGAGAATGAAGGTCTTGGAGCGCGATCCCATCATCTGCACGCCGCGGTAGACATCCTTCCAGGCGGCGATGTGGTCGGTTTCGGCCGCGACCGAGATCACGGGGACGTCCACGTCGCGGACGTCGAGCGTTTCGCCCAGAAGTTCGAAGGTGCCCTCGGCGAACTTGTTGTCCTGGCAGAGCCCGCGCAGATATTGCGTGAACATGCGCCCCGGCAGGTTCGATCCGTCGCCGTTCCAGTAGAGCAGGTCGAAGGCGGGGGGTGTTTCGCCCATCATGTAGGAGCGGATCGCGGGCCCGTAGATCAGGTCGTTCGAGCGCAGGTAGGAAAAGGTCCGCGCCATGATGAACGACGGCAGGATGCCTTCCTGGTTGATCTCCTGCTCGATCCCGTCGGCAAAGTCGTTCTGCAGGAAGGGCGTGAATTCCCCCTGGTCCGAGAAGTCGGTGAGGGCGGTGAAGAAGGTCGCCGATTTCACCTGCTTGTCGCCGCGTTTCTTGAGCAGCGAGAGCGTGAGGGCCAGCGTCGTGCCCGCGATGCAGTAGCCCACGACGTTGAGCTTCTCGACACCGCAGATCTCGCGCACGACGCGCATGGCGGTGAGGAAGCCCTCTTCGATGTAGTCCTCGAGCCCGACGTCGCGGTAGGCGCCGTCGGGATTGACCCAGCTGACCACGAAGAGCGTGTAGCCCTGATCCACGACCCAGCGGATCAGGCTGTTTTCGGGCTTGAGGTCGAGGATGTAGTACTTGTTGATCCAGGGCGGGAAGAGAACGATCGGTGTCTCGTGCACCTGCTCGGTGGTGGGGCTGTACTGGATCACCTCCATCATCCGGTTGCGGTAGACGACCTTGCCCTCGGCGGTGGCGATGTTGGTGCCGATCTCGAAGGCGCTCTCGTCGGCGAGCCGCACGATCAGTTCGCCATTGTTGGCCTCGAGGTCGCGCACGAGGTTCTCGAGCCCCAGCACCAGGCTTTCGCCCTCGGTCTCGACGGCCTTCTGAAGGGCGTCGGGATTGGTGGCGAGGAAGTTGGTCGGCGAAAAAAGGTTGACGATCTGGTGGGCGAAGTAGCGCAGGCGGCGCTTTTCCACCGGATCCATGTCCTCGATGTCCTCGACGGCGTTGGAAATCGCCTCGGCGTTAATGAGATATTGTTGCTTCACGTAGTTGAAGTACGGATGTGAATCCCAAAGCGGGTTCGCGAACCGCTTGTCGCTGGGGCCCGGATCCTCGGGCGCCTGGAGCTTTCCCTTGGCCAGCATCTGCTGCGCCTCGACGAAATGGGTGACCGTCTTGCCCCAGTAATCGACCTGATGCTCGATGATTTTCGCGGGGTTGTGCAGCCATTCCTGCCAGTAGGCCTGCGCCGCCTTGAGGTAGAGTCCCTGGTCCGGCCCGTTCAGCGACGGCGGTGTCGGATGTCGGTGGCTCAGCACGTTGACGAGGCGTTCGGACAGCTCTTCAAGACGCGCGAGGTTTTCTTGCATCCGTTCACGGTTTTCGGTCGTACCGACGTCATTTGTTGTCATCGAAACCTTTCCCCCCTATCCTCTGGGTCAAGACTAACGTCGCTGGGGTCGGGGGGAAAGCGACGAATTGGCTCGGGTCCGGCCCCCTTTGGCGCGTGGCTCGGCCGTCTAGAACAGGAGCTGGCTGTCATGCGCTACATGGCGACTTACGATCTGATGGAAACGATCCGCAACACCCAACAGTGGCTCGGCGCCACCGCGCGGACCATGGCATCCTACCCGGCGATGGCGCTTGTCCCGAACCCCGCCCTGCAGTGGGCGGCGGCCTGGGGCGAGGTGACGGAACGTGCTTTCGAACGCATGGTCGCACGGCCCGACTGGGGCATCCGCACGCTCACCTGCGAGGACGGGCGCGATCACCTCGTGCATGTCGAGCGGGTGGTGGAACGGCCCTTCGGCGACCTCATCCACTTCAACGTGCACGGGCGCGAAGAACAGCCCCGCAAGATCCTGCTGGTGGCGCCCATGTCCGGGCACTACGCCACGCTGGTGCGCTCGACCGTCATCAGCCTGCTGCCCAATTGCGAGGTCTATGTCACCGACTGGCACAACGCCCGCGATATCCCCGTGAGCTGCGGCAAGTTCGACGTGGAGGATTACACCCTCTACCTTGTGGACTTCATGCGCGAGCTCGGGCCCGACACCAACGTCGTGGCGGTCTGCCAGCCGGCGCCGCTGACGCTGGCGGCCACCGCCTACCTGGCGCAGTCCGACCCCGATGCGCAGCCCCGCACGCTGACCCTCATCGGGGGGCCGATCGATCCCAATGCGACTCCGACCGACGTGACCGACTTCGGTCATTCCGTCACCATGGGTCAGCTGGAGGAAACGATGATCCAGCGCGTCGGCTTCAAGTACAAGGGCGTGGGCCGGATGGTCTATCCGGGCCTGTTGCAGCTGAGCAGTTTCATCAGCATGAACGCCGACCGTCACGCCAAGGCCTTTACCGACCAGATCATGCGCGTCGCGCGGGGTGAGGCGACAGAGCACGACGCCCACAACCGCTTCTACGACGAATACCTTGCCGTCATGGACATGCCGGCCGAATTCTACCTCTCGACGGTGGAACGGATCTTCAAGAATGCCGAGATCGCCAAGAACGAGTTCACGGTGAACGGCGAGAAGGTCGATATCGGGGCCATCACCAACGTCGCGGTCAAGACGGTCGAGGGCGCCAATGACGATATCTCTGCCCCGGGGCAGTGCGTGGCCGCGCTGGACCTGCTGACGGGGCTTCCGGACGAGAAGAAGGCGAGCCATCTCGAGCCGGGTGCCGGTCATTACGGGATCTTCGCGGGCAAGAGCTGGCGCAACAACATCCGGCCGCTGGTGCTCGACTTCATCGACTCCAACGCGCACAAGACCGAACCCGCCAACGTCAACGTCGCCTGATCCAGCGGGGCGCGCCCGTGGGGCGCGCGCCGTGCTGTCGTCGGCGACCTGCGGCCGCCTTCTCCGGCGGGCGCATCTTGCGTCCGATGCGCCGGCGGGTGAATGGCAGAGCCTGCTGTCCGCCTCAGAGACCCTCGTAGACGCAGAGCGCGTGCACATCCATGTCCAGGGATTCGAGCTTCGCGCGGCCGCCGAGGTCGGGCAAGTCGACGATGAAGGCACAGCCGATCACCTCGCCGCCGAGTTTCTCGATCAGCTTGACGCCTGCCTCGGCGGTGCCGCCGGTGGCGAGCAGGTCGTCCACCAGCAGGATCTTCTCGCCCGGCTCGATGGCGTCGTCGTGGATCTCGACCTCGGCCTCGCCGTATTCGAGCTGGTAGGCCTGCCCGATGGTGGCCGCGGGCAGCTTGCCCTTCTTGCGGATCGGCACGAAGCCGGCGCTGAGCTGGTGCGCCACCGCGCCCCCCAAGATAAAGCCGCGCGCCTCAAGCCCCACGACCTTGTCGAAGCGCATCCCCGAATAGGGATGCAGTAGCTGGTCGATGGCCATGCGGAAGCCGCGCGGGCTCGCGAAGAGCGTGGTGACATCGCGGAAGAGGATGCCTTCGTGCGGAAAGTCGGGGATGGTGCGGATGTAGTCCTTGACCTCGGTCATCGCTCTCTCCTTCAGCCCAGCACGCGGCCGGCGACGGCGTCAAGCCTGCCCAAGAGAGCCGCGTCGCGCTTGTCGGGCGCGGTCAGAAGGGCGAATTCCAGCGCCCGGTCGCAGCCGTGCGGACAGGCTTCGCGGTCGGTGCCGAGCAGGGTAGGCAGCCGGCGGACCATCTCGCGGCCCTTGTCGGCATTGCCGGTCAGGATCTTGACGATCTCGGTCACGTCGACCTCGCCATGGTCCGGGTGCCAGCTGTCGTAGTCGGTGACCATGGCGATCGAGGCGTAGCAGAGCTCGGCCTCCCGCGCGAGCTTGGCCTCGGGCATGTTGGTCATGCCGATCACGTCGGCGCCCCAGCTGTCGCGGTACATCTTGGATTCCGCCAGCGTCGAGAACTGCGGCCCCTCCATGGCGAGGTAGGTGCCACCGTTGTGCACAGTGATCCCGGCGTCCTGCGCGGCGGTGAAGCAGGCCTCCCCGAGGCGCGGGCAGGTGGGATGTGCGACGCTCACATGGGCCACGCAGCCCTCGCCGAAGAAGCTCTTTTCGCGGGCGAAGGTGCGGTCGATGAACTGGTCGACGACGACGAAGTGGCCCGGGGCCATCTCCTCGCGGAAGGAGCCGCAGGCCGAGACCGAGATCACGTCGGTCACGCCGAGCCGTTTCAGCGCGTCGATGTTGGCGCGGTAGGGTACCGAGGAGGGGCTGTGCACGTGGCCGCGCCCGTGGCGGGGCAGGAATGCCATGGGCACGCCGCCGAGGGTGCCGGTCAGGATCTCGTCGGAGGGGGAGCCCCAAGGGCTTTGCACCGCCCGCCAGGCGGCGTCCTCAAGTCCGTCGATATCGTAGATGCCCGATCCGCCGATCACGCCGATCATCGTCTGCCCTGCCATCGTGTCGTCCTTCTGCCGCGATGTCCGCGCGGACACTGCACCCTGTGCCGCCCAAAGAAAAGGGTGATGCCCCTCGCAGGCCTGCCACCACGGCGTGCGATGCGGGAAAGCGCGCAGTTTCCGCACCGTCGAGAACGCAATGTCTTCGCCAATCGACGCAAGTACCTGCGCCGGAGGCTTCTTCTTGGCGGAAATACTCCGGGGAGCGCGAGGGGCAGCGCCCCTCGTCTGCGCTCTATCTGCCGCGGGCGGCCGGTCAGTCGCCCGGGCGCTTGAGGGAAAACTTGTCCCGCACCACGGTGTAGTCTCGGTAGCCCATCCGCGAGAGCGGATTGAAGGTCAGCACGTCGAAGATGCCGTCCACCAGGCAGTCGTCGCGCATGTGCACGCCCACCACCTCGCCGAAGACGACGAAGTTGGACTGGCCGGGAAGTTCGACGATCTGTGTGAGGCGGCATTCAAGGTTCGCCGGGGCCTTTGCCACGCGGGCGCAATCGATCTCGGAACATTGCGCCTTCTCGATGCCCGCGTGCTCGAATTCGTCGACCTCGCGCTCCCAGGGGCCGGAGCTGTCGTTCATGACGTCGCGCATCTCGTATGCGACGATATTGACGCAGAAGACGCCTGTTTCGCGGATCTGGGCGACGCTGTCCTTGGTGTCGCCGCGGTCCTCCTTGGCCGATGTCGAGGCGAACATGACCTGCGGCGGCACATAGGCTACGGCGTTGAAGAAGGAATAGGGCGCGAGGTTGTCGTGGCCGTCCGCGCCGCGGGTCGAGATCCAGCCGATAGGGCGCGGCGAGACGATCGCGTTAAAGGGATTGTGCGGCAGGCCGTGGCCATCGGACGGGCGGTAGAACATCGGGACATCCTTTGATCTGGCAGCCCGTTTGCCGGGCGCTCGGACCCGTGATAGGGGCAATGCCGCCGAAATGCACGGGGGGCCGGAAACCTGTTCACGCTGACCCAGGAAGCGCCCGACGACTGGTGGGATGTCGAGGCCCTCTACGATACATGTTTTGCCCCGGGGCGCAGTGCGCTCAGCTCCTATCGCTTGAGAGACGGAGTGGAGCCGGTGGTGCCGCTTTGCCGGCTGGCACGAGACGAGACCGGCGCCGTGGGTGGGGCGATTCGCTACTGGCCGGTGCGCGTCGGCTCCCATGATGCGCTGCTGCTCGGCCCCGTGGCCGTGCACCCGATCGCCCAGGGCGAAGGCCTTGGCGGGATGCTGATCCGCGACACGCTCGCCCGCGCGGGCGAGATGGGCCATGACCGCGTGCTGCTTGTGGGCGATGCGCCCTACTACGGGCGCTTCGGTTTCACCCGGCTCGAGGACGTCACCATGCCGCCGCCGACGAACCCGGACCGGGTGCTCGGCGTTTCCCTCACGCCCGGCGCCTGGCAGGGCGTGTCGGGGGATGTGACACGCGCGGCTTGAACCGGGGCGCGCAACCGCCAATCTGGGTAGGGCAGGGCAACGGAGGCAGTGCCATGACGGGAACCGAGATCATCGCCATCGACGTGCAGGGGGAATTGGCCGCGCTCGAGAAGCGGCACCGTGCCGCCAACTCGGTGGGGATGCAGGTGCTCAACATCGTGGGCACGCAGGCCGAGAACCTGCTTGAACGCCTGCCGGACCGTGTGAAGGACCGGCTGGAGGAAACCACGGGTCGGGCGCTCGAAACAGCAGCCCGCGCGGCGGCCGGGTCGCGCGCCGTGGTGCCGGATCAGAAGGGCTGGCTCAACACCGCGATGACCACGGCCATGGGGGCCGTGGGCGGAGCCGGCGGCCTGCCCACTGCGCTGGCCGAGCTACCCGTGACCACGACGGTGCTGCTGCGCGCGATCCAGGGGATCGCCGCCGAGCACGGCTTCGATCCGGCCGATCCCGAGATCCTGCGCGCCTGCCTGGCCGTGTTTGCCTCGGCCGGGCCGCTGGCCGAGGATGATGGCGCCGACATGGCCTTTCTCTCGGCGCGGCTGACGCTGACGGGGGCCACGATGCACGGCGTGATCGCCCGCGTGGCGCCGCGGCTTGCCACCGTTCTGGGGCAGAAGCTTGCGGCGCAGACGATCCCGATCCTGGGGGCCGCTGCGGGGGCTGCGACGAACTATGCCTATACCAGCTACTACCAGCAGATGGCGCATGTGAGCTTTGGCCTTCGGGCCCTGTCAGAGCGCAGCGGCATCCCGCAGGAGCATCTGACCGCGGATCTGCGCAGCCGTTTGCAGGTGCAGAAACAGCGCTGACCGGGGAGGGTTTCTAACCTCACCTTAACCTTACCCCTCTATCAAGGGAATCGAGCGGAGTTCGGGCGGAACAGCCCGCCGCGAGAGGCCCTCGATTCCGGCACGGCCCCGGCGGGCGATTCAAAATGGATCGCCCGCTTCTTCGGGGCGGGAAGAAACGGTCAAAGGCCGGTCGCGCAGAACGTGCGGCACAGGCGCGGGCACCAAAAGGTGTGACCGCGCGGGAAATCCGGAACCTCGGTCCCGGTCGCGGCGAAATCCTGCGGCCGGGCTTTTTTGTCTTCGTGCCGCGTCCTCAGGTCAGTTCGCGCAGGTAGTCCATCACCGCCGGCCGTACGGTTTGTTCTCCGTCCGCGATGGCCCTATCGATGACCCCCCGCAGGTCGTCGAGCCGGGTGCGCATCATGAGGCTCTTGACCGGGCCGATGGAGGCCGGGCGCATGGAGAGCATCCGGAAGCCCATCGCGGCCAGCACCAACGCCTCGATCGGCCGGCCGGCGTCCTCGCCGCAGAAGGACAGCGGCGTGCCGCTCGTTTCGCAGCGCTCCACGATGCGTTCGAGGAAGGACAGGAACGAGGCGTTGAGCGTGTCGTAGCGACGCCGGACCAGCTCGTTTTCTCGATCTGCGGCAAAGAAGAACTGCTTGAGATCGTTGCCGCCCACCGAGAGGAAATCGACCTCGTCGAAAAGCTTCTGGCTCGCGAAGCCGAGGCTCGGGGTCTCGAGCATGGCGCCGATCTCGAGTTTCTCGGGCAGGGTGTGGCCCAGCCGTTCCTCGCGGGCGACGGCCTTGCTGACTTCTTCGCGGGCGGCCAAGAATTCCTCGTACTGCGCGATGAAGGGGAACATGACGGCGAGCGGCCGCCCGTTGGCGGCGCGCAGGAGCGCCTGAAGCTGCATTCGCAGCACGCCCGGCTTGTCGAGCCCGACGCGGATCGCGCGCCAGCCGAGCGCGGGGTTCGGCTCGTCTATGGGCTTCATGTAGGGCAGCACCTTGTCGGAGCCGATGTCGAGCGTGCGGAACACCACGCGGCGGTCTTCGGCCGCGTCGAGAACGCGCGAATAGAGCTGCACCAGCTCGGTCCGGCGGGGCATCTTGTTGCGGATCAGGAACTGCAGCTCGGTGCGGAACAGACCGACGCCCTCGGCCCCCGATCCGTGGAGCGAGGGGAGGTCCGCCATGAGCCCGGCGTTCATGTGCAGCCCGATCCGGGTACCGCAGGCGCTGATGCAGTCGGTATCGCGGATCGAGGCATAGCGTTCCTGGGCCTTGGCCTGCATGGCCATCTTGTCGCGGAAGGCGTTGTTGACGGAATCGTCGGGGCGCAGGTGCACCACGCCCTGGTCGCCATCGACCAGGATTCGATCCCCGTTCAGCGCCTCGTTGGTGATCCGTTCAGCGTGGATGACCAGCGGGATCGCCAGTGCGCGCGCCACGATGGCGGCGTGACTGCCGACCGAGCCTTCTTCGAGCACCACGCCCCTGAGCTGGCGACCGTATTCGAGCAGTTCCCCGGGGCCGATGTTGCGGGCGATGAGGATCGGGTCGTCGGGCATCTCGGAGCCGGTCTCGCGGCCCTGGCCGGTCAGGATGCGCAGCAGGCGGTTCGACAGGTCATCGAGATCGTGCAACCGGTCGCGCAGGTAGGCGTCGGTCGCCTGCGCGAGTCGGGCGCGGGCCTGGCTCTGTTCCTTCTCGACGGCGGCCTCGGCCGAGAGGCCGCGTGCGATGTCCTCTTCCATGCGACGCAGCCAGCCCTTCGAATTGGCGAACATCCGGTAGGCCTCGAGCACCTGGGCCTGATCACCCTCGGCCCCGGCACCGGCCAGCATCTCGTCGACGCCGATCCGAAGCCGGTCGACGGCCTCGACCAGCCGCTTGCGTTCGCTTTCGGGGTCGTCGGCGACCATGTTGGTGACCACGACGCGGGGTTCGTGCAGCCAGACATGGCCCATGGCCGCGCCCTCCTGTCCGGTGGTGCCGCGGAACAGGACCGCCTGCGTGTGCCGCGCGCTGAGGGCCGCGCCCTCGCCGACAAAGGCGCCGAGTTCGGCCATCTCGGCCAGCACCATGGCGACGACCTCGAGCGCGTAGACTTCGTCGTCGGTGAAGCGGCGCTGGTGCTTGGACTGCACGACGAGTACGCCGAGCTTTTCGCCCAGACGCTGGATCGGCACGCCGAGAAAGCTGGAATAGATCTCCTCGCCCGTCTCGGGCATGTAGCGGAAGCCGCGCTCTGCGGGGGCATCGGCGGTGTTCACGATCTTGCCAGTCCGGGCGACGCGACCGACAAGGCCTTCGCCCAGTCGCATGCGTGTCTGGTGAACGGCCTCGGGCTTCAGGCCCTCGGTCGCGCAGAGTTCGAGCGTTTCGTCGTCGCGGAAGAGGTAGATCGAGCAGACCTCGGTGCCGATGGAATCGGCCGTGAGGAAGGTGATCTTGTCGAGCCGGGCCTGTCCGGCGGCCTCTTCGGCCATCGTGTCGCGCAGGCGCCGCAGCAGTTTGCGGCTTTCGCTTTCAAGACCATCCGCCATCTGGGCCGTCGGCTCCTCCCGGGTGCGTTCCGGGCACCAGCTATAGGCGAGTTGAGCGGGGAAGGGAAAGCGGATTGCTTGCCGCAGCGCAATGGCGTCCATGCTGCGTTGCGGCATTCGGGGGCCTTGCCCGCTTCGGCAGCACGCGGGGGTCGTGGTCCGGACCGCGGGCCAAGGCCGCGCTTACGGGAGGGCTCAGGAGGCTGCTTCCTCGCCGATCGGCAGGTCCGCGCGGCGGCGGCCGTATTGCTCGCCGTTGTCCTTGCGCCACTTCTCGACGATGCTCGCGCGCGTGTCGTTCTCGGGCTCGTCGGTCTGCAGCGTGCCCATGAGCTTCTGCACCCGGTCCGCGTCGGCATGAAGCGCGTTCATGCGGTCGTTGGTCTGGTCGACCATCGCCGCGTTCTGCTGCGTGATGGTGTCGAGCTGGGTGACGCTGACGTTCACCTCGTCGAGGCCGCGGGACTGCTGGCGGCTGGCTTCGTTGATCTCGCTCGAGAGCTTGGAAACCTGTTCGAAGCTTTGGATCAGGCCGGTAAGGCTGGTCTTCGCGCGGCCTACCAGCGTCACGCCGTGTTCCACCTGGTCGCGGCTTTCGCTGATCAGCACCTTGATCTCGCGCGCGGCCTCGGAGGAGTGGGCGGCGAGCGAGCGGACTTCGCCCGCGACGACGGCAAAGCCGCGGCCTGCCTCTCCGGCACGGGCGGCTTCGACCCCGGCGTTGAGCGCGAGCAGGTTGGTCTGGAAGGCGATGTCGTCGATGAGGGTCGTGATCTGGGAGATCTGCTCGGACGATGTCTTGATCCCGTCCATGGCCTGGGCGGTTTCCTCGACGATGGAGGCGCTGTTTCCCGCTTCGTGCGCGGCTTCGCGCGCAACGCCATCGGCGTTGACCGTGTACTTGGATGTTTCGGCCACGCTGTTGGTGATCTCTTCCATGGCGGCGGCGGTTTCCTCGAGCGAGGCGGCCTGGCTGTTGGTGCGCTGCGACAGGTCCTCGGCCGAGCCGCGAACCTCTTCGACAAGCGCCATGAGCGTGGTCATGGCCTCCTTCACGTTGCGCAGCACGTAGCTCAACCGGTCGATGGCGCCATTAAGCTTCTCGCGAAGGAACTCGTACCTGACCGGGAAATCGCTCACCTCGGAGGAGGGGATGCGATAGGTCAGGTTACCTGTGGCGATGGCCTCGATCGCGAGGTCGAGGTGGTGAACTGCGAGGGTCTGTTCCTCGTTCCAGACCTGGAAGGTGACGGTGGTGACCCGTTCGGTGTCGAGCGCGAAGGCGCGGCTGAGCGCACCGATGAGCTTCTTGGTGCGCTGGCGCTTGCCCGGGCGGAAGCCCTTGCAGCACTCGTCAACGAGCATGTCCATCATGCAGGCGGAAGCATCGGCGTAGGCCGACATGTAGATGTGCAGCGGCAGGTCGATGCGGGCATGCGTGCGGCCGATCCGTTCGATCGAGGCTTCGTAGTCGGCATCGAACGTGCCGGAGAAGAGCCGTTCCCAGTGTTTCTTCTGGGCGTTGCGGGCGCCGCGAACCATGTCGTCGCCGTCGAAGAAGCCCGCGGCCTCCGGGTCGGCCAGTGCGCGGGCGTAGAAGCGTTCCAGTACCTTGTCGACCTTGGGCATCAGGATGCGGCCGGCCTCGGCGACATGGGCGCGCGTGGCCTCGTTCAGGTCGAACTGCTGCAGTTTCTTGTTCAGGTCATCGCTGCGCAAGGCGTCGCCTCCTCGTCTCGGGTGGGAGGTGCATAGCGCAGGGGTGAAGAACAAAGGTTTAACGGCGGCCGGGCAGAGGGCGGACTACCGCCATCCGTCGCGGAAGAAAAATCTGGGGTATTTTCGATAATGCAGGGGGCTGCCCGGCCCGGTGGCCCGGGGCGGGCTGGATCCGTCCGTCAGGGTGTCCCTTCGCGGGACACCGCTGTCAGCCTTCCTTTTCGAGCTCGAAAGCGTCGTGCAGCGCCTGCACGGCAAGCTCCATGTATTTCCGGTCGATCAGGACCGAGATCTTGATCTCCGAGGTGGTGATGACCTTGATGTTGATCCCCTCGTCCGAGAGCACCTTGAACATCTTCGAGGCCACACCCGCCGCCGACCGCATGCCGATGCCCACGACCGATACCTTGGAGACGCGGTCGTCGGTGACGAGACCGTGGAAGTTGACCGAACCGCTGTCCTTGGCGGCGTTCAGCGCCTTCTCTGCCCGCGTGATCTGGTTGATCGGCAGCGAGAAGGTCATGTCGGTGCGACCCTCCTCCGAGATGTTCTGGACGATCATGTCCACGTTCACCCCGGCCTCGGCCAGCGGACCGAAGATGGCCGCGGCGATACCGGGCCGGTCGGCGACGCTCACCAGGGTCATCTTGGCCTCGTCCCGCGAATGGGCAACGCCCGCCACAACCTTGCTTTCCATGATGTCCTCCTCGTCGCAGACCAGCGTCCCGGCCGCGTCCGACTGTTCCTCGAAACTCGACAGCACCCGCAGGCGCACCTTGTAGCGCATCGCCAGCTCGACCGAGCGGGTCTGCAGGACCTTCGCCCCGAGGCTGGCCAGTTCCAGCATCTCCTCGAAGGCGATCTTGTCCAGCTTGCGGGCCTTCTCGCAGATCCGCGGGTCGGTGGTGTAGACCCCGTCCACGTCGGTGTAGATGTCGCAGCGCTCCGCGCCGAAGGCCGCAGCGAAGGCCACAGCCGTGGTGTCGCTCCCGCCCCGGCCCAGCGTGGTGATGCGGCCCTCGGGGCTGATGCCCTGGAAGCCCGCGACCACGGCCACCTTCATTCCTTCGCCGAACTTGCGGCTGATGTTGTCGGTGGGGATTTCCTCGATCCGGGCCGAGGAATGCGCCGAATTGGTCTTGAGCGGCACCTGCCAGCCCTGCCAGCTGCGTGCGGGCACGTCCATTTCCTGAAGGGTGAGGGCCATGAGCCCGGCGGTCACGTTCTCGCCCGAGCTGACGACGGCGTCGTATTCCCGTGCGTCGAAGAAGGGCGAGGTTTCCTCTACCATGCCGACGAGCTTGTTGGTCTCGCCCGACATGGCGCTGACGATGACGATGACGTCATAGCCCTTGGATACTTCCACTCCGACGCGCTTGGCGGCGCGCCGGATGCGGTCGAGGGTGGCGACGGAGGTGCCGCCGAATTTCATGACGAGAACGGGCATGTGTGCTCCCCGGGGTCTTCGATTGCCGGGCGTCTTAGGCTTGCCCCTGCGAAAGGGCAAGAGAGTGCAGGGCGATGTGGCAACGGGCGGACCATATTTGCCGCCTTGTGCCTAATGGCTGTAACGGGTCGCTTCCAGATCGCCGGTGTTCACGTGGGTTTCCTTGCCGGGCGCCACATCGGTGTTTTGCGCGCTGACGGCAAGCCAGCCATCGGAAAAGCGCCGCATGACGAAGGTGAGGATGGTCTGGCGCGGGCCCGCGGTGCTGCCGTCGGGGGCAAGCTGGCCGGTCATGTGCAGCCGGCAGCGCACGACGGCGCTGTCATCGCACAATAGGCGGGTCTCGGTCCGGCCGGCGCGGAGGGTCGTTTCGGCGAAGAAGCTCTTCAGCGCATAGTCATGGGGTGCCGCAATCGCGTCGCGCCCGCGCCACCAGAGCCCGGTGACGTTCACGAAATCCGCATCCTCGGTGAAGAGGGCCGCGATACCGGTGCCGCTGCGGGCGTGCCAGGCCCTGATGAAGGCCGCGACGATGTCGCCCGGGGACGCGAGCGGCTCAGAAGGGATGGGGCTGGCCATCCCAGGTCTCGAAACAGCCGGTGTTGGCAAGGCCGAGGGCGTCGAGGCGCGCCATGAGGCCTTGGGCCGATTCTTCGACCGAGATCGCGGCGCTCTCGCCGCCCATGTCGGTGCGCACCCAGCCGGGGTGGTAGATCCCGACGGCAATGCCCTCTGACTTCAAATCGACGGCGAGGTTGCGCCCGAGGTTCAGCGCGGCCGCCTTGGAGGCGCGGTAGATGTAGCTGCCGCCCGGGGCCCGTTCGTCCGAGGCCATCTGCGAGCTGATGATCGCGATGCGGGGATCGGTGCCCTGCCGCAGGTTCGGCAGCAGCGCCTGAACGGCGAGGAAGACGCCGGTGACGTTGGTGGCAAAGGTCTCGGCCCACATCTCGGGCGGATAACCACGTTCGAGCGACTGTCCCTTGTCGGGATAGATGCCGGCGTTGCAGATCAGCGCGTCGAGCGGCTGGCCCTCCAGCCGGTCGGCCAGCGCGCGCTGCGATCCCGGGTCGGTCACGTCGAGCGGCAGGAGGCCGTCGCCTGCGCTGCGGGCGGTGCCCTGCGCGTCGTCGCCCCGGGCGGTAAAGCCCTGCAGAAGTGCCGCGCCGATGCCGCGGCTGGCGCCGGTGATCAGGACCCGCATGATGACCTCAGTTGCTGTTTCGCGTGGGACGGAAGGGCAGGGGGGCGATGGGCACGCCATCCTCGACGAGCTTGCGGGCCTCTTCGCCGCGCGTCTCGCCCCAGATGGGGCGCTGGTCGACCTCGCCCGCGTGCATGGCCCGCGCTTCGCGCGCGAAGGAGGTGCCCACGTATTCCGAGTTCGCCTCGACATGGGCGCGCAGCTTTGCCAGCGCCTGTTCGGCCTCGGAGCGTGGCTCGGACAGGCGGGTGCCGCGGTCGGCCTTGTCCTTGGTCGCGACATTCGGTGCCATGAGCGATTTTTCGACATCGGTGGCGCCACAGGTGGTGCAGGCGACCATCCCCGCCTGCTGAAGCTTGTCAAAGGCGCCCGCCGACTGGAACCAGCTGTCGAACTCGTGCCCCTTGGTGCATTTGAGGGTGTAGTGGATCATCTGCCCGAACTTTCTACGTCCGCCGCAAGATAGGGATCGCACGTCCGGCTTCAAGTTTCATGAACGGGTGGCAGCAGGGGGATGAAGCGTGCCATCAGATCGTCGAGATCGCTTTCCTGGCGCAGAGCCTCGGCGGCGGCCTTGCCGGCGCGACGCTGGCCCTCGCCACTTTCGAGCGCGTGCAGGGCGGTGGTGAGGCTGTCGGCATCGTGGATTTCACTTGCCGCACCTGCCTTCGACAGCCTTGTGAAGGGCGCCCGGAAATTGGCCACGTCGGGACCGTGCAGGATGGCGGCGCCGAAGGCCGCGGGCTCGTAGGGCGTGTGCCCGCCGCGGTCGTTGAGCGTGCCACCGATGAAGACGCGGCCCGCAAGCGCGTACCAGAGAGGCATCTCGCCCATGGTGTCGGCAAGGTAGACCTGCGCGTCACCTGGCGCCTCGCCCAGACTGCGACGGGCAAGGGTGAGACCGGTCGCATTTACGAGTTCGGCCACCTCGGCGCCGCGTCGCGGGTGGCGGGGGGCGAGGATGAGGCGTGCCTGCGGTTCGGAGCCGCGCAGCTTGCGATGCGCCGCGATCACGATCTCTTCCTCGCCGGGGTGGGTGGAGGCCGCGAGCCATGTCTGATCGCGCGAGAAGGCCTCGGCCAAGGCGGAATCGGGCGCCATGTCGGGCGGCGTGTAGAGCGACTTCAGGTCCATCACGGGCGCCTCGGCCCGTTCGGGCAGCCCCAGCGCGCGCAGCCGGTCACGGCTGTCGGGATCCTGCGCCGAGGCGAGCGTCACATGGTCGAGCAGGCGACGCCCCAGCCGACCGAAGCGATGCCAGAGCCGCGCCGTGCCCGGCCGCATGCGAGCGCCGAGCAGGATCACGGGGCCGGGGCAGTTCAGCAGTCTGTGCGGCCAGAGCTCCGATTCGAGCGCGACATGGGCGACGACGTTCCAGCGCCGGATGACGCGGCGGGTGACCCAGCCGAGGTCGACCGGCGCGGGGCGGGCGGTGACGCCCTCGAGGTTCCAGCGGCCCACCATCTCGACCCCGGTTGTGCTGTTGCAGGTCACCAGAAGCGACAGGTCCGGACGGCGGGCCCGCAGTGCCTCGATTACCGGGCGGGCCGAGGCGAGTTCGCCGTTCGAGGCACCGTGCAGCCAGATGTGCGGACGGTCGTCCGGCGGCGCTGATCCGCCACCGAGCCGCGCGCGCAGCACGTCGCGGCCATCGCGACGCAGCGCGCGGCTGAGCGCGTGAAGTGCGAAGAGCGTGATGAGCAGGCGATAGAGCAGCAAATGGGCCATCCGGTCCGGAACAGAGGCCCGCTTAGAAGGCGGGGAAGGCCTTGGCAAGCGCGGGGAGGGGCGACGGATCTGCACCGGCCTGGGCCGGAAACGGAGGGTGGGATGCGGAGGCAACCTGAGCGCACGCCGGATTTCGCTTCGATGGCAATGCCTTGAGGCGGTCCGACCAGACGTCGCGGTGGCAGGTTATGCAAGTGTCGCAGGGGATCTCGGGAAGGGGAATGGTGCTGCTGGAGAGAATTGAACTCTCGACCTCTCCCTTACCAAGGGAGTGCTCTACCTCTGAGCTACAGCAGCCCGTTTCCGAATGTGGGCGGTGCTTAGACGCAAATTTCGCGGCACGCAAGCGCAATCTGGACGCTTTTTTTCGCCTGCGGTAGACAGGGGCCCATGGATCGCAAACCACCCCGCAACGACCGCTCCGAGGCAAGCCGCGAAGACCGGCTCAAGGCCGCGCTTAAGTCGAATCTCGCGCGCCGCAAGCAGCAGGCGCGTGCCCGCGCGGAGCCCCCCGCCCCCGAAACGTCGGAAGAAACCGACGGCACACCGAGCAGAAACAAGGACTGACAGGCATGGACCAGATCATCGTCACGGGGAACGGCGCGCTCAGCGGCGACATCCCCATCGCGGGCGCGAAGAATGCCTGCCTCACCCTGATGCCGGCCACGCTGCTGTCGGATGAACCGCTGACGCTGACCAACGCGCCGCGGCTTTCCGACATCCGGACCATGACCGAGCTTCTGAGCTCGCTCGGCTCCGAGGTGTCGTCGCTGGCCGACGGGCACGTGCTGGCGCTGTCGTCGCACAATGTCACGAGCCGCCGGGCCGACTACGACATCGTGCGCAAGATGCGAGCCTCGATCCTCGTGCTCGGTCCCATGCTCGCACGCGAGGGCTATGCCGAGGTGTCGCTGCCCGGCGGTTGCGCCATCGGTGCGCGGCCCGTGGACCTGCACCTTCAGGCGCTCGAGGCGATGGGCGCCGAAATGGACCTGCGCGACGGCTATGTGCACGCCACCGCGCCCGACGGCGGGCTGAAGGGGGCCACCTTCGAATTCCCGCTGGTCTCGGTCGGGGCGACCGAAAACGCGCTGCTGGCCGCGACACTGGCCAAGGGCACCACGGTCCTCAAGAACGCCGCCCGCGAACCCGAGATCGTCGACCTGGCCGAGTGCCTCCGCAAGATGGGCGCCCAGATCGAGGGCGAGGGCACCCACACCATCACCATCGAGGGCGTCGAGCGCCTTGGCGGGGCCACCCATCGCGTGGTGACCGATCGGATCGAGCTTGGCACCTACATGCTGGCCCCCGCGATCTGCGGCGGCGACGTCACCTGCCTCGGCGGGCGCATCGACCTGTTGCAGGCCTTCTGCGAGAAACTCGACGCGGCCGGTATTTCGGTCGAGGAGACCGAAAAGGGCCTGCGCGTGCGGCGCGGCAATGGCCGGGTCAAGGCCGTCGACGTCACGACCGAGCCCTTCCCGGGCTTCCCCACCGACCTGCAGGCGCAGATGATGGCGCTGCTCTGCACCGCCGAGGGCACCAGCGTGCTCGAAGAGAAGATCTTCGAAAACCGCTTCATGCACGCGCCCGAACTCATGCGGATGGGGGCGAGCATCGACGTGCACGGCGGCACCGCCCGCGTGAGCGGCGTCGACAAGCTGCGCGGCGCGCCGGTCATGGCGACCGACCTGCGGGCCTCGGTCTCTCTGATCCTGGCCGGGCTCGCCGCCGAGGGCGAGACCGTGGTGAGCCGCGTCTACCACCTCGACCGCGGCTACGAGCACGTGGTGCGCAAGCTGTCGGGTGTCGGCGCCAAGATTCAGCGGGTCGCGGCCCAATGACCGAGGACGCCCGTTTCGAGGACGGCGGCGAGAAGCCGCTCTATCTGGGGGCGCTCGACCCCGACGATCTGCAGGTGATCTCGGCGTTGGTGCAGGACGCGGTCCTGCAGGTGTCCGAGATCCGCTGGCAGGCGGGGCAGCGCCGGCTGGCGCTGCTCGTCAACCGTCTGCGGCGCGAGGCCTCGGTCGCGGAACCGCAGGCCCCCGAACGCGTTCGCGCCTTGATGGTTGTCGACAACGTTCTTCGGGTGGCCAGCCAGGGCATCGACCGCTCCGATCCGGATCTCGTGCTGTCCATCCTCTCCGTCGGCTTCGAGCCGGGCGAGGACGGGACAGGCGCCGTGGTTTTCACCCTTGCCGGGGACGGGGCCATCAAGGCCGAGGTCGAGGCGCTCGACGTGGTGCTGCGCGACGTGACGCGGCCTTACCTTGCGCCATCGGGGAAGGTGCCGGTCCACCCGGAAGACTGAGCTTGGGGTAACGCTCCATAAGACGTGTAAGTGAACAGGAAGCCGCGACCCGCATTCTGCCCGTGGGCTACGAGATCGACCAGAAGGACCGGCTGCGCGCGCTGGTCGGCGACTGGGCCGGTTTCGCGCAGGGCAACGACGGGATCGGCTTGTCGGAACGCTCGGTGCTGGGCCGCAGCGTCTGGCGCTATTTCAGCGGGGGCGAGATCGCCGACCTGATGGAGCGGCTTTTCCGCGCGACCCGGCAGCAGGGCGTTCCGCTTTCGGTGGCGCAGCGCTGCGACGCGCCGGGGATGATCCGCCGCTACGAGATGAGGATCGTTCCGCTCAGCCGAGGTGGATTGCGCATCACCCATGTGCCGCGTGGCGTGACCCCCTGTGGCCCGGTGACCCCGGGCCACCCGGTCTGGCACACCAAGCCGCTGGAGCGTTGTGCCGTGTGCTGCGACTACAAGCTTGGTGAGCGTTGGCAGATGGTGCCGCTGGGGGAACGGCAGCTGCCCGAGGTCGATCACTACACGGTCTGTCCGAAGTGCAGGGCCCGCGCCGAGGCCGCCATGGGAGCCACGGGCCGCTAGCGGCGCTTGAGGCGACAGGCCCGGCGCGCTATGTGGCGCGAAATTTCCCGGAGGTCTGCCATGCCCGTCTTTCTCGACACCACCGAGACCGGCTTCGACGCCGCGTTCGAGGCGCTGCTCACCGCCAAGCGCGAGGACAGCCCCGACGTCGATGAGACCGTGGCCGGGATCATCGCGGACGTGCGCGCCCGCGGCGACGCGGCCCTGATCGAGCTGACGGCCAAATTCGACAGGCTCGCTCTGTCGCAACAGACGCTCGCCGTCTCGCGCGCCGAGGTCGATGCCGAGATCGCCAAGGTCTCGGCCGAGGACCGCGCGGCGCTTGAACTGGCCGCGCAGCGCATCCGGGCCTACCACGTCCGCCAGATGCCCGAGGATGCCAAATGGACCGATCCCGAGGGCGCCATGCTGGGCTGGCGCTGGACGCCGGTCTCGGCCGCGGGGCTTTACGTGCCCGGGGGGCTGGCCTCCTATCCTTCCTCGGTGCTGATGAACGCCATTCCCGCCAAAGTGGCGGGGGTCGGGCGGCTCGCCATCACCGTGCCCACGCCTGACGGGGTGATGAACCCGCTTGTGCTGCTCGCCGCGCGCATCGCAGGGGTGGACGAGATCTACCGCGTGGGCGGCGCGCAGGCCATCGCAGCGCTGGCCTACGGGACCGAGACAATCGCGCCGGTGGACAAGATCACCGGGCCGGGCAATGCTTTCGTGGCGGCGGCCAAGCGGCGCGTCTTCGGCAAGGTGGGCATCGACATGATCGCGGGCCCCTCGGAAATCCTGGTGATCGCCGAGGGCGACAACGATCCCGACTGGGTGGCGCTCGACCTGCTGAGCCAGGCCGAACACGACGAGAGCGCCCAGTCGATCCTGATCACCCCCGACGCGGCCTTCGGCCGGGCGGTGGCCGAGGCGGTTGAAAAACGCCTGCCCGATCTCGAACGCGGCCAGATCGCGGGTGCGAGCTGGCGCGATTTCGGCGCCGTCATCGTGACCCGCGACCTCGACGAGGCGGCGGCCCTGTCGAACCGCGTCGCCCCCGAGCACCTCGAACTCTGCGTCGCCGACCCCGAGGCGCTGTCGGAGAAGATCACCCACGCGGGCGCCATCTTCCTCGGCCAGTGGACGCCCGAGGCGATCGGGGATTACGTGGGCGGACCGAACCACGTGCTGCCCACGGCGCGCTCGGCGCGGTTCAGCTCGGGGCTTTCGGTGATGGACTTCCTCAAGCGGACCACGCTGGCGAAGATGACCCCCGAAAGCCTGCGCGCCATCGGGCCGGCGGCGGCGACGCTGGCCACCTCGGAGAGCCTCGAGGCGCATGGGCTGAGCGTGCTGGCGCGGCTCGACAAGCTGAACCGCTGAAAGGGCGTCCCGGGCCGGGACATCTTTCCGTTCTATATGAATCAATGGCTTACAGAGACGAATTTACCGTTTCTTAGGAATGTCCCGCGAAAGGGGCAGCCCGGGAGGGCAACACATGAGCGACAATGAGGCCGCCCAGGTCCACCTCAACGGCCATCTGATCTGCAGCAGCCCTGACGAGCTGGCGACGGTCGAGACTTACCTGCCCGACCACATCCGCCTGACCCGCGCGGAGCCCGGCTGCCTGTCCTTCGATGTCACGCAGACCGAGGACCCGATGGTCTGGCGCGTCGCCGAATGCTTCATCGACCGCGCCGCCTTCGAGGCGCACCAGAGACGCGTGAAAGCCTCGGATTGGGGCCGGGCCACCGCGGGCATCCGACGCGCCTACGAGGTGACCGGGACCTGACGCCGCCCCTTCTTCTTGGCAGAAATACTCCGGGGAGCGCGAGGGGCTGGCCCCTCGCTTCCGCACTCAGCCACCCGCGCCGTCAGTCGCAGAGCGCACGCCGGGTGAGATCCTGCATCCGCACCACATAGACCTCTTCGCTCCAGCCGCAGTCGCGGCAGAGGTGGTCCCAGTTGCGCACCGACAGCAGTGTCCAGAGCAGGTCGATGGCCTGCTGCTCGGACAGATCGACCCGCAGGCAGCCGTCCGCCGACAGCGCCCGCACCGCCGCCGCGCAGCCATCGCGCATGGCGGCCATGCGGTCGTCCCAGGCGGCGCGGGCCTCGGCGTCGGTGTCGTACATGGCCATGAGGGCTCGTGCGACGGCGTGCACCTTGGGGATGTAGCTGCCCCAGGCCGCGACCCAGGCATCGAGCCGGGCGGGTCCGTCGGGGGCTGTGCGACTGGGGGCGAGGAGCCGGTCGATCTCGTTCACCTCGTCCATCCAGCGGGTCAGCGCCACCAGCAGGTCGGCGCGGGTGGAAAAATGCAGGTAGACGGCCTGACGGCTGATGCCTGCGGCCTTGGCGATATCGGACATGCGAACCTGTCCGCCCCCTTCGAGAAGCTGGCGAGCGGCGGCGAGGATTTTCGTGCGGGTGTGGGAAGACTCACTTGACATGGCGTCAAGTACGACGCAGAAGCTCCCCTGTCAACTTGACACTATGTCAAGTTCATCCCGAAAAGGAAATTGCCATGACCGTCCCCTCCCATCCCGCCCAGCCGCGTTCCGTCATCGTCTTCGGCGCCACCGGTTCCGTCGGATCCCTTGCAGTGCAGAGCTTGCTCGACGAGGGCCACGCCGTGACCGCCTTTGCCCGGCGTCCCGAAAGGCTCGGGGTGCAGCATGCAAGGCTGCGCCGCATCGCGAGCGATGCGCTGGATTTCGAAAGCGTCAGCGCGGCCATGCCGGGGCACGATGCGGCGATCGTGACGCTCGGAGCCGGGTCCGCGCTGCGCTCGCGCATCCGTTCGGAAGGCACGCTGAACGTGATCCGCGCGATGCAGGTGCATGGCGTGCCCCGGCTGGTGGTGCAGAGCACGCTCGGCGCGCATGAAAGCTGGGGCAATCTCGATTTCTGGTGGAAGCGGGTGATGTTCGGCGCGCTGCTGCGGCCGGTGCACCGCGACCACGAGTTGCAGGAACAGCTTGTCCGGGCGAGCGGGCTCGATTGGACCATCGTGCGCCCTTCGGCCTTTGTCGACGGTCCCGCGACGGGCGCCTTCCGCGTGGGTTTCGCGCCCGTCGAGCGGAACCTGAAGCTCAGGATCGCGCGGGCGGACGTGGCGGAGTTCCTGGCGCGGCAGTTGTGCGAGCGGGCCTGGTCGGGCCGCGCGGTCGGGATCTCGACCTGAGGGCGGGCATGTCCCGCAGGACATATTGTCAAGTCGTGCGGGCGGCTGCTATCCCTGATGCCGCACCTGCGAAAGTCCGCCCATGAGCCGCATCGCGCATATCGACCTGGACGACGCCAACCTGCCGCCGCCGACGCCCGAGATCGAGCAGGAGCGGCGGGTGGCGATGTTCGACCTGATGGAGCAGAACAGCTTTGTCCTTCCGGCGCGGGCGGACCGCGAGGTGCCGCCCGGGCCCTACAACGTGGGCCTGTCGATCCGGGACAAGCGGCTGGTCTTCGACGTGGCGACCGAGGCGCAGGAACAGGCGGCCGAGTTCCACCTGTCGCTGTCGCCCTTCCGGCAGGTGGTCAAGGACTACTTCCAGATCTGCAAGAGCTACTTCGACGCCGTGAAGACCCTGCCGCCCAGCCAGATCGAGACCATCGACATGGCCCGGCGCGGCATCCACAACGAGGGCGCGCGCATCCTGCAGGAGCGCCTGGAGGGCAAGGTCGAGGTCGACGACGATACCGCGCGGCGGCTTTTCACCCTTGTCTGCGTTCTGCACTTCGGGGTCTGAGGCGTGGGCGGGCTTCCCCAGTCGATCCTCTTCTGCTGCGACCACAACACCGTCCGGTCCCCGATGGCCGAAGGCATCATGAAGAAGGTCTTCGGGACCGAGATCTACGTGCAGTCCGTGGGCGTGGTGAACGACCTGGAAATCGACGGTTTCGCCATCGCGGTCTGTTCCGAGATCGGAGTGGAACTGGCGCGACACCGGGCGCGCAGCTTCGAGGAACTCGAAAGCATGGGCGAGGCGCTGTCGGGTTTCGACCTGGTCGTGGCGATGTCCGATGCCTCGCGGCGGGTGGCGCTTGAGATGACGCGCTATTACCACCTCAGCGTGGAATACTGGCCGATCCTCGACCCCACGGGGCTGGGCGAGACGCGGGAATGCAAGCTCAACGCCTATCGCCAGACGCGGGACCAGATCCGCGGGCGCGTGGTCGACAAATGGGGGCACGCGCGGACGCGTCCCCTGGTGTGAAGGAGTACGAACTTGAACGAGACGCGTGCGGTGATCGAGGCCTATTTCAGGGCCTTCAACGCGGATGACACGGCGGCGATGCTGGACTGCCTCGCCGAGGACGTGGCCCACCACGTGAACGAGGGGCAGGTGCGCGTGGGCCGTCAGGCCTTTGGCGAGTTCTGCACCCACATGAGCTACTGCTACGCCGAGCAACTGACCGACATGGTCGTCTTCGCGAGCGAGGACGGCACGCGGGCGGCGGCGGAATACACGGTGAACGGTACCTACAAGGCGACCGACAGCGGGCTGCCCGAGGCGACGGGCCAGACCTACCGGCTGCCGGCGGGGTCGTTCTTCTCGGTGCGCGACGGGCTCATCAGCCGCGTGGTCACCTACTACAATCTCGCCGACTGGATCCGGCAGGTGTCTTGATGCGGGTCGAGGTGCTGACGGGGGCGGCGCTGGACGCGGCGCTCGACGACGTGGCGCGGTTGCGGATCGAGGTGTTCCGGGCCTTTCCCTACCTCTACGACGGGGATCTCGCCTACGAGCGGGAGTATCTGCAGACTTACCGCGACAGCGCGGGCGCGGTGCTCGTGGGCGCCTTCGACGGTGCGCGGCTGGTGGGGGCGGCCACGGGCACCCCCATGGAGGACCACGCCGAAGATTTCGCGGGGGCCTTCGACGGCACGGGATACGCGCTGGGCGACATCTTTTACTGCGCCGAATCCGTGCTGCTGCCCGAGTACCGCGGGCGCGGCGTAGGGCCCCGGTTCTTCGACCTGCGCGAGGATCACGCGCGGGCGATGGGGCGGCACTACAGCGCCTTCTGCGGCGTGGTGCGGTCCGCCGACCACCCGCTGCGGCCCGACGATCACGCCCCGCTCGACCCCTTCTGGCGCAAGCGCGGCTACGCGCCGCTGGACGGCGTCGTCGCCCATTTCCGCTGGAAGGACGTGGATGCGGCCGAGGAAACGGCAAAGCCACTGCAGTTCTGGATCAAGGCGCTCTGACAAGGTAGAGCGGCGCCAGCGCAGAGCCGCGAAAGGAATCGCTATGAAACTCGCCGCCGCCGCATACCCGATGGAGTTTCTCGACAGCTGGGATGCCTATGCCGACAAGATCGGCCACTGGGTTGCCGACGCTGCCGGGCAGGGGGCCGATCTGCTGGTTTTCCCCGAGTACGGGGCCATGGAGCTTGCCACGCTGGCGGGCGAGAAGGTGGCGGGGGACCTGGAAGCGTCGCTTCACGCGGTGTCCGAGCGTCTGCCCGAGGCCGACGCGCTGCACGCCGAGTTGGCCGCGCGCCACGGGGTGCACATCCTCGCGGCCTCTGCCCCGGCCTTCGATCCCGAGCTGGGCGACCGCCCTGTGAACCGCGCACGGCTTTTCGCGCCATCGGGCGCCATGGGCGTGCAGGACAAGCAGCTCATGACGCGATTCGAGCGCGACGACTGGGGCGTCGAGGGCGGCGGTCCGCTGCGGCTGTTCGATACGGAGCTGGGCCGGATCGGCGTGCTGATCTGCTATGACAGCGAATTTCCCCTCTTGGGCCGGGCGCTGGCCGAGGCCGACATACTGCTGGTCCCCTCCTGCACCGAGGCGCTGTCGGGCTACTGGCGCGTGCGCATCGGGTCCATGGCCCGGGCACTGGAAAATCAGTGCGTGACGGTCATGTCCTCGACCATCGGCGACTGCGCGTGGTCACCGGCGGTGGACACCAACTGCGGCTGCGGCGGCATCTTCGGCCCGCCGGACACGGGCTTTCCGGCCACCGGCGTGCTGGCCGAGGGGCAGCTCAACCGCGAGGGCTGGACCTATGCCGAGATCGACACGGATGCCATCGCGCGGGTGCGCGCCGACGGGGTGGTTCTGAACCGTACGCACTGGAACGAGCAGCATGGCCGCGACGGTGCGGTGCCGGTGACGCCGCTGCGCTGATTCCCGCTTGAAAAGCAGCGGGATTGGGCCCATATGACCGCATGTTTCGCATATGAGCGAAGCGGCAAAGGACGGAGTGACCATGGCCAAGGAAGACACGCTCGAATTCCCCGGTGTCGTCAAGGAACTCCTGCCGAATGCGACGTTTCGGGTCGAGCTGGATAACGGCCATGAGATCATCGCACACACGGCAGGCAAGATGCGCAAGAACCGTATCCGGGTTCTCGCCGGCGACCGGGTTCAGGTTGAAATGACCCCCTACGACCTCACCAAGGGCCGTATCAATTATCGCTTCAAGTAAGACGGCGGGCGCCGTGCCTGCCGCTTTCAGATGAACCAGCGCCCCCGACTCATCCTCGGCTCCGGAAGCCCGCGCCGGCGCGAATTGCTCGCGCAGCTCGGGGTCGTGGCCGACGACATCCGCCCCCCCGACATCGACGAGGATCCCCGCAAGGGGGAACTGCCACGGCCCTACTGCCTGCGGCTCGCACGCGAGAAGGCGCTGGCCGTTCAGGCCTCGGACGACGAGATCGTGCTCAGCGCCGACACCACTGTCGCCATGGGCCGCCGCATCATGGGCAAACCCGCCGACGCCGACGAGGCGCGCGGCTTCCTGAAGGCGCTGTCGGGCCGCCGCCACCGCGTCGTGACGGCCATGGCCGTGCGCCGCGGCGACAAGGTCTGGGAGCGTGACGTGGTCACGCAGGTCAAGCTCAAGCATCTCTCGGTCGCCGAGGTCGAGGCCTACATCGCCAGCGGCGACTGGCAGGGCAAGGCCGGCGGCTACGGCATCCAGGGGCCCGCCGGGGCCTTTGTTCCGTGGATCTCGGGCAGCTTCACCGCCGTGGTGGGCCTGCCGCTGTCGGAAACCGCCAACCTGCTGGTGGCCGCGGGCTACCCGCTCTACGAGGTGACGACATGAAGGGTGTGACCATCGCGCTCGACCACGTGAAAGGCCGCGAGGCCGCCGCGCTGATCCGCGACGGCAAGCTCGAGGACCTGCTCATCGACAGCGACCGGCCGCGCCCCGGCCATATCTACCGCGCCGTGGCCGATCGCCCGGTGAAGGGGCAGGGCGGCATCTTCCTCAGGACACCCGACGGCAATGCCTTCCTGCGCCAGATCAAGGGCGTGGCCCCGGGGGACGAGATGCTGGTGCAGGTGACGGGCTACGCCGAGCCGGGCAAGGCGATCCCGGTGACGCCGCGCCTGCTGTTCAAGTCGCGCTACGCCATCGTCACGCCCGGTGCGCCGGGGCTGAACATCTCGCGCCAGATCCGCGAGGACGACGAGCGCGACGCCCTTCTGGAAATCGCCCACGAGGCCGTGGCGGAAACGCCGCTGCCCGAGGGCGCGGGCCTGATCCTGCGCTCTGCCGCCGCCGGCGCGGATGCCGATGAGGTGGCCGAGGACATCGCCGCCATGGCCGCGCTTGCCGCCAAGGTGCTCGAAGATGCGGGCTCCGGCCCCGAGCTGCTGCTCGAGGGCGACGGGCCGCACCTGCTGGCCTGGCGCGACTGGACCGATCCGGCCTCGGTCGACGCGGAGGAAGGCAGCTTTGATCGCCATGGCGTGACCGACGAGATCGAGGCCCTGAGCCGTGCCTCGGTGCCCGTGGGCAGCGCCGAGATGCGCATCGAACCCACCAGCGCGCTGGTGGCCGTCGACATCAACACGCGCGGCGACACCTCGCCCGCCGCCGGGCTCAAGGCCAATCTCGCCGCGCTGCGCGATCTGCCGCGCCAGCTGCGCCTGCGGGGCCTTGGCGGCCAGGTGGTGGTCGATCCCGCGCCGTGCCCCAAGAAGGAGCGCAAGCAGATCGACGGCATGCTGCGCGCCGCCTTCAAGCGCGAGACGGCGGAGACCACGCTGGTGGGCTGGACGCAGATGGGGCTGATCGAGATCCAGCGCCAGCGCGACCGTCTGCCGCTTTCGGAAAGCCTCTGACCAGGCCCTGACAGGGAGGAAGCCATGAGCTGCCCAATCTGCAACAAGGACAGCGTGGAGCGCTACAAGCCCTTCTGCTCGGCGCGCTGCGCGGACGTGGACCTCGCCCGCTGGATGGGCGGGCGCTACGCGATCCCTGCCGAGGATCCGCCCGACGCCGAAGAGGCCGAGCAGATCCTGCGCGCTCTCGAAGAGGGCAACGACACCCTGCACTGAACTGCGGTTCCGGGGGCGGCGTCGAGGTTGCGCCATCCGCCGATGACATGCCCGGGCCCTTCCGCATCGGCGGGGCGGGCACGAATGTCCGCAAACGTGGATCTCTCGTGTCGGACGGGGGCATCACTCTGCCGGCATGTCCCACCGCGACGAAGGGGCGGTTCGGCCGAGGGTAAGCAGGCCGCCTGACACAACCTGTGGCGGCAGGGGAACTTCGCTTGACGCAGCGGTTCGCATGACCCCACATGCGCCTATGACCCCCTCCTCCCCCCGGCACGTGGTGGTGGTCGGCGCCGGCATCGTCGGCACCGCCACCGCAATATGGCTGCGCCGTTTCGGCGCCGACGTCACGCTCATCGACCGCGATCCGCCAGGGCAGGGGGCGTCGTTCGGCAACGCCGGGGTGCTCGCCGCGGGCGCGGTCGTGCCGGTTACGACGCCGGGGCTCTGGAAGAAGGCGCTTCCCATGCTGCTGCGGCGGGACTCGCCGCTGTTCCTGCGCTGGGGCCATCTCCCGAAGCTCGCGCCCTTCCTCACGCGTTACATGTCACATGCAACCGACGCGGATGTGCGCGAGGCGGCCGCCGCGCTGGCGCCGCTGACCTCGGACAGCGCGGAGCAGCATCTCGCGCTGACCGAAGGGCTGACGGCGCGGCGCCACGTCGTCCCGGGCGAGTACCTGCACGCCTATGCCGACCGCGCGGCGTTTGACGCCGACGGCTATGCTTGGGGCCTGAAGGCCGAGTACGGCTTCGGCGCCGAGGAGGTTCTGACCGGCGGCGCGGTGCAGGAGGCCGAGCCGAGCCTCGGCGACAGCGTGGGCTGTCTCGCTATCCAGAAGCACCACGGGCATATCACCGACCCCGGGGCCTATGTCGCGGCACTCGCCCGAGACTTCGAAGCCATGGGCGGTCGGGTGATGCGTGCGGGCGTAAAGGCGATCACGGTGGAGCATGCGAAGTTCACGCACCTCGAGACCGACGCCGGGCCGGTGCCCTGTGACCGGGCCGTGATCGCCTGTGGCGCGCATTCGGCGCCGCTGCTTCAGGGACTGGGACTGACCCTGCCGCTCGAGACCGAGCGCGGCTATCACCTGCATTTCAAGGGTGGCAGTGGCGGGCCCTCGCGGCCGGTCATGGTCGCCGCGGGCGCCTTCGTCGCCACGCCGATGGAGACCGGCGTGCGCTGCGCGGGCGTGCTGGAGTTCGGCGGGCTCGACAGGGGGCCGTCGCGGGCACCCCTCGCGATGCTGCGCCGGCTGTCGGCACGGGCCTTCCCGGGGCTTGCCGCGCCGGAGGTCGAGGAATGGATGGGCCACCGCCCGGCGTTGCCTGACAGCCTGCCGGTGATCGGCGAGGTTGGACAGAGCGGCGTGCACGCGGCACTGGGGCATCACCACGTGGGGCTGACCGCGGGGCCGCGCACCGGGCGCCTGGTCGCGGCCGAGATCATGGGCAAGCGTGAGAACCTCGATCTTACGCCCTACAGCCCCGCGCGTTTCAGTTGACGGGTCCTGTCAGGGTGCGGCGGTTTCGGGCCGGAAGGAGTCGTCCCAGAGTTGGAACAGCGCCGCGCGGCGGCTGGCGTCGCGGGCCACGAGCAGGGCAGGCGAGAGTGCGATGAAGCGGCGGGCGCTGGGGGTCAGGCCGCTTTCGGCGGCGTCGAGCGTCGTGACCAGCCCGGCGCGTGCCATCATCTCCTGTGCCTCGGGCGAGAGAAGGAATTCGAGCAGGCGTGTCGCGGCCGCGGGTGCAGCGGCCTCCTTCGGGATCATGTAGCCACGCGAAAGCACCAGCGTGTAATCCTCGGGCAGCACCATGCCGACCTCGGCGGTGTCCGCGGCGGCCAGCACGTAGGAGCCGAGCACGTTGTAGGCCATCAGGTAGCGGCCTTCGGCCACGCCGCGGATGATCTCGGCCGAGCAGCAGGTGGCCACGGCGTCGATGCGGGCGAAGCCTTCGAGCAGCGAGCCGAAGGTGGTGGCTTCGAGGCTGTCGGCATGGGCGAATAGAAAGCCCAGCCCGGAATCGGCGATGTCGTAGGTGGCGATGCGCCCGCGCAGCAGGTCCGGCCGGCTGCGCATCATGTCGAGCAGGGCGAAACGGTCGCGCGGCACCTCGTCCCCGGCGATGGCGGCCTTGTTGTAGACGATCACGGCCGGTTCGGTCGTGATGCCCCAGAGTTCATCGCGCCAGCGGCGTGCCTCGGGAAGGGCGGCGGTCGCGGGCGAGCGATAGGGCGCGGCGCAGGCGGCATTCACCAGCCAGACCATCTGCTGCACTGCCGAGGACAGCACTGCGTCGGCGGGCGCGGCCTCGCCGCGGCAGGCGGCGCGGCTCTGCGCGAAGAGCGCGTTGGAGCCCCATTGCTCGTAGTGCAGGGCGAGGTCGGGATTGGATGCGGCAAAGCGTTCCATGACCGGGCGGAGGATGGCGATGTCGGTGGTCGAGCGCACGAGCAACCGGGTGTCGCCCGTCCCGAAGCGGGCGGCGGCCTCCTGCGCCGGTGAGGGGCGCGGCGCGAGGGCGAGCAGCAGGAGGAACAGCAGGCGGATCATGGGGTCTCCGGTTCGGCGGGAAGCACAAGCGCGGTGCGGAAGCCTGGGGCTTCCCGTGTCATCTCGACGGTCCCGTCGAAGGCCTCGGCCACGGACGTCACGATGGAAAGCCCGATGCCCGCGCCCTCTTCGCGGCTGCCGGAGGAACGGTTGAAGCGCTCGCCCAGCCGCGCGGCGGTGGCGTGGCTGGGGCCTTCGCCGCAGTCGCGGACCCAGAGCACGGCCTGCGGCCCGTGCCGTTCGGCGCCGATGGTGACGGGCGGCGTGCCGTGCCGGAGCGCGTTGGAGAGCAGGTTGCGGGCCGCCTCGCGCAGCGAGAAGGCGTCGGCGCGCACCATGACCGGGTCCTCGCCGATCTCGAGCCGTATCTCGACCCCGGGGGCGAGCAGCTCGTGGTCCTGCGTCTCGAGGATCTCGAGGGCCACCTCGCGCAGGTCCACGGGCAGGCGCGGGGCGCTGTCGGTGCGGTGGATGACCATGGCGCGCGACAGGAGCTGATCGAGCAGCGTGCCGAGCGAGCGGGTGCGCGCCAGCAGACGCTCCTGCGCGCGGCTGCGATCCTGTTCGGTGGTTGCCGCCTGCGCGCTTTCGGCCTGGACGCGGATCGCCGCGACCGGCGTGCGCAGCTGGTGGGCGGTGTCGGAGATCAGGTTGCGCATGGCCTCGACCTGCCGGTCGAGGCGGGACATGAAGCGGTTCATCGCCTGAAGCATGACCTGAA
The DNA here is from genome assembly GCF_003054175.1 of Allosediminivita pacifica. Classification (GTDB taxonomy): domain Bacteria; phylum Pseudomonadota; class Alphaproteobacteria; order Rhodobacterales; family Rhodobacteraceae; genus Allosediminivita; species Allosediminivita pacifica. The sequence continues at coordinate 86,075 of NZ_QBKN01000001.1, forward strand.
GTTCGGCGGGCAGGCGGTCGGTCTGCATGGGGGTCAGATCCTGCGGATCGCGCCGGGCAAGGTCCTCCGACAGGGCCTCGAGCGGGCGCAGGGCCGAGCGGGTGACCACCCAGGAGATCGCCATGAGCACGGCGCCCGCCACCGCCAGCGGCCAGAGCGCGTCGACCACGAGCTGTACCGTCAGCGCCTGTCGTGCGCGGCGGGTCTGGCCCACCAGCACCTCGACCTCGCCCGAAAAGGCGCGTTCCGCGAAGCGTCGGGTGACGCGGACGAAGCGGGCGGGTTCGCCGTGAAGTGCCGCGTCGAAGTAGGCGGGGCCTGTATCGTCCGTCGCGGGGGCATCGATGCTCAGCGTGGGGTCGAGCCCGGTGATGAAGCGCCCGCCGTGGCCGCGCACGTCGTAGTAGATGCGGTCCTCGGGCGCCTGGGCGAGCAGTTCGAAGGCCGAGACCGGCAGGTCCACGAAGGGCGCGCCGCCTTGGACGCGGATCGACTCCGCGATGTCCTGCGCCGCCCCGAGAAGCAGCCGGTCGTAGGCGGCCCGCGCCGCCTGGCGTCCGTTGAGATAGGTCGAGCCGGTCACCAGCAGGGCACCGAGCAGCAGCAGCAGGAAGACCGCGGCCAGCACCCGCGTGGCAAGGCTGCGCGGGGCCCGTGTCTCAGCCATCGAGGCCGATCCGGTAGCCCACGCCGCGGCGGGTGGAGATGCTGACACCGCTGCCGGCGAACTTCTTGCGCAGCCGCGCGATGTAGAGCTCGATGGCGTTCACGCCGACGTCCGCATCGTCGAAGCCGTAGAGGGAGTTGTAGAGCCGGGTCTTCGACAGGAATTGGCCCTGGTGGCGGACGAGCGCGTCGAGAAGCGCCGCCTCGCGCCGGGTGAGATCGAGCCGCTTGCCGCCAAGCACGGCGCTGCGGTCGCTGGGCGTGTAACTGAGCGGGCCGAGCTCGATGTCGTGGCTCTTGCGCTCCGCCTCGCGGCGCAGGAGCGCGCGCAGTCGGGCCTCCAGCTCGCGCTGGTCGAAGGGCTTGCCGAGGTAGTCGTCGGCGCCCGCGTCGAGCGCCGTCACCCGGTCGTCGACCGAGGCCAGCGCGGTCAGCATCAGCACCGGGGTCCGGTCGCCACCTGCCCGGATTTCGCGCAGGAGGCCCAGTCCCGAGCCGTCGGGCAGGTTAATGTCGAGCACCAGCGCGTCGTAGTCTTGCACGGCACGGAAATCGCGCGCAGCCTCGATCGTGGATGCGAGGTCGCAGACCATGCCCGCGCGCGACAGCTGCGCGATCACGCCCTCGGCCAGGTCCTCGGCATCCTCGATCATCAGGAATCTCATGCGTGCCGTCGCCCCCCCGCGGCATGTCCTGTCCCCGGTGACAGGTTGTTGACAGGTATCTTCGTTACATATTCCCGACCCCGCAGGAAAGGGCCGCGACACGGTGGTGGCTGCGGGGGGCACGGTTACCGGCTCGAAGGAGCGAGGCGGGCCTACCTGAGGAGGGATACATGAGATTTTCCGCAACCCGCAGCGCGATTGCCGCTGCCATCCTGTCGCTGTCCGCCGTGGCGGTATCCGCACAGGAAAGCCCCGAGTGCATCGCCCCGGCCAACCCGGGCGGTGGCTGGGACTTCACCTGCCGCCAAGTCGGCAAGACGCTGCAGGACCTTGGCCTGATCGACAGCACCATGCAGGTCGTGAACCTGGCCGGCGGCGGCGGCGGCGTGGCCTTTGCCGAGGTCGTGAACAAGCGCGGCGACGACGACAACCTGATCGTCGCGGCCAGCACGGCCACCGCGACCCGTCTTGCCCAGGGCGCCTACCCGGGCAACACCATGGACCAGGTCCGCTGGGTGTCCTCGATCGGCGCCGACTACGGCGTGATCGCCGTCGCCGCCGACAGCGAGATCGACACGCTGCCGCAACTGCTGGATGCCATCAAGGAAGACCCCCGGTCGACCTCGGTCGCGGGCGGTTCGGCCGTGGGCGGCTGGGACCACCTGAAGGTGCTGATCGCCGCCAATGCCTATGGCATCGAGGACGTGCGCCAGGTGAAATACATCGCCTTCGACGGCGGCGGCGAGGCCGTGACCCAGCTTCTGGCAGGTTCCGTGCAGGCCTTCACCGGCGACCTTTCGGAGGCCAAGGGCTTTGTCGACAGCGGCGACATCAAGGTCATTGCCGTGCTCGCGCCCGAGCGTCTGGATGGCGAGTTCGCCGAGTTCCCGACCGCCCGCGAGCAGGGTGTCGAGGCCATCGGCGCCAACTGGCGCGGCTTCTACGCGCCCGGCAACATGAGCGACGAGGCCTACGAGAGCTGGGTGTCGCATATTTCCGAGCTTTATGCCTCGGACGAGTGGAAGCAGATCATGGCCGCCAACGGCCTGGCGCCGCTCGACCTACAGGGCGCCGAGTTCGAGCAGTTCGTCTCCGATTCGGTCAGCCAGATCCAGGACATCTCGCGCGAGATTGGCATCATCCGCTGACCGCGTGACAGGTCACGATTTCCGGGCGCCGCGCTTCCGCGCGGCGCCCCATCCATAATCAGACACCCGACAAGGAGTTCGCCATGAGCGATCGTATCTTCGGGGTCGTCGGTATTCTCCTCGCCATCGGTTTCGCGATCTCAGCGCTCGCGATCGAGGAGAGCTTTCTCTCGGATGCCGTCGGCCCAAAGGCCTTCCCCCTGATCATCGCCGCCGTGCTGGGCCTCTCGAGCCTGGCGATTGTGCTGCGCCCCGACCTTGAGCCGGAGTGGCCCGCGCTCGGACGGCTGGCCGAGATCGCCGCGGCGGTCGTGGTCATGATCCTCTACGCGCAGCTGCTGACGGTCGTGGGCTTCGTCATCGCGACGGCCTTTGCCGCGGCCTACCTGGCCTGGCGGTTGGGATCGTCGGCACTAGAAGCCGTGGCCGTGGGCATCGGCAGCTCGGTCGGCATCTACGTCATCTTTCACCTGATCCTCGGCCTGTCGCTGGCCGAAGGGCCACTCGGCTTCTGAGGGGGCGCGCATGGAAATTCTCGCATCACTCGGAGACGGCTTCGGCATCGCGCTGACCTGGCAGAACCTTCTGCTGGCACTGCTGGGCTGCTTCCTCGGCACGATCATGGGTGCGCTGCCCGGGCTCGGGCCCTCCAACGGCGTGGCGATCCTGATCCCGCTTGCCTTTACCCTCGGCCTTGGCGCGACGCCCTCGCTCATCCTGCTGACTTCGGTCTACTACGGCGCCATGTACGGCGGCCGGATCTCGTCGATCCTGCTGGGCATTCCCGGCGACGAGCCGGCGATGATGACCGTTCTGGACGGCCACCCCATGGCCAAGAAGGGCATGGCGGGCGAGGCGCTATCGCTTTCGGGCATCGCCTCCTTCGTGGGCGCGTTCTTTGCCACCTGGGGCCTGATCCTTCTGGCTCCGCAGCTCGTGAAGATCGCGCTGCTCTTCGGCCCGGCCGAGTACTTCGCGCTCTTCGCGCTGGCCTTCATGACGCTGGGCGGCGTGTCCTCGACCAACCAGGCGAAATCGGCCTTCGCCGCGGCGCTGGGCCTTGGCCTTGCCACCATCGGCGTCGATACGCAGACCGGCGTGCCGCGCTTCACCTTCGGCGAGGTGCACCTCTACGACGGGCTCGATTTTCTCGTGGCCATCGTCGGGCTCTTCGCTCTGTCCGAGGTCTTCATCTTCCTCGAGCACCGTCACGGCGGCTCGGACGCGGAAGGGCGCAAGTTGAACATCGGGCGGCTCTACCCGCCGATGTCGATGCTCAAGCGGTGCACGCCGACCATGCTGCGCACCTCGGTGCTGGGCTTCGTGGCGGGCGTTCTGCCGGGGGCGGGCGCCTCGCTGGGCTCGTTCATCTCGTACTCGATGGAAAAGCGGCTGGTGGACAAGGACAAGACCTTCGGCACCGGCGATCCGCGCGGCGTGGCCGCGCCCGAGGCGGGCAACAACGCCGCGGCCGGTGGTGCGCTGGTGCCTATGCTGGCGCTGGGCGTGCCCGGGTCGGGCACCACGGCGGTGCTTCTCGCGGTGCTGCTGTCGCTCAACATCACGCCGGGGCCGCTGCTCTTCTCGCAGAACCCCGATGTGGTCTGGGGCCTGATCGCGGCGCTCTTCATCGCCAACTTCATGCTGCTGGCGCTGAACATCCCGATGGTGGGGCTTTTCACGCGGGTGCTCATGGTGCCTTCGCGGATCCTGATGCCCATCGTGGCCATGGTCAGCTTCGTCGGCATCTACGGCATTTCGGGCAGCAGCTTCGACCTCATGGTCATGATCGGCTTCGGCGTCATGGGCTGGGTGCTGCGCAAGCTCGACGTGCCGCTGGTGCCGATCATCCTCGGGACGCTGCTGGGCAACTCGATGGAGAACAACCTGCGCCGCGCGGTGACCATCGACAACGGCAACTGGCTCACGCTGGTGGACAGTCCGCTGTCGCTGATGCTCTGGGCGATCGCCATCATCGGCTTCGTGCTGCCGCTTATCGTGGGCGCGCGGGTGAAGGCCAAGATGCACGAACGCCGCGACGAGGAAGGCTCGATCAGCGACTGATCGCGCCGGACTGTCCCGGTACCGGCAAGCCGGGACACAGCGATCCGCCCGTATCCCCACGCGCGGGCGGATCGCGCCTTTCCCATCGGGCGGGTCGCCCGGATCCCTTGAAAATGACAGACGCGCTACCGCGCCGCCCGACCAACGGGACAGCGCGCGCCGTTCCGACGCGTCTTGCGCGGAGCCGTCACCGGGCGGGGATGCCGCGGGGCCTTGCGGCCGGTCAACGATGGGGTGGGGGGATGGTGGGCGACCCTGGAATCGAACCAGGCGTGGGTCTCCCCGGCGGATTTACAGTCCGCTGCCGCACCTTGCAGCGCGTCGCCCATACCGGGCATCGCCCGGCAGTGGGGAGGCGGATACCGAACCCCCAAAGCGGCGTCAACAGGAAATTCCCTTGCACGCGGGGGTGCCCCCGGGGCATGACACGGGCCTCGCGAAGGGAAGGTCCGCACCATGGTCAAGAAGCCCAAATGGGTGGTCGAGAAGGAGCGCACGCGCAAGGTCGCGGCGCAGGAAACGCTGTGGCTGTTCGGCCTGCACGCGGTGCGCGACGCGCTGGAAAATCCGCGCCGCGAAAGGCTGAGGCTGATCGTGACGCCCAATGCCGAGGCCAAGCTTGCCGATGCCATCGCCGCCTCTGGCATGACGCCAGAGGTCAGCGATCCGCGCAGGTTTTCCGCCCCGCTCGATCCCGGGTCGGTCCACCAGGGTGCCGCGCTCGAGGTGAAGCCGCTCGACTGGGGCAGTCTCGAGGAGGTGGCGCTGGGCGACGGGCCCATGCGGCTGGTGCTGCTCGACCGGGTGAGCGATCCGCACAACGTGGGCGCCATCCTGCGTTCGGCCGAGGTGCTGGGCGCGCGCGCCGTGATCGGCACGCGCCACCATTCGGCGCCAGAGACGGGCTCGCTCGCCAAGGTGGCCTCGGGCGCGCTGGAACGGCAGCCCTATCTGCGCGAGACCAACCTTGCCGACACCATCCTGAAGCTGCGTGACATGGGCTGGATCGTGCTCGGCCTCGACGGCGAGGCCGAGCAGACCATCGAGGAAGCCGTCGAGGGGCGCCGCGACCGGCCCGTTGCGCTGGTGCTGGGCGCCGAGGGGCCGGGGCTGCGTCCGCGCACCCGCGAGGTCTGCGATCAGCTGGTGCGCATCCGCGCGGCGGGCGCCTTCGGCTCGCTCAACGTGTCGAACGCCGCCGCCGTCGCGCTTTACGCCGCCGCGGCCTGAACCGCGGCGCGGCGGGGATTGGGTTCGCCCCGGTCGCGCAGCACGGCGAAGATGCGGCCCTTGACGCTCCAGGAGATGCCGAAGGCGAAAAGCGCCAGCGCCTCGACCCAGAAGGTGCCGTTGGCGGCGTTCCAGACGATCTTGAGGCCGTTGGGCAGAATCGCGAACTGCACCGCCAGCGCCACGAGGCAGCCGATGATGACGGCCCCGCAGGCGCGGTAGATCACGTTGCGCCACCACTTGCGGGTGAAGCGGACCGGTTCGGCGTCCTCGGGGCCGGCTTTCTGGTTCCGGGTGAAGACCACCAGCGAATAATAGGCGAGGATCGCGAACATCACCGCCGCCGAGGCGTAGTGGATGGCGCCGAACACGAAATTCTCGAATTTCAGGGCGTGCCAGAGATCGAAGCGGGCGACGCCCGCCGCCGCGGGCTGCTGGTCGAGGGGGAGGTCGGGGATTCGCAGCGCCTCGGGCAGGCCGACAATGTCGCCGCCCTGCGTCCCGATCAGGAAGGTCCGGATCGCGCTGCCGGCGAAATCCTCACAGCCTGTCCCGCCCGTGGGCGAGAAGGCCACGCCGAAGGCGCAGAGCCCGGCCAGCCGCGCCAGCCAGATGTCGCGGGGGTGGTGGCCCTTGTAGCCCTCGACCGGGATCTGCCCGCCGCGCGGTGCCTTGGGCAGCTTGTAGAAGAACAGCATCAGCACCCCGATGACCGAGAGCGCGCCGACCAGGATGTCGCCGCCGAGGGGGCTGTAGTAGTAGTGGCTGATCGAGTTGATGCCAGGGCAGATGGCGTCGAAGGCTCCGACCGCGAGCAGCGCCAGCGGCAGGCCGAGCGCGATGAGGCCCACGGCCCGGTTGGCGGATTCGAGGCTGATGCGGAATGGCAGCGCCTCGCGTTCCTGTGCGGTCAGGATCGCCGCGTCCTGCGCCTTCTCGGTCATGCAAATCTCCTGCAGATACAATCAACGCGCGAATTCTGCGCGTATTCCGGAGATCGGACAATTCAAATGTGCCAGGGCCGTGCGCGGGTGGGCGGCAAGAGAAAACGCCCGCACCTTGCGGTACGGGCGTTTCCGGGAAACTCGTGATGAGGCTCCGTGCCTTAGCGGCGGATGCCTAGGCTCTTGATGAGGTCGCGGTAGCGGTCCTCGTTCTTGGCCTTGAGGTAGTCCAGCAGCTTCCGGCGCTGTGCGACCAGCTTGAGAAGGCCACGGCGCGAGTGGTTGTCCTTCTTGTGGGTCTTGAAGTGCTCGGTCAGCGTGCTGATGCGCGAGGTCAGGATGGCCACCTGGACTTCCGGCGAACCGGTGTCGCCTTCCTTGGTGGCGTATTCCTTCATCAGGCGGGTCTTTTCTTCCGCGGTAATCGACATCGGGGTCTCCTTTCAGAAAACATGTGGGTCATGGCGCAAGCCGGGATGTCGTCCAGCAGGGCCCGTGGAGAAACACCACCCCGGACGCGCGGGACGCGCCGGGGGGGATGCTCGCGTATAGGCCAGGCGCGCGCGCTTGAAAACCCCTGCGTTGGCATTGGGATCAGATAGGGCGCCCGGACGGGGCCAGGTCGGGCATGACCCAGACCACCTCGATGATCTCGGGCAGCTCGGCGGCCCGCAGCGTCGCAAGCACCTGCCCCCCGGCCACGATCTCTCGCACCCCGGGATCGGCCGCAGCCGGGCGGAACGCGATACCCTGCGGGGCAGGGAGGTCGGACAGGATCACGATCTGGTCGTGGGCCGGGTCGAAGGACCCAAGATCGGTGACCGAGGGGGCATGGGCGGGCGGCGCGGGCAGGGGGAGTGCGGTTTCGCCGTTGTCGACGCGCAGGAGCGGGGCGGAGCTCGGACGCGCCCCCGCGGCCCGCGGATCGACGCGATCGGCGGCGGTCAGCGTCCCGTGGCGGCGCAGGGCGTCCGGGGCCGTCCTGTGTGCTTGGCGCCTGGGGGCCGGCAGCGACGTGACCGAATCACTATATGTCTCGCTGAGGGGGATATCGCGACCGGGCCTGTGAGAGGGTGTGTGCCAGGGAACCGTCCAGGGGACCGCGCACAGGAGAACCAGGCCCAGCAGCCCGCTCATCAACAGCATTCCGATCCTCCCGCCAGTTGCTCCGCAGCGCGCCGCACTGCAGCGCCCTTCCCGGAAGTGCTACCTCGAACATGGTTAATCGTTCATCAAGCCCAATTCCGGGTAACGAGCATCAATCGGCCAAGCGGCGGGCAACACGGCGTAGGAGCGGTAGAGCGGATGGCGGGGGTGGCCGTCACGTGTCAGGCCGAGATGGCGCACGTCGCCGGGCAGCCAGGCGGCCACCTCGGGGCCGCGCCCGAGCAGGGCGCCATGCACGCCCCAGGCCGCCAGGACCTGCGCCGCGTCCTGCGCCCAGTCGCGAAGCAACAGATCGTTCTCGGGCCCCACCGGGGCCTCGGCCCGGGCGAGATCGCGGGGGCGGGTGGCGCGGTAACCGAACAGGTTGGCGATGCGCATGGCGCCGAACCCGAGTTGTTGTGCGCGCCGCTGGCAGCGCGCGATGGTCGGGTCGTTTGCTTCTTCGGTCGCCGTCGAGGGGTTCAGCATCACGAAGAGCAGCGCGCCGCCGGTGCCCCAGCGACGCTCCAGCCCGTAGCGGTAGGCCTCGCAGGGGGAATACCAGGCGGCGCTGCGGATGCCGTCTGCCTCTGCCCGTCTCTCGATCATGGCGCGCATCCTGCCCCGGGTCGCGGGGGGCGGCAAGCATTGACAAGCCCGCTCGACCTGCCCCTGATCGCGGCGACAGGAAAGGACTGCCCAATGGACATCGCCCGTATCGAAGCCGCCGCCGCCCGCCTGGAGGGCCACGTGCGCCGAACGCCTCTGCTTTCGTCGCACGCGCTCGACGCGATCGCCGGCCGCCGGGTGCTGGTTAAGGCGGAGTGCCTGCAGCACACCGGCAGCTTCAAGGCACGCGGCGCCTGGGCGGCGCTTTCGGCCCTGCCCGAGGAGGTGCGGGCCAATGGCGTCATCGCCTTTTCCTCGGGGAACCACGCGCAGGGTGTGGCGCGCGCGGCGCAGGCCTTTGGCGTGCCGGCCGTCATCATCATGCCCTCGGACGCTCCGGCGCTGAAGATCGAGGGTACCAGGGCGCTGGGCGCGGAGGTGGTGCTTTACGAGCGGGCCGGCGGCAGCCGCGAGGAACTGGGCGCGCGGCTGGCTGCGGAACGGGGGCTGACGCTGGTCAAGCCCTACGACGAGCCCGAGGTGATTGCCGGGCAGGCCACCTGCGGGCTCGAGATCGCCGAGCAGGTGGCCGAGGAGGGGGTGCGCGAGGCGGATCTGCTGACCTGCTGCGGGGGCGGGGGGCTCACCGCGGGCATCGCGCTCGCGGTCGAGGCGAAGGCGCCGGGGCTGTGCGTGCGCCCGGTCGAACCCGAGGGCTACGACGACACCGCCCGCTCGCTCGCCGCGGGGCGGCGGCTGCGCAACGAGGTCGAGGCCGGCGGGCTCTGCGATGCGATCCTGACGCCCACGCCGGGTGAGATCACCTTTCCGGTGCTCGCGCGGCTTTGCGGACCTGGGCTGGTGGTGAACGAGGCGGAGGTGCTGCGGAGCATGGCGCTGGCGGCGCGTCACCTGAAGATCGTGGCCGAGCCGGGCGGTGTGGTGGCGCTGGCCGCCGCGCTGTTCCGGGGGGACGAGATCGAGGGCGATGCGGTGATCTGCACCGTCTCGGGCGGCAATGCCGACCCGAAAGTGCTCGCACGCGCCATGGCGCTGGAGGTCTGAGCGCGGCGCGGGAGGGGGCTCTGCCCCCGGCCCTGCGGGCCTCCCCCGAGGTATTTGGGGCGAAAAGAAGCGGGCGGGGCGGCGCCGACCTGCGGGCCGGGGCGGGGGCGGCTGTGCCTGTTGTCGGGCTTGTTGCTGCCGCGGATGGTCCAGAAGGGCCTGCGGGTCGCGCGCTGGCCTGCCGATCCTGACCCGCACGGCAGATCGGCGCTTTGCAAGAGACGCAAAAACCTGTATCGGCGGCCCCACATCTGAGACGTGGCGCGACGACCCCCGCGCCGTGGAATCATTGGTGAAGAGGGGTCGGCGGCAATGGGGCCGCCATTGACACGGGGACCCGGGATACGCCCGAGGAGCGCCCCAATAGGATAGACGCATGTTCAAAGAGACGAAGAAGACGATGCAGTGGGGGGAGGAAACCCTCACTCTGGAAACGGGCAAGGTGGCCCGCCAGGCCGACGGCACCGTCATCGCGACGCTGGGCGAGACCTCGGTCATGGCCAACGTGACCTTCGCCAAGCAGGCCAAGGAAGGTCAGGATTTCTTCCCGCTGACCGTCCACTACCAGGAAAAATACTATGCTGCCGGCAAGGTGCCCGGTGGCTTCTTCAAGCGCGAGGCGCGTCCGACCGAGAAGGAAACGCTGACCGCGCGCCTGATCGACCGCCCGATCCGCCCGCTTTTCGTGCCCGGCTTCAAGCATGAAGTGCTGGTGATGTGCACCGTGCTGAGCCACGATCTCGTCAACGATCCCGACGTCGTCGCGATGATCGCCGCCTCGGCCGCGCTGACGATTTCCGGCGTGCCTTTCATGGGCCCGATCGCGGGCTGCCGCGTGGGCTACGAGGGTGGCGAATACGTCCTGAACCCCACCGTGGATGACATGAACATCCTGCGCGACCAGCCCGAGCAGCGGCTCGACCTCGTGGTGGCGGGCACCAAGGACGCCGTGATGATGGTCGAATCCGAGGCCTACGAGCTGTCGGAAGAGGAAATGCTGGGCGCGGTCCTGTTCGCGCACGAGCAGATCCAGCCGGTCGTGGACCTGATCATCGACCTGGCCGAGGACGCCGCCAAGGAGCCCTTCGACTTCACCCCGCCGGATTACTCCGAGCTTTTCGCGGCGGTGAAGAAGCTGGGCGAGACCAAGATGCGCGAGGCCTACGCGATCCTCGACAAGCAGGAGCGCACCGCCGCCGTCGCCGCCGCCAAGGAGGCCATCAAGGCCGAGCTGAGCGAAGAGCAGCTCGAGGATGCGAACCTCGGCTCCGCCATCAAGAAGCTGGAATCCAGCGTTCTGCGCGGTGACGTGGTCAAGAACGGCCGCCGCATCGACGGCCGGGCGCTCGACGAGGTCCGCCCGATCGTGTCCGAGACCGGCCTGCTGCCGCGGACCCACGGCTCGGCGCTGTTCACCCGTGGCGAGACGCAGGCGCTGGTCGTGACCACGCTGGGCACTGGCGACGACGAGCAGTTCATCGACGCGCTGCACGGCAACTTCAAATCGAACTTCCTGCTGCACTACAACTTCCCGCCGTACTCGGTCGGTGAAGTGGGCCGCGTGGGCAGCCCTGGCCGCCGCGAGATCGGCCACGGCAAGCTTGCCTGGCGCGCGCTGCAGGCGGTTCTGCCGGCGGCGACGGATTTCCCCTACACGATCCGCATCGTGTCGGAGATCACCGAGTCCAACGGCTCGTCCTCGATGGCCTCCGTCTGCGGCGGGTCGCTGTCGATGATGGACGCGGGCGTGCCGCTCAAGGCGCCGGTTGCGGGTGTGGCCATGGGCCTGATCCTCGAGGACGACGGCGAGTACGCGGTCCTGACCGACATCCTTGGCGACGAGGATCACCTCGGCGACATGGACTTCAAGGTCGCGGGCACCGAGAACGGCATCACCTCGCTCCAGATGGACATCAAGGTGGCCGGCATCACGCCCGAAATCATGCGCAAGGCGCTGGCCCAGGCCAAGGACGGCCGGATGCACATCCTGTCCGAGATGGGCAAGGCACTGAGCGAAGTGGGCGAATTCTCGGTCCACGCGCCGCGCATCGAGACCATGCACATCCCCACCGACAAGATCCGCGAAGTGATCGGGTCGGGCGGCAAGGTGATCCGCGAGATCGTGGAAACCTCGGGTGCCAAGGTCGACATCAACGACGACGGCGTGGTGAAGATCGCGTCCTCGGACGGCGAGGCCATCAAGCGCGCCTACGACATGATCCACTCGATCGTGGCGGAGCCGGAAGAGGGCCACATCTACAAGGGCAAGGTCGTGAAGATCGTCGACTTCGGTGCCTTCGTGAACTTCTTCGGCAAGCGGGACGGTCTTGTGCACGTGAGCCAGATCGTGCCGCGCCGCCTGAACCATCCTTCGGACGAGCTGAAGGAAGGCCAGGAGGTCTGGGTCAAGCTGCTCGGCTTCGACGATCGCGGCAAGGTGCGCCTGTCGATGAAGGTTGTCGACCAAGAGACCGGCGAGGAAGTCGTCGAGAAGAAGGAAGAGAACGCGGAGTGATCCGCAACCTCTGACCGGCTTTCGAAGGGCGCCCAGCGGGGCGCCCTTTTTCGTGGGCTCAGGGGTGTTCGACGTGCGGGAGGGGCAGGTCCGGCGCGTGGTGGCGCGGCGGGTGACGGAAATGATCCGGCCGCTTGCGGGGACGGGTCTGTGGCACGTAGCTGGCCGCTGCGCCAATGAGCCCGGCGGCCACCATGGCATCCAGCATCTGCGGCGAGAGCGTGGTATAGCCCTGTCCGCCAAGCGGGTCGGCCGCGTTGCGTGAAGCGGCGCTGTGATGCGCGCCATTGAACACCGGGGGTGGGGCCACCGGGCCACCATCGTCGGCGGGTGTGCCGCCGGCATGGAGCGGCACTGCCAGCAGCGCGGCGAGACAGGTCGGGATGATACGGAACATGCGCGTGCCCTTCGCTTTTGGAGCCGCCATGGTGACAGCGAAGCCTTACCGCGTCCTTACACCCTTTCCTTCAAAGGCCTGCAGTTTCCTCTGCGGCTTTTTACGGGCTGTTAGACCCTTGCGGCGATGGTGCCCCCAGAGGTGCTCGGCAGGCGAGGTACCGGCGTGAGGTGATGGGGACAGGCGCGACGGATTCCGGCCGTCCTACTGCCTTCGTCCGGGGCGCGACCCCGGCGCTGGCCGTGGGGCAGACACCTCTGGCTACGGTCGGTGTCTGCCCGCCCCGCTGCGGCGAACCCCTTCATGATTGGCCGAAAGGCGAGGGAAGACTGTCTCGGGCGCTATCCCGCGCGCCCGGTGGAGTGCCGCAGGGAAACCTCTTCACCGTTCACCGCATCTTGCAGCCTTCGCGGCATGCCAAGTTGCTCGTCGAAGCCGGTGCTCGCAACTGGGTTGCCGGGGCGCGCCAGAAATCTCGTCGGGGAGGGGAGGGGGCGCTTTGCCGGCGCGTGCATCGCGCGCACGGAAAACCTTCGGTCGCACGACAAAAAAGGCCGGGCTGAAAAGCCCGGCCAGGTCCAACAGGGAGGTGCATGTGATAACCCGCACATGCAACGGGATCTGGTTAGCCCCCCGACGCAACACCATGAGGGGAGCGCGGCGCCGGGAAGCTGGCCTTGACGTGCCTTACTCCATCAAAACCTATCATTCCTTTAACACCATCAGAGCCGGGTTCGGTTCCCGCCTCAATCGGATTTTATGACATCAGCCGGTATCCGCCGGATTCCGTTACCAGGAGTCGGGCGTTCGAGGGGTCGGGTTCGATCTTCTGGCGCAGGCGATAGATGTGGGTTTCGAGCGTGTGCGTGGTCGCCCCGGCGTTGTAGCCCCAGACCTCGTGCAGGAGCGTTTCGCGCGGCACGACGCCCTCTGTCGCCCGGTAAAGGAACTTGAGGATGTTGGTTTCCTTCTCCGTCAGGCGGATCTTCTTGTCGTCGTCGGTGACAAGCATCTTCATCGCCGGCTTGAAGCTGTAGGGCCCCACGGTGAAGACCGCGTCCTCGGACTGCTCGTGCTGGCGCAGCTGGGCGCGGATGCGGGCCAGCAGCACAGGGAACTTGAAGGGCTTGGTGATGTAGTCGTTCGCCCCGGCGTCTAGGCCGAGGATCGTGTCCGCGTCGGTGTCATGCCCGGTGAGCATGAGGATCGGTGCCTTGACGCCCTGCTTGCGCATCAGGCGGCAAAGCTCGCGACCGTCGGTGTCGGGCAGGCCGACATCGAGGATGACGAGATCGTAGGACTGCTCCTTGGTGCGCGCCATCGCGCTCGAGCCGTTCTCGGCCTCGAAGACCTCGAAGTCCTCGGTCATCACGAGCTGTTCTGCCAGCGCCTCGCGCAGGTCGTCGTCATCGTCCACCAGAAGGATGTTCTTTAGCTGGGCCATGTTGCTCGTATCTCCTTGACGTTAGGGGGGATGTGGCCGGCGGGGCGGGGCTCGGCAAGTTTTGCTGCACTTCGGTCACGCCGTCGTGTACGGGGCATGGGAATGTTACAGTATCCGGCCTATGTTGCCGGCTTCGAGTACCAAGGACAGCCCCCATGACCGACGGCCCCGCCCCCCTTTCGCCTGACCTGACCGAGACGCTGGCGCGCGGGCGCGCGGACCTGCGCATGGGGGTGCCGGTGGTCCTGGCGGCGCATGGCGGCGGGGCGCTCATCATGGCGGCCGAGACCGGCGTGGCGGGGCGGCTCGACGCGCTGCGGGCGGCGGGGCCGGTGGACGTGGTGCTGACCGGGCGGCGCGCGGCGACGCTGAAGGCGCGGCCCTACGACGGCGACGTGGCGCGCGTGGCGCTGCCCGAGGATGCCGACATGGCCTGGGTGCAGGCGCTGGCCGATCCATCGGGCGATCTGGCCAACCCGATGAAGGGGCCGCTGTCGACCCGGCGGGGCGGCGACGCGAGCCTGCACCGGCTGGCGTCGGAACTGGTGAAGTCCGCGCGGCTGCTGCCCGCGGCGCTTGTCGTCCCGGTCGAGGACGCGGCGCACTGGGCCGCGACCCACGGGCTGACGCTTCTGCACGCGGGAGAGGTCGCGCCCTACCTCGAGGCGCTGCCGACGCTGGCGCATGTGGTGTCGGCGCGCGTGCCGTTGCGCGCGGCCGAGAACGCCCGGTTGCACATCTTCCGCCCCGGTGACGGGTCGGAGGAGCATTACGCCATCGAGATCGGGCGCCCCGACCGGGACCAGCCGGTGCTGAGCCGCCTGCATTCGGCCTGCTTTACCGGGGACCTGCTGGGGTCGCTCAAGTGCGACTGCGGCCCGCAGCTCAACGCCGCGCTGAACCAGATGGGGCAGGAGGGGGCGGGCGTGCTGCTCTACCTCAACCAGGAGGGACGCGGCATCGGGCTTGCCAACAAGATGCGGGCCTACGCGCTGCAGGACCAGGGCTTCGACACGGTCGAGGCCAACCACCGGCTGGGGTTCGAGGACGACGAGCGGGATTTCCGGCTGGGTGCCGAGATCCTGACGCGCATGGGCTTTTCCGCCGTGCGGCTGCTGACCAACAACCCCGCCAAGATCGAGATGATGGAGCGCTGCGGCATCCGCGTGCCCGAGCGCGTGCCGCTGAAGGTGGGCCACACCCACCACAACGCCCGCTACCTTGCCGTCAAGGCAGCGAAATCCGGGCACCTGCTGTGACTTGCGCCGCGGCGCCGCGCGCATAGGTATCGGACGAAAGGAGCTCTCATGCGTTATTCCCTTCTCGATCTTTCCCCTGTGCCCGAGGGCTCGACCCCGGCAGAGTCGCTGCGCAACACCGTGGACCTCGCCCGCCATGCCGAGGCCTGGGGCTATCACCGCTACTGGCTGGCCGAGCATCACAACATGCCCGGCATCGCCAGCGCCGCCACCGCCGTTCTGGTGGGGCAGGTCGCGGCCCACACCCGCGCCATGCGTGTGGGGGCAGGGGGCATCATGCTGCCCAACCACGCTCCGCTCGCCGTGGCCGAGGCATTTGGCACGCTGGCGACGCTCTATCCCGATCGCATCGACCTCGGCCTTGGCCGCGCGCCGGGCGGCGACGCCGCGGTGATGCAGGCGCTTGGCGTCAATCACGCGCGCGCCGAGCGTTTCCACGAGGAAGTTGCCGAACTGCGGGCGCTGCTGGGCGACGAACAGCCGGGCCGGCAGGTCCGCGCGCTGCCGGGCGAGGGCACGCATGTGCCGCTGTGGATCCTCGGCAGCTCGCTGCACGGGGCGCAGGTGGCCGCGATGCTGGGCCTGCCCTATGCCTTCGCCTCGCACTTTGCGCCCGCCGCGATGGAGCAGGCGCTCGAGGTCTATCGCCGCTACTTCAAGCCGTCGGAGACGCTGGAGAAGCCCCACGCGATGATCGCCGTGAACGTATTTGCCGCGGAGACCGAGGCCGAGGCGGTGAAGATGCGCACGACGATGCAGCAGAGCTTCTACCGGCTGCGCACGGGCCAGCCGGGCAAGATGCCCGCGCCGGTGGACGACATCTCGACCGTGATCCCGGCGGGCGCGCAGCGCCAGATCGACGCCGCGCTGCAGGTCAACGCCACGGGCACGCGCGAGCAGGTGGCCGACCAGATGCGCGCCATCGTGGAGCGCTACCAGCCGGACGAGGTGATCCTGACCGGCCAGATCTTCCACCACGAGCAACGGTTGCGGTCCTTCGAGCTGGCCGCCGAGGTCATGCGCGACGTCGGCGTGGCCGAGGCGGCATGAACGCGCGGGATCTTGTCCTGACGGGGCAGGGCGTCCGGTTCGACGGGCGGCTCTGGCCCTGCACGGTGGGGCGCGGGGGCGTGACCGCCGACAAGCGCGAGGGCGACGGCGCCACGCCGGTGGGCGCGCATGACATCGTCGGCATGCTCTACCGGCCCGACCGGATCGCCAAGCCCGCCGGTTGGGCGGTGCCGATCCGGCCCGGGGACCTGTGGTCCGACGATCCCGAGCACGAGGATTACAACCTCATGGTGCGCGCGCCCTACCACGCCAGCCACGAGGCGCTGCGGCGGGCCGATCCGCTTTACGACTTGGTGATCGTGACCGACTGGAACTGGCCCGACGCGCAGCCCGGGGCCGGGTCGGCGATCTTCCTGCATCGCTGGCGCAGGCCTGGCTACCCGACGGCGGGCTGCGTGGCCCTCGATCCGGTGGACCTGCGCGAGATCGCGGCGCGGATCACGCCGGAGACGCGGCTGATCGTTCCCGAGAGTCTTGCGGGGCGGCTGCCGAGAGGCGCCTGAAGCTCATGGAGATATGGGCGCGGCGCAGCAGCGCCGCCGCCCGCATGTCGCCCGCCTCGAGCGCGCCCTGAAGCTGGCGCAGCTCGTCCGCGAAGATCGCGCATTCGTGGGCGAGGTCCATGCCCGGGATCGACTGGAGCCAGATCCGCGCGGTCTGGTAGAACAGCCGGTCGGTGACCTCGCGCAGGGCGGGGTTGTCGATCAGCGTCAGCGTGAAGGCGTGGTGGTCGATGTTGAGCGCGGCGAAGGCCCGCGCGTGGGGGGCCTCGGCGAGCGCTTCACCCCGGGCCACGAATTCGGTCATGCGGGCCAGCCGTTCGGCGGTCATCGGCGCGGGCGAAAGCGTGCCGGCAAGCTGCGCCAGTTCCATCCGTAGATCGTAGACCTGTGCCATCTCGCGCAGGTCGATCTCGGTCACCAGCGTGCCGACGCCGTGGCGCGACTGCACCAGCCCCTCGTCCTCGAGCCTGGCCAGCACCCGGCGCAGCGGCGTGCGGGAAATGCCGAACTCGGCGGCCAGCTGTTCCTCGGAAAGCCGCGTGCCGGGCGGGTAGTCGAGCAGGCAGATCCGGGCCCGAAGCTCGGTATAGAGCCTCAGGTGCCGATCCGCCGCGCCGGTCATGCCTCGAGCGATGCTGCCAACCCCTGAAGCATGTCGAGGCATTGCGACAGCTGGTCCCGCGCGATGAACTCGTCGGGCTTGTGGGCCTGCTCGATGCTGCCCGGGCCGCAGACCACGACGCTCATCCCCATGCCCTGGAAGAGCCCCGCCTCGGTGTTGAAGGGGACAAGCTCGCAGGTGTTCTGGCCGGTCAGGCGAGCGACGAGATCGCGGGCGGCGTTCTCTTCCATGGGTTCGAGCGAGGTGACCTCGCCGATGACCTCGGTCGCGATGTCGGCCTTGGGGTGCACGGCGCGCATGGCAGGCAGGAGCGTGCCCTCGACGTAGGCGCCGATGGCGTCCTTCACGAACTCGGCGTCGCCCGCCTGCATGGGGCGCATTTCCCATTCGACCTCGGCGCGGCCGGGGATGACGTTGTGCGCCACGCCGCCCGACAGCCGCCCGATGTTGAGCGTGGTCCACGGCGGATCGAAGCGCGAGGAGGCGGGGGCGCGGGTCTTGAGCTCTTCGGCCAGTTCGAGCAGGCGGGTCACGTAGCGCACGGCGTAGGAGACCGCGTTCACGCCGCGGTCGGGGGCCGATCCGTGGCCTTCGAGGCCGGTGAAGCGCGCGGTGTATTCGCAGCAGCCCTTGTGGCCCTCGATGATGCGCATCATCGTCGGTTCGCCCACGATGGCGGTGGCGGGGCGGTAGCCGCGCTTTTGCAGCTCCGGCACCAGCGCCTGCGCGCCAAGACAGCCGACCTCTTCGTCGTGGGTGAAGCAGAAGTGCACCGGGCGCTTCAGATCCATCTTCGACAGCGGCTCGGCCATGGCGAGCGCGCAGGCGATGAAGCCCTTCATGTCGCAGGACCCGCGCCCGTAGAGCAGCCCGCCCTCTTCGCGCACGGCGAAGGGATCGGTGGTCCAGTCCTGGTCGGCCACGGGCACCACGTCGGAATGGCCCGACAGCACCACGCCGCCCTCGATGTCGGGACCGATGGTGGCAAAGAGGTTGGCCTTGGAGCCGTCCTCGTTCTGGAACAGCTCCACCCGCGCGCCGTGGCGTTCCAGCCAGCCGCGCATGTAAGCCATCATGTCGAGGTTGCTGTCGGCCGAGATGGTCGGAAAGGCGATCAGCTCGGCCAGGATGGCCTCTGTCCGCTCCTGCAGGGTCATTGCTTCACGTACATCTGGCGGGGGCGGTTGCAGAAGCATTCCGCCGGGCCGCTGTCCTTGATCAGGATGCTTTCGGTGATTTCCAGACCCCAGTCGGACATCCACAGGCCCGGCATGAAGTGGAAGGTCATGCCGGGTTTCAGCACGGTCTCGTCCTCGGCCCGGAGCGAGATGGTCCGCTCGCCCCAGTCGGGCGGGTAGGAGATACCGATGGGATAGCCGCAGCGCGCACCGCGTTCGATGCCCGCGCGTTCCAGCGGGGCAGCCAGCGCCTGGGCGATGTCGCAGGCGCGGTTGCCGGCGCGGGCGGCGTCGAGGCCGGCCTCCAGCCCCTCGACCAGCGCCGCCTCGGCCGAGCGGAAGATGTCCGGCGGATCGCCAAGGAAGATCGTCCGGCAGAAGGGGGCGTGGTAGCGACGGAAGCAGCCCGAGATCTCGAAGAAGGTCGCCTCGCCCTTGCGGAAGGGCTCGCCATCCCATGTCAGGTGCGGCGCGGCGGCGTCCGAGCCCGAGGGCAAGAGCGGCACGATGGCCGCGTAGTCGCCCCAGCCTTCTTCCGTGCCGATCAGCGCGTCGCGCTGGATCTCGGCCACCACCTCGTTCTTGGGCACGCCGGGCTCGACGCGTTCCAGCAGGCCATCGACGATCTTTTCCGAGATCCGCGCCGCCTTGCGCATGAAGTCGATCTCCTCGCGCGACTTCACGCCACGTTCCCAGTTCACCAGCGCCGTGGCGTCGACGATCGTGGCCTTGGGCATGTTCTCGAGCAGCGCGAGATAGGCCTTGGCCGAAAAGTAGTAGTTCTCGAGCTCGACCCCCAGGCGCGGTGCCTCGTAACCCATGACGGTCAGACGGTAGGCCAGGTCCTCCATCGGGTGCAACTCGGTGTTCTGCACGTAGGGGTCGGCGTAACCGAAGACGTCATCGTCGCTCATCCAGACGGTGCGGACGGCGCCGTTCGTGTCCTGGTTGCGGCCCCACCAGACCGGGTCGCGGTCGTGGAAGACCAGCACGCCCTGATGCACGTAGAAGGACCAGCCGTCATAGCCCGTCAGCCAAGCCATGTTGGACGGATCGGTGACCAGCAGGACCTCGATCCCCCGTCGGTCCATCGCCGCACGGGTTTGTCGCAAGCGGCGTTGGTACTCGGCCTCGGAGAAGGGAAGATCCTTCTGGAAACGGTGCTGACGCATGGGCTTCTCCTTTGGGGCTGCGGGGCCAGCTAGGCACTTGTGTACAACAGGGGATGCCGGAAAACGACACCCGCACGCTGAAAATGGACGTAAACCGCAAATCCGGCGCGACCACGCCTGATTGTGCCGTGTTGTTGTGCACAATAGAAACGGTACATTTCGCGCTCCTAAGGTCGCTTACCTAGCGGGACTGGTCGTCATTGAGCCTTGCGCGGTTTGCCAGAAGCTGCTTCCATTCAGGCAAGGCCCCGACATGGCACGCCCGCCAACGGCCTCTGCAGACGGTGGAGTGCGGTGCATGAAAACTGCGCACACTCCCGTAAATCGCCTTTGCGACAAGGGATTTCCGTCGATGCAGTTGCAACGCCGGAGGATGCGCGCTTTAGTCGGATCAACAAAGCGGAGCAAAAATCCGCAGCCAACAAAACAGGGAGTTGCTCTTGCTGGATCAGGGCACTGACGACGCTTTCGTCGCGTTTGAACGCGTGCAGAAAAGCTACGATGGCGAAACGCTGGTCGTGAAGGACCTCAACCTCTCGATGCCCAAGGGCGAGTTTCTCACGATGCTCGGGCCCTCCGGCTCCGGCAAGACAACCTGCCTCATGATGCTCGCCGGGTTCGAGACCGCCACCCACGGCGAGATCAAGCTCGACGGCCAGCCCATCAACAACATCTCGCCACACAAGCGCGGCATCGGGATGGTGTTCCAGAACTACGCGCTCTTCCCGCACATGACCGTGGCCGAGAACCTGTCGTTCCCGCTCGAGGTGCGCAAGATCGGCAAGTCCGACCGCGAACAGAAGGTCAAGCGCGCGCTCGACATGGTCCAGATGGGCGCCTTCGGCGGCCGCCGCCCGGCGCAGCTTTCGGGCGGCCAGCAGCAGCGGATCGCGCTGGCCCGCGCGCTGGTGTTCGAACCGGAACTGGTTCTCATGGACGAACCGCTGGGCGCGCTCGACAAGCAGCTGCGCGAGCACATGCAGTTCGAGATCACCAACCTGGCGCACCAGCTTGGCATCACCACGGTCTACGTGACCCACGATCAGACCGAGGCGCTGACCATGTCGGACCGCGTCGCCGTCTTTGACGATGGCCGCATCCAGCAGCTCGACGCGCCGGACCGGCTTTACGAGGAGCCGCAGAACAGCTTCGTCGCCCAGTTCATCGGCGAGAACAACACGCTCGAGGGCAAGGTGCTCGAGATGACCGGCAGCGATCGCTGCGTCGTCCAGCTGGACGATGGCCAGAAGATCGAGGCCAAGCCCGTGAACGTCGAGAAGGCCGGCGACCGCACCCGCGTGTCGATCCGCCCCGAACGTGTCGAGTTCAACAAGGACCGGATGCAGGAAGGCGCCCTGACGCTCAAGGCCGAGGTGCTCGAGTTCATCTACATGGGCGACATTTTCCGGACCCGCCTGCGGGTGGCCGGCAACGACGATTTCGTCATCAAGACGCGTAACGCGCCCGACCAGGTGCGCCTCACACCCGGCAGCCAGATCGAAATCGGCTGGATGCCCGAGGACTGTCGCGCGCTCGACGCGTCCTGATCCGATCCGAAGTGTCGCGCAACCCGCCAGGGGATGGACGGGCCGCGCGATTCAATGCGGTGCCGGACAAAAGACGCCCGTGATCCGGTACCCCAAGTCAAACGGGCAACTTAGGGAGCAACACATGAAACTCACCAAGACGCTTCTGGCCACCACGGCGCTGACCGTGTCCGCCGGTGCAGTCGCCGCACAGGAAATGGCCGACAGCATGACGCTCGTCAGCTGGGGCGGTGCCTACCAGAACAGCCAGCAACAGGCCTACGTGGTGCCCTATCTCGAGATGCACCCCGAGGTTTCCGTGACCTGGGATGAAAGCTCGAACGAGGCCGTGGCCAAGCTGCGCGCCATGAACGAGGCCGGCAACATCACCTGGGATCTCGTGGACGTGGTGGCCGCCGACGCCATCCGCCTCTGCGACGAAGGCCTGGCGATGGAATACGATCCCGAAGACCTTCTCGCCGAAGGCGACGACGGCACCTCGGCGGAAGACGACTTCGGCGACCTGATCGTCTCCGACTGCTTCATTCCGCAGATCGTCTACTCCACGACGTTCGGCTACCGCACCGACATGGTGCCCGAGGGCGTCGAGCCGCCGAGCGACATCTGCGACGTCTGGGATCTTGAGACCTACCCGGGCAAGCGGTCGCTCGAGAAGCGTCCGATCAACAACATGGAATGGGCCCTTCTGTGCGACGGCGTCGCCAAGGAAGACGTCTATGACGTACTCGAGACCGAGGAAGGCCAGGACCAGGCGCTCGCCAAGCTCGACGAGATCAAGGACGACGTCATCTGGTGGTCGGCCGGCGCCGACACGCCGCAGCTTCTGGCTGACGGCGAAGTCTTCATGGGCTCGACCTACAACGGTCGTCTGTTCTCGCTCATCGAGGAGCAGGATCAGCCCGTGGGCATGATGTGGGACGCACAGGTCTTCGATCTCGATGGCTGGATCATCCCCGAGGGTCTCGGCGATGCAGAGCTGGCCCGCGTGAAGGACTTCGTGAAGTTCGCCACCGACACCCAGCGTCTGGCCGATCAGGCGGCCTACATCTCGTACGGCCCCGCGCGCGACAGCTCGGCCCCGCTCGTGGGTCAGCACGCCGAACTGGGCATCGACATGGCGCCGCACATGCCGACCGACCCCGACAACTCGCAGAACACCTTCGTGTACAACTACGAGTTCTGGGCGGACTACCGCGACGACATCGACGCGAAGTTCCAGTCCTGGCTGGCGCAATAAGCCACTGACCGGCCGGGCCTTCGGGGCCGGCCCTTCGGCCTGCCGGGTACGCCCGGCAGGCCAGACGGAGACGGCGATGCCAAAGGGCTACATCATCGGCCATATCTCGGTGCACGATCCCGAGGGCTACCGCGACTATGTCGAGCGCGACACGCCCATCCTTCTCGGTCTCGGCGGACGCTTCATCGTACGCGGCGGCGCCTCGGAGACGGTGGAGGGCGAAAGCGGTGACCGGCACGTGGTGATCGAGTTCGACGACTACGAGACCGCACGGCGCGCCTACAACGATCCCGAATATCAGGCCGTTGCCGACATCCGCCGGCGCACCGCCACATCCACAATCATTCTCGTCGAGGGCAGCTGATCCATGACCGATGCCACCTCTGATCCGGACAAGATCGAGGCGCCCACGCCCGACAACGCGCTCCGGGCCGCCGACGCCGCCGATGGCCCCATGCTGGCCGCGGACGGTACCCCGCTCAAGAAGTCGCTGAACCGGGCGCTGCGCGCCCAGAAGCTGCGGGCGCTGTTGCTGATCGCGCCGCTGCTGATCTTCGTGCTGCTGACCTTCATCGCGCCGATCGTCGACATGCTGTTCCGCTCGGTCGAGAACCAGATCGTCTCGGAAACGCTGCCGCGCACCACCCGCGCGCTGGCAGACTTCGATGCCGGCACGGGCGAGATCCCGGGCGAGCCGGTCTACGAGGCCGCCTACTACGACATTTTCCTCGCCTCCGAGCGCAAGGAACACACGCGGCTCGGCTCGCGGCTGAACTACGAACAGACCGGGGCCTCGTCGCTCTTCCGCCGCTCCGGCCGCGGCCTCGACGACATCGGCGAGGTCTACCAGGACCAGTTCGAGGACCTGGACGAGAACTGGGACGAGGCCGAACCCTGGGCCGAGATGATGGGCTCGCCCGAATGGCTCAACGCGCAGCGCGGCTGGACCGAGGAAGACGGCGCCATGCCGGAGTTCGAGCTGCGCGAGGGCGTGGCCGAGGTGCTGCCGAAGACCGCCGAGTTCTACGAGATTTTCGCCCGCTTCACGCAGGTCGAGGACGAGGACAGCCCGCTCGAGGAAGAGCCGTGGAGCATGGTGCACACCGCGCTCTACCAGGATCTCGCCGCGGGCGACGTGTCGGGCTACGACGGTCCGCACGCGGAGATGCTGCAGGCGGCGGATGAGCTGGTCGACAGCCCCGATTTCGAGACCGTCTCCTTTACCGACGGCTTCGAGGAGGTGGACGAGGACTGGGCCGACCCCGAGATCTGGAACACCATCAAGATGTACGCCCCGCCCTATACCACGGGCTACTTCCTGAACGCCGTGGACATGGAAAAGACCGTCGACGGCCCGCAGCTTCGGGACGAGGACGAACGCATCTACGGGCTGCTCTTCAAGCGCACGATGTTCATGTCCATGGTCATCACCTTCAGCTGCATCGCGCTGGGCTATCCGGTGGCCTACCTGCTGTCGAACCTGCCCGCGCGCAGCGCCAACCTGCTGATGATCCTCGTGCTTCTGCCGTTCTGGACCTCGCTTCTGGTGCGGACTTCGGCCTGGAAGGTCATGCTGCAGCAGCAGGGCGTCATCAACGACGTTCTGGTCTGGCTGGGGCTGGTGGCCGACGACTCGCGATTGGTAATGATCAACAACCAGTTCGGCACGATCGTGGCCATGACCCACATCCTGCTGCCCTTCATGATCCTGCCGATGTATTCGGTCATGTCGACGATCCCGCCCAGCTTCGTCCGCGCGGCACGTTCGCTCGGGGCGACCAACTGGACGGCCTTCTGGCGGGTCTACTTCCCGCAGTCGGTGCCGGGCATCGGCGCGGGGAGCATCCTCGTCTTCATCCTGTCGATCGGCTACTACATCACGCCCGAGATCGTCGGCGGCACCACCGGCACCTTCATCTCGAACCGGATCGCCTACCACATCTCCAGCTCGCTCAACTGGGGCCTCGCGGCCGCGCTGGGCACCATCCTGCTGGTCGTGGTGCTGGTTCTCTACTGGGCCTACGACCGGATCGTGGGCATCGACAACGTGAAACTGGGGGGCTGAGATGTCGGACGCAGTGGTCATCACCGAAACCAGGACGCTTCCCTACAGCTTCACCCTTCCGGTGATCGGCGCGGCGGGGGCCTTCTTCGGCATCTTCGTCGGCGCGGCGCAGGGCTCGACCCTGATGGGCATAATCGGGGGGGCGGTCATCTGCGCCGCCATCGCCTGGCTCGCGCTTCAGGTCTTCGGCACCGATCAGGAAAAGACCTTCCGCTGGGCCATCGTGGCGGTCGCTGCCGTCGCGGGCTTCCTGCTGGGCGGCCTGCCGGGGCTGGTCGTGGGCGCGCTCTTCGGGTGGTTCATCGGCTGGTTCACCTACTGGATCGGGCGGTCGCGCTACCGGGCTTTCCTTCCGCCCTATCTGACCGGCGGGCAGGTGCTGTGGCACTACAGCTTCCGGGTGCTCTGCGGGGCGATCTTCGTCTTCCTCATCACACCGATCCTCGTGGTGATGCCGCTCAGCTTCAACGCCGAGAACTTCTTCACCTTCACGCCCGAGATGCTGTCCTTCGACCCCGAGGGCTACAGCCTGCGGCACTACCGCGACTTCTTCACCTCCAATGACTGGCAGCAGGCGCTCTGGAACTCGGTCAAGATCGCGCCGATGGCGACATTGCTCGCGGTCAGCTTCGGCACGCTGGCGGCCATCGGCCTCAGTTCCGAACACGTGCCCTTCCGCCGCGCGATCATGGCAATCCTGATCTCGCCGATGATCGTGCCGCTGATCATCTCGGCTGCCGGCATGTACTTCTTCTACAGCCGCATCGGGCTGCAGGGCACCTACCTGGGCGTCGTGCTGGCGCACGCGGCGCTGGGGATTCCCTTCGTCATCATCACCGTCACGGCGACGCTGGTGGGCTTCGACCGCTCGCTGACGCGCGCAGCGGCGAACCTCGGGGCGGACCCGATCACCACCTTCTTCCGGGTGCAGATGCCGCTGATCCTGCCGGGCGTGATCTCGGGCGGGCTCTTCGCCTTCATCACCTCGTTCGACGAGGTGGTCGTGGTGATATTCGTGGGCTCGGCCAACCAGCAGACGCTTCCCTGGCAGATGTTCACCGGCCTGCGCGAGCAGATCTCGCCGACGATTCTCGCCGTGGCGACGATCCTCGTGGCGATCTCCATCGCGCTGCTCAGCACGGTCGAGATCCTGCGCCGCCGCTCCGAGAAGATGCGGGGCATGTCACCGAGCTGACCCCACGCGAAAATTGTCGCAAAACATGACCGCCGCGCCCCAAAAGGCGCGGCGGTTTTCACGCTTTGGAAACGTCTTGCCGCCATGTTCCCTGTGTCTAGGCCCACAGGATCCCGACATGACGCATCACGATCAAACCCTCGCCGCTCAGTCCGGCAGTACGGCCTCGGGCGAGGTGCCCTTCGACCCCGCCGACCTGTTCTATTCGCGTACCGACGAACGGGGCGTCATCATCGAGGGCAACGGGATCTTCCGCCGGATCTCGGGCTACGGCTGGTCCGAGCTCAAGGGCGCGCCACACAAGATCATCCGCCACCCGGATTCGCCCAAGGGGCTGTTCCACCTCTACTGGCAGCGGCTCAAGGCCGGGAAATCGGTCGTCGCCTACGTCAAGAACCGTGCCAAGGACGGGCGGCTCTACTGGGTGATAGCGCTCGCCTGGAACATCGAGGGCGGCTACATAGCCATCCGGGCCAAGCCCCATTCCGAGCTCTTCGACAAGGTCCGCGACATCTACCGGGTGCTCCGCGAGGAAGAGGACCAGGGCCTTTCCCCCGAACGCAGCGCTGCCCGTCTGCAGGAGGAAATCGCCAAGCTCGGCTTCCAATCCTACGATTCCTTCATGGCTGCCGCGCTCGCGGCCGAGCTGAAGTCGCGCGCCGATCTTATCGGCGTGCCGGTGACCCAGTTGCAGAGCCGCTTCCTCGAGATGCACGAGACCATCCTGCGCATCCGCAAGGAAACCGACGAGATGACCGAGATCTTCAAGGCCATCCGCACAGTGCCCATGAACATGCGCATCATCGCCTCGCGGCTCGAGAATGCGGGCGGGCCGATCAGCGCGATCTCGGTGAACTACGGCCAGATGCTGGACGAGATGGCCATGTGGGTCCGTGAATTCGTCGATGGCGACAAGAGCACCTTTTCGCGCATCTACCACTCGATCGAGCATGGGCAACTGGTGGTTAATGCCGCGGCGCTGCAGGAAGAGATGTCGAACCTCTTCGAGGAGGATCTGAAGGGTGCGGCCAATACCGAGCACCTTGACCACGACCGCAAGCTGCTCGTCGACGAGGCCGCGAATTTCAAGAAGGTCGCGGCGCAATCGCTCAAGGTGGTCGAGACCGAGGCCGCGCGGCTGAGCCGCAGCGTGCTGGACATGAAGCGCTACGTGACCGGGCTCAGTTCCACGCGGATGATGTGCAAGATCGAGAGTGCGACGCTCTCGGGGTCTGGCAACGCACTCGTCGGTATCGTCGACCAGCTCGACAACTGCCAGGATGAGATCGAGGCGCGCCTTGCCCGGATCGTCGAGCACAACACCGTGATCCAGAACAACACCGCCATGCTGCGGGCAAGCGACTGACCCGTCACTACTCACGGAACGGGACGGAAAAGGGCCGCATCCAGCTGGATGCGGCCCTTTTTGATTTCACGCGAAAGCCGCGGCTCAGCTGCGCACGAAATCCTCGTAGTCCTGCGCGATGTCGCGGGTCATGGCACCGACCTCGAAGGTGTAGTCGCCGATCTGCCCGACGGGCGTGACCTCGGCGGCGGTGCCGGTCAGCCAGCACTGTTCGAAGCCTTCCAGCTCTTCGGGCATGATGTGGCGCTCGTGCACCGTCACGCCGCGCTCCTTCAGCATCTCGATCACGGTCTGCCGCGTCAGACCGTTCAGGAAGCAGTCGGGCAGGGGGGTGTGCACCTCACCGTCCTTGACGAAGAAGATGTTGGCGCCCGTCGCCTCGGCCACGTAGCCGCGATAGTCCATGAAGAGCGCGTCCGAGCAGCCCTTGGCCTCGGCCGCGTGCTTGGAGGTGGTGCAGATCATGTAGAGACCCGCCGCCTTGGCATGCACCGGGATGGTCTCGGGGCTCGGCCGCTTCCACTTGGCGATGTCGAGCTTGGCGCCCTTCATCTTGGCGTCGCCGTAGTAGTTGCCCCAGCCCCAGGCGGCGATCGCCAGCCGGACGGGGTTGCGCGCCGAAGCGACGCCCATGTCCTCGCCCGCGCCGCGCCAGGCCACCGCCCGGACGTAGCCGTCGGTCAGGCCGTTCGCCTCGAGCACCTGGGCCTTGGCGGCCTCGATCTCGTCGACCGAGAAGGGGATCTCGAAGTCCAGCTCGCCCGCGGAATAATGCAGCCGCTCGGAGTGCTTGCGCGACAGGAAGATCTTGCCGTTGTAGGCGCGCTCGCCCTCGAAGACGGAACTGGCGTAGTGCAGCGCATGGGTCAGCACGTGTACCTGCGCCGCCCGCCAATCGATCAGCTTGCCGTCCATCCAGATCTTGCCGTCGCGGTCGTCGTAGGCTCCGTCAGCCATGGCCTTTCTCCTTCATCTTCGCTCTTTTTTGCGATTGTTGCGCAATTTGCGTCCGGATCGGACGTAATGTTGCGTGAAAACTGGGGATCGCTACCAATTCCGGGTTGGAGTGTCAACAACGCTGACTTAAAGTGCGCCAAAAGACGGAGGCGACATGACCGAGGCACCGGGCGGACAGGCCAGCGGCGAGACCCTGCTCTACCTGACGGACGAACAGCTGCGTCAGGGCGCGGAGGCGATGTTCTTTGCGTATCGGGGGTTTACGGCCGATCCCGACCGCATCCTTGCGGGCCTCAGCTACGGGCGGGCGCACCACCGGGCGTTGCATTTCATTCACGGCGCGCCGGGCACCACGGTCAACAACCTGCTCTCGATCCTAGGCGTCACCAAGCAGTCCCTGAACCGCGTCCTGCGCACGCTGATCGCCGACGGGCTGGTCGAGTCGCGCGTCGGTCGCGACGACAAGCGCGAACGCCACCTTCACCTGACCGAGGCCGGTCGCGCGCTCGAACAGGAGCTGACCGACGTGCAGCGCGCTCGCATGCGCACCGCCTACCGCCAGGCCGGGCCCGAGGCCGTCGCCGGTTTCCGGAAGGTGCTCGAGGCAATGATGGACCCAGAGCAGCGCCGACAGTACAAGGCTCTGCGGGAGGGCCGAGGATGAGCGCACCGGAACCGCACCTGCTGATCGTCGATGACGACGAACGCATCAGGGGACTCTTGCAGAAATATCTCATGCGTGCCGGCTTTCTTGTCACCGCCGCGCGGGACGCGGCCCATGCCCGCCGGATCCTGTCGGGGCTGGATTTCGACCTGCTGGTGCTCGACGTGATGATGCCGGGCGAGGACGGCGTCAGCCTGACCCGTTCGATCCGCGAGACCCGCGACACGCCGATCCTGCTGCTGACGGCCAGGTCCGAGACCGAGGACCGCATCAAGGGATTGGAGGCAGGGGCCGACGACTACCTGACCAAGCCCTTCGAGCCCAAGGAACTGCTGCTGCGGATCAACGCCATCCTGCGCCGCGTGCCAGAGGCCCCCGATGAGAGCGTCGCGCCCAAGCTGCTGACGCTCGGGCCTTGCCGCTATGACATCGAGCGGGGCGAGATGTGGCGCGGCGAGCAGCTCGTCCGCCTGACCGCCACCGAAAGCGCGCTGATGAAGATCTTCTCGGGCCGCCCCGGAGAGCCGATCAGCCGCGCGCAGCTGGTCGAGGATCTGGGCCGCGACCGTGGCCAGAGCCAGGAACGCGCCGTCGACGTGCAGATCACCCGCCTGCGCCGCAAGCTTGAAACGGACCCCAAGCAGCCGCGCTATTTGCAGACGGTGCGCGGGGCCGGTTACATGCTGGCACCGGACTGATCCCGAAAAGGGACGTCCCCACAAATCACAGGAGGCGGGCACCATGAGCACGGCACTGATCACCCATGCCGATGCGCTCGGGCACGTGACGCCCGAGGGCCACCCCGAACGCGTTGCACGGATGGAACACGCGCTGCACGCGATCCAGGATCTGCCACTTGAGCGCGTGAGCGCCCCCGAGGCATCCGACGAGGAGCTGAGGCTCTGCCATCCGCAGCGCTATGTCGACCGCATCCGCGGGGCGATCCCCTCCAGCGGTACGCGGCAGCTCGACGCCGATACCTGGCTGTCGCCCGGCTCGATGTATGCCGCGCGGCGCGGCGCGGGCGGCGGGCTTCAGGCCGTGGACATGGTGCTGAAGGGCGAGGTCAAGAACGCCTTCGTCGCCATGCGCCCGCCCGGCCACCATGCCGAGCTCGAGACGCCCATGGGCTTTTGCCTCTTCGGCAACGCGGCCATCGCGGCGAAATACGCGCTCGAGACCCACGGGCTGAAACGCGTGGCGGTGGTCGATTTCGACGTGCACCACGGCAACGGCACGCAGAACCTGCTCTGGGACGAGGCGCGCACGCTCTTCGTGTCCTCGCAGCAGATGCCGCTCTGGCCCGGCACTGGCGCCGCGACCGAACGCGGCGCGCATGACAACGTGCTGAACCTGCCGCTGGCCCCGGGCAGCGGCAGCGCCGAGATGCGCAGCGCCTGGGAGGCCGCCATCCGCCGGATCGAGGCCTGGGCGCCCGAGCTGCTGATCATCTCGGCCGGCTTCGACGCCCATCAGGACGATCCGCTGGCCAACCTCAACTGGGTGACCGAGGATTACCGCTGGATCACCCGCGCGCTCTGCGCCATGGCGCAGCGCAGCAACGGGGGCCGTGTCGTCTCGACTCTGGAGGGCGGCTATGATCTTGAAGCACTGAGCGAGGGCGTGCGCGCCCATGTGGAGGTACTGTTGGAGGCGGGATCGTGAGCGAATCCGATGTCGACGAAATGAGCTTCGAGGCGGCCATGGCCGAGCTGGAGCAGGTGGTCACGCAGCTCGAACGCGGCGAGGTCCCGCTCGAGGAATCGATCAAGCTCTATGAACGCGGCGCGCTGCTGCGCAAGCGTTGCGAGAAGAAGCTCAAGGAAGCCGAAGAGAAGGTCGCCCAGATCACGCTCGACGCCGAGGGCAACCCCGCCGGCACCAAGCCCGTCGAAGGGCTCTGACGCCCATGTTCGAGGAAGGGCTGCGCACCGCCGCCGCCGCCATCCGGCAGCACATGAAGCAGGTCATGGACGGGCTGCCCGCGGTGCCCGTGGCCGAGGCCATGCGCTATGCCAGCGCCGGCGGCAAGCGCCTGCGCGGCTACCTCGTGCTGGAAAGCGCCCGCATGCACGGCGTGGACGAGGCGCAGGCCATCTGGCCAGCCACCGGCATCGAGGCGGTGCATGCCTACAGCCTCGTGCACGACGATCTGCCCAGCATGGACGACGACGACCTGCGCCGTGGTCAGCCGACGGTGCACCGCCGCTGGGATGAACCGACCGCGGTTCTTGCGGGGGATGCCCTGCAGACGCTGGGCTTCGAACTTGTCGCCAACCCCCAGTGCCATCCGGACCCGGCGGTGCGCGCGGAACTCGCGCTGACCCTGGCCCGCGCGGCGGGGGCACGCGGCATGGTGCTGGGGCAGGCGCTCGACATGGCGGCCGAGGCCACCGACACGCCACTGGGCTTGTCGGAGATCACCGCGCTGCAGGCCGGCAAGACCGGCGCCCTGATCCGCTGGTCGGCCGAGGCGGGCGCGCGGATGGGCGGCGGTGACGTGGCACCGCTCACGCTCTACGCCGAGAAGCTGGGCCTCGCCTTCCAGATCGCGGACGACATCCTCGACGTCGAGGGCGATCCCGACGCCGTCGGCAAGGCGGTGGGCAAGGACGCCGGACGCGGCAAGGCGACCTTCGTGTCGCTGCTGGGGCTGGACGGCGCGAAAAAGCGGGCCACCCTTCTGGTGGACGAGGCCTGCACCGCGCTCGATCCCTACGGCGAGGAGGGCGAGAACTTGCGACAGGCCGCCCGTTTCGTTATTTCCCGCCGGAACTGACAACCGAGGTACAGTCATGTCGGATCGTCCCGCCACCCCGCTTCTCGACACGGTGGCGACACCTGCCGATCTCAAGCGTTTCGACGATGCCCAGCTACGACAGCTGGCCGACGAGCTGCGCGAGGAGACGATCTCGGCGGTATCCGTGACCGGCGGGCACCTCGGCGCAGGTCTTGGCGTGGTCGAACTGACCGTCGCGCTGCATGCGGTCTTCGACGCCCCGCGCGACAAGATCGTCTGGGACGTGTCGCACCAGACCTACCCGCACAAGATCCTGACCGGGCGCCGCGACCGCATCCGCACCCTGCGCCAGAAGGACGGGCTGAGCGGCTTCACCAAGCGCAGCGAAAGCCCCTTCGATCCCTTCGGCGCGGCCCACAGCTCCACCTCGATCAGCGCGGCGCTGGGCTTTGCCGCCGCGCGCGACTTGGGCGGGGCCTGCGACACCGGCCACGGCGACAGCATCGCGGTGATCGGCGACGGCGCGCTCAGCGCCGGCATGGCCTACGAGGCGCTCAACAACGCGGGCCACATGGGCAAGCGGATGATCGTCATCCTCAACGACAACGAGATGTCCATCGCGCCCCCAACCGGCGCCATGTCGTCCTACCTGTCGCGGCTTTACGCCGAGGCGCCTTTCCAGGACCTGAAAAGCGCGGCCAAGCACGCCGTGAGCCTGCTGCCCCCGCCCTTCCAGGAGGGCGCACGCCGCGCCAAGGACCTGCTCAAGGGCATGACCATGGGCGGCACGCTTTTCGAGGAACTCGGCTTCAGCTACCTCGGCCCCATCGACGGGCACGACCTCGACCAGCTCCTGCCGATCCTGCGCACGGTCAAGACGCGCGCCAAGGGGCCGATCCTGATCCATGCGATCACCAAGAAGGGCAAGGGCTACCACCCGGCCGAGCACGCCCCCGACAAGGGCCACGCGCGGTCCAAGTTCGACGTGGCCACCGGCGAGCAGAAGAAGGCGCCCTCCAACGCGCCCGCCTATACCAAGGTCTTCGCCCGCGCGCTGATGGATCAGGCCGAGGGCGATCCGCGCATCTGCGCCGTGACCGCCGCCATGCCCGACGGCACCGGGCTCGACCTCTTTGCCGAGAAATTCCCCGCCCGCACCTTCGACGTGGGCATCGCTGAACAGCACGGCGTGACCTTCTGCGCTGGCCTCGCGGCGGGCGGCATGCGGCCCTTCTGCGCCATGTATTCCACCTTCCTGCAGCGTGGCTACGACCAGATCGTGCACGACGTGGCGATCCAGCGTCTGCCCGTGCGCTTCGCCATCGACCGCGCGGGGCTCGTGGGCGCTGACGGCGCCACCCACGCAGGCAGCTACGACGTGGCGTACCTGTCGAACCTGCCGGGCTTCACCGTCATGGCCGCCGCCGACGAGGCCGAGCTTGTTCACATGGTCGCCACCGCCGCCGCGCATGACGACGGCCCCATCGCCTTCCGCTACCCGCGCGGCGAAGGCGAGGGCGTGACCATGCCCGAAAAGGGCGTCCCGCTGGAAATCGGCAAGGGCCGGATGATCCGCGAGGGCGGCCGCGTGGCGATCCTGTCCTTCGGCACCCGCCTGGGCGAGACCCTGCGCGCCTGCGAGGCGCTCGAGGCGCGCGGCATCACGCCGACCGTGGCCGACGCGCGTTTCGCCAAGCCGCTGGACCGCGATCTGATCCTGACCCTTGCCCGCGATCATGAGGCGCTGATCACCATCGAGGAGGGCGCCGTGGGCGGGTTCGGCAGCCACGTGGCGCAGCTTCTGTCCGACGAGGGCGTCTTCGACCACGGGCTGAAGTTCCGCTCGATGGTGCTGCCCGACATCTTCATCGACCAGGCCAGCCCCCGCGACATGTACGAGGCCGCGGGCCTTAACGCCGAGCAGATCGAGGCCAAGGTGTTGTCGGTGCTGGGCGTTGACGTGCTGGAAAAGCGGGCCTGAGGGCAGGGGGGCACAGATACGCCCCAGAGCGGAATCAAGGGGCGTCAGCCCGCCGCGCATCGTCATGCTGAAAGCATGCCTTCGGCATGACCGCGCCCCCACGCGGCGGCGATTTGGCAGAGGCTTGGTTCTTCGTGTCAGGGTCGTCCGGATTTGCCGGGATAAACCGAGAAGCTCAGAGGTCCGGATCGCCACCGCGCGCGGCTGCGATGCGCGGCTTCGACGCCCGCCCGGCTCTTCCCCTCAGACCAGTCCCTGCCAGATGCTGACCAGCAGCGTCAGCAGCCCGCCGAGGAACACGTAGCCCATCACCACGATCACCCCGTCGCGCACCATGAGGCCAAGCGCCAGCAGCGACACGCCCGTGGCCCCGATCGAGGTCACCATGGGCAGCGGCTCCAGCAGTGGCCAGGGCAGGGCGGTCAGCAGGATCGCCACTTGCGCCAGCCGCGCCAGCGGCGGCACGGTCAGGAAATGCCAGCGGTCGCGGCTGTGCCGGTCGACCCAGGCCGCCGGGCCCCGAAGCCAGTTCATCGCCCGCCGCATGCGTGCTGCTGCCACCGACCGGCGCATGAGCACCCGGGGCAGCCAGAGATGCTGCCGCCCGATCAGCGCCTGCACCGTCACGGTCACGATGATCAGCATGCCCAGCGTGGGCGACCCTGGAATGGCCGACAGTGGGGAGACGAGGATCAGCGCGGGCACCAGGATGACCGAGGCAAAGGATCGGCCCCCCACCTTGGCCATGATCTCGGCCACGGTGACGCGTTCGGCGCCCGGATCGGGGTCGATCGCATCGATCAGTTCCGTGAGAGAGGCGGGCTCCTGCCCCATCTGCGCAATCCTGTTTCCCGTCCGCAGCGAGACGCCCGGCGAGAGGTGGAAGTGTGGTATCCCCCCGGGAAATGCAAGATTATTCGGCACGATTGAAACGCGGGGCGCAAGACGCCGCCGAAAGGCGGGGTCTCAGTCGCCCTCGGCCTCCAGCAG
The DNA here is from genome assembly GCF_003054175.1 of Allosediminivita pacifica. Lineage (GTDB taxonomy): Bacteria > Pseudomonadota > Alphaproteobacteria > Rhodobacterales > Rhodobacteraceae > Allosediminivita > Allosediminivita pacifica. The sequence goes on from NZ_QBKN01000001.1 coordinate 120,515, forward strand.
TGCCCGCAGCCCCACGCGGTAGTCGGGGTATTTCAGGCCCACGCCCAGCTCGTCCTTGATGCGGGCGTTGGAGACACGCTTGTTCTCGGCATAGAAGCTGCGCGCCATAGGGCTCATGTCGGCCTCCTCCAGCGGCACCTCGGGCGGGCGCTCGACGCCCAGCAGGTCGGCGGCCAGCGCGATCACGTCCTGCGGCGGGGCGGGATCGTCGTCGCAGACATTGTAGGCCGCGCCGGGGTTCGGATGCTCGATGGAGGCATGAAGAACCTGCGCGATGTCCTCGACGTGGATGCGCGAGAACACCTGTCCCGGCTTGATCAGCCGCCGCGCCGTACCGCGGCGGACCTTCGCGAAGGGGCCGCGGCCCGGGCCGTAGATGCCCGCGATGCGGAAGATGTGAAGCGGCAGACCGGGAATGGACTGCCACTCGCGCTCGGCCATCACACGGAGCTGGCCGCGTTCGGTCGAAGGCTCCAGCGGTGTGCTTTCGTCCACCCAGCCGCCGTCGTGGTCGCCGTAGACCCCGGTGGTGGACAGGTAGCCCACCCAGTCGAGCGCCGGCGCGCGCTCGCGCAGCGCGTCGCCAAGCACCGCGATGGAAGGGTCCTCTCCGTCGCGCGGCGAGGCCGAGACGAGAACGTGGGTCGCCTCTGCCAGCGCGGCGCGCAGCGTGATCTCTTCCCACATCACCGGCCGCACGCCGGTTTCCGCGATCTCTTCGGCCTTTTCGGCCGAGCGTGTGGTGCCCATGACGGTCCAGCCTAGGGGCATCAGGCGGTGGGCCAGCGCCTGCGCGCAATAGCCGTGGCCGAGTGTGAGAAGCGTGCGTGTCATTGCGTGAAACTGAGTGTGCGAGCGGTCGATTGCAAGCACGCTTCGGTGGAAAGCCGCGCGGAATGCGGCAGTGCGGAAACGTCGGACGCACTCCGCGCGTTTGCGGCACAGACCCGAAGCGAATGCGAAAGGTTGTAACATGCAGGAACTTGTCGATCTCGAACGCCGCCTCTGGCTCGAAGGGGCCGGGGCCTTTGAAGAGCTTCTTTCCGCCGACGCCATCGCCATCATGCCGATGGAAGAGGGCATACACGACCGCGCGGAAACCGTGCGCGCGATCATGAAGGGGGCGCGATGGGACGCCCTGGATCTTGGCGCGATCTACAGCACCAGAGTTTCCGAGGGCGTGGTGATGCTCAGCTACGAGGCCGAGGCACGGCGCGGCGACGATCGCTATCGGGCCCTCTGCTCGTCGCTCTGGCGCGAGGACGCCGAGGGCTGGCGGCTGGCGCATCACCAGCAGACACCCATCGGCTAGGCGGTCCCCCGCCGACGGTTAACCGCGTGCTTGGCAGGGGGCGGCCTGCTGGCCTACGAAGCTGACTCAGGATCAACTGCGATAGCTTACCGCCATGCCCCTGCCACGCCTTGCCTGCCTGCTTATCTTGCCGCTCGCGCTTGCCGCCTGTGCGCAGGGCCCGGATCTCGCCAAGCTCGAGGCCGACGCCCCCCATTTCGCGGCCCAGTCCGTGCCGCTCTACCCGAACGAGACGCCCGAGCTGCGGGCCTCGATCAACAAGTGGGCCGACCACTACGAGCTGCCGCGCTCGCTGGTCCACCGCCTCGCCATCCGCGAGAGCACCCACCGCCCCTGGGCTCGCAACGGCCCGTACTGGGGCCTTCTGCAAATCCTGCCCGCGACCGCCCGGAGCATGGGCTTCCAGGGCTCCTCGCAGGACCTGCTCGATGCGGACACAAATCTTCAATACGCGCTGAAGTACCTGCGCGGGGCCTATCTCGTCGCCGACGAGGACCCCGACGACGCGATCAAGTGGTACGCGCGCGGATACTATTACGAAGCCAAGAAAAAGGGCCTGCTCGAGGAAACCGGCCTGCGCTGAGCGCGCGGCGCCTGACCCGGCACCTTCGACATGACGGGGGCGCGAACCTTTACGGTCGTGCCCTCTGTTCGTCCGGCCATGTCAGGTCGTGCTCAGCTCGCGTAGTTCGAGCCTTCCTCGTCGAGGATCGCCTTCAGTTCAGCGAGGTGGCGTTCGCCCTGGTCGGGATAGTTCTCCATCTCGCGGGCGGTCTTCTCGGCCACCTCGTCCGACAGCACGGCAAGCTCGCGCCCGGTCTGCAGCGCCCGGATGTAGGTCTCGGCCGCCCGCTCGAAGTAGTAGAGCTTGTCGAAGGTCTCGGCCACGGTCTCGCCGATGACCATGACGCCGTGATGGCCCATCACCATGACCTTGTTCTTCGGGTCCGAGAACATCTCGGCGCAGCGCTCGCCCTCTTCCTCGAATGCCAGGCCGCCGTACCCCTCGTCGATGACGACGCGGTCGAAGAAACCCGCCGAGGTCTGGTCGATCGGCGGCAGGCGCTTGTCCTTGAGGCAGGCCAGCACCGTGGCATGGACCGAATGCACGTGCAGCGCGCAGCGCGCGTGCGGCACTTTTCGGTGCAGCGGCGCGTGCAGGCCCCAGGCGGTCGGGTCGGGTGCACCGGGGCGGTTCAGCGTCTCGGGATCCTCGGCATCGAGTTCGAGGATGTCGGACGCCTTGATGCGCGAGAAATGCATGCCGTTGGGGTTGATGAGGAACTTGGTCCCGCTCTCGTTCACGGCGAGGCTGAAGTGGTTGGCCACGCCTTCGTGCATGTTCAGCCGCGCGGTCCAGCGAAAGACGGCGGCAAGATCCGTGCGGGCCTGCATGTGGTCGAGGTTCGGGATGCTCTGGGGGGCGTTCATTGGGGGTCTCCTTTCGGCGCGGATAGGACCCCCGGGCAGCCGCGAAGTCAAACCGATGCCGCCGGGGCCAGCTTGAACCCCGCGCGGCAAGCTGTCAGTTTGCCCCGAACACATGCAAGGGGGGCGGGAATGCAGGACCGTTGGCTGGATCTCAAAGTCGAAACGCCGGAGGCTCCGGACCCCGAAACCTTCGATGACGCGGGCGCGGCCGTCGACCGCCTGATCGAGCTCTACGAGCAGGCGGCAGGCTTCCTGAAGGACCGCTTCCTCGCGGCCCTGTCCAACGGCCACCCGGGCGTGCGCTACCGGGCCTTCTACCCCCAGATCTCGATCACCACGACGACCTACGCGCAGGTCGACAGCCGGCTCAGCTTTGGCCACGTGGCCGCGCCCGGTACCTATGCCACGACGATCACGCGGCCCGACATGTACCGGCACTACCTCCTGCAGCAGATCGACCTGCTCCTGGAAAACCACGGCGTGCCGGTGCGGATCGGCCTGTCGGACGTGCCCATGCCGGTGCATTTCGCCGTCGCCAACTATCCCGAGATCACGGTCCCGCAGGAGGGCGCCGCCGATTTCGTGCTGCGCGACATCTTCGACGTGCCGGACCTGAGCGTGACCAACGACGACATCGTCAACGGCGTGCACCGCCCCGATGCCGACGGCGCCCAGCCGCTCGCCCCCTTCACCGCGCAGCGCGTGGATTATTCGCTGGCGCGGCTGGCCCACTACACGGCGACGGACCCGGCGCATTTCCAGAACCACGTGCTCTTCACCAACTACCAGTTCTACGTGAGCGAGTTCGAGGCCTACGCCCGCGGGCAGCTCGCCGATCCCGACAGCGGCTACACGAGCTTCGTATCGACCGGGAATGTCGAGATCACGGGCCCCGACGACACGATCCCGCAGACCCCCAAGACGCCGCAGATGCCCACCTACCATCTCAAGCGCAAGAACGGCGCGGGTATCACGCTGGTCAACATCGGGGTGGGGCCCTCGAACGCCAAGACCGCCACGGACCACATCGCCGTGCTGCGTCCGCATGCCTGGGTCATGGTCGGCCACTGCGCCGGGTTGCGCAACACGCAGGCGCTGGGCGATTTTGTCCTCGCCCACGGCTACGTGCGCGAGGACAAGGTGCTCGACGACGACCTGCCGGTCTGGGTGCCGATCCCGGCCCTGGCCGAGATCCAGGTCGCGCTCGAGGATGCCGTGGCCGAGGAGACGCAGCTTTCGGGCTACGACCTCAAGCGCATCATGCGCACCGGCACCGTGGCCAGCGTCGACAACCGCAACTGGGAACTGCGCGATCACACCGGCCCGGTGCAGCGGCTCAGCCAGTCGCGCGCTGTCGCGCTCGACATGGAAAGCGCCACCATCGCCGCCAACGGCTTTCGCTTCCGGGTGCCCTACGGCACGCTGCTCTGCGTCAGCGACAAGCCGCTGCACGGCGAGCTGAAGCTGCCGGGCATGGCGAGCGATTTCTACCGCACGCAGGTCGCGCGACACCTGATGATCGGAATCCGTGCGATGGAGGCGCTGCGGGAAATGCCGCTGGAGCGCATCCACAGCCGCAAGCTGCGAAGCTTCGAGGAGACGGCGTTTCTCTGAGGTGGGGTGACGCAAGGAAAAGATGTTCTCAAAGCACGGTTTTTCGCTCAAACGCCCCAGCGATTGTTGTGTTTTCCGAATGCTTGCGGTTTTAATGCCGCGGATAATGGCCCAGCGGAACGGGCAGTGAAGGAGACCAGAAAATGGCCAAACCGATGACCAAGACCCAGCTTGTGGCCGCCCTGGCCGAGAAGATGGACGCGGACAAGAAAACCGCCGGCGCAGCGCTCGACGCGCTGACCGACATCATCACGTCCGAGGTGGCCGAAGGCGGCGCCGTGACGCTTCCGGGCGTCGGCAAGTTCTACTGCCGCGAGCGCCCCGAGCGCATGGTTCGCAACCCCGCGACCGGACAGCAGATCCAGAAGGAAGCCGACAAGCAGGTCAAGGTGACCGTGGCGAAGGCCCTGAAGGACAGCGTCAACAGCTGACGCTCCCGCTGCCTTGGCAGCGATCGTTTCGGGCCGTCCCGCCGGGGCGGCCCTTTTCTTTTGCGCGGGCTTACTGCTGCTCGACCTGCGTCGCCGAATGCGGGCGCGCCTTGCCGAGATCGGGTTTCTGCCCTTCGGGCTTCACCTCGTCCCGAACCGAGAATTCGGAGCGTCCGTCAAGCGAAGGTCCCGAGGTCCAGCGCCCTTCAGGCGTCGGCTCGTCCAGCGAGGTGTTCAGGAAGTAGTAGGAATGCTCCATGGCCTCGTGCTCTTCGGGGGTGGAGTTCGGCACCGGCAGGGCCTTTTCCCAGCCGCCCAGTTCCTCGATCACGGCCAGCCATTGCTGCTGGTGATAGGTGTCCCGCGCGATGAGGAAGGACAGCATGTCCTTCATGCCGGCATCGTCGGTCATGTTGTAAAGCCGCGAGGCCAGCACGCGGCCGCCGGATTCGGCCATCGCATTCGCCATCATATCCGCCGCGATGTTCCCCGTGGCGTAGATGTGGCTCATGTCGAAGGGCACACCATTGGAATTGACGGGCATGGCCGAAAGTCCCGAGGACAGGATGTGCCGCGGATTGGCGCCGCCCATGATCGCCTTGACGACCGGGTCCCGCGTCGCCTCTTCCTGGACCGTCAGCGGCGCACCTTCGAGGTTCAGCGCCACCGCGTGGCCGAGGAACTCGATGTGGCTGAGCTCTTCCGTGGCCGTCATCATGAGCATGTCGCGGTACTTGGCATCGCCTCGCGCGCCCATGGCCTGGAACATGTACTGCATGGCGACGCGGATCTCGCCCTCGACGCCACCGATTGCCTGCTGAAGGTATTTGGCGAACTGCGGATCCGGGTTGTCCACGCGGACTTCGTATTGCAGCTTGGAGGAATGATGGAACATTCTGCGTCCTTCCCTTTTAAACGTGCGCAACTTCTCCGGTCCCGGAGGGGTGGCCACCGGGCTCAGGGACGACTCGCTCGCGGGAATTTGCCCTTGGAGAAGCTGGTGCCCCAACAGTGGGCTGTCGGGGATGTTCCAAGCGGTTGCTAAATGCGATTCCGGCGCGCCTGGTCACCCTCCGAGGGGAGGAGTCGAAAGGGGGGAAGGGCTGCGGGGATGAGCGCTTGGGCGCTCAGCGCCGGCCGCCGGACTTCAGCGCTAGTGGGGTGTGATCGTCGTCGGGGCAAAGATCGCCTTCTTCTTCCGACTCTTCTTCGCTGGCCGGATCGGCATCCCCCGACGCCGCAGTATCGTCGGTGCCCCGCTTGTCTTCCTTGTGCTGGGTCTCGACGCCGTCCTGCTCGTGACGGTATTCCTCGAGGATCCGGAGCAACTGCGAGATGGTCGCCACGCGCCGGAACACATCGCGGAAGCGTTGCTTTTCCGGGGAGGGCTCGGACGAGATCTGCTCGGTGGTTTCGTTCTTTTCGTCACTCGCCATGAGGGCGTCAGCCGCCTCGAAAAGACGGTCGACCTCTTCCTCATATCCCTCGCGCTCGTTGCACGAGTCGGAGTCGCGACGATCAGTCATCCGAGGATTCCACCACAGCGTTGGAATAGAAATGGAACTTAAAGCGTCCGATTCAACTACCAGTTGACCATTTCACCGCGGAGGTGGAATTGCAAATGATCCTGCACTGCCTGGATGGTCGAGGCCACATTTTGTTCGACTTATGCTTCCGAGACGGACCGCCTCAGAAGGCTCAGAAAAGCTCGGCGCCGGATGATCACGCGGCCTGACACCTTGGGGCCGTCCTAACATTTTATGAATGCCGCTTGGTAAATCTTTGAAATCGCAATGGCTGAATAATGTCCCGGCCCGGGACATGTCGGGACGGTTCAGATCGAGACTTTGGAAAGCAGCGCCTCGCGGTCGATCTCCCCGGCCTTGCCCGAGAGCGACACCTCGCCCCGGGTGACGGCTGTAAAACTGTCGGCCAGCCCCCAGGTGAAGTCGAAATACTGCTCCACCAGCACGATCGCCATCTCGCCCTGGTCCCGCAGCTGGGCGATGACGCGGCCAATCTGCTGGATGATGTTGGGCTGGATGCCCTCGGTCGGTTCGTCGAGAAGCAGCACCCGTGGCCGGGTGATGAGCGCACGGGCGATGGCGAGCTGCTGCTGCTGCCCGCCCGACAGGTCCCCGCCGCGCCGGTTCAGGAACTCCTTCAGGATCGGGAAGAGCTCGAAGATATGCTCGGGCACGCCGCGTTCCGTACGGTCGAGGCATGCAAACCCCGCCTCGAGGTTCTCCTGCACGGTCATCAGCGGAAAGATCTCACGACCCTGCGGCACGTAGGCGATCCCCGCCCGCGCCGCCTGGAAGGCGGTGGGGTGATCGAGCGGCTTGCCGTCGAGCGTGATGGTCCCGCCCGAGTAGGGGTGCCGCCCGGCGATGGCCTTCAGGAGCGAGGTCTTGCCCACCCCGTTGGTCCCCATCACGGCCGAGACCTTGCCCGCCTCGGCGGTCAGGGAAAGCCCATGCAGGATTTGGCTCTGCCCGTAGTGGAGCGTGAGGTCGTCGACGATCAGCATGTTCTAGCGCCCCAGGTAGACATCGATGACTTCCTTGTTCTTCACGACATGGTCGAGCGAGCCTTCGGCCAGGACCGATCCCTCGTGCAGCACGGTCACCTTGCAGTCGAGCCTGCGCACGAATTCCATGTCGTGTTCGACCACGACGACCGCGTGCTTGCGGGCGAGGCGCTTCAGCAGGTCGGTGGTATGCTCGCGCTCGGCGGGCGTCATGCCGGCGGCGGGTTCGTCCACGAGCAAGAGCCGCGGCTCCTGCGCGAGCAGCATCCCGATCTCGAGCCACTGCTTCTGCCCGTGGCTGAGTTCGCCCGCCATGCGAGGCAGGTGGTCGAGCAGCCCGACCTCGGCGGCGATCTCCTCGATCCGGGCCGCGCCCTGCGCGCTCTTGCGGTAGAGGAGCACGTCGAAGGGCCCGCGCGGGTTCTTGAGCGCCATGGCGAGGTTCTCGCGCACGGTCTGGGATTCGAAGACCGTGGGCTTCTGGAACTTCCGCCCGATGCCGGCGCGGGCGATGTGGCTTTCCGACATGCGCAGCAGAGAGACGGATTTCTCGCCCCAGATCACGGTGCCCTCGTCGGGCCGTGTCTTGCCGGTGACGATGTCCATGAAGGTGGTCTTGCCGGCGCCGTTGGGCCCGATGATGGCGCGCAGCTCGGGCTCGCCGATCTGGAAGCTGAGGTTATTGATGGCGCGGAAGCCGTCGAAACTGACCGAGACGCCCGAGAGTTCGAGAAGCGTGCTCATTCCGCGGCCTCCCGGCGCCGTGCCTCGACCGCGTCGGGGGCGCGCTTGTCGTTGCGGATGAAGAGATCGAAGAGCCCGCCGATCCCCTTGGGGAAGAAGAGCGTGACCGCCACAAAGCTGACGCCCAGCAGCACGAGCCACCAGTCGGTCCAGTTGATGACGTAGATGCCGAGATCGATGTTGGGCGCGCCGCCGCTGGTGAACCAGCTCGACAGCAGCGAGACCACCGCCGCGCCGATGGCCGCGCCGTAAAGCCGCCCGCGTCCGCCTATGGCCACCCAGACGGCAAGATAGATCGAGGCGATGGGCGCCACCTCGGCCGGGTTGATGATGCCCGCCTGCGGGTAATAGAGCGCGCCGGCGATGCCCGCGACGACCGCGGTGATGGTGAAGACGAAGAGCTTGTAGCTTTCCACGTGGTAGCCGAGGAAGCGCACGCGCGCCTCGTTGTCGCGCACGCCGCGGATGACGCTGCCCATCTTGCCCGAGACGACCCAGGCGAAGAGCACGTAGCCGAGCGCGAGCGCCAGCGCCGAGGCCCATAGGAATGCGATGGAGACGGTGGCCTGCGGCACCCCGTCGAGGCCCGGCAGGTTCTGCAGCCCGGAAAGCCCGTTGTTGCCGCGCAGCCCGCTGTCGTTCTGGAAGAGGTAGAGCGAGAGCGCCAGTGTCATCGCCTGCGTCAGGATCGACAGGTAGACGCCCGTCACCCGCGAGCGGAAGGCGAGCCAGCCGAAGACCAACGCCAGCAGCCCGGGGACGAGCACGACCATAAGGAGCTGCAAAAACAGGCTGTCGGCGAAGGTCCAGATCCAGGGGAACTTGTTGGTGCCCACCACGCCGAAGATCTGGCTTGCGATGGCGTCGGAGACCTCTTGCGGGGTGGGGGGGATGGTCGCGGCGGCGAGGCTTTCGGCGACGATGATTTCGGTCCGGGCGTACATCAGCCACATGCCGATGGCGTAGCCGCCGAGTCCGAAGAAGGCCATGTGGCCCAGCGAGAGGATGCCGCAATAGCCCCAGACCACGTCCATGGCGATGGCGACCAGCATCAGGCAGAGCGTCTTGCCCAGCGTCTTGACGAAGGAGGTCGAGATGAGGCCAGTGCCCGCGGCCTCGGACATGAGCGTGGCGCCGAGGGTGAAGATGGCGATGGCGGCGATGAACCACAGGATCGAGGGGTTTTGGGCGAGGAAGCTGCGGTTCTTCATGTCTGCGCTCCGGTCTGGGCCGTCTCCGAGAGGTTGCGCCGCGCCTTCGCGCGTCGCCGGGGGGCCGGGCTACCTTCGGCATCCCGGCCGAGGGGGCTCTGCCCCCTCCCGGCCTGCGGCCGGTTCACCCCCGAGGTATTTCCGGCGAGAAGAAGAGACAGGGTGAGGACGGGGAGGCGGGTCATGGTCTCAGTCCCCCGCGGCGCGGCCCTTGAGGGCGACGATGCCCTTGGGCCGGAACTGGATAAAGAGGATGATGAAGAGGATCATGTAGGTCTGGGCCGCCAGCGTGTTGGAGGGGTTGAACCACTCGATCCCCTTCTGGAGGATGCCGATGAGCGCCGCGCCCGCGAGCGTGCCCCAGACGTTGCCGACGCCGCCCACGACCACGGTCATGAAGCTCTGGACGATGTAGTTGGAGCCCATCTCGGATGTGACCTGCGCGTAGAGGCCGATGGCCACGCCCGCGATGCCGGCGATGCCCGAGCCGAGGCCGAAGGTGAGCATGTTGATCCGGTCGGGGTTGATGCCCATGGAGCCCGCCATGCCGGGGTTCTGGGTGACGGCGCGCACCTCGAGCCCGAGGCGGGTGCGGTTCAGCACCCAGAGGATGAGGGCGAGGAAGACCAGCGCCAGCACGAAGATAGCGATGCGGATGTTGGCGATCTGTACAACGTCGTTGATGACCCAGGCCCCGTCGAGCCAGGAGGGCGAGGTGAGCGGGCGGGCCTGCGTGCCGAAGATGTTCTTGGCGAGCTGCTGCAGCGCGATGGAGATGCCGAAGGTGGCCAGCAGGGTTTCCAGCGGGCGGTGGTAGAGCCAGCGGATCACCAGCCGTTCCAGCGCCACGCCCGCGCCGAAGGTGACCGCGAAGGCCAGCGGCAGGGCGACGATCAGCGAGGCGGTGTAGTTCGGGATCACCTGCTGGACCACGTAGCCGGTGTAGGCGCCCATCATGATGAATTCGCCGTGGGCCATGTTGATGACGCCCATGACACCGAAGGTGATGGCGAGGCCGATGGCGGCGAGGAAGTAGATTGATGCGAGAGAGAGCGCGTCGAGGCCCACGTCGAAGACCTGGTAGACGCCGACACGCGCTTCGATCCCGTCGAGAGCTTCGCGGGCGGCGTCGGTGACGGCGCTGTCCGGTTCGTCGTATTCCAGGAAGAAGACGTGGGAGGAGAGGGCCTCCTGTCGGTCTTTGGCGGTGACCAGCGGCGGCACAGCCCCATCGGCGGCGAGCGCGGCGTAGGCCTCTTCGCGGCGCGCGGGATCGTCGAGCTGGCCTACGGGAACGCCGCCGACGCGGCCGTTGTCGATATTGGCTTCGAGCGCGGCGCGGATGGCGTCGTTGGTGAGGGGGGCAGGGGCGAGGCCTTCGTCGACGAGGCGCAGGTAGGCTTCGGCCTCGGTCAGATCGTCCCCGACCTCGAGCACGCGGGCAATGTTGGCGTCCTCGGGCAGCTCGTCGGCGATGCGGTCCTCGGTGGTCAGCATCTGCGAGAGGGCGGCGCGGGTGTCGATGTCCATGGCGCCGGACATGGCCTCGATCGCCTCGACCCGCACCTCGGTGGTCGCGCCGAAGGAGGCCGCAAGGCGATTTGCGAGACGTTCCTTGGCGGCGCGCAGTGCAGGGTCCTCTTCGCCCTCGATGCTGTTGCGCAAGGGTTGCAGCTGGTCGGCCTGCGGGCGGCGGGCGATCGACTCCAGCGCCTCGCGGCGGGCGGCGATGTTCGGATCGGAAAGCTGGAACTGCACGAGGGCCGAGGCGATCACGCGGCGCACGCCGCCGTTGGGGCGGATCTCCGCGGCGTTCTCGGTGGTGCCGGCGTCGGCGCCCGTGTCGATGTCGGTGAGCTGCCAGCTGCCGCCCTCGCGGTCGCCGTAGAAGAACAGCCCGTCGCCATCGCGCCGGACAACGCCACGGTCCTGCCAGGCGGCGAGGAAGTCGGGCACCTCGGGGCTTCCGGTGGCAACCAGTTCCTCGATCAGGGCCTCGACGCTGCTGCGGCTGGGCGAGGCCACTTCTTCGGCGTTGTCCTGGAGGATCGGCTGTAGATCCTGGGCCAGGGCCGTGCGGGCGGGCAGGCCGAGCAGGAGGATGCAGGCGAGGAAGAGCGCACGGAACATGAGACGGCAGCCCGGATAAGAGGTAGATGGTCAGTGAAGAAAGGCGGCGGATGCGCGAGGGAGGGCACGCATCCGCCGAGCGTCAGATCAGTAGTTGGACTGGATCTGGACGCAGGTCTCGGTCTCGGTGTTGTACATTCCGCATTCGAGCTCCTGCCAGTCGGAGGTCAGAACGGCCGAGTCGGGAAGGAAGTCGGTCCAGGCATCGCCGGGGACCTCTTCGGTCTGGCTGATGATGTCGAACTGGCCGTCCTCGCGGATCTCGCCGATCAGGACGGGCTTGGACAGGTGGTGATTGGTGTTCATCACCGCGGTGCCGCCGGTCAGGTTAGGATATTCCTGACCCCACATGGCCTCGCGCACGGCATCGACGTCGGTGGTGCCGGCGTCCTCGACCGCGTTCACCCACATGTTGAAGCCAATGTAATGGGCTTCCATGGGGTCGTTGGTCACGCGGCCGTCGTCGCCGATGAACTCGTGCCAGGCGGCGATGAATTCGTCGTTGGCCTCGGATTCGGCGGACATGAAGTAGTTCCACGCCGCCAGGTGACCGACGAGGTTCGAGGTGTCGAAGCCCGAAAGCTCCTCCTCGCCGACCGAGAAGGCGACGACGGGGATGTCGGCGGCATCGACGCCGGCGGCGGCGAGTTCCTTGTAGAAGCCGACGTTGGCGTCGCCGTTGATGGTCGAGACCACGCCCACAAAGCTGCCGTCGGAGGCCAGTTCCTGCACGTCGGCGACGATGGTGGACCAGTCGGAATGACCGAAGGGCGTGTAGTTGACGAAGATGTCCTCCTCCGCGATGCCGTTGTCCTTGAGGTACTGCTCGAGGATGCGGTTGGTGGTGCGCGGGTAGACGTAGTCGGTGCCGAGCAGGGCGAACTTCTCGATGCCCAGTTCCTCGAGGAAGTAGTCTACCGCCGGGATCGCCTGCTGGTTGGGCGCGGCGCCGGTGTAGAACACGTTCTTGGAGCTTTCCTCGCCCTCGTACTGCACCGGGTAGAACATCAGGCCGTTGAGCTCCTCGAGCACGGGCAGGGCCGCCTTGCGGCTGGCAGAGGTCCAGGAGCCGAAGATGATGTCCACGTCGTCGGTGGTCAGCAGTTCGCGCGCCTTTTCAGCAAAAAGCGGCCAGTCGGAGGCGGGGTCCTTCACCACGGCCTCGAGCTCGCAGCCCAGCAGACCGCCCGCTTCGTTCTGCTGCTCGATGAGCATCAGCATCACGTCTTTCAGTGTCGTCTCGGAAATGGCCATCGTGCCGGAGAGCGAGTGCAGCACACCCACCTTGATCGGGCAGTCGACATCCTGTGCCTGTGCGGCACCGGTGGTCAGTGCCGCGGCAGCTGTCCCGGCAAGAAAGAGCTTTTTCATCATCATCTCTTGTTTCCCTCACTTGCGGCAGCGTCGACGGCGGCCGATGGCGGCCGGTAATATGATCCCGTCGCGGTCTCCGCCGCAGAGTTTCCCTGTTGGTTCCGCCCGCTCCGGTCCGAAGGGAAAAGGTCCGCGGATCCGTGCAAGGCTGCTTTTATGTGCCCTCTTGGACACGTCTGCACACTAGCCGGTCTGAGGTGAGACCGTGCCGCGGAGGTGCTTCGGCGCCCTGTGATTGGCTGGATCGCCTATTTGGTGGGCGGGTATCGGGGATGCAGTTCAAAAAATAGGCGATTTGGCGGGGCTGGTGCCGCCCGGGCGGTGGTGCGGGTGACTTTGTCCCGCTGACATCGGTCTCTGACCAGGCGCGACGCCCATTTGCTGCGCAGATAAAATCGGTATGATGCGAAACCGAGCGCCCCGCTCTTCTCTTTTATGTCATGGGGTGCACGAGTGCGGGCTGGAAAGGACAGGGATCTATGAGCCAAACCGGCCAGAGCTTTTTCAACGAGATGCTTAACGGCTCCGACGTGCGGGCCGCCTACCGAAGCCTGGAACGATGGCACAGGGACATGCCGGACGAACTCCGCAGTCTCAAACAGCACGAGGCCGAACAGCTCTTCCGGCGGGTTGGCATCACCTTCGCGGTCTACGGCGAGGGCGGCGACCCGGAACGGCTCATCCCCTTCGACATGTTTCCCCGCGTCTTCACGCACGAGGAATGGCGTAAGCTCGACCGCGGCATCCGCCAGCGCGCCGCGGCACTGAATGCCTTCCTCGCCGATGTCTACGACCGAGGCGAGATCATCCGCGCCGGGCGCATCCCCGAACACCTCGTGACCAACAACGAGGCCTACGAGAAGGCCGCCGTCGGGTTCCGCCCACCCAAGGGAGTCTATTCCCACATCGTGGGGGTCGATCTTGTCCGCACAGGGCCCGACCAGTTCTACGTGCTCGAAGACAACTGCCGCACGCCCTCGGGTGTCAGCTACATGCTGCAGAACCGCGAGATCATGATGCGGATGTTCCCGCAGCTCTTCCTCGAGAACCGCATCGCGCCGGTCGACGGGTATCCGCGGCTGCTGCGCAAGACGCTGGCCTCGGTCGCACCGCAGAAATGCGACGGCGAGCCGACGGTCGTGATCCTCACGCCCGGCCAGTTCAATTCGGCCTATTACGAACATTCCTTCCTCGCCGACTTGATGGGGGTCGAGTTGGTGGAGGGCAAGGATCTCTTCGTCGAGGGCGACTTCTGCTACATGCGGACCACCGAGGGGCCGCGGAAGGTGGACGTGATCTACCGCCGCGTGGACGATGCCTTCATCGATCCGCTCTGCTTCCGGCCCGACTCCATGCTGGGCGTGCCGGGGCTCATGTCGGTCTACCGCTCGGGCGGCGTCTCGATCTGCTCGGCGCCCGGCGCCGGCGTGGCGGACGACAAGGCGATCTACGTCTACGTGCCCGAGATGATCCGTTTCTACCTTGGCGAGGCGCCGATCCTCGAGAACGTGCCCACCTGGCAATGCGCCAATCCCGACGACTGCAAGTACGTGCTCGAGAACCTTCACGAGCTTGTCGTGAAGGAGGTGCACGGCTCGGGCGGCTACGGCATGCTGGTGGGCCCCAAGGCCGACAAGTCGAGCATCGAGGCCTTCGCCGCGAAGATCCGCGCGAAGCCGCAGAACTACATCGCCCAGCCCACGCTGGCGCTTTCGGCGACGCCGACCTTCGTGGACGAGGGTATCGCGCCGCGCCACGTCGACCTGCGGCCCTACTGTCTCGTGGGCGACAGCATCGAGCTGGTGCCGGGCGGGCTGACGCGCGTGGCGCTGAACGAGGGCTCGCTCGTCGTGAACTCGTCGCAGGGCGGCGGGGTCAAGGACACATGGGTACTGGCGGAGTGATTGCATGCTGAGCCGGACGGCAGACCATCTTTTCTGGATGATGCGCTATCTCGAACGAGCGGAGACCACCGCCCGACTTCTCGAAGTGGGTGCCCGCAGCGCGCTGATGCCCGATGTGTCGGGCGGCTACCGCAACGACTGGGAGGCCGTGCTTCAGGCCTCGGGCGGCTACGAGGACTTCCTCTCAAAGTACGGCGAGACCAAGCAGCGCAACATCGAGACCTTTCTCTTCTTCGATGAATCCAATCCTTCGTCGGTCCTGTCCTGTATCGCGGCGGCGCGTGAGAACGCCCGCGTCGTGCGGACGGCGCTGACCTCGGCGGCCTGGGACGCGCTCAACACCGCCTACCAGGAGCTGCGGGGCATGCAGCGGATGGAGCGTAGCACGCTCTCCATTTCGGACCTCTCGGAATGGACCATGCGGGCCTGTTTCCTCGTGCGGGGGGCGGTGTCGGCCACCCAGTTGCGCAACGACGGCTATAATTTCATGGGCGTCGGCACCTCGATCGAGCGGGCCGACAATACCGCGCGGCTTCTGGACGTGAAGTACTTCGTCCTGCTGCCGAGCCTGTCCTACGTGGGATCGGGGCTCGACCAGTCGCAATGGATCACGCTGCTGCAGGCCATGTCCGCCGACCGGTCGGTTAACTGGAGCTACACGGGCGAGTTGACCTCTTCCAAGATCGCAGACTTCCTGATCCTGAACCGCCAGTTCCCGCGCTCGCTGCTGTCGGCCGTGCAGTGGACCAACGACCACCTCGACGAGATCGCGCGCATCTACGGGCACGCGACGCAGGCGCAGGCCGCCGCCCGGTCGCTTCTGGGCGAACTGGCCGAGCTGCGCGTGGACGACATCTTCGACGAGGGGCTGCACGAATTCCTCAACCGGTTCATGTACCGCAACGGCGAAGTCGCTCAGCGGGTGCAGGACTGCTACCTCCGGGGGATCCCGGCATGAGACTCTCTGTCCGTCACAACACCCGATACACCTTCGAAACACCGGTCCGGCAGTTGATCCAGGTGCAACGCCTCTGGCCGTCGGAAACCGCAAGCCAGCAGATCGTGAGCTGGACCGTCTCGACCACCGACTCGGTCTACGGGGCCGGGCACCGGGACGGGGCCGGCGACTGGTTCGAGACGGTTTCGGTGCGCGGGCCGGTCAGCCAGGTCGACGTCTTGGTCGAGGGCATCGTCAGCACCACCGACACGTCTGGCGTGCTGCGCAATCACCGCGAGAAGATCCGCCCCTCGAGCTATCTGCGCAGCTCGCACCGGACCGATCCAGACGCCTCGCTGAAGGTGCTTGCCGCTGACGCCGCCAAAGCCGCGGGGGAAGGGACGTTGTCACTTGCCCACGCCCTTTGCGAAGCGGTCGCAGACGCGATCTCCTACGTTCCGGGCGAAACCCTGGCCCATACGACAGCGGCAGAAGCGCTCGCCGGTGGGGCAGGGGTCTGCCAGGACCATGCCCACGCCCTCATCGCCGTGGCCATCGCCTCCGACCTGCCGGCGCGCTACGTTTCGGGCTATCTCATGGCGACCGAAGAGGACGCCGTGGCGATGAGTGAGGCGGGGCACGCCTGGGCCGAAATCTTCGTCGAGGGGCTGGGCTGGGTTGGCTTCGATCCCGCAAACGGCTGCTGCCCGGACGATCGCTACGTGCGCCTCGGGTCCGGCTTCGATTCGGTGGATGCAGCTCCGATCCGCGGCCTCGTGCTCGGCAACAACACCGACGAGGAGATGACCGTCGAGGTCGTCGTCCAGGAGACGGAGCAAAGCCAGCAATAGGCCGGGTTCTGCCGATCCCCTTTGCCGCAAGGCGCGCGGACAGGTGTCCGCTCGCGAAAGCGTGAAAAAGGCTGAATTGCCAGTGACCGCCACGGTCGAATTCGCTTTGGGCTCACCTGCAGATTGCGGCATTCATATGGCATGGACGTCCTCACCGATGTCTGCGCGAATCTGCGGCTGCGCGCGGGCATGCATTTCTCAGCCGAACTGGCCGCACCCTTCTCGGTCGGGCTGCCGCAGGAAGCGCGGCGAATCCGCTTTCACCTGCTTCTCGAGGGGGAGCTTCACCTGAGCCTGTCCGGCCACTGGACCCGCGTGATCGCACCCGGGGACATGGTCCTGGTGACCGAGGGCGCGGCGCACGGGCTCATGTCGGGGCCGGGGGCGGGGACGCCGTTGCCCGTTTCCGCATTGCTGGCCGCCAACTCGCCGGCGGACGGGGTGATCCGTCTCGGCAGCCCGGCGGCGGCTCGTCTCCTGTCGGGATACCTGGAGTTCGACCCGGCCATCCGGCATCCGCTACTGTCTGATCTGCCCGCGATGCTGACCCTGCGCCACGACGATGTCGCCTTTGTCGCGGGACTGCGCCTCATGCGCGAAGAGGCGAGGTGCGGGGCGGGGGCGGAATTCGTGCTGCACAGAACCGCCGAGATCCTGCTGATCCGATGCCTCAGGCAACTGGCTCTGGACGAGGGGGCTGGCTTTCTGGCGGCGCTGGACGATCCGGCGCTGGCACGATGCCTCGCCGCGATCCACCGCGCCCCCGGGCAGGACTGGACCGTCGCCGCACTGGCCCGCGAAGCAAAGCTGTCGCGTTCGATCCTTTCCGAGCGTTTCACCGCGAAGGTGGGCATGCCACCGGTGGGCTACCTCACCCTCTGGCGGATGATCCTGGCCCGCCGGATGCTCTCGGACAGTGCGCTCACGGTCGAGGAGGTAGCGGAACGTAGCGGCTATGCCTCGCTTCCTGCCTTCAGCCGCCGCTTCAGCCAGATGTTCGGCAAGGGGCCGGGCCCGTGGCGGCGCGACCGCGGGGCGTGATCCTGCACGCCCCGCGACCGGTTTAGTGGGCGATCATCTCGTCGACGATCTCGCGGTCGCTCATGTCCGAGGGATAGTAGGTTGGCCAGTTGGTGACTTCCTCGAGCAGCGCCGCCCGGTCATCGCCCCAGTAGAGGTGGTAGTGCCCGGCATCCGTCGGTGCGATCGCGTGATCGCTGAACTGGACGAAATCGGGAGCCTCGGGATCGCCCTCGTCCTTGGCGAAGATGTAGCGCACGCCACGGTTGCCCTTTTCGTAGGTCAGCACCTCGTATCCGTCGTAGGCGTAGGTGCCGCCGTAGTCCGCACCCTCCTCGAAGAAGGTGAAACTGTCGCCGTCGATGACGATCCGGTCCACGTCGGTGGCATAGCCGGTTTCGTAGTATGCGCGGTACTCCTCGGCACTCATGGCGCCGGTTTCGGCCTTGTGCGCCATGACGGGCGCAAGCGTGCCGTCCATCAGGTAGGGATAGACCGATTGCCAGTCCCCCTGCCAGTCGGCGAGGGTGCGGTCCTCGATCTGGCTGTCCTCGAAATAGCCGTTGTAGATCGCGTCCGACCCGTGGTCATGGCCGTGCTCGGCATGGCTTTCCCCGGCGTGATCATGGTCATGATCGTGCGCATGGTCGCCTTGCTCGGAAAGGGCGGGCGTCGCGGTCAGAAGCGAGACGAGCACGACAGCGCCAAGGCAGGTCGAAAGGGTTTGGGGCATTTGGGGTCCTCTTCGTGAAACTTGAGAATCAGTTACGTTATAACGTAACAATCTGCTAGAGGCCCATCCCGCCACGTTCAACCCGTTCACTTCCGCGCCGCCTTCACCAATCTCTCACTGGTCCCCGCTACGCTCACGCGTTAAACCGCTTGCGGTATGAACCGGGGGAACCCATGACCTATTGCGTGGGACTTTTGCTGGATGCCGGCATGGTCCTTCTTTCCGACACGCGCACCAACGCGGGGCTCGACAACATCGCGACCTATCGCAAGATGTTCCTGTTCGAAGAGCCCGGCGAACGGGTCATTGCCATCTGCACGGCCGGATCACTTTCGGTGACGCAGACCGTCATTGCCCGTCTGGAAGAGGCCAACGCCGACCCCGAGAACCCCGAATCGATCCTGCGGGCGCCGACCATGCTTCAGGTCGCGACGCTCATCGGAAAGCTGCTCTCGGACGTCTCGGCCGAGGTCTCGGCCAAGATGGACCGCATGAAACAGGGGGCGAGCGCCTCGCTTCTGGTGGCCGGTCAGCGCAAGGGCGGCGACATGCGGCTCTTCCTCGTCTACCCCGAGGGCAACTTCATCGAGGCGACGGCGGACACGCCCTACCTCCAGATCGGCGAACACAAGTACGGCAAGCCGATCCTCGACCGGGTGATACAGCCCGATACCTCGCTCGAGGACGCCAAGAAGGCGGTGCTGCTCTCGATGGACTCCACCCTGCGCTCGAACCTCAGCGTGGGCATGCCGCTCGACATGGCCGTGATCGAGGCCGACACGATGCGCGTGGGCGAAACCCACCGGATCGAGGCCACGGACGAAGGCTTTGCCCGCATGAGCCAGGACTGGTCCAACGCGCTCCGCGACGCTTTCCAGCAGATCAAGCCGGTCTGAAACCCGCGCCTCACGGCGGCAACATGCCAAAATGCGCGCCCGAGCCGGCTGTCTGACGCCAATGTGTTGGCGCTTGCCCTGCAATTGCTGTAGACGTCGCGGTAAGGAGAGCCCCGAAACAGGGGCCGTACGGTGGAAAGAGCAGGTTAGATGGAAGCTGAGACGCTAGCCCTCGCCTCGGGGGTGGATTTCTCCATGTGGGGGCTGTTCGCGCGCGCCACACTCATGGTCAAACTGGTCATGCTGGTGCTTGTGCTCGCCTCGATATGGTCGTGGGGCATCATCATCGACAAGGCCATCACCTTCCGGCGCGCCCGGCGCGAGGCCCGCGATTTCGACGAGGCCTTCTGGTCCGGCGAGCCGCTGGACGAGCTTTTCGCCCAGCTCGGTCCCGAACCTGACGGACGGATGCAACGGGTCTTCGCCGCCGGCATGGTCGAATGGCAGCGCAGCCACCGCGACGACGGGGCGCTGATCCCCGGCGCTCAGGCGCGCATCGACCGCAGCATGGATGTGGCCATCCAGAAAGAGGCGCAGGGCCTTCAGAAGGGGCTCGCCGTGCTGGCCACGGTCGGCTCGACCGCGCCCTTCATCGGCCTCTTCGGCACCGTCTGGGGCATCATGCACGCCTTCATCGGCATCGCCGAAGCGCAGAACACCTCGCTCGTGGTCGTGGCCCCCGGTATCGCCGAGGCGCTGCTGGCCACCGCGCTGGGCCTGCTGGCGGCCATCCCGGCGGTTATCTTCTACAACAAGCTGTCCTCGGACGCGGACGGGATCGTCGGCGGCTACGAATCCTTTGCCGACGAATTCTCCACGATCCTGTCCCGCCAGCTGGATTCCTGACCCATGGGCGCGCAGCTGAAACAATCTGGCGGCGGCGGTGGTAGCCGCCGGCGCCGCGGCCGCAGGGGCGGCGTTCAGCCCATGGCCGAGATCAACGTCACGCCCTTCGTCGACGTGATGCTGGTGCTGCTCATCATCTTCATGGTGGCCGCCCCTCTGATGACGGTCGGGGTGCCGGTGGAACTGCCCAGGACTGCGGCCACGGCGCTGCCCTCCGAAACCGAGGAGCCGCTGACCATCACCATCGGGGCCGGCGGCGAGATCATGATCCAGACCACCGAGGTCCCGCGCGAGGACCTGGTGAACCGTCTCCGCGCGATCGCGGCCGAGCGTGAGGGCGACCGTGTCTTCCTGCGCGCCGACGGTGCCGTCAGCTACGAGACGGTGGCCCAGGTCATGGGCGCGCTCAATCGCGGCGGATTTTCTTCCATCGGTCTGGTGACGGACGTGAACGGGCCGGCCTTCGACGGGCCGGATGGCTGAGGCGCGCGATTGTCCAGGGGCACCACCATATCCGCCGTCGCGCATGTGGGACTCATCCTCTATCTGCTGATCGGGCCGGTTTTCCGCGGGGAAGCGCCCGAGATGGAGGTGGCGGACGTCACCGTGCTGAGCGAAGAGGACTTCGCCGCGCTGACCGCCTCGCGCGGGTCACCCGAGGCCGAGACCGAACAGCCGCAGGCCCCCGAGCCTCCGGCGCCCGAACCCGTTCCCGAACCTGAGCCGACACCGGTCCCGGAATCCGAGCCCGAACCGGAGCCGGTGCCCGAACCCGCGCCCGCTCCGGAACCTGCGCCCGAGCCGGAGCCCGTCCCCGAACCGGCCCCCGCGCCGGAACCGGCGCCGGCCCCGCAGGTGCAGGCGCCCACCGAAGCGGACCGCCCGGTGCCGCGTCCGGCACCGCGCGTCGCCGACACCGCGCAGCCCGAACCGGAACCGCAGGCCCAGCAGGCCCCCGAACAGCAGCAGGCCGCCGAGGCGGAGGCCGAAAGCCCCGATGTCGCCGAAGAGGAGCAGGAGGCCACGGCCCCGCCCGAGACCGCGACCGAGATCGTGACCGAGGCGGAAGAGCCCGCCCGTGCGCCCGACAGCTCGCCGCGGCCTCGAAGCCGCCCGCAGCAGCCTGCCCAGCGTCCGGAGCCCGAACCCGAACCGGAGCCCACCCCCGAGCCCGAACCGGAGCCGGAGGAGACACGGACCGCCGAGGCGCCCGAACCTGAACCTGAACCGGAGCCGGCGCCCGAACCGGAAACGGGTACAACCGTCGACGACGCCCTGGCCGAGGTGCTTGGCAATTCCGGCTCCAACCCCGAGCCCGACGTCTCGGGCCCGCCGCTCACGCCCGGCGAGCGCGAGGGGCTGCGGCTGGCCGTGCAGGAATGCTGGGTCGTCGACGTGGGCAGCGAGGCCTCGAACGTGACCGTCACGGTCTACATGGAAATGAACCGCGACGGGACCGTCGTCTCGGGCAGCCTGCGCATGCTGGGGTCCAGCGGCGGCAGCGCCCAGGCGGCCGAGGTGGCCTTCCAGTCCGCGCGCCGGGCGATCCTGCGGTGTGGCGCGGATGGCTACGACCTTCCCGTCGACAAATACGCGCAGTGGCGCGAGATCGAAATGACCTTCAACCCCGAGGAGATGCGTCGCAGATGACACCGACCTTTCAAAACGGCGAGATCCTGCCCGCAGGGGCCAACGCAGCGGTTTTGACCGGCGTGGAACCCATGTATGCAGGGCGCGAACGGGGTGAACACTGGAGTGGGCGCATGGTACGGTATCTTGTGCGGTCTGTGACCGCGTTTCTCGTCGGGCTGGCGATGCTGACCGGCATGGCGGCAGCCCAGGACGGTCCCCTTCGGATCGAAATCACCGAGGGCGTGGTCGAACCGCTGCCCTTCGCGCTGCCGGCCTTCGTGGCGCAGGGCGCCGAGGCGCAGCAATATGCCGAGCAGATCACCCAGGTGATTTCCCAGGACCTGACCGGCACCGGGCTCTTCCGCGAGATCCCCCGCAGCTCGCACATCAGCCAGATCAGCAGCTTCGGAAGCCCCGTGCAGTTCTCGGACTGGCGCGCGATCAACGCTCAGGCGCTCATCACCGGCGAGGTCTCGTCCGATGGCTCCGGCCGCGTCGTGGTCAAGTTCCGCATCTGGGACGTCTTCGCAGGACAGGAACTGGGGCAGGGGCTGCAGTTCTCGGCCGGCACCGACGGCCTGCGTCGCCTCGCGCACAAGGTGGCCGACCAGGTCTACACCCGCATCACGGGCGAAGATCCCTACTTCGACAGCCGCGTCGTCTTCGTGTCCGAGACCGGGCCCAAGGACAACCGCTCCAAGCGGCTGGCCATCATGGATTACGATGGCGCCAACGTGCGCTACCTGACCGACGGCAACGCCATCGTGCTGGCGCCGCGCTTCTCGCCCACCGGCGACCGGGTGCTCTACACCAGCTACGAGAGCGGCTCGCCCAGCATCCGCGTGCTCAGCGTCGGCGACGGCGGCAGCCGCAACCTTCAGGTGGGCCAGGGCATGACCTTCTCGCCGCGCTTCTCGCCCAATGGACAGACCGTGGTCTATTCCCAGTCCGAAGGCTCGAACACCGACATCTTCGCCATGGACATAGCCACCGGCCAGTCGCGGCGCCTGACCAGCACGCCCTCGATCGAGACGGCACCCAGCTTCAGCCCCGACGGCAGCCGCATCGTCTTCGAGAGCGACCGCTCGGGCACGCAGCAGCTTTACGTCATGCCGGCCTCGGGCGGCGAGGCGCAGCGCATCAGCTTTGGCCAGGGCCGCTACGGCACGCCGGTCTGGTCGCCGCGCGGCGACATGATCGCCTTCACCAAGCAGAACGCGGGCCGCTTCCACATCGGTGTCATGCGCACCGACGGCAGCGAGGAGCGCCTGCTGACCGCCTCCTTCCTCGACGAGGGCCCGACTTGGGCGCCCAACGGCCGTGTCATCATGTTCTCGCGCGAGACGCAGGGTGCGCAGGGCTCCTCCTCGCTCTATTCCGTCGACATCTCGGGGCGGAACCTCCAGCGCGTGCGCACGCCCTCGGGGGGCTCGGACCCGAGCTGGGGCCCCCTTCAGTAAGACCCTCGATTTCCCTTCCCCGGCGCGTGTGATAGCGTCGCGTCAAGACAAGAGCAGGACAGGACAATGACCCATATCTCCAAGGCCCTTCTGATCGTCGCGGCACTCGGGCTGGCCGCCTGTGCGAACCCCTCGCGGTTCGGCCCCGGCGGCGGCATGGACGGCGGTGCCGGCGCGGGCGCCGGAGCCGGCGGTGTCGTGCCCGGCAGCGCCAGCGACCCCCAATCGCCCGCCTACTTCCGCGAGAGCATCGGCGACCGCGTCTTCTTTGCCGTCGACCAGTCGACGCTCAGCCCCGAGGCACGCGCCACGCTCGACGCTCAGGCCGACTGGCTGATGCGCAACACCGACTACCAGGCGGTGATCGAGGGCCACGCGGACGAGCAGGGCACCCGCGAATACAACGTCGCGCTCGGCGCGCGCCGCGCCAACGCCGTGATGGAATACCTCACCTCGCAGGGCATCGCGCCGAGCCGGCTCGACTTTGTCAGCTACGGCAAGGAACGCCCCGTCGCGGTCTGCTCGGACGAGAGCTGCTATTCGCGCAACCGCCGCGCCGTGACCATCATCTCCTCCTCCGCGCTTACGGGATAACACCATGCGCCGCGCGCTCACGCTCTGCCTTGCTCTCCTGATGGCCCCTGCCGCCGCTTCGGCGCAGGACAGCCAGACCCTGGCCGACATCAAGCAGGACATGTCGGTGCTCTACACCCAGCTCCAGCGCCTCCGGCAGGAGCTGAACACCACCGGGCTCAGCGACATGCAGATCTCGGGCAGCGCGCTCGACCGGATCAACACGATCGAGGCCGAGCTGCAGCGCGTGACCGGCAAGGCCGAGGAGCTTGAGTTCCGGATCGAGCAGGTGGTCAACGACGGCACCAACCGTCTGGGGGATCTCGACTTCCGTCTCTGCGAGCTGGAGCCGAACTGCGATATCGGCAGCCTCGGCGACACGCCCCGGCTCGGCGGCGATGCCGTGCCTGAGCAGGGCAGCAGCCGTGGCGGCTCCGGCATGTCTTCGGGATCCGCATCGGGCACCGGCGGGCCGCTTGCCGGCGGCGCGCAGCTTGCCGTGAGCGAGGAAGAGGACTACCGCGCGGCGCAGCAGGCGCTTGAAAACAACGAGTTCCGCCGCGCGGCGGAGCTCTTTGCCACCTTCCGTGCGGATTATCCGCAGGGACCGCTGGAGCCCGAGGCGCTGGTGGGCGAGGGGCTCGCGCTCGAGGGGACCGGTGATCTGCGCGGTGCCGCGCGCCGCTATCTCGACGTCTACTCGGGCTACCCCGAGGCCCAGGTCGCGCCCGAGTCGCTCTGGCGGCTGGGCACCTCTCTGGCGGAGCTCGGCAGCGTCGCCGAGGCCTGCGTGACCCTGGCCGAGGTTGGCGAGCGCTACCCGCAATCGAGCTACGTGAACGAGGCCCGTTCGAGCATGGGCGACCTCAACTGCCAGCAGTGAGACCTGCGATGGCCGGCGGGCAGAGGGGGGCTCTGCCCCCACGGCCTTCGGCCGTCCCCCCGGGAGTATTTGGGCCAAGAAGAAGCCCCGGGCGCGCTCGATACCTGACCACGGTGTGCCCGTGACGAGCCTCGACCAGCGCTTCGCCGAGGCGATGGGCCAGCTGCTCGGTCCCGATTTTCCCCGCGATATCGCCCTTGCCGTCTCGGGCGGGGGCGACAGCATGGCCATGCTGACCCTGGCCCACAACTGGACCCGCCACTGGGGCGTGCGGCTGCACGTGGTGACCGTCGATCACGGTCTTCGGCCCGAGTCCGCGGAGGAGGCCGCCATGGTGGCGGAGGAATGCGCGCTGCTCGGCTGGCCGCACGCGACGCTGAGCTGGAAATGGAAGGGGCAGGGCAACGTCATGGACGCGGCGCGGCGCGGGCGGATCGAGGTGATCGACCGCTGGCGCGGCGAGATCCGTGATGTCCTTCTCGCCCACACCCGCGACGATGTGGCCGAGACCTTTCTCATGCGCCTTCGCCGGGGATCGGGGGTCGAGGGGCTTTCGGCCATGCAGCCGGCACGAGTGCTGCCGGGCCATGCCCCCATGCGCCTGCTGCGCCCCTGCCTGGACATGGGGCGGGAGGAGCTGCGCCACTACCTGCGCACCCTGAAGGGCCGTTGGGTCGAGGACCCGACCAACGAGGACCCACACTACGACCGGGCCCGCATCCGCCGTCTGCGTGGGCTGCTTTCGGAGGAGGGCATGGGGACCGAGGCGCTGGCCGGCACGGCGCAGCGCATGGCGCGCGCCCGAGAGGCGCTGCGGGCCCGGGCGGCCCAGGTCTGGCGCGAGATCGGGCAGGAGAACCGGGCGACAGGCGATATCCTCATCGCACGCGACGGCTTTGCGGCTGTCGAGCGCGACACCCAGCTTCGGATTCTTGCCGGGGGGCTGCAATACGTGGCCTCCGCCGCCTATCGCCCGCGGTCCGAGCCGCTCGAGGCACTGTTGGACCGCGTGCTGTCCGGCGGCGGCGGAACGCTCCACGGCTGCGAGTTGCGCGTCGAACGCGACCACCTGCGCCTCTTCCGGGAATGCGCGGCACTGGCCCCTGCGTCTGCCGATCTCGGGACCTGGGACACCCGCTGGCGGATCACGCCGCCCGAGCTGGACCTGACGGTCGCGCCGCTGGGGGAGACGGGCTGGCGCCAGGTGCCGGAACGCCCCGAGGGGGCGCCGCCCTTCCATGCCGCTCGCAGTCTGCCGTCGCTTTGGAGGGGCGACAGGCTGGTGGCCTGCGATGCGCTTCGGGTCGGTCATGCCCCCACCGCGACACTTGCGCCGGGACGCGCCGACAACCTTGAGAGCTTTCTGCTTTCGCATTGAACCGCGCCGGGCAATCTCTATGTTACAGTCCAGCGCCTTTCACGGGCGCACGCACGCATTCAAAGGAGTTCCGCCTTGGGCAACGCGCGCAACATCGCATTCTGGGTCGTGCTGTTTCTTCTGATCCTGGCGCTGTTCAACCTCTTCTCCGGCGGCGGCTCCACGCTGCAAAGCCGTGAAATCAGCTATTCCGAATTCGTCCGGGCGGTCGAGGACCAGTCGGTCAGCTCTGCCACCATCGACGGTGAGCAGATCCGCTACCGGTCGAACGACGGGCAGGACTACGTCACGGTCAAGCCCGAGGATGCCGAGATCACGCAGATGCTGATCGACAACAACATCCCCGTGCGGGCCGAGCAACAGGAACAGTCGGGCTTCCAGGCCTTCCTGCTGAGCCTGCTGCCGTTCCTCCTGCTGATCGGGGTCTGGATCTACTTCATGAACCGCATGCAGGGTGGTGGCAAAGGCGGCGCCATGGGCTTTGGCAAGTCCAAGGCCAAGCTGCTGACCGAAAAGCATGGTAGAGTAACCTTCGACGATGTCGCCGGCATCGACGAGGCCAAGGAGGAGCTCGAGGAGATCGTGGAATTCCTGCGCAACCCGCAGAAGTTCTCGCGCCTCGGCGGCAAGATCCCCAAGGGTGCGCTGCTTGTTGGTCCTCCGGGCACCGGTAAGACGCTGCTTGCGCGCGCCATCGCGGGCGAGGCGGGCGTGCCATTCTTCACCATCTCGGGTTCCGACTTCGTCGAGATGTTCGTGGGTGTCGGCGCCAGCCGTGTCCGCGACATGTTCGAGCAAGCCAAGAAGAACGCGCCCTGCATCGTCTTCATCGACGAGATCGACGCCGTGGGCCGCGCGCGTGGCCAGGGCTACGGCGGCGGCAACGACGAGCGCGAGCAGACGCTGAACCAGCTGCTGGTCGAGATGGACGGGTTCGAATCGAACGAGGGCGTCATCATCGTGGCGGCGACCAACCGTCGTGACGTGCTCGACCCCGCGCTGCTGCGTCCGGGCCGCTTCGACCGTCAGGTCACGGTGCCGAACCCCGACATCAAGGGCCGCGAGAAGATCCTCGGCGTGCACGCCCGCAAGACGCCACTCGGCCCCGACGTCGACCTGCGCATCATCGCGCGCGGCACGCCCGGCTTCTCGGGGGCGGATCTTGCCAACCTCGTGAACGAGGCCGCGCTCATGGCCGCCCGTGTCGGACGCCGCTTCGTCACGATGGAGGACTTCGAGAACGCCAAGGACAAGGTCATGATGGGCGCCGAGCGCCGCAGCATGGTCCTGACCGACGAGCAGAAGGAAAAGACCGCCTACCACGAGGCCGGTCACGCCATCGTCGGCCTGACGCTTCCGCAGTGCGACCCGGTCTACAAGGCCACCATCATCCCGCGCGGAGGGGCGCTCGGCATGGTCGTCTCGCTGCCCGAGATCGACCGCCTGAACTGGCACAAGTCCGAATGCGAGGAAAAGCTGGCCATGACCATGGCGGGCAAGGCGGCCGAGATCATCAAGTACGGTGACGGCATGGTGTCGAACGGCCCCGCCGGCGACATCCAGCAGGCCAGCGCACTGGCCCGTGCCATGGTCCTGCGCTGGGGCATGTCCGAAAAGATCGGCAATATCGACTACGCCGAGGCGCATGAGGGCTATCAGGGCAACACAGCCGGCCTTTCGGTCAGTGCCCACACGAAGGAGCTGATCGAGGACGAGGTGCGCCGGTTCATCCACGAAGCCTACGATCGCGCCTACCAGATCCTCACCGACCGCAAGGACGAGTGGGAGCGTCTCGCACAGGGGCTGCTCGAGTACGAGACGCTGACGGGTGAAGAGATCAAGCGCGTGATCCGTGGTGAACCGCCCCATTCGGGTGACAATGACGGAGCCTCGCCCGAGAAAGACGACACACCAAGCGTCACCGCCATTCCGAAGACCAAACCCAAGGGCAAGACCTCGGGCGAGGGCGGCATGGAGCCTGAACCAAGCGCATGAGCGCGACACCTCAAGGCATGACCGATTGGGACCCCGGGACCTACGACAGGTTCCGGGGTCATCGTCTTCGGCCCGCGCTCGATTTGATCCGCGCGCTGCCCGAGATACCCGACGGACCGTTGGTGGATCTCGGCTGCGGCAACGGCGCCGCGGGGGCGGCACTCAAGCGGCTTGGTCACCCGCTCGTCGGCGTCGACAACAGTGCCACGATGCTCGCCGTGGCGGACGAGGCCGGCGTCTACGATGCGCTTATGAATAGCGACATCGGCCACTGGGAGCCGCACGTCGCGCCCGCGCTGATCTACTCCAATGCAGCACTGCACTGGCTGCCCGACCACGCGACGCTGTTGCCGCGTCTCGCCGCGATGCCGGTGCCCCGCGGGGTGCTGGCGGTGCAGATGCCGCACCAGAACAATGCGCCCTCGCACAGGCTCTGGGTCCAGCTCTGCGATGAGCTCTTCCCCGGTCGTCTCGATCATCACACCCTGCCCGGCGCACTTGATGCCGCGGCCTACCACCGCCTGCTGGCGCCGCTGGGCGAGCTTTCGCTATGGGAAACGGACTACTATCAGGAACTGCCCGCCGAGGGGCCCGGCCACCCCGTGCGGCACTTCACCGAGGCCGCCTTCGCGCGCCCGATCCTCGGCATCCTGGACCCGACCGAGCGCGAGCGGCTCGTGGCGGCCTACGACAGCGTCATTGGCAGCGCCTATCCGGCAGCACGGGACGGCAGCGTGCTATTTCCGCTGCGGCGTCTCTTCTTCACGCTCAGGCGCGCGGACTGATCCTGTTTCGGGTTGCAGGGCGGTTCCGGCCGCGCAAGATGCCCTGAAAGGAGAGACACATGCCCGCGCTGATCCCCACCGACTATACCGCCACCGTCACCTGGCTTGGCACCGTCACCAGCCCCGATCGCAAGGAGCTTCTGGCCGAAGCGCGCGAGATGCTGGAGCTGCGCTTCGAGGGGATCGCGGGATCGGTGCACGGCGGTGCCACGCGGCCCTCCTGCTCGCGCGTGGTGTCGCAGTATCCCAAGGGCACCGAGATCCGGAACGAACGCCAGCTCAGCATCATCAGCGTCGAGGAACTGGCCGAGATCGCGCGCATCATGGGGGTCGAAAGCCTCGATCCCGCGCGGCTCGGCGCTTCGATCGTGATCGAGGGCATCCCGGATTTCAGCCACGTTCCGCCCTCGGCACGCCTGCAGGCGCCCTCGGGTGCGACCGTGACCGTGGACATGGAAAATCAGCCCTGCCAGTTGCCCGCACGCAGCATCGAACATGTGAGCCCTGGTCACGGCAAGGCCTTCAAGCGCGCGGCGGAAGGGCGGCGTGGGGTGACCGCCTCGGTCGCGCGGGAGGGCGTGGTCAAGCTCGGCGATACTCTGCGTCTGCACATTCCCGGCCAGCGGGCCTGGCAGCCCTGACATGAAAACGCCCCGACGAAGGCCGGGGCGATGGTCTGCCGGGGCAGGGAGGCCCTCACATCATGCTGTCGTAGGTGTAGTAGACCACGGGCACGTCGGGGCTCACGTTGCCTCCCTCCTGCGAATTCTGGTTCGAGGCGCTCTGCTCGTTGTCGCCCGCGTCGCGCTGTACGTCCTCCATCGCGCTCTTGGCGTTCTCCAGCGACATGCGCTCGTATTCGGCGGCACTCAGATCGCCAGAACCGTCGGTGTCGGCCGCGTCGAACTCGGCCCCTGCCGCCTCGGAACGATTCCGGGCTTCCGGCGTGCTCTCCTCCCATTCCGACGCACTGACGCTGTCGCTCTGGTCCGTGTCCAGCGCCATGAACAGGATCGCACTCCGGGCTGCCGCGTCTTCCATGGTCATGCTGTCGTAGACCTCGGGGCCAGCGCTGACGGGCACGAAGACGAGACGGCGGAAATCACCATTGGCTTCCGCGTCGCCCTGCTTCATCGCCTCGTAGGAGGCCGAGGTCGCCTGCATGAACTCTTGCTGGCTCAGCGCGCCATCACCGTTCGCATCGATCGTGCCCATGTTGTCGGCGTTGCGGTCGGCGCCGGCGGACTGCGTACCCGCCATCTTGTTCACGCAATCGACGTATTCGCTGCGGCTGATCGCGTTGTTGGAATCGGCGTCGAGCTGGCCGAAGGCCACGGTGCTGCCCTCGGACAGTTCAGACGGCGACAGCTGGCCGTCGCCGTTGCTGTCGTAGCGGGCATAGCCCATCTCGCACAGATCTGCCTGCATCTGGTCGGCCCCAAGGCTGCCCTCATTTTCCTGCGCGAAAAGCGGGGTGGCGGTCAGGGCAAGAATCCCGGTGGCAAGTGCGGTGGTACGCATGACAGGCCCTCCTCTGGTCTGTCTCGGTGGGTTGGGGCGGCGGCTGTCCGCCTTGTCTCGTGCCCCTGCAACACCACCCACCGGGGGGACTGTTCCATAAAGCGGCGTTTCCGATCCACGTCACGGTGCCCCTGACCGGATGGACAGGCGCCGGGATCGGGC
This sequence comes from Allosediminivita pacifica, assembly GCF_003054175.1. Classification (GTDB taxonomy): domain Bacteria; phylum Pseudomonadota; class Alphaproteobacteria; order Rhodobacterales; family Rhodobacteraceae; genus Allosediminivita; species Allosediminivita pacifica. Next base: position 150,868 of record NZ_QBKN01000001.1, read on the forward strand.
GTGCATGCGTCGGATTCACGATCCCGTCCCCTTGCCCTGCGCGGTATCGGCGGGCAGATCAGGGACGACAGACACGCAGGCGGGCAGCGCCCGCAGCCCAGGAGGTTCGACATGACGGCAAGGATCATCGACGGCAAGGCATTCGCCGAAACGCTGCGGGGGCGCGTCGCGCAGGAAGTGACACGGCTCAAGGACGGTCTCGGCGTGACCCCGGGCCTTGCCGTCGTGCTGGTGGGCGACGACCCGGCAAGCCACGTCTACGTGCGCAACAAGCACAAGGCGACCGTCGAGGCCGGCATGCAGAGCTTCGAGCACCGGCTGGCCGAGGACACGACCGAGCAGGAGCTCATGGGCCTCATCGACCAGCTGAACGCCGATCCGGAGGTGCACGGCATCCTCGTGCAGTTGCCGTTGCCGGATCACCTCGACAGCGACCTGGTGATCAACGCCATCGACCCGTCGAAGGATGTGGACGGTTTCCACATCTCCAACGTGGGTCTTCTGGGGACCGGGCAGAAAAGCATGGTGCCCTGCACCCCGCTTGGCTGCCTGCTAATGTTGCGCGACGTTCACGACAGCCTGTCGGGCCTCAACGCCGTGGTGATCGGCCGCTCGAACATCGTGGGTAAACCCATGGCGCAGCTGCTGCTGGGCGAAAGCTGCACGGTGACCATCGCGCATTCCCGCACGAAGGACCTGGCCGAGGTGGTGCGGGGTGCCGACATCGTCGTCGCTGCCGTGGGACGTCCGAAGATGGTGCCGGGCGACTGGATCAAGCCGGGTGCCACGGTGATCGACGTGGGCATCAACCGCATCGACGCCCCCGAGAAGGGCCTGCGCGAGGACGGCACCGTCAAGACGCGGCTCGTCGGCGACGTTGACTTCGACAGCTGTGCCGAGGTGGCGGGCGCGATCACGCCCGTGCCGGGCGGCGTCGGCCCCATGACCATCGCCTGCCTTCTGGCCAACACGGTCACCGCCTGCTGCCGCGCCAACGGCTTCCCCGAGCCCGAGGGGCTGGCCGTCTGATCCAGCGGCGCGCTACCGCGCGCTTTCATTCCGACATCTCGCAGGCGACGCGTCATTCCCGGGCGCGTCGCCTTTTGCGTGTCGGGCAGGGCAGGCTTCGGGCTCACCAGAACAGGGATCCCCGTACCGGAGCCCCCGTTACCCGCCTTCTGCCCAGACGCGGCCAGCCGTCCCGCTCAAGCGAAATGGCCGTCTCCCCGCGGAGCGGGGCCCCTCGGCAATTTCCCTTCATCGCGCCGCCAGCCCCCGTCCTTTCGGGCAGGCGGACGACGGCGGCTCCGAAACAGGGATCCCCTCAGGCGGTGGTGCGGCGAGGCATGGGAATGGCGACTGGCCGCGCCCCGGTGAGAATGGCCTGCGCATCTTCGCCCATGAGGGTCGAAAGCGTGGGGCTGTCGGTGCGCAGCCCGCCGGTGAAACTGCCGTAAGATGGCATCACAAGTTTCCGGGAATCAACGAGAAAGCAGGGCCGGCTGAGGCTGCGTCCGCGCGCGATCAACCGCGCCTTGGGGTGGTAGTGCCCCGACACTTCGGCGCTGTCGTCGCTGGCGATGTGACGGAAGACAAGCGGGTCGATGCGGGCTTCGCGCAGGTGCGTGCCGCCCAGTTCCAGCGGGCCGGGATCGTGGTTGCCCTCGATCCAGGTCCAGTCGCGCCCGGCCTGCATCGCGGTGATGCGGGCTGCCTCGGCCTCGGGGAATCCGGCCGCGATTTCAAGCGTGTCGAAGCTGTCGCCAAGGCAGATCACCCGGCGCGCGCCAGTGGCGGCAAGGTCGGCTTCGAGGCGCGACAGCGTCTCCTGCGCCTCGTAGGGGGGCAGTTGCGCGCCGCCCTGCGAACTCAGCCGCGCGGCCTTGCCCAGGTGCAGGTCCGAGACCACGAGCATGTCTTCGTCGGACCAGTGCAGCGCGCCCGAGGGCAGGGCGGCGAGCCGCGCTCCGTGGAAGGTGAAGCCGTGGGTGTTCATGCCCCGTTCCTGCCGCAGGCGCGGGGCGGGATCAAGCGGAGGATGCGGCGCGCCCGCTGTGGATACATCTGTGGAAGGATCGTTTTTCGGCATACCATTGCGTCAAAATGGCGGTTCTGGCCGGGTCACGGTCCTGTCCCGGCAAGCGCTACCACGGCACGCGCCAGACGTGGCCCTGTTCCACCTGCGCCAGACCCGACTCGTCCAGCAGCCGCGTGACCTCTTCCTCGAGGATGCGCTCGTCCGCCGAGCCGTTCACCGGCACACGGCCCGGTTCGAGGAAGAGCGGCGCGGCCAGCGGCGTGATCCGCGACAGCGCCACGTGGTCGATCCGGTCGCCCACCCGTGCGCTCATCTCGCGGATGCGGGCGAAATCCACCAACCCGCGCATGGCCTCTTCCCGGGTGATGCGCATGAGCAGGTGGTCGGGGTCGTATTTCAGCAGCGTGTCATAGAGGATGTCCGAGGACATGGTCGCCTGACGCCCGCTCTTGCGCTGGCCGCCCACCTGCCGCTCGATCAGCCCCGCGATGGTAGCCGAGGCACGGAAGGTGCGTTTCATCACCGCGTTGCCCGCGAGCCAGTCGTCCAAACCCGCCTCGAGCGCGGCGAGCTCGAAAAGCGGCGCGGGGTCCACCACCTGGTCCAGCCCCCAGATCAGCGTGGCATAGTCGGTCGCGACAAAGCCCATGGGGGCAAGCCCCATCTCCTCCATCCGCTTGGTCAGCAAGAGCCCGAGCGTCTGCTGCGCATTGCGCCCGGCAAAGCCGTAGACGACCATCTGCTGGCGCCCGTCGTGGGGAAAGGTCTCGACCAGAAGGCGCCCCGGTTGCGGCAGGCGCGACACCTCGCGCTGCAGGGCCAGCCATTCGGCGGTGTGCCCCGGTAGCTCCGGCCAGCGCTCCTGTTCGAACATGCGCAGGATGCGCTGCGACAGCTGCGTGGAGGTCGAGAACTTGGAGCCCATGAAGGTGGCGATCTTGGGCTTGCGGCCGGGATCGCGAGTCACTTCGACCACCAGTTCGCGCAGGCCTTCGTAGCGCACGATCTGCCCGCCGATCAGGAAGGTGTCGCCCTTGGTGAGCGAGGCGGCAAAGCCTTCCTCGACCTCGCCCAGGGTCGACCCGCCGCGCCCGCGCCAGCGCACCTTGAGCGTGTCGCTGTCCTGGATCGTGCCTATGTTCTGGCGGATGCGGGCGGCGCTGCGTGGGTCGCGCAGCTGCCAGAACCCGTCGGCGCGTTGCTTCAGCCGCTGCCACTGATCGTAGGCGCGCAGCGCGTAGCCGCCAGTGGCCACGAAATCGAGGCAATCGTCGAACTCGGCCCGCGTGAGATCGGCGTAGGCGCCTGCGGTGGTCATCTCGGCGTAGATGTCGCCCGCGTCGAAGGGCCCTGCGCAGGCCGCGATCAGGATGTGCTGGCAGAGCACGTCGCGCGGCCCCCGACCGCGCCCCTCGCCGTCCAGATCCCGTTCGCGCACCGCCTGCAGGGCTGCGACACACTCCACGACCTCGAAGCGGTTTGCGGGCACCAGCAGCGCCTTCGACGGCGCGTTGTAGCGGTGGTTGGCCCGCCCTATGCGCTGCACCAGCCGCTTCACGTTCTTGGGCGCGCCCACCTGGATCACGAGGTCCACGTCGCCCCAGTCGATGCCGAGGTCGAGCGAGCCGGTGCAGACGATGGCCCGCAGCTGCCCCGCCACCATCGCGGCTTCGACCTTTTCGCGCTGTGCCCGGTCGAGGCTGCCGTGGTGGATGCCGATGGGTAGCGCCTCTTCGTTGGCAAGCCAGAGGTTGTGAAAGAAGATCTCGGCCTGCGCGCGGGTGTTGTGGAAGATCAGCGTCGTCTTGTGCCGCTTCACCTGCTCCAGCACCTCGGGGATTGCGTGTTTCGCGCCGCCCCCCGACCAGGGCGGCGCGGCTTCGGTGTCGAGCATGGCGATGTCGGGATCGGGGCCGGGGTCGGCCTCGATGATTTCGCAGGGGTCGGGATGGCGGGCCAGCAGGCGGGCGATGCCTGCCGGATCCTCGACCGTGGCCGACAGCCCGACGCGGCGCATGCCCGGGGCAAGCGCCTGCAACCGCGCCAGCGCCAGCATCAGCTGGTCGCCGCGCTTGGATTCGGCCAGCGCGTGGATCTCGTCCACCACCACCCGTTGCAGCCCCGCGAACATGCGCGGCGCATCCTCGTAGCTGGTCAGCAGGGCGAGGCTTTCGGGCGTGGTCAGCAGGATCTGCGGCGGGTCGGCGCGCTGGCGTTTCTTGCGGCTCGACGGCGTGTCGCCGGTGCGGTCCTCGACCCGGATGTCCAGCCCCGCCTCCGAGATCGGCGTCGTCAGGTTGCGCCGGATGTCGGCGGCGAGCGCCTTGAGCGGGCTGATGTAGAGCGTGTGCAGCCCCCCGCGCGGCGCCTTGGCCAGTTCCGCCAGCGTCGGCAGGAAGCCCGCCAGCGTCTTGCCGCCGCCGGTGGGGGCGATCAGCATCATGGCGGGCGCCTCGGCGCGGTCGAGCATGGCACGCTGGTGCGGGTGGATAGACCAGCCGCGCGCATCGAACCAGCCTTGCAGGGAAGGGGGCAGGACGGACATGCCCCCCAGATAGTGCGCCGCGAACAAAGGTGAAACGGGTTGCGCGCTCAGTCGAGGTTCGCGAAGCGCGATTTCAGCAGCGCCTCGGCGTATTCCTCCTCGGCGGTGCTGTCGTAGACCACGCCGCCGCCCACGTTCAGGTCCACGCGCCCATCGGCGAAGCAGGTCAGCGTGCGGATCGCCACGTTGAACGTCATCGCCCCGTCGGGCGCCATCCATCCCACCGCGCCGCAATAGGCCCCGCGCGGGCCTTCCTCGAGATCGCGCAGGATCTCCATCGCGCGGATCTTGGGCGCGCCGGTGATCGACCCGCAGGGAAAGAGCGCGGCAAAGAGATCGGCCACCCCGGTGCCGGGCCGCACCTGTGACGTGATGCGCGAGGTCATCTGGTGCAGTGTCTCGTAGCGCTCGACGGTGAAAAGCTCGGGCACCTTCACGCTGCCGGGCAGGGACACGCGGCTCATGTCGTTGCGCAGCAGGTCGACGATCATCAGGTTCTCGGCGCGGTTCTTCTCGGACCGGCGCAGCCCCTCGGCCAGCGCGGCATCCGCCTCCGGGTTCGCTCCGCGCGGGGCGGTCCCCTTCATCGGCCGCGTGGTGAGCGTGCCCTTCGTATCGAGCGAAAAGAACAGCTCGGGCGACCGGGACAGGATCGCCGGGCCGCCGAGATCCACCAGCGCACCGTAGGGGACCTCCTGTCGCGCCCGCAGCCGGGCATAGAGTGCACGCGCGGTGCCCTCGTGACGCGCCTCCATCGGGAAGGTTAGGTTCGCCTGATAGATGTCGCCCGCGCAGATGTAGTCATGCACCACCCCGAAGGCCTCGGCATAGCGCGCGGCGTCCCAGAGCGGACGGGGCGCGGTGAAGCGGCTTTGGCCCGGCGCCTCGGGCCGCGCGGGTAGGGGGGCTTTGAAGGCGCCGAACAGCATCAGCGGCACCTCGCCCGGGGGTGGCATGAGCGGGGCCAGCTTGGCGTCCAGCGCGTAACCCAACTCGTAGCTGGCAAGCCCCGCCAGCCACAGCCCCTCGCGCCGCGCCGCCTCGAGCGCGGCAAAGGCCGCGGGCACCTCGCGCGCGGTCTGGGCCGAGATCAGCCGGACGGGATCTGCGAAGAGCGTGCCGCTGCCTAGCGGGCCGCGGTCAAAGGAAACACGCGCCATCGCGGCTCAGAAATCGGCGGCCACGCGCATGTCCCGCAGCGGGCGCACGCGGTCGATCGATTGCTGGTAGATCGGATCGGCCTTGTAGGCATCGAGCGCGGCGCGGTCGGGGAACTCGGCGTAGACGATGACGTCCACCTCGCCCGAAAGGCCATCGGCGCGGGAGTTCTCGCAGACCTCGAAATGCGAGGCATGGGGAATGCCACCAAGGATCGAAAGCCCCTCGCGGATGCGGGCGACGTCGGCCTTGTCCTTCGCGCTGAAGAAGACGACGTGACGGATGAAGCTGCGGTCTGACATGGCGGGGCCCGTAGATCTGATGGATATTTCCGCGTGTCTGAGACAGAACGCGCCCCGGCGCAAGCCTCCGTCAGCCCGCCTCTTCCAGCCTGTCCGTCGCCGGCGGCGGCGCAGGGTAGAGCGCTGAGAGCCTGGCATAGAGCGCATCGTCCAGCGGGAAGTCCATCGCCGCCAACGAGGGGGCAAGCTGTTCGGCGTTGCGCGCCGACAGGATCGGCACTGCCCGGCGCGCCACCCAGGCCACCGCCAGCGTCGCGGCGTCCACTTCGCGTTCGGCTGCAAGGCTGGCAAGCCCGCGTGCGGCCTCGTGCATGGCCTCCTGCCTGTAGCGCCGCGCATAGCGGTCGTCTTCGTTCAACCGCCCGCTGCCGCCCGTGGCGTATTTGCCCGTGAGCAGCCCGCCACCGAGCGGCGAATAGGTGCAAGGAAGGATCGACTCGGAGTCGCACATGGGCAGGATCTCGGTCTCGGCCTGCCGCTTCACGAGGTTGTACATGGGCTGCAGCACGTCGATACGGATGCCCAGCCCCGCCGCGATCGCCTGCGCCTTCATCACTTGCCACGCGGCGAAGTTCGACACCCCGATATGCCGGATATGCCCCGCCTCGCGCAGTTCGGCCAGCGTGGCGAGGCTTTCCTCCAGCCGAACCTCGGGATCGAAGCGGTGCAGGTAGAGCAGATCAACCACGTCCATCCCCAGCCGCTGACGGCTTTCGTCGACGCTCGACCGGATACTTCCCGCCGAGTTGCCACCGGGAAACGAGACCTTGGTCGCGATGAAGACCCGCTCGCGCTCCGACGCGGCGAACTGTCCGAGCATGCGCTCGGACGCGCCGTCGGTATAGGCATGCGCGGTGTCGAAATGCACGACGCCCGCGGCACGGCAGGCATCGTACATGGCGGCGCTCTCGTCCTCGGAGGCGCGCCCGCCGAACTGCATTGTGCCGAAGGAGAACCGGCCGATGGAATGACCCGAAAGGGTTCGGAGATCAGGTGTCATGCTCCGGATCGTTGCACGGTCCCGGCCGGGAGGGAAGGGCGTAGCGCGACGGGCAGGTCGCTGGCGTCGCACTCAATAGTTCTCGAAGGTCTCCGCCATTACGCGCTCCTCCTGCCGGATCCTCATGGCGAGGATCACGACGTAGACCGGAAATCCGATCGCCAGCGTCCACCATGCGTGCAGCACCAACGCAAGCCCGACCAGTTCGGGCAGGATGTTGAGGAAATAGTTCGGGTGCCGCAGCCAGCGGAACAGCCGGTTCTCGGTCAGCGCGTGATCCTTGGCGACGATCAGCTTTACCGTCCAGAACCGTCCCAGAACGCCGATGACCCAGAAGAGCGCGCAGATCGAGAAGCCCCAGACCGCCATGCCCGCCAGCGTCACCCAGTCGACCGGCGGCATCCGCACCAGCCCCTCGGCATAGGCCGCGAGGTAGTAGACCACGTGAACTGCCGCGAGCAGCGCCGAGGTGCCAGCACCATGTTCCACCGCTCCCTCGGCCTTCAGCCGCCGCTCGTTGCGGATCGAGACCCCCAGCGACAGAAAACGAACGGCCCCGGCGACGAGGATGAAGGTGATGGTGATCATGTGGGCTCCGGAGGCATCGACGGCCCCCGCCTAGACCGCCTTGCCGCCGGGGTCGAGCCGCGACCGGCCCGTCACGGAAAAAACAACGCTCTGCCCAGCTTCGGAACGAAAAGACCCCGCCGGAGCGGGGCCTTGCCGTGCCGCGAAAGATTCGCGGATCAGTTCGGGATTTCGCCCGTCATGCCCTCGACGTAGAAGTCCATGCCAAGCAGGTCCTCGTCCGAGGCGGTCTCGCCTTCCTCGAGCCAGACCGAACCGTCCTGCTTGTTCAGCGGGCCGGTGAACGGGTGGTATTCGCCGCTCTCGATGCTTTCCATCACCTCGGTTGCTTGCGCGCGCACCTCTTCGGGCACGGCGTCGGTGATCTCGCCGATGCCGACCATGCCGCTGTCGATGCCGCCCCAGGTGTCGGTGCTTTCCCAGGTGCCGTCGATGACGGCCTGCACGCGGTCGATGTAGTAGGGCGCCCAGTTGTCGATGATGGACGAGACGCGCGGGAAGGGCGCGTATTCGGACATGTCCGACGCCTGCCCGAAGGTCACCACGTCACCGGCCTCTTCCGCGGCCGAGTGCGGCGCGGTGGAGTCGGTGTGCTGCAGGATCACGTCGTTGCCGTTCTCGATCAGCGCGCGGGCGGCGTCGGCCTCTTTCGCCGGATCGAACCAGGTGTAGGCCCAGACCACGTTGAACTCGACATCCGGGTTCACCTTCTTGGCGTGGATGTAGGCCGAGTTGATGCCGCGGATGACCTCGGGGATCGGGAAGGAGCCGATGTAGCCCACCTGGTTGGTCTCGGTCATCGCACCCGCGATGGTGCCCAGCACAGCGCGGCCCTCGTAGAAGCGCGAGGAGTAGATCGCGACGTTCTCGGCGGTCTTGTAGCCGGTGGCGTGCTCGAACTTCACGTCCGGGAACTTCTCGGCCACGGCGATGGTGGGGTCCATGTAGCCGAAGGAGGTGGTGAAGATGATGTCGGCGCCCGACAGGGCCATCTGGGTGATGGCGCGCTCGGCGTCCGCACCCTCGGGCACGTTCTCCTGGTAGATGGTCTCGACCTGGTCGCCGAAGTGTTCTTCCACGGCAAGGCGCGCCTGGTCGTGTTCGTAGGTCCAGCCGCCGTCGCCGACGGGGCCCACGTAGATGAAACCGGCGGTGACCGGCTCGTCCTGCGCGTAGGCGGGGGCCGCCATGGCCAGCGCCGCGGCAGAGGCGAGAAGCGTTCTGCGATACATGTTCTTTTTCTCCCTAGTTGGATGCGTGGAACGGCCGGCCGAGCGAGGCGGGCGCCCCGTGCTGGCCTCGGGCCGAGATGATGACGAGCACGAGGATCGTCACGAGGTAGGGCGAGGCCGAGAGCAGCGCGACCGGCACCTGCACGCCGGCGGCCTGCAGGTTCAGCTGCAGCACGGTCACGCCCCCGAAGAGGTAAGCCCCGATCAGCACGCGACCCGCGCGCCACGAGGCGAAGACGACGATGGCCAGCGCGATCCAGCCCGCGCCCGCCGTCATGCCCTCGGTCCATTGCGGCACGCGCACGAGGCTGAGGTAGGCCCCGCCCAGCCCCGCGCAGGCGCCGCCGAAGAAGATCGCCGCCAGCCGGATGCGCACCACCTTGTAGCCAAGGGCATGGGCGCTGTCGTGGCTTTCGCCGGTGGCGCGCAGGATCAGGCCCGCGCGCGTGAACTTGAGGAAGGCCCAGACGGCCAGCACGAGGCCGAGGCCGAAGTAGACCATCGGGTCATGCCCGAAGAGCACCCGGCCGAAGAAGGGGATGTCCGACAGGCCCGGAATGTCGATGCGGGGCAGGGTGGGCGAGCGCATGCCCTCGTAGGGTTTGCCGATCAGCGCCGAAAGGCCCAGACCCGCCAGCGTCAGGCCCAGACCCGTGGCCACCTGGTTCGACAGAAGGAGCTGCGTCAGCACGCCGAAGACTATCGACAGCAGCGCCGAGGCGAGTGCGGCCACCACGAAGCCCATCGAGGGGCTGCCGGTCTCGACCGCGACGGCAAAGCCCACCACGGCCCCGGTGATCATCATGCCCTCGACCCCGAGGTTCAGCACGCCGGATTTCTCGACCACCATCTCGCCGATGGCGGCGAGCAGGATGGGCGTGGCCGAGACCATGATCGAGGCCACGAGAAGGGTGGGGGAGATCGAGCTCAGGTCCATCGGGCGTCTCTCCTGTGGCGGTGGATGCCGGGGGCTCTGCCCCCGCCGCCTGCGGCGGCCCCCCCGAGGTATTTTCGGCGAGAAGAAACGGGGGCGCGGCGCGGGGTCATGCCGTCTCTCCCGTGCCGATGCGGATGCGGAAGTTGGTGAAGACGTCGGTCGCCAGCAGGAAGAAGAGCAGCATCCCCTGGAACAGCTGGATCGACGCGCCGGGCAGGTTGAGCATGAGCTGGGCGAGTTCGCCGCCGATATAGGTCAGCGCCATGAGCAGGCCCGCCAGCAGGATGCCCACCGGGTGCAGCCGGCCGAGGAAGGCCACGATGATGGCGGTGAAGCCGTAGCCCGAGTTGAAGTCGATGCTGATCTGGCCCGCCGGTCCCGAGACCTCGAAGAAGCCCGCGAGGCCCGCCAGCGCGCCCGAGATGCCGAGGCAGAGCAGGATGATCCGCGCCGGGATCACGCCCGAGAAGCGCGCCGCGCGCGGCGCCTCGCCGGTCAGGCGGATGTTGAAGCCCTGGATGTGGCGCGTCAGAAGCACGTAGGCGCCGATCACCGCGATGAAGGCGAAGACCACGCCCCAGTGCATGCCGGTGTCGGGGATGAGCTCGAGGTTGGCCGCCGCGTCCCACTGGCGCAGGTTGCGCGAGCCCGGGAAGCCGCGGCCCTCGGGGTTGCGCAAGAGGCCCGAGGAAACCGAGGCGAGGATGTTCTCGGCCACGTAGACCAGCATGAGCGAGACGAGGATCTCGTTCGTGCCGAAGCGGGTTTTCAGCACCGCCGGGATCATCGCCCAGGCCCAGCCCCCGAGCGCGCCCGCGACGATCATCAGCGGGAAGATCAGGACGCTTTCCGAGGGATAGAAGGCGAGGCCCGCGCCGGCGCCGCAGATGGCGCCCATGATGTACTGGCCCTCGGCCCCGATGTTCCATATCCCGGCCCGGAAGCCGATCGAGAGGCCGATGGCGATGAGGATCAGCGGACCGGCCTTGACCAGCAGCTGCGGCCGGGTGAAGCCCGCGAACTGCGGGTTGAAGAGCGGGTCCCAGAAGATCGTGCGGATCGCGCCCACCGGATCGGCCCCGAGGAAGGCGAAGAGGATACCGCCCACGACCATTGTGAGCAGAACGGCAAGGACGGGCGTGACCGCCGTCCAGAGCTTCGAGGGTTCGGGGCGTCGTTCCAGCCGGATCATGGCGTGGCCCCGGTGGTGCGTGAGAGGGGGCTCTGCCCCCGTCCCTGCGGGACTCCCCCGGAATATTTGAACCAAGAAGAAGCGGGGGCGTCAGGGCGCATGGGTGGCCTCCATGTCGTGGGCGCCGCCCATCATCAGGCCGATGCGTTCCATGTCGAGATCCGCCACGGGGTAGGCGGGCGACAGCCGTCCCTCGTTGAGCGCGGCGAAACGGTCCGAGATCTCGACCAGTTCGTCGAGGTCCTGGCTGATGACCACGAGCGCGGTACCGCCCGCGGCGAGGTCGAGCAGCGCCTGCCGGATCGCGGCGGCGGCGGCGGCGTCGACGCCCCAGGTGGGCTGGTTGATGATGAGCACCTCTGGATCCTGCAGGATCTCGCGGCCGACCACGTATTTCTGCAGGTTGCCGCCCGAGAGCGCTCGCGCTGCCACGTGGGGGCCGGGGGTGCGCACGTCGAAGCGGGTGATGACCTCCTCGGCGAAGTCGCGCGCGCGGGACCAGCCGATCATGCCGTTCCTCACCAGCGCCTTGCGCTTGCCCGCCGTCAGCACGGCGTTTTCCACGAGGCTCATGTTCGGCGCGGCGGCGTGGCCCAGCCGTTCCTCGGGCGCCGAAAGCAGCCCCGCGGCGCGGCGCGCGGTGGGGCCCTGCCGGCTCACGTCCGCGCCCTTGAGCCAGACCGATCCGGCGGGGCAGGTCCGTTCACCCGAGAGGGCCGCCAGAAGTTCGTCCTGCCCGTTGCCCGCGACGCCGCCGATGCCCAGCACCTCGCCGGCGCGGACCTCGAAGGATAGGTCCCGCAGAGGTGTGCCGAAGGCGCCGGGCGCGGGCAGCGACAGCCCCCGCACCTCGAGCGCGACATCGCCCTTTTCGGTGTGCCGCGCCTCGGGGGCGGCAAAGCTCGACCCCACCATCATCTCGGCCAGCTGGCGTGCCGTGGTCTCGGACGGCGTGGTCGTGTCGACCTTCTGCCCCAGCCGGAGGATCGTCGCCGTGTCGCAGAGCGCACGGATCTCCTCGAGCTTGTGCGAGATGTAGAGGATCGAGGTGCCCTCGGATTTCAGCTTGCGCAGCGTCTCGAAGAGGATCTCGACCTCCTGCGGCGTCAGCACGCTGGTGGGCTCGTCCATGATGAGAAGCCGCGGTTCCTGCAGCAGGCAGCGGATGATCTCGACCCGCTGGCGTTCGCCCGCCGACAGCGTGCCCACCACGCGCGAGGGATCGAGCGGCAGCCCGTAGGCTTCGGAGACATCGCGGATGCGCTTCGCGAGGTCGCGGGACTTGGGCGGATCCTCCATCCCCAGCGCCACGTTCTCGGCCACGTCGAGCGCATCGAAGAGGGAGAAGTGCTGGAACACCATGGCGACGCCCGCCTGCCGCGCCTCCGACGGTTTCGCGGGCCGGTAGGGCGCGCCGGCGAGCGTCATCTCGCCCTTGTCCGGTGCCACGAGCCCGTAGATCATCTTGACCAGCGTGGATTTTCCCGCGCCGTTCTCGCCCAGCAGCGCGTGGATCTCGCCCCTGCCGATGTCGAAGGACACATCGTCGTTGGCGACCACGCCCGGGTAGGTCTTGGTCAGGCCCCGGAGGCTGAGGAGGGTGTTGTCCACGCGGTTCTGTCCCTGTTTTGGACATTGAGTAGCTGGGCCGAAACGCCGATGGCAATGGCCTGCGGATCTTTGCCGAGCGCTTTGTGCCCAATCGGACAGCAGATGCGCGCGATCTGCGCATCGCCATGACCCAACGTCGCCAGCCGTTTTCGGAAGCGCGCCCACTTCGTATCCGACCCGATCAGCCCGCAGAAGGCAAAGCCTTGGCTCAGTGCCGCGTGGCAAAGCTGCAGGTCAAGCTCGTGGCTGTAGGTCAGGATCAAGTGTTCCGCGTCTTGCGGGGCATGGGCCATCAGCCGCGCGGGATCGGCGGCGGGCACCACGGTGACGCCGTCGGGCACTGCCTCGGGAAAGCGGTCGGGCGCGGTGTCGACCCAGGTGATCGCGATCTCGGGCAGGGGGGACAGCACCGAGACCAGCGCCCGGCCCACGTGCCCCGCGCCCCAGATCCAGAGCGGCCTGGAGGGGCGCGCCACCGGCTCCACCATCCAGTTGTCCACCAGTTGCGGGGCAGGGGCCTCGCCCCGGGCGCGCGCGCCGTCGAGCAGGCGCTTCACCGAAAGCGGCATCTCGCCCGGGCCGCGCGCGATCACCTCGTGGCCTTCCAGCGCTGCCACTGTGTCTGTGTCAAAGACCTCGGTCAGCAGCGTCACCGCCCCGCCGCAGCACTGGCCCAGTTCCGGTCCCAGCGGGTGCCGCGTCAGGCCGGGCGCCGACAGGGCCCGTTCCGCCGCGCGATACTCCAGAACGCCGCCGCCGATGGTGCCGCTCTGCCCGCCCTCCCACACAAGCATCGCCGCGCCCACCTCGCGCGGGGCCGAGCCGGCGACCGCGGCCACGACCACCCGGGCGGCGCGGCCATGCGCGGCGACGGCAGCGCGCAGGGCGGCAAGGTCAAACCCCATCGCGCAGCTTCCGCACCGCCGCCAGCACCCGTTCCGGCGTGGCCGGCGCATCGAGCGAGGGATAGCCCGTGCCGCAGGCGGCCACCGCGTCCGACAACGCCATCAGCACCGAGATCCCCAGCATGAAGGGCGGCTCGCCCACCGCCTTGGAGCGATAGATCGTCTCCTCGATGTTGCGCCCGTCCCAGAGCTCCACCTCGAAGACGTCGGGCCGGTCCGAACAGGCCGGGATCTTGTAGGTCGAGGGCGCATGCGTGCGCAGCCGCCCGGTCTCGTCCCAGACCAGCTCCTCGGAGGTCAGCCACCCCGCACCCTGCACGAAGCCACCCTCCACCTGGCCGCGGTCGATCGCCGGGTTCAGCGAGCTGCCGCAGTCATGCAGGATATGCGTCGCCAGCGTCCGGTGCTCGCCGGTCAGCGTGTCGACGACCACCTCGGAACATGCCGCGCCGTAGGCGAAATAGAAGAACGGCCGCCCCTGGCCCTTCAACCGGTCCCAGTTCAGCTTAGGCACCTTGTAGAAGCCCGTGGCCGACAGGCTCACCCGCCCCATGTAGCAAAGCTGTGCGGCCTCGGCGAAGGGGATGCGCTCCCCGCCGACCTTCACCATGCCCTCCTCGAAGCGCACGTCGCGCGGGTTGTCCTGGTGCAGCTTGGCCAGGTGCTCGGCCATCCGCTCGCGGATCTCGTCGCAGGCGGCCTTTACCGCCATGCCGTTCAGGTCCGACCCCGAGGACGCCGCCGTGGCCGACGTGTTGGGCACCTTGCCGGTGTCGGTCGCGGTGATCTTCACGCTCTCCAGCGGCACGCCGAAGGATGTCGCCGCCACCTGCGCCACCTTCTGGAACAGGCCCTGTCCCATCTCGGTGCCGCCGTGGTTCATCGAGATCGAGCCGTCCTGGTAGACATGCACCAGCGCGCCCGCCTGGTTGAGATGCGTCAGCGTGAACGAGATCCCGAACTTCACCGGCGTCAGCGCCAGCCCGCGCTTCAGCACCGGGTTCTCGGCATTCCAGGCCGCCACCGCCCGCCGCCGCTCGGCGTAGTTGCAGCTCTCGGCCAGGCGCTCGGTCATCTCGTGCAGGATGAAATCCTCGACCGGCTGGCCGTAATGCGTGGTCTGCACGCCCTCGGGCACAGTGGGCGCGGGGCTGCTGTCGGGCGTCACGTCCTGCGCCCCGCGCGAGGTTAGATCCTCGTCCGGATGCGCCTCCAGTTCCTTCTTCTTGGCCAAAATATCCCGGGGGGAGTCCGCCGCAGGCGGGCGGGGGGCAGCGCCCCCCTTCGTGGGCGCATAGTAGTTGAGCCGCCGGACCTCGAGCGGATCGCGCCCCAGGGTATGGGCCACGTGGTCCAGCACCCGCTCGATGCCGAGCATCCCCTGCGGGCCGCCGAAACCGCGAAAGGCGGTGGCGCTCTGGGTGTTGGTCTTCAGCCGGTGGCTCTCCACCCGCATGGCAGGGATGTAATAGGCGTTGTCGGCGTGCAGCATGGCCCGGTCGGCTACCGGCAGCGACAGATCCTGCGCCCAGCCGCAGCGCGTGAACTGCTCAAACTCCACGCCCAGCAGCCGACCCTCATCGTCGAAGCCCGCGCAGTAGTCGATCCGGAAATCGTGGCGCTTGCCGGTGATGGTCATGTCGTCGTCGCGGTCGTAGCGCATCTTCACCGGCCGCCCGGTGGCCTGCGCCACCACGGCGCAGGCGATGGCCAGCGCGTTGCCCTGGCTCTCCTTGCCGCCGAAGCCGCCGCCCATGCGCCGCGTCTCGACGCGCACGGCATGCATCGGCACCCCCAGCGCGTCGGCCACCTTGTGCTGGATCTCGCTGGGGTGCTGGGTGGAACTGTGCACCACCATGTCGCCGCCCTCCTGCGGGAAGGCCAGCGCCGCCTGTCCCTCAAGGTAGAAATGCTCCTGCCCGCCCATCTCGATGCGGCCCTCGATCCGGTGCGGGGCCGCGTCGATGGCCTCGCCCGCGTCGCCACGCTTCCAGATCCGGGGGCCTTCCTCGAAGCGGCTCTCGGCCGCCATGGCCTCGTCCACGGTCAGGATGGCGTCGCGCTTCTGCACCTCCATCTTCACCGCCCGCACCGCGTGGCGCGCCGCATGATGCGAGGTCGCGGCCACCAGAAAGACCGGCTGGCCGAGGTAGCGGATCGTGTTGCCCGCCAGCAGCGGCTCGTCGTGGTTCGAGGGCGAACAGTCGCAGGGCCCGGGCAGGTCCTTCGCCCGCCAGACGCCTACCACGCCGGGATAGTCGCGCACCGGGTCGAAGTCGATCGACGTGATCCGCCCCGCCGCAACCGTCGACAGCCCGAAGGCCAGGTGCAGGCAGTCGGCGGGCACCGGCATGTCGTCCACGTAGCGCGCCGCGCCCGTGACGTGCAGTTTCGCCGCGTCGTGCGGCAGGGGCTTGGCCACGCTCATGGCATCACCTCCAGCACGTTCGACGGTGCGCCGAGGTCCTCGAGCAGGTAGCGCGACAGCATGTTGCGCGCGGCATCCAGCCGGTATTCGGCGCTGGCGCGCATGTCCGAAAGCGGCGCGAAGTCCTTTTCCCAGGCATCCCAGGCGCCCATGACTGTCTCGTCGGTCCAGGGCTTTCCGGTGATGGCGCGCTCGACCGCCGTGGCCCGCTTGGGCACCGCCGCCATGCCGCCGAAGGCGATGCGCGCCTCGCTGACGCGGCCCTCCTCAACGCGGATCCGGAAGGCGCCGCAGACGGCCGAGATGTCCTGGTCGAAGCGTTTCGACAGCTTGTAGACCTTCAGCCGGTCCGCCTGCGCCGGGATCGTCACCGCCTCGACGAATTCGCCGGGCTGCCGGTCCTGCTTGCCGTAGTCGATGAAGAACTCCCCGATGGGCATCTCGCGCCGTGCATCGCCCTTGCGCAGGTGCAGCGTGGCGTCGAGCGCGATCAGCGCGGGCGGGTTGTCCCCGATGGGCGATCCATTGGCGATGTTGCCGCCGATGGTGGCCGCGTTGCGAACCTGTGCCGATCCGTAGCGCCGGATCATGCCCGCGTAGCTCGGAAAGCGGGTCTTTACCGCCTCCATCACCCGGTCCATGGTCACGCCCGCGCCGATGCGCAGGCCGAGCGCCGTTTCCTCGATCTCCTGCAGGTCCTTGCAGCGGTTGAGGAAGATGAGATCCGGCAGCTCCTTCATGAGCTTCGTCACCCAAAGCCCCACGTCCGTCGCGCCCGCCACCAGCGTGGCCTCGGGCCGCGCCTCGTAAAGCTCGGCCAGCGCGTCTGCGCTTTCGGGCGCGTGCTGGGGATCGGCGATCAGCCCCTCGGGCAGCTCGCGCATCCAGTCGGGCACAGGCTGATCCGCCGCCGCCTCGGCCGCGCGCACGATGGGCGCGTAGCCGGTGCACCGGCAGAGGTTGCCTGCCAGCGCGTCGTCGTGCCCGGTGTCGCCGTTCAGATGCGCCACCGCCATCGAGACCACGAAGCCCGGCGTGCAGAACCCGCATTGCGATCCGTGGTGGTCGATCATCGCCTGCTGCACCGGGTGCAGCTCGCCCTTCGGGCCGGCGATCCCCTCGACGGTGCGCACCGCCTTGCCCTGAAGCTGCGGCATGAACAGGATGCAGGCGTTCAGCGCCCGCGCGCCACGGTCGTCGGTGACCATGACCGTACAGGCCCCGCAGTCGCCTTCGTTGCAGCCTTCCTTGGTGCCGCGCAGCCCGCGCTCTTCGCGCAGCCAGTCAAGCAGCGTGCGCGTGGGCTCCACGCCTCGAAGCGTGACACTCTCTCCGTTGAGAAGAAAGTCGATATCCATGTGGTCTGACCTGCCGCTTTACTTCATTCCCGGGGTCGCCCCCGACACACCTTCGAGGCGGCGTAAAAGGTGCGCCCATGTTCCGGTCCGGAGCGCAGGCTAGGGGGCGCGGACCCTGCTAGGCAAGTCAAAACTGTCAGGGTGAGCCGCTGACCGCGCGTGCCTGCCCGCTCGGGGGCCGACAGGGACGCGCGCTCGAAAGGAAGCGGCAGCGGCAGGGGCCATCAGGCTCAGCTGGCGGTCACGCCCTGAAACAGGACAACCGGCCCAAGCATTTCAGGCCGGAAACCGGATGTTCGATGCAGAGAGCACGAAAGTAGCCGCGCGGACTTTGCTACCCTTCGAGCCATGCCCTGGCAGGCCCGGAACAAGGGGCTTAAGCCCCGCCGGGCCAGCGCCGGACCGTCGCCGCGGTCTGGCGCTTTGGCAATTGCAGGGAACCACTCAGAGGCCATCCGTGCGTGGCAGGCATAAAGCGCCTACCTCAGAGGTCGCAGCGCCAAACCACGGTCCGGCTTTGTCCCGGCTCGGTTGCACGAGCGTCAAGGGAGAGATGGCCTCGCAGCCGACCTTCGTCGTGCTCCGGGCAAACGACCGCGTGCATTCACCGAATCCGACCCGGGGCAGGGACCCCAGCCGAAAGTCGGTTCCCTCACACCCGAAAAAGCAAAAACCACACCCCGGACACGCAAAAGGCCATCCGAACGGATGGCCCTCTACGATACGTGCCTGCGGGAAACCCGAGGTATCAGCCCTGGCGGGCCTTGAATCGCCGCTGCGTCTTGTTGATCACGTAGACGCGGCCCTTGCGGCGCACAACGCGGCAGTCGCGGTGGCGCTTCTTGAGCGAGCGGAGCGAGTTGGCAACCTTCATAGCTGCTCTCCCCTTTCGTCGCGGCGCGCGAGCGCCTTCATTGCGTTCTGTCCCGCGCGGCAAGCCGCCGGGACGGTGAATTCTGGTGGGCGGTACTGGGATTGAACCAGTGACCCCTTCGATGTCAACGAAGTGCTCTACCGCTGAGCTAACCGCCCTATCGCTGCGCAACCCTGCCTTGCCCCGGATGATCCGAGGCGCGGAGAACCGCGCCGGTGCGGGGTCTATAATGAGAGTCGCGAGGGGGATCAAGGGCTTTTGAGACCGGAAATTTTCGCGCTATCTTGTCCGCCAGCAACGGAGCGCCGCATCGTGCCCATAGAGCCTTTTCACCTTGAAAGTCCGGGTCTGCGGACCTCTTCGGTTGTCTTCGCGTCACCCCATTCCGGGCGCGATTATCCCTGGTCCTTCCTGCGGCACACCGTGCTCGACGAGCACGCGATCCGCTCCTCGGAGGACGCCTATGTCGACCGCCTGTTCGACTGCGCCCCCGCCTGCGGCGCGCCCCTGCTGCACGCCGGGGCGCCGCGCGCCTACGTGGACCTCAACCGCGCCGCCGACGAATTCGACCCCGCGCTGATCGAGGGCGTGCGCCGCTCGGGGCACAACCCGCGCGTGGCCAGCGGTCTGGGCGTCGTGCCGCGCGTGGTGGCCAACGGTCGCGCCATCTATCGCGGCAAGATCCCCCGGATCGAGGCCGAGCGCCGCGTCGCCGGTATCTGGCGTCCCTACCATGACAAGCTGAAGTCCCTGATGACCGAGGGGCACATGCTCTTTGGCGAGGCGATTCTCGTCGATTGCCATTCCATGCCGCACGAGGCCGTGGAGGGCGTCGCCCGCTCCGGCCAGCCGCGCCCCGAGATCGTCATCGGCGACCGTTTCGGCGCCTCCGCCGCGCCCGAAATTGTCGAGCGGATCGAGGCCGCCTTCGCCGGCGCCGGACTGGTCGTGGCACGCAACGCGCCCTTCGCCGGGGCCTATGTCACGCAGGCTTATGGCCGTCCGCAGCGCGGACATCACGCGGTGCAGGTCGAGATCGACCGCGCCATTTACATGGACGAACGCACGATTCGCCCCAACGCCAACTTCCAGGCCTTCCGCCGCCTTCTGCGCGGCGTCGTGGGCGAGATCGCCGAGATCGGCCGCAGCGCGCAGCCCCTGGCCGCCGAGTAGGGAATGCCCCCCGTGACACTGCTCCAGCGCATGACCCTTTCCATCCTGGTGCTCTACCTGCTCGCCTTCTTCGTGGGCTCTGCGCTTGCGGCGCGCGCGGCTGGCCGTCCCGTGTGGCTGTTCGGATCGGCGCGCGGCGCCGACCGCCTCGCGGCCATGGGCTTCCGGGCAAGCTTCGCGCTGGCACTGTTTGGCCCGGTGTTGTCCGCCCTCCTTCCCACCCTCGACCCGCTGTGGCGGAACAGCCCGGACTGGCTCGCCGTGCCGGGGCACCTCGTGGCCGTCGCGGGGGCCATGCTGGCCTTCGCGGCGCAGATGGCCATGGGGGCCTCGTGGCGGGTCGGGGTGCGGTCCGATGCGGTCGGGGATCTCGTGACGGGCGGTCTCTACACGCTGTCACGCAATCCGACCTTCCTTGGCCAGGCCCTGCTTCTGTTTGGCGTGGTCATCGCATTGCCGAGCTTCGCGGGGCTCGCCGCCGCCGTGCTTTTCGTGGTGTCAGCCGAAACGCAGATCCGCTCGGAAGAGGCCGTGCTGCGAAAGACCCACGGCGCGGCCTTCGCGAATTTCACTGGGAGGGTCCCGCGCTGGATCGGCTGGCCGCGCGGGGCAGGGCGGCCCTAGCCGTTCAGCACCCGGTCCAGCGCCGCATCCAGCGGCGCCGGGTCGCCCCATTGCAGCCGCACCGGCAGCGTCAGCACCCGCCGCCGCATCTCGGGCGGCAGGCGCACGGCGTCCTTCTCGGTGCAGACAAGCTGCGCGCCCACCGAAGCCGCCTCGCGTTCGAGCCGGGTCAGCATTGCATCGCCCAGCGGCTGGTGATCGTCGAGTGACCGTGTCGCCTTCAGATCCGCCCCGAGCCCCTTGAGCGTGGCAAAGAACTTGCCCGGATGGCCGATGCCGGCAAAGGCAAAGGCCGGCAGGCCGGTCCAGTCCATGCCGGTCTGCAACGGCGCGAGCTCGGCCGTCAGGTGCGGTACCGGGATGCGATCCCCCCAGCTTTCGCCAAAGCGTGCCTGTGCCTGCGGCCCGCCGATCGACAGCAGCAGGTCCGCGCGCGCAAGCCCGGTGTCCACCGGCTCGCGCAGCGGCCCGGCGGGCAGGCACATGCCGTTCCCGAACCCGTAGGCTGCATCCACCACGACCAGCGACAGCGACCGCGCCACCGACGGGTTCTGGAACCCGTCGTCCATGACGATCACCTGCGCGCCCGCCGCCTCGGCCGCCCGGGCGCCCGCCGCGCGGTCCCGCGCCACCCAGGTGGGGGCAAAGGCCGCGCAGAGCAGCGGCTCGTCGCCCACCTCCTCGGCGCGGTGGGTCCGTTCGTTCACCTGCAAGGGCCCCGCCTCGCTGCCGCCGTAGCCGCGCGACAGGACATGCACCGCCAGCCCGCGCGCCATCAGGTGCTGCACCAGCGCGATCACCGTCGGCGTCTTGCCCGTGCCCCCGGCATTCAGGTTGCCCACGCAGATCACCGGCACGCCCGGCACCACCTCGGGTGGGCGCCCCACGCGCCGCGCCGTGGCCTGCGCCGTCAGCCGCCCCAGCGGCGAAAGCAGCCGCGCCCGCAGGTCGGGCCTTTCGGGCGGCGGTCCCCAGAACCCGGGTGCGCGCATCAGTCGTCCTCCCCGCCCGCGGGCACCATGTCGAGCGTTTCGAGCAGTTCGGCGATCACCGCGTCGGTCTGGTCCGCACCCTGGGTAATGACCTCCCAGCCGGCGTGGGCCATGGCCGCCGCCTGCTCGGGCGCGACCAGCGCCGAAATCGCCGAGGCGAGGCTCGAATCCCCCTGCACGATCCGCGCCGCCCCCGCCTTGGCCAGACGCGTGTAGGCCGGCAGGTGCTTGCCCACGTTCGGCCCGTACAGGATTGCCGTCCCGAGTGCCGCGGCTTCCAGCGGGTCATGCCCGCCGTGGCCGGCCACCAGCGACCCGCCAAGGTATGTCACCGGTGACAGCCGGTACCACAGGCCCAGATCGTCCCCGTCGTTCACCACCAAGACCTGCGTGTTGTCGTCGGGCAACTCGCCCGCGTCCCAGCGGCACAGCCGCAGCCCCGATGCGGCCGCCGCCGCCGCGATGCCGCGGGCCTCCTCGGCGTTCTCGGGGACCAGCACCAGCAGCAGACGGTGGGCGAGCCGCACCGCGCGCTTGTGGGCGCTCAGGATATCGCCCGCCTCCGCCGCCCTCAGGTGCGCGGCCAGCCAGATCGGCCGGCCCGCGCAGGTCGCGGCCAATTCCTCATGGTCCTCCTCGCGCACCGTCAGGGGCAGGGGAGCGGGCATGAATGGACCGGCGGCACGCAGGCGCGTGGGCAGTACGCCCAACCGGCGCAGCTGCCGCTCGGCCTCTTCGCTGGCGGGATAGACCGCGTCGAACAGCCCAAGCGTCCCTGGCACCGGATCGGGCGCCCAACGCGGCGAGGGCGTGGTATAGCCGTCCCCGGCCGCCCCCAGCGCGAACAGCCGCGTGCCCGCGTCCTGCAGCGCCATCATCAGCGCGGGGCGCAGCTCGCTCCCGGTCCAGAGCCCGATTTCGGGCCGCATCTCCTGCGCAAACCGCGTCACGTCGGCGGGCAGTTCGGGGGGCACGTCGGCCAGGATCGACTCGGGGCAGGTGGTGCAGCTGCCGGTGGCCAGCACGGTCACGTCGGGGGCTTGCTGCTTCAGCCGCGCACAGAGATTGCCTAGCGACCGCCCGCTCTCGCGGTCGCCGCCGTGGGCCCAGATCAGCGGGCCCGCGGGTCGTTCGGGAAGGGGCACGCGCCCCGCGCCCGACCCGGCCTTGCGGCCATGCGCATAGGCCAGGTAGGTGCGCAGGGCGAGCGGTCGGCGTGGCAAGGTGTCAGCCCAGCTCCTCGGTCGAGGAGGCGGCCCGCTCTTCGTCGCGCAGGCGGTGCAGGTGGGCGATGAAGTAACGCATGTGGGCATTGTCCACAGTGCGCTGGGCCTCCGCCTTCCAGGCGTTGTAGGCCTCTTCGTAGTTCGGGAAGATGCCGACGATATGCAGATCGTTGACGTCCTTGAAGACGGACTTCGACGGATCGACGAGTTCGCCGCCGAAGACAAGATGCAGGCGCTGCATGGAAGGGCACTCCTTTGTTTCTGGGGCTCGGGCGAGAGGGCCGGTGACGCGCGCGACCCTAGCGATCCGCGCTTCCCGGTCAAGCTGCGTCAGAGAAGACGGTCAAGCAGGGCTGAATGCATGGCAGGCCCCGCCGCGATCACCCCGGGATGCTGCGGCACGGGCGCGTTGAATCTGAGCCCCGCGCCGTAGCGGTCGGTCACCTTCGCGCCGGCTTCCTCAAGGATCAGGCTGCCGGCCGCGATGTCCCATTCCCAGGCGGGGCGCAGCGTCAGCATGGCGTCGAACTTGCCCTCGGCCACAAGGCTCAGGCGGTAGGCGAGCGAGGGCCGGTGATGCCGCCGGAACCCCGGCACGCCGCGCGGCCAGTGTCGCGGCTCCATGTTCTGCTTGGTGGCGAGCACATCGGCGTCGTCAAGCTCGGGGGCATATTCGGCGATGCCCACCGGCGCGCCGTTCAGCCGCGCGCCCGATCCCCGTGCCGCGGTGTAAAGCTTGTCGAGCATGGGCAGGTAGACCACCGCCGCCGTCACCTCGCCGTTCACCACCACAGCCAGCGCATGCGCCCAGGCATCCTGCCCGTCGATGAAGGCCCGCGTGCCGTCGATGGGATCGACGATGAAGGTGGCGGGCTTGGTCAGCCGGTCGGGGTCCTCGGCGCTTTCCTCGCTCAGCCAACCGTAGTCCGGCCGCGCGCCGCGCAGGACCTCTTCCAGAACGGTGTTCACGGCGAGGTCCGCGTCCGTCACCGGGGTCTGGTCATGCTCCTTGGTGCGCACGTCGAGCGCCCCGCCGATGTAGGTCGTGGCGACCTCGGCCGCGCGCTGCGCCGCCTCCGTCAGAAGCCTCAGGTCATTCTCCGGCAAGGGTCAGCCCCTCCACCCGTAGCGAGGGCACGATCCGCGACAGCCAGGGCCGCGCATCGTTGGCGGGCGTGATCGTGGCCAGCATCTCGCGCAGGTTGCCCGCGAGCGTCACGCCCGAGACCGGGTAGGCCACCTCGCCGTTCTCGACCCACATGCCGGCGGCGCCGCGGGAATAGTCGCCGGTGTTGGGGTTGATCGTCGCCCCGATCATCGAGGTCACGATCAGCCCCGTGCCCATCTCGGCGGCGAGCGCGTCGCGGCTCTGCGTGCCTTGCGTCAGCGACAGGTTCCAGGGGCTGGGCGACGGCCCAGACCCGGCGCTGCGTGCGGCATTGGCGGTGCTCTCCATGCCCAGCTTGCGCGCATTGGCAAGGTCCAGCGTGAAGCTTTCCAGCACCCCGTCACGCACCACCGCGCGAGGCCGCGTCGCCAGCCCCTCGGCATCGAAGGGCCGCGTGCCCGCCGCGCGCGCCCGGTGCGGGTCTTCCATAAGGTCGATGCCCCTGGGCAGCAGGTCCTCGCCCAGCGCGCCGCGCAGCCAGGAGGCGCCCCGTGCCACGGCGCTGCCGCTTGCCGCGCCCATCAGGTGCGCGATGAGCGAGGCCGCGATGCGTTCGTCGAAGATCACCGGGTACTTGCCGGTCCTGGGACGGCGCGGGTTCATGCGCTGCACCGCGCGCTCGGCGGCGCTGCGCCCGATCTCGGCCGGCGAGATCAGGTCCGACTGGAAGGTCCGGCTGTCGCCGTCGTAGTCGCGCTCCATCTTCAGGCCCTCGCCCGCGATGGCGACGCAGGAATGCCCGCGCGAGGTCCGCTTGTAGCCGCCGGAAAACCCGTTGGTCGCCGCCAGCCAGACGTCGCGCGCGGTATAGCCGGCGCTCGCCGACTGGACCTGCGTGATGCCTTCGACACCCAGCGCCGCCGCTTCGGCCTCGCGCGCGGTCTGCTCCAGCGTCGCGGGCGAGGGTTCCTCGGTCGGGTCGTACATCTCAAGCGGGCCGGGATCGACCGGCGTGCCGAGCTGGCCCGGATCGGCGAGGCCCGCATAGGGGTCCTCGGGCGCTTCGCGGGCCATGGCGACCGCGCGTTCGGCGATGGCCGCAAATGTCTCGGGTCGGCTGTCCGAGGCCGACACGATAGCCGACCGGCTGCCCACGAAGACCCGCAGCCCGATGTCGGTGCTTTCCTCGCGCTCGGCCTGTTCCAGCGCGCCGCCGCGCACGTCGATCGATACCGAGGTGCCCGAGACGGCGATGGAATCCGCGCTGTCAGCGCCGGCGGCTTTCGCGGCGTCCAGAAGGGCGTGGGCAAGGCTCTGCGGGCTGGCGGTCATGGGCGCTCCTGATCGGGGTGGACAGGGCTATGACCTATGCCGCGGTGCAGGTCAGCGCAAGGTTGCGAGGGTTCGGCGCGACGTTGCGGCGGTGCTGAAGCGCCTGCACGCTCAGGCTATTCGCTGACCCGCCCGGAACAAGGGCCGCAGGCCGCCGGGCATCGTCATGCTGGAAGCGCCTCTGGCATCACTGCGCCCCCGAGGCGGCGGTTTGGCGAAGCTGAGCGCGGCGTGTCCAGGTCTTCCTGACCTTGCTGGGATAAAACAAGAGAATGGTCGGTCTGGATCGCCTCCGCGCGCGGCTGCCATATGCGGCTTCGCCCGGAACAAGGGCCGCAGGCCCGCCGGGCGAGCGCCGGACCGTCCGCGCGGTCTGGCGCTTTGGCAATTACAGTGAAACGTTCGGAGGTCATCCGGATCTGGCAGGCATAAAACACTTACCCCGGGAGGTCGCGGCGCCACACCACGGTCCGCCGCTCGCCCGGCTCATCGCTCCATCTCGATGCCCGTCAGGACGCGGGCGCCGTCACCGCCACGATCGGTCCCATCTGACGGCCAAGGTCCGCGCGACCCACCTCGGGCGCGTAGATCCGCGACACGTTGCCGTCGAAATAGAGCGCCTCGGGCAGGTTCAGCCGGTCGCGGAACAGCCGCGCAAAATCGTGGAAGGTCACCGCATTCTCGGAGATGGCAAAGACCGCGCGGTCGCCCTCGTCGGTGGTGCCCACGCCATTGCGGATGTAGCGGGAATCGCTGTCGGGCAAGAACCGCGGGTGCAGCTTGCCGCCGATCACCAGCATCGGCCCCGACTGCGTCGCGTCCCGGCATTCTGGGCGTCGTTCGAGGTAGTCGCGCGTCTCGAAGACGCGGGCATAGCCATCGCGCAGGCAGAACACGCCGTTGGGCAGCAGCCCGAAGTTGCCCGGCCCGGCGTTCGGGATCACGCGCATGACCTCCTCGCCGTCCTCGACGTAGTGGCCCACCGGGCTGCGGTCGGAATGGTACATCCCGCCGTTCATGGCAAAGACGAGGTTGCGCCCCTCGGCCTCCAGCGCCGTATCCAGCGTGCTGAAATCGCCCCAGACCTCGCCCTCGGGATCGCGCAGGAACAGCTCCAGCTGCTCGGATTCGGGATCCACCGCGCAGGTCACGTAGCGGTTGCCGTCGAATTCGATCCGCTCGCACTCCACCGCCCGGGCCGGTGCGGCAAGCAACGACGCCGCCAGCGCGGCGACGGCGAGCAGGGCGCTCTCAGTCCTCGACATCGCGCCGGACGGTCTCCTGCGAGAAAAGCCGCCGGCTGTCGTCCAGCCGGTCGAAGGTCTCGTCGAGCCGGAAGCGCAGCTCGGGCGCGTATTTCAGCGTCAGCTCCTTCGACACCGCGCGGCGCAGCTCGCCCTTGTTGCGGTCGAGAAGCTCGAACATGTCGTCCTCGCCCTCGCCGCCCAGCGGCACGACGTAGGCCGTCGCCACCTTCAGGTCGGGGGAAACCGAAACCTCGCCCACCGTGATCGAAAGCCGGTTGAGCTCGGGGTCATGAATGTCGCCGCGGTTCAGCACGTCGGAAAGCGTGCGCCGGATCAGTTCCCCGACGCGGCGCTGCCGCTGGCTGGGCCCGGGGCCCTCGTTATGTCTGCTGCGTGCCATGCGCAGAGAGGTAAGGCTTCCGGCGGGCTTTGCCAAGCAGCCTGCACCGCGCTATGCCCCCGCCCGAAGGTCAAGCAGGAGCGGATCATGAGCGAGTTGCCGGGTATTGTCGTTGTCGGGGTTTCCGGACGGATGGGCCAGATGCTGGTGCGCGAGGTGCGCGCCTCGGAAAAGATGCGTCTTGTCGGCGCCGTGGAACGCGCGGGCCACGACTGGATCGGGCAGGATCTTGGTGTTGCGATGGGCGGCCCGGAGATGGGCGTGACGGTCTCCGACGACCCGGTCGAAACCTTCGCGAAGGCGCAGGCCGTGCTCGATTTCACCGCCCCCGCTGCGACACTGGAATTCGCCGAACTCGCCGCGCAGGCCCGCGCGGTGCATGTCATCGGCACCACCGGCTTCACCGAGGACGAGCTTGAAAAACTCAAGCCCGCCGCCCGCCATGCGGTGATCGTGCGCGCCGGCAACATGAGCCTCGGGGTGAACCTTCTCACGCAGGTGACGAAACAGGTCTCCGCCGCGCTCGACCTCGACTGGGACATCGAGATCATCGAGGCCCATCACAACCGCAAGGTCGATGCGCCCTCGGGCACCGCGCTCATGCTGGGCGAGGCCGCCGCCGAGGGCCGGGGGCAGGTGCTCTCCGAGGTCACGGATTCGGGCCGCGACGGCATGACCGGCGCCCGCAAGCGCGGCGACATCGGCTTTGCCGCGATTCGCGGCGGCGACATCGTGGGCGAGCACGAGGTGCTGTTTGCGACCGCGGGCGAGCGTATCTCGATCAGGCACGTGGCCTCCGACCGCGCGCTCTTCGCCCGCGGCGCGCTCACCGCTGCGCTCTGGGGGCAGGACAAGGAGCCCGGCGAATACGATATGCTGGACGTGCTCGGGCTGAAGCGGTGAGCTTCGCGCCCTTCCCGCCCGGAACAAGGGCCGCAGGCCCGCCGGGCGAGCGCCGGACCGTCCCCGCGGTCTGGCGCTTTGGCAATTGCAGCACGACGTTCGGCGGTCCTTAGGATCTGGCCAAGATAAAGCGCCCACCCCGGAGGTCGCAGCGCCATACCACGGTCCGGCGCTCGCCCGGCTCCGCGCCGTCCTTCAGAAATCGACCGCGAGGCCCTTCTTCTCCCAGTCGCCGTAGCGCACGGGTTCCGGCCCGTCGCGGCCGCCAAGCTCCAGCGGCAGCGGCTCGGCCAGCGCGGCAAGGCGGCGGCGTTCCTCGGCCTCGGCCAGCGCGCGGCGCGCGGCCTCGGGCAGGTCCGGACGGTCGGTTTCGGGGGTACTCTCGGGCGTATCGGTCATGACGCTTTCCTCGTGCCTTTGCCCTTGATATACGCGCCGCCTGCCTGCCGACAACCACCGAGGACCAACATGCCCCCCAGACCCGACCCGGCTCGCGCCGCCGCGCTCGACCTGCTGATGCAGGTGCTGGACGAGGGCAGGGCGCTCTCGGAACTGACCGCCACCACCGCGAAGCTCTCGGCCTCCGAACGCGCCACCGCCCAGCGGCTGGCCGCCGACGTGCTGCGCGGGCTCGACCGCTGCGACCGGCTGCTCAAGCCGCACCTTCGCAAGCGCCCGGCGCTGCGCACGCAGAACATCCTGCGGCTGGGCGTCGCGGAGCTGGCGCAGGGCGGCGCGGCGCACGGCGTGGTCGACGCGGCGGTGAAGCTGGCCGAGGGCGACCGCCGCAGCGCCTCGGCCAAGGGCATGGTCAACGCCATCCTGCGCAAGATGGCCGAGGAAGCCCCGGCCACCTGGGGCAAGATGCCCGTGCCCATGCTGCCCAAGTGGCTGCGCGGCCCCCTGCGCGAGGCCTGGGGCGACCGCACCGTGGCGCAGATGGAAAAGGCCCACTTCGCCGGTGCGCCGCTCGACCTGACCGCCAAGGGCGACCCGGCGAAACTGGCCGAGGCCACGGGCGGCGAGCTGCTGCCCACCGGCACCGTCCGCCTGCACCAGCGTGGACAGGTCAGTGCGCTGCCGGGCTTCGAGGCGGGCGATTTCTGGGTGCAGGACGCCGCCGCGGCGCTGCCCGCCCGCCTGCTGGGCGACGTGGCGGGCCTCAAGGTGCTCGACATGTGTGCCGCCCCCGGCGGCAAGACCCTGCAACTGGCCGCCGCGGGCGCGCAGGTCACCGCACTCGACATCTCCGAGCACCGCCTTGCCCGCGTGCACGAAAACCTGGGCCGCACCGGCCTCAGCGCCGAGGTCATCGCGTGCGACGTCATGGAGCACGAGGGCCAGTACGACGCCATCCTGCTCGACGCGCCGTGCTCGGCCACCGGCACCATCCGCCGCCACCCGGACCTGCCGCATGTGACGCAGGGCGAACGCATCGCCGATCTCATCGGCCTGCAGGAGGTCATGCTCGACCACGCGCTGCACCTGCTGAAACCCGGCGGCAAACTCGTATTCGCCACCTGTTCGCTGATCCCGGACGAGGGAGAATGCCAGGTCGAAGAGGCGCTCACCCGCCACGCGGACCTCACCGTCCTGCCGCCCGAGGCGCCGGGGATCGAGCCCGCATGGATCACTGAGGAGGGCGGTCTGCGCCTGCGCCCGGACATCTGGGCGGAAAAAGGCGGCATGGATGGCTTCTACATGGCCCTTATGCGCAAGGGTGATTCGGAAATCCGGTGACTTCGCGGGCCTGAAAGGTTAAGCTTGCCTTAAACGACTGCCAGAAGGCGGTCCCGAGAGGCAGAGCAGATGGCCCGCATGTCCCGTCCCGCTGCCGCCTACGGGCGGTTCCGGAATCGTCTGAGCGCACGACTGTCGGCCCGCACCAAGCCGGCCACCGGCTTCCTGTCGCATCCCGAACCGCACACCATCGGCTACGTCGCCCGCGGGCGACAGCTTCTGGCGGGCAACCTCATGTTCGCGGGGCACCTGATCGAAACCCCGGGCATGCCCTGGGACGTGACCCCGCCGAGCCCCGCCTATGCCGCCGACCTGCACGCCTTCACCTGGCTCGACGATCTTGCGGCTGTCGGCGATGCCACGGCCCGCGTGCAGGCGCAGAAATGGACCTGGGACTGGATCCGTCGCTACGGCCGCGGCAAGGGGCCCGGCTGGACACCGGACCTGACCGGGCGCCGGACCATCCGCTGGGTGCAGCACGCCATCTTCCTGCTGCGCGGACAGGACCGCGCCAGGGCCGATCTCTTCTACGCCGCCCTCTCGCGGCAGGCCGAGTTCCTGTCCCGCCGGGGCAGGGCGGCGGGCCCCGGTCTGCCCCGGTTCGAGGCCATGACCGGCCTGCTCTATGCCGGGCTCTCGCTTGAAGGGATGCAGCACCACATCGCCCCCGCCCGCGAGGCGCTGGGCGCCGAATGCGCCCGCATGATCGACGAGGGCGGAGGCATCCCCACGCGCAACCCCGAGGACCTGCTCGAGGTCTTCACCCTGCTCACCTGGGCGCAGGAGGCGCTGGATGCCGCCGACATGACGCCCACCGACGCCCACAGCGCGGCGCTCGCCCGCATGGCGCCGACCCTGCGCGCCCTGCGCCATGCCGACGGGTCGCTGGGCCGTTTCCACGGCGGCGGGCGCGGTGTCGACGGCCGTCTCGACGAGGCGCTGGCAAGCTCCGGCGTGCGCCGCCGCCGCAAGGAAGGGCTCGCCATGGGCTTCGCGCGGCTCTCCGCCGGGCGTACCTCGGTGCTGATCGACGCGGCGCCGCCGCCTGCCGGGCGCGCCTCGGCCAATGCCCATGCCTCGACGCTGGCGATGGAGCTGACCTCGGGCCGGCGCCCGGTGCTGGTCAACTGCGGCGCGGGCCATGCCTTCGGCCCCGACTGGCGCCGCGCCGGGCGGGCCACGCCCTCGCACAGCGTGCTCTGCCTCGACGGCGGCTCCAGCTCCCGGCTCTCCGATCCCGAGACCTTCGGCGATGAGATGCGCGAATACCTCCGCGACGGGCCCCGCTCCGTACAGGTCGAACAGACCCGCCCGGCCGAGGGCTACCGTTTCGAAGGCGCCCACGACGGCTACGTGCCAGCCACCGGCCTCACCCATGCCCGCAGCGTGCTGCTCTCGCTCGACGGCCGCACGCTCGAGGGCGAGGATTTCCTCGTCACGCTCGAACCCGAGCACAAGAAACGCTTCGACCGCGCCGTGGACGAGGGCGGGCTCTCGGGCCTCTCCTTCGACATCCACTTCCACCTGCACCCCGATCTCGAGGTCTCGCTGGACCTGGGCGGTCGGGTGGCCTCGGTCACGCTGCGCTCGGGCGAGGTCTGGGTCTTCCGCTTCGAGGGCGACGTCTCGATGCGCATCGAACCCTCGGTCCTGCTCGAAAAGGGGCGGATCCGCCCACGCGCGACCAAACAGATCGTTTTATCCGGCCGCGCGATGGGCTATTCGACGCGCGTCCGCTGGAGCCTGGCCAAGGCGCATGATACCGCACTTGCGGTCCGCGACCTGGTGATGGACGAGGTGGACCCGTTCTGAATCACCCTGGAAGGCCCCTGCCATGCCCGATCTCGCCCCGCTGCGCCGCGCGCTGATTTCCGTGTCCGACAAGACCGGCCTCGCCGAACTCGGTCAGGCCCTGTCGAAGCGGGGGGTCGAGATCCTCTCAACCGGCGGCTCCGCCGCGACCCTGCGCGACGCGGGCGTGAAGGTCACCGACGTGGCCGAGGTCACAGGCTCGCCCGAGATGATGGATGGCCGCGTCAAGACGCTGCACCCGCGCATCCACGGCGGCCTTCTGGCGTTGCGCGACAACGACGACCACGTCGCCGCCATGGAGGAGCACGGCATCGGCCCCATCGACCTGCTGGTGGTGAACCTCTATCCGTTCGAGGAAACCGTCGCCAAGGGCGCCGACTACGACACCTGCATCGAGAACATCGACATCGGCGGCCCCGCCATGATCCGCGCGGCGGCCAAGAACCACGCCTTCGTCACCACCGTGGTGGACGTGGCCGATTACGAGCCCCTCCTGAAGGAGCTCGAGGACAACGACGGCCAGACGACCGAGGCCTTCCGCAAGCGTCTCGCCCAGGCCGCCTACGCCCGCACCGGCGCCTATGACGCCGCCGTGTCCACGTGGATGGCCGGTGCCATCGGCGCCGAGATGCCCCGCCGCCGCGCCTTTGCCGGCACGCTGGCGCAATCGCTGCGCTACGGAGAGAACCCGCACCAGTCGGCGGCCTTCTACACCGACGGCACCGACCGCCCGGGCGTCGCCAGCGCCGAACAGCTGCAGGGCAAGGAACTCAGCTACAACAACATCAACGACACCGACGCGGCGTTCGAACTGGTCAGCGAATTCCTGCCCGGCGACGGCCCGGCCTGTGTCATCGTCAAGCACGCCAACCCCTGCGGCGTGGCGCGTGGCAAGACCCTGAAAGAGGCCTACGCCCGCGCCTTCGACTGCGACCGTACATCTGCCTTCGGCGGCATCGTGGCCCTCAACGGCATCCTCGACAAGGAGACCGCCGAGGCCATCACCGAGATCTTCACCGAGGTCGTCATCGCCCCCGGCGCCAACGTCGACGCGCGCGAGGTCTTCGCGAAGAAGAAAAACCTCCGTTTGCTCATCACCCCGGGACTTGCCAACAGCGCGGCCGCGGGCTTGACCTTCCGGCAGGTCTCGGGCGGTTTCCTCGTGCAGGACCGCGACAACGGCCGCGTGTCCCCCGAGGAGCTCAAGGTCGTGACCAAGGTAAAACCCACCGATGCCCAGATGAACGACCTTCTGTTCGCCTGGAAGGTGGCCAAGCACGTCAAGTCCAACGCAATCGTCTATGCCCGTGATCTCGCCACCGTCGGCGTCGGCGCCGGCCAGATGAGCCGCGTGGACAGCGCGCTCATCGCCGCGAAAAAGGCCGAACGCATGGCCGAGGCGCTGGGCCTGCCCGAGCCGCTGACCAAGGGCAGCGCGGTCGCCTCCGACGCCTTCTTCCCCTTCGCCGATGGCCTGCTCGAAGCCGCCGGGGCAGGGGCCTCCTGCGTGATCCAGCCGGGCGGCTCCATGCGCGATGATGAGGTCATCAAGGCCGCCGATGAAGCCGGCCTCGCCATGGTCTTCACCGGCATGCGGCACTTCCGGCATTGAGCGGGCCCGTGGCAAAGGGCGCGCCCCGCCGCGCGATGATCCGCGTCTTCTGGGTGGCTCTGGCGATCTTCGTGGTCGACCAGCTTTCCAAGTTCTGGATCCTGCGCGGGCTCGACCTCGACACGCGCGGGGCCATCGACGTCTGGCCGCCGCTGCTGAACTTGCGCATGGCCTGGAACTACGGCATCAACTTCGGCCTGCTGGCCGGTGAACAGGGCGCCGTGCGCTGGATCCTGATCTCGGTCGCGCTGGGCATCGTGCTCTTCGTGCTGGTCTGGCTCTGGCGCGACCCGCCGGGCCTGCGCGGCCAGATCGCCGGTGGCCTGCTGGTGGGCGGCGCGCTCGGCAACGTGGTCGACAGGTTGCTCTACGGCGCGGTGGCCGACTTCATCAACATGTCCTGCTGCGGCATCGACAATCCCTTCGCCTTCAATGTCGCCGATGTGGCGATCTTTCTGGGGGCGGTAGGGCTCATCCTTTTCCCGGGGCCGAACGGCAACGGGAAGCGCAGGTAACGGCCGGCCCGCGGCGGCAACAAGAAGACCCCGTGACGGCAGGAGCCAGATAGGCTAAGGCTGTCCGAAATTCCGGAGGTTCCCCATGCGGCGCGCGCATGTCCTTGCATCCATGACGTTTCTTGCCCTCGCCGCCTGTGGCGGCGGAGAGCCGCGCCTGCACGAGCTGCGCAGCTTCAGCGGCAGTCCCGAGGAATTCGCCATCGTGCCGAACAAGCCTCTGGAAAGGCCGCAGAACCTGTCCGAGCTTCCGGCGCCCACGCCGGGGGGCGCGAACCGCACCGACCAGACGCCGCAGGCCGATGCCGTCGCCGCCATGGGCGGCAACCCCGCCGCGATCTCGGCGGGCGGCATACCCGCCTCGGACGGCGCGTTGGTGCAGCACGCCTCGCGCTTCGGGCGCGATGCCACCATCCGGCAGGAGCTTGCCCAGGCCGACGCCGAGTTCCGCCAGCGCAAGTCGCGCTTCTCCTGGCAGCTCCTTCAGGAAGACAAGTACAACCGCGCCTACAGCGCCCAGTCGCTCGACGCCTACGAGTGGCTCGAACGCTACCGGGCCGCGGGCGCCCGCACCCCCTCGGCGCCGCCGCCCGCGCGATAAGGTCACGGGTTCGTGCCGGAAGGTTGAAACCCCGTGTGCGGACCACAGCTAGAACCTTGTCCAACAGGAGGGTTGCATGAGCCGCATTGCCGCTCTGATCGCCGCCGCCTGTGCCCTTGCCGCTCCGGCGCTGGCGCAGGAGGATCAGGTTACCACTTTCGAACTCGACAACGGCATGGATGTCGTCGTCATCGAGGATCACCGCGTTCCGGTTGTCGTTCACATGCTCTGGTACAGGGCCGGCGCCGCAGACGAGGAAAAGGGATCCTCGGGCGTTGCCCACTACCTCGAACATCTGCTGTTCCGCGGGACCGAGAACCTCGAACCCGGTGAGTTCAGCGAGATCGTTGCCGCCAACGGCGGCACCGACAACGCCTTCACCAGCTACGACTACACCGCCTACTTCCAGCGCGTCGCAGCCGACCGGCTCGGCCTGATGATGGGCATGGAGGCGGACCGCATGGTCAACCTCAAGCTGGCGCAGGAAGATCTCGACACCGAACGCGAGGTCGTCATCGAAGAACGCAACATGCGGGTCGAGAACGACCCCGGTTCGCTCTTTCGCGAACAGCGCAGCGCCGCGCAGTTCATCCACCATCCCTACGGCACCCCGGTCATCGGCTGGCGCCACGAGATGGAGCAGATGGACCTGCCCGACGTGCGGGCCTTCTACGACCGCTTCTACGCCCCCAACAATGCCGTGCTCGTGGTGGCGGGCGACGTGACCCCCGACGAGGTGCGCACACTGGCCAATGCCAATTACGGCCCGCTCCATGCCAATCCCGACATCGGCCCCCGCGAACGCGTGGTCGAGCCCGAGCACCTGGCCGAACGCCGCATCATCATGCGCGACGCCCGCGTCTCGCAGCCCTACGTGATGCGCAGCTACATTGCCCCCGAACGCGACGCCGGGGACCAGAAAAAGGCCGCGGCCCTGACCCTGCTGGCCGAGGTGCTCGGCGGCGGGCAGACCTCGGTCCTGAACCGCAAACTGCAGTTCGAAACGCAGAACGCCATCTACACCGGCGCCTTCTACGACGGCACCTCCTACGACGACACGACCTTCGGCATGGCTGTGGTGCCCGCCGAGGGCGTCTCGCTGGAAGAGGCCGAAGAGGCGCTCGACACCGCAGTGGCCGAGTTCCTCGAGGAAGGCGTCGACAGCGAGCAGCTCGACCGCATCAAGTTCCAGCTCAAGGCCCAGCTCACCTACGCCCGCGACGACGTGAACAACCTCGCCCGCCGCTACGGGGCCGCGCTGACCTCGGGGCTGACGGTCGAGGACGTGCAGGCCTGGCCGCAAGTCCTGCAGGACGTCACCGAAGAAGACATCCTCGCTGCCGCGCGCGAGGTCTTCGACCGAGACAGCTCGGTCACCGGCTACCTGATGGCGCCGGAAGCCGACGCGCAGACCGAACAGATCGACTCCAATGCCGACGCGGAGGTGGGCCAATGATGATGCGTTTCGCACTGATCGCGGGAATCGCCCTCGGCGCCGCAACGACGGCGCAGGCCGCCACCGATATTCAGACGGTCGAGAGCGAAAACGGCTTCACCGCCTGGCTGGCCGAGGAACACTCGATTCCCTTCGTCGCGCTGGAACTGCGCTTCCGCGGTGGCGCCTCGCTTGACGAAGAGGGCAAGCGCGGCGCCACCAACCTGATGGTCGGCTTGCTCGAGGAGGGCTCGGGCGACATGGACGCGCGCGGCTTTGCCGCCGCCGCCGAGAGCATCGCCGCCAACTTCAGCTATGACGTGGGCGACGACGCGGTCGCGGTCTCGGCGCGTTTCCTTACCGAAACCCGGGACGAGGCCGTCGACCTGCTGCGCCAGTCGCTGGTGGAACCGACCTTCTCGGAGACGGCACTGGAACGCGTGCGCGCGCAGGTGCTCTCCTCGATCCGCTCGGATGTCACCGACCCCGACACGCTCGCGGCAGAAAGCTTCGCCAAGGCGGCCTTTGGCGATCACCCCTACGGCAGCCCCTATATTGGCTCGCTCGAGAGCGTTGCCGCGCTCACCCGCGAGGACATGCAGACCGCGCTCCACAATGCCATCGCGCAGGACCGCGTCTACGTTTCGGCCGCGGGCGACATCACGCCGGAAGAGCTCTCGCAGCTCATGGACGACCTGCTCTCGGACCTGCCCGAGACCGGCGCGCCCATGCCCGAGGACGTGGACGTGCAGATGCAGGGCGGCGAGACGGTGGTGCCCTTCGACACGCCGCAATCCACCGTCGTTTTCGGCCACGAGGGCATTGCCCGCGACGATCCGGATTTCTTCGCTGCCTACGTGATGAATCACATTCTCGGCGGTGGCGGGTTCGAGGCGCGTCTCATGCAGGAGGTGCGCGAGAAGCGGGGCCTCACCTACGGGGTCTATTCCTACCTCGTGCCCAAGGATCACGGGCCGGTCTACATGGGCCGCGTCGCCTCGGCCAACGACCGCGTCGGCGAAGCGGTGCAGGTGATCCGCGACGAATGGGCCCGCATGGCGGAAGAG
The DNA here is from genome assembly GCF_003054175.1 of Allosediminivita pacifica. GTDB lineage: Bacteria > Pseudomonadota > Alphaproteobacteria > Rhodobacterales > Rhodobacteraceae > Allosediminivita > Allosediminivita pacifica. Next base: position 186,823 of record NZ_QBKN01000001.1, read on the forward strand.
GGCGTGACGGAAGAGGAACTGGAGCGCGCCAAGACCTATCTCACCGGCGCCTATCCCCTGCGATTCGACAGTAACGCCGCCATCGCGGGGATCCTCGTGGGCATGCAGCTCGACGGCCTCGACCCAGAGTACGTGCTGACCCGCAACGACAAGGTCGAGGCGCTGACGGTGGAAGACATCAACCGCGTGGCGAAACGTCTGCTGAAACCCGAAGCCCTGCACTTCGCCATCGTGGGCCAGCCTGAGGGCCTGCAGGAGGTCTCGGCCCCGGGGCAGTGACCCGGCCCTGATCCAGCTGCGCGCTACCGCGCGCTTTCATTCCGCCAGACCGGCATGATCGCCCCGTTCCCCGTGGACGGGGCGATTTGCTCTTGTGGGCATCGAGAGGGAAGGGGGCTCGGGACTCACCGAAACGGAAATCCGTCCCGAAGCCATCCCTCGCCCCCCGTGTCTGCCCTGACGCGGCCTGCCGTCCCGTTCAAGCGCAATCGCCGTATCCCCGCTGCGCGGGGCCCCTCGGGGATTCCGCTTGATCGTGCCGGCCGGCCCCGTTCCTCAGGGCACACGGGCGAGGGACGGCTCCGGAACGGAAGGTCTCAGTTCAGCAGGCCCGCGTGGCGCAGCCCGTAGTCCACCTTGCCGCGGGTCTCGGCCGTGAGCGGCATCAGCGGCGGGCGCACGTCCTCGGCGCAGAGGCCGAGGCGGCTCATGGCGTATTTCGCGCCGCAGAGCCCCGGCTCGGTGAAGATCGCGTGGTGCAGCGGCATCAGCCGGTCCTGGATCGTCAGCGCCTTGGCGTAGTCGCCGGCAAGGCAGGCCTCCTGCAGTTCGGCGCAGAGCGCCGGGGCCACGTTGGCCGTGACCGAGATGCAGCCGGTGCCGCCCTGTGCATTGAAGCCATGCGCGGTGGCATCCTCGCCCGAGATCTGGATGAACTCGGGCCCGCAGGTCAGGCGCTGGGCGCAGACACGCGCCAGATCGCCCGTGGCATCCTTGACGCCGACGATGCGCGGCAGCTTGGCCAGCTCGCCCATGGTCGAGGGCAGCACGTCCACCGCCGAACGGCCGGGGATGTTGTAGATGATGATCGGCAGGTTCACCGCGTCGTGGACCATGGTGAAATGCGCGATCAGCCCCGCCTGCGTCGGCTTGTTGTAGTAGGGCACGACCGACAGCGCCGCGTCCGCGCCCGCCTTCTCGGCGTGCTGGATCAGGCGGATCGCTTCTTGCGTGTTGTTCGACCCGGTCCCGGCGATCACCGGGATGCGGCCCGCGACGGCCTCGACCACGAAGCTCACCACGTCCTCGTGTTCGCGGTGGCTCAGCGTCGGGCTCTCGCCCGTGGTCCCCACGGGGACAAGCCCGTGGCTACCCTGCGCGACGTGCCATTCGACAAGACGTTTGAGCGTGTCGTAATCCACCGCGCCGTCCTTGAACGGCGTGACCAGGGCTGGAAGTGATCCCCTAAACATGACACGCTCCTTGTGGTTTACCATTATCCGGCGGAAAGAGCCTCCTGCCGCGATTGTGAGTTTGACGGGCGGCCGGAAGCGGCTAGCTTTCCGTGCGCGTCTATTCCCCTTCAGCAAGGAAATTGCAAGCTCATGGCGCGAGTCGTTGCCGCCCTTCTCTGCCTCGTCTGGACCAGTGTCGCCGCCGCGCAGGACACGGGGCGCGCGCTGGCCGCCGCCATGGAGGACATGCGCCAGGGCAACTGGGCCGGCGCCATGATCGAGGCGCGCCGCGATGGGCAGGAAGCGCTCGACGTTGTGCTCTGGCATTTCCTGCGGGCCGGGCGGGGCGAGGCGGCGCAGGTGCAGGACTTCATCGACCGCAACCCCGACTGGCCGGGTATGCCCTACCTGCGCGAGAAGAGCGAGACCGCCATAGGCTCGGCCGCGCCCGAGGAGGTGCTGGCCTTCTTTGGCGACAGCGATCCCCAGACCGGCGGCGGCGCGCTGACGCTCGCCCGCGCGCAGGAGGCCATGGGCAACCGCGGCGCGGCCGAGGCCACCGTCGTGATGGCCTGGCGCACGCTGCCGCTCTCGGGCGATGAGCGTCGCCAGATCCAGACCGAGTGGGGCAGCGTGGTCACCCCGCACAACGTGGCCCGGCTCGACATGGCGCTCTGGCGCGGCTGGCAGGACAACGCCGAGGCGCTGCTGCCCTACGTCCCCGAGGGCTGGCGTGAACTGGCCGAGGCGCGCATGGCCCTGCGGCAACTCTCTCCCGGCGTCGACGCCCGCATCGAGGACGTGCCCGAGGAACTCGCCGATCACGCCGGCCTCGCCTACGAGCGGTTCCTCTGGCGCATGCGCAAGGGCCGTTACGACGACGCGGCCGAGCTGATCCTCGCCCGCTCCGAGACCGGCGAGGGGCTGGGCGAGCCCTGGGCCTGGGCGCCCCGGCGCGCCGATCTCGCCCGCGATCTGATGCGCGACGGCCGGTATGACGAGGCCTACCGTATCGCCGCCCGCCACGGGCTGGTCGAGGGTGCCGACTTCGCCGCGCTGGAATGGCTGGCGGGCTTCATCGCCCTGCGCTTCCGCGACGACGCCGAGGCGGCGCGCGAGCATTTCATCGCCTTCTCCGGGGCCGTCGATTCGCCGATCTCGGCGGGCCGCGCGGGCTACTGGCTCGGCCGCGCAGAAGAGGCGCTTGGCAACACCGAGGCGGCAAAGACCGCTTATGCCGAAGGCGCGCGCTGGCAGACCTCCTACTACGGGCTGCTCGCCGCCGAACGCGGCGACCTGCCCATCGACCCCGCCCTGACCGGCGCCGAGGACTTTCCCGACTGGCGCACAGCCGCGTGGACGCGCTCCACCGTCTACCGCGCCGCGATCCTGCTCATGGCCGCGGGCGAGGACGCGCTGGCCGAACGGTTCCTCACGCATCTCGCAGAAAGCCTCGACCGCCAGCAGATCGGCCAGATGGGCGACATGCTGGCCGAGATGGGCCGCCCTCACATCGCCGTGCGCCTGGGCAAGCGCGCCGCGCAATTCGGGATCGAGATACCCGGCCCCTACTACGCGCTCGACACCCGCGTGACCGGCACCGACTACCCGGTGCCCACCGAACTGGTGCTCTCCATCGCGCGCCGCGAATCCGAGTTCGATCCGGGCGTAATCTCGCACGCTGGCGCCCGCGGCTTCATGCAGCTCATGCCGGGCACCGCGCAGCTTGTCTCGGGCTGGCTCGACCTCGACTACGACGCGGGCCGCCTGCTCAGCGATCCGGCCTACAACGCCCGCCTCGGCGCGGCCTACCTCGCCGATCTCGCGCAGCGCTTCGACGGCAACGTGGTGATGATGGCGGCGGGCTACAACGCGGGCCCCGGCCGGCCCATCGACTGGATGGAGCGCTACGGCGACCCGCGCCGGGGCGACATCGACGTGATCGACTGGGTCGAGATGATCCCCTTCGACGAGACCCGCAACTACGTGATGCGCGTCGCCGAAAGCGTCGTGGTCTACCGCGCGCGCCTCGGCCGCGACCCGCACCCGGTGCCGTTTTCCGAGGAGCTGACCGGCAATACCCTGCGCACGGCGACGGACTAAGCCGGCCGCCCGTGTGGCCGGCCGGGCAGGCGGATCAGAGCGTCAGCGTCCGGTCCTCCTCGACGCCCTCTCCCAGGATCTCGATCCGGTCGTCGAAGACCTCGACCACGGAATAGGCCGTGGTGTCCGGCGTCTCGACCATGCCCTTGAGGTTCACGAAGTGCTGGTTGCCGATGCGGCCGTAGTTGCCCGCGTGGTTGTGCCCGTTCATGTAGAGCGCGAAGTTGTCGTAGCTCGTCAGCAGCTCGACCAGCCGTTCGTCATCCCACAGGTTGTGCCGGTTCTTCGGGTAGATCGGGTAGTGCCCCTGGACGATCACCCGCTCGCCCTTGGCGCGGGCATCCTCCATGCTCGCCTCGATCCAGGCGAACTGCGCCTCAGACAGCGTGCCGTTCCAGCTCTGCGCATTCTCGGCCCCGGCCTCCTGCAGCTTCGCCAGCCGTTCCTCGGCTTCCGCATAGGCCGCGCTGTCCTTCGCGTTGGCAAAGGTCGAGATGTCGTTGCCGTCGATCACCAGGAAGCGGTAACCGCCACCGGTGTAGTCGTAATAGGCGCGCTCCAGCCCGGCCACGCGCTCGACCGAGGCAAGGTAGTCCGGCGCGACGGAATAGTCGTGGTTGCCGAGCACGAAATGCCCCGGCACCTCGAGCTGATCGTAGAGCGGCAGGATATGGTCGAAGCTGCTCCAGTGGCGGTCGATGATGTCGCCAAGCGTGACCACGAACTCCAACTCGCGGGTGTTCAACTCGGCGATGGCCTCCTGAACCTTCCACAGCGAATTTGCGTAATAGCGCGTGCCCCGCGGCGGCACCGGCGCGTATTGCGGGTCGGCGATCACGCCGAAACGGAAGGCCGGGCCGCCCTCCTGCGCCCGGGCGGCGCCAAAGCCCGCGAAGGGTGTGACAAGCGCCGAACCGGCGGTGGCGGCGGCGGAAGCAAGCAAAGAGCGTCGCGAAAGCATGACGAAACCTCCGGGTGTCGGTCTGGGGATGCCGACAACCTGCCCGCCGCGTGAAACAGGCCGGTGAAGCCCGTGTTACGCGTGCGTGACGCGGCTCAGTGCGCCTGCGCCCTCCGGCGCGTCCGCCACAGGGTGAACAGCCCCGCGCCCACGATGATCGCAGCCCCGATGGCCACGTTGGCCCGCAGGGTCTCGCCGAAAAGGTAAAGCCCGATCAGGCTGGCGAAGGGCAGCTGTAGATAGGCAAAGGGCTGCACGTCGCTGGCCTCGGCCTGCTCGTAGGCCTTGATCAGCGTGAAGTGCCCGGCCGATGCCGTCACGCAGAGCACCGCCATCCAGCCCCAGTCGCCCAAGGTCATCGGCTCCCAGGTCCACATCCCCACCAGCGTGGCGGCCACCGCGCCCACCGTCCCCGTCCAGAAGAACGAGGTCGCCGCGCTGTCCTGCCGCGCCACGTAGCGCGTGAGCAGCCCGTAAAGCGCGAACATCAGCGCCGCCGCCAGCGGCAGGATCGAGTAGGCTGAGAACACGCCCCCGTCCGGCTGCAGGATGATCAGCATGCCGGCAAAGCCCACGCCGATCGCCGACCACCGCCGCCAGCCGACCTTTTCGCCAAGGATCGGCCCCGACAGCGCCGCGATCAGCAGCGGGTAGCAGGCAAAGACCGCGTGGCTTTCCACGAGGCCAAGGTAGACGAAGCCCAGCACCATGATGTTGACCTCGGCCACCAGCAGCACGCCGCGGAAGGCCTGCACCAGCGGCTGGCGCGTGGCCGCCGCGCGCCGCAGCCCGCCCGCATGGCGCGCCGCCATGGCGATCACGAAGGCCGCGAAGAACCAGTAGCGGATCATCACCACCATCTGCACGTTGTAGGCCTCGGCCAGATGCCGCGAGATGCCGTCCTGCGCGGCGAAGATGGCCGTGGTCAGCACCATCAGCCAGATGCCGAAACGGGTGTTCTGCGATGTCATGGGGCGGGCTTTCGCGCTTGGGTCATGTGACGCTTCCGGCCATAGCCGGGGGCCCGCGTGATCTCAAGGCCCGCCGCCTCCAGCGCCCGGCGCACGTGGCCCGCCGCCGTGTAGGTGGCCAGCCGCCCGCCCGGGGCCGTGTGCGCCGCCACCTCGGCCATCAGCGCCTTGCCCCAGAGCTCGGGGTTCTTCGCGGGCGAGAACCCGTCGAGGAACCACGCATCCGCCGCACCCTCCCACGCGGGCAGCGTCTCGCGCGCGTCGCCCGTGACCATCTCGAACGACAGGTCGGGCAGGGTGAACCGCGCCTGCCCCCAGAAGGGCGCAAGCTCCTCGGCCAGGTCCGCCAGCTCGGGGAACCCCTCCTGGGCCCGCACCATGTCGGCGGGGGCCAGTGGGTAGGCCTCGAAGGTGGTGAAATGCAGCCGCCCCCTGGTCCCGCTCTCGCGCCAGAGCGCAAGACAGGCCAGCAGGTTCAGCCCGGTGCCAAAGCCCAGCTCGGCCACCCGGAACCCGTCCGCGAACCGCCCCGGCAGCCCGCAGCCGTCAAGGAAGACATGGCGCGTCTCGGCAAGACCGTTTTCCAGTGAATAGAAGGGATCGTCGAAACGGTCCGAGACCGGCACGCGATCGCGCCAGTCGAGGGGGTGCAGAGTGTCGCTCATGGGGATATGTCCTCGATCGCGTGCAAACTGGAACGGAGGCGGAGCGATGACAAGCCCGGATATCACCGTGCGCGGGGCAGGGATCTTCGGCCTCGCCTGCGCCTGGGAACTCACCCGCCGCGGCGCGCGCGTCCGGGTGGTCGACCCGCACGGCGTGGCCGCGGGCAGCAGCGGCGGCGTGGTCGGCGCGCTCGCCCCGCATGTCCCCGAAAACTGGAACCCGAAAAAGGCCTTCCAGCTCGAAAGCCTGCTCATGGCCGAGGACTTCTGGGCCGAGGTCGCGGAGGCGGGCGGCGGCGCGCCCGGCTACGCCCGCAGCGGCCGGCTTCAGCCCATCGCGGACGAGGCCGCGCTCGATCTCGCGCAGGCGCGGGCGAACACCGCCGCCGACCTCTGGCAGGGCCGCGCCACGTGGCAGGTCATTGACGCGCAGGACGCAGGCGCCTTTGCCCCGCATAGCCCCACGGGCAAGCTCATCCACGACACGCTCACCGCCCGCGCCCACCCCCGCAAAGCCTGCGAGGCGCTGGCGCTCGCGCTCCGCGCCAAAGGCGTCGAGATCACGCCCGAGGCCGCCGAGACCACGCCCACCCTCTGGGCGACCGGCTGGCAGGGGCTTCTGGCCCTGAACGAGGATCTGGGCCGCAAGGCGGGCGACGGCGTGAAGGGGCAGGCGCTCCTGCTGGGCTTCGCCGCCCCCGAGGCACCGCAGCTCTTCGTCGACGGGCTGCACGTGATCCCGCACGCCGACGGCACCGTGGCCGTGGGCTCCACCACGGAAAGCGACTTCACCGACCCCACCGCCACTGACGACCAGTGCGACACGTTGCACGCCCGGGCCGTGGCCGCGCTGCCCGCGCTGGCCGATGCGCCGATCCTGCAACGCTGGGCCGGTGTCCGCCCCCGCGCCCGCAGCCGCGCGCCGCTGCTGGGGCCATGGCCGGGTCGGGACGGCCACTATGTCGCCAACGGCGGCTTCAAGATCGGCTTCGGCATGGCGCCCAAGGTCGCCACGACCATGGCCGACCTGATCCTTGAAGGCCGCGACACCATCCCCGAAGGCTTCCACACCCAGGCCCTGAAACGCGCCTGAACCCGGCGCTTCTTCTTGGCGAAAATACTCCGGGGGTGAACTGGCCGCAGGCCAGGAGGGGGCAGAGCCCCCATCCTTCCTACGAAAGACCTGGCAACCGCCGCCCTCTCAGGGCTTGCGGCGCTTCGGCGGCTGCATGCCACCCTTGTCACGGGCAGGCTTGGCGCGTGCCGGCTTGCCCGGGGGCGTGAAGCGCTTCGAGGTGTCGGAGGCCGAGGCCGGCGCCTTGCGCGGCGCACCGGCGCCCCCGGGCTTGCCACCCTCGCCACGCGGCTTGCCGGTGCCCGGCTTGAAGCCATCGCCACGCGGCTTGCCGGCCCCGGGCTTGCCGGTCCGCGCGGGCCGCCCCTCGCCGGACTTGTAGGGCTTGTCGCCCTTCGGCTTGCCGAAGCCACGCTTGGCCGCCGGGGCATCGCCCGCCTCGCGCGCGGGGCGCTTGGCGGCCGGTGCCGCGTCGCGCGCCTTGCGCTCGCGCGGCTTGTCGGCCTGTGCAGGCCGCTCCGGCGCCGCCTCGGGGGCCGGGGCAGGGGCCTCCGGTGCCTTGGCAACAGCATCACCCTGCGGCGCGGGCGCCGCCTCGCGGCTCTCGCGCTTCGGCTTGAACCCGTCGCGCTTCGGCGCGGGCCGGTCGCCCTTGGGGCCTTCGCGCCGCGGCTTCGGCCCCGCAGGGCGCCCGCCAGCCGAGGGGCGCCCGAAATCCGGCTCCCCCTCGATCCGCCGCGCGGTCAGCCCGTCCTCGAGCTCGCCGCTCGCCCCAAGCGCCGCCTGGAAACGCGCCACGTTGCTCTCGGCGATCTCGACGAAGGTCTCGTCGTCGCGCACCCGGATCGCCCCGATGGCATCCTTGTCGAGCCCGCCAGCCCGCAGCAGCATCGGCAGCAGCCAGCGCGCCTCGGCCCGCTCGTTGCGCCCCACCGAAAGCGTGAACCAGACGCTGGGACCAAAGGGCGCGCGCTCCTTGCGCTCGGGGCGCGCGTCCGGCGGCGACAGGTCCTCGGGCGCCGAATGCCGCGACCGGAACAGCCGCAGGTAGGCCGCGGCCACGGTCTCGGGCGATTGTGCTGCCAGCAGCCGTTTGGCGAATTCCGCCTCGGCCTCGCTCGGCGCCTCCTCCCAGACCGGATCGGCCAGCAGGCGTTCCTCGTCGCGGCGCAGGATCTCCTCGGCGCCCGGCGGCACGGTCCACTCCGCCTGCACCTTGGCGCTCTGCAGCAGGCGCTCGGCCTTCTTCGTGGCCTTCGGCGGTACGATCAGCGCCGAAATCCCCTTGCGACCCGCGCGGCCCGTCCGGCCCGAACGGTGCAGCAGCGTCTCGCCGTTCGAGGGCAGCTCGGCATGCACCACCAGTTCGAGGTTCGGCAGGTCGATGCCCCGCGCCGCCACGTCGGTGGCCACGCAGACCCGCGCCCGGCCGTCGCGCATCGCCTGCAGCGCATGCGTCCGCTCCGCCTGGCTCAGCTCGCCCGACAGCGACACCACGGCAAAGCCGCGGTTGGCAAAGCGCGCGGTCAGCCGGTTCACCGTCGCCCGCGTGTTGGCAAAGACGATGGCATTGGGCGCCTCGTGGTAGCGCAGCAGGTTAATGATGGCGTTCTCGGCGTCCTGCTGGGCCACCCGCAGCGCCTGGTAGGCGATGTCCGAATGCTGGCCCTTGCCCGAGAGCGTCGTCACCCGCACCGCGTCGCGCTGGTACTGCTGTGCGAGCTTCACGATCATCGGCGGCACCGTGGCCGAGAACATCAGCGTGCGCCGGTCGGCCGGCGCCTCGCCCAGCATGAATTCCAGATCCTCGCGGAAGCCGAGGTCGAGCATCTCGTCCGCCTCGTCGAGCACCACCGCCCGCAGCGCGCTCATGTCGAGCGATCCGCGCCGGATGTGGTCGGTCAGACGGCCGGGCGTGCCCACGACCACATGCGCCCCGCGTTCCAGCGCCCGGCGCTCGTCGCGCATGTCCATGCCGCCGACGCAGGTGGTGACCCGCGCGCCCGCCTTGGCATAAAGCCAGTCGAGCTCGCGGCTGACCTGGAAGGCCAGCTCGCGGGTGGGGGCCACGATCAGCGCCTGCGGCGCGGCGGCCACGCCGAACACCCCATCCTCGCCCAGAAGGGTGGGCGCGATGGCAAGGCCGAAGCCCACGGTCTTGCCCGACCCGGTCTGCGCCGAGACAAGCAGGTCCGCCGCGTTCAGGTCGGGATCGGTGACCGCCTCCTGGACGGGGGTCAACGTGTCGTAGCCACGCTCGGCGAGCGCATCGGAGAGGGTCTGGATCATCTGGAAACCGTGTTGCGGGGGACGGCACCGTGCCGTGCCCGGCCTGCTGGACAGGGGGAAAGGGGCTCCCTAACGCATATGCGGGCGTTTGTATACGGGGGAATTGGGGCGCGGGCGACGGCGCGGCGCGGTGGCTGGCCGCAGGCAGGAAAGCTGCCCCCCCGGACTAGAGCGAGATGATCCGCCACCCGCCGCGCCGATAGACCCAAAGCCCCGCGAAGAGCACGGCGAACATCCCCGCGATGTCACCGACCGCGTAGAGCAGCATGATTCCGGTCGAACTGCCGGGCGACACGTAGCTGTCGAAGACGATCATCTGTCCGATGGAGTTCAGCAGCGAGGAGGCCAGGCCGACCACCACCAGCGCGCGCCCTTCCACCCGCCGCCCGGTCCCGGCATAGCCGCTGGTGCCGAGATGACGCAGCGTCTCGAAGATCACGATCGTCGACAGCGCTCCGACCAGGATCGATGGCACCAGCACCGGCGCAAGGGTCCGAAGCGTCTCGGGGTCGGTGAAGATCCACTCCGAGAGCGCCCCGCCAAGGATCAGCCCCGGCACCGCCTTCCATCGCAGGAACCAGACCGACAGCACGCGGATGCCATGTGGAAGGTACAGAAGGCTCGCGTAGGTCGTCGCATCACCCAGCACGTAGGATTGCAGGGGCGTGATGCAGAGCGCGGTGATGGCGTGGCTGGCCACGTAGAGCGCGGCGGTGATCGCCACCACCGAGAGGAAATGTCCCAATCCGGCGACGAGGGTGCGGTCTTCCGTCGTACCGAAGGTCATTGTGTGGCCTCGTGGGGCCGTCTGCCGGTCAGCAAGACCTGGCTGCCGAGGGCTCGGGCCGGCGCCGCCGGGACCCGTGAAGGATGGGCTGGGAACATCATCGAGTCAAAGTTTGCGAGTATTCGAGTCAAAGGTTGTGATATCCCCGACTCGCAAATGAGTCTTTACCGAACGTTAAAATTTCCGTTCAACTGCAGTCTTTAGGCGCCGGAAGGTGCAAATTTCGCGACGCCCGCGACCCTGCCGCGCGATGCGCGCTCACCCATTCCATGAGCGCCGGGGGCGAGCCAGCATGCCACCGGAATGTCGCGGAGCCCGTCGCCTGCAATCCAAGGCCCGTCGGGGACACCCCTAATTTTCAGTTAATTCGTCTCTGTAATCCATTGATTCATATACGCCCACAGGATGTCCCGGCCCGGGACACCCCGTTTGGCGCTCCAAGGCACCCTGCGGCGGGGAAGGCTCAGCCCTCCCGGAGCGCCTTCAGCGAGACCTTCTGCCGCCCCTCGGCGTCGAAATTCTCCGGCGCCAGCCAGGCCTCAAACCCCGCCTTCAGCCGGGGCCACTCGCTGTCGATCACCGAGAACCAGGCCGTGTCCCGGTTGCGCCCCTTGACGACCGTGGCCTGCCGGAAGGTGCCCTCATAGGTGAACCCCAGCCGCCCCGCCGCGGCCCGCGAGGGGGCGTTGAGCGCGTCGCATTTCCACTCGTACCGGCGATAGCCGAGGTGGTCGAAGACATGCCCCATCATCAGCGCCATGGCCTCGGTCGCCAGCCGCGTCCGCTGCAGGGGCGGGGCGAAATGGATGAAGCCCACCTCCACCGACCCCACCTCGGGAGCGATCCTGAGATAGGAACAGACCCCGAGCGCGACGCCATCGGGATCGGTCACGGCAAAGAACAGCGGGTCCTCGCTCTCCGCCGCCTGCATCGCCCAGGCCCGCGCCGTCGCGACGTCGGGCCAGGGATGCAGCGGCATGTAGGTCCAGCCGCGCCCCTCGGGGTCCTCGGAATAGGCCGCGAACAGGGCATCCGCATGGCCCGCTTCCAGCGGCACCACGGCCCCGTAGCGGCCCGCCAGCGTCAGGTGCTGCGGGGCGGGTCGGGGCAGGGCGAGGTCCACGGGCAGCCCGACCGGCTGCCCGAGATGGTTCACCTCAGCCAAAGACGCGTCCCAGCGCGCCCTCGGTCGCGGCGATGATCTGGTCGATGTCGTCCTTCGTGGCGATCAGCGCGGGGCTGTAGCACAGGGTGTTGTTCTTCCCCGGCACCGACCGGTTGGTGGCCCCGATGATGACCCCCTGCGCCATGCAGTCCTTGACCACCGCCTGCACCTTCGCCTCGGCCATGGGCTCGCGCGTGCCGCGATCCGCCACCAGCTCGGCGCCCAGGAACAGTCCCTTGCCGCGCACGTTGCCGATCACCTCGTGCCTGTCGGCCAGCGCCTGCAGCTGGTCGAGCATGTAGTCGCCCATCTTGGTGGTGTTCTCCAGCAGGCCCTCTTCCTCGATGATCGCCATGTTCTCGATCGCGGCGGCCGGACCGGCGGTGCAGCCCCCGAAGGTCGAGATGTCGCGGAAGTAGTTCAGCGGATCGGTGTCGTCGTCCTTGAACAGCTCGAACACCTTCTCGTTCGTCACGAGGCAGGCGATGGCGGCATAGCCCGAGGCCACGCCCTTGGCCATGGTCACGAAATCCGGCTCGATCCCGTAATGCTGGTAGCCGAACCAGGTGCCCGTCCGGCCCACGCCGCAGACCACCTCGTCGATGTGCAACAGGATCTCGTACTTGTCGCAGATCTCGCGCACCTTCTGCCAGTAGCCCTCGGGCGGCACGATCACGCCGCCGCCGGCGGTCACGGGCTCAAGGCAGAGCGCGCCCACCGTCTCGGGCCCCTCGGCCAGGATCACCTTCTCGATCTGGGAGGCCGCCCATTCGCCGTAGTTCTCTTCCGGCGCGCCCTCCTGCTCGAAAGCGCGGTATTCAAGACAGTGCGGCACCCGGACAAAGCCCGGCGCAAAGGGCCCGTACTGCGCGTTGCGCTCGTCCTGCCCGCCCGCGCTCAGGCAGCCGATGGTCGTGCCATGATAGTCGCGGTCACGGTAGAGGATCTTGTGCTTCTTGCCGCCGAAGCGCTTGTGCGCGATCTGGCGGACCATCTTGAAGGCCTTCTCGTTGGCCTCGGACCCCGAGTTGCAGTAGTAGACCCGGCTCATCCCCGGCATTTTCTCCACCAGCTTCTCGGCAAACAGCGCGCCGGGGATCGAGCCCATGGAGCCCGCGAAATAGTTCATCTTCATCAACTGGTCATAGACCGCCTTCGCGATCCGCTCGCGGCCGTAGCCCACGTTCACCGTCCACACCGCGCCCGACACGGCGTCGAGGTGTTCCTTGCCGCCCTGGTCCCAGACCCGCATGCCCTTGCCCTCGACGATGATGCGCGGATCATTCGTCTCGAAGGGTTTGTGCTGCATCAGGTGATGCCAGATGTGCGCGCGGTCGGCTTCGACCACGTGGCTCAGATCGTTGGGGCTGCCGTCCATCATGCGTCTCTCCTGCGCTGTGCGGGGGTGTTTCTTCTGAATAGCACATGCGCCACGGAAATGGGCAAGGCGTAGGTCCAGATGGGGTCGAGCTATGTATCCAGTTTTGCCGCCGCGGGCGCTGCACCTAAGGTCACTTTCCTTAAAAATGGCGCGAATTCAGGCGGATGGGCCGGCAAACGAAGCCCGCGCTCGTTCGCGCCATCGGCACCCGATCAGGTCCCATGACCGAAAAACCGTTGATCGGGCACGAGAATTCCGCTCCGATCGGTCCAGAGCGCCGAAAAAAGGGCGCCAGGAACCGCCCATCCCGTGGGCAGACCAACAGGGGAGTACCAGGACTATGACGATCAGGAACGCCTTGATGGCCGGTGCCGCCGGCATGGCCCTTGTCGCCGGGGCGCAGGCCGCGCAGGCGCAGGACATCACCGTCGGCTATTTCCTCGAATGGCCGATGCCCTTCCAGTACGCGAAGGCCACCGGCATGTACGACGAGGCGCTGGGCACGAGCGTCAACTGGGTCAGCTTCGACACCGGCACCGCCATGTCCGCGGCCATGGCCTCGGGCGACGTGCAGCTTTCGGTCAGCCAGGGCGTCCCGCCCTTCGTGGTGGCGACCAGCGCCGGACAGGACCTGCAGGCCCTCGACGTGGCGGTCAGCTACTCCGACAACGACAACTGCGTCGTGCAGGAGATCCTGGAAATCGACAAGGACTCCGCCGCTGAGCTCGAGGGCAAGCGCGTCGCCGTGCCGCTCGGCACCGCCGCGCACTACGGCTTCCTCGAGCAGATGAACCACTTCGGCGTCGACATCACGACCATGGACGTGGTCGACATGGCCCCGCCCGACGGCGCCGCCGCGATGGCGCAGGGCTCCGTCGACATGGCCTGCGGCTGGGGCGGCAGCCTGCGCCGCATGAAGGACTACGGCAACGTGCTGCTGACCGGCGCCGAGAAGGAAGAACTCGGCATCCTCGTCTTCGACGTGACCTCCGGTCCCGCCACCTGGGTGGCCGAGAACTCCGACATGGTCGCGGCCTTCCTCGGCGTGACCGCCGAGGCCAACGCCATGTGGGCGGACGAGGCCAACCACGAGGAGATGCTCCCCGTGATCGCCAAGGACGCCGGCATGGACGAGGAAGCCACCGCAGCGACGCTCGAAACCTTCGTCTTCCCGCCGGTCGAGGAGCAGCTCACCGAGAAATGGCTCGGCGGCGGCGCGCAGGACTTCATGGCGGGCGTCGCGCAGGTCTTCGTCGAGGCAGGCTCGATCGACAGCGCGCTCGACAGCTACGCCGACAACGTGAACACCGGCCCGCTCGAGACCGCGTCCTCGGGCATGTAAACCCCGGGCCCACACCCCGAAACGATCCCGGCCGGGCCGTCCCTTGGGCGGCCCGCGCCGCAAGCGCCCCATGCATTCGCGAAAGAGGCAGCACCATGAGTGGGTTGACGATTGAAAACGTGTCGATGCGGTTCGATCTGCCGAACGGCACATCGGTGCAGGCGCTGAAGGATGTCTCGCTCGACATCAAGGAGGGCGAGCTGATGAGCGTGCTTGGCCCCTCGGGCTGCGGCAAGACCACGCTTCTCAACATCCTCGCGGGCTTCCTCGCCCCCACCGAAGGCAGGATCACCCTCAACGGCCACCCGGTGAAGGGTCCCGACGCCGAACGCGGGATGGTCTTCCAGCAGGGCGCGCTCTTCGAGTGGATGAACGTCCGCGACAACGTCAGTTTCGGCCCCCGCATGGCCGGCAAGCGTGAAAGGGACTGGGGCGCCAACGTGGACCACCTGCTCGACGTGGTGGGACTGCGAGACTTCAAGGAAAAGGCCGTCTACGAGCTGTCCGGCGGCATGCAGCAGCGCGTGGCGCTGGCCCGATGCCTCGCCAACGATCCCGACGTGATCCTGATGGACGAACCGCTCGGCGCGCTTGACGCGCTTACCCGCGAGAAGATGCAGGGCCTCGTGCTGCGGCTCTGGAAGGAGACGGGCAAGACCATCATCCTCATCACCCATTCGGTGGAAGAGGCGCTTCTGCTCGGCGAACGCCTGCTGGTCATGGCCCCGCGCCCCGGCCGCATCCACGAGGAATACCGCCTTCCCTTCGCCGACGAAGGCGTCGGGCGCGACCTGCGCGAGGTCAAGAAGAACCCCGAGTTCGGCCAGAAGCGCGAGGAGATCCTCGGCATGATCTGGAACATGGAAGAGGAAATCATGGGACGCACGGAGGCGGCGCAATGATCGTTCTTCTCATCTACATCGCCATCTTCGTGGCGGCCTACGTCTTGGTGAAGTTCGTCGCCCGCAAGGCCACGACGGACTATGCCTCGCTCAAGACCGTGACCTTCGGCGACGAATCCGCCGTGGTCCCCAACCGCTTTGCCAGCGTCATCTCGATCCTCACCATCTTCCTGCTCTGGGCCGCCTTCACCGGCTCCAGCCTCGTGCCCTCCTTCCTGCACGCGCCGGGCCCCTTCATCGGCGACGCCACCTTCACCTACACGGCCGAGGCCGATGGGGTGGCGCCCGACGACGCCACCGTGACCGTGCGGGTCTTCGAGGTCGGCAACGATGCCGAGGACCCGGTGGTCGATCCCGGCGACGGCTGGGCGAAGAACGACGTCGACACCATCGGCGCATGGCGCTCGGGCCTCATCCGCGTCGACGACAACGACGAATACGGTCGCGACCAGGGTCACGTCGTCACCGCCATCAACGGCACCCCCATCGAACCAGGTGGCTCGGTCGAGACCGACTATGGCCGCGTCGGCATGTCACCCAAGGGCACGCTCAACTTCGAACCGTCCAAGGGCTGGCAGATGGAGCCGATCTGGCTGCCCGCGCCCGAGGCCGTGCTTGCGCGCCTCTCGGAAATCGCCAGCGACGGCTACCGCGACAGCACGCTCTGGGAACACCTGGGCTATTCGCTCTTCCGCGTGATCGTCGGCTTCTTCTTCGGCGCGCTGGTCGGCATCCCGCTGGGCTACGCCATGGGCCTCTCGGACTGGTTCCGCGGCTGGTTCGACCCCATTGTCGAATTCATGCGGCCCGTGCCGCCGCTCGCGCTGATCCCGCTGGTCATCATCTGGGCGGGCATCGGCGAGGTCGGCAAGATCATCCTGCTCTTCCTCGCGGCGCTCTGGATCATGGCCATTGCCGCGCGCTCGGGCGTGTCGGGCGTGGCGATCTCCAAGGTGCACGCGGCCTATTCGCTGGGCGCCAGCAAGTGGCAGATCATGCGCCACGTCATCGTGCCGAACTCGCTCCCCGAGATATTCACCGGCGCCCGCGTCGCCATGGGCGTCTGCTGGGGCACCGTGGTCGCGGCCGAACTTGTCGCCGCCGAGAAGGGCGCGGGCATGATGATCATGGTGGCCTCCAAGTTCCAGCTCACCGACATCGTCATCATGGGCATCATCCTGATCGGCGTCATCGGCTTCGGCATCGACATCCTGATGCGCTACGCCGAACGGCTGCTGGTGCCGTGGAAGGGCCGGGTCTGAGAAGGACGCGCACGAGGGCAGGCGGGGTCACTCCCCGTCGCCCTGCGCCGCCTCCGAGCTCATGGCATCGAGCCGCATGAGCAGGTCGGTGCTGCTTTCGTCCAGCCAGCGCCGCGCCGCGTCCACCTGGTCCGCATAGGCCTCGAGCATCGGAGCCGCCTCGGGCACTGCCTCGGCGATCTGCGAGGCCGAACTGTAGATCGCGAGCGCCAGCGCTGCCACGACGACGACCAGGACGAAGCCCGTCACGAAACCCGAACCGCCCTCGCGGGCCTCCGGCTCGGCCTCGCGGCGCCGGGTGCTCCGGTCGTGGCGCAGCGACTGGGACACTTCGTCGAGGTCGGGAAACGCCTCCTCGCGGGACCTCTCCCGCGCGGCCCCGGACGCCTTCGACGACGGGGCAGGCACGGTGTGGGCGCCGGCCTCCAGCGTCAGGTTCCGCTTTCGCCGGGCGTCGTCACTCGATGGCTCCTCCAGTCCGAGGTCGCTCTGGACCTCGAGCGCGCCGCGCTCTTCCTGCCGGCGCCGGTTCTCGTAGGCGGCCTCCTCGCGCAGCACGCCGAGCACCGACGGATCCAGCTCGCGCCGCGGCGGCGCGGGCGGCATCTTGCCGCCATCCTCCTCGCCCTCGTCCTCCGGCTCCACCGGCGCTTCGACCGCCGCGTCCACGGTCGCCTCGTCCGTGGCCGTCTCGGCCTCTACAGGCTCCGCTGGCGCCTTCGGCGCAGGGCGTTCCGCCGGCGGCGGGCTTGCCGGGGTGCGCACCTTCGGATCCGCCACCGGCTCGACCAGCGGGATATCCTCGCCCACCTGCGCATGCCCCTGGAACCAGGTGTGTCCGCAGTTCGAACACTGCACGTCCCGTCCCCGCGCCGGAATCACGTCCATGGGCACGTCGTATTGCGCCCCGCAATTCGGACATATCAACCGGAACCTGCTCACACGTGCCCCCTGGCCCTTGGCCAACCGAAATCCTGACAGCCCCACAATAGGTTGCGAGGAAAGAGCGGAAAAGCCCAATCGTTGCAAGCCTCTCATTGCAACCGGGGCAGCGCTGCGGCACAAGACGGCAGTCAGAAAAGCGTCAAGGCAGGGCAGCGGTGATCGAGCTCGACAATGTGGCCTACAGTTACGGCGGAGAGGCGCTGTTCCGCGGCCTCTCTCTCACACTGGCGCCCGGCTCGTTCCACTTCCTGACCGGCCCCTCGGGCGCGGGCAAGACCACGCTGCTCAAGCTCTGCTACGGCGCGCTGCGCCCGACCGAGGGCGATCTCAGCCTCTTTGGCCGTTCCGTGACCGAGATGGACCGCGACGCCGTGGCCATGAACCGCCGCCGCGTCGGCGTCGTGCACCAGGACTGCCAGTTCCTCGACCATCTGCCTGTGATCGAGAACGTGGCCCTGCCGCTCGTGGTCTCGGGCCAGTATTCGCCCGAACACGACGAGAACCTTTCCGAACTGCTCACCTGGGTGGGGCTCACCGACCGCGCCGGCGCCCTGCCGGCCGAGCTGTCGGGTGGCGAACGCCAGCGCGCGGCACTTGCCCGCGCCGTCATCATGTCGCCCGAGGTCATCCTCGCGGACGAGCCCACCGGCAACGTCGACTGGGAGATGTCGCAGCGGCTCATGCGCCTGCTGATCGAGCTCAACCGCATGGGCAAGACGATCCTAATCGCCACCCACGACCTCATGCTGATCCGTACCACCAAGGCGCACGTGCAGGCGCGCGTCCTGCGGCTGGCGGGCGGCGGTCTCTACGCCGCTGGGTCCGAGCTTTGAACTGGCCCGGCCTCTCTCCGCGCCGCCTGCTCACGGCAGACCCGGGCGCCGACCGTATCGTGCCGCCCTCGGGCTTTACCGTCTGGCTGACGCTCTTCACGGCTGCGACCATGGCCTTTCTCACGGTCTTCGCGCTGGCACTCTCGCTCGCCTCGGGGCGGCTGGCCACAAGCTGGGGCGCGGAACTGGCCCGGGCCTCGACGGTCCGCATCTCGGCGCCGGCGGGGCAACTCGCCGCCCAGACCGAGACCGCGCTGCGCGTGCTCGACCAGACCCCCGGCGTCGAAAGCGCCCGGGCCCTGACCGAGGAAGAGGCCCAGGCCCTGCTCGAGCCCTGGTTCGGACCCGACCTGCCGCTCGGCCAGCTGCCCGTCCCGCAGCTCATCGAGATCCGCGAAGCTGCCTCCGGTTTTGACGCGGCGGGCCTTCGCCTGCGCCTGCAGGCCGAGGTGCCCGGCGCGGTGCTCGACGAACACGCCCGCTGGCGGCGCCCGCTGGTTTCGGCGGCCTCGCGGCTGCGGGGCATCGGCTGGATCTCGATCGGGCTCATCGGCGCCACCATGACCGCCATGGTCACGCTTGCGGCGCACGCCGCGCTCTCGGCCAACGCGCAGGTGATCGCGGTTCTGCGCCTCGTGGGCGCAACCGACGGCTACATTGCCCGCGCCTTTGTGCGCCGCTTCACCCTGCGCACCTTGATCGGCGCCGGCATCGGCACGGTGCTGGGACTGGGCGCCATGCTGCTCATGCCCGAGGGCGACACTTCGGGGGGCTTCCTCACCTCGTTGCGCTTCGCCGGCTGGCATTGGATCCTGCCCTTCCTCGTGCCGCCGCTTGCCGCTACGGTCGCCTGCCTTGCCACAGCCGCCGCCGCGCGCCGCGTTCTTGGACAACTCGCATGACCAATCCCGGCCCGTTCCAGTACATCCGCTCGGTGCTCTTTACCGTCGTCGTCTTCGCCGGCATGGCGGTCTACGGCATCGCCTTCTTCCCCGCCGCCATCTTCTCGCGCCGCGCGGCGAGATACGCCTGCCGATCCTATGCGAATTTCGCCTGCTGGCTGGCCCGCTGGATGGTGGGCATCCGCACCGAGGTGCGCGGCATGCCCCCCTCGGGCGAGGTGCTGATCGCCGCAAAGCACCAGAGCTTTCTCGACATCATCATGATCTTCGCGAGCCTTCCGGCCGCCAAGTTCATCATGAAGAAGGAACTGATCTGGGCGCCCTTCATCGGCCAGTACACCCTGCGCATCGGCTGCGTGCCCGTCGACCGCGGCAAGCGCGGCAAGGCCATCGCCAAGATGCTTGCCGATGTCGACGCCGGCAGCGCCGAACCCGGCCAGCTGGTCATCTATCCGCAGGGCACCCGCGTCGCACCGGGCGTGCCCGAACGCTACAAGACCGGCGCCGCGGCGCTCTATGCCCAGACGGGCTATCCGTGTGTGCCCGTGGCCACCAACTGCGGCCTCTTCTGGCCCCGCAACGGCATCCTGCGGCGGCCCGGCCTTGCGGTGGTGGAATTCCTCCCCGAGATCCCGCAGGGCCTGCGTCAGAAGGATTTCCTCGCCCGGCTCGAGCGCGAGGTCGAAACCGCATCCGACAAGCTGATGGCAGAGGCAGGATTTCATGCACCGGATCGACACTGAAGAGGCGCTGCACGCCCTCTACGGCACCCCCAAAGGCACCGCGCTGGGCAAGGTCGCCCCGGCTCTGACCCCGCACTATCGCCGCTGGATCACGGCCTCGCGCTTCTGCGTGCTCTCGACCGTCGGCCCCGAGGGCGTCGATGGCAGCCCGCGCGGCGATGACGGCCCGGTGGTCACTGAGCTCGACGCCCGCACGCTCGCCATGCCTGACTGGCGCGGCAACAACCGGCTCGATTCCCTGCGCAACATCGTGCGCGACCCGCGCGTGGCGCTCATGTTCATGGTGCCGGGCTCGACCAGCGCGCTGCGCGTCAACGGCCGCGCCTTCGTCACCGACGACGCCGACCTGCGCGCTCGCTTCGAGAAGGGCGGCCGACAGCCCGCCACGGTCATCGTGATCGAGATCGGGGAAGTCTACTTCCAGTGCGCCCGCGCGATCATGCGCGCGCGTCTCTGGTCGGGCGAGGATGAAAGCGCCGGGCTGCCGAGCGCCGGCGACATGCTGCTCGAGGCATCAAACGGGCAGGAGGGGGGCGCCGACTACGACCGCACCTGGCCCGAGCGCGCCGCGCGCACCATGTGGTAGCGGGGCCCCGAAGGGCCGCGCCTTTGCCTTACATGTGGATCGCACCGTCGCCGCAGGCCAGCGCCGCCTCGCGGACCGCCTCGGAATAGGTCGGGTGCGCGTGGCAGGTCAGGGCGATGTCCTCGGCCGCGGCGCCGAACTCCATCGCCACGCAGATCTCGTGGATCAGGTCGCCCGCCATCGGCCCGATGATATGTGCGCCCAGCACGCGGTCGGTCTCCTTGTCGGCGAGGATCTTGACGAAGCCGTCCGCCGCGAAGTTGGCCTTCGCCCGGCCGTTGCCCATGAACGAGAACTTGCCGACCTTGTAGGAGACACCCTCGTCCTTGAGCTGCTCTTCGGTCTTGCCGACGCTCGAGACCTCGGGGTGGGTGTAGACCACGCTCGGGATCACGCCGTAGTTCACGTGGCCATGCTTGCCCGCGATCACCTCGGCGGCGGCCATGCCCTCGTCCTCGGCCTTGTGCGCCAGCATCGGCCCGTCGATGGCGTCGCCGATGGCGTAGATGCCGTCGACGCTGGTCTTCCACTGGCCGTCGGTCTTGATCTGGCCCTTGTCGGACATCTCGACACCCAGGTCTGCGAGCCCGATGCCGTCGGTGTAGGGCTTGCGGCCGGTGGCGACCAGCACGACGTCCGCATCGACGGTATGCTCGCTGTCGTCCTTGCGCAGCTTGTAGCTCACCTTGGCCTTGGTCTTCATCGCCTCGACGCTCTGCACCGCGGCGCCCAGGGTGAACTTCAGGCCCTGCTTGGTCAGCAGCTTCTGGAACTGCTTGGACACCTCGCCGTCCATGGTGGGGGTGATCTTGTCGAGGAACTCGATCACCTCGACCTCTGCGCCGAGCCGGCTATAGACCGACCCCATCTCGAGCCCGATCACGCCCGCGCCGATCACCACCATCTTCTTGGGGATCTTGCCCAGCTCCAGCGCGCCGGTGGAGCTCACCACCACCTTCTCGTCGATCTCGACGCCGGGCAGCGAGGACGGGACGGAACCGGAGGCCACGATGATGTTCTTGGTCTCGTAGGTCTCGTCACCGACCTTGACCTTGCCCGCCTCGGGGATCGACCCCCAGCCCTTGAGCCAGTCGATCTTGTTCTTCTTGAACAGGAACTCCACGCCCTTGGTGTTGGTGGCGATGGTCTCGTCCTTGTAGGTGAGCATCTGCTTCCAGTCGACCGTGGGCGCCTTGCCCTTGAGGCCCATGGCCGCGAAGTTGTGCTCGGCCTCGTGCAGCTGGTGCGTGGCGTGCAGCAGCGCCTTGGAGGGGATGCAGCCGACGTTCAGGCAGGTGCCGCCCAGCGTCTCGCGGCCCTCGACACAGGCGGTCTTGAGCCCGAGCTGGGCGCAGCGGATGGCGGCGACATAGCCGCCGGGGCCGGAACCGATGACGATCACGTCGTAAGTGGCCATGGAAGTCTCCTATTCTGGGATATTGGCCCGGCGCTTGGCCGGGCGAAACGGATCGGGGCGGTGTCCTGCATGGTGAACGGGCAGGGGGCTCTGCCCCCGTCCCTGCGGGACACCCCCGGGAGTATTTGTGCCAAGAAGAAGCGCAGGGCCCGCGCGGCGCCTTCATGCGCGGATATGCGCATCCCGGCCCTCACAGCAGCGCCACGAGCAGCATGAGCAGCGTGGCGCCGGCGCCGAAGGCCCAGATCAGCGTCCGCCAGGGCGTCCAGCCCAGCAGGTAGGCGGGCACATAGGCCAGGCGCGCGGCGAGGTAGATCCAGGCGAGCGTGGCGGTGAGCGGGCCGGTCTGGCCGGAGACGACGAGGACGCCCACGGCGATGCCGAAGAGGATCAGCCCTTCAAAGTGGTTGTTGAGCGCCCGCGAGGCCCGTCCCGCGCGGCCCTGCAGCGTCACGCCGCCGTCGCGTGGCCCGGCCGCGCGCGCCACGCCGACCTGGTCCAGGGCCAGGCCCGAGTAGAGCGCGACCTGCGCGAACTGCAGCAGCGCGGCAAGGGTGAGGGCGGTGAGCTCGGGGGTCATAGCGTGGTGAGGAAATGGTGTCCCGAGGGCCCGTGTCCGAGAGAGCTGTTCTTGTCGATCCAGCCCTGCGCCTTGCCCTTGTCGTTGACCTCGAGCAGCGCCCAGTGGGCGGTGCTGCCCTCCTGCCAGAGCTGCAGGACGCTCAGGCCCGCACTGGCGCGGTTCTCGGCGTCATCGTCGAAGGCAGCCTTGTCGAAATTGTCGAAGCGAAGCAGCAGTTGCTGGCTCATGGCGGTCTCTCCGGGTCAGGTTGCGTCGTGGTAGGCAACGTCGTCGAAGCAGTCGACGGGGAAGGTGAAATGCACCTGCATCTCGTCCTCGGCGTAGAAGCCGTGGGCGGTGCCGGGTGGGATGTAGACCATGTCGCCGGGTGCCAGCGTCACCTTGTCGTCGTCGAGCCGGACGTAGCCGCGCCCCGAGAGCACGTAGATCGTCTCGGAGACGTCGTGGGTGTGCGAGGCCTCCTCGGCCTCGGGCTCCATGTAGAAGATGCCGTGGCAAAGACTGGCGCTCGGCACCTTGGTGCTGTCGATCAACAGCCGGTAGGTCATGCCGGGCGCGCCCTCCATGTCATGCAGGTCGGGCGAGCCGTCCTCGATGCGGGTGGGATATGGCGTCTCGGTCATCTCGGGCCTTCGCGGATCGTGTCGCCGCCCCCGGGACGGGTGGTCGGTCCCGGGGGCGGGGCGGCCCGGCGTGCGGCCGGGCCCTTGCGGTCTCAGAGATCCATCAGCAGGCGGCGCGGATCCTCGAGCGCTTCCTTGACGCGGACGAGGAAGGTCACCGCGCCCTTGCCGTCGACGATGCGGTGATCGTAGCTGAGTGCAAGGTACATCATCGGGCGAATCTTGATCTCGCCGTTCACGACCATGGGCCGTTCCTGGATCTTGTGCATCCCGAGGATGCCCGACTGCGGGGGATTCAGGATCGGCGAGGACATCAGCGAGCCGTAGACGCCGCCGTTGGAGATCGTGAAGGTTCCGCCCTGCATGTCGTTCATGGAGAGCTTGCCGTCACGGGCGCGCTTGCCCTTCTCGGCGATGGCGCCCTCGATCTCGGCGAAGGACATGGAATCCACGTCGCGGATCACCGGAACCACGAGGCCCGTGGGCGTGCCGGTGGCGATGCCCATGTGCACGAAGTTCTTGTAGATGATCTCGGCACCGTCGATCTCGGCGTTGACCTCGGGAACCTCCTTCAGGGCATGGCAGCAGGCCTTGGTGAAGAAGGACATGAAGCCCAGGCGCACGCCGTGCTTCTTCTCGAAGAGATCCTTGTACTCCTTCCGCAGCGCCATGACCTCGGTCATGTCCACCTCGTTGTAGGTGGTCAGCATCGCCGCGGTGTTCTGCGCGTCCTTGAGACGGCGGGCGATGGTCTGGCGCAGGCGGGTCATCTTGACCCGTTCCTCGCGGTCGGCGTCCTCGGCGGGCGAGGGGGCGCGCGGCGCCTGCTTGGTCTCGGCCTTCTGCGGCGCGGCCTTGGTGGCCTCGACCGCCTTGGAGACGTCTTCCTTCATGACGCGGCCGTCGCGGCCCGAGCCCTGCACCTGATCGCGGCTGACGCCCTTTTCGGCCATGGCCTTCTTGGCGCTGGGGGCATCCTCGACATCCGAGCGGCCGCGGCCGCCGTCGCCCGCGGGTGGCGTGGAGTACTGCGTGTCACCCTTGGGCGCTTCCTCGGGCTGCGGCTTGTCCTCGCCCTTGGGTTCGCTCGCCTGCTTGGCCGGCGCGTCGCCCGAGCTGAGCACCGCCAGCTTGGCGTCGGCCTGAACCGTGGTGCCTTCCTCGGCGACGATCTCGCTCAGGGTGCCGGCCGCGGGGGCAGGGACCTCGACCGAGACCTTGTCGGTTTCCAGCTCGCAGAGCATCTCGTCCTGCTCGACCGTGTCGCCGACCTTCTTGAACCAGGTCGAGACGGTCGCCTCGGAGACGCTTTCGCCCAGGGTCGGCACCATCACGTCGATGCTGCCGCCGCCAGAGCCGCCCGAGGATTTGCCGCTGTCCTCGGACGAAGCCTCTTCCTTGGCGGGTTCCTCGCTCTTGGGTTCGGCCCTGGGCTTGGTTTCCTCGGGGCCGGCGTTGCCTTCCTCGGAGATGTTGGCCAGCAGGGCATCGACGCCGACGGTATCGCCTTCGTTCGCGACGATGTCGGCCAGGGTGCCGGCCGCGGGCGAGGGGACCTCGACGGTGACCTTGTCGGTCTCGAGCTCGCACAGCATCTCGTCCACGGCCACGCTGTCACCCGGCTTCTTGAACCAGGTGGCGACCGTCGCCTCCGTCACCGATTCCCCGAGTGTGGGGACGCGCACTTCCGTCATTGTCTCAATTCCCTTCGATGGTCAGCGCTTCGTTCACGAGCGCTTCTTGCTGTGCCTTGTGCTGGCTCGCCAGGCCCGTCGCGGGCGAGGCCGAGGTGGCGCGGCCCACGTAGCGGGGCCGGGCATAGTCGGCCTTGATGCGGCCGAGAACCCACTCGATGTTGGGCTCGATGAAGCTCCAGGCGCCCTGGTTCTTGGGCTCCTCCTGGCACCAGATCATCTCCGCCTGCGGGAAGCGCTCCAGCTCCTTGACCAGCGACAGCGCCGGGAAGGGGTAGAACTGCTCCACGCGCAGGAGGTAGATGTCGTCGATCCCGCGGGCGTCGCGCTCTTCGAGCAGGTCGAAGTAGACCTTGCCCGAACACATGACCACGCGCTTGATCTCGCCGTCGGGCTTCAGCTCGGTCTCCGAATGGCCTTTCTCGGCGTCGTCCCACAGCACCCGGTGGAACGAGGACCCCGTCACGAAATCCTCGATGTCCGACACGCAGAGCTTGTGACGCAGAAGCGACTTCGGCGTCATCAGCATGAGCGGCTTGCGGAAGCTGCGGTGCAGCTGGCGGCGCAGGATGTGGAAGTAGTTCGCCGGGGTCGAGCAGTTGGCCACGATCCAGTTGTCCTGACCGCACATCTGCAGGAAGCGTTCCAGACGCGCGGAAGAGTGCTCCGGCCCCTGGCCCTCGAAGCCGTGCGGCATCAGGCAGACAAGCCCCGACATCCGCAGCCACTTCGATTCACCCGAGCTGATGAACTGGTCGAACATGATCTGCGCGCCGTTGGCGAAGTCGCCGAACTGCGCCTCCCAGAGCGTCAGCGCGTTGGGCTCGGCCATAGAGTAGCCGTACTCGAAGCCCAGCACCGCGTATTCCGACAGCGCCGAGTCGATCGCCTCGTAGCGGGCCTGCCCCTCGCGGATGTGGTTGAGCGGGTAGTACCGGTCCTCGTTGTCCTGGTTGATGAAGGCCGAATGCCGCTGCGAGAAGGTGCCCCGCGTGCTGTCCTGACCGGACAGACGCACCGGGTAGCCCTCGGTCAGGAGCGAGCCGAAGGCCATGGCCTCGCCGGTCGCCCAGTCGAAGCCCTTGCCGCTCTCGAACATCTTCGTGCGGGTGTCGATCAGACGCCCGATGGTCTTGTGCAGGGTGACGCCGTCCGGTCGCGTGGTCAGCGCCTTGCCCACGGCCTCGGCCGTCTCCTTCGAGATCGCCGTCTTGCCGCGCTGGTACTTGCCATGCGCCTGCCGGTCGAGGTGGCTCCACCGCCCGTCCAGCCAGTCGGCCTTGTTGGGCTTGTAGGTCTTGCCGGCCTCGAACTCCTCGTTGAGGTGCGACTGGAACGTGGTCTTGAGATCCTCGATCTCGCCCTCGGGGATCAGGCCATCCTTCACCAGCCGCTCGGTATACAGCGTCAGGGTCGTCTTGTGGCCCTTGATCTGCTTGTACATCAGCGGGTTGGTGAACATGGGCTCGTCGCCCTCGTTGTGACCGAACCGGCGGTAGCAGAACATGTCGATGACCACGTCCTTGCCGAACTTCTGGCGGAACTCGGTCGCGACCTTGGCCGCGTGCACCACCGCCTCGGGGTCATCCCCGTTGACGTGGAAGATCGGCGCCTCGACCACCAGCGCGTTGTCGGTGGGGTAGGGCGACGAGCGCGAGAAGTGCGGCGCCGTGGTAAAGCCGATCTGGTTGTTCACCACGATATGGATCGTGCCGCCGGTGCGGTGACCGCGCAGGCCCGACAGCGCGAAGCATTCCGCCACGACGCCCTGACCGGCAAAGGCCGCGTCGCCGTGCAGGAGGATCGGCAGCACCGCGGTGCGGTCCGCATCGTTGAGCTGGTCCTGCTTGGCGCGGACCTTGCCCAGAACCACCGGGTTCACCGCCTCGAGGTGCGAGGGGTTCGCCGTCAGCGACAGGTGCACGGTGTTGCCGTCGAATTCCCGGTCGCTGGACGCGCCGAGGTGGTATTTCACGTCGCCCGATCCGTCCACGTCCTCGGGCTTGAAGCTGCCGCCCTGGAATTCGTTGAAGATCGCCTTGTAAGGCTTGTTCATCACGTTGGCGAGCACCGACAGGCGGCCGCGGTGCGGCATGCCGATCACGACCTCTTTCAGACCGAGGTTGCCGCCGCGCTTGATGATCTGCTCCATGGCGGGGATCAGGCTTTCACCGCCATCAAGGCCGAAGCGCTTGGTCCCCATGTACTTCACGTGCAGGAACTTCTCGAAGCCCTCGGCCTCGACCATCTTGTTGAGGATGGCGCGGCGTCCCTCGCGGGTGAACTTCACTTCCTTGCCGTAGCCCTCGATGCGCTCCTTGAGCCAGGCGCTCTGCTCGGGGTCGGAAATGTGCATGTACTGCAGCGCGAAGGTGCCGCAGTAGGTGCGCTTCAGCACGCTGACGATCTCGCGCATCGACGCAATCTGAAGCCCCAGCACGTTGTCGATGAAGATCGGCCGGTCGAGATCGCCCTCGGTGAAACCGTAGGCCTTGGGGTCGAGCTCGGGGTGCTCGGCATTGTCGCGCATGCCCAGCGGGTCAAGGTCGGCGGCAAGGTGACCGCGGATCCGGTAGGCCCGGATCAGCATGAGCGCACGGATACTGTCGAGCACGGCACCCTGCACGGCATCGTCGCTGACCTTCACGCCGGCTTCTTCGGCCTTCTTGCGGATCTTTTCGCCGGCGGCGCTGGCCTCGCCCGGGATCTGCGGCATGGGCCATTCGCCGGTCAGGGCGGCGGTCAGGTCATCGTTGGGTTGCGGCGGCCAGTCGGCGCGCTGCCACGAGGGGCCCGCGGCCTCTTTCTTCACGCTGATCTCGTCATCGCCCATCTGGCGGAAGAACTCGGCCCAGGCTTCGTCGACCGCGTTGGGGTCGTTGGCATAGCGGGCATACATCTGTTCGAGGTATTCCGCGTTGGTGCCCTGCATGAAGCTCGAGGCGTGGAAGAGGTCGTTGGGGCTTTGATCGGTCATTGTTGGACCTCGCTGGGGTTTGACGGTCGGTCTCGGTTGATTTGCGCGCGGCCGGTGGGCAGGGCGCGCGGGAAGGCATGGCGCGGCCGCCCGCGCGCCATCTCTTCCGGGGAAAGGTTGCGAAAGGCTTTCACGGCCCCGGAACGGGGCAGGGCGGAACCACGCGCAAACAGGTCCATCGTCGACCGGATCTTCGGCCTCGGGAACTGCGCCATATGCTGCGTCTGTGTCATTCAGACACCTTTCGGACGGGGCTCATGCCTTCAGGGAAAGCAGGGCGTGTTCGGGGCAAGCGCCCCGGGGTTCCGGACACTGCACCTATTGCCGTCTTCGCCGGAGGAAAGGGGGTAGACGTCGCCGGGCCGGCGTTCGTGGCCGTGTGTGTGGGCGCCGCCACAGGCGGAAAGCAGGCTCAGGGCCGCGAGGGCCGGAACGAGCACAGGGATCTTTCTCATCACGTGACAACGGGCTCCTTCAAACCCAGTCTGGAAGCATCCGGGCGGAGACCGGCATCACGCCGGCCCCCGCCGGGAGGCTCCTCACCCTCTGCCGCCTTTCGCCCTTGTCGCGGGGCAGGGCGCGGCGCCCTGAAGGTCCGGGTCTCCGCCCCGCCCGGAGGGGGCGGAAACCCTGTCAGAGGTTAAGGCCGGGTAAACCCGAAACTCTAACCCCTTGATTTTCCTTGTCCCCGAAAGTGTCCCGGCCCGGGACACCTCTTGGAGACGGGCCCGGCTCAGCCCTGTTCGATGGCCTTCATCACGGCCTCGCCCAGCGTGGCGGGGCTGTCGGCGACCACGATCCCGGCCGACTTCATGGCCTCGATCTTGTCCTCGGCACCGCCCTTGCCGCCGGCGACGATCGCGCCCGCGTGGCCCATGCGGCGGCCCGGAGGCGCGGTGCGCCCGGCGATGAAGCCCGCGGTCGGCTTCCAGCGGCCCTTCTTCTTCTGTTCTTTCAGGAACTCGGCCGCATCTTCCTCGGCGCTGCCGCCGATCTCGCCGATCATGATGATGGCCTCGGTCTCGTCATCGTCGAGGAACATGTCGAGGATGTCGATGTGCTCGGAGCCCTTGATCGGGTCGCCGCCGATGCCCACGGCCGAGGACTGGCCCAGACCCATGTCGGTGGTCTGCTTGACCGCCTCGTAGGTCAGCGTGCCCGAGCGCGACACGACGCCCACCTTGCCACGCTTGTGGATGTGGCCCGGCATGATGCCGATCTTGCAGGCGTCGGGCGTGATGACACCGGGGCAGTTGGGCCCGATCAGCGTCGACTTGCTGTCCGCAAGCGCCCGCTTCACCTTCATCATGTCCAGCACCGGGATGCCCTCGGTGATGCAGACGATCAGCTCCATCTCGGCGTCGATAGCCTCGCAGATCGAATCCGCGGCAAACGGCGGCGGCACGTAGATCACGCTGGCGTTCGCCTCGGTCTTGGCCTTCGCCTCGTGCACCGAGTTGAAGACAGGAAGGCCCAGATGCTCCTGCCCGCCCTTGCCCGGGGTCACGCCGCCGACCATCTTGGTGCCGTAGGCGATCGCTTGTTCCGTGTGGAAGGTGCCCTGCGAGCCGGTCAGGCCCTGGCAGATCACCTTGGTATTCTTGTCGACTAGAACGGCCATCGTTCAATCATCCTTTGTCTGTCCCGGGGCAGCTTGGCACCCCGGCGCGCCGGTCAGTACTCGGCGCTGTCATCATCCACGAGTTCGTCGAGCGCGCGCACCGCGAGGAGCGCACCGCCCATGAAGATCAGGGTCCGGCCCAGCGAACTGGTCAGGTTGTTCGGCGTGATGTCGGCGATCCCGTCGCGCGCGGCCCGGGCGGCGTCGCGCCCGCCCCGGATGCCCCGCAGCGACGGCTTGTCCGCCGGCTCCGGCAGGCGCAGCGCGGAAGGCTTCGCCCGCCGCGCCAGAAGCCCCAGCCCGACCATGCCCAGTCCGAACAGGAAGGGTGTGTATGAGGCCTTGCGGCTCACCCCTTCACCGCCTTCACGATCTTCTCGGCCCCGTCGGACAGGTTGTCGGCGGCGATCACGTTGAGACCGGAGTTCGCGATGATCTCCTTGCCCTGCTCCACGTTGGTGCCCTCGAGACGGACGACCAGCGGAACCTCGAGGCCGACTTCCTTCACGGCGGCCAGAACGCCCTCGGCGATGACGTCGCAGCGCATGATCCCGCCGAAGATGTTGACGAGGATGCCCTTCACGTTCTTGTCGGACGTGATGATCTTGAACGCCTCGGTCACCTTCTCCTTGGTCGCGCCGCCGCCCACGTCGAGGAAGTTGGCAGGCTCGGCCCCGTAGAGCTTGATGATGTCCATCGTCGCCATGGCCAGGCCCGCGCCGTTCACCATGCAGCCGATCTCGCCGTCGAGCGCAATGTAGTTGAGGTCGTACTTGGAGGCTTCCAGTTCCTTGGAATCCTCTTCGGTCTCGTCGCGAAGCTCGGCCACGTCGGGGTGGCGGTACATCGCGTTGCCGTCAAAGCTCAGCTTGGCGTCGAGAACCTTCAGATCACCCTTGTCGGTCACGATCAGCGGGTTGATCTCCAGCATCTCCATGTCCTTCTCGATGAAGGCCTTGTAGAGGATGCCCATCAGCTTGACGCACTGCTTGACCTGACCGCCCTCGAGACCGAGCGCAAAAGCGATGCGGCGGCCGTGGAACGGCTGGTAGCCAGTGGCCGGGTCGACGCTGAAGCTCAGGATCTTCTCGGGGGTCGAGGCGGCGACATCCTCGATGTCCATGCCGCCCTCGGTCGAGCAGACGAAGGACACGCGGCTGGTGACGCGGTCGACGAGAAGCGCAAGGTACAGCTCTTTCTCGATGTCCGAACCGTCTTCGATGTAGATGCGGTTGACCTGCTTGCCGGCGGGGCCGGTCTGGTGGGTCACCAGCGTCTTGCCGAGCATCTTCTTGGCTTCTTCAGCGGCCTCCTCCACGGATTTCGCCAGGCGTACACCGCCCTTCTCGCCTGCATCGGCCTCCTTGAAGCTGCCCTTGCCGCGGCCACCCGCGTGAATCTGGGCCTTCACGACCCAGAGCGGGCCGTCGAGTTCGCCGGCGGCGTTCTTGGCTTCCTCGGCCTTCGTGACGGCCCTGCCGTCCGAAACCGGCGCGCCGTAGCTGCGCAGAAGCGCCTTCGCCTGGTATTCGTGGATGTTCATGGGTCGGATGTCCCCGTTCTGCTGCGATTTCCTTGCGATATAAGCGCTGGGAGCAGGGGACCTAAACGAAAATTTGCCGCATGAGCTGGTTTCGGCCAGAAAAACGACATTTGTGATCACTGTCGAAATTCGTGTGATCACAAAATGCGAAGTGTCTCTAAAATTGCACGATTCGAGGGCGCGGCATTGCTCGTATTGCGCGGGGCGCATGCGTTCGCGAAATACCGTGGATCTCGGGAAATCGGCTGCGGCGAACCGAGCTGGCCCGCCTTGGCCCCCGCCGGATCTCGGGAGGGGATCGGCCGGGCGCTGACGCCCGGCCGGAAAACTATATCAGGCGAGCGACTCGTCGATGCCCTTGCAGGCTTCGACCAGGCCCTTCACGGCGCTGACCGAGTTGTCGAACATGGCCTGTTCGTCCTTGGTCATCTTGATGTCGACGATGCGCTCGATGCCGCGGTCGCCGATCACCGTCGGCACGCCCACGTAGAAGCCGTTCAGGCCGAACTCGCCGTCGCAGTAGGCGGCGCACGGCAGGACGCGCTTCTGGTCCTTCAGGTAGGCCTCGGCCATCTCGATCGCCGATGTGGCGGGCGCGTAGAAGGCCGAGCCGGTTTTCAGAAGGCCGACGATCTCGGCGCCGCCATCACGGGTACGTTGCACGATCGCGTCCAGCTTCTCCTGCGTGGTCCAGCCCATCGACACCAGGTCGGGAAGCGGGATGCCGGCGACGGTCGAGTAACGGGTCAGCGGTACCATGGTGTCGCCGTGGCCGCCCAGGACGAAGGCGCTCACGTCCTTCATGGAAACGTCGAACTCGAGGCTCAGGAAGTGGCGGAAGCGCGCGCTGTCGAGCACGCCGGCCATGCCGCAGACCTTGTTGGTCGGCAGGCCAGAGAACTTCTGCAGCGCCCAGACCATCGCGTCGAGCGGGTTGGTGATGCAGATCACGAAGGCGTCCGGCGCGTTGTCGCGGATGCCTTCGCCCACGGCCTTCATCACCTTGAGGTTGATGCCAAGAAGATCGTCACGGCTCATGCCCGGCTTGCGCGGCACGCCGGCGGTCACGATGCAGACGTCTGCGCCCGCGATGTCGGCATAGTCCGAGGTGCCTTTCAGCTTCGCGTCGAAGCCTTCGGCGGGCCCGGATTCCGCGATATCGAGCGCCTTGCCGTCCGGCACGCCTTCCTGGATGTCGAAGAGGACGACATCGCCCAGCTCCTTGAGGGCGGCAAGGTGCGCGAGCGTCCCGCCGATCTGTCCCGCGCCGATCAGGGCGATTTTGGGTCTGGCCATGGATGTATCTCCGATCCTTGGTTGTTTCCGCCCCTCTAGTGCGCGATGCCACTTTTCGCAAGGTTGCGGAGGCGCGTCCGTTGCGCGCGCCGCAGGCGAGTGGACAGGATATTGCGCGCTAACGTCAAGAAGAACGGCAGGTTATCGGGGAGTGAGCATGGAGCTTTTTAGCGTTTCGATCCTTGCGGTCGCAGTGCCGGCGGTGCTCTTCGCCGGAATTTCCAAGGGCGGGTTCGGGTCGGGGGCGGCCTTTG
This sequence comes from Allosediminivita pacifica, assembly GCF_003054175.1. Lineage (GTDB taxonomy): Bacteria > Pseudomonadota > Alphaproteobacteria > Rhodobacterales > Rhodobacteraceae > Allosediminivita > Allosediminivita pacifica. The sequence goes on from NZ_QBKN01000001.1 coordinate 219,197, forward strand.
CAAGCGCGTCGATTCTGACGCTGGTGCTCGATCCCGGGCTCGCGCTCGGGATCATGCTTCCGCTGCTGATGCTGATCGACGTGTCCAGCCTGCCGGCCTACTGGCGCAAGTGGCACTGGGCCGAGGCGCGCGTCCTGCTGATCGGCGCGCTGCCCGGCGTGGTTCTGGGGGCGTTGTTCTATTCGTGGGCGAACCCCGACGTGATCCGCTTCCTGATCGGCTTCGTCTCGCTCGCCTTCGTCGCCTGGCAGATGGCGCAGAAATCGGGTCTTCTGAGGTTCGACCGGAAATTCGGGTCGCGGGCAGGGTTGATCTCGGGGGCGGTGCTCGGCTTCACCAGCTTCGTCAGCCATGCGGGCGGACCGGCGGCGGCGGTCTATCTGCTGGGGCAGGGGCTTCCCAAGACCGCTTACCAGGCAACGACCGTGCTGGTCTTCTGGGCGGTGAACCTCTTCAAGGTCGGCTTCTACGCCAGCCTCGGCATCTTCTCGACCGAAACGCTGGCCTTGGATCTTGCGCTGGCTCCCTTCGCGGTTCTCGGCGCGTGGCTGGGCATCAAGGGTCATGACCGCGTGTCCGAACGGACGTTCTTCGCGATCACCTATTTCGCGCTGACGCTGACGGGGGCCAAGCTGATCTGGGACGCGTTGACCTGAACTGTCAGGCGTCGTCGCCCTCCTGCAGCGCCTCGGCCAGCGTCTCGAAGGCCTGGCCGGTGGCGAGCAGGCAGGTCAGACCCGCGGTCGTCGTCACGGTGATCGTCCACGACCCGGTCTTGTCCGAGGCAAAGACCTCCATCAGGTGGTTGTTGGTGCCAAGCCCGATGCTCTGCCGCGTCTCGCCGTATTTCTTGGCAAGCCGCTCCACAACCTGGTCGCGCGGTGCGCACTGGCGGTTCCCGTCCGCCTTCACCATGGTGGCCGCGGCAAGCAACAGCCCCGCGGCCAGGAAGATCCGTTTCATCTGCAACTGCGTCATCATCATGCCCTTTCGGCGCTGGCGACGCGGGGCAGGTCCCGCGTCCACGTCCCCTCGATCAGGATCGCTTCACCCCCAGGCGCGGCTTCGGCCGCTTCGGAATTCTGGACAGACTGCGGTGGAAGGAAATTAAATCCGGTTAACGCAACGTCCGATCCCTCCTTCTCGAGCAGATTTTCTGCGTTGCGGCGCAAACGTGCTTGAATTTTACGCCCAAAAATGCGCACAAATGCGCAAGAATATTACTAACGGAGGCTTCCATGGACATGCGTGCGCGCCCCTACCGGTCGGTTCTCTACATCCCGGGCTCCAAGGAGCGGGCGCTTGAAAAGGCCCGCACGCTGCCCGTCGACGCCATCATCTTCGACCTCGAGGATGCCGTCGCGCCCGCCGAGAAACCGGCTGCCCGCGACACGCTCAAGACCGCGCTCGCGCAGGGCTACGGCAAGCGCACCACGATCGTCCGGATCAACGCGCTCGACACCGAATGGGGCCGCGCCGATGCCGAGGCCGCCGCGCAGATGAACTGCGACGCGATCCTGCTGCCCAAGGTCGACGGCCCCGAGCATCTCGACGCGCTTGCGCAGATTACCGGCGACACGCCGCTCTGGGCCATGATGGAAACCCCCAAGGGCATGCTCCGCGCGGCCGAGATCGCGGCCCACCCGAAGCTTGCCGGCATGGTCATGGGCACCAACGACCTTGCCAAGGAACTGCAAAGCCGCTTCCGCCCCGACCGCCTGCCGATGATGACCGGCCTCGGGCTCTGCCTGCTGGCGGCCAAGGCGCATGGCACCGTCATCGTCGATGGCGTCTACAATGCCTTCAAGGACGACGATGGACTGCGGGCTGAATGCGAACAGGGCCGCGACATGGGCACGGACGGCAAGACGCTGATTCACCCCGCGCAGGTCGAGATCGCCAACGAAACCTTCGCCCCCTCGCAGGCCGAGATCGATCTCGCCCAGCGACAGATCGACGCCTTCGAGGCCGCAGGCAAGGAAGGTCAGGCCGTCGCGGTGGTCGACGGCAAGATCGTCGAGAACCTGCACGTTGCGACCGCACGCGAGACTCTGGCAAAAGCGGAGGCGATTGCAGCCCTCTCCGCGGAGTAGCCCACATGTCTTACCTTGTCCTCATCATCGGCGTCGCGCTCTGGTCCGGCGCGCACCTCTTCAAGAGGCTCGCGCCTGCGCGCCGTGCTGCCATGGGGGGCAAGGCCAAGGGACTGGTCGCCCTGGCGCTTGTCGTCGCCATCGTCCTCATGGTCATCGGCTACCGGGGCAGCTACGGGCCCTTCTTCTGGGGCCGTCATCCCGCCACCGTGGGCATCAACAACCTGCTGATGCTGCTCTCGGTCTACCTATTTGCTGCCTCCGGCATGAAGACCTACCTCGGCCAGCGGATGCGCCACCCGCAGCTGATCGCGGTCAAGACGTGGTCGCTGGCGCATATCCTGGTGAACGGGGACCTGCCCTCGTTCATCCTCTTCGGCGGGCTCATGGCCTGGGCCGTGGTGGAAGTGATCCTCATCAACAAGCAGACGACATTCACGAAACCCGCCGTGCAGGTGGTTGCCCGCAAAGAGATCATCGCCGTCGTCGCCACGCTCGTGGTCTACGGTGCGATCGCAGGCATTCACTACGCCCTCGGCTACCCTGCGTTCGGATAACATCATGAAACTCTACCGCTTCCTCTCCGAGGACGACACCTCGGCCTTCTGCCACAAGGTTTCCGAAGCCCTGTCCAAGGGCTGGGAACTGCACGGTGATCCGACCTACGCCTTCGATGCGGCCAACGGCGTCATGCGCTGCGGCCAGGCGGTGACCAAGGAGGTTGAGGGCGACTATCATCCCGACCTGAAGCTGGGACAGCAATGATGGCCAAAATTGATCCGGGACGCTTCTTCGAGGACTATGCCATCGGGCAGGTGATCGAGCACGCCGTACCCCGGACGGTCTCGGGCGGGGAAAGGGCGCTCTACCATGCGCTCTATCCCGCCCGCCACGCGCTCTATTCCTCCGATCTTTTCGCTCAGTCCTGCGGGCTGCCGGCCGCGCCGATTGACGATCTCGCCGCCTTCCACGTGGTTTTTGGCAAGACCGTCCCGGATGTCTCCCTGAACGCCGTGGCCAATCTCGGCTATGCCGAGGGCCGCTGGCTGAAGCCGGTCTGGCCGGGCGACACGCTGCGCAGCACATCCGAAGTGATTGGCCTCAAGCAGAACTCCAACGGCAAGACCGGCGTCGTCTGGGTCCGCACTCGCGGGCTCAACCAGCGCGACGAGGTGGTGCTGGAATACTGCCGCTGGGTGATGGTCCGCAAACGCGACATCTCGGCCCCCGCGCCGGAGACCGTGGTACCCGACCTCAAGACCGTGCTCGACCCGGCCGACCTCACGGTGCCGCAGGGGCTCGACTTCACCGGCTACGATTTCACCCTCGCGGGCGAACCGCACCGCATGGCGGACTACGAGGTGGGCGAAACCATCGACCACGTCGATGGCGTCACCATCGAAGAGGCCGAGCACATGATGGCCACGCGCCTCTGGCAGAACACCGCCAAGGTGCACTTCGACCTGACCTTTCGTCCCGAGGGGCGGCTGATCTACGGCGGCCACGTCATTTCCATGGCCCGCGCGCTCAGTTTCAACGGGCTGGCCAACGCCCAGATGATCGTGGGCCTGAATGGCGGGGCCCATGCCAATCCGTGCTTTGCAGGCGACACCGTCAAGGCCTGGTCCGAGGTGCTCGACAAGGCCGAAACCGGCGCGCCCGGGGTGGGGGCCATCCGGCTGCGTCTCGTGGCCACGACGGGCGGCGCGCCTTTTGCGCTTCGCGGCGAGGACGGGAAGTACGGCCCGGACGTCCTGCTGGACCTCGACTACTGGGCCCTGATGCCTCTTTGACGTCGCGACCCGGCCGGAGCGATGTCACAAGATCGGAGTCACGAAGACGTCGGCGCGCGTTAACGAATGGTTTACAATTCGGGGTCTGGGAGGATTCGGTTTCAACAGGAGACCACCGGTATGGCCGAACTGACGCTGCCCGAGACACCGTCGGATGTCTTGCAAATCCCGTCACGGGATATTCCCGAGGCGATTTCGGAACTGCTTCATCAAAGGCGCCTCTCGCCGCTGCTGGCGAACATCCACGAAGGGCTGCGGTCGCCCGACGACGGTCACAAGGCGCGGTGCCGCGCCGCCCTCGATCACCTCGGCTTTGCCGAATAGCCTGCCTCGCAACGGCACCTATGTGGCGCGCATCGGATGATTCCGGCCGTCCCGCGGGGCGGCTGTGTCGTTTTGCGCTAACGGAGGCGGCTGCACCTCGAATATGTGATCACACAAATTGGCCACGTGATCACATAGGCGGCTTCAGGTCCCTGTTGCGCCAAAAAACCGCGCCCTTTTAACAAGCTGTCCCGTGACACTTCGGGCAAAAGCATTACAAACCAGCCCAAGGGAACCGAAAGGACGCATCACATGGCCGACGTGAACCGGGGCAACCGCCCGCTCTCTCCCTTCATGATCGGGAAGTACTACCGCCCGCAGCTCACCTCGATGACATCGATCCTGACGCGCATCACCGGCAACGGCCTGCTCGTCGCGGCGATCCTGATCGTCTGGTGGCTGCTCGCCGCCGCCACCTCGCCCGAGGCCTTCGCCACCGCCGACGCGGTGCTGACCTCCTGGTTCGGGGATCTCGTGCTCTTCCTGTCGCTCTGGGCGCTCTGGTACCACACGCTCGCCGGGATCCGGCACCTGGTCTGGGACTACGCCGTGGGCCTGCGTCTCGACATCGCCGAGAAGCTCGGCTGGGGCGTCATCGGCGGCTCGGTCGTTCTGACCATTCTCACCGCCATCATCATCTGAGGGGGCTGATCTCATGGCATTCCTGACCGACCGCAAGCGCGCCGTGGGCCTTGGCGCCTCCAAGTCCGGCACCGCCCACTTCTGGGCGATGAAGAAAAGCTCTGTCGCGCTGCTCATCCTCGTGCCGCTCTTCGTCTTCACCTTCGGCCCCGCGCTCGGCGGCACCTACGAAGAGATCACGGCCTACTATTCCCGCCCGTTCCCCGCCATCGTCGCGGCACTGACGCTGCTGGTCGGCTTCAAGCACTTCAACGACGGCGCGCAGGTGATGATCGAGGACTACGTGCACGGCCTCGCCGAGAAGATCACCATCCTGCTGCTAACCTGCGTGAGCTACGGCCTCGCCGGCATCGGCATCTTCGCCATCGCGCGCCTCGCCCTCTGAAAGACGGACAAGAACAATGGCTGCATACGAATACGAGACGCATGACTATGACGTCGTGGTCGTGGGCGCCGGGGGATCCGGCCTGCGCGCAACCCTCGGCATGGCAGAGCAGGGCCTCCGCACCGCCTGCGTGACCAAGGTCTTCCCGACCCGCTCGCACACCGTCGCGGCGCAGGGCGGCATCGCCGCCTCGCTGTCGAACATGGGCCCCGACAACTGGCAGTGGCACATGTACGACACGGTGAAGGGCTCCGACTGGCTCGGCGATACCGACGCCATGGAATACCTCGCCCGCCATGCCCCGGCCGCCGTTTACGAGCTCGAGCACTACGGCGTGCCCTTCTCGCGCACCGAAGAGGGCAAGATCTACCAGCGCCCCTTCGGCGGCCACACCACCGAATTCGGCGAAGGCCCCCCGGTGCAGCGCACCTGCGCCGCCGCCGACCGCACCGGCCACGCCATCCTGCACACGCTCTACGGCCAGTCGCTCAAGAACGACGCCGAGTTCTTCATCGAATACTTCGCCATCGACCTACTGATGAGCGACGACGGCGTCTGCCAGGGCGTGCTCTGCTGGAAGCTCGACGACGGCACCATGCATGTCTTCAACGCCAAGACCGTGGTGCTGGCCACCGGCGGCTACGGCCGCGCCTACTTCAGCGCCACCTCCGCCCACACCTGCACCGGTGACGGCGGCGGCATGGTCGCCCGCGCAGGGCTGCCGCTGCAGGACATGGAATTCGTCCAGTTCCACCCCACCGGCATCTACGGTTCGGGCTGTCTCATCACCGAAGGTGCACGGGGCGAGGGCGGCTACCTCACCAACTCCGAGGGCGAGCGCTTCATGGAACGCTACGCCCCCACCTACAAGGACCTCGCGCCCCGCGACTACGTCTCGCGCTCCATGACCATGGAGATCCGCGAGGGCCGCGGCGTGGGTGAACACGGCGACCACATCCACCTCAACCTCAGCCACCTTCCCAAGGAAGCGCTGGCTGAACGCCTGCCGGGCATCTCGGAATCGGCCAAGATCTTCGCCGGCGTGGATGTGACCAAGGAACCGATCCCTGTTCTGCCAACCGTGCACTACAACATGGGCGGCATTCCCACGAACTACTGGGGCGAGGTGCTGAACCCGACCGAGGGCAATCCCAACGCGGTCGTCCCGGGCCTCATGGCCGTGGGCGAGGCGGGCTGCGCCTCGGTGCACGGTGCCAACCGCCTCGGCTCCAACTCGCTGATCGACCTCGTGGTCTTCGGCCGCGCCGCCGCCATCCGCGCCGGCAAGACGATCAACCCCGAGGAAAGCACCCCGCGTCCCTCGGCGGCTTCGATCGACAAGGCCTTCGACCGCTTCGACAGCGTCCGCCACGCCGACGGCGGCACGCCGACGGCCGAGCTGCGGCTCGAGATGCAGCGCACCATGCAGGAGGATGCCGCAGTCTTCCGCGCGTCCAAGACGCTGGCCGAGGGCAAGGAGAAAATGACAGCCATCGCGGGCAAGCTCTCGGACCTGAAGGTCACCGACCGGTCGCTGATCTGGAACTCGGATCTGATGGAAAGCCTCGAGCTGACCAATCTGATGCCCAACGCGCTGGCGACCATCGTCGGCGCAGAGGCCCGCAAGGAAAGCCGCGGCGCCCACGCGCACGAGGACTTCTCCGAGCGCGACGACGAGAACTGGCGCGTGCACAGCATCGCCCGGGTCGAGGACACAAAGGTGGACCTGACCTACCGTCCGGTGATCGTCGACCCGCTCACCGTCGAACAGGAAGGCGGCATCGAACTCAAGCGCATCGCACCCAAGGAACGGACGTTCTGATGAAATACGGCCTGGCGGTCATCCTTCTCGGTCTTGCTGCCTGCTCTCCGCAAGCACAGGACCAGATCTCCCGCCAGGCCGCCAGCGCTACCGTCACCCGCGTGGTGACACAGCGCCAGCCGCAACTGCGGATCGAGCCCGCGATCACCTGCATCCTGCGGTACGCATCGCCCGGTCAGATCGACGCACTTGCCTCGGACAGCGTGACGGGCCCCACCGAAAGCTCATTCCAGATCGTGGCCAGCGTGATCTCGCGCCCCGAGACGGTCCGCTGTCTTTCGGGCGCCTAGGTCAGCCGTACCACCGGATACTCGGCCGCGCGGACAGACGCCGGCAATCGGTCTCGTACCGTTGCCGCAGTCGGCCCCTTTCTTCCTCTGTCAGCGGGTCGAAGCGACGTCCCCCGGCGTGTTCCTCGACCAGCGCATCGGGAGAATAGCTGCCCGGCGTCATGGCAGACGCTGCTTGGATCGCCTCGAGAGTCGGCGCCGCGTTCAGATGGCTTGGCGTCTCGAGATCGAGCGTTTCTGCCTTGGCATCCGTCAACCTCAGAAAGACCTTCTCCTGCGAGACGGTCTCCAAGCGGCTGATCACCAGCCGTGCAGAAGGGAAGACCTCTGCCAGCAGATCGACAAGCTCCACCCAGCCCCGCTCGGGGCGTGTGAGCGTGTTGCGCAGCGCGTCGAAGGGCGGCATCCCGCCCACGTAGACCGCGCGCATGGCAAAGACCGAAGGGATGAAGCTTTCGTAGCTCCGGATCACGAGGTGAACCTCCGACGGGGTGTCCGGCAGGATCCGCGTCAGCAGGTTCAGGTGCCGTTCCGCCTCGGGATAAAGTCCCTCGCCCTCCTTCGAAAAGGCCACGCCGGGCATCATCTCGTCGCTTAGGATCAGCCGGCGGGTCGTGGTCCCGCTCTCGGCCTTGCCGATTTCCCGTTCGAGCGTGCTTCGCGCGCGCTTCAGCGTGCGGCGATACCAGAATCCCGGGAACCGGCCTTTCACATCGCGCAGCGCGCGTACCGAATCGCGCAGCGTCGGCGTATCCCTGTGGTCCTTCCGCGGTGGCGTCAGTACCGCCACGCTTTGTGCGCGCAGTGCCTCGGCATTGGCGTCGAGCCGCCACTGGAGCGAGGTCGACCCGGTCCGGTGGGCGCCAACGTGCAGGACGAGATCCCTCTTGTTCATGATCCGTGCAGCCCCATGAAGTCTTCCAGCCGCTTGTAGAGACGGCGAAATTCGAGTTCTTTTTCCGCGTGCTCCCGTGCCGCCCGTCCAAGCCGGTCGCGCAGGGCGCCGTCCCCTGCAAGACGTCCAAGCGCGTCGCCCAGGCCCAGCTCGTCGCCCGGCTCTACCAGAAGCCCCGTTTCGCAATCGTGCACATGCTCGGGAATCCCGGCGTGGCGCGTGGTCGCGATGGGCAGGCCGCAGGCCATGGCTTCCTGTATCACGTTGGGCATGCCCTCGGTATCTCCGTCGGCGGGGGTGTCGAAGTGCTGCGCGTAGATCATGGCCTGCCGCATCCTTGCAAGCAGTGCGTCATGCGGCATCCGTCCAAGCAAAAACACGCGCTTTTCCAGTCCAAGCTCGGCAATCAGGGCGTGGGCTGCCTCCGTTTCAGGGCCGTCCCCGGCGATCTCCAAGCGTAGGTCGTGTTGCTCGGCCACGCGGGCAAAGGCCCGGATCAGCGGCAGGGGGGATTTCTTGCCCACAAGCCGCCCCGCGCAGAAGACCAGGCCCTGCTCGGGCGTGCCCGGCGTCAATGCCTCGGTGTCGGTACCGCTCGGCACCACGATGCTGCGCGGGTGGCGAAGGCCTCGGGCGGCAAGGTTGTCGAGCAGGAACTGAGCCACGGCGGCGATCCCGTCGAGGCGGGGCAGCACGCGCTCCAGCGCCGCGCGATACTTGTCCGAGCTCAACTGCGCCGAGGAATCGCGCCCCCGGAACATGCAGAATACCGGCAGGTCGAGCCCCTTCAGATCCCGCTCCAACTCCGTCGCCACGTAGCCGAACTCGCAAAGCACATGGGTCACGCCCTGCGCCTTCAGGAACTGCCGGATCAGCCTGCGCCGCCTCATCTGACGAAGGGCATTCAGCCCCAGCACCATCGGGACGCCGCCCCGCTTGCGGTAGTTCTCGAGCGTGAGCGTCGGCCGGACGGGCGCGGGGCAGGGGGCCAGTGCGATCACGACAGTCCGCCCGCCGTTCAGCCGCAGCGCGTGCCGGTGGATGAAGGTCTCGGAGTATTTGGTGATGTCCCGTGTCACGATCGCGAGAACGGGCGACGCCTGCGATGCCATGTCTTGGGTCTCCTGCCGCGGCCCCGGGTCCGGTTTTTCAAGCGCTATCCCGCAAGCTTTTGAAAGACAATGGCCGGTGGTTCCTTTGGCCGCATTCCGGCGTTGGCTTTTCCCGCGTTATCAACTAGGTGTCCTACAAGGTTTCATTGGATCAAGCCGGCCCAAGCGGGCACGCCGAGGAGACAGCCATGGTTCAATTCACACTACCTAAGAACTCCACCATCCGGACCGGCAAGACTTGGCCCAAACCCGACGGCGCCAAGAACGTCCGCAAGTTCAGCATCTACCGCTGGACCCCAGACGACGGGGAAAACCCGCGCGTCGACACCTACTTCGTCGACATGGACAAGTGCGGCCCGATGGTTCTGGACGCGCTCATCAAGATCAAGAACGAGATCGACCCGACGCTGACCTTCCGCCGCTCCTGCCGCGAAGGCATCTGCGGCTCCTGCGCCATGAACATCGACGGCATCAACACGCTCGCCTGCATCTACGGTCTCGACGAGATCAAGGGCGACGTGAAGATCTACCCGCTGCCGCACATGCCCGTGGTCAAGGACCTGATCCCCGACCTCACGCACTTCTACGCGCAGCACGCCAGCATCATGCCCTGGCTGGAAACCAAGACCAACCGCCCCCAGAAGGAATGGCGCCAGTCCATCGAGGACCGCAAGAAACTCGACGGCCTCTACGAATGCGTCATGTGCGCCTCCTGCTCGACGGCCTGCCCCTCCTACTGGTGGAACGGCGACCGCTACCTCGGCCCGGCGGCCCTGCTGGCCGCATACCGCTGGATCGTGGACAGCCGGGACGAGGCGACGGGCGAACGCCTCGACGACCTCGAGGACCCGTTCAAGCTCTACCGCTGCCACACGATCATGAACTGCGCCAAGACCTGCCCCAAGGGTCTGAACCCGGCCAAGGCGATTGCCGAGATCAAGAAGCTCATGGTCGAACGCGCGGTCTGAGCCCGCGCCATAGCCTAGTCAAAGCCGGCCCCCGTGGCCGGCTTTTTGCTGCGCTGCAACACCCGGTAAACCAAGGGTGCGCCGCTCATGCACTCTGCGCATTTCGCAGTTGCAGCATTGTGGGGTGTGGAGACCGGGGCAGGGGATTATTTCGGGGTCACGGGAGGAACCGCCAGTACTTCGAAAGGTGCCCCATGACCGAGCAGACCACCACCGCCGCAGACCTCGCCAAAGCCGCCCTGGCAGCCCTTGAAGAGGCCTGGAGCTACTACGTCCCGACCGAGCGTCCCGCGCTCGAAAACCAGGATTACGCCGACATCCAGCAGGCCGCCTGAGCCGCCTGCTTCAAGCGGGCCGCACCGATCAGATGCGGCCCTCTGGTCCTTCGGACCCTATGCCCTAGATAACATCGCATGATTGTTGTCATCGGCCTCGTCATCGCCTTCGTGGTGATGCTCATTCTCTACAATCCCGCCACCCGCAACTGCCGCTGGCGCGAACACCGCAAGGATGGGCAAAGCACTTGGCGCTGCGTCCAGTGCGGTGCCGAAACCACCGGGCCCATCGGCGAAAAGCCGACCGAATGCTTCCAGGAACGCACCTGAGTCATCCGCGCCAAGCCCCCAAAACATCTGCCTAAAACGCGAAATAAAAGCTTGCGCGACTCGGGGTCCTGCCCCATATGCGCGAATACGGACGCCAACGCACGCGCCTCTGTCCCATGGGTTCCGCCCCACGGTTACGTAGCGACGGTAACGTCTCTGACAGAAATCGGGCCCACACTGCCCCTTGTCTCTTGGAGATGACCATGAACGCACACGTAACCGGGCCGCTGGCCCGCACTGAACTGTCGCGCCTCGACGCCTTCCTCGCCATCAACACCTTTGACCGCCCGACGCTGGTCGTGGACCGCGAGGCCGTCGCACGCCAGTTCCGTGGCCTGAAGCGCGGTCTTGGTCGGGCCTCCATCCACTACGCGGTCAAGGCCAACCCGGCGCCCGAGATCCTCGAAACCCTCCGCGCCTGCGGCAGCGGCTTCGACGCGGCCTCGCGCGCTGAAATCGCCGCCTGCCTCGCCGCCGGTGCCGCGCCTGCCAACATCTCCTTCGGCAACACCATCAAGCGGCCCTCCGACATCGCCTGGGCGGCTGCGCAGGGCATCACGCTCTTTGCCGCCGACGCCGAGGAAGAGCTTGAGAAGATTGCAGAAAACGCCCCCGGCGCCCGCGTCTTCCTGCGTATGATCGTCACCGCCTCCAGCGCCGACTGGCCGCTGACCCGCAAGTTCGGCTGCGCGCCTGACAAGGCGCTCGCGCTCATGGACATGGCCGCAGGCCTCGGTCTGACGATCGAGGGGCTCAGCTTCCACGTCGGATCGCAGACCCGTCAGGCCGCCATGTGGGCCCCGGTGCTCGACCAGGTGGCCGAGGTCTGGCACACCGCCCGCGCGGCCGGCCACGACCTGCGCCTGCTCAACATCGGCGGCGGTTTCCCCGCCTTCTACGGGACCGAGATCGACGGCGTCGAAGCCTACGGTGCCGCCGTCATGGCCCAGGTCGAGGCCCGCTTTGGCGACGTGCCGCACATCATGGCCGAACCCGGCCGTGGCATGGTCGCCGAGGCCGGCGCCATCGCCGCCGAGGTCCTGCTTGTCTCGCGCAAGTCGGACAGCGAACTGCACCGCTGGGTCTACCTCGACATCGGCCGTTTCTCGGGCCTTGCCGAGACCGAGGGCGAAGCCATCCGCTACCAGTTCGAAACCGCGCGCGACTACGAACCCACCGGCCCCTGCATCCTTGCCGGTCCCTCCTGCGACAGTGCCGACGTGCTCTACGAAAAGCAGCCGGTTCAGCTTCCGCTGGGGCTCAAGGCAGGCGACCGCGTGGTGATCCGCGCAACCGGCGCCTACACCTCGACCTACTCCAGCGTCGGCTTCAACGGTTTCCCGCCGCTCGACGTCGTGGTGATCTGAGGCGCTATTCCTCCCCGGCCAGCGCAAGCGGGGCCGGGGTGCCGCCCAGATCGTCGATGCGCAGCTCGTGAGTGGGTTTCGCCAGCCGGTTGCGCACCACCCAGTGCAGCCTTTCCTGCGCCCGCGTGATCGCGACATAGGCCAGCCGTTTCCACAGCGGCTGGCCCGCCTCGTTCCGGCCCATCCGCGCGGCGGCATACAGGTCGGGCGCAAAGACCTGCACCGCCTCCCACTGGCTGCCCTGTGCCTTGTGGATCGTGACCGCCGCCCCGTGCAGGAAGGTCGCGCCCATGCGCGCGGCGAAGGGGATGAAGGGCTCTTCCTCCTCGGGCTTCTCGATCTTCACGATGGACGCCGCCGACACCTGCGGTTCCGGTGCGCCCATGACGTGAAGCCGCGAAAACCCCGGCTTGCGCCCGGGGCCGAGGTAGACCACCTGCGCCCCCTTGATGAGCCCGCGCGCCTCGAGGTCGAGCCGCTTCTTGCGATGCTTCAGGGGCAGTTCCAGCCCGTCGCAGATCAGCGGCTCCCCGGCCAGAAGCTCGGTCTCGGGCGCGCCGTGCACTTGGCGAAACGCGTTGATCAGCCGGATTCGCGTGGCATTGCGCCAGACCAGCACCGGAGACCGCGCCATCAGGTCGACCTCGACCCGCTGCCCCCAGACGACGCGGTCGTCCTTGCGGGCCTTTTCTTCGACCATCCGCTCGAAATCCTCGAACTCAAGCTGCGGATCGGCCAGCGCGTGGGCCAGGTCGAGGATGGGGTTGTCGGCGTCCTGACGGTGGATCCGGGCCAGTTCGAGCTTCTGCTCGGGCTTCATGCCGTCAAAGACCATCTGCCCGGACTGTCCCACCGGCGCCAGCTGCGCCGGATCGCCGAACAGTAGCAGGGTGGGGAAGATCTCGCGCAGGTCGTTGTACTGCTTCTCGTCCAGCATCGACGCCTCGTCGACGAAGCCGATGTCTAGCGGCTCCTCGCGGCGCTTCCAGCCAGTGATGAAATCGCTGCCCCGCAGGCCTGCCGCCGCCAGCGCGGCGGGAATGGACTTGTGCAGCTCGTAGCTCGCCTGCGCCCGGTCGAGCGCCGCATCGGTCAGGTCCTCGATCTCGGGCCGGTCGCCCGTGCCCGCAAGCCAGTCGGCGACTCGCTCGTATTCGGGATCGTAGACGGGGGTATAGAGGATGCGGTGGATCGTGGTCGCGGGGACCCCGCGAAGGCGCAGCACGCTCGCCGCCTTGTTGGTCGGTGCCAGGATCGCCAGCGTCCGCCGGTCGCGCCGCTTGCGCCCCTCCCAGTCGCCCGACACCGTCTCGACGCCTGCGTCGTTCAGCGCCTTTGCCAGTTCTGCCAGAAGCGCGGTCTTGCCGCTGCCCGCCTTGCCCATGAGCGCCATGGTCCGCGCCCGTCCCTCGGGCGCGGGCAGGGCCAGGCCCTCGGCAAGGTCCACGCCTGCCTCGCGCATCATCTCGGACACGCTGTCAAAGGCCTGGGCCTGGTCATCGGAGAATACGAGGGCAGGGGCGTTCATGGCTCGCAGACTATCTGCCTTCGCGGTGCTGCGCCAGAGATCGCGGGGCGCGAAAACGGCGCCCCGATGATGGGTTTCGCAAGGAAACCCGGGGACGCCGTTTGCGGGACATTCTTAAAGTTCAGTTAATACGCCTCTGTAACCCTTTGTTTTGTATAGGGCGGTAAGATGTCCCGGCGCGGGACACCCTTTCAGGCCGCCTCGACGTCCACCTCGGCCGGCGTCGCGCCAAAGGCCATCTCGAACCACTGCCGCGTCAGCTTGGGCGCGATCCCGGCACTCTCGGCCACCTTCTTCTGTGCCTCCGCGGTGAACTCCCAGAGCCCCACCGCGATCATCTCGCGCCCCTGGCCCTCCTGGCCGAGGATATCCGGCGAGCTCCCGATCCGGCGATAGATCCGCACCATCCGGGCATCGAAGACCCCCACGTAGTGCTCCACCCCGAACTGCCGCATCACCTCGCCTCCCGCCAGCATCAGCGCCGCCGCGATCCCCGGTGTCGCGTCCCGAGACAAGCAAAACCGCGTGCATTCCCAGATCAGCGGGCTCTCGATCCGGACCCCGTCTGTCAGGTGCACGAAATGATCGTTCACCATCGTCTTCCCGACGGTCGGCAGCAGCCGCATCGACCCCCCATGCGTCCCGTCGGGCTTCTCCCAGATCACGTAGAGCGGGTTTTCGCGGTCATAATCATCCCGCTCCTCGCCCCGCTCGTCCACCGACACCTCCCATCCCAGACGCGTCGCGAACTGGTCGGCCCGGTCGCGGAACATGCTGCGTGCAAGCATCGGAAACTTGTTCAGGTCTTCTGCATAGATGTAGCGGATCATCGTCTCTTCCCTCGGATGACTGTCGGAGGTGAGAGTGCGGTCTGGCCGCTTAACCAGTTCTGGGGAGTCCGCGCGCCCAGTGAAACACCAGCTAACGCATTCTTCAGATATTGTAGTGCCTTCAGATATTGTAGTGCGGGGAATTCAAATAACGATCAGGCCGCGGCTCAACGCGCGGGCGACGGCATGGGTCGTGTTCATCGCGCCAAGCTTGAAACGCGCGCTTTCAATGTAGACGCGCAAAGTGTGCTCGGAAATGGAAAGCGTTTCGGCCGCTTGGGCACGGCTGTAGCCGACGCCGAGGAGCGTCAGGGCCTCCACCTCCCGCGGAGAAAGGGCCTGCGAGGGTTCCGGTTTTCGCCCAGGCTCCAGTTCGAGGGCTTTCTGGTTGAAGTAGTGCGCGACAAGGATGAGGTCGCGGCGGTGCTCTTCGGTAAACGTATCCCAGTCTTCGTCACTGCAATTGCTGCTAAGGGAAAACATTGCGAATTGGCCGTTTGGACCGCGGATAGGAATAGAATAGCCTTGGTTTCCGATCCCGTGTTCCACGGCATCGCGTTGGAAGTTGCGCGCGGCCTTTCCAGACCAGTCGAGACGCTTCCAATCGACAGGGTGGAAACGCTGATAGCATCCCTGAACAACCGGATCGATACGCAGGTAGCCTCGTTCCAGGTATCGAGAAACCCAGGCCTTCGGGTAGGTACCGCAGCCGTACTGGTCTCCGTTGCTATTTACCCAGTGGTAAACAATGTGATCCACACTGTAGTGGTCCCTGAGTAACTCGATGAGTTGCTGCAGTTCCTCCGGGGTCTCAGCGGTCTCCAACCGCCCGAACAGCGCGTCCCGGCCCGTCCCCTGTTCCACATATCCCAATGCGGCCATCCTCGCCCTGGGATGCAAGCTCGACCTGCACGAGGAGACGGGCATCGTCCAGCTGCTCGGCCAGCGCCTGCAACCCGTTCGTACGCGCGTAGCTTCTCAGGTCGGTCAGTACATCCATAATCCAGTCATGTCTCATGACAGCCTCGCTGATAGGTAGTTAATGAACTATTAATACAACTCTAGCAGGGCCGGAGCGGCGTTAATATTCACGAATTTCCACTCCCCAAAAATAGCGGGGGATCCGTTTATAAGTCGTTGAATTCTCGGAGATCGTAAAAATGCAAAGAAAACCGGCCCATCGGGCCGGTTCTAGTGTTCTGTTTTTGTCCGTTAACGCGTCCTCGGCCTAGCTGCGAGCTTCCAGCGCGTCCTCAAAGGTCTTCAGTCCGGTCTTCGGCGACTGAACAAGGACGGCCATGTTTCCCGGCTTGTGCTCGTTGCGCAGCATCTTCATGTGAGCGTCAGGAATTTCCGCCCACGGAAAGACCTCGGACATGCAGGGATCAAGACGCCGCTCGATCATCAGCCTGTTGGCCGAGGCCGCCTGTTTCAGATGGGCAAAGTGGCTGCCCTGCAGGCGTTTCTGGTGCATCCACATGTAACGCACGTCGAAGGTGCAGTTGAAGCCGGTCGTCCCTGCACAAATCACCACCATGCCGCCCTTCTTGCAGACCAGGGTCGAAACCGGGAAGGTTGCTTCGCCCGGGTGCTCGAAGACCATGTCGACGCTCACGCCCTTGCCGGTGATTTCCCAGATAGCCTTGCCGAACTTGCGCGCTTCCTTGAGCCAGTCGTTGTATTCGGTCGTGTTCACCGTGGGCAGTTGGCCCCAGCAGTTGAAGTCCTTGCGGTTGATGACCCCCTTGGCGCCCATGGACATGACGAAATCACGTTTGTCCTCCTCGCTGATCACGCCGATCGCGTTCGCGCCGGCCGTGTTGGCAAGTTGGATCGCGTAGGAGCCAAGTCCGCCCGAGGCGCCCCAGACCAGCACGTTCTGTCCTGGCTTGAGCTCGTGGGGCGCGTGGCCGAAGAGCATCCGGTAGGCGGTGGCAAGCGTCAGCGTGTAGCAGGCGCTCTCCTCCCAGGTCAGGTGCTTTGGGCGTGGCATGAGCTGCTGGGCCTGCACCTTGGTGAATTGCGAGAAGGACCCGTCCGGTGTCTCGTAACCCCAGATCCGCTGGGTGGGCGACATCATGGGGTCGCCGCCGTTGCATTCCTCATCGTTGCCGTCGTCCTGGTTGCAGTGGATGACGACCTCGTCGCCAACCTTCCAGTTGCGCACGGCGGCGCCGACCTTCCAGACGATGCCCGAGGCGTCGGAACCCGCGATGTGGTAGGGCGCGCCGTGACCGTCGAAGGGACTGATCGGCTGGCCGAGCCCCGCCCAGACGCCGTTGTAGTTCACGCCTGCCGCCATCACGAGGACCAGCACCTCGTTGCTATCAACGTCCCATGTATCGACCACCTCGATCTGAAAGCTTTTGTCGGGCTCGCCGTGACGCTCCCGCCGGATCGCCCAAGCGTACATCTGCTTGGGCACGTAACCGAGCGGCGGCATTTCACCGATCTCGTAGAGGTCCTTCTTGGGGGCATCGTACTGGGCGATGCTGGGCTGCGTGTCCAGAGCCATGGCGGCCTCCTCTCAGTAAAGCCTGGGTTCCCGGCGCCACTCGGCTCTGCAGTGCAGAATCAAGGGGCGACGGCCCCGGGATATCCCTCAATACGAAAGATTGCAACAATCGATATGCTCATATTGAAATTTTATAACCGAGCAACCGCAGAAAGTCGTCCACCAAGCTCAGAGAAGGTGGCGTATCGAGTTGGCGTAGAAGTCGGCGAGCGGGGCGGCACCTTCGGTGATCGTGTAGATATCGCCCTGTGCGGTGACGACGCCCCGCTCGATCAGGCCGCGCAGGCCGACCTCCACGGCGTAGTCGGTCCGGTTGCGCGGCAGGTGGATGTGGGCATGGTCGAGCCGCTCAAGCGTCGCCGAAAATGCATTCTCGAGCGCGCTGCGGGTGCAGGGGCCGTTTTCGCTGAGAAGATGCGCTACGAGGGGGACCGGAAGGATCGGAACCTGAGCCGCGATGCGGGCCATGAGGGTTCGGGCCAGCGCCTCCGGCCTGGTATGAAGCTCGGGGAACTCTCGGAGGGACAGCGGCTGGCCAAAGCTGACGGCGGCGTAGCCGAAGCGGTGGTAGCGGCGCGTCACCCAGAGCCAGACCTGTCGCAGGCAGGCCTTCAGGACGTGAGTGATCCGCGCGTTGAACTGGCGTCCGCCCGAGGCGCCGGCGCGGACGAGGACCGAGTCCTCGAAGACCCTGTCGTAGTTGATGGCGACGGGGACGAAGATCACGTCGCGCGTGGCTAGGTCGGCGCCGTCGGTGATGTACTTCAGAAGGCCGACCTTCGGCGGCTGCGGGCGGCCATCGAGCGAGAGCCCGCCCTCGGGAAAGACGGCCTGGGTGGCGCCACCCACCGTGGCCATCTGGACGTAGCGGGCAAGGACCTTGCGGTAGAGCGGGTTCCGCGACTTGCGGCGGATGAAATAAGCACCCATGGAGCGGATCAGCCGCGAGAGGGGCCAGATCTGCGCCCATTCGCCCACCGCGTAGCTCAGCGCCGACTGTTGCGCGGCGAGGTAGGTGACCAGCACGTAGTCCATGTTGGACCGGTGGTTCATCACGAAAATCAGCGTGGCGTCGGGATCGATGCGGGCCAGCGCCGCGTCGTCGTGGCGGCCCAGCCGCACGCGGTAGAGCGTGGTCGACAGCCAGCGCGCGGCCTTCACGCCCCAGCCAAAGTAGGTGAAGGCCGAGAAGGAGGGCACGATCTCGTGGGCATAGCGGCGGGCGTGCTCGAAGGCGACGTCCTCGCGGACCCCTTCGGTGCGGGCATGCTCGACGATGGCCTTGGTGACCTCGGGGTCGTAGCAGAGCCGCTGGATCAGGTCGTAGCGGCGGGCGAGCTTGAAGGGCTCGATGGGCCGCTCGAGCCGCTGGTTGATCCGGGCCACCAGCTTCTCGGCCCGTCTGCGGAAGAACCAGCGGACCGAGGGGAAGAGGAAGTTGGTCGCAAAACTGGCCGCCGCGAAGAGGACGATCAGGATGAAGAGCCAGAGCGGCAGGGTCACGGGGGCTGTCATGGCGCGGACGGTGTCACCCCCGGGGGGCGCGCGCAAGCTTGGTCGGGCAGGGCGAAAGGGTGTCCCGAGGGGTGTCCCGCGCCGGGACATTGTCGCTCTCATGAGAAATCAATGGGTTACAGAGACACTTTAACCGAATTTTAGGAATGTCCCGCGTGGCCCGGTAGAAAGGGGGGCTCTGCCCCCGCGGCCTGCGGCCGCTCCCCGGGAGTATTTCTGCCAAGAAGAAGCTTCGGACGGCGCGATTGCCTCGCGGGTGTCCTGTTTCGTTGGAGGCACAGGCGCGCAAGGGTGGACCAGGTGCGCAGGCCGCCGCTTCTTCTTGACGGAAATATCCCGGGGGTCGGGGGCAGAGCCCCCCGCCGGATCGTCGCGCGCCAGCGCGGCGAGACCCGACCTCAGATCTTCACGATCTGCTTGCCGCGGTTGCCGCCCTGGAGCATCGAAATGAAGGTCTGCGGCGCGGTCTCGAGGCCTTCGGCGATGTCCTCGAGGAAGGCGATCTCGCCTGCCTTCACCTTGGGGGTGACCTCCTCCAGGAACTGCGGAAAGGCGTCCCAGTGGTCGAAAATGATCAGGCCGGTAAGCTGCAGGCGCTTGACCAGCATGCTACGCATGAAGCCGGGCAGGCGGTCGGCCACGTCCTCGAACCCGCCGTACCAGGCGATGGTGCCGCAGAGGGGAATGCGCCCGTGGGTGTTCATGAGCGGCATGACCGCCTCAAGAAGCTTGCCGCCGACGTTTTCCCAGTAGATGTCGACGCCGTCGGGCGCTGCCTCGGCGAGGGCCGCGCGCAGGCCTTCGGCGTCATCGTGGGCGCGGTGGTCCACGGTGGCGTCGAAGCCGAAGGTGTCGCGGGCCAGAGCGCATTTCTCGGCCCCGCCGGCCACCGCGACAGTGCGCATCCCCGCAAGCTTCGCAAGCTGGCCCACCATGGAGCCCACCGGGCCCGTGGCGGCGCCCACCACGAGGGTCTGGCCCGCCTCGGGGCGGCCGTATTTCTTCAGCCCCGTCCAGGCGGTGAAGCCGGGCATGCCAAGCACGCCAAGCGCGGAGGTTGGCGAGACGTCAGCGTCGAGCTTGCGCAACTCGCCCGCAGGCAGCACCGCGTGGCTGGCCCAGCCGGTCATGCCGGTGACGCGGTCGCCCTTGGCAAAGCCCTCGGCCTTCGAAGCCAGCACGCGACCCACGCCCTGGCCGGTCATCGTGCCGCCGATGTCGACGGAGGGGGCATAGCTTTTGACGTCCTGCATGCGACCGCGCATGTAGGGGTCGAGCGAGAGATACTCGGTCGCGACCAGGACCTCGCCCTCGGCGGGCCGCGGCAGGGGCGCGGTTTCGCGCGAGAAATCCTCGGGCACGGGCATGCCGTCGGGGCGGCGGGCCAGCGCGATGCGCGTCATCTGCTCGGTCATGGCGTTTCCTCTTTCGGTTGTCTGTCGCTACGTCGCTTCCGCCGAAAGCGGTTGCAGCCCCGGGCTTACCTCAGCCAACCTGACCCGACAACGGAGCACGGCAAGGGGAGGATAGGCCATGCACGGAATGATGATGCACCGTCCATTATCGATCATCGAGATCCTGCGCTACGCGGCGGAGGCGCATCCGGGCACGGGCGTCGTTTCGGTCCGCACGGAGGGGGACATTCATCGCTACGGCTATGCCGAGGCCTATGCCCGGGTGGGGCAGCTGGCCCATGCGCTGGCGGGGCTCGGCATCGCGGAGGGGGACCGCGTGGCGACGCTGGCCTGGAACGGCTACCGGCATTTCGAACTCTACTACGGGATCTCGGGCATGGGGGCGGTCTGCCACACGATCAACCCGCGCCTGCCGGCGGAGCAGCTGCTTTACATCCTGAACCATGCCGGGGACCGGGTGCTGTTCCTCGACACCACCTTCGTGCCGCTGACCGAGGCGCTGGCCGATCACCTGCCCAAGGAGCTGACCCTGGTGGTGATGACCGACCGGGCGCACATGCCCGAGAGCAAGCTGGAGCTTCTGTGCTACGAGGAACTGCTGGACGGGCAGCCGGAAGACTACGACTGGCCGGAGCTGCCAGAGGATACCGCGGCCTCGCTTTGCTACACGTCGGGCACCACGGGGCACCCGAAGGGGGCGCTCTATTCGCATCGCTCGACGGTGCTGCATGCCTTCTACATCGCGATCACCGTGGCGCGCAGCCTGCGCGAGGGGGCGCGCATCCTGCCGGTCGTGCCGATGTTCCACGTCAATTCCTGGGGGCTGCCCTATGCCGCGCCCATGGTGGGCGCCTCTCTCATCATGCCGGGGCACGGGCTCGACGGGGCGTCGCTGTTCGACCTGATGGAGCGCGAGAAGGTCACGGCAAGCTGGGGCGTGCCCACCGTCTGGCTGGGCCTGCGGGCCGAGGTGGAAAAGCGCGGGCGCGCGCCTGCGGATCTCGACCAGCTGGTGATCGGCGGCTCGGCTGCGTCGAAGTCCATGATCGGCTTTTTCGAGGGGCAGGGGGTGGATGTCTGCCACGCCTGGGGCATGACCGAGATGTCGCCCGTGGGCACCCATGCGCAGCTGCCGGTGTCGATGCAGGGGCTTTCGGACACCGAGAAGCTCGAGAAGAAGGGCAAGCAGGGGCGGCGCGTCTTCGGCGTGGATCTCAAGATCCTGGGCGAGGACGGCGCGCGGCTGCCGCATGACGGCAAGGCGGCGGGCGAGCTTTTCGTGCGCGGAAATGCCGTGATTTCGGGCTACTATAACAACGAAGCGGCGACGGAGGCGGCTTTCGACGCCGAGGGGTGGTTCGGGACCGGCGATGTCGCCACGATCGACCCCGAGGGGTTCCTGCAGATCCAGGACCGGACAAAGGATCTCATCAAGTCGGGGGGCGAGTGGATCAGCTCCATCGACCTCGAGAACATCGCCATGGCGCATCCCAAGGTGGCCAACTGCGCGGTGATCGCGGTCGCCCACCCCAAGTGGGAGGAACGGCCGCTGCTGGTGGTGGTCCCGGCTGATGCGGGCGATCCGCCGAAGCTTTCGGAGGTGCACGAGATGATGCTGGAACACGTGGCGAAATGGCAGTTGCCCGACGACATGGTCGTGGTGGAGGACCTGCCGATGACGGCGACGGGGAAGGTATCGAAGCTGAGCCTGCGCAAGCGGTTTGCCGAGCACAGGCTGCCGGATGCTGGCTGAAAGCCTGGCCTCTCTGGACCGGAGGGTCTCGGACTGGGTGGCGGTGGGCGCCGACCGCGTGCGCGGCTTCGCCGACACCACCGAGGACTGGCAGTTCATCCACCTCGATCCTGAGCGGGCGGCCGAGACGCCTTTCGGGGGCGCCATCGCGCATGGCTTCCTGACGCTGTCGTTGTTGGCGCCCATGTCGGACAGCGCGCTTGTCGGGGTGTTTCCGGAGGCGGCGCAGAGGGTGAACTACGGTTTCGACCACATCCGCTTCGTCGCGCCGGTGCCGGTGGGGGCGCGGCTGCGGGCGGTCTTCCTCGTGGCCGAGGTCGAGGAGGGGGAGGGCTGGATCGACGTGCACTGGGACGTGACGGTCGAGATCGAGGGCGCGAATCGCCCGGCGCTGGTGGCGCAGTGGATCGTGCGGGTCTACCTCGTGGGGGAAAGCGAAGGCGAAAGGAACGAGGATGAGTGACGGTGGCAAGGTGATCGAGGAGGCGACGGCCTTCGGGCAGCATATCGGGTCGCGCATGACGGACTGGTCCGAGGATTACGCGCGCTTCGAGCTGCCCATCGCGCCGCACCTGATGAACCGGCATGGCGTGCCGCACGGCGGGGTGCATTCCAGCCTTCTCGACACCTCCATGGGGCACGCGGGCTGCTACACGGGCGATCCGGAGCGGCAGGTCTTTGCCATGACGCTGTCGCTCAACGTGATGTTCCTGTCGCGGCCCAGGGGCACGCTGCTGATCGCCGAGGGGCGGCGGACCGGTGGCGGGCGCAGCACCTATTTCGCCGAAGGCACCCTGAAGGACGAGACCGGCGAGCTGATTGCGGCCGGCACCGGGGTCTTCCGTTATCGCAAGGGGCGGGGCTAGGCGTCCGACGCCCCTTGCCAAAGCCCCGGGGGGCGGGGATACCTCGGCCGTTTCGCGACAGGAGGTTCCCCATGAAGACGACGCCCGAGGACGCCGCCGCCCGCCGTGCCGTGCCGCCGGTGATCTGTTACCCGACCGAGACGCTGCCGCAACCGGACCTGCCGCTCTACCGCGCCGCGCTGGTGGGGGCCGAGGTGGTGGCGACACATGTTGCGCCGCCGCGAGAGGCCTGCGCCTTCGAGGTGCCCGCCGGGCATTTCTTCCGCATCGTGAGCAGCGAGGGGCCGCAGGTGGGCGATCTCAACCTGTGGAACGCCGTGGACCTGTCCGAGCGGTTCTATTCCGGCAAGACCCGCGCGCTGCACGGCACCCATGTGACCACGGGCGAACGGCTCTGGTCGTCCTTCCCGGCGCTGCGACCCATGGCGACGATCGTCGAGGACGACCTGCACTGGTACGGCATCGACGACTTTGGCGGGTCCGTGCATGACGTGATCGGGACGCGCTGCGATCCCTACACCGGCAACCTGCTGGCGGGGACTCAGTATCATCACTGCTGCCATTCCAACCTGATCCGGGCGCTGTCCGAGTCGCGGGGTTTGACGGTGGAGGAAGCCGAACGCCATGTGCATGACGTGCTCAACGTCTTCATGTGCACGGGCTTCACCCGCGACACGGGGCAGTATTTCATGAAGGCGAGCCCGGTGCGGCCCGGCGATGCGCTGACGTTCTTTGCCGAGATCGACCTGCTGGGCGCGCTCAGCGCCTGTCCGGGCGGGGATTGCAGCGCCGAGCACAGTTCGGACACGGCGGCGTGCCATCCGCTGAACGTCGAGGTGCTGAAACCGGAAGAGGGCGCGCTGGGCGACTGGCGGTCGCCGCCGGTGAACGGCTACGACCGCAGTCACGGGACGGGCGGGCGCTAGGCCCGCCGCATCCGGCTGTCAGGAAAAGGCGGCTTCGAGGGCGATCTCGACCATCTCGCCGAAGCTGCGCTCGCGATCGCTCGAAGGCAGAGCCTCGTGCGTGCGCAGGTGGTCCGAGACGGTGAGCACCGCCAGCGCTCGGGCGCCGAGGCGGGCCGCGACAGTGTAGAGCTCGGCAGCCTCCATCTCGACCGCGAGGACGCCGTGGCGGGTCATCTGCTCATCGAGGTCGGGGCGTTCGTCGTAGAAGACGTCGGCCGAGTAGATCCCGCCCACATGGGTGGTCGAGCCCTTGGCCTCGGCGGCCGCGGCGGCGGCGCGCAGCAGGCTCCAGTCCGCGCAAGGCGCGTAGCTGAGGTCGCGGAAGAAGCTGGCCGAGGGGGTCGAATAGCTCGACGCCGTCATGGCGATGATGACGTCACGCAGCTTCACGTGATCCTGCATCGCCCCGCAGGACCCGATACGGACCAGTGTCTTTGCCCCGAAATCGCGGATCAGCTCGTTGGCGTAGATCGACAGGCTGGGCATGCCCATGCCCGAACCGTGAATCGTGACGCGGTTGCCTTTCCACGTACCGGTGAAACCCAGCATTCCGCGTACCTGGTTCACGCAGACCGGATCGTCGAGGAATGTTTCTGCCGCCCATTTTGCCCGGAGCGGATCTCCGGGCATGAGCACCGTTTCTGCGATGGAGCCGGGTTCGGCGCCGATATGGACCGTCATTTCAGATGGCCAGTTGTTCGAGCGACTTGCCCTCGTCGAGCGCTTCGATCACCCAGTTGGGCTTGCGGCCGCGGCCAGTCCAGGTCTGGGTGGGGTCCTGAGGGTTTGCGTATTTCGGCGAGCCCTTGGAGCCTTTGGGGCCGGCGGTGAGTATTTCGTCGAGCGAAAAGCCGTATTCCTTTGCGGCTTGTTCCGCAGCGCGTTTCGCTTCGGAGCGGCGGCGGGCGTCCACGGTTTTCAGAGCTTTCTGCGCATCCTTGATGAGCGCTTCCAGTTCGTCGCGGGTCATGTTTTCGAGATCGTAATTCATGCGCTTCTCCTTTTCTTGCCTGCTATATAAAAATGACACGAAGCCACAAGACATGGAACTGTGTCATTTGTGTCTGTTCCGGGCGCAAGGCAAGAATTCGCGCACCTGAATTGAGGGTGCACGTGAAGGAGATTCCCGAAAAGGGTTAATAAATCCTATTCGGCGGCCACGGATTTGGGATCAACAAGCGTGACAATGTCGTGCATTATCCTATTCAGCTCGAAATCCTTTGGAGTATAGACGCGCGAGACGCCCATGGCGCGGAGGCGGCCTGCGTCTTCGTCGGGGATGATCCCGCCGACGATCACGGGCACATGGCCGAGGCCCGCCTCGCGCAGGCGGGTCATCACATCCTCGACAAGAGGGATATGGCTGCCCGACAGGATCGAGAGCCCTATCACGTGGTGTTCCTTGGCGGCGGCGGCCTCGACCAGCTGTGCGGGGGTGA
The DNA here is from genome assembly GCF_003054175.1 of Allosediminivita pacifica. Taxonomy (GTDB): domain Bacteria; phylum Pseudomonadota; class Alphaproteobacteria; order Rhodobacterales; family Rhodobacteraceae; genus Allosediminivita; species Allosediminivita pacifica. The sequence goes on from NZ_QBKN01000001.1 coordinate 244,322, forward strand.
GGCGGATGCCCTCGTAGTCGATCTCCATGCCGCAGTCGCGCGCGCGGAAAGCGATCTGCTCGGCGCCGTTGGAATGGCCGTCGAGCCCGGGCTTGCCGATCAGGAAGCTCAGACGGCGGCCGAGGCGGTCCGAGACCGCATCCACCGCGTGGCGCAGGTCTTCGAGCCCCTCGGTCATGTTGCTCATGGCCGTGGAGACCCCCGTGGGGGCGCGGTATTCGCCGTGGATGGCCCGCATCTCTCCGGCCCATTCGCCGGTGGTCACGCCGGCCTTGGCGCAGGCGATGGAGGCGGGCATCACGTTGCGACCTTCGCCGGCGGCTGCGCGCAGCTCGGCCAGGGCGGCGGCGACGGCTGCGTCGTCGCGGGCCTCGCGCCAGGCATTCAGACGGCCGATCTGGTCCTGCTCGACGCCCTCGTCGACGACCATGATGCCGCCGTCCTCGCCCAGCAGTGGGCTGCGCTCGGTTTCGGTCCAGCGGTTGACGCCGACCACCGTGATCTCGTCGTGCTCGATCCGGCGGACGCGTTCGGCATTGGCCTCGACCAAGCGGCTTTTCATGTAGTCGATGGCGCCGATGGCCCCGCCCATGCTGTCGATATTCCGAAGCTCGGCGCGGGCGCCGTCCTTCAGCGCCTCGACTTTCGCATCGACCGCGGGATTTCCGTCAAAGAGGTCGTCGAATTCGAGAAGGTCGGTTTCATAGGCCAGGATCTGTTGCATCCGCATGGACCATTGCTGATCCCAGGGACGCGGGAGCCCAAGCGCCTCGTTCCATGCGGGAAGCTGGACGGCTCGGGCCCGGGCACGCTTGGAAAGGGTCACGGCCAGCATTTCGATGAGGATGCGGTAGACATTGTTTTCGGGTTGCTGCTCGGTCAATCCTAGGGAATTGACCTGGACGCCGTAGCGGAAACGCCGGTATTTCGGATCGTTGACGCCATATCGCGTCATAAGGATTTCATCCCAGAGCTCGGAAAACGCACGCATCTTGCACATTTCTGTGACAAATCGAATGCCCGCATTCACGAAAAACGAAATGCGCCCGGCAAGGACTTCGAATTCGTGTTCGGGGACCCGGGGTTTGAGTTCGTCGAGGACGGCAACCGCGGTGGCGAGCGCAAAGGAAAGCTCCTGTTCCGGCGTCGCGCCCGCCTCTTGCAGGTGATAGGAGCAGACGTTCATCGGGTTCCATTTCGGAACCTCGGTGTAGCAGTACTCGGCCACGTCGGCGATCATCCTGAGCGAAGGTTTGGGCGGACAGATATAGGTGCCGCGGCTGAGGTATTCCTTTATCAGGTCGTTCTGGACGGTGCCCTGCAACTGGGAAATGTCGGCGCCCTGTTCCTCGGCCACCGCGATATAAAGCGACAGCAGCCAGGGGGCCGTGGCGTTGATCGTCATCGAGGTGTTCATCTGGTCGAGGGGGATATCCTCGAACAGGGTACGCATGTCGCCGAGGTGGCAGACCGGCACGCCGACCTTGCCGACCTCGCCACGGGCCAGGATATGATCGCTGTCGTAGCCGGTCTGAGTGGGCAGGTCGAAGGCCACCGAGAGCCCGGTCTGCCCCTTGGCAAGGTTGCCACGGTAGAGCGCGTTGGAGGCCGCTGCGGTCGAATGGCCGGCATAGGTCCGGATCAGCCAGGGCTTGTCGCGGGGGGGCATCGGGATTTCGCTCATGGTGTCTCCGTCACTATCAAGGCCGAGTCAGGGCGACAATCTTGTTTCGTCACGGACTTGTTATGCGAAATAATATGTCTCTGTCAATTCGCCGCAATGCAGCGGAGCCTGCGGCTGCGGCGAGGTCCTTTCGCAGATGCGGAAACGCCGCGCGACAAGGCCGCGCGGCGTAGCATAGGCGAAATGCGTGGGTGCCGGATGGGCAACCGGCGCGCTGAGGCTGCTGTCACGCAGCGTCGCCCGATTGCGGAGGGGACTAGAGCGTGACTGTCTTGCCCGAGCGGATGCTCTCGTCCGCGGCGAGGCAGATGTTGAGCGAATCCACCGCATCACTCATGTGGCGGGAGAGGTCCGTGTCATCGACGATGGCGCGGTAGAGGTAATCCTGCTCCAGATCGCAGAGCGCCTGGTGGTCGGGTTCGCCCTCCATGCTCAGCCAGTCGTCCTCGTGCAGCAGTTCGCCGTCGTCGCCGGTCTCGGCGTGGTGCACGCGCAGCTTCGAGGTCTGGGTGTGGGCGTTGATGTCGGCCGAACCCGTGGTTTCCTCCATCACGATGGAGACGGCACCCTTGGGCGACATCACGTCCTTCACGAAGTAGGCGGTTTCCGAAATCATCGGACCCCAGCCCGCCTCGTACCAGCCGACCGATCCGTCGTCGAAAAGCACTTGGAACTGGCCGTAGTTGTACATGCCCTCGGGCAGACCATCGGCGAAGGGCACGCCCATGCCACGCACCTCGACCGGGCGGCCGTCGGTGATCTGGCACATGACGTCGACGTAGTGCACGCCGCAGTCGACGATGGGGGAGGTGGTCTTGAGGATCTCGCGGTGGATCTTCCAGGCGGCGCCGCTGGACTGCTGGTTGAGGTTCATGCGGAAGGCGTAGGGCCCGCCGAGGCCGCGCGATTCGGAAATAAGACGCTGCCACGAGGGGTGGTGCCGCAGGATGTAGCCGACGACGAGCTTGCGATTGTTGGCCTTGGCAGCCTCGACCACGCGGCGGGCGTCGGCCACGGTGGCGGCGAGGGGCTTTTCGACAAACACATGCGCCCCGGCCTCGAGCGCGGCGACAGCGTAGTCGGCGTGGGTGTCGGTATGGGTCGCGATCGACACCACGTCGGGTTTCAGCTCGGCCAGCGCCGCCTTGTAGTCGTGCAGCATCGGATAGACGGTCAGCCCCGACGGCAACTCGCGCTGCGAACGATTGACGAGGCCGACGATCTCGAAGCCGGCGTGCGCGTGATAGGCCATGGCGTGGCTCTGGCCCATCTGGCCGAGCCCCACGACGAGAACGGAAAAGGTCTGTTCGGTCATCTTGCGGTCCTTGCCTCAGACTGTGGCGCGCGCCACGGTGCGGCGCTCGGCGGCGATCTTGGCGGCGCCGATGCTGGCCAGTGCCACGATGAAGGGGGTGGGGTTGGTGGCGGTGACGGTGGGAATCACGCCGTTGCCCGCCACGTGCAGGTTTTCGAAGCCCCAAACGCGGCTGAAACGGTCGCAGACGCTGGTGCCGTCGTCCACCTCGCCCATGCGCAGCGTGCCCTGATAGTGCAGCGAGCTGCCGGTGGGCACGCGGGTGGTGGCGAACCCGTCGACCGGGGCGCCCAGCGTATGGGCGATCTTCTCGGCCAGGGCCTTGCCGTTTTCGATGCGCTCGGCGTCGACCTCGTTGATCGGCGCGTGGATCGAGAAGCTGGGCAGGCCCTTCCAGTCGGGGGTATCCTCGTCGAAGACGATACGGTTTTCGGGGCGGGGATCGGCGGCCACGAAAAGCCCCATGCCGACCAGCGTGCCTTCGATCTTTTCGGGGAAGGGGAAGAGCGCCGGGTCGTTGCCGTGGATCGTGACCGAGAAGGGGAAAGCCGCGTCATCGGTGCGGGGAATCCAGGACATCGACGTCAGTGGCCCTTCGATGTCGGTTACGAGGAAGCGGTTGATCAGGAAATGGTCGTTGATGTTGCGCCCCAGCGCCTCGGGACGGATGCCCGATCCGTAGAGCAGCTGCGGGCCGTGCAGGCTGTCGGCGGCGACGACGACGGTACCGGCTTCGACCTGCCACGTCTCGCCGCTGTTCATGCTGACAAGCTCGACGCCCGTGGCGCGGCCGTCCTCGTGCAGCACGCGGCGGCAGGCGGTGTCAGGCAGGATGCGGAACATGTCCTCGGGCTCGTCGACCATCTCGCCAAGGATGTGGTCGGTGCCGTGGGTGATCACGCCATCCTCGGTGACCGTGTAGGCCAGTGGCATGGGCTGGACCTTGCGGTCCTCTGGGCGGCCCGGGTTGAACACTGCGCCAAGCCGCGCGCGCATCTCTTCCGACCCCTTGTCGCCGGGGAAGGGATGCTTGTTGGCGCCAAGCAGGCTGTCGGCAAGCTGCAGGGCAGCTTCCATCTCGTCGGGATCGATGAAGGAGATGCGTTCGGACTTGGAGGGATGCGGGCAACCGGAGGTCCACTGGACGCCCATGCCGCCGACCGAGGCCGCAGCGAAGCCGGCAAAGGCCTTTTCGTCGGGGGTGTCGGTGTTGGCGAAGAAGAGCCCCGGACGGCGCTGAAGCGAGTGGTCGTGCTTGCCGGCCTTGCGGGCCTCCCATTCCTCGCGCGTGATCGGCGCGTAGGTTTCGCCACGCCGCGGACCCTGCGCCATCAGTCGGGCGGCGGTGCGTTCGGCGTCCGAGAGCGTGTCGAAATGCTGGCCCGTCCTGGCGGTGGCCTTCGGCCCGGCCTCGACCATCAGGATGCGGGCCTCGGGCCAGTCGCGGCGGATGATCCGGGCGTAGGTCGAGCCTGTTGGGCCGCTGCCCACGATGACGACATCTGCGGATCGGGTGATCATTCTCGGCACTCCGGAGTGTAAAATCTTTTCGTGTTGCGCCGCATGGGGGCGCTTGCTAGCGTCAAAGTCAACATCAATGTGTAAAATATTTTCGCGCCAGGGGCCTCCGGCGGATCGTGCCGAGGTCTGCCGCACAAGCTTTGCGCAAGGCAACAGAAGAGGGCTACAGCATGGAATTCGGGACCAGCTCCTACAGTTTTCAAAAGCTCCTGAAGGCAGGGGACATCGGCATCGAGGGCGTCTTCGACCAGATCGCCGGCTCGGGCGGGACCCACATGGAACTCGCGACCCTGACCGTAGGTCCGGGGCTCGAGGACATGATGGACTACGACCTGTCCGGCGACGCCGAGACACGCAAGCGGCTTGAGGCCGCTTCGCGAGAGTCGGGCGTCACGCTGTCAGGAATGTGCATCCCGGCGTCGTTCATAGACGAGGACCGCGCCGCGCGCCGGGCGCAGATCGACAGGGCCAAGCGCTACGTGGATCTCTGCGCCGACATGGGTGTGGGCTTTCTGCGCACCGACGTGGTGCCGTGGTCCATGCGGCCCGAAAGCTATGCCCAGGTCGAGGCGCTGTTCCCGGTGATCGTGGAGGGCTGCGCCGAGGTGGCAGACCATGCAGCCGCGCGGGGCGTGGTGGCCAGCATCGAGAACCACGGCTTTCTCATGAATGGCAGCGAACGCTGCCGCCGGCTCGTTCAGGCGGTGGACAGCCCGCATTTCCGCATGACGCTGGATATCGGCAATTTCCTCTGCGTTGACGAGGACCCCTTCGTCGCGGTGAACAACTGCCTTGGCGTCGCGAGCTACATGCACGTGAAGGATTTCCTGGTGCGCAAGCATTACCCAGGGCCGGGCTGGCTCGAGACCTTGGGCGGACGGCATATCGTGGGAACGGTTTTCGGCTTTGGCGACGTGGAGACGCGCGCGATCGTGCGGCGCATCCTGCAATCCGGTTACGACGGCTACGTCTCGCTCGAGTTCGAGGGCAACGAGCCGACGCTGATGGGCTGCGAAACGGGGCTGAAGAACGTGATCCGCATCTTCGACGAGGTGCGGGCCGAGCTGGCCTCAGAGGCGGCGTAGCCTTTCGACGCGGGCGCGGATGTCGGCAAGACGCGCGCGCCCGCCGCCGGGCACCTCGACCGAGGCCCAGCCGCTGTAGCCGACGCCGCGCAGGGCGGCGTTAATCGCGGCCCAGTCGCAATCGCCCTCGCCAAGTTCCACGTCGAAGCCCTTCCATGGGCCCTTGGCATCCATCCTGGTGCGGCTGTATTCCTTGATGTCCACGCGCATGATGCGGGGGCCGAGCGCCTCGATCCAGTCGGTCGGATAGCCGTTCCTGAGGATGTTGCCGAGGTCGAGATACCAGCCCAACAGCGGGTGATCGAAGCGGTCGAGCAGCGCCGCCGCTTCGAGCGGGCTGAGCAGGAAGTTGTTCCAGACGTTCTCCAGCGCGATGGCCACGCCGGTGCGTTCCGCCTCGGGCAGAAGGGTCTCCAGCGCGGCGGTGGCGCGGTCCATGGCGGTGGCATAGCTGACCTCGGGGGTCACGGCGCCGGGTACCAGAAGGACGGTCTGCGCGCCGATGGTCTTGGCGGTCTCCAGCGCCTCGGTCATGCCCCGCAGCCCCGCGGCGCGGGTGTCCGCGTCGTTGGAGGTCAGCGGGTGGCTCCAGTGGCGCGCGTTCACGACGCCGGGCAGGGCCACGCCGCTGTCGGCGCTGGCGCGTGTCAGGGCATCGAGCGGCAGGTCGGTCGGGGCGTCGATCTCGACCCCGTCGAAGCCCAGCTCGGCGAGCAGGGCGAAGGTGCCGGCGATGTCGAGGTCGGGGGCGTCGATCATGCCCCACTTCAGGCTGATCCGGGCGAAGGGCAGGTTGGTCGCGTCTGGCATCTGGTCCGTCTTCTTGGGAGATTTTCGTAAATCAGTTTCATAAATCCGCCAACTTGGCGAGGAATCTCTTGCTCATCGCAGGTATTCACGACACAAAAAAGAAAATCAATTTCGTGGAGCCTGCAACATGACCATTCCCGGGATCACCCGTCTCGATGCCGCCGAAGCACAGGCAGGCGGGCAGGAACGTCCCTTTTCCAAGGCCGTGCGCGGCGGGGATTTCGTCTTTGTCTCGGGCCAGGTGCCCACGCGCGACGGCGAGGTCGTGCACGGCAACATCGCCACGCAGACCGAGGTGGTGATCGAGAACCTCAAGGAGGTTCTGGCGCTGGCGGGCTGCACGCTCGAACATGTGGTGAAGGTCGGGGTCTGGCTGGACGACGCACGGGACTTCTCGTCCTTCAACGCGGTCTTCAAGAAGCACTTCAGCATCGCGCCGCCCGCCCGCTCGACGGTGGAATCGCCGCTGATGGTCGATGCCAAGGTCGAGATGGACGTGGTCGCCTACTGTCCGCAGAACGGTTGATCGCGTGAAGATCCTGATCCTCGACGATGCGGAGGCGGTCTCGGCCCGCGCGGCGGGGGAGATCGCATCGCAGCTTTCGGCAAAGCCCGCCTCGGTGCTGGGGCTTGCGACGGGCGGCACGATGGAGGCGGTCTATGAACAGTTGATCGCGCTGCATCGGGACGGGCGGGCGAGCTTTGCCGGCGCGACAAGCTTCAATCTCGATGAATACGTGGGACTGGCTGGCGACCACCCCTGTTCCTACCGCCACTACATGGCGCAGAAGCTGTTCGATCATATCGACATCGCGCCGGGTGCCGCGCATCTGCCGCTTGGCGAGGCCGAGGATCCTGCGGCCGAGGCGGAACGCTACGAGGCGGCCGTCGCCGCGGCTGGCGACATCGACCTGCAGCTTCTGGGGCTTGGGCTGAACGGGCATATCGGTTTCAACGAACCGACCTCGAGCCTTGCCTCGATCACCCGGCTGAAGACGCTGGAGCGGTCGACGCGCGAGGCCAACAGCCGCTATTTCCCCGAGGGGGAAGAGCCGCCGCGGCTGGCGATCACCATGGGGATCGGGACGATCATGCGGGCCCGCGAGGTGCTTCTGGTGGCCACCGGCGAAGCCAAGGCGCGCGCCGTGGCGCAGGTCATCGAGGGGCCGATCTCGGCCCGCTGGCCCGGCAGCATCCTTCAGATGCACCGTCAGGCGACGGTGCTGCTGGATCGCGCGGCGGCGTCGGAACTGGAGCTGCTGGACTACTACCTCGACGTTCACCCGGCCTGAGCCGAGAGGATCCGCTTCAACTCGGCCACCGTCGCGGCATCGGTGCGGCGGGCGCCCTCGGGGTGAAAGCCGAGGTGGGTCAGGGTTGCGGGGCCGGGATCGGGTTTCGAGGCCGAGGCATGTACTTCGGCCGGGTCGAGCGCCGACAGCAGGCAGGGCAGGGTGACGGGATTGATCCCCGCGCCCGGCATCACCGTCAGCCGGCTGGCCGCGTGGCGCATCATCTCGGCCAGCCGTGCCGTGCCCTCAGGGGCAGAAGTGGCCCTACCGGAACTGAGCACGCGGCGTATGCCGAGGTCCGCTGCAAGGTCGAGCGCGGCCAGCGGATCGTCCACCACGTCGATGCAGCGGTGCAGGGTGATATCCATGTCACCTGCGGCGATCGCCAGCCGTTCCAGCGTGGGTGCGTCAAGCAAGGTGCCCGTCCCGGTCGTCCTCGTGGCGCCGATGACGACGCCTGCCAGACCGGCCTGCGCGGCCGCGGCGATTTCGGCCTCCATCATGGCGATCTCGTCGCGGCTCCAGTCGAAGCCGCCCGCGCGGGGCCGGATCATGGCGAGGACGGGCACCGGGGCGCGGGCCGCGTGGCTCATCAACCCCACCGACGGCGTAAGCCCGCCGAGCGCCAGTGCGGAACAGAGTTCGATCCGGTCGGCACCGCCCGCGATGGCGACCTTTAGCCCCTCGGCGCTGTCGACACAGATTTCCAAGGTACGGGTCATGTCGGGTCCTCGGCCAGGGCGATGGGGTGAAAGCGTTCCATGATCAGCAGTCCCAGCGCCCCGGCAAGCCCCGTCACGATGCCCATGACCGCGACGGTGGAATAGCCGGCGAAATGCGTCCCGAGGCCGAAAAGCCCGGCGGCGATGGCGCCCGCCAGGAACAGGTTCAGCGAGATCAGCGAGGCCGAGAGGCCGGGCCGGTCGGAGATGAGCTCTTGCAGATAGCCGAGTGGCAGTGTGATGAGCGCCGAGGCAGCTGTCCCGCCGAGAAAGGCGCCGGCGATGATCATCCAGGGTGCCGTGGCCAGCGCGATCACCCCGAGGTAGCCGGTGTATAGCCCCATGGCGACGGCGAGCACCGTGACCGTGGCGATGCGCCGGGTGACCTGCGCCCAGACCAGCAGGAAGACCAGCTCCATCCCCGCGACGATGCCGACCGTGATGCCCACATCCGCCGTGGTGCCGCCCGCGCGCCCCGTCATGATCAGGGGCATGACGGCGGCATGCACATGGATCGCCGAGGTGATGGCGGCGGTGCCCAGAACGCGCAGCGTGACCGCGGGGCGCATCAGCAGGCCGAAGGCCGCGGGCAGGGACACGCGCGGCGGACGGCGGGCCGGATCGCCGCTGCCGCCCCGCGGCATGCGCAGGGCGATGATGACCAGCGCAGCGCCTGCGGCCAAGGCCGCCACGGCAAAGGCCGGCAGCATGGAGCCTGCGCCCGCGAGAGCAAAACCGAGCACCCCCGGCACGAGGATCCAGGCGGCCGAGACCATGCCGCGCAGCACCGAGGAGAGGCCCATGCGGTCGGCGGTGGGCAGGTCCTCGGAAAAGACGCGCCCCGCGGCGAAGAGCATGGGGGTGAGCCCGCCGAAGACCGAGACCGGCACGAGCAGGGCGAGGACAAAGACCGTCGCGTTCGGAAAGAAGAAGATCGCGGAATAGCCCGCCATGCCGGTCGCCGCGAGCCACATGAGCAATCGCCGGTAACCCGAGTCGCGGTCGGCAAGCGTGCCGAGCCAGACCGAGGCCAGCACGTTGACCACGGCGGCGCTCAGCGTCAGCGCCGAGAAGGCGCCGTCGCTCAGCCCCAGTTCGCGTATCGCCACGACGGACTTGTAGGGCGCGGTCGAGGCCGCGGCGATGCCGCAGCAGAAGACCGCCATGGCGCAGGCGCGCAGGCCCGCCGAGGCGCGAAGGCTCCGGATCAGGTCGAACATGGCGCGTCAGGCGCGCGCGGAGCGGACCGGGGCCGGGGTGAAGGTCGCGTCGGGCTCCCAAGGGTAGATGCCGGGGGCGCGATGCAGGCTTGCCAGCTGCGGGATGTCCTGGTTCACGACGCCCTCGGTCAGGGCCATGAGGTTGGGGTTTGCGATGGGCGCGAGGTCGGGCGACAGGTAGCCCGACTTGACCACCAGCAGGCCGACGCCGCGCGGGTTGAGGCCCAGAAGCTCGAAGTCCGCGAAGTTATGATAGGGACGGCGGCGCGCGGCAAGCACCACGGTGATGCCGCCGGTGCGGACTACGGCCTGCGCAAAGGCACCGCCGTCGCCCTCCACAAGCGTAAGGACCGAGACGCGGGCCGTGGCCGAGACGCCGGAAGGATCGAGACTGGCACCGATGCTCAGGTCGAGCTCGGCACCGACGCCTGCGGCAAAGCAGGCGTCGACCGCGGGGCGGTCGGTGATGCCGGCGATCAGAGCGTCCTGCCAGTCCCGCTCGATCAGCGCCTTCAGCACAAGCCCGTTGTCTCCGACCCCGCCGCCGGTGGGATTGTCGCCGCTTTCCGCGAGGATCACCGGCGCGGTGGTGGCCCTTGCCGCCATGTCGAGCATCTCGTCCAGCGTGCCTGTCACGGGGCCGAAGGCGAAGGCGCCGCGCGCCTCCCAGTAGGCCCGGGCAAGATCGCGGGCGACGGCCTCGGCCTCGGCTGCGTCGGTGGCGGTCACGACCGCGGCGGCGGTGCCGCGGGGTTCGTCCGCCCAGACGTAGCCGACCATCTGGTCGGCGGACCAGATGCCGGGGCGTTTGTCGTGACCGGGCAGGGCGGCGTAGAGCGATTTCGCCGGTTCATCCTCGGTCGAGGAGCGTTCGCCGGGCATCAGGACAGGGATCTTCGCCCAGGTCACGAAGGGTTTTTCACCCGTTCGCAGGCAGCGCAGGAGCATTTCCCAGGCGCGTGTCATTGTCTCGGCCACGTCGATATGCGGCGCGGTGCGGTAGGCGGCGAACATGTCGATCTGGTCGACGATGCGCTGGCTGACGTTGCCGTGCAGGTCGTAGCTGACAGCGATCGGCATCTCGGGGCCCACCAGATCGCGCACCGCCTTGATCCAGTCGCCCTCGGCGTCCCACATGCCGTCCACGTGCATGGCGCCATGCATGGCAAGGTAGACCCCGTCGACCGGCAACGAGGCCTCGAGACGCGAGAGCAAGTCGGCCTTCAGCGTCTCGTAGGTCTCGCGCTCCACCGGGCCGCCGGGCACGGCGCGGGCGTGCAGAAGGGGCAGCACCTGCACATCCTCGCGGGGCAGGAAGCCGAAGTAGTCCGACGCTGCCAGCGCCTCGCCGCGCATGACCGCGAAATCGGCCTCGCGGATCAGGACGGGGTTGTAGGTCGAGCATTCGGTGTGGATGCCGCCGACGGCGATCCGGTGGGTCTTGGTCATGGAAGGGGTCCTTCGGGTCAGTCGCCCAGGAGCTGGCTGTCGTCACCGTCGCGATGGCGGATCAGGCTTTCCTTGATGCGGCGCAGCGTGGCGGCGGTGGCCGTGCGGTCCGCGTAGGCGACAAGGTTGGCAAGGATATCGACCACGGCGAGCATGGCGTATCGGGTGGAGGTCGGGCGGAAGATGTTCTCGCCCTCGGGAAGATCGACGGCCAGCACCAGGTCGGCGGCCTGCGCCACGGGCGAGCCGGACTGCGTCAGTGCGATGGTCGTGGCGCCCTGGGCGCGGGCCAGTTCGAAAGAGGTGACAAGCTCGGCGTTGCGCCCCGAAAAGGACGAGCCAATCACTAGGTCCTCGCGGTTCAGGGCCGAGGCCAGCATCATCTGCATGCCGTGGTCGGTCGAGGTCGTGATGCGGCAGCCGAGCCGGAACAGGCGGTTCTGCAACTCACCCACGATCATCGAGGAATTGCCGCCCGAGCCGAAGGCATAGGTCATCTCGGCCCCAGACAGCAGCGCCGCGGCCTTTTCCATGGCTGCCATGTCGAGCGCCTCGTGCATCATGAAGAGCGCCTTCTGCGCCTTGGTCACGATGTCCTCGGCCACCTCGGATGGGGTCGATGTCCGGGCCTCGGGGCGCAGGTAGCGCGAGCCCACGTAGTTCGACTTGGCCAGGTTCACCTTGAAGTCGGAGAAGGAGTTGCAGCCGAGCCTGCGGCAGAAGCGCGTCACCGTCGGCGGCGAGACCTCGGCCCTTGCGGCGAGGTCGGTGATCGAGGCATTGGTGGCAAAGTCGATGTCCGCCTGGACGATGTCCGCGAGCCGTTGTTCCGACTGGGAGAGCTTGAGCCCCTCCTGCATCAGTGTCGCGAAGATATCCATGGCCCCATCCTCTCACGGGTCTTCGGGGTTCGGGAAGGGGCGCAGGCCCGCATTTCCGAAAATCATTTTCTTGTTTTCCCGATCACACTTGCATGCGACCCGTGGATTGGCCAGTATTTTTGGTGAATAGAGAAAATAATTTGCATGATTGCAGAAAAAGAGGCCACCCGGATGCGAGATCCCATGCAGAACCCCTTCGATCCCTTGGACGAGGCCCGCCACGCCATCTGGGAGATGCTCGTGCAGCGCGACATCGACGCCTTCATCGGCGCCGACTGGCCGATGATCGCGGGGGATTTCATCGCCGAGAACTTCATCGGCATGAACGGCAATTTCGATCCCGACCCGCAGAACTGGTCGCTGTCCTTCGCCTCGCTTGAGGCCTACCGGGACGAGTGGCTGCGTCAGGCGGCGGACGCGCAGAAGACAGAATACGCCGAGGATCAGCGTGCCGGTATTTTCCGCGCGACAAAGCTCGAGGAGATCGAGCTTCAGGGCCCGGTGGCGCTGGTGCGCAAGAAGTTCGACGGCACGATCAGACGGGCCGATGGCGGGGCCGACCGGATGCTGTGGCAGACGCTCTACACCTGCCGCGAGACGCCCGATGGCTGGAAGATCGCGGGCTTCGTCGGCTACCTGCCCTATGCGGGGCACTGAGATGGAGGGGATCTGGCCCGAAGCGGGCACACCACTGTCCGAAGTGCTGACGCCGATGCCGGTTATCGACGAGGCGCGCATGGCCGCCAACATCGCGCTCGCGCAGGCCCATATGGACGGACTCGGGCGCGCCTTTCGTCCGCATATCAAGACGCACAAGCTGCCCGAGGTGGCGCTGACCCAGCTCGCCGCAGGGGCGGTGGGCATCAACTGCCAGAAGGTGACCGAGGCCGAGGTCTTTGCCGATGCGGGGATCGCGGACATCCTGATCACCTACAACATCCTCGGCGCGGCACGGCTTGCACGGCTGAAGGCGCTGCAGGCCCGCGTGCCGCGGCTGGCGGTGACGGCCGACAATGCGACCACCGTCGCGGGGCTTGCGGCCACCTTCGATGCTGCGGCACCCCTGCGGGTTTTGGTCGAATGCGACACGGGCGGCGGGCGCTGCGGCGTGCAGACGCCCGAGGCTGCCAGAGATCTGGCACGGGAAATTGCAGACGCGGAGGGGCTGACCTTCGGCGGCCTCATGACCTATCCCGCGCCGGGCGGGGCCGCGGCGGTCGAGGGGTTCGTGACGAAAGCGAAGGCGCTGCTGGAGGAGGCCGGGCTTGGCTGTCCGGCGGTGTCGGTCGGCGGAACGCCGGATTTCTTCGCCGCCGGAGAGATCCCCTCGGCCACCGAGCACCGGGCCGGTACCTATGTCTACAACGACCGGGCGATGGTGCGGGCGGGCCATGCGAGCGAAGATGACTGCGCGATGCACGTGCTCGTCACCTGCGTGTCACGCCCGACGGCGAACCGCGCGGTGATCGACGCGGGCTCCAAGGCGCTGACCTCGGATCTTCTGGGTTTTCCCGATCATGGGCTGATCCCGGACTACCCGGGCGCGCGGATCACCGGCCTGTCCGAGGAACACGGCGTCGTCGATCTGTCGGGCGTGGAGGGCGAGGGACCGCAGGTCGGAGAGCAGCTGCGCATCATCCCGAACCACACCTGCGTGGTCACGAACCTGTTCGACCGGATGGTCTTTCACGATGGTGGCGTGGTGACACGGGTGCTCGACGTGAAGGCACGCGGCACCGTCTGGTAGCTCGCCTTCGTCGGAATGGGTCGGAGGCGCCGGGGCAGGCCCCGGCGCCTTTTCTTATGCGGTGGCCACGTCCGGCATGGGCGCCGAGGTGTCGACCGTGCGGGGCAGGGCCTTGCCCTCTGCCACGAAGAGGTGGCAGTCCGCGCCGCTGAAGGACAGCGTGGCGGGCACGGCGGGTGCCACCTGCGCGGCGCCGGGCAGCAGGGCCGAGACGGTGCCCACCTCTTTGAGTTCGGCATAGGCCACGGTGTTCACGCCGAGCCGTTCGACCACGCTGGGGATGACCTCGATCGCGACGTCGCCCGCGCCCTGGTGCAGGTGCTCGGGCCGGACGCCCAGCGTCACCGTCTCGCCGACCAAGCCCGCAGGGGCCGCGACGGGCACGGTGATCTCGCCGCCGGTGACCAGCTTGACAGTCACGCCGCCCTCGCCGGCGGCGGTGCAGGTCGCGGGGATGAAGTTCATGCGCGGGTTGCCGATGAAGCCGGCGACGAAGAGGTTGTCGGGCTTGTGGTAAAGCTCCAGCGGCGCGCCGACCTGGCTGATGCGGCCGCCGTCCAGCACCACGATGCGGTCGGCCATGGTCATGGCCTCGACCTGGTCGTGGGTGACGTAGATCATCGTCGCCTTGAGTTTCTGGTGAAGCGCGGCGAGCTCGATCCGCATCTCGGAGCGCAGTGCGGCGTCGAGGTTCGAGAGCGGTTCATCGAAGAGGAAGATCGAGGGTTCGCGGACGATCGCGCGGCCGATGGCAACCCGCTGGCGCTGGCCGCCCGAGAGATTGCCGGGTTTCTGTTCGAGCCGGTTCTCGAGCTGCAGGACACTGGCCGCGCGCATGACGCGTTCCTTGAGCTCCTTGGCGGGCATCTTCTCGACCCGCAGGGGGAAGGCGATGTTCTCGAAGACCGACATGTGCGGGTAGAGCGCGTAGCTCTGGAAGACCATCGCGATGCCGCGCTTGACCGGTGGCAGGTCGTTCACGCGTTGGCCGTTGATGGTGCATTCGCCCGACGAGATGTCCTCGAGCCCGCAGATCATGCGCAGGAGCGTGGACTTGCCGCAGCCCGAGGGGCCGACGAACACCACGAATTCGCCGTCCTGGATTTCGAGGTCGATCCCGTGGATGACCTCGAGGTGATTGAAGCGTTTCTTCACTCCTCTCAGGGCGAGCTGTCCCAAGGCAGTGTCCTTTCCTTATGAAACGGTCCGGACCATCTGGTCCGGACCCTGAATCCCCTGAGGGACCTTGGTCAGTCGAGTTCCTTGAGCGCGGCGTCGGCCTTGCTCAGCGCTTCGGCGGGCTCGGCTTGGCCGGTCACGACGGACTGCACCATCTCGATCATGATGTTCTGGAAGCCGCGGTAGTCGGTGAACAGCGGCTCGGGGCCACCGTACTCGATCCCGTCGATGAAGGGCTTCCAGTAGGGGTTTTCCTCGACGAGGGCATCGATGTTGTCCGAGGGGCGCAGCGGCGTCAGGCCGTAGCTGAGGTCGTATTCCTCCTGCGGGCCGGGCGCGGTGATGTACTTGGCGAGGTCCATGGCCTTGTCCTCGTAGCCCGAGCCCGAGAAGACGGCGAGGCTGTCGGTGATGAGCAGCGTGCCGGGGCCCTCGGCATCGGGCCCGAGCGGCAGGTTGGCGACGCCCCAGTCGATGTCGGTGTCTTCAAGCCGCTGCACGGTGCTGACCGCGGCATGCATCATGGCGACGCCGCCATCGAGGAAGATCGCGCGCACCTCGTTTTGTTCGTAGGCGGTCGGGCCTTCCTCGGAGTAGGGGACGAGGTCCTTGTAGGCCTGCAGCGCGGCAAGGTTCTGCGGGCTGTCGAGGACGATGTTGCCCTCGTCATCAACAACCTTGCCGTTGTTGGTGTAAACCCAGTGCAGGAACTGGTGCACCGTGTTGTCGAAGGTCTTGGCGACCAAGCCGAAGCCGGCGCTGTCGGTGTTCTCGGTCACGGCCTTGGCGTCGGCGATGACTTCTTCCCAGGTCGTGGGCGGGGTCTCGGGGTCGAGGCCGGCTTCCTCGAAGAGGCCCTTGTTCCAGTAGAAGGCCTTAGTCGAGAATGCGACCGGAACGCCCCACTGTTCGCCCTGGTAGGTCACGGTGTCGACCACGTTGGGATAGTAGGAGGCCTTTTCCTTCTCGGTCATCGGGATCGGCTCGATCAGGCCGAACTCGGCGAATTCCTTGAGCGTGCGCGAGCCCACGTAGGCGATGCCTACGGGGGTGCCGGCGACGGCGAGGGTGGTCACCTTGTCCTGGCACTGGCCCCAGCCGACGACCTCGGGGGCGACGGTCCAGCCCTCGTTCTCGGATTCCCACTGGTCGATGTATTTCTGCTGGATCGGGTCCATCTCGTCGCCACAGACGATCATGCTGATCTCCTGAGCCATGGCGGGTGCGGCCGCACTGAGGGCCAGGATCGCAGCGCCGCTGCGAAGAAGTGTCTTGGTCATGTCTCTCTCCTGTTGGTGCCCCGGGCGGGCGGTCTTTTGTGGGGCGTCCCGCGCAGGGGCGCCCTTGGTCTTGCGCCTTATTGCTTGATCGCGCCGGCGGTCAGACCGGCCACGAGGTAGCGTTGCAGCGCGAAGATGAGGATCATGGCGGGGGCGATGCCGACGAAGCTTGCCGCCATGAGTTCGTTCCAGATGACCTCCTGCCGGCCGAAGTAGGCGTAAAGCCCGATGGGCAGCGGCATGTATTCGGTCTTGGAGTTGAAGGTCAGCGCGAAGATGAACTGCTGGGCATAGGCGCCGATGAAGGTCGTGATGGCGACCACGGTGATGCCTGGCATGGCCAGCGGCAGGATCACCCGGCGCAGGATGTAGAGATGCCCGGCGCCGTCGACGTAGGCGGCCTCGTCCAGTTCCTTGGGGATGCGGCGCATGTAGGCCGAAAGCAGCCAGATCGCCGTGGGGATCAGGAAGGCGACGCCCGGCACGATCATCGACCAGTAGGTGTTGAGCATCCCGTAGGCGCGCATCAGGCGGAACAGCGGGATCAGCAGCACTGCGCCCGAGAACATGTTCACGGCCAGGAAGGCGCCCAGCAGCGGGCCGGCGCCGCCGAAGTTGATGCGGGCAAAGGCATACGAGGCGGGCACCACGAGCAGCAGCACGATGATCGTGATGACGGTCGAGATGTAGAAGGAGTTGAAGATGTAGCGGCCGAACTCGGGGACGCTGTCCCACATGGTGAAGTAGGCGTCGAAGGAGGCGTTCTCGGGGAAGAACTTGTACGGCGTGGAGAAGAGCAATCCCAGCGGCTTCAGCGAGACGAGGAACCCCTCGATGAAGGGCGCCAGCATGAAGAAGAGGAAGATGGCGATGCCGATGTACATCAGGATCACCTCCCACCAGCGGTAGCGGTCGATCATCGCGTTCTTCTTCATCATGTCGACATCCTCTTCGACAGCTGGGTGACGGCGCGGAAGTAGAGCAGGGCGAAGGCCGACAGGAACAGGCAGATCACGACCGCGCGGGCGGCGCCCTCGCCGAACCGCTTGGAGCCGAGCGCGGTGGAATAGGTGTCGATGATCATGGTCGTGGTCGATCCCGAGGGGCCGCCCTGCGTCAGGATCCAGATCGGATCGAACGAGTTGAAGGTCGAGATCAGCGAGATCATCGACATGGTGATCGCCGCCGGCAAGATCATCGGGAGGGTGATGCGGCGGATGCGGTAGAGCCGGCTTGCGCCGTCTGTCCAGGCGGCCTCGTGCAGGTCCTGCGGGACGGTCTGCACCGCGGCCAGCATGTACATCGTGACCATGGGCACGCCGATCCAGACGTCGGTGACGATGGTCGCCCAGAAGGCGGTGTTGCCGTAGGCGAGGAAGGCGATGGGCCCGTCGACGATGCCGAAGCGCTGCAGCAGGCCCGAGATCATCCCGAACTGGCCGTTGTACATCCAGCCCCACATGAAGATGCCGATGGCCATGGGCACGATCCAGGGCGGCATGGTCATCAGACGGAACAGCGACCGGCCGGGCAGGGCGGCGTTCAGCAGAAGCGCGCCGCAGGTGCCGATGATCATCTTCAGCGCGACCGAAAGGAAGGTCCACAGGAAGGTGCGGCCGATGATGGTGGCGAACTCGGCATCGAAGATACGCGCGTAGTTTTCCCAGCCGATGTAATCGGTGGTCCGGCGCAGCGAGGCATCGGTGAACGACAGGTTGATGGTCTGCAGCAGCGGGTAGACCACGATGGCGCAAACATAGATGAGCGCCGGGACCAGCAGGATCCAGGCGAAGAGGACGGCTGATCTCTGTCCGGGCATCAGGCGGGGACCTTCCTGTTGAGGGCCTCGTCGTACATATCCCAGGTGCGGGCCATCTCGACCACCTTGCGGGTGGCGCGGGCCTCGTCCATCGCCATAGCCAGCAGCCCCGCCTCGAGCGCGTCGAGCACCGAGACGGGCTGTTTCGCGCCGGTCCTGACCGCGTCGATGACGCCCTGGGCCATCTTCTCGTCCGCGCCGTAGTGGTGCGACAGCTCGGAGGCCTCGTAGGTCTTGCGCTCCAGCGGGCGGGCGGTGTGGCTGTCCGTGATGTTGAGGAACCCGCGCACGAAGTCACCCTCGGCCATGCCCTGCGAACCGATCACCGCGAAGCGGCGGAAGTCGTCGGGCACGTTGAGATTGGTGTGGAAGTTCAGCGCGGCGCCGTTCTCGTATTCGACGATGGCCACCTGGTAGTCGATGATCTCGGCATCGCTGTCGAAAACTTTGTCGGTGCCTTCCCAGCCCGAGGGCTTGCGGCTGTAGACCGTCATGTCGTTGATCCCGCGGTTTCGGGGATCGTTCGCAGGCACGAAGGTCCGACGCCCGCCGAAGCTGCTCACCCGCTCGGGCCGCGCGCCGATCACGCCGTTGTAGAGGTCGATGTCGTGGCAGCATTTCTCGAGCATGAATCCGCCCGCGTAGCGGTCGTAGCGACGCCAGTCGCGCATGAAGAAGGCGCCGTGGTAGGGCGGGATATGCTCGGAGGCCTCGATCGAGATCACCTCGCCCAGTTCGCCACGCGCCTGCGCCGCGCGCAGATCGGTGTAGAGCGGGGCGTAGCGCAGCACGAGGCCGATCAGCAGGTTCTCGACACCATATTTCGCCAGCAGCTCCGCCATGGCGAAGCTGTCCTCGCGGGTGGTGACGACGGGTTTCTCGGAAAAGACCCTCACGCCCGCCTCGAAGCCCGCACGGATGTGATCGAGGTGCATCACGTTGGGCGAGCCGACCATCAGCAGGTCGAGGTCCTCGGTCTTCAGAAGCTCCTCGACGCTGCTGTATTGCGTCCCCGCCGAGATGCCCTTTTCGACCAGCAGGTCCATGCCCGCGGGGGCCGGATCGACGTAGCCCCGGATTTCGAACCCAGGGTCAATTTGAGTGAAGACCTGTCCCAGGTAACCCAGGCGATATCCGAGCCCGACGATGCCGACTTTCATACCAGTTTCCCGTTTCTGAGGCTCGCGTCGCTGCCCGGAGGCGGTGGCGCAAGTCTCGTAAGTACGTAATTTATTTTCGTAGACTGTGGACGAGATTCGTGACAGTCAATAAGAAAGTGCGGATGATAGCGGTAATGATGAAATTCATTTTCATTTTATGCCTCAACCATGGGCAGGCTCCGGTAGCGAGGACGACGGGCGGATGACGGCCGGGGTTTCGCCGGTGGCGCGCAGGGTCTTCGACGGACAGACATGGCACCGCGACGTGGCGGTGGCGTTTGCGAATGGCAGGATCACCGACCTGATTCCCGGCGGCGCGCCGGAGGTCGATCTGATCGTTCCCGGCCTCGTCGATCTGCAGGTGAACGGCGGTGGCGGAGTGCAGTTCAACAACCGGCCCGACGCTGGGGGAATCGCTTCGATCTGCGCCGCGCATCGTTCCCTTGGGACCACCTCGATCCTCGTGACGCTGATCACCGACGGGCCCGACGTGACGCACGCCGCGATCGCCGCCGTGGCCGAGGCCCGCGCTGCGGGGCAGGCCGGGCTTGTCGGGGTGCACCTGGAAGGGCCGCACCTCGACCCTGCGCGCCCGGGCACCCATGACCCCGCCCTGGTCCGCCCGATGGAGGAAGCCGACCTCGCCTGCATCCTCGATGCGGTGGAAACCTGCGGCCCGCTGCTGGTGACGCTTGCGCCCGAAGCGGTGGCGCTCGATCAGGTTGCGCGGCTGGTGCGCGGTGGCGTCCGGGTGTCGCTTGGCCACAGCGACTGCGACGCCGAAATCGCCAAGGTCTACATGGCGGCCGGGGCACGCATGACCACGCATCTCTTCAACGCCATGAGCCAGATGTCCCATCGCGCGCCGGGGCTCGTCGGCGCCTCGCTCGAAAGCGGTACGGTAAGCTACGGGCTGATCGCGGACGGGCACCATGTCAGCGACACGGCGATGTGCGTGGCGCTGCGGGCCAAGCGCGGCCCGGGGCACATCTTCCTCGTCTCCGATTCCATGGCGGTGGCGGGCTCCGATCTGGACGCCTTCACCCTGAACGGCCGCACCATACGCCGCGCGGGCGGGCGGCTTGCGCTCGAGGACGGGACGCTGGCGGGGGCGGATATATCCTTGCTTGAAGCGGTTCGGTATTGCACGGAGCGGCTGGACCTGCCTCTGGGCGAGGCGATCCGCATGGCCACGCTCTACCCGTCCGAAGCCATGGGCCTTGCGGACAGGGGGCGTCTGACGCCGGGCGCGCGGGCGGATTTCCTTGTCCTCGACGGCGCATTGGAACTGAAGTCGACCTGGGTCGGCGGTTTGCTGGAGGCCCAATCGTGATCATCTGTTTCGACATCGGCGGCAGCAGCGTCAAAAGCGCCGTCGCCACCACGGCCCACGACGTGCGCCCACTCTCGCGCAGGCCCACGCCCACGCGTGATTTCGAAGCCTTTGTCGAAACCCTGCGCGAGGCTATCGCCGAGGCCGGCGCGCGGCCGGAGCGTTTGGCGATCTCGATCGCGGGGGTCGTTGATCCCGTCAGCGGCAAGGCCCATGTGGCCAACATCCCCTGCCTGACCGGCCGCCGCCTGGCGCCCGAGCTGTCGCGGCTTCTCGGCCTCGATGTTCTGGTGGCCAATGACGCTGACTGCTTT
Organism: Allosediminivita pacifica; assembly: GCF_003054175.1. Classification (GTDB taxonomy): domain Bacteria; phylum Pseudomonadota; class Alphaproteobacteria; order Rhodobacterales; family Rhodobacteraceae; genus Allosediminivita; species Allosediminivita pacifica. The sequence continues at coordinate 265,133 of NZ_QBKN01000001.1, forward strand.
GCCCTCGCCGAGGCGGTGGTGGGCGCGGGGCGCGGGCATGACGTGGTCTTCGGCGCGATCATCGGCACGGGCATCGGCGGCGGGCTCGTCTCGGAAGGGCGCCTGATCGGCACCGGCAGTGGCTATGCCGGGGAATGGGGCCACGGGCCGGTGGCGCGGCGGATGCTCGAGTCCATCGACCAGGTCCTGCCGCTCTACCAGTGCGGCTGCGGCCTGAAGGGCTGCCTTGACGCCACATGTTCCGCGCGTGGGATCGAGCGTCTGCACCGCGACATCGCGGGTAAATATCTGCCATCGACCGAGGTCGTCGCGGGCTGGCACGCGGGCGACACGGGCGCGACGCGGACCGTGTCGGCCTGGCTCGAACTCTTGTCGGGACCGCTGGCGATGGTCGTCAATATGACCGGGGCCACGGTCGTCGCTACCGGCGGAGGGCTTGCCAGCGATGCCCCCCTGATCGCGGCACTGGACGATGCCACCCGGCCGCTGACGCTGGCCCAGCCCTCCAGCCCGCTCGTGGTGCAAGCGCAGCACCGCGAGGAGCCGGGGCTGGTCGGCGCCGCGATCCTGGCCCTGCGCGATCCGAAACCGCGGGCCGCCTGATGCGGCGCCCCTATCCCCAAGCCGCGGCCGGACAGGCACGCCCAGACGCAAGGAGACCCGCGTGAGGGTATTTACCGCTTCCCTGGCGACAGAAACCAACACCTTCTCGCCGCTGCCCACCGACCGCGCGGCCTTCGAGGCGGGCTTTTACGCAGGCCCCGGCGAACACCCTGAAACGCCCACGCTCTGTTCCTCGCCAGTGCCGATCCTGCGGCGGCGTGGTCGAGAGGAGGGCTTTACCGTCATCGAAGGCAGTTCGACCTGGGCGGAACCGGCGGGGCTCATCAAACAGGAGACCTTCGAGGAGCTGCGCGACGAGATCCTCGACCAGCTGCGCGCGGCGCTGCCGGTGGACGGCGTGGTGCTTGGTCTGCACGGCGCCATGGTGGCGCAGGGCTACGACGACTGCGAGGGTGACCTGCTGGAACGGGTCCGGGCCATCGTCGGGCCGGACGTGGTGCTGGCGGCGGAGTTCGATCCGCACAGCCACCTGACGGCAAAGCGCGTGGCCCAACTTGATATCGCGGCGGCCTTTCTCGAATTCCCGCATACGGATTTCCAGGAACGCGGCGCCCACGTGGTGGACCTTGCTCTGCGCACGCTGCGGGGCGAGATCACCCCGGTGATTTCCACATTCGACTGCCGCATGATCGGGATCTATCCCACCAGCCAGCAGCCCATGCGCGGCTTCGTCGACCGGATGAAGGTGCTCGAAGGGCAGGGCGCCATCCTGTCGTGCTCGGTCATCCACGGATTCATGGCGGGCGACGTGCCCGAGATGGGCACGCGCATCCTTGTGGTCAGCGACAACGCGCCCGAGGAAGGCGCGGCGCTGGCGCAACGGCTGGGCGAGGAGCTTTATGCCCTGCGCGGCCAGACGGCGATGGCGATCCTCGACTACGAGGAAGGCATCGACCTTGCACGTGAAACCTACGCCGCCGACCCGTCGAAGCCCGTGACCATCGCTGACACCTGGGACAATCCCGGCGGCGGCTGCGCAGGGGACGGAACCTTCGTGCTCAGGTCGCTGATCGCGCGGCAGGTCGAGCGGGTTGCCGTTGGCGCGATCTGGGATCCGATCGCCGTCAGCTTCTGCCATGCCGCGGGGCAGGGCGCGCATCTGCGTCTGCGCTTCGGCGGCAAGGCCGGGGCCGAGGCGGGCCTGCCCATCGACGCCGATATCGAGGTGCGGCACCTTTCCGAGGAAGGCCACCAGAGCTTTCGCGCAAGCCGGGTTTCGCTGGGACGGTCGGCCACGGTGCGCATCATCGGCACCGAGATCGACATCGTCCTGATCTCGAGCCGGACCCAGACCTACGAGCCGACGCTCTTCTCCAACCAGGGCGTCGATTTCACCGGCAAGGAGATCCTGCTGGTCAAGTCGACCAACCACTTCCACGCGGGCTTCGACCCGGTGTCGTCGCGGATCATCCACGTCGACAGCCCCTCGTCCTATCCGACCAAGCCGGCCCTGACCGACTATCGCAAGGCGGGACGTGATTTCTGGCCCAAGGTGGCGGACCCGCTGGGGCTCGACGAGGCGACGGTCGAGAAGGAGGCGCAGGCATGATACTGACAGGCAAGAGGGCGGTCCTGACCGGCGCCGGCGGCGGAATCGGGCGCGCCATGATGGAGGCGCTGCGCGCCGCAGGCGCCACGGTCGTGGCCTGCGACAGGGCGGGCTCTGCGCCCGAGGCCGACGAGATGGTCGAGTTCGACATCACCGACGTGGCCGAGAGCGAGGCCGCGGCGGCGCGGATTGCCGAAAAGCCGGTGGATGTGCTGATCTCGAACGCGGGCGGGTCGCGGACGGACCTCATGGAGCAGACAGATTCTGCAGTGATCCAGGCGGAAATGCAACTTAACTTCACCGGGGCGGCGGTCTTCAGCCGCGCCCTGCTGCCAGCCATGCGCGGGCGGCCCGATGGGGCGGCAGCGGTCTTTGTCGCCTCGGTCAATGGCCTCGCGCATTACGGCAACCCGGCCTATTCCGCGGCCAAGGCGGGGCTCATCGCCTGGTCGCGGGCTCTGGCGACCGAGGAGGGCCGCCTCGGCATCCGGTCCAACGTCGTGGCGCCCGGGTCGGTGCACACCGCCGCCTGGGACGAGCGCAAGGCGCGTCAGCCCGAGATATTCGGGCGTGTCACCGGGCTTTACCCGCTTGGTCGGCTCGTCCGCCCCGAGGAAGTGGCGAATGCCGCGATCTTCCTGGCCTCATCTTTGTCGAGCGGCGTCACAGGGACCGTCCTGCCGGTGGACGCGGGCCTGACGGCGGGCAATCTGCCCTTTATCGATATCATCTCGGGCTGAGTTGGTCGGCAGCCGGTGCCTCCGGCCTGCCCGCACAGTTTGTTTTTTCAGCCACTTGCGGCGTGGCTGATAATTTCCTTACACCCCGTGCAAGCCTCTTGCGGCTGACATACGGCGGCGACGCTCGCTAGCATTCTCCGAAATCGGCGTCCGAGGACGTCCCAGATGCGGAGTTTCTTCATGCGCGAGGCGGTTCAGGCCAGCGTCGTCCAACACCGACCTGCGGAAAAGCAGGAGCGGCAGGCGAATATCGACTTCATCCTTGCGACGCTCGCCGACGAGGCGAAATCGGGCGCCGAGCTGGTGGTCTTTCCAGAGGTGGGCATCACCAACTTCTTCAGACACGGTCCGGGCGGGATGCGCGATCTCTGGGAGACGGCCTCGATCACGCTGGACAGTCCCGAGATCGAGGTGGTCCGCGACGCGGCGCGGCGTCTCAACCTCTATACCGTCGTGGGCTTCAACGAACGCTCGGATACGTTCGGCGTGGTCTACAACAGCTCGGCGCTGATCGGTCCCGAGGGTGTCGTCGGCGTGAGCCGAAAGCAGAACTTTCCCGGTGTCGAGAAACTCTATTACACGCCGGGCCCGGCGGTGAAGGCCTTCGACTGCGGGCTTGGCCGGGTCGGCACGGTGATCTGCTACGACGCGCTATTCCCAGAGATCGCGCGGCAGCATTTCCTCGATGGTGCCGAGATGATCGTCTTTTCCTCCTCCTTCTGGCGGGGTGGCGCGCGGGGCGGCGTCGGAGACCCGGAAACCAAGCGCGACCTCTGGCACAAGCTGCCCTTTGTCACCGCCGTCCAGAACCAGGCATTCGTGCTCTCGGCCAACTGCTGCGGGACGCAGGATCTTGGCGGTGGTCTGGGGGAATGGGAACGCATGGGGCTCAGCCAGATCGCCTCTCCCGCCTCGGGCGTTCTCGCCGAGGCCGGGCAGACAGGGCAGGAGATCCTGCGCGCGACGCTGAAGCGTGACGATCTCCTGGAAGCTCGGACCAACTACCGATTCCTGTCCGAAGTGCGCAGCCGCCCCAGCGGGGCGCTTGCGGTGTGAACCGACACCCAACAGTGGAGACAACGACATGAAAACGCTCAGAACCATCCTGCCCGCAGGTCTGCTGGCCGCCGCAGCCGCGATGCCCGCCGCGGCACAGGACTACACCTTCACCTTCGCCCACGTGCTGATGGAAGACACGCCGAACGGCCAGGCGGCGATCAGCTTTGCCGAGGAAGTGGCCGAGCAATCCGACGGACGCATCCGCATCAACGTGCTGCCCGCGGGTCAGCTTGGCGGCGATGTCGAGATCATCGAGCAGCTTCAGCAGAACCTCGTGCAGATCGCGATTCCGCCCACGGCGACGCTGGGCAACTTCGAGCCCAAGCTCCAGGTGCTCGACCTGCCCTTCATCATGCCGGGTCAGGAGGCCATGGAGACCGTGCTCGACGGCGAGGCCGGACGCATGATCCTCGACACGCTCGACCAGCATGGCATGCACGGGGTGAATTTCTGGGGCGCAGGCTTCCGCCAGATCACCAACAACGTGCGCGAGGTGGCCAGCGCAGGGGACCTCGAAGGGGTCCAGATGCGGACCATGCAGGCGCCGGTGATCCTGGAGCAGTACCGCCAGTGGGGCGCAAGCCCCACCGCGATGGCCTTTGCCGAGGTCTACAACGGGCTTCAGTCCGGTGTGGTCGATGGCCAGGAAAACCCGATCGCCAACATCGTCTCGATGCGCTTCTACGAGGTGCAGGACCACATCACGATCTCCAACCATGCCTACCACGGTTACGCCGCGGTGGTGAACGAGCAGGCTTGGAACCAGCTTCCCGATGATCTGAAGGAGGTCATGACCGAGGCGTTCGACAACGCCCGTGACCTCGCGCGCGAACTGACCGTGGACTACGAGGCAGAGCAGCTCGAGGCCATCGGGGACGAGATCGCGATCAAGCGGCTGAGCGATGAAGAGCTTTCGGCCTTCATCGAGGCCAGCTACCCGGTGCACGAGGCCTTCGCCGACGTGGTGACGCCGGAACTGATCCAGACCATCTACGACGCCACCGGCGCGGGTCCGGAGCAGTAACACGACCTTCGGCGGGGTGGCGCGGGATCCGCGCCGCCCCGGCTTGTCCGACCGACGGAGGCAATACCGATGATACGACTTCTCGACCGCTGCCTCGAAAGGTTCGAAGGCGCCATGATGGTGGTCTGCATGGCCGTTGCCATCACGCTGACCTTCACGCAGGTGGTCCTGCGCTACGTGTTCAACGCGCCGCTCTTCTGGGCCGAGGAAGTGGTGCTCTACGCGATCATCTGGATGAGCTTCGTCGGCATCAGCTACGGGCTGCCGCGGGCGAGCCACATCTCGGTGGACGTGCTCGAGGCCTTTCTGCCGTCGCGCTTCGCATGGCCGTTCAGGATCCTGTCCTGCGCGCTGGGGATCGTCTTCGGCGTGGTGCTGCTCTGGCTCGGCTGGAAACTGACAGCCACGACGTTCGGCCGGGGACAGCTTTCGCCCGCGCTGAGAATCCCGATGGGCTACGTCTACGCGATCATCCCCTTCGCGGGCCTCGCCACGGCCTTTCGCTATGCCCTGGAATTCGGCCGGAGCTGGCGTGGCGACACGCGTCCGGTGGGCGAAGAGACGCCGACGCTGATGTGATCCGGCCGCTGCGCCGCCCTTCCACGTACAACCACGAGGCCTGCCGACATGCTTCCTGCCCTGCTCGTCATCTTCGCGCTTCTCCTGCTGCTCGGCCTGCCGATCTTTGCCGCGCTTTCGCTGTCGGTGGCCGGTGCGGTCTCGTCCGGCGGCATGCTCGATCCGGTGATCATGCCGATGCGCATGTTCTGGGGCATGAACAACTTCTCGCTCATGGCGATCCCGTTCTTCATTCTCGCATCCGAGCTCATGCGGATCGGCGGCCTGTCGCAGCGGCTGATCGACTTCGCCGAGGCGCTGATCGGCTGGGTGCCGGGCGGGCTCGCGGCCGCGACGGTTCTGTCGTGCCTCTTCTTCGGGTCGATATCGGGGTCGAGTCCTGCCACCGTGATCGCCATCGGCAGCATCATGTTCCCGGCCCTTGTCGAGGCCGGCTATTCCAAGGCCTTCGCCATCGGCCTGATCACCACGGCAGGCACGCTCGGGCCGATCGTGCCGCCGAGCATCGCGCTCATCATCTACGGTGCCGTCACCGGTACCTCGGTCGGCAGCCTCTTCGCGGCGGGTATCCTGCCGGCCGTACTGATCGGCGGCCTGCTGATCGGCGCCTGCGTCGTCTTCGCGCTGAAGGAGGGTTATCCCCGCGCGCCGTTCCCGACCGCCGGACAGATCCTGCGGGCCTTCAGGCGCGCGGCCTGGGGGCTTGGCCTGCCGGTGGTGCTGCTGGGCGGGATCTACTCGGGCGTCTTCACGCCCACCGAGTCGGCGGCGGTGGCCTGCATGTACGGGCTGTTCGTCGGTACGGTGATCTACCGCAAGATCGGTGTGGCCGAGCTTGGCGAGATCCTGAAGTCCTCGGGGACGATCTCGGCGGCGCTGCTGCTCATCACCGCCGGGGCTGCGGCCTTCTCGTGGTTGCTGGCCTTCACCGGCACGCCGGCCGAGCTGTCCCGGCAGGTGCTGTCCACGACGGACAACTCGCTTGCCGTTGCTGCGCTCTTCAACCTGATCATGCTGGTCACCGGGTTCTTTCTCGACAGCGCCTCGGCCATCATCGTGCTGTCCCCGCTGCTCGAGCCGATCGCGGCCAAGGTGGGCATCGACCCCGTCCATTTCGGGGTGATCACGCTGGTCAACTTCTCGGTCGGGATGCTGACGCCGCCGGTGGGGCTGAACCTCTTCGTCGCCATGACCGTGTCGAAGATGTCGCTTCCGGCGATCTTCCGGGCCTGCCTGCCCTTCATCGCGATCATGATCCTGGCGCTTCTCGCGATCACCTACATCCCCGCGATCAGCATGGCCCTTCCCAATCTGATGTCGGGCTAGGCGTCCCGGCGTGGCCAAGTTCTGTTACAGCAAGGCGCGCAGGGCTGTTAGTCTGGTGTCAGACCTGACCGCAGGAGTGCCGCCATGCCGCCGGACCTCGACCGCATGAACTGGAATGACGTGAAATACTTCCTGGCGCTGGCCCGCAGGCAGCGCCTGACCGGCGCTGCGCGCGAGCTTGGCAGCACCCATGTGACGGTCTCGAACCGCGTCGCCGAGTTGGAACGCGCCATCGGGCAGCAACTCTTCTCGCAGGGGACCGACGGTTTTCGCCTGACGCGGGAGGGGAAGGCATTCCTTCCCTACGCTGAGGAATGCGAGCGACAGCTTCAGCTCGCCGCCGGTACGGGCATCGGCGAGGTGGTTCCCGTGCGGCCCTGCGTGCGCGTCGGTGTCACCGAGGGAATCGGCAACATTTATTTCGCCACCCGCTTCGCGACCTGGATCGGCCAGCGGGACATCGAGCTGGAACTGGTCACGCTGACCAAGCTCAGCCGTGTCACGCAGCGCGAGGCCGATCTTTGTGTGAACATGGAAGAGCCCGAAGGCCAGAACATCATCAAGCAGGTGCTGGTGCCCTACCGGCTGGGGATCTACGCCTCGCCGGGATACCTCGAACAGCGTCCTCCCATCGAGAGCCGCGCCGGTCTGCAGTCGCAGCTCTGGATCGGATATGTCGAGGACCTGATCTTCTCGTCCGCGCTGACCTATCACCGCGAGATTGGCGACAACCTGACCTATGCCTTCCGCGGCACCACCCTAATGACCCAGCTCGAGGCCGCCCGGTCGGGCATTGGGCTCGCCATCCTGCCGCACTACGTGGCCCACGGGCGGGGACTCGAGCAGGTCATGCCGTCGATCAGCTTCGAGCGGACCTACTGGATCTCGGCCACCACCGACCTGCACCGCTACCCGGGGCAGTATGCGGTCTGGCAGTTCATCAAGTCCGCCTGCGAAGCTGATCGGGACCTTTTCCACGGCCCTGTGACCCACCAGTGACACCACGGACCGGCTGGCGATCCGTCAGAGGATGCCCTCGGGCGGGCGAGGCGGCATCCTAGCCGACCGAGTGGCGGATCGCCTGCATGTTCGCGCCGTAGGGGGCCGGGTCCTCGACCGAGCCGCCCTTGAAGACCGAAGAGCCCGCGACAAGCACGTCGGCACCGGCGGCGACCACCGCAGGCGCGGTCTCGGGCGTGATGCCGCCGTCGATCTCGATGTGCACGGGGCGGTCGCCGATCATGGCGCGCAGTTCCGCCACCTTGTCGACCATGGAATGGATGAAGCCCTGGCCGCCGAAGCCGGGGTTCACGGTCATCACGCAGACGAGGTCGACCATGTCCAGAACCGGCGCCACGGCGCTGGACGGGGTGGCGGGGTTCAGCGCGACGCCCGCCTTGCAGCCCGCCGCCCGGATCGCCTGAAGCGTGCGGTGCAGATGGGGACCGGCCTCGGCATGGGCGGTGATCACGTCGGCGCCGGCCTTGGCGAAGGCCTCGATGTAGGGATCGACGGGCGCGATCATCAGATGCACGTCCATCACCGTGGTCACGTGCTTGCGCAGGGCCGATACCATGGGCGGGCCGAAAGTCAGGTTCGGCACGAAATGCCCGTCCATGACGTCCACGTGGATCCAGTCGGCGCCCTGGTCCTCGACCGCGCGCACCTCGCGGCCGAAGTCGGCGAAATCGGCGGCAAGGATCGAAGGCGCGATCTTGAGGCTGCGGTCGAAGGACATGGGCGTCTCCTGTTAACGTCGCGGGCGGATTAGTACCCCGCGTCGCGGTCCACAAGATGCTGCAGCGGTTTGCCCGTAATGCCGCGGCGGATGTTGTCCGCGATCACCCGGGAGGCGCTGGCCGGTCGCGTCTCGGAGGCGATGTGCGGCGTGACCGTGACCTTGTCATGCGCCCAGAAGGGATGCCCGGCGGGCAGCGGTTCGATCCGGAAGGTGTCGAGCGTGGCGTGCGAAAGCCGCCCGCTGTCGAGCGCGGCAAGCAGCGCGCCATCGTCAATCAGAGGCCCGCGGCCCGGGTTCAGCACGACCGCGCCGGGGGCCAGGCGCCCGATCGCATGGGCGTCGAGCGTGTTCTCGGTGTCGGGCGTCAGCGGGAGCAGCAGCACGACGATCTGCGCCCCGTCGAGCGCGCGGTGGAACTGGTCGGGGCCGGAATAGCAGGTCACGCCCGCGATGCTGCGCTGGCGGCGGCTCCAGCCTGTCACCGGAAAGCCCAGCTGGCGCAGGGACCGCGCGCAGGCCATGCCGAGCTCGCCGAGACCGAGGATGGTCACCGGGCGCTGAGCGGCCAACGGTGGTGCCACGTGGTTCCATTCGTGATCGGGGTTCACGATGTGGGCGTCCATGCCGAGGTGATGGCGCAGGGTGTGCCCGGTGACCCATTCGACCATGCCCTGCGTCAGGCCTTCCTCGTCGACCATTCGCGCGAGCGGCACCGTGAGGGTGGGGTTCTTCACGATGTTCTCGACGCCGGCCCAGAGGTTCAGCACCGCCCGCAGGCGGGGAAAGGCAGAGAAATCCTCGATCTCGCTGAGGCCCGGCCCGTAGATGATGTAGTCGACCTGATCCTTGGGCATGTCTGTCCCGAGCGTGTAGTCGATCTTCTGCGAGTCCAGCGCGTGGCGCAGGTGCGGCTCGTAGACGGACCAGCGTTCGGAGTTTGCGGCGAATAGGATGTTGGTGGTCATGGGGCTTCCGGTCTCTGTTTTGCCACCGGACTAGCGCAGGGCGGCCCGCAAGTGAACCGCTCTGTTTGTATGTCGCGCGGCTGCGCCTCAGCGGGGACGGTGGATGTGGGCGCTCTGGACGAGGCCGAAGGCCACCATGAGCACCAGCATGGCCGAGCCGCCGTAGCTGACCAGCGGCAGCGGTACGCCCACCACCGGGGCAAGCCCCATGACCATGGACATGTTGACCGCGAAGAACAGGAAGAAGGTCAGCCCGATCCCGAGCGTCAGCAGCGAAGAGAAGCGGTCGCGGTTCTGCAGGGCCGAGAAGATGCAGAAGAGCAGCACCAGCACGTAGAGGATCAACAGCGAGACGCCCCCGATGAAGCCGAATTCCTCGGCCAGCGTGTTGAAGATGAAGTCGGTGTGCTTCTCGGGCAGGAAGTTCAGCCGTGATTGCGTGCCTTGCATGAAGCCCTTGCCGGTCCAGCCGCCCGAGCCCATGGCGATCTTGGCCTGTGTGATGTGGTAGCCCGCCCCGAGCGGATCCGAGGAGGGATCGAGGAAGGTGTCGATGCGGCGGAACTGGTAGTCCTTGAGCAGCTGCCATTCGGTCCCGCGCGAGAGGAAGACGGTATAGATACCGCCGACACCTGCCGCGATAACGGTGGCGAAATAGGCCCAGTGCACGCCCGCGACGAACATCAGCAGCCCGCCCGCCATGACCAGCAGAAGTGCGGTCCCGAGGTCGGGCTGGATCAGCACGAAGGCGGTGGGCGCGAGGATGATCAGAACCGGCACCAATACCCAGAAGGGATGCGAGGTTTTTCGCAGCGGCAGCCAGTCGTAATAGGCGGCCAGCAGCATGATCATGGCGATCTTCATGAGCTCGGAGGGCTGCAGCCGGATGAAGCCGAGGTCGATCCAGCGTTGCGCGCCCATGCCGACGGAACCAAAGAACTCCACGAAGATCAGCAGCGCGAAGGTGCCGAGGTAGGCCAGCAGCGCCATGTTGCGCCAGAACCAGATCGGCACCATGGCCACCATGAACATGGCGGCGAGCCCCAGCACGTAGCGGCGCATCTGCGGCTCGGCCCAGGGTTGAAAGGTGCCGCCGGCCACCGAGTAGAGCATCAGGAAGCCGACGCAGGCCACCGCGCTCAGCAGCAGCACCAGCGGCCAGTTGAGGTAGAGCACCTTGCGCCAGCCCGAGGGGACCGACTTGACGGTATATTCGAGGTAACTCATGCGCGCGTCCGCTGTGCGGCTTCGCGTTCGAGGCGTTCGCGTTCGAGCCGTTCCTGCTGCGCCGAGATGCGGTCGCGGTCCTTGGTCGGGTAGACCTCGACGGGGGGCGCGCCGCCGTAGAGCGCTTGCAGCGCCACGTCCCGCGCGATGGGCCCCGCGACGGAGGACCCGCCGCCGCCGTGTTCGACCACGACCGAGACGGCGATGCTGGGGTTGTCGGCGGGCGCGAAGGTGATGAAGAGCGCGTGGTCGCGTTCCTCCCAGTCGACGTCCTCGTTGCGCACCACGCGGTTCAGCACCTGCGCGGTGCCGCTCTTGCCGGCGATGCGCATGTCGTCACCGATCACACGCGAGCCATAGCCGGTGCCGCGCCGGTCGTTACTGACCGCGTACATGCCCTTCCAGATCTGGCGCAGGTGTTCGGGCTTGATGCCCAGATCCTCGCCCCCCTGCGAGGGCGTCTCGACACCGTTGAGGCTCTTGACCAGACGGGGCGAGATGCTGCGCCCGGTGGCCACCCGGGCGGTCATCACCGCCAGCTGCAGCGGCGAGGTCAGCACGTAGCCCTGGCCGATCGAAGCGTTGACCGTGTCGCCGATGCGCCATTCCTCGCCGCGCTCGCTGCGCTTCCAGTCCTTGTCGGGGACAAGGCCGCGGGTCACGGCGGACATGCCGATGTCGTAGGCCGTGCCGAGCCCCAGCCTGCGCGCCATGTCGGCGATCTTGTCGATGCCGACCTTGAGCGCGAGGTCGTAGTAGTAGACGTCGCAGCTTTCGCGAAGCGAGCCTTCCATGTTCAGGTGCCCGTGCCCGCCGCGTTTCCAGCAGCGGAACTGCCGGGTGCCGACCTTGAGGTAGCCGGGGCACCAGACGGTTTCCTCGGGGCCGACCACGCCGGCCTCGAGCGCCGCAAGCGCGGTGACGACCTTGAAGGTCGAGCCGGGCGGGTAGGCGTCCTGCACGGTCTTGGAGGCAAGCGGCCGGTGGTTGTTGTCGCGCAGCTCGCCGTAGTCGGCGACCGAGATGCCCCGCACGAACTTGTTGGGATCGTAGGAGGGCGCCGAAGCCACGGCCAGCAGGTCGCCCTTTTCGAGGTCCATGACCACGACCGAGGCGGATTCCTCGCCAAGGCGCGCCTGCACGTACTCCTGCAGCGACGCGTCGATGGTCAGCTGTAGGTCGTTGCCGGCCTCGCCCTCGCGGCGGTCGATCTCGCGCATGACGCGGCCCACGGCGTTGACCTCGACGCGCTTGGCGCCGGCCTCGCCGCGCAGCTGCTGCTCATACTTCGCCTCGATGCCGACCTTGCCGATCTGGAAGCGCGGGATGCGCAGCAGCGGCGGCGGATCCTCGTAGGCGGCCAGATCGCGATCCGACACAGGCCCCACGTAGCCCGCCACATGCGCGAAGAGTTCCTTGCTCGGGTAGATGCGGCTGAGGCCCACCTCGGGCGACACCCCGGGCAGGGCAGGGGCGTTGACGGCGACGCGGCTCACGGCCTCCCAGCTCACGCGGTCGGCAATGGTGATCGGCAGGAAGGGTGGGCTTCGGTCCATCTCGGCCAGCGCCCGGTTGAGTTCGCCCTCGTCCAGCTCGATCAGCTGCGACAGCCGCGCGATGACCTCTTCGACGTTGTCCGCGTCCTCGCGCACCATGGTGATGCGGTAGGCGGGCGCGTTCTCGGCGATCACGCGGCCCTCGCGGTCGAAGATACGGCCGCGCGCCGGCGGGATCAGACGGATGTTGATCCGGTTCTCCTCGGCCAGCAGGCGGAATTCGTCGGCTTGGTCGACCTGGAGCTGGCGCATGCGCAGGGCGAGCGCCCCGGCAAAGCCTAGCTGCGCCCCACCGAGGATGAGACCCCGCCGGGTGATGCGGCGGGAGCTTTCGGCCGTTTCGCGCGGTATGCGTCTCATAGCGAACGTCCCATCGGGTCGAAATCTCCGGGGGCGGTGTGGCGCACGTTCAGGAAGACGTGCGAGACCGCCACCACAAGCGGGTAGATCAGAACAGTGCCCACGTACTGGATCAGCGCCAAGTAAAGCGTGCCGGGCGATACGATCAAGAGGGCAAGCACAAAGCGATAGATCACGGTTATGGCAGCCAGCACGATGGCGACCGTCAGCCATTCCTCGAAGAAGGTGTTGTCGCGGATGCGCCGGTCGCGCCGCTTGAGCCACTCGGTAGCCATCAGCGCCAGTGCCGCCCAGAGCCCCGGCGGGCGCTGCAGGAGCAGGTCGCACAGCAGCATGACCCCGGCCACAAGCAGGGCGGGCAGGAAGTCCGGCCGCCTGAGCGCCCAGGAAAAGGTGACCGCGATCAGCAGATCGGGCGCCACAAGGCGGCTCGGCTCCATCTCGAAGGGCAGGAGATGGAAGAAGACCACCACCAGCGCGATCCCGACATAGCTCACGCGCATCAGCCAGACCTGTCCGGCGCGGGGGTCAGCCATCTCCGGCGCTCGCGTCCGAATCCCCGCTCGTCGCGCCCTCGGGGTCCGAGTCGGGCAGTTCCGCCGGGGTGATGAGGGCGCTGGGCTGGTCCACCTGGCGCGCGCCATGGTCGCGCAGCACCCGAAGGAACTCGAGCCGCTCGTAGTCCGCGGCCAGCCGCGCCCTCAGGCGCCCGCCCGCGTCCTTGGCGACCTGGCCGATCAGCAGGCCGGGCGGAAAGACCTCGCCATCGCCCGAAGTGACGATGCGGTCGCCGGGGCGGACCTGCCCCGAATCCTCGAGGAAATCGATATGCGGCGCGCCGGTGTTGTCGCCCACCACAAGGGCCCGCTGGCCCGAAGGCTGGATCACCGCCGGGATGCGGCTGGTGGCATCGGTGAGCAGGATGACCCGGCTGGTGTTCTGCCCGACGCCCGAGATACGTCCGACAAGGCCGATGCCGTCCATGGTGGCCCAGCCGTCTACGATGCCGTCACGGCCGCCCACGTTGATGAGCACCGACTGCCGGAAGGGCGATCCGCTGTCGGCCAGCACGACGCCGGTGATGTAGGTCAGCCGCGGGTCGAGTTGCACGTTGTTGAGATCGCGCAGCCGGGCGTTCTCCTGTTCGAGCTGCAGGGCCGCTTCCTTCCAGGCCGTCATCTGGCGCAGCTCGCGGCGCAGTTCCTGGTTCTGGTCGTAGATCTGCTGGTAGCTGCGGAAATCGCGCAGGATGTTCACCGTGGCGGTGACCGGAGCCATGGCCCAGTCCATCTGCGGCACCACTGCGTCGACCACCTGCGCCCGGAACCGTTCCACGCGCGGGCTGTCGATTCGCCAGAACAGGAACAGCCCGAGCAGGCACATCACGAGAACCGTCAGAAGCAGGCGCTTCAGCGGACCGGTATAATTGTCCTGGCTCGCGCGGTCCTGGGCCAAGCGGGTGCCTCCTCACGCGGGGGTCGGTTCTGGTAGGTTGGCCGGTCTGCCCCTGCCATGGCAAGGGCGCACCGGGGGGTCAGCTGTCGTAGTCGATGGCGTGACGCAGCTGTTTTTCGTATTCCAGCGCCTTGCCGGTGCCGAGCGCCACGCAGTTGAGGCTCTCGTCCGCGATCGAGACGGCAAGACCGGTCTGTTCGCGCAGGGCGAGGTCGAGATCGCCCAGAAGCGCGCCGCCTCCGGTCAGCATCACGCCGCGGTCGACGATGTCGGCGGCAAGATCCGGCGGCGTCGCCTCGAGCGCGGTCATCACCGCCTCGCAGATCGACTGGACCGGCTCGCTCAGCGCCTCGGCGACCTGCGCCTGGCTGATCTCGGTCTCCTTCGGGACACCGTTCAGCAGGTCGCGCCCGCGGATCTGCATGGAACTGCCGCGCCCGTCGTCGGGCATCCGCGCCGTGCCGATCGAGGTCTTGATGCGCTCCGCGGTGCTGTCGCCCACGAGCAGGTTCTGCTGGCGGCGCAGGTAGTTGATGATCGCCTCATCCATGCGGTCACCACCGACGCGCACGGAGCGTGCGTAGACGATGTCGCCCAGCGACAGGACCGCCACCTCGGTGGTGCCGCCACCGATGTCGACGACCATGTTACCGGTCGGATCGGTGATGGGCATGCCCGCGCCGATGGCGGCGGCGATCGGCTCCGCGATCAGGCCCGCCTTGCGGGCACCCGCGCTCAGCACCGACTGGCGGATGGCGCGCTTTTCGACGGGCGTGGCGCCGTGCGGCACGCAGACGATGACCTTGGGCTTGGAGAAGGTTGACCGCTTGTGCACCTTGCGGATGAATTCCTTGATCATCGCCTCGGCCGTGTCGAAGTCGGCGATGACACCTTCGCGCATGGGGCGTATGGCCTCGATGCTGCCCGGGGTCCGTCCAAGCATCAGCTTGGCGTCCTCGCCTACGGCAAGCACCTTCTTGACTCCGTCTTTCACGTGATAGGCGACGACGGAGGGTTCGGACAGGATAATCCCTTTGCCCTTGACGTAGACGAGCGTGTTCGCCGTCCCGAGGTCGATGGCCATGTCCGAGGAGAACAGGCCCATGAGTTTGTCCAGTCCAAGCATCCGCGTCCGTTTCCCATATGCTGCGGCGCCCGCGACACCAGTGCCGCGGGCGCTTGCCCTTATAGGGCCCGGGTCCATTACGCGAAAGGGGATGCGCCGCCAAATCAGCGTGAATTCGCAAAGCACCTCAACGTGATCGGGTCGCGGGCGCCCTTTGATCAGGCAGGCCAGGCCTGCGGGATGCGTTCGCGGTGCCGCTTGAGCTTCAGCAGGTCCTTGTAGTTGTCGATGCGGTGATCCTCTCCGACATTCGGCTCCTCGGGCGACATCCAGTAGAGGCTGCCCATATGCCGGAACCCCAGGAAGGGCGGGGGGACGTGGGCCACCGTGTCGTCGGTCCGGTTGACGTTGACCACCCAGCCCTCGCCACGCAGCCGGGTCGCCGTCTTGGTCGTCCTCGGCGAGGCGAAGGCTACCGTGGGCGTACCGAGCGAGGCGCCCACGATCTGTGCAGAGGCCGCGCCCAGCGAATGGCCCACCACGAACTTCGGCCGCAGCCCCTTGGCGAAGGTGTAGACCACCTGCGCATGTTCGAGAAACCCGCCATGGTAGAGCGATCCGCTGTCGCCGGGCATGACCTCGAAGCCGTGCGTCTCGGGCGACTCGGCTCCGAACTGCAGGTTGAAGTCGAACCAGTCCGAAAACTCGTTGGTGCCCGGAATGATCAGCGTGCCGTCCTTCAGGTAATGCGCCTGCACGCCGCGGATGTCGATCGAGGTGTCTACCCGGTCCCCGAGCGCATCGGCATAGGCATCGCGGATGAGGTCGGCGGCCTCGTCGAGGGTGAGGGTCTCGGTCATGGGAAATCTCCCTTCCTGAAAATGTCTCGTCGGAAATGCCAGCAGGATACACGAGGTCGTGGCGCCGGTCTGGTCGGGTATTGCGCCGTTGCGCAGGGCCGTGGGCCTGTGCGTGGTGCGGGTGGCTCGGGTCCGGACCCCGCGTCAAACCCGCACGCCCCCCGTTCCGCATTACCCCATGTCGGTTTCACGCCAGCGAGCGTCGCGCCGCGCGGCATGCGCGCGGCGCCCAGCCGCTATCCCTCCGGAAATATCCAACGTGCGGAGTGCGTCATGAAAACCCATGTCAAAGCCCTGGTGGTCGGCGGCGGCGCCGTCGGCACCTCGATCGCCTACCACTTGGCCAAGGCCGGCTGGGAAGATGTTGTTCTGCTCGAACGCGACGAACTGACCTCGGGCTCCACCTGGCACGCCGCGGGCCTGCTGCCGCTCTTCAACATGAGCTACGCCACAACGCACATCCACAAGTACTCGGTCGACTTCTACAAGACCCTCGAGGCCGAGACCGGGCTCAACGCCGGCTTCTCGGTCGTGGGCAACCTGCGCATGGCGCAGACGAAGGAGCGGATGGACGAGTACCGGCTCTATGCCACCACGGCCGAGACCTGCGACGTCCCCTACGAGTGGATGACGCCCGCGCAGATCAAGGAGCGCTGGCCGCTGGTGAACATCGAGGGGCTCGAAGGCGCGATCTTCCACCCCACCGACGGCTACATCAACCCCGCCGATGTCACCATGGCCATGGCCAAGGGCGCCCGCCAGCGCGGCGTCACGATCGAGCGCAAGTGGCAGGTCGACGGCTACGAGTGGACCGGCTCCGAGTGGAAGGTGACGCTGACCAAGATGGTCGAGAAGGGCGGCAACCTCGTCCCCTCCGAGGAAACCACCACGATCACCGCCGAACACGTCGTCACCGCCACCGGCAACCACGCGCAGCGCACGGCAAAGCTCCTGGGCATCAAGATCCCCGCCATCCCGGTCGAGCACCAGTTCATCGTGACCGAACCTGACCCGGCGCTGGTGGAATACCGCAAGAACGGCGGCGCCGAGCACCCGGTGCTGCGTGACGCCGACGCCAAGTGGTACGTCCGCGAGGAACGCGGCGGCTGGATCCTCGGCCCCTACGAACGTAACGCCCCCGCGCGCTTCGAATACGGCGTGCCCGACAGCTTCCGCGCCGACCTCTTCCCGCTCGATCTCGAGCGGATCGAGGAAGAATACATGTCCATGATTCACCGGCTTCCTAGCTCGGAGGAAGTAGGTCTCAAGGATGATTTCAACGGCCCGATTTGCTACACGCCCGACGGCAACCCGTTGGTCGGCCCCGCGCCCGGCCTGCGCAACATGTGGCTGGCCGAGGGCTTCTCCTTCGGCATCACCGCCGCCGGCGGCACCGGCTACTACCTCGCCCAGATGATGGTCGAGGGCGAGGCCGAGATCGACATGGCCAGCCTCGATCCCAAGCGCTACGGCAGCTGGATGACGACCGAATACGCCGCCCGCAAGAACGAGGAGGCCTACGAGCACGTCTACATCCTGCACCACCCCGACGAGGAACGCGAAGCCGCCCGCCCGCTGCGCACGGCGCCCGCCTACGACCGCCAGAAGGCGCTGGGCGCGCAGTTCGGCTCGGTCAACGGCTGGGAACGGCCCAACTACTACGGCCCGCTCGACGCGCCCGCCGATTTCGACCACGAGGCGCGCAGCTTCCGCCGCGGCGGCTGGTGGCAATACGCGGTGGACGAGGCCAGGGCCGTGCGCGAAGGCGCGGGCCTGATCGACGCCACCGCCTTCACCAAGCACCTGGTCAAGGGCCCCGGCGCCACCGCCTTCCTCGACTGGTTCACCTGCAACAAGCTGCCGAAGGTCGGGCGCATCAACCTGACCTACGCGCTGACCGACCACGGCACCACGCGCACCGAATACACCATCGTGCGGCTGGCCGAGGATGAATACTACCTCATCTCCGCCGGGGCCTGGACCGCCTATGACGGCGACTACCTGCGCAAGGCCGCCGACGACAAGAAGGCCGAAATGGGCTGGATCGAGATCCAGGACGTGACCACCCAGTGGGGCGTCTTCGCGATCGCGGGTCCGAAGTCGCGCGACGTGCTGAAAGAGATCGTCAAGGACGCCGATCCCGAGACCGTGCTGGGCAACAAGCGTTTCCCCTGGCTTTCCTGCCGCGACATCGAGCTCGGCATGGTGCCGGTGCGCGCCATCCGCGTGGCCTATACCGGGGAACTCGGCTGGGAGCTTCACCACCCGATCGAGATGCAGAACCACCTCTGGGACCTGCTGATGAAGGCGGGCGAAAAGCATGGGCTGAAGCTTGTCGGCGGCCGCGCCCAGAACTGGCTGCGCCAGGAGAAGAGCTACCGCGCCTTCGGGCACGAGCTTGGCCGCGACGCCACCCCGCTCGAGGCCGACCTGCCGCGCTTCGTGGATCTTTCCAAGGACTTCCACGGCAAGGCGAAGCTCGAGGAAACCGGCATCCGCAGCAAATGCGTGACCGTGCTCATCGACGGTCCCGAGGATGCCGATCCCTGGGGCCGCGAGGCGCTCTATACCGAGGACGGCACCCGCGTCGGCCGCCTCACCTCGGGCGGCTACTCGGTGGCCTTCGGCAAGGCCATCGGCATGGGCTACGTCTCGCCCGACCTCGCCGTCGCGGGCACCAAGCTCAAGGTGAAGATGCTCGACAGCCTCTGGGACGCCACCGTGACCGAGGACAGCCCCTACGACCCGAAGAACGAAAAGCTCCGGGCCGACGGCTGACATGCGCCGCGCCGCCATCATCGCAGTGCTCCTGCTCTCGGTGCTGGCGGCGCTTTTCTTCCAGCGCAACCCGGTGACCGGCGGCGCGCAGCGCTATGCCACCACGGTGGCGGCCTCGGCCGGGGGCGTCTACCTGACCCTGCGCTCGCTCAACGCCTTCCTCTCCACCGCGCAGGAGATCGAGGTCGGTGGCACTTTCCTCGTCTCCGGCACGGCGCACCCCTCCAAGGCCCTCGAACCCGTCGACGATACGGTGGAGCGCGTCGCGGGCCTTGTCTTCTTCGTCATGGTTGCCACCGGCGTGCTGTCGGTGGCCATGGGACCGGCCAGCGCGCTGGGCTACGCCATGCTCACCCTCGCGGCGGCGCTCTGGCTGGTCACGGCGCGGGGCGGGCAGGGCGCGCGCGTCGCACGCCGGCTGGGCTGGTACGGGGCCTTTCTCGGCCTCGCCGTGCCCCTCTCCTTCCTGCTGGCCGCGCTTCTCTCCGAGCTGATGACGGCGAGCGTCATGGCGCAGAACGCCGCGATCCTCACCGAGATCACCGCGCAGGCCGATCCGGCCCTTGTGCCCGAGGCCCCAGACAACGGCTGGCTGCCGGACATCGGTGGCATGTGGGACGATCTCGACCGCTACCGCAGTCTCGCGGGCGGCATCTACGCCCGTGCGGACGAACTTATCGCGAGCCTGATCTCCATCCTCGCGGTCTTCCTCTTCCGCCTGCTGATCCTGCCCGCGCTGCTCATGGGCGGGCTCCTCGTCGTGGCCCGCAATCTCGCCCGCCCGGCGTCCTGACCCCTCGATTCTTCTTGGCACAAGTATCCCGGGGGAGGCCCGCAGGGCCGGGGGCAGAGCCCCCGCCGACCTCAAACCCAGGCAAACGCCCGTTCCAGTTCCGCGACACCGCCGCTTTCGAAGCAATCGCCGTGCGCCACCACGATGTGCTCCGGCGCCCAGGCCTTCATCACCGCCAGCGCCCGAGGCGCCCGCGCGTGCCGGCCTAGGTAGCTCAGCCGCAGGTCCAGCGGCAGCCGCCCCCGGGGCGCCAGCGCCCCCGAGACCCGCAAAAGCCTGCGGAACAGCGGCGAGCGCACCCGCTCTGGCGCGAAGTTCTCGATGAGATCGGCCAGCACCAGGGTCCGGCTCCCGCGGTGAAAGAAGACCACCTCCTCGATGAGCTGCGAGCCGCGGAAAACCACCTGGTCGATCGCGCCCGCCCAGTCGGGCGGCGCGGCATCGCCGAGGTCGTCGGTAAAGTCCACCTCGATCCCCTGCGACGCGGCCCGTTCCCGCACCCCGGGCGAGGCCCAGACCCGCGCCGCGGGGAAAAGCGCCGCCCAGGCGGGGATATGGGCGTAGTGGATCGCGTTGGGCGACACGATGTACGCCACCTCGCCAAGCGCCGAAACCTCCGCCACCAGCCCCGGCGCCGCCTCCACCGGCGACCAGAGCCAGAGCCCGCCGCCAGGCAGACGGATCACCACCATGCGCGTGGTGAAGGGCAGCGCGGTCGGCCCGTAGCGCATGGAGATCACGCCGCCGTCCGCGATCCAGATCCCCGGGCCGAACGGCTTCAACACGTGCAGCGGCCTGTAGGGCTCCAGCAGTCCGGTCATGACATCCCCCCGTTTGTCCCCACACCCAAAGAACCCTATGACCATGACGACACCACGACAGGAGCATGCCATGACCCTCAAGGTCTACCTTTCCGGGGAAATCCACACCGACTGGCGCGAGGTCATCACCAGTGGCGCCGCCGGTCTCGACGTCGCCTTCGACGCCCCCGTCACCGACCATGCCGCCAGCGACGACTGCGGTGTCGCCATCCTCGGGGCCGAGGACGACAAGTTCTGGCACGATCGCAAGGGCGCGCTGATGAACGCCATCCGCACCCGCAAGGGGATCGAGCAGGCCGACGTGGTCGTCGTGCGCTTCGGCGACAAGTACAAGCAGTGGAACGCGGCGTTCGATGCGGGCTTCGCCGCGGCGCTGGGCAAGTCGCTCATCGTCCTGCAACCGCCCGAGCACGACCACGCCCTCAAGGAAGTCGACGCCGCTGCCCTTGCGGTGGCCCGCACCCCCGAGGAGGTCGTGCAGATCCTCACCTACGTCCAGAAGGGCATGCTGCCGGGCTAGGGCGCGCCCGGCGCTCCTTCTCACCCCAAATACCTCGGGGGAGGCCCGCAGGGCCGGGGGCAGAGCCCCCATCGCGGCTTTCCGCAGGGAAAGCCCCCCCGGGAAACGATCAGCCCTCGCGCGGCGGCATGTTCATGCCTGTCTGCACCGCCGGGCGCGCCATGAAGCGCGCGACGTAGGCCTTGGTGCGCGGGAAGTCGTCCCAGCCCACGGCCTCCTTCGCCTCGTAGAACTCCAGCGCGTTCAGCCAGGGCGCCAGCGCCATGTCGGCGACGGAATAGGGCCCCGCGATCCAGTCGCGGGTCTCGAGCTGCGCCTCGATAACCGAGAGCAGGCGCCTCGCCTCGCCAAGGTAGCGTTCGCGCGGGCGCGGGTCCTTGATGTCCTTGCCCGCGAACTTCCAGAAGAAGCCAAGCTGGCCGAACATCGGCCCGACGCCGCCCATCTGGAACATCAGCCACTGGATCACATGCGCCCGCTCGGTGGCACTGCGCCCCATGAATTGGCCGGTCTTGTCGCCGAGGTGGATGAGGATCGCGCCGCTCTCGAAGAGCTCCAGCGGCTCCCCGTCCGGCCCGTCTGGGTCGATGATCGCGGGGATCTTGCCGTTTGGGTTGAGGGCGGTGAACTCGGGGCTCTTCACGTCCTCGTCGCCAAGCGCCACGAGATGCGCCTCGTAGGGCAGGCCCATCTCCTCGAGCGCGATGGCGACCTTCACGCCGTTGGGCGTCGGAAAGGAATAGAGCTGGATGCGCTCGGGATGCTGCGCGGGCCAGCGTTTCGAGATCGGGTGGTCGGCGATGGCCGTCATGGAAAACCTCCGGGGGGACTGCGTTGCCGCAAAGCTAGGCCCTGCGGTGCCGCCGCACACCCCCCGGGGCTTGTGCGCAGGCGCAAGGCGCCTGCGCGAGGGGCCGTCAGCCCTTCACCGCAAGGCCGGGCGAGGTCACGTCGATCCCCAGCGCGCGGCCCACCGCGTAGTTGGTCAGCTTGCCCGCGTGCACGTTCAGCCCCGCCAGCAGGTGCGGATCCTCGCTGCAGGCCGTCTGCCAGCCCTTGTCTGCGAGCGCCAGCATGTAGGGCATGGTGGCATTGCCAAGCGCGATGGTCGCGCTGCGCGGCACGGCGCCGGGCATGTTGGCCACGCAGTAGTGCACGATGCCGTCGACCTCGAAGATCGGGTTCTCATGCGTGGTGGCCTTCGATGTCTCGAAGCAGCCGCCCTGGTCGATGGCCACGTCCACCAGCACCGCGCCGGGCTTCATCTCCGACAGCTGCGCGCGGCTGACGAGCTTCGGCGCCGCGGCCCCCGGGATCAGCACCGCGCCGATCACGAGATCGGCCTCGACCACCAGCTCGGCGGTGTTGCCGGCGCTGGCGTAGCGGGTGGAAAATTGACCGGCATAGACCTCGTCGAGATGCCGCAGCCGGGGCAGGGACCGGTCGAGCACCGTGACATCGGCCCCCATGCCCGCCGCGATCCGGGCCGCATGCGTGCCCACCACGCCGCCGCCGATCACTGCGACCCTGGCCGGGCCCACGCCCGGCACGCCGCCCATCAGGACACCGCGCCCGCCGTTGGCCTTCTGCAGGGCCCAGGCGCCGGTCTGCGGCGCAAGACGGCCAGCCACTTCGGACATGGGCGCCAGCAGAGGCAGCCCGCCGCGCTCGTCGGTCACCGTCTCGTAGGCGATGGCGGTCACGCCGCTGTCCATCAGGTCGCGCGTCTGGTCGGGGTCGGGGGCGAGGTGCAGGTAGGTGAACAGCACCTGGCCCTCGCGCAGCATCTTGCGCTCGCCCGCCTGCGGCTCCTTCACCTTCACGATCATCCCGGCCTCGGAAAAGACCTCCTCGGCGGTGCCGACCATGCGCGCGCCGGCCTCCTCGTAGGCGGCATCCTCGAAGCCCGCGCCGCGCCCTGCGCCCGACTGCACGATGACCTCGTGCCCGTGCGACACGGCCTCACGCGCGGCGTTGGGCGTGAGGCCGACCCGGAATTCCTGCGGCTTGATCTCCGTGGGGCATCCGATCTTCATGGGGTTCCTCCTCCTGATTTGTAGGCACAGCCTGCCAGAAAACCCCCGCAATGTGCGAGCGCCCTTGTCGTGCGACACGCGTCGTGATCGAAGATCCTTCGAAGAAATGCGTCGCGGACAGGAAGGAATTGCGCGGATGGAACCGGACGAGACCGACAGGCGGATTCTGCGGGTGCTGCAGGGCAGGGGACGGCTGTCGAATGCCGAGCTGAGCGAACAGGTGAATCTCTCGGCCTCTGCCTGCCACCGCCGGGTGCAGCGGCTCGAGGAGTCGGGCGTGATCTCGGGCTATGTGGCGCTTCTCGACGCCCGCAAGATGGGGCTCGCCACGACTGTCTATGTCGAGATCACGCTGAACGCGCAGGCCAACGAGGTGCTCGACGCCTTCGAAAAGGCGGTCGCCCGGGTGCCCGACGTGCTGGAATGCCACCTGATGGCAGGGACGGCAGACTACATCCTCAAGGTCGTGGCCGAGGATGCCGAGGATTTCGCTCGCATCCACCGCCAGTACCTGACCCGCCTGCCGGGCGTCGCGCAGATGAAGTCGAGCTTCGCGCTGCGCACCGTCTGCAACAGCACCGCGCTGCCGCTCTGACGCTCAGTCCTGCTTCGGGTGGTCGTCGTATTCGCCCGACAGGATGCGCTGGGCGTCGCCCTCGGGGTCGTCGTACTGGTTCGACCTGACGGTGAAGACGAAGAACACCAGTCCCAGGCCCCCCAGTATCAGCGAGATCGGGATCAGATAGGCCAGGATATTCAAGGGATCACCTCACTCTCAGCGCGTTCAGCGATACGGTAACGGAACTCGCGGACATGGCCAGCGCCGCGATCAGCGGGGAACAGAGCCCCGCGATGGCCAGTGGCACGGCGATGACGTTGTACCACGACGCGATCGAGAAGTTCTCGCGGATGCGGCGGCGCGCCTTACGCGCGGTGCGCAGCGCCTCGGGGATCGGGGCAAGGCTGCGGCCCAGCAGCACGATGTCCGAGGCCACGCGCGCCGCATCCAGCGCCGATGCGGGCGAGATCGAGGCATGCGCCGCGGCCAGCGCCGCGGTGTCGTTCAGCCCGTCGCCCACCATGAGCACCCGCGCGCCATTCTCGCCCATCTGCGTGATGCGCGCGGCCTTATCCTGCGGCAGCGCCTCGGCCTGCCAGTCGTCGATGTCGAGCCTGCGGGCCAGCGCTGCCACCGGCGCGGGCGCGTCGCCCGAGATCAGCACGACCTTCAGCCCGGCCTCGCGTAGGCCCCGCACGGCCTCTTCCGCACCGTCGCGCAGGCGGTCGGTGAAGGTCACGGCGCATGGTGTCCCGCCCTCGATCGACAGGTAGGCGGCGGTTTCCTCCACCGGCTCCGCCCCGACCCACGCCGCGCGGCCAAGGCGCACGCGGCGGCCCTGCCAGGTGCCCTCGGTGCCGTAGCCCGGCACCTCCGAAAGGTCGGTGACATGCGCAGGGGCGAGCGATGCCGCCTGCGTCAGGGCCACCGACAGCGGGTGCGACGACCCCTGCGCCAGCGCAAGTGCCACGCGCAGGTCCCGCTCGGACAAGTCGTGCAGGTTGGTGGGCTCAGGCGTGCCGGCGGTCAGCGTGCCGGTCTTGTCGAAAACCACGGTGTCGATCTCGGCCAGCCGTTCCAGCGCGGTGGCGTCCTTGATGAGCAGCCCGTGCCGGAACAGCCGCCCCGACGCGGCGGTGGTGACGGCGGGCACGGCAAGGCCAAGAGCGCAGGGGCAGGTGATGATGAGCACGGCCGCGGCGACGTTCAGCGCCACGCGCAGGTCGCCCGAGTAGATCAGCCAGCCGAGGAAGGCGAGCGCCGAGAGGATATGCACGCCGGGCGCATAGAGCTTCGCCGCCCGGTCGGCGAGCGAGGTGTAGCGCGAGCGGCCCGACTCGGCCACGGCGACAAGATCGGCCATGCGGTGCAGCGAGGTATCGCGCCCCACGGCGGTCGCCCGCACCGTCAGCGGCCCGGTGAGGTTCACCTCGCCCGCGCTCACCGCGCGGCCGGGTTCGGCCAGCACCGGCAGTGTTTCCCCGGTCAGCAGCGCGCGGTCGAGTTCCGATGTGCCCTCGGCGATGACCCCGTCCACCGGCATCCGCCCGCCGGGGCGCACCCGGATCAGGTCGCCAACGGCAAGGTCGGTGACCGACACCTGTTCCTCGCCCGCAGCCCCGATGCGCCATGCCCGCGGCACCTCGAGCGCGGCCAGCTCCTCGGCAGCCGAGCGCGCGGCTGACCGCGTGCGGTGGTCGAGGTAGCGCCCCGTCAGCAGGAAGAAGGTCAGCGCGATCGCCGCGTCGAAATAGGCGTGTTCGCCCGACAGCGCCGTTTCCCAAAGCGATGTCGCCACCGCCAACAGGATGGCGAGCGAGATCGGCACATCCATGTTGAGCCGCCCGACACGCAGCGCGGTCCAGGCGTTGCGGAAGAAGGGCTGCGCGCAGAAGCCCACCGCCGGCAGCACGATGGCCGCCGAGATCCAGTGGAACATGTCGCGCGTCGGCCCCTCGGCCCCCGACCAGACGGCGATGGACAGCAGCATGACGTTCATGGCGGCAAAGCCCGCCACCGCCAGCCGCATCAGCAGATCGCGCCCCGCGCGGTCGGTCTCGGTCGCCCGAAGCGTCGCGGTGTCCAGCTCATGCGCCTCGTAGCCCGCGGCTTCCACCGCGGGGATCAGGTCCTCGGCGCGGATGCCGGGATCGGCCTCCACCGCGACCCGCTTGCGGGTGAGATTCACCCGTGCCGAATGCACGCCGGGCACGTCTGCCAGGGCGCGCTCCACGGTGCTCATGCAGGCGGCGCAGTGGATCGTCGGCAGCGACAGGACGACGTGGGCGTCCTCCTCGTGCAACGCGGATCCGGCCAGCGCCTCGGCCGCGGGGGCGGCGACGCAGGCCGGGCAGGCCGAGGCCTGGGGGCGCATGATCGCGGTCATCTCAGTGCAGGACCTCGACTTGCAGGCGCTGCGTGAACTCGGTCCCGTCGAGCGCCGTGATGTCGAGCCACAGATCCCAGTTGCCCGGGGCAAGCTCTTGGCGCGCGACGTAGGCATGGCCGTCGAAGGCGAAGTCGGGCGTGCTGTCGTCGAGCACGTGGGTCGGCCGGCCCAGCGTGGCCTCGACCGTGCCCGCCTGAACCGGGCGTCCGTCCTCGCCCGTGATCGACAGGGTCAGCAGCCCGTCCTCGTGGCGGGCGTGCACGTCCCATCCCAGCGCCTCCTGCGCGGCGCGGCGCTCGTCGAAGGTCTGGCTCGCGATGTAGGAATTGTGCGTCTCGACCCCGGGGAAGGTGGCCACCGCGTTCCAGGCCAGCGCGATGTTCACGCCGATGATGACGGCAAAGCAGCCCACGAAGATCCCCAGCGCGTGCCAGCCCGTCAGCTTGCGGCCGCCATCGGTCGTTTGAGTGGCCATCAGTCATCCCTTCCGTTGAAGATGGTGTCGGTGTGGGCGCGGTCGCCGTTGGTCAGGTCCTCGACCCAGAAGCGGAACTCGGTCCGTTCGTCCTGCGCCGGGGCCGAGTTCGGCGGCGCCAGCACGTAGACGCGCTGCAGGTAGGTCTCGTTCGCGGGCACGGTCACCGTGGTGTCGGCCACGTTCTCGAGCTCGACGCTCAGCGCATCGGGGCCTGTCAGCGTGACCTGGAACGGCCGGTCCTCACCGTGCTTGTTCAGCAGCCGCACGTCGTAGGTGTTGCGGATCGTGCCGTCGCTGAGCGTCACGTAGGTGGGGTTGCGCACCGGGGCCACGGTCATCTCGATTTCGGGCCGGATGAAGAGCGCGAACAGCAGCCCCACGCCCACCAGCGACCACAGCGCGGTATAGAGCATGACGCGCGGGCGCATGACGTGTTTCCAGATCGGGCGCGGGGTTGCGCCGGCGCGCTCGCGGGTCTCGTCCGACAGCGCGATATAGTCGATCAGCCCGCGCGGCTTGCCCACCTTCGCCATCACGTCGTCGCAGGCGTCGATGCAGAGCGCGCAGGTGATGCAGGCCATCTGCTGGCCATCGCGGATGTCGATTCCCATGGGGCAGACGTTCACGCAGGCGTTGCAGTCGATGCAGTCGCCCAGCTGGTCGGCGCCGGCGGACTTGCGGTGCTTGCCGCGCGGCTCGCCGCGCCAGTCGCGGTAGGCAACGGTCAGCGTCTCTTCGTCCATCATGGCCGCCTGGATGCGGGGCCAGGGGCAGGCATAGATGCAGATCTGTTCCCGCGCGAACCCGCCGAAGAAGAAGGTCGTGAAGGTCAGGATCAGCATGGTGGTATAGGCCACCGGGTGCGCGTTCAGCGTCACCAGGTCCCGCGCCAGCGTGGGCGCGTCGGCAAAGTAGAAGATCCACGCGCCGCCCGTGGCCAGCCCGATCAGGAACCAGGCCACCCACTTGGTCATGCGCAGACGTGCCTTGCGGAAATCCAGCTTCTTCTGGCGGTGCAAGCGCAGGCGGGCGTTGCGGTCGCCCTCGATCCAGCGCTCGACGAGGATGAAGAGGTCGGTCCAGACCGTCTGCGGGCAGGCATAGCCGCACCAGACGCGCCCCAGCGCCGAGGTGAAGAGGAACAGCCCCAGCCCCGCCATGACCAGCAGCCCCGCGACGAAATAGAATTCGTGCGGCCAGATCTCGATCCAGAAGAAGAAGAACCGACGGTTGGCAAGATCCAGCAGCACCGCCTGGTCGGGCAGCTCGGGCCCGCGATCCCAGCGGATCCACGGCAGGATGTAGTAGACCCCCAGCATGAGGGCCATCAGCACCCATTTCAGGTTGCGGAACTTGCCACTGACGCGGCGCGGGAAGATCGGCTCGCGGCCCGCGTAAAGGGCTGGTGCCGGGGAATTGCTGCTGTCTGCCACGGTCGGAATCGCTCCGTCGATGAGTCGTCTCGACGCTCTTCTCTCAGCCGACCCTTGCAGCGGCCTTGATCTGCGTCAAAATCTGAATCTGTCATTCAGCTTTTGCGGCTTCACGTCGCAGCCAATGCAGGAATGCCTTGAGCGGCGGGCGCGGCGGGCCCGGCCGCGTCACGATATGATAGCCCTTCTTTCGCGTGTCCTCAAAGAGAAGCCGCAGCCGCCCAGCCTTGATGTCGTGTTCGACGAACACGCGCGCGGCGATGGCAGCCCCCTGGCCCTGCCGCGCCGCCTCGATCATCAGGTTGCCGGGCAGGGCGATCAACCCGCGCCCGGCCTGCTGCGCCGCGCCGTGGCTCGCCAGCCACTCGGTCGCCTCGTTGGTGCCCAGCTCCTGCAGCCAGTGGAAATCGGCAAGGTCGGCGGGCGAATTGATCTCGCGCCCCGTCACGAGGTCGGGGGCCGCGACGATGGCGATGGGCGACTCGATCAGCAGTTCGGACTCGAGCCCCGGCCAATTGCCGTTGCCGTAGCGCAGCGCCACGTCGATGCCGCCGGGCTCCAGCTTCTGCACCATGGCGGTGGGATCGATCATCAGGTGGATCTCGGGGTGTTTCTCACGGAAGGCCGCCAGCCGCGGCATGAGCCATCCCCCCACGAAGCTCGGGGTCGCCGAGACCTGCAGGGGCCGCGTCGCGTCTGCACCGGTCAGCGCCTCGATCGTCGCCGCAATCGCGCCGAACGACTCGCCCAGCGTGCGAGCCAGCGTCTCGCCCTCGGGGGTCAGCGTGGCCTGCCGCGCACCGCGTTCGAGCAGCGTCACGCCAAGGTGGCCCTCCAGCGCGCGGATCTGCTGGCTGATCGCAGCGTGACTTACATTGAGCGCCGCGCCGGCTGCGCTGACGGAACCGCTTGTTGCGTATGCGGAAAAGGCCCGGAGGGCGGAAAGCGGGGGCAGGGTGGACCAGTCCATATGTAAGCCTGCCTTTCACATGGTGAGGATTCCTGAGTGGCATGCGACCTGCCGAAAGGTCAAGTTCGGGGCATCGGAAACATCAGCCCGAGAGGAAAGCGCCATGTTCGATATCTTCGCCCGCAGCTTCAGCGTTGCCACCCGCACCGAACGGCCCCGCCGGGCCGACGTCATCCGCAACCGCGGGGACCTGCCCCGCCTGAGCTGGCTGGAAGAGGACCTGCCCTTCCGCCACCACGCCGGTCGTCGGAGCGGGCGTCATGATTGACCCGATCCTCTACCACGCGCGCTATGCGATGCTGGGATTGCCGCGGGTTCGGCACCGCCCGGCAGAGCGCCGGATGGCCCTGCCGAGCCGGAAATGACCGGACACCAGAAGGCCCGCCGAACACCGCTCGGCGGGCCTTGTTGGGATGCGCCGGTACCCCGGGAAACGCGCGAACAGGACGGGGCACCGACGCAATCCCCGGCAGGGCCGGGGACCCTGAGACGGGCAAGCCCGCCTCATGTGCACAGGTCTACTGCCGGGTGAATCAAAGCGCCTTGATTTGGGTCAATCGTTGGTGCTGCGAATGCGAAAAGTCGGTGATGCCGCGCCGCTGAAAGCTGCGCCACGGGCGGCGCCCGACCGAGAGGCGGAGTGATCCTCGCAACTCACCATCCGCATACCTTTTGCCAAAAACTGCAATGGCCGGTCGGCCTTCGTCCTGGCGAGGACAACCGCCCGCCACTCGAAAAGGGGCCGGGCGTTTCCGCCCGACCCCTTCCATCCCCCGTTCGAAGGCGCTTACTCGGCTTCGGCCATTTCCGGCGCTTCGCCGCCGCCAAGACCGTGCACGTAGGTCGTGACGGCCCGGATCTCGGCCTCGCTCAGCTCGGCGCCGCCCATGGGGGGCATCACGCCGAAGCGGGCATAGGTCACTGTCTCGTGCAGCGTGTCGTAGTCGCCGCCATAGAGCCAGATCGCGTCGGTCAGGTTCGGCGCGCCCTGCATCCGGTCGCCGGTGCCGTCCTGCCCGTGGCACGAGGTGCAGTTGATGTCGAAGACCTCGGCCCCGGTTTCCACCAGCGAGGGATCGCGCGGCTCCTGGCCGGACAGATCCATCACGTAGTTGACCACCGCGTCGATCTCCTCCTCGGGGAGGATTTCGTCGGCGCCGAAGGCGGGCATCTGCGACCAGCGGGCATCGGGATCGACCTCGTTCCGGATGCCGTGGCTGACCGTGTAATGGATGTCCTCCATCGTGCCGCCCCAGAGCCAGTTGTCGTCGAGCAGGTTGGGATAGCCCTTGGCTCCCGCCGCGCCCGAGCCGTGGCACTGCGCGCACCAGGTGCGGAAGATCGCGCCGCCGGCGTTGTTGGCGTAGGTCAGCAGCTCCTGGTCGTCTGTGATCGAGGTCAGCTCGACCGAGGCCAGCTGCTCGTTGATCTCGGCGTTGGCCGCCTCGGCCTCTTCGAGGTCCTTGGCGATCTCGGCGCGGGTGGAATAGCCCAGCAGCCCCGGCGTCGCTTCCTTGATGCCCGGCCATGCGGGGTAGGCGATGGTATAGCCGATGCCCCAGATGATCGTGGCGTAGAAGGTCCAGAGCCACCACTTAGGCAGCGGCTTGTTGTACTCCTTGATCCCGTCCCACTCGTGGCCGGTCGTCTCGTAGTCGAGATCGTCCTGTTTCTTGTCGTCGCTCATGTCGTGAGACTCCTTAACGCTCGTCCGTCTCGCCGGAGGCGGGAGCGGGTCTGTCCTCGTGCCGGAAGATGATGTTGGCCGTGTCCTGGTGGGTGTCGCGCGACCCGGGCCGGAAGGCCCAGAGGATCACGCCCACGAAGAACAGGAACATCCCCAGCAGCGCCCAGCTGTCGGCGAGTTGACGCAGGAAGGAATAGGTATCCATGTCGGTTACTCCTCAGCGGCTGGCGTCGGGCGTGAAGGTCGAGAAATCGACCAGCGTACCGAGCATCTGCAGGTAGGCGATCAAGGCGTCGGCCTCGGTGATCTCGGGCTGCCCGTCGAAGTTCGAGACGTTCACGCTCTCCTCGCCGTAGCGTTCGTAGAGACCGTCGATGTCGCCGAACGGGTCCACCTGCGCGCGGAAGTCGGCCCGCGCGTTTTCCAGCATCTCGTCGGTGTAGGGCACCCCGACAAGCCGGTTGGTGGCCATCAGATCCTCGATGTGCTCGCCCTCGATGCGTGTGTCCTCGAGGAAGCCGTACTTGGGCATCACCGATTCAGGCACCACCGACTGCGGATCGCGCAGGTGGTCGACGTGCCACTCGTCCGAGTAGCGGCCGCCCACGCGGGCCAGGTCAGGCCCGGTCCGCTTGGAACCCCACTGGAACGGGTGATCGTACTGCGACTCCGCGGCCAGCGAGTAGTGCCCGTATCGCTCCACCTCGTCCCGCATGGGGCGGATCATCTGGCTGTGGCAGACGTAGCAGCCCTCGCGCAGGTAGATCTCGCGCCCGGCGAGCTCGAGCGGGGTGTAGGGGCGCATGCCCTCCACGTCCTCGATGGTGTTCTCGAGGTAGAAGAGCGGCACGATCTGCACAAGCCCGCCGATGGTCACCACGAAGAAGGCGCAGATGGCCAGAAGGGTGACGTTCTTTTCCAGCTTCGCGTGTTTGTTGAGAATTCCCATGTCCGGTCCCCTTCTTATTCGGCCGGCGTGGCATGGGCGGCGGCAGCCTTGGCCTCGATGGCCGGGGCGCGGCGAACCGTCATCCACAGGTTGTAGCACATGATCAGCGCGCCGGAGATGTAGAGCACCCCGCCCAGACCG
The DNA here is from genome assembly GCF_003054175.1 of Allosediminivita pacifica. Taxonomy (GTDB): domain Bacteria; phylum Pseudomonadota; class Alphaproteobacteria; order Rhodobacterales; family Rhodobacteraceae; genus Allosediminivita; species Allosediminivita pacifica. The sequence goes on from NZ_QBKN01000001.1 coordinate 296,818, forward strand.
CGCACGACGTACATCGGGAACTTGGCGGCAACCGTGTCGGCGAAGGAGTTCACGAGGAACCCGTTTGCGTCGACTTCGCGCCACATCAGGCCTTCCATGATGCCCGACACCCACATGGAGGCGGCGTAGAAGACGATGCCGATGGTGGCGAGCCAGAAGTGCCAGCTGACCAGCGAGAGCGAGTAGAGCCGTTCACGGTTCCACAGCTTGGGCGTCAGGAAGTAGAGCGCGCCGAAGGTGATCATGCCGTTCCAGCCGAGCGCACCAGAGTGCACGTGGCCGATGGTCCAGTCGGTGTAGTGCGAAAGCGAGTTCACCGCGCGGATCGACATCATCGGACCTTCAAAGGTGGACATGCCGTAGAAGCCGACCGAGATCACCAGCATCCGCAGCACCGGGTCGGTGCGCAGCTTGTCCCAGGCGCCCGAGAGCGTCATCAGGCCGTTGATCATGCCGCCCCAGCTGGGCATCCACAGGATGATCGAGAACACCATGCCGAGGGTCGAGGCCCAGTCGGGCAGGGCGGTGTAGTGCAGGTGGTGCGGACCGGCCCAGATGTAGATGAAGATCAGCGCCCAGAAGTGGATGATCGACAGCTTGTAGCTGAACACCGGACGCTCGGCCTGCTTCGGGATGAAGTAGTACATCATGCCGAGGAAGCCCGCGGTCAGGAAGAAGCCCACGGCGTTGTGGCCGTACCACCACTGGACCATGGCGTCCTGCACACCCGAGAAGACCTGCACCGACTTGGAGCCGAAGAAGGACACCGGGATGGCGATGTTGTTGAACACGTGCAGCATCGCGACGGTGATGATGAAGGCGAGGTAGAACCAGTTGGCCACGTAGATGTGCGGCTCCTTGCGCTTCACGATCGTGCCGACGAAGACCGCGAGATAGGCGAGCCAGACGATGGTCAGCCACCAGTCGACCAGCCACTCGGGCTCGGCGTATTCCTTGCCGTGCGTCGCGCCGAGGATGTAGCCCACCGCAGCGAGCACGATCATCAGCTGGTAGCCCCAGAACACGAACCAGGCGAGGTTGCCGCCCCACAGGCGCGCGGCCGAGGTGCGCTGCACCACATAGAAGGACGTGCAAATCAGGGCGTTGCCACCGAAGGCGAAGATCACCGCCGAGGTGTGCAGCGGCCGCAGGCGTCCGAAGTTCATGTAGCCCTGCGCCCACTCGAAGTTGAGCACCGGGAAGGCGAGCTGGAAGGCGATGACGGTGCCCACCAGGAAGCCCACGACGCCCCAGAAGGCCGTCGCCACGACGCCGTAGCGCACGACGCCGTCCATGTATTCCAGCTGCGGGTTGACGACGACGGGTTCGTCAGTGTTGCGCAGCGTCCAGAGAAAGAGGCCCCCGGCAGTCAGCATGATGATGATCGCCTGGGCCAGGTAAGCCGCATCACGTGCGTAGTTGGCCGCGATCATTGCGAACAGCGCAATGAGGCCAAGCACGATCAGCTTGAAATAATTGACCATAGTTCGTCCCTTCGTCTTCCCGCACGATTCTTCCCCCGCGCAGGCGATGTTGACTGCGGGGGGTTTTGAGGGCTTCGCCGGATCGGGGCCTTGATCTGCGTCAAGCGGCGGCACCCCGTTCATTGATACGCGTCAAGGTGAGCCGCTCAATACCCCGCTAGGTTGATCCCCGGGAAAGACAAGAACAGGAAGAAGGTGTCAGATGTCTTACAAGACGATCTTCACGGCCGTGACCGATCAGGCGATTGTCGACAGCACGGTCGAACATGCAGCCGCCGTCGCCGACTGGATGCAGGCTCATCTCGATGTGTTGGCGTTCGGTGTCGATCGCACGCAGACGGGCTATTACTACGCCGGTGCCAACGCCATGGTGCTGCAGGAAACCCTGAACCGCGCCACCGAGGAATCCAAGACGCTGGCGGCCAAGACGCGCAAGGCGCTCACCCGCTGGGGGGACCGCTGGGCGGTCGAGGAAGGGGTGGCGCAGCTGCCTGACATCGGACGACATGTTGCGCTCAGGGCACGGTTTGCGGACCTCGCGGTGCTGCCCAAGCCCTACGGAGACGACCACGGCATCGAGCTTGAGCCGATTCTCGAATCAGCTCTCTTCGAGGCACAGGTTCCCGCTCTGATTGTGCCGGACGACGTCACGCCACGTGCCCAGCCCGAACGCGTGGTGGTGGCCTGGAACGAGAGCCCCGAGGCGCTCCGTGCGATCCGTGCGGCCCTGCCGCTGCTCAAGGGGGCCAGCCGCGTGAACGTGGTGGTCATCGATCCGCCGGCCCACGGCCCGAACCGTTCGGACCCCGGCGGGATGCTCTCGCAGTTCCTGTCGCGCCACGGCGTGAACGTCGAGATTGACGTGCTGTCGCGCACGCTGCCTCGGGTTTCCGACGTGCTGTTGCGCCACGTGGCCGACCTGGATGCCGGGATGGTGGTGATGGGGGCCTACGGGCACTCGCGCTTCCGGGAGGCGATCCTCGGCGGCGCGACACGCCACATGCTCGAACTGACGCCGGTGCCGGTCTTCATGGCGCACTGAGGGCTGACGGGACGCCGCTCGCGCCCCCCGGCGGGGGCGCATCGCCCCGCCCGCCATCCCGCAGACGCCGTCCCGCAGGGGGCGGCGTTTCGCGTATCCGGACGATATATGTTGATATCAACCTGAATTGCCGCCACCCTGCCACCATTGGTGAAAAGGGAATCATGAAATGACCTACGTATCGGGAACCATCGCCGCCGTGGCGGAGGACAAGAAGGACGCCTACATCGCGTTCGCCCGCAAGACCTGGCCGCTCTTCAGGGACTACGGCGCGCTGTCCATGATGGAGAACTGGGGCGACATGGTGCCCGATGGCGAGCTGACCTCCTTTCCCATGGCGGTGAAGCTCGAGGAGGGGGAGGTCGTCGTCTTTTCCTGGATCCTCTGGCCGGACAGGGACACCGCCGAGGCCTGCTGGAGCACCATGGACACCGACGAACGCTGGGCCGAGATGGGCGAGATGCCCTTCGACGGAAAACGCATGATCTACGGCGGTTTCCAGACCGTGCTCGAGGAAAGGGCCTGACCCTCAGCCGATCCCCATGAGCGCCGCCCGGAGCCGGGCGGCCCCGTCGCCGCCGCCGATCTCCGCGTCGAGCGCGTCATGCGCAGCCCGCCAGTCCGGCACCGCCGCTCTCAGCGCCGAGCGGCCCTCTTCCGTCAGCGAAAGGCGCCTCGCGCGGGCATCCCGCGAGTCGGCGGCGGTCTTCAGAAGGCCGCGCCGTTCCAGCACTTTGGCCGCTGCCGTCAGCGTCGTGCGGTCCATGGCAAGGAAGGGGGCGAGCTCCGAGATCCGCGGCGCTTCGGGCCGGTTCAGCGCCATCAGCAGCGAGAACTGTCCGTTGGTCAGCCCGTGCGGTTTCAGCACCGCGTCGAACCGCCGGGCCAGCGCCCGGGCCGCGCGCTGGGTGGCGAGGCAGAGGCAGCGGTCGCGAACCTCAAGCGTCGTCCCGAGGGGCAGGGAGGGGTCCATCGCATCGGTCATGTTGATATCAACATAACCGCGATCCGACCGTTTCCAATCCCTGACGCGACGGCGCGGTCCGGATCAGAGATCCGGACGCATGATTTCGCCGCGGCTGACGGGGACGGCACTGCCCGAGACGTAGATCGCCTCGATCGCGCCATCGGTGACGGTGACCCGCAGCCCGATGGCGCTGGGCCGGCCCATGTCGGTGCCCTGCGCCAGCGTCAGGGCCGTTTCGCCCTCTTCGAGGGCGCCCGCCGCCAGAAGCTGCGCCGCGAAGACTGCGCTGGCGGAGCCCGTGGCCGGGTCCTCGGGAATACCCTCGCCGGGCGCGAACATGCGCGCGGCATAGTCGGTGACCGCGGCGCGCGTGTAGACGTAGACGCTGCCAAGCCCCGCGGCCTCGCACATCTCTTGCCAGGCGACGCCCGTAGGCCGCGCCGCGCGCAGCGCGTCGACGTCCACCACGGGGATGTAGATGAAGCCCGGACCGCCTTGGCGCAGCGCCGGGGCGTGCCCTTCGAGCGCCACCTGCGCCGGGGTGAGCCCAAGCGCCGCCGCGGCAGTCGCGGCATCGGGCGCCTTGCCGGTCTCGGGAGTGAAGGGCAGGACGGGCGCGCGGAACTCGGCCGCCACCATGTCGTCGCGGCGCGTCACTGTGACCTGCACGTCGCCGGCGACCTCTTCGAGCGTCAGTGTCGTTTCGAAATCCCGCTTGGGGCAGGCGGCAAGCGCCAGATGAATGGCGCAGCCCACCGTCGGATGTCCGGCAAAGGGCAGCTCCGCGTTCGGCGTGAAGATCCGCACCTTCGCGGTATGCGCCGGGTCCTCGGACTCGGGCGGCATCACGAAGATGGTCTCCGACAGATTAAACTGCCGCGCCATGGCCTGCATCGCCGCGTCGCTGAGCGCCCCCGCGCCCTCGATGATGGCCAGAGGATTGCCGGAATAGGGCACGTCGGTGAAGACGTCCCAGACTGTGAAGGGAAGGGTTTCAGACAAGAAGACCACCATCTGCATCATCGCCGGCCTCTTCCATGAGGCGGCCCATGTCGGGAATCGTTACGTGGCGCTTGCCTTCAAGCACAATCACGCCATCGCGTTTCAGCGCCGAGATTTGGCGGCTCACGGTCTCGAGCGTGAGCCCGAGGTAATCCGCCATCGCCTCGCGCGTGAGCGGCAGGTCGAAGACCAGCGGCCCGTCGGTGCCGCGCAGGTTCAGAGTCGCATCCCGCCGCGCGATGATCGACAGAAGCGAGGCGATCTTCTCGCGCGCGGTCTTGCGCCCGAGCACCAGCATCCACTCGCGCGCGGCGTCGAGTTCGTCCAGCGTCATCTCCAGCAGTCGCTGCGCGATGTGCGGCGTTCGTGTCATCATCTGCTCGAAGGGGGCGCGGCGGAAACAGCACATGACCATGTCGGTCGTCGCGGTGACATCGTAGGAGGCCGTGGTGCGCCCCGGTCGACCGACGAAATCGCTGGGCAGCAGAAGGCCCACCATCTGGGTGCGCCCGTCTTCCATCGTCTGGGTCAGCGTCGCGATTCCCGACACGACCGAGCCCACGAAATCCATCCGGTCGCCCGACCAGATCACGTGGCTGCCGGCCTCGTACTTGCGGTAGTACTTGATCTCTTCCAGCGCCTGAAGCTCGTCCGATTCACAGCGTGCGCAAACCGCACGGTGCCGGATCGGGCAATCCCCGCAGTCCTGCGATACGGCAAGGCTCCGTTCGTTCAGCATCGCGTTTCCTCTGTTGATCTGGGTCAAGGTCGCGCCTCCCTGACGCCGTTAACTGTAAGCACATGATGACACGAACACAACTCGCCCGGCTGGGTCTGTTTGACGCGAAGGTGCCGCGCTACACCTCGTATCCGACCGCGCCGCACTTCGGCGGCGGCGTGGGGCCCGAGCGCTTTGCAAACTGGATCTCCGCGCTGCCCGAGGGCGGGGAGATTTCGCTCTACATCCACGTGCCCTTCTGCCGCAGGCTTTGCTGGTTCTGCGCCTGCCGCACGCAGGGCACGGCGACGCTCTCGCCGGTGGCGGCCTATGTCGCGACGCTCAAGCAGGAACTGGCGCTCCTGCGCGCGCATCTGCCGCGGGGCATTCGCCTGTCGCGCCTGCACTGGGGCGGGGGCACGCCGACACTGCTGTCGCCCGACATGATGCGCGACCTGATCGCCTCCACCCGCGAGGTGGCGGACTTTGCCGACAATGCCGAGTTCTCGGTCGAGATCGACCCGAACGAGGTGGACGCCGCGCGGCTCGATGCGCTGGCCGAGGGTGGCATGACCCGGGCCTCGATCGGCGTGCAGGATTTCGACGACCGGATCCAGGAAACCATCGGCCGGGTGCAGAGCTTCGACATCACGCGCGATGCCGTCGACATGATCCGCGAGCGCGGCATCGCCAGTCTCAACGCCGACATCCTCTTCGGGCTGCCCTACCAGACGCAGTCCGGCATCACCGAGACCGTGCAGAAGCTGCTGAGTTTGGCGCCCGACCGGGTCGCGCTCTACGGCTATGCACACGTGCCCTGGATGGCCAAGCGCCAGCAGATGATTCCCTCCGACGCGCTGCCCACCCCCGAGGAACGCCTTGCGCTCTTCGACACGGCGGCGCGGCTCTTCCGGTGGGACGGTTACGCCGAGATCGGCATCGACCATTTCGCGGCACCCAGCGACGCGCTGGCCATCGCGCAGAAGACCGGCCGCCTGCGGCGCAACTTCCAGGGCTACACCGACGATCAGACCAGCGCGCTGGTCGGGCTCGGCGCCTCGTCGATATCGCGCTTTCCGCAGGGCTTTGCACAGAACGCGCCCGCGACGTCGGCCCATACGGCTGCCATACGCGAGGGGCGCTTCTCGACCTCGCGGGGCCATGTTTTCGGCGGCGACGACCTGCTGCGCGGACGGATGATCGAGGCAATCATGTGCGACTTCCGCATCGACGCGGCCGAGATCCTGCGTGATTTCGACATCTCGCGCGCCGAGCTCTTCGCCCTGTTCCGCGCCGCCGACAGCAGCTTCGAAAACGTGCTCGAGGTGACCGAGGACGGTCTCTTCATTCCGCCGGACGCGCGCCCGCTCACCCGCATGATCGCGCGCGCCTTCGACGCGTACGATCTGAGCAAGGCAGGCCACAGCTCGGCCATCTGACCTTGCTCTCCGCGCGGCGCCCCGGAGGGGAGGGGCGCCGCGCCCTTGTTTCTATTCGGTTGCGGTGCAGAGCAGCGTTTGGCTGCCGCGCGCCACCGCCCGGGACAAGGGGCGTCAGCGCCGCCGGGCGAGCGCCGGACCGTCCGCGCGGTCTGGCGCTTTTGCAATCGAAGGGCGCCGTTCACGGATTGTCCGGATCTGGCTGAGATAAAGTGTGCACCACGAAACGTGCTGCGCCACACCACGGTCCGGCTCCCCACCCGGCCTCCTCACCGTGGCGACCGCGACCTGACACCCGTCGCTTTCCGATGCGACCGTCACCCCTGACGCCACGTCCCTCAAGATATCCATATCCCGCCACTAGACGACCGGTCGGTTTCTTCCCATTTGCCCTCCCATGACGGTGCAGAGCCGATCCGATCAGACACGCCAGGCGATCCTCGCAGCCGGGCGACGCCTTGTTCAGACGGGCGGCTTCGGCGCGGTGGGGCTCAAGGCGATCCTCGCCGAAAGTGGCGTGCCCAAGGGGTCGTTCTACTACTACTTCCCCTCGAAAGAGGCCTTTGGCGAGGCCATGCTGCAGGACTACGTGGCCGACTACCTCGCCCGGATCGACGCCCTGTTCGACAGGCCGGGCACGGGCGCCGACAAGCTTGTGGCCTTCTGCGAGGCCTGGCTCGACCGCGAACGCGAGGCGGGGCTCGCCGGCACCTGCCTCGTGGTGAAGCTCGGGGCCGAGGTCTCGGACCTCTCGGACCCCATGCGCCTGGCCCTAGACGAAGGCGTTACAGCCCTGACCGGGCGTCTGGCGGGGATCCTGCGGGAAGGCATCTCCGATGGCTCGGTCCGCCCGCTGCCGGACCCGGATCGGAGCGCCGAGGCGCTCTACGCGCAGTGGCTGGGCGCCGCGATCCTCTCGAAACTCTCGCATGACCAGGCGCCGCTGAAACGCGCCCTGGACGATACAAGACTGCGCCTCATCCCCGGCGCAGGGAAAGGACAAGACCAATGAAAGCCGCGATTCACGATACCTTCGGCGAGCCGAAAGACGTGCTCGAAACTCGCGATGTGGAGACGCCCGAGCCCGCCGAGGGCGAGGTGCTGGTCCGCACGCTGCTGTCTCCGATCCACAACCACGACCTTTGGACCATCCGCGGCAACTACGGCTACAAGCCGCCGCTGCCCGGCGCCATCGGCGGCAGCGAGGCCGCCGGCGTGATCGAAAAGGCCGGCCCCGGCGTCGACGAAGACATGGTCGGCAAGCGCGTCGCCGTGGCCGGTGTCCACGGCACCTGGGCCGAGTACTTCACCGCGCCTGCGGGCGGGGTGATCCCGCTGCCCGAGGCGATCTCGGACGAGATGGGCGCGCAGCTCATCGCCATGCCCTTTTCCGCCCTCTCGTTGCTCGAGGGGCTCCAGGCGGGCGAAGGCGACTGGGTGATCCAGACCGCCGCCAACGGCGCCGTCGGCCGCATCATGATGGTGCTCGCCAAGGCGCGCGGCATTCACCTGTTGAACCTCGTCCGCCGCGAGGAAGCCGCCGAGGACCTGCGGGCCGCGGGTGTCGAGAACGTGGTCTGCACCGCCGACGACGGCTGGAAGGACCGCGCGCGCGAGATCATCGGTGAGGGACGCGCCGTGTCGGCCATCGATTCCGTGGGCGGCGCAACCGGGGCGGACCTGGTAGAGCTTCTGGCGAAGGACGGCGAGCTAGTCGTCTTCGGCACCGCCACCGGCGCGCCGCTGCCGCTTTCCTCGGGCGCGCTCATCATGAAGCAGATCACCGTGCGCGGCTTCTGGGGCTCGCAGGTCAGCTCCGACATGGACCCCGACCAGCGCAAGCGGCTGATGACCGAGCTGGTGACGCTGGCCGCAAAGGGCGACCTGGCCCTTGAAACCGGCGGGAGCTACCCGCTCACGCAGGTCACCGAGGCCATGGAAGCGGCGCTGACACCGGGCCGCGCGGGCAAGGTGATGCTGGCGCCCTGACGGCTGTCCCGCGCCGGGACAGTTTTCCATGTCAACAGAGTCAATGGGTTAAGGGGCGTCGTTAAACACTTCTTAACACTGTCCCGGCCCCGGACACCCTCAGACGGCGATGTCGAAGGCCGCCGCCATGAGCTTGCGGGTGTACTCGGTCTGCGGCGCGTCGAAGATCTCCTGCGCGGTCCCGGTCTCCACCACGTCGCCGTCCTTCATCACGATCACCTGGTGACTCATGGCGCGGACGACCTTCAGGTCGTGGCTGATGAAGAGATAGGCCAGCCCGTGCTTTCTCTGGAGTTTGCGCAGCAGGTCCACGATCTGGACCTGCACCGTCATGTCCAGCGCCGAGGTCGGCTCGTCCAGCACCAGAAGGCGCGGCCGCAGGACCATGGCGCGGGCAATCGCGATCCGTTGCCGTTGCCCGCCCGAGAACTCGTGCGGGTAGCGGAACATGGTCGCGGGATCGAGCCCCACCTCGGCCATGACCTCGGCCACCAGCTCGCGGTGCTTGCGACCGTCCGGCGCTCCGTGCACCTCCAGCCCCTCGGCGATGATCTGCTCGCAGGTCATGCGCGGGCTGAGCGATCCGTAGGGGTCCTGAAAGACGATCTGCATCTCCGAACGCAGCTTGCGCAGCCGCTTGACCGACCAGCGGTTCACATCCTCGCCCCGGAAGGTGATCGCCCCCTCGGACTGGATCAGCCGCATGATGGCCAGCGCCAGCGTCGTCTTGCCCGAGCCGCTTTCACCCACGATCCCCACCGTTTCGCCCGCGCGGACCGAGATCGTGGCGTCGTTCACCGCCTTCACGTAGCCCACGGTGCGCTTCATCAGGCCGCGCTGGATCGGGAACCAGATCTTCAGGTGATCGGTCCGCGCGATTTCCTCGGAGTCCGCCGGCACCGGGTCCGGCGCACCCGTGCTTTCGGCAGACAGCAGCATCCGGGTGTAGTCGTGCGAGGGCGCTGCAAAGATCTCGCGCGTGTCGCCATGCTCCACGATCTCGCCGTCCTTCATCACGCAGACACGGTCGGCGAACTTGCGCACGATGGTCAGGTCGTGGGTGATGAACAGCAGGCTCATGCCCTCGGACTTCTGAAGGTCCGCCAGCAGGTCGAGGATCTGCGCCTGGATCGTCACGTCGAGCGCGGTGGTGGGTTCGTCCGCGATCAGCAGGTCGGGATCGTTGGCCAGCGCCATGGCGATCATCACCCTCTGCCGCTGCCCGCCGGACAGCTGGTGCGGATAGGCCTCGAGGCGGCTTTCGGGATCGCGGATGCCCACCTTGTTCAGAAGCTCGAGAATGCGCGCCCGCGCCGCGTCGCCCGTCAGACCTTGGTGCAGCTCTAGGCTTTCGCGCAGCTGCTTTTCCAGCTTGTGAAGTGGATTGAGCGAGGTCATCGGCTCCTGGAAGACGAAGCTGATGTCGTTGCCCCGCACCTGCCGCAGCAGACGGTCGGGCGCGCCGATCATCTCCTGCCCCTTGTAGGTGACAGAGCCCGACACCTCGGCCGCGTCGCCCAGCAGCGACACGGTGGAGAGCGCCGTCACCGACTTGCCCGAGCCGCTTTCGCCCACCAGCGCCACGGTTTCACCCGGGGCCACGTCGAAGCTCACGCCTTTCACGGCCTCGGTCTTATTGCCGTCCTGAGAGAAACGGACACGCAGATCGCGGACTTGCAGAAGGCTCATTTGAAGGTCTTTCGGGGGTCGAAGGCATCCCGCACGCCCTCGAAGATGAAGACGAGCAGCGACAGCATCACCGCGAAGACGGTGAAGGCGGTGAAGGCGAGCCAGGGCGCCTGAAGGTTCTGCTTGGCCTGCAGCGTCAGCTCACCCAGCGAGGGCGCCGAGGAGGGCAGGCCGAAGCCGAGGAAGTCGAGGCTCGCCAGTGTGCCGATGGTGCCGGTCACGATGAAGGGCAGCATGGTCAGCGTCGCCACCATCGCGTTGGGCAGCATGTGGCGGAACATGATGGTGGTGTTCGACACCCCCAGCGCCTTGGCCGCGCGCACGTATTCGAGGTTGCGGGCGCGCAGGAACTCGGCCCGGACCACACCCACCAGCGCCGTCCAGCCGAAGAGCACCGTGAGAAAGACCAGCAGCCAGAAACTTCGTCCCAGGATCGCGAAAAGGATGATGATGATGTAGAGCGCCGGGGTCGACTGCCAGATCTCGATGATGCGCTGGAAGATGAGGTCGAGCCAGCCACCGAAGTAGCCCTGCACGGCGCCCGCGAAGACGCCGATGGCCGAGGCGGCGACCGTCACGATGAGGGTGAAGAGGATCGACAGCCGGAAGCCATAGATCACCCGCGCCAGCACGTCGCGCTTGGTGTCGTCGGTGCCGAGCCAGTTCTGCCCGTTGGGGGGCAGGGGGGCGGCGCCGGACCGGTCCACGGGCGTGTCGTAGGCATAGGGGATCAGTGGCCAGATCATCCAGCCTTCTTCGAAGCCGTCGTTCACCACCGTGCCCTGGTCCACTTGGACCATGAGCCCCGCCGGATCGTCGAAGCAGGCATCGAGCCCGCCGGTCCGGATCAGGCAGCGCACCTCGGGGTCGCGGTAGGCGGCCTCGGTCTGGAAATCGCCGCCGAAATCCGTCTCGGCGTAGAAGCTGAAGATCGGCATGCGCAGTTCACCCCGGTAGTTCACCAGGATCGGCCGGTCATTGGCAATGAACTCGGCAAAGAGCGACAGCCCGAAGAGCACGAGGAAGATCAGCAGCGACCAGAAGGCCCGGCCGTTGCGGCGGAAGTTGCGCCAGCGCCGCTTGTTGAGCGGCGAGAGCGCGAAGCGCCCGCGCGGCGGCTCGGGGGCCACCGGCTTGCCGGGTGCGGGCTCGGGGGTGATGCGGGGATCGGGATCTGCGACCATCGGCTCAGCCCTCCCGCTTTTCGAAGTCGATGCGCGGATCCACGGCCACATACATGAGGTCCGAGATGATCCCCACGATCAGGCTGATGAGCCCGAAGATGAAGAGCGTGCCGAATATCACCGGATAATCGCGCGCCACGGCCGCCTCGAAGCCAAGACGCCCCAGCCCGTCGAGCGAGAAGATGGTCTCGATGATGAGCGATCCCGTGAAGAAGATGCCGACGAAGACCGCCGGGAAACCGGCGATGACGATCAGCATGGCGTTGCGGAAGACATGGCCGTAGAGCACGCGGCTTTCCTTCAGGCCCTTGGCGCGGGCGGTCATGACGTAGGCCTTCTTGATCTCATCGAGGAAGCTGTTCTTGGTGAGCAGCGTGAGCGTCGCGAAGGCCGAGATGGTCGAGGCCAGCACCGGCAGGGTGATGTGCCAGAAATAGTCGGCGATGCGCATCGGCCAGCTCAGGCTTTCCCAGTTGTCCGAGGTCAGCCCCCGGAGCGGGAAGATCTGCCAGTAGCTACCGCCCGCCAGCAGGACCAGCAGCAGGATCGCGAAGAGAAAGCCGGGGATTGCGTAGGCGACGATGATGGCGCCGCTGGTCCAGGTGTCGAACTGCGAGCCGTCGCGCACCGCCTTGCGGATGCCGAGCGGGATCGAGACGACGTAGGCGATGAGCGTCGACCACAGGCCGAGGCTGATCGAGACGGGCAGCTTTTCCAGCACCAGGTCGATCACGCTGATCGAGCGGAAGTAGCTCTCGCCGAAGTCGAGGCGCATGTAGTTCCACAGCATGTTGAGGAAGCGCTCGAGCGGCGGCTTGTCGAAGCCGAACTCGCGCTCGAGATCCTCGATGAACTCGGGGGGCAGGCCGCGGGCGCCGGCATATTCGCTGCTGCCGGGACCGCCGCCCTCGAACTCGGCCGGGGCAGGACCGCCCGAGCCGGAGAAGCCGCCGAAGACGTCTCCCTCGCCCTCGATCTGGGCAAGGATCTGCTCGATCGGCCCGCCGGGGACGAACTGGACGAGCGTGAAGTTGATGATCATGATCCCCAGCAGGGTGGGAATGATCAGCAGTAGCCTGCGAAGGATGTAGGCGCCCATATCAGTCTATCGCGCCCGCCTCGCGCAGGGCCTCTTCCTTCTCGGGGTCCACCCACCAGGTGGACAGGTAGCCGAGGTCGTAGGGCGCGATCTGATCTGGATGTTCGTACATGTCGTAATAGGCCACCCAGTGGTCTGCGATGTAGCCGGTTGGCACCACGAAGAACTCGTAGCGCAGCGCGCGGTCGAGCGCCTTGAGGGCCACGTCGGTCTCTTTCTGCGAGTCTGCGGTAAAGCTCGCCTCGATGATCGCGTCAACCAGCGGGCTGGCGAGCCCGGCGGGGTTGAAGAGGCTGAACTCCGCCTCGCGTGAGCCGTACATCTGGCTGAGCCCGCCGCCCGTGGACAGGAAGCTGCCGTAACGCGTCGAGTAGAGCATGTCGTAGTCCCGCTCGCGGCGGCGCAGGGTGTACTGTGAGGGGTCGACGCGCTCGAAGCTCGCATCCACGCCGATCTGGCGCAGGTTGCGAACGTAGGTCTCGTGCATCGACTCGACCGAGGGTTCGATGTTCGAGGGGATCAGCATGTGGACCTTGAGGGTCTCGCCCGCCTCATTGCGGCGGATGCCCTGGTCGTCGACGGTCCAGCCGGCCTCGTCAAGCAGGCGGGAGGCTTGTCGCAGGTTGCGGCGGTCGGCAAGATCGCTGGCCGAGGATTCATGCATGACCGGCACGGGTTCTGACAGCAGGTCGTCGGGGACGATGCCCTCGTCGAGGGATTCGAGGAAGGCCAGCTCTGCGTCCGACGGCGTGTCCTTGGCCTCGACATGTGTGCCTTCAACGAAGGAGCTGCGCGGGGTGTAGAGACCGTAGAGCAGGCTCTCGTTGCTCCATTCGAAGTTGTAGGCCAGCGCGATCGCCTTGCGAACGTTCTTGTCCTGGAACTGCGGCTTGGCGAGGTTGAAGACGAAACCCGTCGGGTTCGGCGGGCTGCCGTCCGGGATCTCTTCCTTCACGACGATGCCTTCCTGCACCTTGGGGAACTCGTAGGCCGTCGCCCAGAGCCTCGGGTCGCTCTCAGTCCGGAAAAGGTACTCGCCCGCCTTGAAGGCCTCGAAAGAGGCGGTCTGGTCGGCGAAATACTCGACCCGGATGGTGTCGTAGTTGTTCCGCCCGGCGTTGAAGGGGATATCCTCGCCCCAGTAGTCGTCGCGGCGTTCGTAGACGATGCGCCGGTTCACCTCGTAGTTGGTAAGCTCGTAGGGACCCGATCCCACCGCGACCTCGAGCCGTGGCTCGTCGAGGCGGCGGTTCTCGGGGTCTTCCTCGAACCAGGCCTTGGAGAAGATCGGCGTGGCACCCACGGTCTCGATCCGCGAGCGCTTGGATTCCTCGGGGTTGAAGGTGAACTTCACGGTGTGCTCGTCGAGGGCCTCGGCGCTTTCGACCATCCGGTCGACGGCCTGCGCGTAGGAGGGCAGGCCCTGCGTGATGAAGAGCGTGTGTGAATAGACCACGTCCTCTGCCGTCACCGGCGTTCCGTCCGAGAACGTCGCATCCGGGCGCATGTGGAAGATGACCCAGTCCTTGCTCTCGGGGTACTCGAGGCTTTCGCAGACGATGCAGTAGTACTGTCCGACCTGGTCCTCGATGGATTCGATCAGGCTGTCGTAGAGGATCGAGGTCAGCGCACCGGCGCGTCCCTTGGTGGAATAGGGGTTGAGGCTGTCGAAGGTGCCGGTTGCGCCAAGAACCATGCGGCCGCCCTTGGGGGCGTCGGGATTGACGAAGTCGAAGCTCTCGTAGTCGGCGGGGTAGTCTAGGTTGCCGAAGTAGGAATAGCCGTGAGACGTGATGATCTCCTCCCCGGCGGTGTCGGCGCTGTCCCCGGTCGGCGCGTCCTGGGCGAAGGCGGCGCCGGCAAGCGCTGCGGCCGCGATCAGGACAAGGCCCGAGGTCGCGAGCCTGCGCAGCGGCGCGCCATCCTCGGCCATTTCGGCGGCTTGGGTGCGGGCTTGTGCGCGGGGGGGCCGGGCGGGCGTGCGGATCATGGGCGTTCCCTTCTCATCCTCTCACCTTTGGCGGTCAGGCTAATTGTCCGGCTTAACCATGTTCAAGTTGAGAATGCACTAACCATTGTCAAACATCCGTCACCAAAGGCCTGCGGATCGTGAGTGCAGACGAAAAGGGCCGCACCCAAAGGTGCGGCCCCGTAAATTCGGTGCGCTCGGTCAGGATCAGCCGCCGCTTTGCTGCTCGAGGTAGGCGATCAGGTTGGCGCGATCCTCGATGTCGCTGAGGCCGTTGAAGCTCATCGCGGTGCCCGGGGCGTAGCCGCGGGGGTTCTCGATGAAGTGGCTCAGGTTCTCGGGGCTCCAGACATCGGCCGCCTCGACCAGTGCACCCGAGTAGTTGAAGCCATCGACCGCGGCCACGTCGCGGCCGACCACACCGTCGAGGTGGGGGCCGGTGGCGTTGCTGCCGTCAAGGTTGTGGCACGCGCGGCAGCGTCCGAAGACCCGCTCGCCTGCGCCGGCGTCCGCCTCGGCGTAGACCGTCTCGAAGTCGACCTCGGCCTCTTCTTCCTCGCCGCTGCCGTCATCCTCCGTCTCGATCACGTAGGATGCAACTTCCTCGCCGTGGCCACCGCCAACGTGATAGAGCGATTCCGCCGCCCACACACCCAGCAGGTAGACCAGCAGCGCGCCGCAGAGGCCGCCCACGACCTTTGTGAACGTCATCGTGTCAAACATATCCGTCGCGTCCCACAGTTGTCCGTCGGTGGCGGTATCTACGGCTTCCATCGCCATGAAGCAAGGTATAGAAGCCGCGACCAAACGCCCGTCCGGGGCCGAAATTTCGACGGAAGCGGAGCGAAACGCCACGATGACCAGTCGCATAGCCTTTCAGGGCGAGCTTGGCGCCTATTCCCACGAAGCCTGCCGCGACGCACGGCCCGACATGGAAGCGCTGCCCTGCCACACCTTCGAGGAGGTGATCGACGCGGTGCAGAGCGGCAAGGCCGACCTGGCAATGCTGCCTGTCGAGAACACCACATACGGTCGCGTGGCGGACATTCACAGGTTGCTTCCGGCCAGCGGTCTGCGGATCATCGACGAGGCCTTCGTGCGGGTGCACATCAGTCTCATGGCGCTGCCGGGGGTGAAGATCGAGGAACTGGAGAAGGTCCGCGCGCACCTCGTGCTGATCCCTCAGGCGGCAAGCTTCCTCGACAAGTACGGCATCAAGGGCGAGGCCGCCGCCGACAGCGCGGGCGCCGCGGCGGAGCTCGCCCGCGACCGGACGCCGACCGAGGGCGTCCTCGCCTCCGACCTCGCGGCCGAGACGCACGGGCTCGAGATCCTCGCGCGGCACATCGAGGACCACGACCACAACACCACGCGATTCCTCATCATGGGCAAGGAGGCGGACCTAACCCGGCGTGGCACCCATGGCATGATGACGACCTTCATCTTCCAGGTGCGCAACATTCCCGCCGCGCTCTACAAGGCGATGGGCGGGTTTGCGACAAACGGCGTCAACATGACCAAGCTGGAAAGCTACATGGTCAACGGCTCCTTCACGGCGACGCAGTTCTACGCCGACATCGAGGGCCACCCCGACGATCCGGCCGTGGCGCGCGCGCTCGACGAGCTGGAGTACTTCACCAACGAGCTGAAGATCCTCGGCGTCTACCCGCGCGATCCGCGCCGCGACTGAACGCCGGGCAGGGGAGGGGACCATGGCCGACGACGACATCCTGGCGACGGCGGGCGCTTCGCAGCCACGGCGCATCTTCGCGGTCACGGTGCTGACCGCGCTCGGCCTGCTGGTGATCTGGCTGGCCCTTGCTGTCCCTCAGGGCGGTTTCGGCTGGGTCGTGATGCTGGCGGCCGTGGGGCTTTCGGCGCTTTTCATGGCGCACCGGCTCTGGCGCGCGACGGCCCATTCCCTGGTTCTGCGCGAAAGCGGTCTCTACGACAGCGACGGCACCCGGCTTGCGGCCTTCGAGGAAATTCGCAAGGTCGACCGCGGCACCTTCGCGATGAAGCCGTCGAACGGATTCATCGTCCTGCTGCACGGTTCCGCGGGACGGGGCTGGCGGCCGGGATTGTGGTGGCGCTTCGGCAAGCGGGTCGCCGTGGGCGGTGTCACCGCCGGGTCCGAAACCAAGCCCATGGCAGACATCATGACCCTGCGCCTCAGCCAACGCGACGGGGAATGACGGCCACCGAGACAGCTTCCGGTTGCCTTGCCGGAACGGATCGCATCCTACGCGGTTTCCGGGGAGGACATTAACCACCGCGACATGTTAGGCGGGTACTCACGCAACGGGCGCCACGTCAGCGTGGCGGGAAACTGAGGAGGACCCGATGAACGCCGCAGCCGTACCGGCCAACGAACCGACGTTCCGCCAATCCGTCGATCTGATGTTCAATCGCGCCGTGGCGCTCATGGATCTTCCGCCGGGTCTCGAAGAGAAGATCCGCGTCTGCAACGCCACCTACACGGTGCGTTTCGGGGTCAGGCTGCGCGGCCAGATCCAGACCTTTGTCGGTTACCGCTCGGTGCATTCCGAACACATGGAGCCGGTCAAGGGCGGCATCCGCTTTGCCCCCAGCGTCAACCAGGACGAGGTCGAGGCGCTTGCCGCGCTCATGACCTACAAGTGCGCCCTGGTGGAGGCGCCCTTCGGTGGCTCCAAGGGCGGGCTCTGCCTCGATCCGCGCGAATACGACGAGCACGAGCTGGAACGCATCACCCGCCGCTTCGCCTACGAGCTCGCCAAGCGCGACCTGATCCACCCCAGCCAGAACGTCCCCGCCCCCGACATGGGCACGGGCGAGCGCGAAATGGCCTGGATCGCCGACCAGTATCGCCGGATGAACACCACCGACATCAACGCCAATGCCTGTGTCACGGGCAAGCCGCTGAACGCCGGCGGCATCGCAGGGCGCGTCGAGGCCACGGGGCGTGGCGTGCAATACGCGCTGCGCGAATTCTTCCGCCACCCCGAGGACGTCCAGAAGGCGGGGCTCGAAGGCAAGCTCGACGGCAAGCGCGTCATCGTCCAGGGCCTCGGCAACGTGGGCTACCACGCGGCAAGCTTCCTGCGGAACGAGGACGGCTGCCGGATCACCGGGATCATCGAGCACGACGGCGCGCTCTTCAATCCCGACGGGCTCAACGTCGACGCGGTGCGCGACTGGATCGTCCGCCACGGCGGGGTCACGGGCTTTCCCGACGCCTCGCACACGGCCGAAGGTGCGGCGGTGCTGGAAGAGGACTGCGACATCCTCATCCCGGCCGCGCTCGAGGGGGTCATCAACCTCGGCAACGCCAAGAACATCAAGTCCAACCTGATCATCGAGGCGGCAAACGGGCCAATCACGGCCGGGGCCGACGACATCCTGCGCGAACGCGGCGTGGTCATCATCCCCGACATGTACGCCAACGCGGGTGGCGTGACGGTCTCCTACTTCGAGTGGGTCAAGAACCTAAGCCACATCCGCTTCGGTCGCATGCAGCGGCGGCAGGAGGAATCCCGCCACCAGCTCGTCGTTGACGAACTCGAACGCCTCTCGGCGGACAGCGGCATCGGCTGGACACTCTCGCCGGACTTCAAGGAAAAGTACCTGCGCGGTGCCGACGAACTCGAGTTGGTGCGTTCGGGCCTCGATGACACCATGCGCATCGCCTACCAGTCGATGCGCCAGGTCTGGCACGGGCGTGACGATGTCACCGACCTGCGTACCGCGGCATACCTCGTGTCCATCGATCGCGTGGCGCAAAGTTACAAGGCCAAGGGTCTCTGACCCTCAGGCCCGCGTGATCCGCGCCGCGAAACAGCCCTGCCGGGCGTTGTGGGCGTGGATCTCGTGGATCGCGGGGTCAGCGAACAGGCGGTCGATCAGGGCCTCGGTCCGGTCGACCCCCTCGCTCACGTCGGCGTCGCGCATCATGCCGTCTGCATCAAAGCCGCGTAGCGACAGCAGACGGTGCCGCATGACGGGCGGCAGTGCGTCTACCGCGTCCCAAGGGGCGTCCGCTCCCTCCAGCAGGAAGATGGCATGGCTCGCCCGGTAGGGGGATGCCGTCCGCATGCTGATATGGTTCATCAGCAGCAGCGTCGCCCCCTCTGGCGCGTCGCTCAGCGTGATGCGGTCGGGATAGCCCGGGCAGGTGTCCGCCCGGACGCGGCGGGCGCCGTGCTGGGCGAGCGATGCCTCGCTCGTGTGCCACAGGTGGCGGAAAGGGGCGGGGTCCAACCCCGTGATGCGATAGGCCATCGGTCGTTCTTCCCTTGGTTGCAGGCCCGCAGAATTGCCACTGCGACCGTCACGCGCGACCCGAAGCTTGCGGATTGCACCCCGGCCCTCGTCCTGCTTGAGTGCGCCCGAGACAACGGGGCGAGGCGATGCGATTTTCAGGGCTGCGCGTTCTGCGCGAGGGGCTGACAGGCAACAAGGGGTGGGTGCCGCACTGGCGCGATCCCGAGCCGAAATCCGAATACGACATCGTCATCATCGGCGGTGGGGGGCACGGCCTTGCCACTGCCTACTACCTTGCCCGCGAACACGGGCTCACCAACATCGCGGTGCTGGAGAAGGGCTACCTCGGCGGCGGCAACGTGGGGCGCAACACCACCATCGTGCGGGCGAACTACTTCCTGCCCGGCAATTCCGAGTTCTACTCGCACTCCCTCAAGCTCTGGGAGGGGCTGGAGCACGAGCTGAACTACAACGTGATGCATTCGCAGCGCGGGCTGATCAATCTCTTCCACAGCGACGGCCAGCGCGACGCCTTCGCCCGGCGCGGCAACGCGATGATCAACCAGGGCGACGACGCCATCCTGCTCGACCGCGAGGGCGTGCGCGAACATCTGCCCTACCTCAATTTCGACAGCGGTCGATTCCCGATCCACGGCGGGCTCTACCACCCGCGCGGCGGCACCGCCCGGCACGACGCCGTGGCCTGGGGCTATGCCCGCGGCGCCGACAGCCGGGGCGTGGATCTGATCCAGAATTGCGAGGTCACCGGCATCGACACCGAGGGTGGCCGCGTCACCGGAGTGCAGACCACGCGCGGCGCGATCAAGGCCAAGAAGGTCGGCATCGTCGTCGCGGGACGCTCGGGACAGGTTGCCGCCATGGCGGGCATGCGCCTGCCGATCGAAAGCCACGTGCTGCAGGCCTTCGTGACCGAGGGGCTCAAACCCTGCATCGACCACGTGGTGAGCTTTGGCATGGGGCATTTCTACATCAGCCAGTCCGACAAGGGCGGGCTGGTCTTCGGCGGCGACCTCGACATGTACGCCTCCTACGCGCAGCGCGGAAACCTGCCCCTGACCGAACACGTGATGGAGGCCGCGATGACGCTCATGCCCATGATCGGCAAGGCCAAGGTCCGGCGCAGCTGGGGCGGCATCATGGACATGACGCCCGACGGCTCGCCCATCATCGACCGCACCGGGATCGAGGGGCTCTATATCGACTGCGGCTGGTGCTACGGCGGCTTCAAGGCGGTCCCGGGCTCGGGCTTTGCCTTCGCCCATCTCATCGCGCAGGACCGCCCGCACGACAGCGCCGCGAGGTTCCGGCTGGATCGCTTCCGCGACGGCGTGGGGCTCATGGACGAGGAGGGCACCGGTGCGCAGCACAACCTGCACTGACGCCGCGCGGCGGAGGTTTATGACATGCGGATAACCTGCCCGATCTGCGGCACGCGCGACCGGCGCGAATTCTACTACCAGGGCGCGGCCGAGGCGCTGCACCGGCCTGACCCCGAGGCCGGGGAAGACGCATGGGACGCCTACCTGCACCTGCGCGACAACCCCGCCGGGCGGACGCAGGACCTGTGGTATCACGAGGCCGGCTGCGGCTGCTGGCTGGTGGTCGATCGCGACACGGTCACGCACGAAATCTACGGCGCCACGCTGGTGGAGGCCCGCCATGCGGATTGAGGGCAGGGGCCGCATCGACCGGACCCGCGAGGTCAAGTTCCTCTTCGATGGCGTGGTGCGTGCTGGGCACCCCGGCGACACGCTTGCCTCGGCGCTCATGGCCTCGGGGCAGATGCTCATGGGGCGCAGTTTCAAGTATCACCGCCCGCGCGGCGTGCTCACTGCCGGTTCGGAAGAACCCAACGCGCTGGTCATCACGGGCCACGGGGGCAGGGCGGAGCCCAACCGCCGCGCCACCATGGTCGAGATCCACGACGGCCTCGAGGCGCGCAGCCAGAACCGCTGGCCCTCGCTCGACTTCGATATCCTGTCGCTGAACGACCGCTTCGCGCCCTTCCTTGGCGCGGGTTTCTACTACAAGACCTTCATGGGCCCCGGGAAAACCTGGGAAAAGCTCTTCGAGCCGCTCATCCGTGGTGCCGCCGGTCTCGGGGCACTTTCGGGCGCGCCCAATGCCGAGACCTACGAGAAGGCCTGGGCTTTCTGCGACGTGCTGGTGATCGGTGGCGGGCCTGCGGGTCTCATGGCGGCGCTGTCGGCCGCCAGGGCCGGTGCGGATGTGATCCTCTGCGAGGAGGATCGCGATTTCGGCGGTCGCCTTCTGGCCGAGGACGAGCAGGTGGGCGGACAGCCCGGAGCCGACTGGGCCGCGGCGCTCGCGGCTGAACTGGCGGGGATGGACAACGTCCGCCTCATGCCGCGCACGACCGTTACCGGCGCCTATGACCAGGGCACCTACGGCGCGCTGGAACGCAGCGGGCAGCACTTGGCTGAACCCGGCGATCTGCCGCGCGAATGTTTCTGGCGGATCGTGGCCAAGCGCGCGGTGCTCTGCGCCGGGGCGCTGGAGCGCCACATCGCCTTCCGCGACAACGACCGGCCCGGCGTGATGATGGCGGGCGCGCTGCGCGCCTATCTCAACCGCTGGGGCACTGTTCCGGGGCGGCAAGTGGCGGTTTTCGGCAACAACGACGACGCCCATCGCACCGCGCGGGACATGGCCGCCGCCGGGCTGGAGGTGGTCGCCCTCGTCGATTCCCGCCACGAGGCCGAGAACCTTGCCGGCGACGTGCCCTTCTATCCCGGCTGGCAGGTGACTCGCGCCCATGGGGGGTCTGCGCTCGAGGCGATCTCGCTGCGCGCGCCGGATGGTGGCGAACGGCGGCTTGCCGTGCAGGCGCTGGGCGTCTCGGGCGGCTGGAACCCGACGCTGCACCTGACCTGCCACCAGGGCGCGAAACCCCTCTGGGACGACCGCATCGCCGCCTTCGTCCCGCCGGAGGGCGCGGTGCCCGGCCTGACCTCCGCCGGGGCTGCGCGGGGCAGCTTTTCGACCGCCGCCTGCCTGCGCGAGGGCGCCGAGGTTGGGGCCGAGGCCGCAGGCGCGCTTGGCTATGCCACGACGCCAGCCGCGTTGCCCGAGGCCGAGGACGCGCCCTACAGGCTCCGCCGCCTCTGGGCGGTCGAGGGCAAGGGCCGCGCCTGGCTCGACTTCCAGAACGACGTGACCGTCAAGGACGTGAAGCAGGCCGCGCAGGAGAATTTCCGCTCGGTCGAGCACATGAAGCGCTACACCACGCAGGGCATGGCGACCGATCAGGGCAAGACCTCGAGCGTGGCGGCGCTGGCCATCCTCGCCGATGTCACCGGCCGCGCCATCCCCGAGACCGGCACGACTACCTTCCGCCCGCCCTACACCCCCGTCGCCATCGCCGCGATGGGCGCGGGGGGCGAGGGGCCGGGCTTTGCGCCCCGGCGCCTCACCACCAGCCACGCGGCCAGCGCCGCCCGCCGCGCGCCCATGATCGAGGCAGGGCTCTGGTACCGGCCCAGCTATTTTCCGCAGAAGGGCGAGCGCGACTGGCAGGTGGCCTGCGATCGCGAGGTCCGGATGGTCCGCAACAGCGTCGGCATCTGCGATGTCTCGACGCTGGGCAAGATCGAGCTTCAGGGCCCCGACGTGGGCCGCTTCCTCGACTTCGTCTACACCAACACCTTCAGCACGTTGAAACCGGGCCGGGTGCGCTACGGCCTGATGCTGCGCGAGGACGGCTTCGTCATGGACGACGGCACGACCGCGCGGCTCGACGACAATCGCTGGGTCATGACCACGACCACGGCCGCGGCGGGGCAGGTCATGCGCCACCTCGACTGGGTGCATCAGGCGCTGATGCCGCAGCTCGACCTGCGCTTCGCCTCGGTGACGGAGCAATGGGCGCAGTTCGCGGTGGCCGGCCCGAAATCGCGCGAGCTGCTCGACGGGCTGCTGGATGCCCCGCTTGGCGATTTCCCCTTCATGGCCTGCGGTCCCGTCAGCATCGGGGGCATCGACGCGCGGCTTTTCCGCATCTCCTTTTCGGGCGAAGAGGCCTACGAGATCGCGGTGCCCGCCCGCTACGGGGCTTCGCTCTTTCATGAACTCGTGAAACGGGCCGAGGCGCTGGGCGGCGGCCCCTACGGGATGGAGGCGCTGAACGTCCTGCGGATCGAGAAGGGCCATATCACCCATGCCGAGATCCACGGCCGCACCACCGCCTTCGACTGCGGCTTCGAACGGATGGTGAGCGCGCAGAAGGACTGCATCGGCAAGACCATGGCCGCGCGGCCGGGCCTGACCGGGCCGGAGCGCGAGCAAATGGTGGGCCTGCGACCCGTCGACGGGCTGGGCAGGCTCACCGCCGGGGCGTTTCTTTTCAACGAAGGCGATCCCGCCGATCGTATCCACGCGCAGGGCTACACCACCTCGGCCTGCCACTCCCCGACGCTGGGCCTGCCGTTGGCTCTGGGGTTCTTGCGCAATGGCCGCGCGCGTCATGGCGAAAGGGTCCGCATGGTCGACCACCTGCGCGGGGTCGAGACGCTTTGCGAGGTGACGGATCCGGTTGCCTACGACCCCGAGGGAGGACGCCTGCGTGATTGAACTGGCCCCCGCATCCCCCTGCGGCGACCTGCTGCCGCTTCAGGTGGGCGACATGATCCTTGCCGAGCTGGACCTCGGCTCGCTGACCCTCGTCGCGCCCTTCGCCGGGCAGGTCGAGGCCACCTCCGACGCGCTGCACGACGCGCATGGCGTTGGCTTTCCCGATCCGGGCGTGGCGATCAGGGTGTGGGACACGCTCTGCCTCTGGTCCGGTCGGGCGCAGGCCCTGCTGGCAGGTCCGGAACCCGACGCGGCGCTGGCCTCGCTCGCAGCGCTCACCGATCAGTCGGACGGCTGGGCTGTCGTGCGGCTATCGGGGGCAGGCGCGACCGATGCCCTGGCGCGGCTTGTGCCCATCGACCTGCGGCCCGGTGCCTTTCCGCCCGGTAGCGCCGCCCGGACCCTGCTTGGCCACATGACGGTCACGATCCTGCGTGATCCTGCCGACGTGGCGGAAACGGCCTTCACCATCCTCGCCTTTCGTTCCATGGCGACCACATTGGTCCATGAACTGGAAACCGCCATGCGCCGCGTTGCGGCCCGGGCAGAGGCGGGATAACCCCGCGCCAGCCAATCGAACGGAGGCGACCATGCAAAGCATCAAGGCCGCGGCCCTGACACTGATCCTCGCGGCCCCGGTGGCCGCACAGCAAAGCGGCACCGACGGTGCCGACACCGAGCGGCTGCAAAGCTGCACCCGCCAGGCCCAGCTTGTCGCCGGCGCCGTGGAGGCGCGCGCCGACGGGGTTTCGCAACGCCGCGCCCGGCGCGGCCTGCGCAAGGAACTGGGTCCCGAAGCCGCCGAGATGCTGAGCGCGTGGATCTACAGCCTGCCCGAAGAGCAACTGACCCCTGCCGTGGGCGACGCCTGGCAGGCGCAGTGCATCGCCGCGCTCGAGCAGCTCGCCAACGAGTGAGAGGCGCGCTCGCGCCCTCTCGACTCCGCGGCGCCGCGGCCCGATATTGTCGGGCATGAGTCTGCCTCCCGGATTTCTCGACGAACTGCGCACCCGCATCAGCCTGAGCCAGGTGGTGGGGCGCAAGGTGTTGTGGGACAAGCGCAAATCGAACCAGGGCAAGGGCGACATGTGGGCGCCCTGTCCCTTCCACCATGAAAAGACCGCCTCCTTCCACGTCGACGACCGGAAGGGCTATTACTACTGCTTCGGCTGCCACGCGAAGGGCGACGCGATTTCCTTCGTGAAGGAGACGGAGAACGTCGAATTCATGGAGGCGGTGGAAATCCTTGCCGGCGAGGCCGGCATGCAGGTGCCCCAGCCCGATCCCAAGGCGCAGCAGAAGGCCGACCGCCGCACGCAGCTGACCGAGGTCATGGAGCAGGCTGTCCGCTTCTTCCGCATGCAGTTGCGCACCGCCGCCGGGTCCGAGGCCCGGGCCTACCTGCAGAAGCGCGGGCTTGATGAAGCGGCGCTGGAGCGTTGGGAGATCGGGTTTGCCCCTGCAGCCTGGGAAGGGCTGCGCACGCAACTCGAAGGGCAGGGCGTGTCGCCGGACCTGATGCTGGGCGCAGGATTGGTGCGGCAGTCCGACAAGGGCCGCGCGCCCTATGACGTGTTCCGCAACCGCATCATGTTCCCGATCCGCGACGGGCGGGGCCGCGCAATCGCCTTCGGCGGGCGCGCGATGGACCCTTCCGACAACGCGAAATACCTGAACTCGCCCGAGACCGAGCTTTTCGACAAGTCGCGCAATCTCTTCAACCTCCAGCCCGCCCGCGCCGCCGCGGGCAAGGGCCAGCCGCTGGTGGTGGCCGAGGGTTACATGGACGTCATCGCGCTCAGCGAGGCGGGCTTCGAATCCTCCGTGGCCCCGCTCGGCACCGCCGTGACCGAGCCGCAGTTGCAGCTCATGTGGCGCATGTCCGAAGAGCCGATCATCGCGCTCGACGGCGACACCGCGGGACTGCGCGCCGCGTACCGGGTCATCGACCTTGCACTGCCTTTGCTCGAGGCCGGCAAGGGCCTGCGCTTTGCCATCATGCCCGAGGGCAAGGACCCCGACGATCTGCTGCGCGCCGAGGGCGCCGATGCCGTGCGCAAGCTGCTGGAAGGGGCGATTCCCATGGTCCAGCTGCTCTGGCGCCAGGAAACCGAGGGCAAGGTCTTCGACAGCCCCGAACGCAAGGCCGCGCTCGAAAAGCGCCTGCGCGAGCGCATCGCGCGGATCGCGGACCAGGGCCTGCGCCGCCACTACGGCGACGAGATCAAGGAATTGCGCTACCAGCTTTTCCGTCCGCAGCGCGCGCCACGCGGCTTTGGCGGGGCAGGGGGCCAGCGCGGCCCGCGCCGCGACTGGAAGGCGCCGCTGCCAGCCTCGGCAGCCGCGCGTCAGTCCCTTCTGGTGGCTGATGAACGCGGCCAGGACCGGCTGCGCGAGCAGGTGGTGCTCTGCGCCATCCTCTCTGCGCCCGAGATCGCGCCCGAGTTCGAAACCCGCCTCGCCGAGATGGCTTGTCTCGATGCCGACCACGAAGCGCTGCGTGCTGCGATCCTGCGCAGTCTCGACGACACGCGCCTGATGCGCGAGGCCGCCGAGGCCGCGATAGGCCCCCAAGCCCTTGAAACCCTGCTGTCTGCGCGCCATGTAGCCGTCGTGCCCTGTATCCGGCGGCCGGGCGACGCGGAACTCGCCCGTCAGACCGTGGCAGAGGAACTGGCCAAGCTTGCGGCCCACCAGGGCTGGGCCGAGGAACTGGCCGAGGCCGAGGAGGATCTTGAGGATCGGGCGGACGAGTCGATGACCTACCGCCTGGCCCAGGCGGCCGAGGCACGCAATCACGCCGGACGATTGAGCGACGAAGAAGATGCAGACTTCGACATCGGTCCCAACGGGGCCCACATCGACCGCGAGGAACGCAGTGCATTCGATGCGCTGTTCGACAGGATTCGCTTTGAGAAATCCAAGCGCTAGGTCCTCGGACGGCAACTTTTAAGGAAATTCGGGTGATACGGGTGTGCGAATCGTTCCAAAACGATATTGATTCGGTTTAACGAATCGCTCGGCCCGAATCCCCATCAGGGAATGCCCCAGCAGGAGAGCCGCATGGCAGCCAAGGACACCGACGACGCCAAGCCGGAAGAGCAGGAAGAAGAGCTTTCGCTCGACATGAGCCAGACGGCGGTCAAGAAGATGATCGCCGAGGCCAAGGAGCGTGGCTACATCACGTACGACCAGCTCAATCAGGTCCTGCCTCCCGACCAGGTGAGCTCGGACCAGATCGAGGACGTGATGTCGATGCTCTCCGAAATGGGCATCCAGGTGACCGAGGCCGAGGAGGAAACCGAGGACGAGGACAAGGGCACCACCGATCTCGTCGAGACCAAGAAGGCCGGCGAAGTCGCCGTCTCGGGCGGTGGTTCGGAAAAGCTCGACCGCACCGACGACCCGGTCCGCATGTACCTGCGCGAGATGGGCAGCGTGGAGCTTCTGTCGCGCGAGGGCGAGATCGCCATCGCCAAGCGGATCGAGGCCGGGCGCAACACCATGATCGCGGGCCTCTGCGAAAGCCCGCTGACCTTCCAGGCGATCACGATCTGGCGTGACGAACTTCTCGCCGAGGACATTCTGCTGCGCGACGTGATCGACCTCGAGACGACCTTCTCGGGTCAGCTCGGCGAGGACGGCGAGATCGACCCGCAGATGGTGAGCGAGGCGAATGCCGTCGACGCCGAGAAGAAGGCCGAGAAGCAGGGCACCTCGGGCGAGCCCGAGCTTGATGCGGACGGCAACCCGATCGCCAAGGACGACGACGAGGACGACGACGAGCAGGCGAACATGTCGCTTGCCGCGATGGAGACCGCGCTCAAGCCGCGCGTGCTCGAAACCCTCGACACGATCGCCGGCGATTACGAGGAACTGGCCGCGATGCAGGACAGCCGGATTTCGGCGACCCTGAACGAGGACGGCTCCTTCAGCGCGGGCGACGAGGAACGCTACCAGAAGCTGCGCTCCGAGATCGTGACGCTGGTGAACGGTCTTCACCTGCACAACAACCGCATCGAAGCGCTGATCGACCAGCTCTACGGGATCAACAAGCGCATCATGGCCATCGACAGCGCCATGGTGAAGCTCGCCGACCAGGCCCGGATCAACCGTCGCGAATTCGTCGAGGAATATCGCGGTCACGAGCTTGATCCCAACTGGATGGAGCGGATGTCGCAGAAGCCGGGCCGTGGCTGGCAGATGTTCATCGAGCGTTCGTCCGACAAGGTCGAGGAATTGCGCGCCGACATGGCACAGGTCGGCCAGTACGTCGGTCTCGACATCAGCGAATTCCGCCGCATCGTCGGGCAGGTCCAGAAGGGCGAGAAGGAAGCCCGGCAGGCCAAGAAGGAAATGGTCGAGGCCAACCTGCGCCTCGTGATCTCCATCGCCAAGAAGTACACGAACCGCGGCCTGCAATTCCTGGACCTCATCCAGGAAGGCAACATCGGCCTGATGAAGGCCGTCGACAAGTTCGAGTATCGCCGCGGCTACAAGTTCTCGACCTACGCGACCTGGTGGATCCGTCAGGCCATAACCCGCTCCATCGCGGACCAGGCCCGCACGATCCGTATCCCGGTCCACATGATCGAGACGATCAACAAGCTGGTCCGCACCGGGCGCCAGATGCTCCACGAGATCGGCCGCGAACCGACGCCCGAGGAACTGGCCGAGAAGCTGCAGATGCCGCTCGAGAAGGTCCGCAAGGTGATGAAGATCGCCAAGGAGCCCATCTCGCTCGAGACGCCCATCGGCGACGAGGAAGACAGCCAGCTTGGCGACTTCATCGAGGACAAGAACGCGATACTGCCCCTCGACAGCGCCATTCAGGAAAACCTCAAGGAAACCACGACCCGGGTTCTCTCGTCCCTCACGCCGCGCGAGGAACGCGTCCTGCGGATGCGCTTCGGCATCGGCATGAACACCGATCACACGCTCGAGGAGGTCGGCCAGCAGTTCAGCGTGACGCGCGAGCGTATTCGCCAGATCGAGGCCAAGGCGCTTCGCAAGCTCAAGCACCCCAGCCGGTCGCGCAAGCTGCGCAGCTTCCTCGACCAGTAGGGCTGGCGATCACGGTATTTCGGAAGGGGCCGCACCATTGTGCGGCCCTTTTCATTTGGCCAGTTCGATGCGCAGCAGTTCTTCGGCCGTGCGTGTCGGCCGACCGATCAGACGCGAAAGGTGACCCGTGTCGGACCGCAGCCATCCCTTTCGGGCCCCCGCTTCGCAGTCGGCGAAAAGCTCCGAGGTCTCGGGCGTCATGCCGCCCTTCCTCAGGAACTTGCCGTATTCCTTTCGGGTCAGATGGCGATACTTCACCTCGCGCCCGGAAAGCTCTGACAGAAGGTCGGTGTACTCTTCGCGGCTGATCGCGCTGTCGCCGGCCAGCTCGTAGACCTGTCCCGCGAATTCGGAGTTGAGGATCGTCACCGCCGCCGCGGCCGCGTAGTCGCTGCGCGATGCCAGCGAGAGCCTGCCCTTGCCCGATGTGCCCGGATGTCGACCCGAGGCAAGGTCCTTTTGCAACCGGCAAGTCAGGTTCTCCAGGAACCAGCCTGTGCGCAGGATCGCGTGGTGAATACCCGATTGCGCCAGCATGGCCTCTGTCTCGGCATGAGCCGCCGCGATGCGCAGCGGCGAACGGTCGGCATTCAGGAACGAGATGTAGGTGATGTAGGTCACGCCGGCCTCACGGGCGGCGGCGATCACCCTCGCATTGCGTCCGGCGCGCAGCACGGGCGCTTCCGGCGATACGAGCAACAGGCGACCGACGCCTTCCAGTGCCACCCTGAGGCTTGCCGGGTCGTCACAGCTGCCGATGCGCGACAGAAGGCCCGCAGCGCTCAGCGCCTGCGCGTCGCCCGGCGTCCGGACGAGGCCAAAGACCTCTCCGTCTGGCGAGAATTTCGAAAGTTCCTTGAGGATGCAGCGGCCGAGCTCTCCGCTCGCTCCGGTGACGAGTATCGGGTTCATGACTGCAAATGCCTGTTTGAGCCGTACCTGCGGGAGAATGATTCTCCTCTAAGCGGTTGTCAGATCAGTAAAAGATGGCAGGGTGAAGTCGAGTCAAAGTGGAATCTGAAAAAGAAAGATGGGAATTATGCCACGCCGCTTGGTAGCCTCCGGACTGCCGCCAACTCGTTAAAAGTTTGCCCTTCTCGCGCAACTTGGCGTTGGGTGGGGCTTCCGGAAGGGCGCCCCGCCGCCGGCATGAGGTGGCAGGGCGCATCGCGACAGGATCAGCCCGTCGGCATCACGAAGACTTCCTGAACGTTCGCGCGCTTGTTGGCGTGCAGCGCGTACATCACCGCCTCGGCAATGTCCTCGGGTTTGAGCTTGTCGGGCTTGCCTTCATCGAAGAAGGGCGTATCGACCATGCCGGGCGCGATGACGGTGCAGCGCCCGCCCCATTCGCGCATCTCCTCGGCGAGGTTTCCGCCGTAGCCGTGCACGAACCACTTGGAGGCCCCGTAGACCGATCCCTTGATGTGCCGGCGCCCGGCGGCCGACCCGGTCAGCAGCAGATGGCCGCCGGTCTTCTTCAGGTGCGGCGTCGCGGCCTTGGTCGTCCAGAGGACCCCGAGCACATTCAGCTCGATCATCTTGCGCCACTCATCGGGCTGGCCCTCGTCCGTGCCCGAGGTCGACAGGCCCATGCCGGCATTGGCAAAGACGGCGTCGACTCCGCCGAACTTCTCGGCCAGCATTTCCAGTGCGCCGGTCTGGTCGTCGAGCGAGGTCGCGTCGCCGGGCAGCGCCAGCGCCTTGTCGCCGAACTCGGCCGCGAGGTCGTTGAGCTTGTCGGCGGAGCGGGCGAAGAGCCCCACGTTCCACCCCGCCTTAACCGCGGCGCGGGCGGTTTCCGCGCCAATCCCGGTGGATGCGCCGGTGATGAACAGGGTCTTGGGTTTATCGGTCATGTACCCTCACAGTAGTGATGTGTCTCGGGGGACAACGCGGGCCCCCCGCCGGAGTTGCCCGCGACCAGGGGAAAGGATGACATGCAGACCACTTTCACGATCGAGACGCTGGGCCCGGGCCTCTACGAGTTCACCCGCGAAGTGGCCGATTGGCTCGACGGGCGCGACGGCCTTCTCACCCTCATGGTGCGTCACACCTCGGCCTCGCTGTTGATCCAGGAAAACGCCGATCCTGACGTGCGCACCGATCTCATGGCCTATCTCGACCGCCTCGTGCCGCCGGCTAGCGATCCGTCGATGTCCTACCTGACGCACGTGCTCGAGGGGCCGGACGACATGCCCGCCCATATCAAGTCCGCGCTGCTGCCGGTTTCGCTCCAGATCCCGGTGGAAAGCGGGCGCATGCGGCTCGGGACTTGGCAGGGGATCTACCTTGTGGAGCATCGCTCCGCACCGCATCGCCGCACGGTCGCCGCGCATTTCGCCGTGTGAGATGTGAAACCGGACTTGCCCCGACGTCAGGATTCGCCGCATGCTGCCTGCGGTTAAGGGATTTCGACCAATGCATAGTGGCGGCGCAAGCCTCAAGCTCGTTTCGGGTCGCGCGATTGGCGTGATGATCTCGGCGCTTCTGGCCGCGGCGGCGACACTCGCCGGGATCGAGCAGCTGCGCCAACAGTCCGAGGGCAGGGTGACCTGCCCGCAAGGCGCGGGCAGCGAGGTCTGCCGGTTCGAAGGCACGCCCCTGCGCGTCTCGGGCACGCCCGTCTACATCGGCAACCGGCAGGGGGCCTTCCTGCCCACGCTTGAAGAGATCAGCTTCGTCGACGGCAGCGGGCGGCGCTGGATCGTGCCCCCCGACACGCTTACCGACGGGGCCTCGATCCCGCCGCTTTTCGCGCCGCTCGTGGGTGACCGGCAGCGCCGCGAGTACCTGCTCGCGGCGGCGTTGCACGACGCCTACTGCGGCATCGGGAACGAGGCGCTCCCGACCTACCAGAGCCGGCCCTGGGAAGAGGTCCACCGCATGTTCTACGACGCGCTGCTCACCGCGGGCACGCCACCGCGTATCGCCAAGGTCATGTTCGCCGCCGTCTATCTTGGCGGTCCGCGATGGAATGACCCGGCGCGCGCGCTCGACATGATGTCCGATGACGACCTCATGAAGGAAATGAAGCAGGGAATGGACTGGATCGAACGCGCGGACCCGGGGCCCGAAGAGATCATGGACTGGATGAAGGACCGCGAAGCAAAGATGCGCGCCGCGCATGGCGAGTAGATCGGACGCGTATATAGCGGCGTTATTTCACCCCTACCCAAATTATGGCGGCTCCCCTATAGTGGCTGTGGATAAGCGGGGGCCAACCCCGTGATGAGGCGGACTGCTAGCATCAAGGGGGACGGGAATGCGCTGCCCGTTTTGCGGAAATATCGATACGCAGGTGAAGGATTCCCGCCCTGCCGAGGATCACGTTTCGATCCGGCGGCGGCGGTTCTGCCCGGCCTGCGGCGGTCGCTTCACCACTTACGAACGGGTCCAGCTTCGTGACCTCGTGGTCATCAAGTCCAGCGGCCGGCGCGAGGATTTCGACCGCGACAAGCTCGAACGCTCGATCCGCATCGCGCTCCAGAAGCGCCCGATCGAACCCGAACGCGTCGATCAGATGATCTCCGGCATCGTCCGCAGGCTCGAAAGCATGGGCGAGACCGACATTCCCTCCAAGATGATCGGCGAGATCGTGATGGAGACGCTCGCCCGGATCGACACCGTCGCCTACGTGCGTTTTGCAAGCGTTTACAAGAACTTCCAGGCCGCAGATGATTTCGACCGCTTCGTGAGCGAGCTTCGCCCGGTCCCACAGGGAGCGCCGGTCGAGAAGTGACCTCCGAAGACGCCCGCCACATGGCCCACGCCCTCCGGCTGGGCCGGCGGGGCATGGGGCGCTGCTGGCCCAACCCTTCGGTGGGCTGCGTCATCGTCCGCGACGGCCGTGTGGTCGGCCGCGGGCACACAGCCCCCGGCGGTCGCCCGCATGCGGAACCCCAGGCGCTGGCCAT
Source organism: Allosediminivita pacifica (assembly GCF_003054175.1). Lineage (GTDB taxonomy): Bacteria > Pseudomonadota > Alphaproteobacteria > Rhodobacterales > Rhodobacteraceae > Allosediminivita > Allosediminivita pacifica. The sequence goes on from NZ_QBKN01000001.1 coordinate 329,234, forward strand.
GGCCGGAGAGGCGGCCCGCGGCGCCACCGCCTATGTCACGCTGGAACCCTGCTCTCATCACGGTCAGACGCCGCCCTGCGCCGACGCGCTGATCAAGGCAGGCATTGCCCGCGTTGTGGCCCCGATCGGTGACAGCGATCCTCGGGTCTCGGGGCGTGGCTTTGATCGGCTGCGCGCGGCCGGGGTCGTGGTCGAGACCGGCGTCCTCGCCGAGGAAGCCGCGCGCGATCACGCAGGTTTCTTCCTGCGGGTAAGGCGGGGCCGGCCCTTCGTGACCCTTAAGCTCGCCATGACCATCGACGGTCGCATCGCCACGGCCACCGGCGAAAGCCAGTGGATCACGGGGCCCGCGGCCCGCCGCAGTGTGCACGCCCTGCGCGCCAGCCATGATGCAGTGATGGTCGGGGCAGGGACCGCGCGCACCGATGACCCCTCGCTGACCGTGCGGGGCCTCGGCATGGGGCATCAGCCCCTGCGGATCGTCGTGTCGCGGCTGCTCGACGTGCCCCTGATGGGCAAGCTCGCCATGACGGCGGGCGAGGTGCCGCTCTGGCTCTGCCACGGAAGCGACGCGCCGCGCGAAAGGCGCAGCGCCTGGGAGGGGCTCGGCGCGCGGCTTTTCAGCTGCCCGGTCAGCGCGGGTCGTCTTGATCCGGCGGGTGTTCTCGGCGCGCTCGGAGAGGCGGGGCTGACACGTGTCTTCTGCGAAGGCGGCGGTCAGCTTGCCGCGGCGCTTCTCTCGGCGGACCTCGTCGACGAACTGCAGGTCTTCACGGCGGGGCTGGCTCTGGGCGCCGAAGGGCAGCCTGCCATCGGTGCGCTCGGCGTCGACCGTCTGGCCGAAGCCCCGCGTTTCGAGCTTGTGGATAACTCGGTGGATGGTGTGGACATCCGACATGTCTGGCGACGTACCACGCGCGGCTAAAATACATTCCGTAACAGTGTTTTGAGGGAATTGGTGCGCCGCGTTTATGACGCCGCGGAAGCCTGTGAGCGGAGCGCGAAAAAGCCTTCCGCGACAACCCGTTGTGTGGCGTCCTGTTAGCGCCGCCATCGGGTGGCGACGCTGCGGTAGTGTGCCCAGGTGGGCGCGAAGGAAAAGGCGCCGGGGCATCTCCTCCCCGGCGCCGGCCTGTCCCTCGTTTAGGCCAAGTTGACTATTCGCTGCCCAGCGTCCGCGCCGAATTGGTGACCCTGTCCACCGCGCCCAGCGATCCGGTCAGCGCGGCGATGACCTTGTTCCACTGCGCGAAGGGTGCCTCGGTCACGTAGAGCGTGTCACCGTCGCGCACGACGAAATCGCGCGCCACGAACATGCCGGTGGGCTCGGTCAGGTCCAACACGTAGACCATGCGCTGCGCCCCGTAGAGGTCGTTGCGCCCCATCACCTGGTTGGCGATGGCCTCTGGTTCGTTGCGGAAGACGAAGACACCCGTCGGGTCCGACGCCGACGTCCGCAGGCCGCCGACGGTGGCCAGCGCCTCGATGGCGCTCAGCGTCTGGGTTTCGAATGGCACGCGCGCCTGCCGCCCGGTGGCGCCGAGCACGGTGAAGGCGCGGGTGTCCTGTTCGACAAGGATGCGGTCGCCGCCGCGCAGCGCGATGTCGAGACCCGGGTGGTCGTAGAGATCCTCGAACCAGATCGTGTCGCGCCGGGCGCCCCGCATGACCGTGACCTGCGCCACCTCGGGCGAGATCGTGATGCCGCCCGCTTCGGCCAGCATCGTGGCAAGCGTTCGTGTCGGCCGCTCGATCGGGTAGACCCCTTGCTCGCCCACGGCACCGACAAGGCTGACCGTTGCGCCGTCGCCCGACAGCCGGCGGACCTGCACCTGCGGGTCCGGCGTCTGGTCGGCAAGCCGCTCGGTGATCACCCGGCGCAGCGCCTCGGGCGTATTGCCGGCGGCGCGGATGCGCCCGGCGTAGGGGATGAAGATGAAACCGGCGCCGTCCACCTGCACTTCTTCGAGCACGGTGGCATTGGCCTCGGGGGGTGACAGCAACCCGTCGTCGACGTTTTCCCAGACGGTCAGGCCCAGGCTGTCGCCGGGCCGGATCGTGTCGGATCCCAGGGGGCCGGCACGGAGGAAATCGTCGGAAAAGCCAAGCGCGGGCGCCACCGCCGTGGCCCGCGTCACGCGGTCGTTCACGGCCACGACAAAGGCATCGCCTTGCCGTTGGATCGACCCGGCGTAGATCTCTCGCTTGCTGGGCCCGAGACGCGGCAGACCGCACGATGCCACAATCGACATCGCGGCCACGATCGCCACCGTCCGCGCCCAACGGGTCGGGGGGGTACTCACTGCTCGCTCTCCTCGACCTGGTTCTTGTCTGCCTCGGTCGTGTTGTACCCGAAAGGATACATGGGCAGTGACGAAATGCCACCGCGGCGCGCCCCTGCGCCCCGCCGCAGCCCCGACTGTTGCCATGGCGCCGCGGTGCAAGGCCGCCGCAATGCACAGAAATCGCGCAATCTCGGACGGTCGGGAGACCATGGGCCATGGGTGTTGCGTCGCTCCGGGGGCGCAACTAAGGGTATGCGAAAGCGGGGTTTGTAGTTTTCCCACTTCCACGACATCTGAGCCGGCAGGCCGGCAGGCCGGCAGGCCGGCGGAAAAGGGCGGGACATGTTTACCGGGATCATCTCCGATATGGGCACCCTCCGCGGGATCGAGCGGCGCGGCGACATGCGGGCGCGCATCGGCACGTCCTACGACACCGACAGCATCGAGATCGGCGCCTCCATCGCCTGTGACGGGGTCTGCCTGACGGTGGTCGCGCTTGGCCAGGACTGGTTCGAGGTCGACGTCAGTGCCGAGACGCTCTCGCGCAGCAATCTCGACACATGGGCGACCGACCACCGCGTGAACCTCGAGCGGGCGCTCAAGGTAGGCGACGAACTTGGCGGCCACATCGTGTCGGGCCACGTCGATGGCGTGGCCGAGATCGTCGGCATGCACGAGGAGGGCGACAGCACCCGCGTCACCCTGCGCGCCCCCGAGGACCTTGCCCGTTTCATCGCGCAGAAGGGCTCGGTCGCGCTCAACGGAACCTCGCTTACGGTGAACGAGGTCGAGGGCCTGGAATTCGGGATCAACTTCATACCGCACACCAAGGCGGTCACGACATGGGGCAAGGCCTCGGTCGGCGACCACGTGAATCTCGAGATCGACACGCTTGCCCGCTACGTGGCGCGCCTGCACGAGTTCAGCTGAGCCGCCTGCGGCGCGCCAGCCAGAGGTGCAGTGCCACGCCCCCGGCGTAGCAGGCCCCGAGGAATGTCAGCGCGCCGGGCAGGCCCCCCAGCGCCAGCACACCCAGCAGGACGGGCGTCCCGGCCAAGTTGCCGAGGTTGCCCATCTGCGCCACCGCCCCGTTCGACAGCGCCCGCGCCGAGAGGTCCCGGTTGAGCTGCGGAATCGCGGCAAAGCTTCCCGCTTGGACCAGCGAGAGCACGGCAAACAACGCGATCCAGGGCAGGGGGCTTGCCGGGGCAAGTGCGATCGCCGCCACCCCGAGCGCGGCCAGCGCAAATCCCGCGATCACCACCGGCACCGCGGGCACACGGCGCAGCAGGGCCGCCACCAGCGTCAGCGACATGACGATGCCGACGAGGGGCAGGGCGGTCGCCAGCCAGCCGGCATCGCGCGCGAGCCTCGGCAGCAAGGTCAGGACTGACACGAAGGTCAGCGTGTAGCACAGCCACCCCAGAGCCGGCGCCGCGATGAAGGGCGAGCGGTATACCGCGACATGCCGCGCCGCGATCTCGCGCACCCCGAGCGGCTCCTCCGAATGCGTCCGGGCCGGGGGCAGGACAAAGGGCACGACAGCTGCCAGCACCGCCATGACGCCCGCGTGAAGCCAGAGGGCCAGGGCGGGCCCGTGAACCTCCGCAAGCGGCGTCACGAAATAGGCGAAGAGGGCGAACCCCGTGCCGAAGAAGGTGCTCCAGAGCGACATGGCCACGGGCCGTTCGCGGTCACCGGTGATCTCGGCGATCAGCGTGGGGGCCGCAACCACGATGGCCAGATGCGCCGCGCCCTCGACAAGGCGGCTCAGCATCAGTAGCGGCATGGCGGGCAATGTCGCCTGAAAGGCCGACAGCACGGCGCCAAGCACCAGCCCCGCCACAAGCACCCGGCGAAATCCGATCCGCGCGACGATCATGCCTGCGACCAGCCCGAGCGCCACGCCTAAGAAGCTGATCAGAGACACGGCAAAGCCGAGCTGCCCTGCCGCCTCACCGTAGAAACTCTCCAGCCCGGCGAACCCGCTCGACAGCTTGGCGAACTGCCCCGCGGCGCCGAGCCCTGTGGCGTAGAGCAGCAGAACCTGCCCCCAGGTTTTCATGGAAGATGACATGCCGCCCCGTGCCTTCGCGTGCCGCGCGACACTGGCCAAAGGCGCTGCGCGCCGCAACCGCTATTCGGCAGGCAGGAACCCGGCGATCAGCTGGCGCAGTCCCAGCGCCGCGCCTGCGAAGATCGCGGCCAGCGTCACCGGCCCCGAAAAGGCAAGCAGCGAAAAGGCCGACAGCCCCTGTCCGACCGAACAGCCCACCGCGATGACGGCGCCGCCGCCCATGAGCGCCGCGCCGACGATCTGGCGGCGCAGCTCGCGCGGGTCCTCGCAGGCTTCCCAACGAAAGTGGCCCTTGATGAGCGAGCCGAGGAAGGCGCCGCACCAGACGCCCGCAACGGACCCCACGGCAAAGGACAGAGGCCGGGCCGAGCCGGTCATCCACCACAGCACCGAGTCCCCCAGCGGGGCGGCAAAGCTGTGCGACACCGGCGACAGCCCGGCAAAGCCGGTGCGTGCGACGTAAGCGGTGCCCGCCCAGCCGATCACCACGCCGAGGCCCACGGCAGCGGCCCAGAAGATCTGCATCGGCCGCGTCCATAGCGCCCTGCAGGCCAGCGAGACGGCCAGCAAAGCGCCGCCAACGGCAAGGCCCACCGCAGTCACCGGCAGGCCCGTCAAGTCGGACATCCGGTGCGCAACGCCCGGCACGGCCTCACCCGGAAGCAGCGCCTCCTGCGGAAAGGCCCAGGCCCGCAGCGGTGCCAGCGGCCCCGACAGCACGACGTAGGTGGAGACGGCCATGACCAGCACGATCACGAAGCTGCGCAGATCCCCGCCGCCCAGCCGCGCCACCGCGCCGAAACCGCAGGTCCCCGCCAGCGCCATGCCGTAGCCGAAGATCAGCCCTCCCAGCACGGACGCCGCGGGCAGCCATCGGATCGACAGGTAATGCACGTCCTCCATCGGCAGCAGCCCGGCGGCGGCCAGCGCGAAGCTGCCGCAGATCGCCACGCCAAGTGCCACGCCCCACATGCGCAGCCGCAGCGTGGAGCCGCCGTAAAGCGCGTCCTCGATCGCGCCGAGCGTGCAGAACCGCCCCATCCGAGCGGCAAGGCCAAGCAGCACGCCGCCGGCCAGCCCCGTCAGGGCGACAAGATGATGCTCGCTGAGAAGCTGCAACATGGCCGGGCCTCCTCCCTTCCCGGTATGTGCAGGTCAGTCTGCTGAAATATTCGCATCCTTGCAAGCGTCAGTCGGGGCTCAGGGCCAGATCCACCAGACATACCCGGCGTAGCCGGCGAGAAGCAGCGCGCCTTCGGCACGGGAAATGCGCAGCCCGGTGGCGGCCAGCGCCACCAGCAGCATGGTCACCGCCAGCATCAGCGGCGCGTCGAAGCGCGCGATCTGGTCGGGCACCGGCCCCGGCGCGATCAGCGCCGTCGCGCCCGAGATGCCGAGGACGTTGTAGATATTGGAACCCACGATATTGCCGAAGGCCACCTCGCCCTGCCGCTTCAGCCCCGCGATGATCGAGGTGACAAGCTCGGGCAGGGAGGTGCCCACCGCCACCACGGTCAGGCCGATCACGGCCTCGGAAATGCCAAGCCCCTCGGCCAGCGATACCGCACCGCTTACCAGGAAACGCCCGCCGAAGACGACGAGGGCCAGCCCCGCCAGCGCGATGAGGAGCGCTCCCGCGCCACCGCCACCCCGGCCGAACCCGGGCGCGGCGCCTTCAAGCGCGCTCTGCTTGTCCGCTGCGGCGCCGTGGCCCGCGTTGCCGGCGCTCTCCTGCCGGAACGCCAACCACAGGTAGCCCGCCAGCGCCGCCACGAAGACCGCGCCCACAAGCCGCCCGGCGGGCAGGAACAGCGCGACCAGTACGAAGACCAGCGCGGTGGCGATCATGACCCCGCCGTCCCGCTTCAGCGCGGTGGAGCTCATCGCGACCGGAAACAGAAGCGCCGCCACCCCACCGATCAGCAGCACGTTGGCGATGTTGGAGCCGACGACGTTGCCGTAAGCGATGCCCGGCGCCCCCGAAAGCCCGGCCTGTACGGAGGTGACAAGCTCGGGCGTGGAGGTGCCGAAGCCCACCAGCGTCAGCCCGATCACCAGGGGCGAGACGCCCAGTCTGGTGGCCAGCTTGACCGCGCCCCTGACCAGCAGGTCGCCGCCCGCGATAAGCAGGATCATCCCGCCAAGCAGCGGGCCCCAAGTTTCGAACATTTCTGAATTTCCTTTCGCGCCTTGCCGGAATGTCGATCCGGCGCACGCGATTTCAATCACCTGGCGCGGAATTTTCTGCGCCGGGGATCGGACCGAGACCTCAGGGCTGGTCGTCGGCGCAGAACAGCTCGTAGACGCATTCCAGCATCTTGCGCGGGCGGTCGTCGGCGAGCCGGTAGTAGATCGTCTTGCCCTCCCGCCGTGGCACCACCAGCCCCTCCAGCCGCAGCCGCGACAACTGCTGGCTCACCGCCGCCTGCCGTGCCGACAGCAGCGTCTCGAGCTCCGTCACCGACTTCTCGCCGGTCACGAGATGGCACAGGATCATCAGCCGTCCCTCGTGGCTGATCGCCTTGAGAAAGGCCGAGGCCGCGGTCGCCTTCTCGACGATGCGGTCGAGCTCTTCCTCGGAAATGTCGTCGCTCAGCGCAGGCAGGGGCATCGGCGTGTCTCCGTCAAGCGCCGGGGCGGAAATCGGTCCGCTCCTCGAGCAGCTTGGTGAAAAGGGGCCAGAAGAAATCCTGCCCCGGGTAACCTTCCAGCCGGCCGATCTCTTCCCCGTCCTCGACAAGGATGAAGGTCGGCGTGAAATTCACCTTACGGTCATAGCTGACCCCGTCCGGTGGACCCATATGCAGGTCCGCGCGTTCCAGCGGGGCAAACGCGCCTTCCTCGGTATTGGGGTAGGCCGGGGCGATCTCGTCGTTCCAGGCGGCGCAGTAGGCGCATCCCGGCTGCTCGACCATGATGAGTCGAACGTCCGAGGCAACCCCTGCCACCGGCAGCGCGAAGAGTGCGGCCAGCAGGGCCGCGATAAAGAAACGAAGACGTGTCATGGTGCACCGATTGACTGTCACGCATCGGACTACGTAATCTGAATATGTGAATTGATCAAGGAAAGGCGGTCGGGTTGCTCGAAATTTCTTTCGCAGGCGCGGCATTTGCGGGGCTTTTGAGCTTCTTCACGCCCTGCATCCTGCCCATGGTGCCCTTCTACCTGTCCTACATGGCGGGCATCTCCATGACCGAACTGCGCGGCGAGGACGACATCCCGCCCGGCGCCGCCCGCCGCCTCGTGACCTCATCGGTGCTTTTCGCAGCAGGCGTGACCACGGTCTTCGTGCTGCTGGGCATGGGCGCCACCGCCGTCGGCCGCGCCTTCGCCGACTGGCAGCAACCGCTCTCCTACGCCGCCGCGGCGCTGCTCTTCGTCTTCGGGCTGCACTTCCTCGGCGTGATCCGCGTGCCGCTCCTCTACCGCGAGGCGCGCATCGAAAGCACGGCGGAACCCAGCACCCTGCTGGGCGCCTACCTCACCGGCCTTGCCTTCGGCTTCGGCTGGACGCCCTGCGTCGGCCCGGCGCTCGCCTCGATCCTGATGATCGCCAGCGGCATGGGCGACGTCACCCGCGGCGGGCTGCTGCTGCTGGTCTACGGGATCGGCATGACCGCGCCCTTCATCGTCGCCGCCTTCTTCGCGCGACCGTTCCTCTCGTGGTCGGCCCGCAACCGCTCGAAACTCCAGTACGCGGAAAAGGCCATGGGCGTCATGCTCATCGTCTTCGCGCTGCTCATTGCCACAAATACAGTCAACATCATCGCTCAGTGGATGCTCGACACCTTCCCGGGGTGGACCTCGCTGAGCTGACAGGGGAGGAAAGACACATGAAGTTTCTGATCACGGCGGCCCTCGCGGGCCTCATGACGCTGCCCGCAGCGGCGCAGGAAATCGGCGACGACGGGCTGCACAAGCAGCCCTGGATGCGGACCACCTTCAAGGACCTACAAGAGGACCTCGAAGAGGCCAACGCCGAGGACAAGCGACTCGTGCTCTTCTTCGAACAGCGGGGCTGCATCTACTGCCGCCAGATGCACGAAGAGGTCTTCAGCGATCCGAAGGTCTCGGACTACATTGAGGAAAACTACTTCGTGGTGCAGCTCAACCTGCACGGCGATACCGAGGTCACGGACTTCGACGGCGAGGCGCTGTCGGAAAAGGCCATGGCCCGGAAATGGCGTATTCTTTTCACGCCGACGCTGGTGTTCATGCCAGAAGAGGTGCCCGAGGATCAAAGCGCTGCCGAGGCCGCCGTTGCGACGATGCCGGGCGCTTTCGGCAAGGGCACGACCATCGACATGTTCACATGGGTGGCGGAAAAGCGCTATGACATGGACAACGGAGAAGACTTCCAGCGCTACCATGCGCGACGGATCCAGGAACGCGACAACGGGCGGACAGACTGACAGGGGTTCGGAACAACCAATTCGAATCCATGAATTTGTTGTTGCCTGAACACCCCCGACTGGCCTACGGTATACGTCGAAGGCGCAAGCAGGGCCCCCGGCGGTCAGCAAGCCCTAGGGAGGAAACATGAGAAGAACAGCAATCTGCACGGCGGCGCTGCTGGCCGCGAGCGCGGCAACGGCTGAACCGGTCGAGCCCACAAGTGTCAGCTACGGCGAATACGGTGCCGTAGAAACCTCGCTCAGCGGCAATCCAGGCGATCCCGACAGGGGCCGCGAGGTGTTTTCGACCAAGAGCATGGGCAATTGCGTGTCCTGCCACCAGGTCAGTGGCCTCGACGTGCCCTTCCAGGGCGAGGTGGGGCCTATGCTCGACTTCGTCGGCGAATACCGCACGCCGGCCGAGTTGCGCGGGATCGTGGCAAACGCCAAGAACACGTTCCCCGAAACCGTGATGCCCTCTTTCTACAAGACCACCGGCTTCATACGTCCGGGTGACGGCTTCACCGGCAAGGCCGCCGAGGAACCCCTCCCGCCGCTGCTGAGCGCGCAGGAGATCGAGGACCTGGTCGCCTTCCTCATGACGCTCAAGGACACCTGAGCCCCAGAACAGGAGTGCACGACATGCAATTCACACGACGCGAAACGCTCGCCCTCGGGGCCGGTGCCGCGCTGATGACGGTCCTGCCCTACCGCGCCAACGCCGCGGTCGAGGACTTCGTCAACGAGTTCACCGGCGGGGCCGAAGTGGCCGAGGGCGGGGTCGACCTGATCGCGCCCGAGATCGCCGAGAACGGCAACACCGTTCCGATCGAGGTCGCCGCCGAGGGCGCCTCCGCCATCATGGTGCTGGCCGCGGGCAACCCGACGCCGCCGGTCGCCACCTTCAATTTCGGCCCGCTGGCAGGTGCCAGCCGCGCCGCAACCCGCATCCGCCTGGCCCAGACGCAGGACGTGATCGCCATCGCCAAGCTGGCGGACGGCAGCTTCGCGCGCACCTCGTCGCTCGTGAAGGTCACCATCGGCGGCTGCGGCGGCTAAGAGAACAGGAGACAGGAACATGGCATCTGGTGTCAGACCCCGCGTGAAGGTCCCCCGCAGCGCATCCGCCGGCGAGACCATCACCATCAAGACCCTCATCAGTCACCAAATGGAATCCGGCCAGCGCAAGGATTCCGACGGCAACACGATCCCGCGGTCGATCATCAACCGCTTCGTGGTCGACTTCAACGGCGAGAACGTGCTCGACGTGAAGATGGAACCGGCGATCTCGACCAACCCCTACTTCGAGTTCGAGGCCAAGGTGCCCGAAAGCGGGGACTTCCACTTCACCTGGTATGACGACGACGGCTCCGTCTACGAGGACACGCAAACCATCGAGGTGAGCTGATCGCCCGCCGGGCTGCCGCCGACCCGCGCGGCAGCCTCGCCAAGAGGGAGGAAACGATAATGAAACGCATGGCACTCACGGCGGCGATCGCGCTGCTGGCGGCACCCGCGCTCGCCGGCGGTGCAGACGACGACACCCTCGTCGTCAACGGCGAAATCGAGATGACCACCAAGGCCGACGCGCCCGACCATCTCGAGGGCGCGCTGGATCAGGTCATCTCGGGCTGGCACTTCCGCTCGGACGAGACCCAGCAACTTCAGACCGACGACTTCGAAAACCAGGGCATGATCTTCGTCGACGCCGCCTACGACGCCTGGAACACCGTCGAAGGCACCGAGGAGAAAAGCTGCGCCTCCTGCCACGACAGCCCCGAGGACAGCATGGAAGGCGTCCGCGCCGTCTATCCCAAGTGGAACGAGGAGGCGGGCGAAGTCCGCACGCTCGCCCAGCAGATCAACGCCTGCCGGACCGAGCGCATGGGCGCCGAACCCTACGGCTACACCAGCGGCGAAATGGCCAACATGGAGGCGCTGATCTCGGTCCAGTCGCGCGGCATGCCCATGAACGTCGCCATCGACGGCCCGGTGCGCGAGACATGGGAACAGGGCAAGGAGATGTACTACACCCGCTACGGTCAGCTCGAACTGGCCTGCGCCTCCTGCCACGAGCAGAACTACGGCAACTACATCCGTGCCGACCACCTGAGCCAAGGCCAGACTAACGGCTTTCCGGTCTACCGGCTGAAGAACGCCAAGCTCAACACGACCCACGCCCGCTTCAAGGGCTGCGTGCGCGACACCCGCGCCGAGACCTTCCAGCCCGGCAGCCCCGAATTCGTGGCGCTCGAACTCTATGTCGCCTCGCGCGGCAACGGGCTCAGCGTCGAGGCGCCGTCGGTCCGCAACTGATCCATCGCGCCCCGCGCGGGTCCTCCCGCGCGGGGTCTTTCAGACCTGAATAATTCACACATGCGCATATTTGTGACGTGCGCGAGGAAAGGCAGAGGCGACCCATGATCTCCAGACGCGACTTCCTGCAGGTTTCCATGGCGGCCTCCGCGGCGCTGGGCGCAAGCGGCTTCGGCAACTGGTCCCGCCTCGCCGCGCAGCAGGCGCTCACCCAGGATCAGCTCCTGGAATTCGACACCTTCGGGAACGTCTCGCTGATCCACGTCACCGACATCCACGCGCAGCTCAAGCCGATCTACTTCCGCGAGCCATCCGTAAACATCGGCGTCGGCCCCAACCGGGGCGAGGTGCCCCATGTCACCGGCGCCGACTTCCGCCGCCTCTACGGGATCGACGATGGCTCGCCCTCGCACTACGCGCTCACTTCGGGGGATTTCGCGGCGCTGGCGCAGGCCTACGGCCGCGTCGGCGGCATGGACCGTGTGGCCACCGTCGTGAACGCCATCCGCGCCGACCGCCCCGACGCGCTCCTGCTCGACGGCGGTGACACCTGGCACGGCTCCTACACCTGCCACCACACGCAAGGGCAGGACATGGTCAACGTCATGAACGCGCTGAAGCCCGACGCCATGACCTTCCACTGGGAATTCACCCTCGGGCAGGACCGCGTGCGCGAACTGGTCGAGGGACTGCCCTTTGACGCGCTTGGCCAGAACATCTTCGACGCCATGTGGGACGAACCCGCCGAGCGGTTCAAACCCTACGAGTTCTACGAACGCGGCGGCGTGAAGATCGCCGTCATCGGCCAGGCCTTCCCCTACCTGCCCATCGCCAACCCCGGCTGGATGTTCCCGGACTACACCTTCGGGATCCGCGACCGCCACATGCAGGAGATGGTCGATGAGGTCCGCGCCCAGGGCGCCGAACTGGTCGTCTGCCTTAGCCACAACGGCTTCGACGTGGACAAGAAGATGGCGGGCCAGGTCTCGGGCATCGACGTGATCCTGACCGGCCACACCCACGACGCGCTCCCCGAACCCGTGCTCGTGGGCGACACGATCCTCATCGCCTCCGGCTCCAACGGCAAGTTCGTCAGCCGCGTGGATCTCGACGTGCGCGACGGGCAGATGATGGGCTTCCGCCACAAGCTCATCCCGATCTTCTCGGACGTGATCGCCCCCGACCCCGAGATGACGCGCCTCATCGACGAACAGCGCGCCCCCTATATCGACCAGCTGACCGAGGTCATCGGCGAAACCGAGGGCACGCTCTACCGCCGTGGCAATTTCAACGGCACCTGGGACGATCTCATCTGCGATGCGCTCATGTCCGAACGCGACGCGCAGATCGCCCTGTCGCCGGGCGTGCGCTGGGGCCCCTCGCTGATCCCCGGCGACAAGATCACACGCGAGGACATCTGGAACGTCACCTCCATGTCCTACGGCGAAGCCTACCGGAACGAGATGACGGGCGAATTCCTCAAGGTCGTGCTCGAGGACGTGGCCGACAACATCTTCAACCCCGACCCCTACTACCAGCAGGGCGGCGACATGGTCCGCACCGGGGGGCTCGGCTACCGCATCGACGTGCGCGCCGAACAGGGCAGCCGGATCTCGGACATGGTGCTGCTCGAGACGGGCGAACCCATCGACCCCGCCGCGACCTACGTGGTCGCCGGCTGGGCCAGCGTGAACGAGGGGACCGAGGGCCCGATGATCTGGGACGTGGTGGAAAACCACATCCGGCAGCAGGGCACGATCCGGACCGACGTGAACACGGATGTGGAGGTGGAGGGCGCCTGAGGGCGCCCGCCAAAAAATTTTCATCATATCATTCACATAGATGAATGTCGTGATTTGAAGGGAGGCAAACATGGCAGACGAGCAAGGCAGGCACCCCAGCCGCCGCGCGTTCCTGACCAGCGCCGCGGCCCTCGGGGCCGGGGCCGGGCTGGCGGGGGCTGCGCGGGCGAACGGACCCGACCCGCTCATCACGGAGGTGCAGGACTGGGCCAGGGGCTTCGGCGAAGGTGTCGACGCCACGCCCTATGGTCTGCCCATCCGGTTCGAGCACGACGTGATCCGCCGCAACGTGGAATGGCTGACGGCCGATACCATCAGCTCGATCAACTTCACGCCGATCCACGCGCTCGACGGCACCATCACGCCACAGGGCTGTGCCTTCGAGCGGCACCACTCCGGCGCGATCGAACTAGCCAAGCCCGACTACCGCCTCATGGTGAACGGCCTCGTCGATAAACCGCTCGTCTTCACCTACGCCGACCTCGAACGCTTCCCGCGCGAAAACCACGTCTACTTCTGCGAATGCGCTGCCAACAGCGGCATGGAATGGGCCGGTGCGCAGCTCAACGGCGCGCAGTTCACCCACGGCATGATCCACAACATGGAATACACTGGCGTGCCCCTGCGCGCCCTCCTGCAAGAGGCCGGTCTCGGCCCGGCCGGCGACCTTTCTGACAAGTGGGTCTTCGTCGAGGGCGCGGATGCCAGCTCCAACGGACGTTCCATCCCCATGGAAAAGGCGCTCGACGACGTGCTCGTCGCCTTCAAGGCCAACGGCGAGGCGCTACGCAAGGAACACGGCTACCCCGTGCGCCTCGTGGTCCCCGGCTGGGAGGGCAACATGTGGGTCAAATGGCTCCGCCGGATCGAGGTGATGGACGGCCCCGTGGAAAGCCGCGAGGAGACCAGCAAGTACACCGATGTGCTTGCAGACGGCACCGCCCGCAAATGGACCTGGGTGATGGATGCGAAATCCGTCATCACCTCGCCCAGCCCGCAAAGCCCGATCACCCACGGCCCCGGCCCGCTGGTCATCACCGGGCTTGCGTGGTCCGGCCACGGCGCGATCCGCCGCGTCGATGTCTCCACCGATGGCGGCATCAGCTGGCAGACCGCGCGGCTGTCCCGCGAGGGCGAATCCAAGGCGCTCAGCCGCTTCTACCTCGACATTGACTGGGACGGCTCCGAGATGCTGCTGCAAAGCCGCGCCATGGACGACACCGGCTACGTCCAGCCCACCAAGGACCAGCTGCGCGAGGTGCGGGGCCTCAACTCCGTTTACCACAACAACGGCATCCAGACCTGGCACGTGAAAACCAGCGGGGAGGCGGAAAATGTCGAAGTCTCTTAAAATCTACGCCGCCACGGCGCTCGGCATCGGCCTCACCCTGACGCTCTCCGTCATGCTCGCCGAGCGCAATATCGCGCCCATGCCGGAAGACCCGCCGCTGCTGGGCCGGCTTCCTGATCCGGCACCCGCCAGCCCCGCGCCACCCCCCGAAAGCGGCCTGATCGCCGCCGCACATGCAGACGAGGCGGGCGAAAGCGCCACCTTCGGCATCGGCCGCGAGGCGCTGCCCGAGGAACTGGCCGCCTGGGATCTCGACGTGAGCCCCGACGGCACCGGCCTGCCCGAGGGCTCGGGCGACGTGGCCACGGGCGAAGAGCTCTTCGTCGAACGCTGCGCCGCCTGCCACGGCGACTTTGCCGAGGGCGTCGGCAACTGGCCCGCGCTCGCGGGCGGCGAGGGCACGCTCGCGGACGAGGACCCGGTCAAGACGGTGGGCAGCTACTGGCCCTACCTCTCGACCGCTTGGGACTACGTTCACCGCTCCATGCCCTTCGGCAACGCGCAGACCCTCACCGCGGACGAGACTTACGCCATCACGGCCTACATCCTCTATTCCAACTGGATCGTGGAAGAGGATTTCACCCTCAGCCGAGACACCTTCGACGAGGTCGAGATGCCCAACGCCGACGGCTTCATCGTCGATGACCGCCCTGAAACGGAATACGCCAAGTGGCGCGCCGAGCCCTGCATGGAAGCCTGCAAGGACGGCGTCGAGATCATCCGCCGCGCCACCAGCCTGAACGTGACACCCGAGGACGATTTCGACGTGAATCCTGTCACGGGAGGGGCGTTCGAAGCCGCCAGCGCGTCTGTGCCGGAACCCGAACCGGAGACTGCGCCCGAGGCGACCTCCGACCCCGAACCCGAGGCCGGCCCCGATCCCGCGCTCGTGGCCGAGGGCGAAAAGGTCTTCCGCCAGTGCAAGGCCTG
Organism: Allosediminivita pacifica; assembly: GCF_003054175.1. Taxonomy (GTDB): domain Bacteria; phylum Pseudomonadota; class Alphaproteobacteria; order Rhodobacterales; family Rhodobacteraceae; genus Allosediminivita; species Allosediminivita pacifica. The sequence continues at coordinate 344,390 of NZ_QBKN01000001.1, forward strand.
CCACCAGGTGGGCGAGGGCGCGGCCAACCGCGTCGGCCCCCATCTCAACGGCATCCTAGGGCGTGACATCGCCGCCGCCGAGGGCTTCCGCTACTCCGGCGCGATGGAGGACATGGAGGGCACCTGGGACGACGACCGCCTGGCCGAGTTCCTCGCCGACCCGCGTGGCACGGTGCGCGGCACCCGCATGGCCTTCGCCGGGCTGCGGGACGAGGCTGACATCGAGGCGGTCATCGCCTACCTGCACGGCTTCGAGTGATCCCGCAGCCTTGAAACCGGGGGGCGCGACACTCCGCGCCCCTTGACCTTCCCGCGGGGCAGGGTCCAACTCTGACCCCATGCCGCACGGTCATCATCACCACCATCACCACGACGCCGAGGGCGGGGACGGCAAGCTCGCCGCCGCCGTGGGCGTGAACATGCTGCTCACCGTCGCGCAGGTGATCGGCGGCATCGTCTCGGGCAGCCTCGCCATGATCGCCGACGCGCTGCACAACTTCTCCGACGCCGCCAGCCTCGTCATCGCCGCCGCCGCCCGCCGCATCGCCCGCAGGCCCGCCGACGACGACATGACCTTCGGCTATGCAAGGGCCGAGCTTGTGGCCGCGCTCATCAACCTCACCACGCTGATCGTCATCGGCCTCTACCTGCTCTACGAGGCCGTCTTCCGCCTGATCGAGCCCGAGCCGGTGACCGGCTGGCTGATCATAGTGATCGCCGCCGTGGCGCTGGCCGTCGACCTCGCCACCGCCGCGCTCACCTGGGCCATGTCGAAGGACAGCGTGAACATCCGCGCGGCCTTCCTGCACAACCTCGCCGACGCCATGGGCTCGCTCGCGGTCATCGTCGCGGGGCTGCTCATCATGTGGTTCGACTGGATGTGGGTCGATCCCGTCGCCACCCTCGGCATCGCCGGCTACATCCTCTGGATGGCCTTCACCGAGATCGGCGGCGTCATCCGCATCCTCATGCTGGGAAGCCCCCCGGACCTTGCCCCCGACCACGTCATCGCCACCGCCGAGGCCGTGCCCGGCGTGAAGGGCATGCACCACGCCCACCTCTGGCAGCTCGACGAACACCGCCGCATGCTCGAGGCGCACATCGTCATCGCCGCCGGCGAATGGGGCGAGGCCGACGCCATCAAGCAGGCCGTCAAGGCCGAGATCGAGGGCGTCCACGGCATCGGCCACGTCACGCTCGAGATGGAATGCGCGGGTCACGAATGCCCCCACGCGCGGGCCGTCGGGCACTAGTCCGGCGCCAACGCATCCCGCCAACCCGATGGACCAGGAACCATAGGGCAGAGCGCGCGATCAGGCCGACCGGGATTGACGACAATCCACGCTCGCTCATGCCGCACCACCTGGCCCGGACCACAGCGAGGATCAGAAGCCCTGCTGCCTCTTTCATGGTTTGATAAACACCATCGGGTAAGATCCACTCCACAATGGCATCCGTTTGGCGTGCAATCTTTGGGGGTGCCCTCACCGGGAATTGCGTCAAAGTTGTGTGCAGGCGATACGCCGTCGTGACTGTGCCACCCCGGAATCATTAGGTCATGTTGACAAATGGCGTAGCCAGAGGCGGATCGACGTGATGTCGACGAAGCCCAGGAAGCTCTCTGCGGTCTTGTCGTATCGGGTTGCG
>NZ_QBKN01000002.1 GCF_003054175.1 Allosediminivita pacifica
GCTTCGCCAGGTGATCGTAATAGGTGGACGGGGCGATCGGCAGAACCCTGCAGATCGGCTCGACCCCGTGCGCATTCCGGTGCGCGTCAATGAACTCCACCATTACTTCGACCGGCGGTCGAGCTCCGCCATCGCAAAATACGCCGACGCCTTCCGAAGGATCTCGTTCGCCTGGCGCAACTCGCGGTTCTCCCGCTCAAGCGCCTTCATCTTCTCGGCCATCTCGGTCGGGATGCCTGCGCGTCGGCCGCTGTCGACCTCGGCCTTCTTGACCCACTCGTTCAGGGTCTGGGGCGCGCAGCCGATCTTCGCCGAAATCGACATGACGGCCTGCCAGCGCGATCCATGCTGACCCTCATTGTCGAGAACCAAGCGCACTGCACGCTCGCGCACTTCGGGAGAAAACTTGTTCGTCGTCTTGCTCATGATGCTCCATCCTACTCAGGACTTGGAGCCTCCGGCAAACCCGGCGCGGTTCAGAGGGTCTGAATGACGTCATCGAGCTTGGCACCGGAGTCGATATCGAGGCCCATGGCGTACATCGTATCCATGGCTTTCGCCTTCCGCGCACCGTCGATAGACGACCCGAGAACCATGGACACGCCTGCCTTGTGCTTGTCCTCCGGGTGGCGGCTGAACCCCCATGTCGGGCTGTTCTTCCCGCCGTCCTGACCTTGTATCCACTGGCCCCATGTGAGGGTCAGGGACTCCCAGTCACCGTCCTGCGTATTGCGCCGATCCTTGGCGCCCCACATATTCCCGATCAGAAGGGTTGTCTGCTTGCCGAGCATTTCGTTGAACGCGGGCGTCTCGGCGCCCATCAGTTCGGCGTCGTTCAGGTACTCGGGCGCTTCGCTGCCGACGTCCACGATATCCTCATCCGAGGTGCAGTAATCGACGGCTGGATTATCTCTAGACTGCTCAGGCTGGCACATGCTTCCATCTTGCCGTTCAAGAGCATCGCGCCAGCATGAGCGCCAATCCAACCCCTCGAGATCACGGTCGATGTACCATTGAGTTGCAGCGTCAGGCTCCTCCGTTGAACCGCGTTGGCGCTGAACACGCAGCAGCTCTTCGATCAGCGAGTCGTCGTCTACACGGCCACCTGAAAAGGTGACCTGTGATCCAAAAACTGATGTCGCTTTCTTTCCCTCGTAGGCGAGCATGCTCTCATATCGCTCATATTCGACGCCTCCGACTCCGGGGGGATGTTCATTGTCAACTGAACAGACGGCTCTTTTGTTCATTATATGTTCCATTTCTCTTGGTGTGTGTACCGTTGCGACGGACACAGTTGGTCTGGACGCGTCCCGAAGGGGCGCGCTGGTTCGATCTGATCTTTAGGAAGATTGCTTGGTTGCCCGCGTTAGCGGGAGTGAAGAGCCGACACAGAGGCAGGTTTCCCCGTCATCCGCAGGACTTCACGAGCCAGTCCAGCCAGCTTTTCGCGTGTCAGTTTTGAGAGTGGGCGCAAGGCCTCGCTAGCCATAGCTTCGGTAAGCTGCATCAGCCGTACTTCGTCGTCTTCGATCAAATGGTTCTCCGCAAGTTTGGGTGATTTTATATGACAGGTCACGCCCTCGAATGCAACGCCTATTTTCGCTTAACATTCTGTTCTTAAAGGATAAAAAGTGCGTCTTGAAGACGAAATTCCAGCAACAATCCAAGCTCGACGGGCTTGCGGACCTCGTCCATGGGATACACTTGCATCTTGAAGACGACCCGGTCCGGAGTGAGCGACGGCGAGGCTCAACCTTTGCTAGCTGCCTCCTGACTTACGCGGTTCAAAAGGTGGGCGACCTCCTCCTGCAACCGAGCTTCTTCTGCCTCGAGTTCTTCCTTGGTCCATTCAGCACGGATCTTCTCGGCTCTCCTCCACCTCGCCTGTCGCTTAGCCATCCGCTCACGCCGCGCCCGATCTTTGGGGGTGCGGCGGCGGTATGTTGTCGGGGTGTAGTTGCTCCCGTCAAAGAAGCTCATCGGCTAGCCCCAGTACATCGCTTGGGTCCAGAGCATCCAAGGCTCCCCAGAACTCACCGGGCTTAACCTTGATGAACGTCTCTTCGTCGAGCGCCCTTCCGAAGAACCAGTCGAACGAGCCTTCTTGCGCCGGTCGAAACCCGGCCCTGCGCAAGGCAAGCCTTGCAATGCGGCTACCTACTTGCGCTTCCAGTTCTTCGATTTGCTCCGATCGAATGATGTAGGTGCCTGATGTCTGAGAGCACCGGTCCAAGAGCAGCATGGCACATTCTTGCACAACAGACTCCTCGACATAGGTGTTGGGTAGGGTCATATCCTCTGACCTTTCATTTGTGTGATTGGGATTGGTGGGGGACGGCTTTGCTAGGTCTCAGCCAGCCGCTTGCGGCAACGTCTCGAAATGGTTGCCTCTCTCAGAGAGCGCGCTGGGCCCTCTGGGAAATCTCAGGAAGCGCGACGGGTTTGCACCTCTGCCCGGTGGCGCGCCCTAGTCGCTGCGCTAGAACTTGTTTGGACCTTTTCAAACGCCTGCATGATTTGCATGTAGTCCAGCGAAGTTACCGTCTCGCCGGTCGGTCGGAAGACCCAGCCTGAACCTGCGCGAGCAAACAATGCTCGCCAGTTGCTAGATGCATCCGCTTGGGTGATGTGCTTGATAATTTTGCGCGGGCTCATGCCAAGCCCCATTGCCGCGCGAGCGAGAGACGCACCTGCGGGTCGGAAATCTGGCGTAGCATCTCGATACGTTGAGCCTCGGTTTCCGGGTCCACCTTCTTGGTCCGGGCATTCGCTGCCTTCTGCGCTTCGATTTTGCGCCCGAGCTCCATCTTCTGGCACGGTGTAAGGTGGCTGAGATCGACCTGCTGGTGCTCTCCGCTTTCGAGGGCTTGGCTTACCGCGCCAATCTCCATCCGAGCGCTGAGTGCAGGATCGTTTCTAACCTCTTCGATACATACCTCAATGTCGAAGCCTGCATCCGGTGCGATCGAAGCGATGCGCAGCGTTGGCGAGCCCAGAAGCTCTTCAGCAGAAACCTCGACACCGATTCCAGCAAAGCGACGAATGATTGTCTCCGCTAGCGCGCCGAAACGGGACGCAACGTTCGGGTCATCGTCCATAACCCTTTGAAAATTCTTATTCACTTTAGACTCCATGTTGTGGCCAGTGAGGCGACCATTTTGACGTCCTCGATTTGCGCGGGCGTCGTTTCATTTTCTTTGCCATCTCCCGATGGGAGGAGGCGGTTGATCTCGGCGCGCGAGAAGCGCTTCGCGCGCCTGATCACAGTTTCAAGGAAGGCGGCGTCGCCGACCTGGCGGCCAATCCCCTTATCGCTCCGCCCTCGCTTGACGACGGATTGGCAAGTTGCCGGGACACAGAGCACCAACTTTTGCAGGGCAAGAAGACGGCTCATGCTGCGTCCAGAAGCTCACCTGCATAGGGTGCTGCAGTGTGAACCATGGCAAATCCCGGGGCGAACTTCCGGAAGTGGGGTAGTCCGCTCGTCTCGCCAGTCACAATGAATGGCAGCGTCCACTGGCTCAGAGGAAGGAGCAAGCGAAGGCGTTCTGTGTCGCTCGCGAGGGCACCTGTGCGCACGGTCGCTGCGATGGCGTTAAAGAATGTCACCCGTACAGCGTGAAGCCGTTCAGCCATGTCCGGGTGTGTGGAGATCCAACCGCAGAGACGCTCTGCCACAGGCAGCACGCTATCTCCGCCGCACCATAGAGCGCCGTCATCTTCTGAGAGATCTACGAGTGCGCAAGCTTGAGCTTCGGAGAGCTTCGGTAGGATGTGCGAGGTATTATAGCGATGGGGGAGCGTCCGGTCCGGCGAAGCCTTGGGCAGGCCGCGTGTCCAACGATGCGCCGTAGCAAGGCACTTCCCCGTCGCAGTGACGATATCCTTCGGGGTGTGGGTAAGTGGCAATTTTGGTCCTATCCTAGATTTATTTCTTGACATCTTGATATCCGATTTTTCAGAAAAAGTAAACGAATCGGCAGGAGCGGGTCACAAACGAGAAGGGCCCGCGCAAATGCGCAGGCCCCAGACTAGAAAGTGTTCGAGCAGGCTAGCTGCGCCGCGCTCTATTCCCAGCGGTCCTCGGCTGGCGGGCGCAGCCATCGTTCGACATCCAGCATAGTCCTATCACCATGCGGCTCTGCAACTGACCGCAGTCTAGAAGCTGTGGCAGCCCGTCGAGCAGAAAGGCTCAGCACGAACTCAGCCCAATCCCCAAGAACTTCTCGCCTTTTATCTAGCAGATCTGCTCGGTTATAGGCTCGCTCCTGCTTGGTACGCACCTCGTGCTGGATGCTCATTTCAGCGAGCCGGGCGCCATGAGACGTCTCCGACACGACATAGCTACTGAACGTTGATCTCAACCCGTGCGCCACCGCCAGCTTGTCTTGCGAAGTACTCTGCCAACCACCCTGCTTCAGCCGATTGTTTAAGAAGTTGACGTGATGGATACGCGTCTTCCTTCCGCGAGGGTTCGGGAAGACCAGATCGTCCGAACCCTTAAATGCGAAGCGCTTGGCTCCCCTCAGGATTCGAAGGGCAGGCGGCACGAGCGGTGCGTCAAACGCCACGCCAGTTTTCATGTTCTCGGGCGGGATAGTCCAAACCGCCTTGCGAAAATCGACCTGAGGCCACCGCATATGGGCGACGTTCGCAACGCGGGGGAGCGTCAACAGATAGAATGCCAAAGCCGCATCGACTACATCGCCTAAATCTAACGATCCCCACAACCTCGGAGCATCTCGATAGTCAAGCGCAGGATGATGCCCTTCATCTTGGCGATACTTGGAAGCCCTCCTACGCGGAAGTTGAACCTTCGCTCGATCCACGACATCAGGGCGCACTCGATCGTCCTGTGCGGAAGCGTACTCCAAGGCACTCTTCAGCCTGAAGAACACCTTGTCGCCGGTATCAGGCTTCTCCACGTACACTTTACCAAGCTTGTCGACGATCATCTGCACGGTCAAATCGGCCACGCCGACCTTACCGATGGCCGGCAGGATGTGGTTCGCGACCGGCGACCACCACCTCCCTGCAGAGCCATTGTCCTTGAGCGAAGCCTTCTTCTTCTCGAACAACTCGACAAGAGCCCGTTCGACCGTCATCCCCTGCCGCCTTAGGTCGTTCCTGATCTCGACAGGGTTCTTCCCCTCCGCAGCAAGGCTCCGATTCTCGCGGGCCAGATCACGCGCCCTCGCTAGCGAGACCTCCGGGTACGAACCAAGGCCCATCTTGTGACGGCGCCCGTTGAGCGAGAACCTAAGATGCCACGAGGCCGAGTTTTGGGAACGAACCACGAGGTACAAGCCACCACCGTCGTGGTGCTCACCGGGAGCGGCTTTGGAGAGCATTGCGGCTTGAAGCTTGTGTATGGCCATGGACCATTTTATGGACCAATTTCATCACGGTCAGCAACAGGAAAAGTCGGTGCCCCAGTTAAGGCATTGCTATTAAATGACAATCATCTCATCAGAAACGAGGAAACCTGCGCTTTGATTCCGCCCCCGGGCACCATTTCCCGAAGTTAGGCCTTTGTTTTTCCTTCAGCTTCCATACGAGCTGGGACGTGGCCAGGACTGTGCCGGAGACAAGGACTGCCGCTTTCCCCTTCAGGAAGCATGGCATCTGTCATTTCCTACGACGCGTTCCGAGCTTCCTCCGATGCCCCTACGCAATACCCCCGATGTAGTCCGAGGGTTTGGGGCCGGTTCCGGCTGCGGGGAAACTCAAATGTCCTGCAAAGCCACGATGCACAGAAAAATGTCGAAATAGTCGGGTCACCTCAACCTAGACGGGAACCCTTCTGGACTGCGGCCATTCTCCGACAAAGATTGTTGCAAAAGCGGTGTGAACTGGGCTTAAATCTGCCTGAGCGCAGGTAGGAAGCGGCAACATTTCGTCCTTCCACGATTCTCGCGCTCTGATTGATTGCTGCTTTTTATTTCGAGCTGGAGTGATTCTCTGAAGCTGGCGTGCTCGCGCGTGTTTTTGTCCGAAGTTTATTTTCGAATGGATTTGATCCAATGAGTGAAATCGACCGTTTGTTGCGTTGGATTTCTCCGTCGCTCCCACGCCCGAAACGGGCCAGGTTCGTTCTCACGGTAACCCTGCGTTCCTGCACCCTCCGATGCGGAGTGGCGTCGTCAGCTGTGCGTCCGGCCAACCGCAACGCGCTCTGCGCTCGGGTGCCGCGTCATGCCTCGCGCTGCGCAGACAGGTGATCGCGTGAGCCTTCGGACAGATCCATCCCGATCGGTGGCGATCATCGGCATGGCCTGCCGGTTTCCCGGCGCGGCCGCGACGCCCGCCGCATTCTGGGATCTCCTGACAGAGGGCCGGACTGCCGTCGGCACGATTCCGTCGGACCGAATGGATGTGGACCGGCTCTACGACGAAAGCGCGAGCCGCATCACCTCTCGATACGGCGGCTATCTCGACTCGATCGACCAATTCGACGCGGGCTTCTTCCACGTTTCCCCGCGCGAGGCCGCGCGAATGGATCCGCAACAGCGGCTGATCCTGGAAACCGGGTGGGAAGCCATGGAGGATGGCGGGCTTCCGGCCGCGCGGCTGTCGGGCCGCCGGATCGGGGTCTACGTCGGCCAGTGGCTTTCTGATTTCGAGAGCCGGCTTCTGGCCGACCCCGAGATTTCGGACTTCGAGATGACGGTCGGCAGCGGGCGCTACACCACAGCGGGGCGGCTGTCGCATCTGCTGAACCTGCAGGGGCCGAGCCTGACGCTCGACACGGCCTGCGCCTCTTCCCTGACGGCGGTTCACCTGGCCGTGCAGTCGCTGCGCTCCGGCGAATGCGACATGGCTTTTGCGGGCGGTGTGAACGTCATCCTCAACCCGCATATCACCGTGGCCTATTCCGGGGCGGGCATGATGGCGCCAGACGGGCGGTGCAAGTTCTGCGACGCGGGCGCCGACGGCTATGTCCGCAGCGAGGGCGCGGGAATGCTCCTGCTGAAGCGTCTCGACCGGGCGCTTGAGGATGGCGACCGCATTCATGCGGTCATCCGCGGCAGCGCCATCAACAACGACGGCGACACCAGCGGCAGCTTCGGCCGCCCCAGCCGCGCGGGCCAACAGGCGCTGATCGCAGCGGCGGTGGCCGATGCCGGCGTCGTGCCGTCGGAGGTGGGCTACGTCGAGGCACATGGCACCGGGACGCGGACGGGTGACCCCGAGGAGCTGGCGGCGCTGGCCGCGGTGCTGGGTCCCGGACGGGCGACGCCGCTGCGGGTGGGGTCGGTCAAGACCAACATCGGCCATGCCGAGGGTGCGGCGGGGATCGCGGGGCTGATCAAGGCTGTGATGGCCGCCAAGACGGGCACGATCCCGGCGAGCCTGAACTTCGAGACGCCGACCCCGGCCTTCGATTGGGCGTCGGAGCCCGTCGAGGTCGCGGCGTCCCGGGTCGACTGGACGGATGAGCGGCGCATCGCGGGCGTCAGCGGGTTCGGCATCGCGGGGTCAAACGCGCATATCGTTGTCCAGAACGCCCCCATGCCTGCGAAGGAACCGGCATCCGATCGACATTTGCGCGTGCCGGTGCTGCCGATTTCCGCCGACAGCGACGCGGCCTTGCGCGCCTTGGCGCTGCGCCACGCGGAGCGGATCGAGGCGCTGGCGGACACATCCCTAGCCGGCTACTGCGCGGCGGCTGCGAGCCGGCGCAGCGCGCTCGGCTTCCGGGCGGCCTTTGCCGGGTCGGACCGGGCGCGCCTTGTCGCGGCGCTGAGGACCTTCGGCGAAGGCGGCGCGGCTGCGATCACGGGGCGGGCCCCGACGCGGGGGGCGCCCTGCGTCATCATGGTGGCACCGGGACAGGGCGGACAGTGGACCGGCATGGCGCGTCGCCTGCTGGAGCGCGAAAGCGTGTTCCGCGACGCCATAACGGAGTGCGAACAGGCGCTGGCGGATCTCGTCGACTGGTCGCTGACGGAGCAGATCGCCCTAGACAAGGGCGCACCCGGCTGGCGGCTCGACCGGATCGACGTGATCCAGCCGACGCTTACCGCGCTGGCAATCGGCTACGCCCGGCTCTGGTCTGCGCTCGGCCTGCAGCCTGCGGGCGTCGTCGGCCACAGCATGGGGGAGGTCGCGGCAGCGGCGGTGTCGGGCCGGCTGAGCGTTTCGGATGCCATGCGCGTCGTGGTGAACCGCAGCGCCCTGATGGCACGGACGAGCGGCCAGGGCGGCATGGCGCTGGTCGAGCTTGTGGGCGACGCGCTGGAGCAGTGCCTTGCACCGCACGCCGGGGCGCTTTGCGTGGGCGCCTACAACAGCCCCCGCACAAGCGTGGTCTCCGGCGAGACGGGGGCGCTCGAAAAACTGCTCTGCGATCTCGAAAAGGACGGCATCTTCCGGCGCAGGATCCGCGTGGACGTGGCCTCTCACGGGCCGCAGATGGCGGCTCTGAGCGGTGCGCTGAGCGCGGCCCTGCAGGGCATCGCGCCGCAAGCCGCGACTCTGCCGATGTATTCCACGGTGACGGGGCGTCCGGCGGACGGACAGTCGCTCGAGGCGGGCTACTGGGCGCGCAACCTTTGCGATCCGGTGCGTTTCACCGATGCCGTGGGCGCCGCGCTCGACGAGGGGCCCGCCGCCTTTGTGGAGCTTGGCCCGAACCCCGTTTTGCTGACCTCGATCGAACAGATCCTCGACGCGCGGGACTTGTCCGCCGTTCTTGCCGCCAGTGAGCGGCGCGACCGCCCCGCCGAGGAGGTGATCGCCGAGTCCATCGCGGGGCTCTGGGTCGCGGGCGTCGAGGTGGACTGGTCGGCCTACGCGCCCACGCCTGCCGGCGAGGTGCCGCTGCCGCTGTACCCCTGGCAGCGCGAACGGCATTGGCACGAGGCGGCGGAACTGCGCCCGCGCTCGGCGGCTGGCACAGTCCCGCAACTGCCAGAGGAGACGCGCGCCCTTCTGCACGAAATCCGCTGGGAAGCGGCGCCCGCCCCCGCTGGCGCGGAGGTCGCAGGCGACTGGATCGTGATTGGTGCGGATATAGCTGCATGCGAGGCGATTGCCGCAGCGCTGCCCGGCGCGTGCTGTGCGACGCTTGGCGAGGCGCCGAAAGTGCTTGCCGAGACGCAGACCGCCGGGGTGATTGTCATCGCGCCGGAGGCCGATGCCGGGTTCCTGCCGGTGCAGATTTTGCAGGCGTTGAAACAGGGCGCCATGTCGGGCCTGCGGCTGGTCTTCGTCACACAGGGCGCCGTCCTGACCGGCGACGGGCAAGACGCCATCGCAACGGGACAGGCCCCGCTGATCGGCGCGGCCCGCGTGGTGGCGGAAGAGCACCCGGAACTGGCGATCCGCATGGTGGATGCCGACCCGGCCTTGCCGCTGGCGGCAAGCGCAGGGTTGATCACGGCGCGGGCGCTGTCCTCCGATCCCGAGCCCGAGACCGCGCTGCGCGGTCAGACCTGGTTCCGGCCACGGCTGCACGCGATGCGGGGCATGCCCGCGCTGCGTACCGGCTTTTCGCTGCGGACGGATGGTGCCTACCTCGTAACCGGCGGTCTGAGTGCGCTCGGGCTGCGGGCGGCGTCGACCCTCGTGCGGGCGGGGGCCCGGCACATCGTGCTGCTGTCGCGCCGTCCGCTTCCGCCGCGCGCCGAATGGCGGCAGGCGGCAGGGCACCCCGAGACCGGCGCGCGGATTTCTGGGGTGCTGGCGCTCGAAGCGGCGGGCGCCACGGTCGAAACCGACGCCGTGGATGTGGCGGACGCGGAAGCCATGTCCGCATGGCTTGCCGTCCGCGACGACGAGATGCGCCCTGCGATTGCCGGTGTCGTCCACCTTGCAACAGGCTACGACACCCGGCTGGCCCTCGATACGGAGCAGACAGACTTCGCGCGGTCCATCGAAGCCAAGCTGACGGGCGCTGCGGTGCTTGATCGCCTGTTCCCTGAGCTCGATCTCTTAATGCTCTACTCATCGACCATGACCTTCCTGCCCCACCAGGGGCTTGCCGGATATGCTGCGGCCAACTGCGGGCTCGACGCGTTGGCCGCAGACCGGCGCGCCCGTGGGCAACACGCGCTGAGCGTGGCCTGGGGGCCCTGGAAGGGTCTTGGTCGCGCGCGGCTCGACCACGTGGCCGACGAGTTCGAGGCGCGGGGCGAGCTGTCGCTCGAGGCCGCGGAGGGCGATGCGCTGCTCGGGCACCTGCTGTCGCGCGATTTCGGCGCGACGGTGTCCTGCGTCCGCATGGACTGGCCGCGCTATGCCGCGGAACGCGCCGGGCGCCCCTTGCAGCTTTTCTCGGGGCTCATCCCGCAGGAGGGCCGCACCGCGTCCACCGGCCCGGCCTTCGCCGATCTGTCCGGGCCCGAACGGCGCGCGGCCGCAGAGCGTTTCGTGCCCGAGGCCATCGCCCGTGTGCTGTCGCTCGGCACTACGCTGCCCGATCTCGACCGGCCGCTGGGGCATCTCGGGCTGAACTCGCTCATGGCGATTGAGCTGCGCAATGCGCTGGAAAAATCCGTCGGGCGACCGCTATCGGCGACGCTCGCCTGGAGCTACCCGACCGCCCGCGCCCTGATCGGGCACCTTGCCGATGACGCGCCCGAGGCCACCTCCCCGGGCCGCACTGCCGCCAAGAGCGATCAGACGGACGACCTGTCGCGCGGCCTCGCCGAGCTAGCCGAGATGTCCGACGAAGAGGCGCTTGAAGCGCTGATGGGGGGCGCGCTGTGACCGGGCACCAAGACACAATGGGCCGCGTTTCGGCGATCAAGCTGGCGCTAATGGCCCGCAAGGCACGCGAACAGGCGGGCAGCACGCTGGCCGCGGACCCGATCGCGATTGTCGGGATGGGCTGCCGCGTTCCCGGCGGCGCCACGACGCCCGAGAGCTTCTGGTCCTTCCTGCTGGACGAACGCGAGGCGGTCTCGCCGGTGCCTGCCGACCGCTGGGATGCGGCGCGCTGGCATGGCGAAGGCCCGGACGCCACCGGCAAGAGCGTGGCCGCGGGGGCTTCCTTCCTCGACCGGATCGACGGGTTCGACGCCGACTACTTCGGCATCCCCGCACGCGAGGCCGAGCAGATGGACCCGCAGCAGCGGCTGTTCCTCGAAGTGGCGACAGAGGCGCTCGAGGATGCCGGCCTGCGGTTCGAGGACCTGCGGCAGACGCGGACGGGGGTCTTCGCGGCGAGCTATCACAACGACTACGCGCAGATGCTTTACCGCGACCCCGAGGCGATGGACCTGCGCACCCTGACCGGCACGCTGCACAGCGTTCTGGCCAACCGGCTGTCCTATCTCTTCGATCTGCGGGGCCCGAGCATCTCGGTCGATACGGCCTGTTCGGCCTCGCTGGTGTCGGTCCACATGGCCTGCCAGAGCCTGCGCACCGGCGAAAGCGATATTGCCCTGGCCGGCGGGGCCTCGGTCATGATCGCGCCGGAGCTCATGGTGGCCATGTCGCGGCTCGGGTTCCTGGCCCCGGACGGGCGGTGCAAGACCTTCGACGCGGGCGCGGACGGGTTCGGACGTGGCGAGGGCGCGGGAGTGATCGTGCTGAAACGCCTTTCGGATGCTGTCGCCGACCGCGACCGGATCTGGGCCGTGATCCGCGGCTCGGCAGTCAACCAGGATGGCGAGTCGACGCTGCTGGCCGCGCCGAACGGCCAGGCGCAGGCCGCGCTGATCCGCGAGGCCGTGGCCGCCGCTCAGATCAGCGTGGACGACCTCGCATATATCGAGACGCATGGGACGGGCACCGCGCTTGGCGATCCGATCGAGGTCGATGCGATTGCCGCAAGCGTGGGTCGCAGCGCACCCGGACGGCCGGACTGCCTGCTGGGCGCGGTCAAGGCCAACATCGGCCATCTCGAGGCCGCGGCGGGGATCATGGGGATCATCAAGGCGGCGCTCGTGCTCGACCGGCGCGAGGTTCCCGCGCAGCCCAACTTCACGAAGCTCAACCCGCATATCTCGCTCTCGGGCACACGTCTGAAGATCGCCGACCGCAGGCAGCCACTGCCGCAGACCCAGGGCGCGCCTGCCGCCGGGGTCAGCTCTTTCGGCGTCGGCGGCACCAACGCGCATGTCGTGCTCGAGGCCGCGCCCAAGGTGGGCGGCGTGGCGGCTGACGAGCCCGCGGGAGCGATCTGGACGCTGCCGATCTCGGCGCGTTCGCCCGAGGCCCTGACCGAGCTCGCCCAGCGCTGGCAGGAGGTGCTCGCCACCCCTGCCCCACCGCTCGCCGATCTCTGCTTCACCGCCGCCACGCGGCGCAGCCATCACGAGCAAAGGCTGGCCGTGACGGGTGTGAGCCGCGAGAATCTGGCTGCGCGTCTGGCGCGTCGCATCGCCGAAGGATCACCGAAAGCGGCCGCCCGGAAGCTGTGCCTCGTCTTCTGCGGTCAGGGACCGCAGCACGCCGAGATGGCGCAGGATCTTGCCGCCTCGGACGCAGGCTTTGCCCGGCATCTCGACCTTTGCGATTCCGCGATCCGCGCCATCACCGGCTGGTCGCTGCTGGAAGAGCTGGCGCGCCCCGAGGTCGAAAGCCGGCTGGGGGAAACGGCGATTGCGCAGCCTGCGCTGGTCGCGCTGCAGACCGGCCTTGCCGACCTTCTGCAGCGGCGCGGATTTGCGCCCGACAGCGTGGTCGGACACAGCATCGGCGAGGTGGCCACCCTTCAGGCCGCCGGGATGCTGTCGCTGGACGAGGCACTGCGGATCGCCTGCCATCGCGGACGGATCATGCAGGACGCCGAAGGCACCGGCGGCATGGCCTCGGTCCCGCTCGACGCCAACGCGGCAGAGGTCCTGATTGCCGGGCACGCGCCCGAACTGAGCATCGGCGCGGTCAACGCGCCGGGTGAAACCGTGCTCTCCGGCCCGACCGACGCGCTGGAGGCGGCGCTGGCCGAACTTGATGCGCGCGGCATCGACTATCGGCGGCTGCCGGTGCGCTACGCCTTTCACAGCGGGCAGATGGAAGGCTTCGACGCGCGGCTTGTCGAGGCGCTCGGCGTGATCGAATGCTCCGCCCCGCGCGGCGTGCGTGTGCTGTCGACGGTGACGGGGTCGGAGATCGACAAGGCCGGCGCCCGTCACTTCGCACGCGGCATCCGCGGCACGGTCCGCTTTGCCGAGGCGCTCGGCAAGTTGGCGCGGGACGGCGACATGGCCTTTGTCGAGATCGGGCCCCACCCTGTGCTCGGCGCCTCGGTCGCGACCTGCCTAGAGGATGCCGGGATTACCTCCGCCCCGATCCTGCCGAGCCTGCGCCGAGGCCAGCCCGCCGCCGCGACGCTCGCCGAGACCACGGCACTGCTTTACGAGAGCGGTCACGACCCCGACTGGGCCGCGGTGCTTCCCGTATCGGGCAAGGTCACCTCACTTCCCCGCTATCCCTGGCAGGAAGAGCGCCACTGGCGGCAGGTGCGCGAGCCTGTGTCGACCACCGAAGGGCGTGACACCGGGCATCCGCTGCTGGGGGCGCGGCTGCCCATCGCGGCCGACGACATCGTGGTATTCGAAGGGGGGCCGGCGGACGGTGCGGAGTGGCTGCAAGATCACCGGATCTTCGGCCAGGCCATCCTGCCGGGAACCGCCGCCATGGAGCTTCTGGCCAGTGCCGCGAGACACGTTGCCGGGCCCGAGAGCAGCCTTTGCGAGTTCGCCATGCTCGCGCCCCTGCCCCTGCCCGAGGCCGGTACGGCAGCGCTGCGCTGGCAGGTCATCGCACGGTCGGACGGCGAAGACTGGCGGCTGAAGCTCGTGGTGCCCGGGACAGAGGGCAACCCGGCGCGAACCATTGCCGAGGGCCTGATCGTTGCTCGAAGCACTTCCGGGGCCGATGGGACTCCGGAGACACGGGAGCTGGATGCGTCAGATGCTGTGACGCCCGCGCGGGTCGACGCGCGCTTCGCGGCAGCGGGGGCGGAGTTCGGGCCGTCCTTCCGCCTGCTATCGGAGGTCCGCGCCCGCGACGGCATCGCGACGGGGCGCATCCGGCTTCGGGAAGCGGAGGGCTACCTGCTGCACCCCGCTGCGGTGGACGCCGGCGTTCAGCTGGCTGTCCTTGCGGCGACCGGTGACGAGACCTGGCTGCCCGTCGGAGCCGGACGCGTCACCCTTTCCGGCACGGCGCCCGAGGGGGAGCTCTGCGCACGGGCCACCCTCTCTGGCCAAGCGCGTGACGGAAGCCTGACCGCAGACGTGACTTTCCGTGACGCGTCGGGACGGGTTCTGGCCGAGCTGGCGGGCCTGCGCTTTGCCAAGGCCGACCGCGCGTCTCTCGACACGGGCGCGTCCGACGCGCCGCAGGTTTACCGGACCATCTGGCAAGACCTGCCTTCGGCGCCCGTCCCCATGGCCACTGGCGGTGCGCTGCTCCTGGTCGGCCCTCAGGCGCCCTCCGACGCGCTGGCGAAGCACTTCGCACGGCTCGGGGCCGAGGCGCGGTGTGTCGCCGCTGAAGCAGCGGGAACGGAACTGACCAAGGCGCTCGACTGGCTCTGCACCGCGCCGGCACCGCGACGCATCGTCGACCTGTCATCGCTGGCAGATGAGGGCGCTCCCGCCAGCGCGGTCGGCGACGCGCTTGCGCGCCTGCAAGTCTTGCTGTCCCGCCCCTCGGGGCCGGTCAGCCTCTCCGTCGTGACCCGGGCAGCCTTTGCCACGGGACGCGAGGCAACGCCTTCCGACATCTCGATCACCGGCGCTGCCCTTCAAGGCTTCTACGCCTCGGCGGCGACCGAACATCCCGAATACGCGATCCGCAGCGTGGACCTCGAGCCCTCGGAGGAAGTGCCGGACCCCGCGCGCCTCGCCGCCGTGCTTCTCGACGAAAAGGCGCCGGCGCGTGTAGCGCTGCGTGGCGCTGCGCGGCTTCAGCCGATTTTGGAGGAGCTTGCGCCCGAAGTGCCGCAAGGCACGCGCGCCCTCTCGCGCGCCGAGGAACAGGGCATCGACGCGTTGCGCCTGGTTCCGGCAGCTACCCGCGCCCTCGTCCCCGGAGAGGTCCGCATCGCCGTGCGCGCCGCCGGGCTGAACTTCCGCGACGTGCTCGGCACGCTGGGCATGCTGGAGGGCCTTCAGCCGCCGCTGGGTGTGGAACTGGCCGGTGATGTCATCGAGGCGGCGGGCGACACTGGCGGGCTGCGGGTCGGCGAGAGGGTCTTCGGCTATGCGCCCGGTGCGCTTGCCGAAGAGATCGTGGCGCGTGCCGACCTTCTGAGGCCAATGCCCCCGTCGCTTCCCGACGATGTCGCAGCCGGGTTGACCGTGGCCTTCGGCACCGCGTTCTACGGGCTCGACCGGCTGGCCGGGCTCAAGTTGGGCGAAAGCGTGCTGATCCATGCGGGCATGGGCGGGGTTGGACAGGCGGCAATCCAGATCGCCCTGGCGCGCGGCGCGCGGGTCTTTGCCACGGCGGGCAGCGACGCGAAGCGCGCGGCCCTGCGCGACATGGGGGTCGAACTAGCGCTGAGCTCCCGCACGCTGGATTTCGAGGCCGAGGTCGCCGACGCGACAGACGGACGTGGCGTGGACGTCGTGCTGAACGCGCTCTCCGGAGCCTTCATTCCGGCAAGCGTGCGGTGCCTCGCGGAAGCCGGTTGCTTCCTGGAACTGGGCAAGCGGGACCTTCTGAGCAACGCCGACTTTGCGGCGCTGCGACCCGGGGGGCGCTACCACGTCTACGATCTCGGCACTCGGATCGAGGCCGATCCGGCGCTGCTTCACGACCTTCTGGACGAGATCCTTGAGGGGTTTGCGGAGGGGATCTACCACCCCTTACCGACGCGCTGCTTCAGCCTCGACCGCGCGTCGGATGCGATGCACTGGATGGCTGCGGCCCGGCATTCTGGCAAGATCGTTCTGCGCGTCCCCCCGCGCCCCGACATGCAACTTGGCGGCGATGCGACCTACTGGATCACCGGCGGGCTCGGCGGGATCGGGCTGGAGACCGCACGCTGGCTGGCCGGTCTTGGCGCGCGTCACCTGATGCTGACGGGCCGCGGCGCACCGGATGAGCCCGCGCGCACCGCGATCCGCGAGATAGAGGCCGCTGGTGCCACAGTGCATGTGATGAGCGCCGACGCGGGATCGGACGAGGACGTGGCGCGGGTGCTGGGCGTGATCGCGGCAGAGATGCCGCCGCTGCGCGGGATCGTCCATGCCGCGGGTGCGCTGCGCGACGGGCCGGTGGCCACCCGCACGTCCCAAGACCTTGCCGAGGTCTTTGGCGGCAAACTGCGTGGGGCGATGCTTCTTGACCGGAAGACGCGGCACCTGCCGCTGGATTTCTTCGTCCTCTATTCCGCCGCCGCAACCACGCTCGGCGCGCCCGGTCAGTCGCTCTATGCCGCCGCGAACGCGGGGCTTGATGCGCTGGCCGAAGCCCGGCGCCGCGAGGGACTGCCGGGCCTTGCCGTGGCTTGGGGGCTCTGGACGGGGGCCGGCATGGCTGCGCGGCTTGCCGGGGCAGGCACGGATACCTGGGGGCGGCGGGGACTGAAGGGGATCGGGGCGGACAACGCCTTCGCACCTGTTTCGGCACTTCTGCGCGCGGCGACACCTGCAGCCATGGTCGCCGCAGTGAACTGGCGTCGGTTCGTCGCGGCCGCCCCTGCGGGCCTCGACCTTGCGCCCTTCCGTGCGCTTGCGGGCCCCGCCGAGACCTCTCCCGTCCGCCCTGCACCGTCCGTCCCGCGCAAGGACCTACGCGCCCGCCTTGCCGGGCTCGACCGCGACGCGGCCTTGGCAGCGCTCGGCCGCGTGATCGACGAGGCCGCGAAGGACATCATCGGCCTTGGCTCCGCCGCCGATCTCGATCCCGGGCGGCCATTGAAAGAGGTGGGGCTGGATTCGCTCATGGCCGTCGAGCTGCGCAATGCGCTGGTGAGGCAAACCGGCCTCGACCTCTCGGCGACACTGCTCTTCGATTATCCGACCCCGGCAAGACTGGCCGAACACCTCGCCCCCCGGCTGGGCATCGCCGCGGCGCCTGCCGCCGCGCCCGCCCCGCAGCCCGACGACATGGACGGGCTTTCCGACACCGATCTCGAAGCCCTGCTGGAGGCCGAGTTGGCCCTTTCCGGCACCGACACCGCCGTAGCCCGAAGGGACCGCAGATGACGTCAGCCTCCGACCAGATGAAGCGCGCCCTGCACGAGATCCGCCGTCTGCGACGGGAACTCGAAGAAGCCACCCATCACCGTGCCGAGGCGGGCGCCGTGGCGATCGTCGGCGCGGGATTGCGGCTGGCCGGCGGCATCGTGGACCTGCCCGCGCTCGAAGAGGCGCTGGAAACCGGCCGCAACCTTGTCGGCCGCGTGCCGCCTGGCCGCTGGCGTCGCGAGGACCTGCCGGCGGACCTTGGAGAGGCCGCCGACCACGGCGCCTTCGTCGAGGACATCGACCAGTTCGGGCCCGAGTTCTTCGGCATTTCCGGCGCCGAGGCCGCCAGCATGGATCCGCAGCAGCGGCTGCTGCTGGAGGTGGGCTGGGAAGCGCTCGAAGACGCGGGCCACGCACCGGACAGCTTCTCGGACCGGGCGCTCGGCATCTTCGTGGGCATGGCCAACAGCGACTATGGCCGAATGCTGCTTTCCGACATTCCCGCCATCGATCCGTATTTCACATCCGGGTCGTCGTTTTCGGTGGCCGCCGGACGGCTGGCCTATTTCCTCGGCGCCACGGGGCCGGCCATCTCGGTGGACACGGCCTGTTCCTCGTCGCTGGTCGCTTTGCACCTGGCGCGGCGGTCGCTGGCCGCCGGCGAATGCGAGGTGGCACTGGCGGGCGGGGTCAACCTGATGCTTTCGCCCGAGGTGCACGTGAACTTCGCGCGCGCCGGGATGCTGGCGCCGGACGGGCGCTGCAAGACCTTCGACGCCGAGGCCGATGGCTACGTCCGGGGTGAAGGCTGCGTTCTGTTCACGCTGCGCCGGCTCGAGGATGCCTTGGCCGGTGGCGACCGCATCCTTGGCGTGATCCGGGGCAGCGCGGTGAATCAGGACGGCCGCAGCAACGGGCTGACCGCGCCGAACGGACCCGCGCAGGAGGCCCTGATCCGCGAGGCGCTGCACGATGCCGAAGTGGACCCCGAGGACGTCGGCTACGTCGAGGCGCACGGAACGGGTACGAGCCTCGGCGATCCGATCGAGCTGAATGCCCTCGGGCGGGCCTACGGGCGCGACCGGCCGAACGCGGCGCCGCTGGTAGTGGGCTCGGTCAAGACCAACCTCGGTCATCTGGAGTCCGCCGCCGGGGCTGCTGGGGTGCTCAAGGCGCTTCTGGCGCTGCGGTCGGGACGCATTCCCGCGCACCTGAACTTCGGCAGGCCAAACCCGCACATCGCATGGCCAGCCATGTCGCTGCGCGTGCCGGCCAAACCCGTGGACTGGCCCGAAGGTGCAGAACGCATTGCCGGGGTCAGTTCATTCGGGTTCAGCGGCACGAATGCGCATCTGATCCTCGGCGCCGCGCCGGAGGTCCCTGCGGCGGCGCCCGAGACCGGGCTGCCCTGCCACCTGTTCACCCTTTCGGCAAAAACCGACACCGCCTTGCGGACGCTTGCCGCGCGCACGGCGACTGCGGCTTCGGTTTCCAACGCACGGATCGCCGACATCTGCCACACGGCGAACGCGGGTCGGGCCAAGATGCCTCACAGGCTGGCCCTGGCGGTGCGAGACGCTGACGAACTGGCTGCGACCCTCGGGGGTTTTGCGGCGGGCCAGAGGGGAGCGGGCCTGCGCTCAGGCCTTGCCCAGACCGGCCGAAAACCCAAGGTGGCCTTTCTCTTCACCGGCCAGGGCGCGCAGCATCCCGGCATGGGACGCGCGCTCTACGAGACCCAGCCGGTCTACCGCGAGGCGATCGACGCCTGCGCGCGCGCACTAGGCGACGCGATCCCCGGCGGGCTGGACGCCGCGCTTCACGAGGCGGAAGACGCCTCTCTCATCCGCGCGCCGGGGATCGCGCAGCCCGCGCTATTCGCCCTCGAATACGCGCTGGCGCGGCTCTGGATGTCCTTCGGCCTGCGGCCCGACGCGCTTTGCGGTCACAGCCTGGGTGAAATCGTGGCGGCGACCATCGCGGGTGTGATGCCGCTCGAGGATGCGCTCGCACTGGTGGTTGCCCGCGGACGCCTGACCGCACGCGTTGCAGAGGACGGCATGATGGCAAGCGTCTTTGCCCCGCGCGAGGCGATCGAACCGCTGCTTGCCGGTGCCGAACGGGTCGGGATCGCCGCCCTGAACACGCCGCGCAACCATGTGCTGAGTGGACCTGCGCCGATGCTTCAGGCCATCCTCGACCGCCTCAGGGCCGAGGGTATCCGCGTCGAGCCGCTCCAGATCGCCTTTGCAGCGCATTGTCCGCTGGTCGATCCGATCCTGGGCGAGTTCCGCGAGGCCGCGCGCCAGATTCAGTACTCTCCTCCGAAAATCCCGCTCGTGTCGAACCTCACCGGCGGCTTCGCGCCCGAGAGCCTTGCCTCGGCACGGCACTGGGTCGAGCACCTGCGCCAGCCGGTCCGCTTCTCGGATGGGATCGCGACCCTGCTCGACGCGGGGATCACTCATTTCGTCGAGATCGGGCCGCATCCCGTGCTCTCGACCATGGCGTCCGAGTGCGCCGAGCTTTCCGGGCGCCCACTTCCCACCGTGCTGCCGTCGCTGCGCCGTGACGGCGAACCCGGACGAGAACTTGCCGAGAGCCTTGGGCAGCTTTTCGTGGACGGGGCGCCCGTCGATCCCGATGCGCTGCAGCCCGCTGGCGGCGCACGGAAGGTGTCGCTGCCGACCTATCCTTTTGAGCGGAGCCGCCACTGGCACCCGAGCGCGCGTCCCGGCGGCCGGCGTTCGGATCTGGCGCCCGATGCCCGCTGGTCGCGGATCGCGGCAAAGCTTGCACGCGAGGCGGAGCGCGGCCCGCTCGGCTTCGACGCCGCCGCCTGTCCAAGCGGCTGGGAAGCTCTGGGCGAGCTGACCCGGGCGCGTGTGGTTTCGCTGTTTATGGAGGCAGGCCTCTTCGGCGAGGCGGGTGCGCAGGCAACGCTGCGCGAGGTGGTGGGTGCCCTGCGCGCCCGGCCGGATTTCGAGCAGCTCGTGGAGCGTTGGCTGGAAGAGCTTGTCGGCAACGGGGATCTTTTCCGCGACGGCGCGGCATATGTCGCTCCTGTCCGCCTGAATGCCCTGGATCTTGGCGAAGCCCTCGCCCAGGCCGAGAAGGCCCTCGCCGGGAACACCCCACTGATGGACTACGTGCGCCACTGCATCGGGCTCGTCGGGCCGGTGATCCGGGGCGAGGCGAGCGCGCTTGAGACGCTTTTCCCGGGTGGCGACTTCGATCTGGCGCTCGGGCTCTACGAGCGTTCGACGACCATGCGCTACATGAACGGCCTTGCGGCCGCGGCGGTGGAGGCCATGGCCGACACCAGTGGGCGCGCGTTGCGTATCCTCGAGGCGGGTGCAGGCACCGGCGGCACGACCGCCGCCACGCTGGACGCCCTGACCCGGCGGCCCGCATCCTATCTCTTCACAGATGTCTCGGATCTGTTCCTGGACCGCGCCAAGGATCGCTTCCGCGACCGCGAAGGGCTGGAATTCGCCCGCTTCGACCTTGAGACCGCGCCGAGCGCGCAGGGCATCGCGCCCGGCAGCTTTGACGTGGTGCTCGCCTCAAATGCCGTGCACGCGGTGCGCAACCTGCCCGAGACGCTCAGGCATCTGCGCAGCCTCCTTCGGCCCGGCGGGATGCTGGTGCTGATTGAATCCACGACGCATTTCCCGTGGTTCAACGTCACCACCGGGCTGATCGAAGGCTGGCGGCACTCCGAGGACGACCTGCGCCGGGACGATCTTGCGTTGATCGACGCGCCCGCATGGCTCGGCGCATTGGAAGCAGCGGGCTTCGACCGGGCCGACGCTTGGCCCGGCGCCGGCATGGCCGCCGAGACCGTGGGACAACACCTGATCGTCGCGCGCGCGCCGCTCGACGGCGAGGCAGGTGCCGAGGCGCCCCCGGCCCAGGCCGCGCAAAGTGCTACAACCACAGGCCCCGACGTGGAGATCGCGCCGCTTGTCGACGCTATCGCCGACGCGCTGCCCCGCGAAAGGCCCCGCGCGATTGCGGATCTTGTCCGGGCCCGGGTCATGCGGCTGTTGCGGCGGCATCCGGATCAGCCGCCGCACGGCCACGAACGGCTTCTCGACCTCGGGCTCGATTCCCTCATGGCCGTGCAGCTGCGCAATTTCCTCTCGCAGGACCTTTCCCTGCCCGCCCCCCTGCCCGCCACGGTGGTCTTCGATCACCCCACGATCGACGCACTTTCCGCCTACCTCGACACGCTTCAGGCCCCACACCCGGCCGCAACCGGCGCCTCTGCCGCCCGCGCGGCCGGCTCCGCGCCATCGGCCCGCACCTCGGAAATCGAGGCGATGAGCGAAGAAGAAGTCGAGGCGCTACTCCTTGAACGGTTGAACAGATGAACACCCCCGACCCCGCCATCGCGGCCAACCAATCGCAGCTCTCGCCGCTGAAACGCGCGCTCATCGCGCTGGAAGTGGCCGAGGCGGAAAACCGCAGGCTGCGCGAAGCCGCCCGCGCACCGATTGCCATTGTCGGCATCGGCTGCCGCGTGCCGGGCGCCGACGGGCCCGAGGCCTTCTGGGAGCTGCTCGACGCGGGCATCGACGCAACCGGGCCGGTGCCTGCCGGACGCTGGGACCACGAGGCGTTCTACGATCCCGATCCGGACCGCGAGGGACATATCTCGACCCTCCGCGGCGGGTTCATCGACCGCATCGACGAGTTCGACGCCAAGCTTTTCGGGATCTCGCTGCGCGAAGCGCGCAGCATGGACCCGCAGCAGCGGCTGTTCCTGCAGACGGCCTGGGAGGCGCTGGAGCATGCAGGCATCGCACCCGACACGCTGCAGGGCTCGGCCACGGGCGTCTTCGTCGGCGCAACCTCGTCGGACTACACCTACCTGCAGGTCGCCTCGCGGGATCGGGCACTGCTCGACGCCCATTTCACGTCCGGCATCGCCCACAGCGTGCTGTCTGGGCGCCTGTCGTATCTGCTCGGGCTGCAAGGCCCCAGCGTAACCGTCGACACCGCCTGTTCCTCGTCGCTGGTCGCCGTGCACCAGGCGGTGCAGTCGCTGCGGCGTGGCGAAGCGCGCATGGCCATCGCGGGTGGCGTCAACCTGATGCTGTCGCCGGAACTCTTCGTGGCCCTGTCGCGGGCGCACATGCTGGCGCCGGACGGGCGGTGCAAGGCCTTCGACGCCAGCGCAGACGGCTTTGCCCGGGCCGAAGGCTGCGGTGTTGTGGTGCTGAAGTCGCTCGCCGATGCGCAGGCCGATGGCGACCGCGTGCTGGCCGTGTTGCGCGGCAGCGCGGTGAACCAGGACGGCGCGTCGAGCAGCCTGACCGCCCCCAGCGGCCCGGCGCAGGAGGCGGTGATCCGCGCCGCGCTGGAGGATGCCGGCATCAGCCCCGACCAGCTTGGCTATCTCGAAGCCCATGGCACGGGTACCAATCTTGGCGATCCGCAGGAGATGCGGGCGCTCGGCAATGTCTTTGCCGGGCGGCGCACGCCGCTCGTGGTCGGGTCGGTGAAGACCAACCTCGGCCACCTCGAGGGCGCGGCAGGCATCACCGGGCTGATCAAGCTCACGCTCATGCTGCGCGAGGGGCGCATTCCCCGCCACCTACATTTCAAGACACCCAGTCCGCATATCCCGTGGTCGTCGCTGCCCATCCGCGTCCCGGCCGAACCCGAAGCCTGGGAGCCGCTCGGCGGCGCGCGCTACGCCTCGATCAGTTCCTTCGGCTTCAGCGGGACCAACGCCCACATCGTCCTCGAAGAAGCGCCCCAGATGGCAGAGGGAAAACAGGACGAGGCCCCCGCCCTGCTGGCACTTTCCGCCGCGAGCCGCGAGGCGCTTGGCACCCTCGCCGCGCGTCACGCGGCACGCCTGTCCGAACCCCAGGTCCCGGCGCTCGACGATGTCTGCCGGACGGCCAACGTGGGACGCGCGCAGCTCGCCTACCGCGCGACGGTGTCCGGCACCACGCCGGGTGACCTGCTGCCGGGGCTCGAAAAACTCGCCTCAGGCGAGGCACCTGTCGCAGGTCCCGTCCGCGACACGCCGCGCATCGCCTTCCTCTTCACGGGACAGGGCGCGCAGTTCGCCGGGATGGGCCGTGAGCTTTACGACCGGGCGCCGGTCTTCCGCGCGGTTCTCGACCGGGCCGCCCAGCGGCT
Source organism: Allosediminivita pacifica (assembly GCF_003054175.1). Classification (GTDB taxonomy): domain Bacteria; phylum Pseudomonadota; class Alphaproteobacteria; order Rhodobacterales; family Rhodobacteraceae; genus Allosediminivita; species Allosediminivita pacifica. The sequence goes on from NZ_QBKN01000002.1 coordinate 23,256, forward strand.
TGAGGGCCGACTGGAAACGCCGCTGCTGGACGTGATGTTCGGCGCGCCTGGGACCGAGGGTCTCTTGGACCGGACGCGCTACACCCAGCCCGCGCTTTTCGCCTTCGAATACGCGCTGGCAGAGCTCTGGGCCTCCTGGGGCGTCGAGGCTGACATCGTTATCGGCCATTCGGTGGGCGAATTCGCGGCGGCTTGCCTGGCGGGCGTGATGCGCTTCGAGGATGCGCTCGATCTCGTCGCAGAACGGGGGCGGCTGATGGACGAGCTGCCCGAGGGCGGCGCCATGCTTTCGGTCGCGGCACCAGAAGATGCCGTGCGTGCGCTGCTCGGGGACGAGGCCGATGTCGCCGCCGTCAATGCTCCGGATCAGACCGTGGTTTCGGGCGCGCGGGACGCGCTGGACAGATTTGCAGAGCTGCTGACCGACCGCGGGATCGACTTTCGCTGGCTGCCTGTCTCGCACGCGTTCCATTCGCGGCTGGTCGACCCGGCGCTTGATGCCTTCGAGGCGACCGCCTCCGGGATCTCCTTCGGCGCGCCAAACCGGCGCCTCATCTCGAACCTGACGGGGCGCAGCGTCGGTGCGGAAACGATCGGCAGACCGGCCTACTGGCGCCGGCACATGCGCGATCCCGTCCGCTACGCCGAGGGCGCTGCAGAGATCGCCCGCCTTGGCGCGACCGTCCTGGTCGAGATCGGGCCGCAGCCCGTGCTGACGACGCTTGCCCGCGAGACACTGGCCGTCGAAGGCACGGGGGACGGCATGGCGTTCCTCGCCTCGTTCCGGCGCGGGCGCGGCGAGTGGGAACAGATGCAGGCGGCGCTCGGCGCGCTCTGGACGTCGGGCGTCCGGGTGGACTGGCACGAGGTCGAGCGTCTTCGCGGCGGTCAGGTCACCGATCTGCCCACCTATCCCTTTGCGCGCGACCGGCACTGGATCGCGCCCCGTGCCGAGGCACAGGGGGCGCCAGCCCCCACCGGACTCAGCGGCGCGCCGCTGCCCGTGGCGCTTGGCGGAGTCGAAATCCGCGCCGGTGAAATTTCGGTCGCAAGCTCCGACTGGGCCGGCGATCACGTGGTCAACGGGGGCGTTATTCTGCCCGGCGCGGCTTTCCTGTCGATGATGGCCGCTGCACAGGCTGGCGCGCTGGAGGACGTGGTTTTCGAAGCGCCGCTGTCCCTGCCCAAAGGTGAGCGGGGCACAGCGCTTCAAACCATCCGCCACGACGACCGGATCGAGGTATTCAGCCGCGCGGACGGGGAGGACGACTGGACGCGTCATGCGACTGCACGTTCCGCCGAAGCGCAGCCGATCGAGACGCCCGCCGGGCCGCGACACGGGAGGGAGATCAACCCGGAAGGCTTCTACGAGGGCCTCGCCGCTCGCGGCATCGGGCTTGGCCCCGCGTTCCGGGTTATCCAGCGGCTTCAGGCCGCAGAAGACATGGCTTTCGGCGACATCGCGCTGCCCGAAGCAATCCGGGCAGAGCCCGGCCTGCCGATACATCCGCTGCTTCTGGACGGCTGCCTGCAGCTGATCGCCGCGACTGGCGCCGCGCGGGAGACCGGAGGCGGGGCCTTCCTGCCTTTCGCCATCGACCGCGCGCAAATCGGGTCGGATCCCGGCCGGAAAACCCGTGCCCGGGTCAGCGTCCGCCGCGCGGGGGCGGACATTCTGGCGGCAGACATCCGTGCGGAGGCCGAGGACGGCACGCCTGTGCTGGCTTTGACGGGCCTGCGCCTGCGGCGGCTTTCCACGCAACCCGCTCTGACGGCAGCCGGGCGGCCGCTTTCTGAGGCGCTCTACGTCACCGACCGGGTCGCGCGTCCGGTATTTCCCACCCCGGCCGAACTCGTCGACGCCGCCACCCTGCACAGCGCCGCGCTGGCCGACCATGCCGGGCTTGCCGCCTATGACCGCTTTGCCGAGGGCATGGACGCCGCCTGCGTCGAGATCCTGCGAGACTGCTTCGCGAAGCTCGGGTGGCAGCCGGAGCCGGGGGCGCACTTCGACGCGGAGACGCTTGCCGATGAGTTCGGCATATCGACCGCCCATCGGCGCCTTTTCACAAGGTTGCTTGGCATCCTTGCCGAGGCTGGCGACATCCACCACGAGGGAGCGGGCTGGACGGTCCAGCACCGGCCCGAACCACGACAGGTGGCCGGTGAGCTGCGCCAGCTTGCCCCTCGCGCGGCCCTGCCCGAGGTGGAGATGCTTCTGCGCGCCGGAGCCGGGCTGCAAGACGCCCTGCGTGGACGCACCGACGCGCTGGAGTTGCTGTTTCCCGGCGGCGACACCAGCACCGCCGAAGAGCTTTACGGCGCGGTGCCGACCTCGACCTATTTCAACGGTCTGATCGCCGAGATCCTGGCCAGCCTCGCCGCGTCGAACCGTCCGCTGCGCATCCTCGAGATCGGCGGCGGCACGGGCGGGACCACCGCGCGTGTTCTCGAACGGCTTCCGGAGGGAGTTGACTACACCTTCACCGACGTGGGGCCGAGCTTTGTCGACCGTGCACGGGAGCGGTTCGGGGACCGGGACGGCATGCGTTTCCAGGTGCTCGACCTCGAGCGCGATCTGGTGTCGCAAGGCATCGAGGCGGGCTCGGTCGATGTGGTGATCGGCGCGAACGTGGTTCACGCGACCCGCGATCTTGCAGCGACGCTTGGTCGGATCAGCGATGTCATGGCCCCCGGCGGGCGGCTGGTCCTGCTCGAGGTCACGACCCCGCAGCGCTGGTTCGACCTGACGGTCGGACTGACCCCCGGATGGTGGCTCTATTCGGATACAGATTTGCGCAGCGAGGGCCCGCTGCTTGATCGGGAGCGATGGCTCGACGTGCTGAGGTCGGCGGGCTTCTCGGCGCCCGCGGCGCTCGACGGCGACCCCGCGATGCCGGGAAGCCGCGGGCGGCAGGCGGTTCTGGTGGCAGAGCATCTCGGGACGTGTGGACAGCATTGGCTGATCGTACCCGGCGGCGACAACCTTGCCCGGCCCTTGGCCGAAGCGCTCTGGGCCGTGGGGGAACAGGCCGAGGTACTTGAAGGGCACCTATCCGCAGTGACAGGAGCGGCGCCCGACCAGGTGGTTATTCTCGGCGGCTCCGAGGACCTTTCGGCGGCCGAGCGCGTGGCAAACGCGCTGGAAGCCGTGCAAGAGGCGGCGAAGGCCCAGCCCGCGGCCCGGCTGACGCTGATCACCCAGGGCGCCGAGCCTGTCGAGGGCCGCCACGACACGCCGCGCGCCGGTGAAGCGGGCGTGGCCGGGCTGGCGCGCAGTGTCGCGCTGGAACTGCCCGACGTGAGCTGCCGTCGGATCGAACTCGCCCCCGGCAGCGCGGACGTTGACGCGATTGCCGCGGTCCTGCTCGACGGGGGCGATGAGCCCGAGGTGATCTTGCACGGCGCGACCCCGGAGGTGACCCGGCTCCAGCCCTGGACGGCGCCCGCCGCGCCTGAGGTGCCGCAAGAGCCCTGGGGGCTTGAGGCCACCCTGCCCGGCACGCTGGAGCACCTCGAATGCCGGCCCCGCGCCCGCCGCGCGCCCGGACCAGGTGAAATCGAGATCGAAGTCGAGGTCGCAGGCCTGAACTTCCGCGACGTTCTGAACGCACTTGGCGAGTATCCCGGCGCGCCGCCGCTCGGCGGCGAATGCGCGGGCCGCGTGGTGGCGGTCGGCGACGGTGTGACCGGGCTTGCGCCGGGCGATGCCGTGATCGGCATGGTGCCGGGCGCGCTCGGCTCGCACGTGACCCTGCCCGCCGCGCTTGCCACGCCCCTGCCCGAGGGGTTCGACATGGTCGATGGCGCGGCCTTTGCCATCCCCTTCGTGACCGCGGACTACTGCCTGCGCGAACTGGGGGACATCGGACCCGGCGACCGCGTGCTGATCCACGCGGCGGCGGGCGGTGTCGGCATGGCCGCAGTACAGATCGCCCACGCCGCCGGGGCCGAGGTGTTTGCCACCGCGGGGTCGGACGAAAAGCGCGACGTGGTCCGCGGGCTCGGCGTGGCGACGGTGATGGATTCTCGCACACCCGCCTTTCTCGAAGAAGTCGTGCAGGCCACCGGCGGAAAGGGCGTCGACCTTGTCCTGAATTCGCTGACCGGAGAGATGGCAGAAGCCAGCCTGCGCGCGCTCGCCGAAGGCGGCCGCATGATCGAACTCGGTGTGCGCGATCTGCGGGATCCGTCGGAGATTGAGGGGCTCGCCCCGGGGGTGCAGCACATTCCGGTCAACTGGGGCCATGTGGCCGAGGCCGATCCCGAGCGGATCGGGGCGATCCTTCGCCGCGTGACGCGCGAGCTTAGCGCAGGGCGGCTGGCGCCCCTGCCGCGGCAGTGCTTTGCCATCGACGAGGTGGACGCGGCCTTCCGGCTGATGGCGCGGGGCGGCCATGTCGGCAAGATCGTCATCGCCCTGCGGAACCGCCCGAAGGTCGCGGTGCGCGCCTCTGGCACCTACATCGTGACGGGCGGCTTCACCGGCCTCGGGCTCGACACCGTGGAGAGACTGGCCGGAGAGGGCACCGGACGGATCGTCGTGATCGGGCGCCGCCCCCCGGGCCCCGAGACCGAGGCCATCCTGCAAGGGCTGCGCGCAAGCGGGACGCGGATCGACGCCGAGATCGTCGACGTGGCCGACGCGGAGGCCATGACGGCCCTGCTCGCCCGGATCCGACAGGACGGCCCGCCGATCCGCGGCGTGATCCATGCCGCCGGCACGCTGTCAGATGCGGGCCTGATGGCGCAGGACCGCGAGACTATCGGGGCCGTGATGGCCGCGAAGGTCACCGGGACGCTGCTGCTGGAACGGCTGACGCGCGCCGATCCGCTGGATCTCTTCTGCGCTTATTCTTCGCTTGCCGCGGTGCTGGGCTCGCCCGCGCAGGCCAACCATGCCGCGGCCAATGCCGCGCTCGGCGCGATCATGCGCAGGCGGGCCGCGCAGGGCCGGCCCGGGCTCGCCATCGCCTGGGGTCCGTGGAGCGGCATCGGTGCCGCCGCCGGTGCGGACACCATCGAACGGCTCGCCGATCAGGGCGTGGGGGCGCTCAGCCCCGCGGAGGGACGCGCCGCCTGCGCCTACCTCATGGGCGAGGCGCGGGGCGAGGTGATCGTCGCCCCGGTCAATTGGACAAAGCTGAACACCTGGCGCGGCGGTCGCCCCAACCCTGTCTTCCCGACCGGCGAGCGGGCCGCAGCGCCGGAGAGGCCGCAAACCGGCGGCACCGCTCCGGCCACCCAGACCGAAGCGCAGGACGACATCCTGGAAAGGCTCGCCGCGGCCGAGCCAGCGCGCAAGCGGCAGGTGCTTGACGCCTTCCTCGAAGTCACGGTGCGCAAGTCCTTTGCCCTGCCGGAGGGCCGCAGGCTCGACCCGAAGACCCCCTTCGGCGAACTCGGGCTCGACTCGCTTCTGGCCATCGAGCTGCGCAACCGGCTGGGGCGGTCGCTCGGCATGCGCCTGCCAGCCACCCTGCTGTTCGAGAACCCGACCCTTGCAACGCTTGGCGATTTCCTGATGTCCGAGATCGCCCCCGCGGCCACGCCAGTGCCCCCTGAAAGTACCCGAAAGACAGCGCCGTCGAGCGATGTTTTCGCCGGGCTCGATACCCTCAGCGATGAGGAGCTCGAGCGCATGCTTGGGCTGGAAGACACAATGAACGACGAGGCCGAGGCATGAGCAGCTTTCTCGAACGCATCCGTGGCCTCTCGCAGAAGCAGCTTGCCGTCCTTGCGCTGCGCCTGAACGAGGAACTCGAACAGGCGGGCCGCCGCGAGAGGCAGCCCGTCGCGGTGGTCGGCATCGGCTGCCGCTTTCCGGGCGGCATCACCGGGCCGGACGACTTCTGGCGCCTTCTCGACGAGGGGCGCGAGGCGATTTCCGAGGTCCCGGCCGAACGCTGGGACAGCGGCGACTGGTTCGATCCCGATCCCGCCGCGCCGGGCCGGATGTCGGCCAAGCTGGGCGGGTTTCTCGACGACGTTGCGGGTTTTGACGCCGAGAGCTTTGGCATCACCCCGCGCGAGGCTGCGACCATGGACCCGCAGCAGCGGTTGCTGCTGGAGGTCGCCTGGGAAACGCTGGAGCACGGCGGCATCGACCCGCAGGGCCTGTCGGGCAGCGCCACGGGCGTCTTCGTGGGGGTCTGCAACAGCGACCATTTCCAGCGCGTCCTGAAGCGCGGTGCAGAGAGCATCGACGCCTATGCGGCCTCGGGCAACGCGCCGAGCGTTGCGGCCGGTCGGATCTCCTACGCGCTGGGGCTGACGGGGCCGGCGATCACCGTGGACACGGCCTGTTCGTCCTCTCTGGTCGCGCTGCACCAGGCCATCGGGGCGCTGCGCAACAGGTCCTGCGATCTGGCGCTTGCGGGCGGCGTGAACGTCATCTGCGAACCCGACACCATGGTGTCGCTGTCCAAGGCGGGCATGCTCGCCCCCGACGGCCGTTGCAAGGCCTTCGACGCAGCGGCGGACGGCTTTGCCCGCGGAGAGGGCTGCGGAGTCATAGCACTGAAGCGGCTCGAGGATGCGAAGCGGGACAATGACCGCATCTGCGCGGTGATCCGCGGCAGCGCGCTCAACCAGGATGGCCGGAGCGCGGGGCTCACGGTGCCCAGCCGCCACGCGCAGGAGGCGGTGATCCGCGCGGCGCTGGCCGACGCCGGCGTCGCGCCCGAAGAGGTCGGCTATATCGAGGCGCACGGCACCGGCACGCGGCTTGGCGATCCGATCGAGATCCGCGCACTTTCGGCGGCGCTTGCGAAGGGCCGTACCCCGGGCCGAGAGCTGGTCGTCGGATCGGCCAAGACGAACTTCGGCCATCTCGAAAGCGCGGCGGGCATCGCCGGAACGATCAAGACGATCCTGTCGCTGCAGAACGGGCGCATCCCGCAGCACCTGCATTTCCACCAAGGCAACCCGGAAGTGGACTGGGACGCGACCGGCATCCGCATCGCGGCAACCGCGCGGGACTGGCCCGCCTGGGCCGAGCGGCGCATCGCGGGAGTGAGCTCCTTCGGGTTCAGCGGGACCAACGCCCACGTGATCCTCGAATCCGCACCACAGGAGCCGGCGATCCCGGGCCCTGAGCACGTCCGTTGCCTTCCCCTCTCGGCCCGCACGCCTTCGGCTCTGACGGCCAGTGCGGCACAGCTCGGCAAGGCCATGACCGACGCCACCCCGGATTTCGCGGCCACCGCGGCAACGCTTTCCACCGGCCGGGCCCACCTGCCCGAGCGGCTGGCCATCATCGCCGGCAGCACGCGCGAGGCGGCCGAGGTGCTCGACGCCGTGGCCGCGGGCCGTCCCGACGAGAGGGCGCTGCGCAGTCGGGTCGAGCCCGGCGAGAGCACGGGTGTTGTCTTTCTCTGTACCGGACAGGGAGCGCAGTACCCCGGCATGGCGCGATCCCTGTTCGAGAGTGCGCCTGTCTTCCGCGAGATCATCGAACGCTGCGATACCGAGTTTGGTGCCCAAGACGGACTTCGGTTGATCGACGTGATGCAGGGGCGGGCCAGGAATGACGCCCTGCTGCACCGCACCGACTGGACGCAGCCCGCACTCTACGCAGTGGAATGCGGGCTTGCGGCGCTCTGGCGCTCCTGGGGGATCGAACCGGCGGCCGTTATCGGACATTCCGCGGGCGAACTCGCCGCGGCGAGCATCGCTGGCGTCTTCACGCTCGAGGACGGTCTCCGGCTGGCGGCCGAGCGTGGGAGCCTTCTGTCGCGCCTGCCCGAAGGCGGCGCCATGGCGGCGCTCTTCATGAGCGAGGACGACGCGCGGCGGGCAATCGCGCCCTACGCCGACGCAGTCTCCATCGCAGCGGTCAACGCGCGCGACAGCGTGGTCATCTCGGGCAGTGCGCGCGGCATCGACGCCACGCTGTCGGATCTCGAACGTGCGGGCGTTCGGGGGCACCGGCTACACATCTCCTTTGCCGCCCACTCCCCCATGGTCGACGGTGCGCTGGACGACATGGAACGCGCCGCCGCCGGGATTGCGGCGCATGCGCCCGAGATCCCCGTGGCATGGAACCTGACCGGCGGTCGTGCCCTGCCCGCGGGCGCCCCTGACGCGGGATACTGGCGGCGCCACCTGCGTGAGCCCGTCCGATTTGCCGAGGGCATGGCGCAGCTGCGCGGCGAAGGACATCGCACCTTCCTCGAACTCGGGCCCCACCCGGTGCTTGCGGCGCTGGCCGCGCGTGATACCGACACGCTCGCCACCGCCGAGCGGCCGGTCTACCTTGGCTCGCTGCGCCGCGACCACGACGACTGGGCCGAGATGTCGCGCGCCCTGGCGGGCCTCTACGTGCAGGGCATGCCCGTCGACTGGGCCGCAACGTTCGAGGGACAGAGGCCCCGACCAGTCGCGTTGCCGACCTATCCTTTCGAGCACAAACGCTTCTGGATCGAGCCCGCAGAGACCACCCGCCCGGCGGGTCCTGCGCTGGGGGCGGACGGTGGCTTCCCCGGCGGGCGGCTCGACACGCCCGAGCCGATTTTCGAAACAAGTCTCTCGACCGGGCTTCAGCCATGGCTGAACGAGCACCGTGTGCGGGACAGTGCCATCGTAGCCGGGCCCGTCTACCTGTCGCTGGCCGTGGCCGCCGCAGAGGCCACAATGTCCAAGGCGCAATGGGACGTCGCCGATTTCTCGATCCTCGCGCCGCTGCACGTGGAGGACGCCCCGCGTGCCGTCCAGACCCGGCTCACGCCGGAGGCCGACGGAGGCCTCTCCTTCGTGATCCACAGCCGCGCGCGGGGCGCGACCGGGGCCGACTGGGTGAAACACGCCTCGGGGCGCCTGCTGTGGCACCGCGACGGGATGCCCGCGAAACGGCCGGACATGGAGACCGCCGCGACACAGCTCAGCGGACAAGACGCAGCGGACACGCATCTCGAACGGCTGGAGGCGCTCGGTATCCGGCTTTCGGGACGGTTCCGCACGCTGGACCGGCTGCACCGAAAGGACGGAGAGGTCATCGCACGGATCGGACGGCCGGAGGGCGCCGCGGGGATCGAGACGCCCTTCTGCGATGCGGCACTGCTCGACGGTGTGCTTCAGGCCGCGGGCGCCGCCCTGCCGGAAGATCTGGCACGCGACGGAAGGCTGTTTTTCCTGACCGGCATCGGTTCGGTGTCGCTGGCGGGCCCGCTGCCGAATCGCTGCCGGTGCCATGCCCGTCTAAGGCCCGGGTCGGACGGCGCCTTTCACGAGGTGGACGTCACGCTATACGCCGAGGACGGAACCGGGATCGGCACGCTGGAGGGCATCCGCCTGACCGCAGCGGAGCATCGCGTGACGGAGGCGCCGCGCCATTACCGGATCGAGTGGCAGGAGGCGCCCCTTGCCCTGACCGCCGCCCATGCGCTGCGCGCGCCCGAGGCGGCTCAAGCCAGCCTGGAACAGGTCTTCGACGGACTCGCCGCCCGGAACGGGTTGGACCTCTACGACCGGCTACTTCCGGCGCTGGACGAGATCACGCGCGCCCACATCGTGACGGCGCTGCAGACACTGGGCTGGGATACCCTGCCGGACGGACGTCACGAGGTGGAGACACTGGCCGACCTTCTGGCCGTGGTCCCGGGGCAGCGGCGCCTGTTCCGCCGGCTGCTCCAGATCGTTTCCGACGCCGCTCTGATCGCTCTCGACGGCAACGAAGTCGAGGTGCGCGCCCTGCCCAAGGTCGACGCCGCCGCGCGTCATGCCCAGGCAGAGGCGGAGTTCGGCCGCACGCCGGAACTGTCGATCCTCGAACGCTGCGGGTGCGCGCTAGCCGGTGTGCTGGCCGGAACCGCCGATGCGCTCCAATGCCTGTTCCCGGGCGGGTCGCTGGCCGAGGCGCGGGAGCTCTATGTCGACGCCCCCTTTGCGCGGACGTACAACGGCGCGCTCGGCGCGCTGCTCGGCGACCTGACACGGGATGTCGCACCGGACCAGCCCCTGCGCGTTCTCGAGATCGGCGCCGGAACCGGCGGCACAACCCACGAGGCGCTCAAGGCGCTGGATGGCCATGCCGTCGAGTATCATTTCACCGACCTCTCCGAGCACTTCCTCGAGGCGGCACGGGATCGGTTCGGAGGTCGCGACGGCTTCACGACCGGGGTTCTCGACATCGAACGGGACCCAGCGCAGCAGGGTCTGGCCCCCGGCGGCTACGACATCGTTCTCGCGGCAAATGTGCTGCATGCGACGCGCGACCTTGGCACGGCCCTTTCGCATGCGGCGGGGCTGCTGGCACCCGGTGGCGCGTTGGTGCTGCTGGAAGGCGTTCGGCCCGAGCCCTGGGTGGACGTGACCTTCGGCATGACGCCGGGCTGGTGGCGCTTCACCGACCACGATCTGCGCCCCGAATATCCGCTGATCGCGCCGCAGGACTGGGGCGAGCTGCTGGCGCGCAGCGGGCTGACCGGCGTGGCCGCAGTCGGCGGGTCCGAGGATCTTGGCCGGGGTGCCGCGCAGCAGATGCTGATCGCCGCGCGCAAGCCGTTTGCCACGCCCCGCCGCGTGGCCGTTCTGGGCGAGGCAGGAGATCTTGGCGCCGCCCTTGTCAGGACGCTGGCCGAAGAAGGCGCGGAGGTCTTCGAAGAGACCGCCGAGGCCGATGATCTGATCGACCTTTCGGTGCTGCGCTTGTCCGGGCTTGCCGAGACCGCACCCGGCCTCGACCGCCAGATCGAGGAGGCTGCCGTTCTGTCGCCGATGAAGCGGCTTCAGGATCTTGCCGCGCGCGGGACGGGCCAGAGGCTCTGGATCGCCACGCGCGGCATGAACGCGGTCGGGGAAGCTCCGCACGGCGGTGGCCGCTGGCAGTCGCCCGTCGCGGGGCTGGCCCGTGTCGCGGCGCTGGAGGTGCCGGCGAATTGGGGCGGGCTGGTCGACCTCGACCCCGCCGCCACCACGGAGGCACAGGCGCGGGCCATCGCGCAAAGCGTGCTGTTCGGGGATGATGACGACCAGGTCGCATGGCGCGGCGACACCCGTTACGTGCCGCGCCTTGGGGAAGTGACGGCCCATGCGGCCCTGCCCCGCGACCTCGATCCAGCGGGGACATACCTCGTCACCGGTGGTTTCGGCGGCATCGGCGCGCTGCTCGGCAAGGCGCTGGCCGAGCGCGGCGCCGGACGTGTGGCGCTTCTGGGCCGCAATCCCGAAGAGGACGGCCCTGCGATGGCCGCAATCCGCGACGCCGGGGGCGAGGCGCTGGCTTTGCAGGCCGACGTCACCGACGAGGCCTCGCTCCGCGCGGCGTTTGAAGTGATCGCCCGTGACGGCCCGCCCCTGCGCGGCGTTTTCCACGCGGCGGCGCACCTCGACGCGGCGCCACTGGGCGACCTCGACGAGGAGAGCGTGCGGGCCATGCTGAGGCCGAAGATCTCGGGGACGCTGGCATTGCAGCGCCTGCTTGCCGAACAGGGCGCGGATTTCCTCGCGCTCTTCTCCTCGACCACCTCGGTTCTTGGGGCCCCGGGCTTTGCGCACTACGCCGCCGCGAACGCCTTTCTCGACGCGAGCACGACGCAGGAGGGCCTGCGGACGTTTACGGTCGGCTGGGGCACCTGGGAAACGATGCGCCTTGCTTCGGAGGAAAGGCGGGAGACCTACGACGCGCAGGGGCTTCGGCCCATGCCAGCCGACGCCGCACTGGAGTCGCTGTTCGCACTGGCCGGCGGAGCCGCCGACCACAGTCTTGTGGCCTCCATCGACTGGGAGCGTCTGGTCACCCTGCACGAGACCCGCCGCCCGCGGCCGATGCTGTCGCAACTGGGCAGTCCTGCCACCCCGACCCTGCCCGCAATCACCAAGCCCGAGGAGGCCGAGCCCATAGACCAGTCCGAGGATCTGCGCTCGCAGATCGAAAACGCCCCCGCGGCGGCTCGCCTCGGGATCATCGAAAGCGCCGTCGCGGCAGAGGCCGCGGCCGCAATGGGCCGAACCTCCGGCGACGACGTGGCGCGAAACCGCGGGCTTTTCGACATGGGCATGGACAGCCTGATGTCGGTCGAACTGCGCACGCGGCTGGAACGCATCTCGGGGCTCACGCTGCCCGCTACCCTGACGTTCAACCACCCCACGGTGAGTGCCCTCGCGGGCCTGATCCTGACGCGGCTCGATGCAGCCGAGCGCCCGGCCGCCGGCCCGCCACCCGCGCCGGCCCCCGCGACCACCCCCCCGCAAGACGACATCGGCACGCTCGACGACGAGGACCTCGTCGCGCGGCTTCGGGCCAGACTGGAGGAACTTCAATGACTGGACGCGTGCGCGGCATCTTGTTCCTTCTGGGGTTCCTGTTCCTCTGGGCCGTGGTCGAAATGCTCGGCGCCATGGTCCTGGAACGGTACTCTGCCCTGCAGGTCGTCTGGACGCGCTACTTGGTTCATCTGCTCCTGTTGATGGCGATCTTCGCGTGGCGCGAGCCCGTGGGGCTGATCCGGACCCGGCGGCCAGTTTATCAGCTTCTGCGGTCGATGATGATGCTGGTGATGCCGCTGTCCTGGGTTCTTGCGACGCGCATGCATTCCGAGGCCGTGGTCTATGGCGGTTTCTGGAGCGCACCGTTTCTCATCATCGCGCTCTCGGCGTTGTTTCTCGGCGAGCGTCCCCGGTGGGAGCTCTGGGTGGCGGCCACCGTGGGCGGACTGGCGGCAGCGGCGATCTTCTCGGGGGTGGTCATGCCCAGCCTTACCGAATGGCTCCCCCTGATCGGCATGACCGCGTCTTTCAGCATCTATGTCGTCATGACCCGGTCGCTGCGCCACGAGAGCACGCGCACCAACCTGTTCTATACGGCACTCGGCGTTTTCGTCGCGCTGACCCCTGTCATGCCGATGGTCTGGCAGATGCCGAGCCTGGCGGACCTCCCGATCATCGCGGGCATTGGCGGGCTGGGGCTTGTGGCGCTCTGGTTCCTCGACGTCGCCACGGCCTCGGCCCCGCTGAAGGATACCGCCCCGCTCATTCTGGCACAGGTCCCGCTGGCTCTCAGCCTTGGCTGGATCGCCGAACACCATTTTCCCGACAGGCGTACGCTGTTCTATCTGACAGCGGTCTGCCTCGCCTGCATCACCCCATTCATCAGAATCCGTTTCGGTTTCCGCGCGAGAGAAAGCCAATGAACGACAATCGAGAAATGCTCAGAGACGCCCTCGGCGCAATCGAACGGCTCCAGGCCCGCCTGGAGCGGACCGAGCGTGCGGCCACGCAACCGATTGCGATCGTCGGATACGGCATGCGCTATCCCGGCGGAATCGAAACCCTTGGCGACTTCCGCACCCTGCTCGAAAATCGGGTCAACGCAGTCCGCAGGATACCCGCCGAGCGCTGGGACGCGGATGAATACTACTCGCCGGATCGCGACGCGCTCGGCAAGATCATCACGCGGCAGGGCGGCTTTCTGGACCAGATCGACCAGTTCGATCCCGGCGCTTTCGGGATCTCCCCGCGCGAGGCGGTCTCGCTCGACCCGCAGCACCGGCTGCTGCTGGAAACCGCGCACGAAGCGATGGAAACCGCCGGCATCGCGCCCGACAGCCTTGCCGGCAGCAACACTGGCGTCTTCGTCGGCATTTCGACCAACGAATACGCGCGGCTGATGTATGCGGCGGGGATCCGAGATTCAGACGTCTACGCGGCAACCGGCGGCGCGCTGAACGCCGCGGCGGGGCGCATCTCGTTCACCTACGGCTTCAACGGTCCCTGCGTCGCCGTCGATACCGCGTGTTCGTCCTCGCTCAACGCGATCCACCTTGCCTGCCAGAGCCTGCGTCGGGGCGAAAGCGACGTCGCCCTTGCAGGCGGCGTGGCGGTGATCACGATGCCGGACGCCATGGTGATGTTCTCGCGGTGGGGAATGCTTTCGCCGGACGGCGTCTGCAAATCCTTCGATGCCTCGGCGAACGGGTTCGCCCGCGGCGAAGGCTGCGGGATGATCGCGCTCAAGCGACTGTCCGACGCCGAGGCGGACGGTAATCCGATCCTCGGCGTGATCGTGGGCACGGCCACGAATTCCGACGGTCGGTCGAGCGGCATGACCGTGCCGAACGGACCCGCCCAGGAGCAGATGCTGGAAAGCGCGCTCTCGAATGCCGGCCTGAAGCCGCAGGACATCGACTATGTGGAAACCCACGGCACCGGCACCCCGATCGGCGATCCGATCGAAGCGGGGGCGCTCGGCTCCATCCTTTGCGCGGGGCGTGCCCCCGACAAGCCGCTGCGCATAGGTTCGCTCAAGACAAACATCGGCCATGCCGAGGCGGCTTCGGGTGTCGGTGGGCTGCTGAAGGTAATCACCTGCCTGCAGTCGGAGACACTGCTGCCGCAGCTTCATTTCAATGAACCCAACCCGGGGATCGACTGGGAAAGTCTGCCGCTCAAGGTGGTGGGCGAGGCCGAAGCCTGGCCCCGGGGCGAGGTTCCGCGCCGGGCGGGTGTCAGCGCCTTCGGCTTCAGCGGCACGAACGTCCATGTCATCGTTCAGGAGGCCCCCGTGAGGCCGACCCTCGTCGAGGCCGCCGGTGCCCTCCTGCCGGTACCTCTGTCGGCCGGAACAGAGGCCGGGCTGCGAGATCTGGCCCGGCGTCACGCGGATTTCCTGTCGGGTGCCGATGCGCCCGCACCTGCCGACCTGGCGCGCACGCTGGCGGTGGGTCGGTCGCACCTGTCTAAGCGCGCTGCGCTGGTGGTCCGCAATGTCGAGGAGCTTCGGGAGGGCCTGCGTGCGTTCGCCGATGGCGCGCCGCTTCCCGGGACGGCGACGGGCACCGCCCGTGCCGGCGCGTCCCCGCGCGTGGCCTTCCTCTGCACGGGACAGGGCTCGCAATACGCGGGCATGTCGCGCGGGCTCTACGAGTCCGAGCCGGTGTTCCGGGCCTCCATCGACCGCTCGGCCGCCGTGCTTGCCGATATGCTGGAACTCCCGCTGGTCGACGTACTCTATCCGGCGGACGCCCAGAGCAGCCCGATCTCCGAAACCGCCTATACCCAGCCCGCGCTTTTCGCCGTCGAATATGCCATGGCCGAGCTCTGGCGGTCCTGGGGGGTGGAGCCCTCCATCGTGGTCGGCCACAGCATCGGGGAATACGTGGCGGCCTGCCTCGCGGGCGTCATGAGCCACGAAGATGCCCTGCGGCTGGTGGCCGAGCGCGGCCGCCTGATGCAGACCCTGCCGACCGGTGGCGCCATGGCCGCGGTCTTTGCATCGGAAGCGCAGGTGGCAGAGGCTCTTGCCGGACGCGAGGCCGAAATCGCGATCGCCGGCATCAACGCTCCGGGCGAGACGGTGATCTCAGGCACAGCTGCGGCCGTCGAGACTGCGCTTGCCAAACTCGAGGCCGAGGGCATCTCGGCCAACCGCCTAACCGTCAGCCATGCCTTCCACTCGCCCCTGCTCGACCCCATGCTGGACAATTTCGAGACCTTTGCCGGAGGCGTGAACTACCAGGTTCCCCGGCTCAAGATCATCTCGAACCTCACCGGTGCACCCTACCCGGCCGGAAAAGCCCCGGATGCCCGCTACTGGCGCGACCACGCGCGCGGCGCGGTGCGCTTTGCAGATTGCATGGCGGCGGTCGAGGCCGCCGGTGCCGACATCCTTGTCGAGATCGGCCCCCATCCGGCCCTTCTGGGTCTTGCCGCGCGGGCCCGCCCAGAGGCCAGATGGCGCAGCGTCCCGACGCTTCGCCGGGGCCAGGACGACACCGCGACCACGCTGCGCGCGTTGTCCGAGGTTTATGCCGCAGGCGCAGAGATCGACTGGTCCGGCGTCTACCGCGACAGGGGCGGGCAGCTGATTACCGCGCCCACCTACCCGTTCCAACGCCAGCGCTACTGGTTCGAGGCGCCGAAACAGGTCTCGGCGCGGCAGATGGACAGCATCCATCCGCTGCTCGGGTCGGTCCAGACGACGCCCCCCCCCAACCGCGCCTTTCTCAGCACGCTCGGGACGACGGAGCCGGGCTATCTTGCCGATCACACGATCCTCGATCACGTGATCTTTCCGGCCACCGGCTACGTCGAGATGGCGCTTGCCGCGGCAGCGGCCACGCTCGGAGACCGGACGGTGGTGGCGAAGGGCCTGAGCATCGACGCGCCGCTGGCATTACCGGAGGGCGAACTGAGGAACGTCCATACCGAGATGGCACGGGCCAAGGACGGCACCTTCGGCCTGACCATCCGCGAAGTTCCTGCCGAGCCCGACGCCGACTGGCGGACGCTGGCGCAGGTGACGCTTTCTGCCGATTCAGGTGGTCAGGTTCGCGATCTGCCCCGCGCCACCGAGGCCCGAAAGCTCTGCCCCGAGCCTGTGGACGTCGCCGCACATTATGACGAGTTGACCGAGCTTGGCGTGTCCTACGGTCCCGCCTTCCTCGGGGTTTCGGAACTGCACAAAGGCGATGGCATCGCGGTCGGCACTATCGACCTGTCAGCCGAGATCCCGGACATGGGCGGCTATCGCCTGCATCCCGCGCTGCTTGACTGCGCCTTCCACACCGTGAGCGCGATCGTCAGCAACCGCGAGGCAAAGCTGCTCTACCTGCCCGTCGAGATCGACGCCATCCACTGGCACCGTCCGGCCCCGGCACAGCTCTGCGTGGTCGCACGGCTGCGCGCGCAGGACAGCAACGAGATCGTCGCCGACCTGACGCTCGAAACCGAGGCAGGCGAGATTGTCGCGCATGTGGACGGGCTTCACGCACGTGTCGCCACCGCCGAGGCCCTGTCGCAGATGCTGGCGGTCGAGCGGATCGCGCTTCAAACCATGGCGCTCGCCTGGGAGGATGTGCAGCGACCGCAGGCCGAGGCGGTCGAAGGCCTGCTGGTGCTGGGCGACGGTGGCCCTGCCAGTGCGGAGATCGCAACGGCGCTTGGCGCGCGGTTTGCCATGGTGCAGGACCTGGCGGCGGCCATCGCGGAGGAGACGCCCACCTGGGTCATCGACTGCACCACCGTCGACAGGACCCCGGAGGCCGCCGAGGCCTATGGCGAGGTGCTTTCGACCGTGCAGATGCTTGATTCCGTCGATCAGACCATCGGCCTCTGCCTCGTGACACGCGGGGCGCGGGCCGTCGGCCCCGAGGAAGCGCCCGATCCGGACGGCGGTGTCATCGTCGGACTCGGCCACGTGATAGACGTGGAGCGCCGCACCGCGCCGCTGGTGCAGCTTGACCTAGATCCCTTGGCGCCCGTGGATCCCGGGGCCATCTCCGACGCCCTGGCGCTATCGGGCGAAGAACCCGAGCTGGCGCTGCGATCGGGCGGCTTCGTCGCACCGCGCCTGCGCCCGACCACGCCCCCCGAGGCCCTGCCCGCCGACCAGCGGCGGGTTCTGCGCATCGTCGAGCGCGGGGATCTCGACCAGTTGCAGCTTGTTGAGGAGGCCCGCAAGGCGCCCGGCGCGGGCGAGGTCGAGATCGAGATCCGCGCCACGGGGCTCAACTTCCGGGACGTCCTCAATGCGCTCGGCATGTATCCGGGCGACGCGGGCGCGCTTGGCAGCGAATGCGCAGGCATCGTCGCTCGCGTCGGCGAGGGCGTCAGCGACCTGAAACCCGGCGACCCCGTCGTGGCCCTGGCGGGCGACTGCTTTTCGACCCATGTGACCGTCGGCGCGCGCTTCACCTTGCCAAAACCCGAGGCGATCACCTTCGCCGACGCGGTCACCATCCCGAATACCTACCTGACCGCGGCGCTCTGCTACGAGACGGCGGGCGGGCTCCGGCCCGGGCAGCGTGTGCTCGTGCATGCGGCCGCGGGCGGTGTCGGGCTGGCGGCCTTGCGGCTCGCCGTGCGCGCCGGTGCCGAGGTGATCGCGACCGCCGGATCACAGGCCAAGCGCGACTTCGTGCTGCGCGAGGGGGCGTCCCACGCCTTCGACTCCCGCTCGGACAGTTTCGGCGATGCCGTGATGGAGATCACGGGCGGCGAAGGCGTCTACATGGTGATCAACGCGCTCTCGGGCGAGATGATCCACGCCGGCATGCGCGTGACGCGCCCTGGCGGCGCCTTCCTGGAGATCGGCAAGAACAACATCTGGACGCCGGCCGAGGCCGCCGAGCGCGCACCGCACGTGCGCTATGCCGTCGTGGATCTCGGCGAACAGATCCTTGCTGATCCGGCTGCAGTGCGCCGGTCCTTCGAGAGCATCCTCGCCGATGTCGAGGCAGACAGGCTCGCGCCGCTTCCGGTTCAGGCCTTCCCGCTTGGCGACGCGCGCGAGGCTTTCCGCTTCATGGCCAATGCCCGGCACACCGGCAAGGTGGCCCTGCTGCCGGAACCGCAGCCCGGGGCGTCCATGCCGGTTCGCCCGGATGGCGCCTACCTCGTCACCGGTGGCCTGTCGGGGATCGGACTGGCCGCCGCCAACCGGCTGGCGTCCCGTGGTGCAGGCGAAGTTATCCTGGTCGGCCGCTCCGGCGCAGGGGCCAAGGCCCGGGCGCTTGCCGAACAGCTTGCGCAGACGCACGGAACACGCGTGCGCGCCCTTCCTTGCGACGTCGCGGACCCGGCGTCGGTCGAAGCACTGGTTGCAGAGCTTGCGGCTTCGGAAATGCCGCTTCGAGGTATCCTGCATGCCGCCGGGGTGCTCGACGATGCGCCACTGGCGGACCAGACACGGGAGCACTTCGCGCGCGTGGCAGGTCCCAAGATCGAGGGCGCCCGCAACCTGCTGTCCGCGACGCGGCGGGCGCCTCTGGATTTCGTGGTGCTCTACTCGTCGAGTTCGGCCATCATGGGTTCGCCCGGACAGGCGAACTACGCGGGGGCCAATGCCTGGCTCGACAGCCTTGCCGCCACCGAGCGGGCTGCCGGACGTCCGGTCACCAGCGTCGCCTGGGGGGCCTGGGGCGAGTCCGGCATGGCCTCGCGACTGTCGGACACGGTGCGCGAACGTTGGGCCCGCGTCGGGCTCGGCCAGCTCGGCAACGACGAAGCGCTCGATGCGCTGGAGAAGGTGGTGGGCCTAGGCCATCCCTTCGGAATGATCGCCCGCCTCGATCCTGCGATGCTTGCCGCCAAGGGCACGCCCCGGGTCAAGGCGCTTCTCGACCAGCATGCACCACAGGCCGAGGTGGATCTCGACGCGGAGGCCGATCTCGGCGCTCAGGGCATTCTCACGGCAACTGCCTCGGAACGGCCCGCGCTGCTTCTGGCCTTCGTCACCGCGCAGGTGGCGCGGGTGCTCGGCTACAGCGCGGCGGCGCTCGACGCCGATCGCCCCTTCTCAGCCCTCGGCTTCGACTCGCTCATGGCGGTGCAGCTCCGGAATTCGGTCCGCGCCGACCTGGGCATCGAGCTGTCGATCCGCGATCTGCTGGGGGAAGCCACGGTGGCGACAACCGCATCCCAGCTCAATGCCACGCTCGCGGCCTCGCAAAACGCCGAAGACAGCGCGCCCGTGGAGGAATGGGAGGAAAGCCTGATCTGATCCTTGGAAGAAGAACTCCGCCGGTCTGAACCGGCGGAGTCCCGGCTCCGCGTCCATGAACGTCAGGCGAAGACGCTTGGCCGTCAGCCTATCTGGCGCCGCGAAGTTTCTTCTCGCTGCTCGGCGGCCATGATCCTCGCCAGCCATTCGTCAGTGAGCCGCAGCAGCCGCTCGCGATGGCGCTCGAAGGTGAAGGTGTGGTCGCAGTCGGCGTAGAAATGCAGGTCGAGCTGCTTGCCGAACTTTACTCGCGGCAGCGCGTCGAGGATCTGCCTGCGGTAATTGTGCTGGAAATCGTGGCCGCCGGTAAAGACGGCGAGGATCTCTGCACCGTTGTCGACCGCGTCCTGGTAGGCCTTCTCGAGAAAGGCCACGGCCTCGGGATGCTCCAGCTCGGGACGGGCGAAGGGCTCGTTCCGGGGCTCCTCGTCAGCAGTGGCGCCCGACCGTCCCGCCAGCCGGCGGATCCGGGCCCAGGTCCGGCCACGGCCGGTGGCCAGATTGGTCCAGACCGCGCGCCGGGTCAGATCGCGCGCGACGTTGTTCACGTGAAAACGGAAGGTGCGCGGGATCGAAGGGTCGACCAGTACCACGCCTGCGATCCGGGGATCACGTGCGGCATAGATGATCGAATGATCCGCCCCGGAACAAAGCCCCATCAGGATGAAACGCGACTGCCCCAGGTTCGTCTCGAGCCAGTCGCAGACTTCGCCGATGCTGATCAGGTTGGCGTCGAGCGGCGGCAGCGTCTCGCTCTGCACCGGGCTGTCCCCGATGCCGCCGAAATCGAAGCGGATGACCGGATGTCCCGCAGCGGCATAGCGGCGTGCGATGGTGACGTTCATCCGGTGGTGCCCGACGCGATGGATGATGCCGGTGTTCAGCAGGATGATCGGCAGGCCCGTCGGGTCGCCCGCCGGCCGGGTGATGATGCCGCAAAGCGACGATATCGCGCCCATCAGGACGACCTGTTCGCTCGTCTTCGGCGCAAGCGCCGTCGCAGGGGACTGGCGATCGCTCATGCCATCCACGCCCCGATGCGGTTGATCACGTCGACCGGCATCATGCCGGCATTTCGCGGCCAGTCTTCGTGCCAGGCTGCGCGGTCGGTAATGCGCAGGAACCGCTCGCCCTGCGCGCCGGCGTCGCCGACCGCCTCCAGGTAGCGCTCATGCGCCGGGGCCGGCTGCGTCACCAGCGTGACCGACTTGCGCGGCAGCTTCGGGACCAGCCGGATCAGGTCGACACCCGCGATCTGGTCGCGCTGGGTATCGGTGAGGGGGAAGCCGCAGATCTCGTGCCCGCCGCCCTTTTCAGGCGCGCGCAGGGGCGGCGGCCCCATGCCATTGGGCATGTTCGCCGCAGCGCGAAACATCGCCTCGACGTGGTCGGGGCCCGATATCACCGGATCCCAGAGCACCAGCCGGTCCACCAGCCCCCGTTCGGCCACCGCGACTTCAGCCGCGAGCGCCGCTCCGAGGCGCAAGCCGACCAGCGACACGCTCTCGCCGCCGCTCATGTCGAGCAGTTCCTCTGCAGCGGTCAGGATATCCTCTCGGCATCCCTTCAGGGTCACGTCAACGGCCTCGCCCCCGCTGTCGCCCGTGCCGAAATAGTCGAACCTCAGGACGTGGTAGCCGCCCTCGGCAAGCACGCCGGCAAGCTTCACCATGGAGCGGTGCGCGTTGATGTATTCATGGCCCCAAGGATAGCAGAGCACCACCGCCTTCGCCGTGGCCCGCGAGGTCTGCGCCGGGTGATACACGCCGAAGAGGCGGCGCCGCGAGGTGCCGAAAAAAAATGGGCTCATGAACTCAATTCACGCTATCCGGTCTGCAGATGCGACAGCTCCGCAGCAATCTGCCGGAGAGTCTTGAAGAACAGCACCCGCGGGTCAAGAGCGATGCCCAGGCGCTCCCTCACCTGGCGCACGACACGCAGCGTCAACAGCGAATGGCCTCCAAGCTCGAAGAAGTTGTCTTCCGCACCGACCCTGTCGACCTTGAGCACGTCGCACCAGATCTCGGCGAGGGTGGCCTCCACGCCGGGGCGCGGCGGCGTCGCTGCGCTCTGGCGCGGCCCGCCCTGCTCGAACGGGCGTGGCAGTGCCTTGCGGTCGAGTTTGCCGTTGGGCGTGCGCGGCAGCGCGGGCAGGTCCATGATCACGGTCGGCAGCATGTGGCGTGGCAGCGTCGCGCGCAGATGGCGGCGGACCTCGCTCGCCGTCATGTCCTCGCCCGGCTCGTAGACGACATAGGCGACGAGCCTCCGGTCGTCATTGCCCGCGTCCTCGACGACCACCGCCGCCTGCCGGATAGGATCGGCGGAGAGCAGCGCCGCCTCGATCTCTCCCAGCTCGATGCGCACGCCGCGGATCTTCACCTGGTGGTCGCTGCGGCCCAGATGGAACAGGCGGCCATCCGAAGACCAGCGCCCTATATCTCCGGTGCGGTAGAGACGCGCGCCCTCGGCAGGATCGAAGGGATCGGGGCGGAACCGATCGCGGGTCTGTTCGGGCAGGCCGATATAGCCCTTGGCCACACCCGCCCCGCCGATGCAGATTTCGCCCTGCATGCCGATCGGAACAGGGTCGCCGGCCTCGTCCAGAAGATACACCCGCGTGTTCGCGACCGGGCGGCCGATGCTGACCGGCGCGCCATCTGCGGCGATCCAGGCGCCTGTCGAATAGATCGTCGTCTCGCTCGGGCCGTAGCCGTTCCAGAGCCGCCCCACCCGCGCCAGCAGCGCATCCGCAAGATCCCGCGTCAGGGCCTCTCCGCCGCTGATCGCAAGGATCTCCGGGCTGCCTTCCCACCCCGCCTCGAGCAGCAGCCGCCAAGCGGAGGGCGTCGCCTGCACCACGGTGACGTTCCTGTCCTGCAGGGCCTCCGCCAGCGCCTCGCCATTGGTTGCGATCTCGCGGTCGAGCAGCTCGATGGTGGCGCCGACGGTCAGCGGCAGTTGCAATTCGACCGCCGCGATGTCGAACGACACGGTTGTCGTCGCGGCGACCACATCATCCTCCGAGGTCATGCCCGGTTCCTGCCGCAGCGCGCCCAGCAGGTTCGACAGCGCGCCGTGGGTGATCTCGACACCCTTGGGCTGCCCGGTGGAGCCCGAGGTATAGATCAGGTGGGAAGTATCGTGCGGGATGATCCCGACCTCCGGATCGCTGTCGGAAAACGCCTCCGCGTCGGACGTCGCCTCGGCGACCGGCAATTCTTCCACCCTGTCGGGCACATCGAGCGCACGCGCCGTATCGCCACCAGTGATGACCGCGCGCGCGCTGCTGTCGGTGAGGATGTAGCGCAGGCGATCGGGCGGGAAGGCCGGGTCGAGCGGGACATAAGCAGCGCCGGCCTTGTGCACGGCCAGCATCGCCACGATCAGGTCGGGGGACCTGTCCAGGCAAAGACCGACGACGCTGCCACGACCGATACCGCGGTCGGACAGCAAATGCGCCAAACGGTTTGCCCGTCTGTTCAGGTCCCCGTAGCTGACCGAATGACCCTCGTGCCGGATAGCGGTGGCATCGGGGCTTACCTTTGCCGTACGCGCGACTTGCTGTGGATAGGGCGTCGGGTCGATCTCGACAGCCTCGGGAATGAAGTTCCCCAACAGGATCCCGCGCTCTTCGGGCGAGACCAGCGGAATACGCGCGACCGGCGTTTCCGGTTGCTCGACGGCATACCACAGGATCGCCTCGAGCCGCGCCAGAAGGCGTCGGACCGACTCGGGAAGGTAGATATCCGACCGGTACTCGATGGCCCCCATCACCTGACCACCCGCTTGCCGGACAAACCAAGTCATGTCGTGAACCGCGCCACCGCCAAAGATCGGCTCGCTCGGCGCACCGGCGGCGTTCTGCAGCACCACCGCGAACTGGAACAGCGGCGACCGGTTCAGGTTGCGCGCCGGGCGGACGCGCTCGACCACCATCTCGAAGGGCACGTGGCTGTGCGGGTGGCTGTCCAGAAGTGCGTCGCGGGCCCGGTCGAGCAGCTCGGCAAAGCTGGTCTCTGCCGTGACGGTCATCCGCAGCACCTGCGTGTTCACGAAGGGGCCGATCATCTGTTCGAACTCCCGGCGTTCCCGCAGGGCGACGGGACTGCCGAGAACGATGTCCTCGAGCCCCGTTTCGCGGTGCAGGGCGACGGCGGCGGCTGCGAGAAGCATCATGTAGAGCGTAGCGCCACGGGACTGGGCAAAGGCGACCAGCCGCCGGGAAAAATCCTCGTCCCAGAGGAACGACTGGCTGCCCCCGTCCCATCCGAGCCGCGGCACGAGATCGGCGTTGAAGGCACAGAGATCGGGCACGCCGCGCAGCGTCTGCTCCCACCAGTCCAGGTGCCTGCCGAGCCGCGAAGGATGCAGCCGCTGCCGCTGCCAGCCGGCATAGTCGGCGTATTCGAGGACAGGGCCGAGGGCGGCGTAGCCCGGCCCCTCGGCCGCCGCAGAAAGGATCTCGTCCCGCAGGAGCGAAAGCGACCAGTGGTCGATGGCGATGTGATGCGCCGCGACCAACAGGGCGACGCCCTCAGCGCCGAAATCGAGGATGGTAAAGCGTATCGGCGCGGCGTTTTCGAGGTCAAAGGGCCGGGCAACCTCGCGTCCCACAGCCTCGTCGCAGGCCGCGCGGCGGGCTTGTTCTCCCAGATCGTCAAGCACGACATGCTGCACTGGGACCACGTCGCGCTCCAGAAGTACGGCGACCGGCCCCGTGGGCGTTTCGCGAAAGCAGGTGCGAAGGACGCTCTGCCGCCCGATCACCCGGCGCAGGGCCGTCTCGAGCGTATCCGCATCGAAGCGCGTGCCGAAGGGCCAGACGGTCACGAGGTTGTATTCCGTCGCCTTGGGATCGAGCTTCTGAATGATCCAGAGCCGCTCCTGGAAGTGCGAAACCGGCAGCTGCCCTTCCTTGGGAAGCAGCGCGGGCGCCGCCGCATCCTCCTGCCGCAGCAGGCTGATCACATCGGCCTTCTGCGCCCGGATCTGGTTGCGCAACTCCTCGGTCAGGCTGCCGACCCGGCCGGTCAGGCGCAGATCCTCTCCGTCCACGGTGATCTGGCTCCCGCGCGAGCGGATTTCCGTGAGCAGCTCATCGGGTGTCAAAGCACGAACTCCTCGATTTCTTCACCGGTCTGCCCGGACACCGGCTCCGCCGCCACCGCGCCCTCCACGAGCGCCGCAAGGTTGCCGATCGTGCGCGCCTCGAAGACGTCACGCAGCATCAGCCTGACCGAAGTTGCCGCCTCGAGTTGGGCGAGCAACCGTGTCGCCATCAGGGAATGCCCTCCGAGCTCGAAGAAGTCGTCTTCGGGGCCCTCGAGCGGGACCTGCAGCAGGTCCGCCCAGATCCGGGCGACGGTGACCTCGGCATCGCTCGCGAAGCGATCCCGCTTGACGAGATCGCTGTCCTCGGCTTCGAGCGGGAGCGCCGCGTCTTCCGTCCTCTGTCGCGGATCGACACCGAGTGCGACCCCCGCGCGGCGCCTCCAGGCGGCCGCCGCCGAGAGGTCGTAGGGCGTAATGATGACACGTGGCACCGTCCCACCTGCGAGGTCGAGAAGAAGCCGTGTCGCCACGTCGCGATCAATCGGCGTCAGGCCCGGATCGGGGCGGTCCTTCTGCCGACGGGCCGCCATTCCGACCTCCGCCCAGGCTTCCCAGTTCATCACTCTCACAGAGGGCCAGGCGGCAGGGCATTCATCACTTTCGGCCCACGCGTCCATGAAAGCGTTCGCGGCGGCGTAATCTACCGCACCCGGTCGCGAGATGATGGAGTTGATTGAACTCATCAAGACCACGAAATCGAGACTGTCGCCACCGAACACGCGGCCCAGCGTACGCGTGCCTTCGACCTTGGCGGAAAGCGTCGCGTTGATCTCCTCCCTGGTCTGCCGGACGGTCAGCGCCCCGCTGCCGGCAAGGCCCGCCGCATGGATGAGCCCATCGAGACGACCCCAACGCGCGCGGATACGCCCGGCGAGCGCCTGCATGTCGGCCTCTACCGCCACGTCGCAGGTTGCGATCATCACCTCGGCGCCCAGTTTCTCGATTTCCCGGAGGGCCGTCATTGCATTGGCCTGCGGGTGCCCGGAGGCAATCGCATTCTCCCAGCCCTCACGCTCGGGCAGCGCCCTTCGACCCGTCAGCACGAGCCGCGCCGGGCCTGCCTCGGCCAGAGCGCGGGCGATGCTCAGCCCCAGCCCCCCAAGGCCACCGGTGATCAGGCAGACGCCGTTCTCCTTCAACGGCGTCCCGCCGGTCTCGGGCGCGGGTACCGGATCATAACGCCGGTGGAACCTGCGGCCATGCCGACGTGCGCAGAGCAACTCCTTGTCACGGCTCCTCGCTTCGTGACGGGCGATGCCGGCCAAGGCCTGCGGCCCGGCCTGCATGTCCTCGGCGGACAGGTCCACCAGGCGGAAGAGCAGTCGCGGTTCCTCGCTGCTTAGGGCCAGCAACGGTCCGAGCGGCAATGCCATGTCGGGATTGCGCACGGGCTCCCCGAGCACCGAGCAGGCACCGAAGGTCAGGCAGAGCACACGGACCGGCGCTGCAAGCGGCTCGGTCTGCGCGAGGTGGCCCAGCGCCACCAGCGTATCGAAGCAGCCTCGCCCATCCACGAAGCCGGGCTCCAGCCCCCACCCCATCACGATGCCCGCAACGGGATCCTTCCCGCCCGCCAGCGCCGCCTTCAGGTCCTCGACATGCCCCGGACGGGCGAGCGCAGGCGCACCAGCGCGCGGAACCGATGCCGGCAGCACCGGCACGATCTCCTCGGCACCGGCTTCCTTGAGGCTCCGGCCGAACTCCCCCGCCACTTCCGGCGTGTCAGCGAGGACCAGCCAGCGGCCCGAAATCTCCGCATCCGTCCCGTCGGCTGGCGCGGTCATCCAGGTCGGCGCGCTGAGGAAGGGAGCCCCGGTCTGCCCCGTCACGAACCCATTCCCGGGCAGGTCATCCGAGGAAGCCGCGGGCTGCTCGGCGGGATCGACCCAATGACGCTGACGCTCGAAGGGATAGGTCGGAAGCGACACCCTGCGTGGGGACCTCTGCGACGGGTCGGCGAGGCCGGTCCGGGTGAGCGGCACGCCCGCCGCCCATATGCGGCCCGAGGCTTCGAGCATTGCCGTGGTGTCTGCCCTGCCCTCATTCGGATGCGCCAGAGACGACGCGATCCGGCCGCGCGAGGCCGGAAGCGCGACCTGCGCCAGCGAGGACAGCACCGTGCCCGGCCCGACTTCGAGCAGGAAAAGACCCGGATCCTCGCCCAGAAGCTGAACGCCCGGCCCGAACCGCACCGCCCGGCGCAAATGCCGCGCGTAATAGTCGGGCGAGGTCGCCTCCTGCGGGGTGATCCATGTTCCGGTGACGTTCGAGACATAGGGGATCGCCGGTTCGTCCAGAGGGATGTCAGCGACGGCTTCGGCCATGCGTTCCAGCGCCGGCTCCATCATTCGCGAATGGAATGCGTGCGAGGTATGCAGACGACGCGCCGCGATCCCCTCGGCTTCGAACTCGGCGATGAGTTCCGCGATGACTGCTGTCTCTCCCGAGATGACGCTCAGGTCCGGGGCGTTTTCGGCCGCGATCTCGGCCCGCCCGCCCAGCCGCCGGTGCAGTTGAGAAGCGGGCAGCGGCACCGCGGCCATGCTGCCCGGCGCCATGTCCTGCATGAGACGCCCGCGCAGGGCGACCAGCGCCAGCGCGTCTTCGATCGACATGACCCCGGCGAGGTGCGCGGCGACGTATTCGCCCAGGCTGTGCCCGATCATGGCGGCGGGCCGGATGCCCCGCTCCGCCCACATCCGTGACAACGCGTATTCGGTCGCAAAGAGCGCAGGCTGGGTCAGCCATGTCTCCGAGAGGGGCGCTGTACCATCGCGCAGAACCGCGTCACGCAGATCGAGGCCCAGCGGCGCGGACAGGATTTCGGCGCAGGTGTCGAAGGCCGCGCGGTAGGCCGGTTCGGCCTCGTAGAGCCCGCGGCCCATGCCCGGATGCTGGCTGCCCTGCCCGCTGAACATGAAGGCGACGCGGCGGGCGCCACCATCGTGGGCACTGCCCCGGACCGCGCGACGAAGTCCTTCGGCCGCCTCAGTCGCATCGCCGGCGACCACGAAACGGCGGTGGCGGAAGGGCGTCCGCCCTGTCAGCAGCGTGTGGGCCGCGTCGGCAAGCGCAGGCGCATCGGGGCGCTCCAACGCCGCGGCGAGGTTCCCTGCTGCCGCCGCCAGCGCGGCCTCGCTGCGCGCCGAAAGCACCAGCGTCTGTGGCCCCGTCGGTGCGGGCAGGTTCATGCGGGCTGGCGCCTCCTCAAGGATCAGGTGGGCGTTGGTGCCGCCGATCCCGAAGGAGCTGACCGCCGCGCGCCGCGGCCCTTCGGTGGCCACCCAGTGTCCGCCCTCGGCGGAGGCGGCAAAGGGGCTGGCCTCGAGCGAAAGCTGCGGGTTCGGCTCGCGGAAGTTGACGAGCGGCGGATACCAGGCGTTCTTGAGGCAAAGAACCGACTTGATCAGCCCGGCGACACCGGCGGCGGCATCAAGGTGGCCGATGTTGGCCTTCAGCGCCCCGAGCCGGCAGAAGCCGGTATCCTGCGTCCGGTCGCGGAAGGCACGCGTCAGCGCCGCAATCTCGATCGGGTCCCCCAGCGGCGTGCCTGTCCCATGCGCCTCCATGTAGCCGATGCTGCGGGGGTCCACCCCGGCCAGCGTCTGGGCCATGACGATGGCCTCGGACTGGCCGTCGATGCTGGGCGCGGTATAGCCCGCCTTGGCGCCACCATCGTTGTTGACCGCCGCGCCGCGGATCATGGCGTGGATGGTATCTCCGTCCCGAAGCGCATCGCTCAGCCGCCGCAGCACCACCAGCCCGATGCCCGCACCGGCGCGCGTACCCTTGGCCGCGGCGTCGAAGGGCCGGCAATGCCCGTCGGGCGAAAAGATCATCCCCTCCTGGTAGAGATACCCGCCCCGTTGGGGAAAGTTGAGCGAGGCGCCCCCGGCCATCGCCACATCGCATTCCCCGCGCGCCAGCGCCCGGCAGGCCATTTCCACCGCGACCAGCGAGGTCGAGCAGGCTGTCTGAACCGTGACGCTCGGCCCCTTGAGGTCGAGCTTGTAGGAGACGCGCGTGCAGAGAAAATCCTTGTCGTTGCCGAGCATGAGCTGGTAGCCGCCCGCGCTTTCGGCCAGCGCCCGGTTGGCGAGCACATGCGCCAGCAGGTAGCTGTTCATGCTGACCCCGGCATAAAGACCCACCGGCACCTCGATGCGGCCCGGCGCGTAGCCTGCGTCCTCCATCGCCTCCCAGGCGCACTCGAGGAACAGCCGCTGCTGCGGATCCATGATCTTCGCCTCGCCAGGCGACATCTGGAAGAAATCCGCGTCGAACATGTCGGCGTCGTCGAGCACCGTGCCCTTTGGGACAAAGTTCGGGTTGCGTCGCAGTGCCTCGGGCATGCCCGAGGCGGCCATCTCCTCGTCACTCCAGGTGCGCAGCGATTCCACGCCGTCGCGGATGTTTGCCCAGAACTGCCCCAGATCAGGCGCATCGGGGAACCGGCCCGACATGCCGACGATGGCAACGGCGTGCGGCGGAAAGCCTTCCGCCGGGGTGCTGAAGTGTTCAGACATTTCCGTATTGCTCCGCTCTTTGCCTGGCACGCATCACCTGGGCCGCGTCCACGGCGGCCCCGTCTCCGTCATACCCCTCGGCCTGGGCCGCGACGGTCGTCCGCCGGAACAGGTCGATCAGCGGGATCCGGTCCCCGAAGGACGCGGTCAGTTTCTCATGCAGCTTGACCAGAAGCATCGAGTGGCCGCCGACATCGAAAAAGCTCTGGTCGTTCCCGACGCCGGGAAGCCCGAGAACCTCGCACCATAGCGCCGCGATCCGCCTTTCGGTCTCGCTCATGACCACGTCGTCCTGCGGAACCGCTGCCGCTACAGCAACAGCCGGCTCCGGTCTGGGCAGGGCCCTGCGGTCGACCTTGCGGTTGGGCGTCAGGGGCAGCGCGTCGAGTTCCAGGAAGACGCCCGGCACCATGTATTCCGGCAGGCTCGCCCGCATCATGCGACGGGCCACCTCCGCGTTGAACGCTTCTTCCTCGGCAGGGACCACGTAGGCGACAAGGGCCGCCTGCCCGCCCTCGGGCACATGGGCCACGACGACGCAATCGGCGACGCCCGGGACCAAGGCAAGCTGCGCCTCGACCTCGCCCAGTTCGATCCGGAAGCCGCGCACCTTCACCTGGAAATCGTTGCGCCCGACGTAAACGATGGCCCCGTCGCCGCGCTGGCGCACGAGGTCGCCGGTCCGGTAGGCCCTGACGGGGCCGCTGGCAGGAAAGTCGACCAGGGTGAAGCGCTCTTCGGTCAGGTCGGGCCGGTTGCGGTAGCCCCGCGCGACACCATCGCCGGCAATGCACAACTCGCCGACGATGCCTGGCGGCACCGGCCGCCCCGCCTGGTCCGTCACGGCGACACGCGTGTTTCGGATGGGCCGGCCGATAGAACCTGCATCCTCGGCCGTCTCAACACGCCGGACAGTCGACCAGATCGTCGTCTCGGTCGGGCCGTACATGTTCCAGAGCGTCCTGACCTTGGGGATCAACGCCTCGGCCAGCGCGCGGGGCATAGCCTCGCCTCCGCACAGCGCGCGGAGCCGGAGCATGCCGGGCCAGCCCGAATCCAGCAGCAGCCGCCAGGTCGCCGGGGTCGCCTGCATCATCGTGATGCGCTGCCCCTCGAGAAGACGGCCGAGCGCCGCACCGTCGATGCGCGCCGTGCGCTCAGCCAGCACCGTGGTGGCGCCGGTTGTGAGCGGCAGCCAGATCTCCAGTCCCGCGATGTCGAAGGAGGGAGTCGTCACAGACAGGACCCGATCCCCGGCCGCCATCCCCGGATCAACCCGCATGGCCGCGAGGAAGGACAGGAGGTTGCCGTGCTCGACCTCGACGCCCTTGGGGCGCCCGGTCGATCCCGAGGTGTAGATCACGTAGGCCAGATCCCGAGCCCCGGCCGACCTTTGCGGAGTCGCATCGGAGGGCTCGACCGCATCCCCGTCGATCAGGATCCGGGGCACGTCGGCTCCGGTCAGAACACCCTCGATACCGACTGAGGTGACAAGCGCGGCCGGTTCGGAATCCTCCAGGATCATCGCAAGCCTTTCGGCCGGATGCAGCGGATCGAGCGGCACGTAGGCCGCCCCCGCCTTCCAGACCGCAAGAAGCGCCACGACAAGATCCGCGTTGGGTTCCAGCGCGACGGCGACAAGATCGCCCTTCCCGACGCCCCGCGCCACCAGCTGCGCGGCAAGCCCGTTGGCCCGCCGCACCAGCGTTCGGTAATCGAGGCTGGTCCCGCCCGCGACGACGGCTTCGCGTTCGGGGTATTCGCCTGCGATCTCGTCGATCAGCCTGTCAGCGGTGGTGACACGGTCGAACGACAGGGGGCGCCCCTCGGACAGTTCGGCCAGACGCATGTGATCGGACGCGGAAACGATATCCAGGTCGGAGACCCGCTGCCCCGGGTCGGCCACGATCGACCTCAAAAGCGTTTCGTACCGGTCCTGCAGCCCGGCAATCGTCGCCCGGTCGAACAGGTCGGTGGCATATTCGTAGGAGACCTTCAGGCCTCCCTTGCGCTCGGTGATCTCGACCGAAAGATCGAACCGCGTGGCGCCGGTCTCGATCGGGATGTCCACGCTGGTGGTTCCGGGAAGCACACTGTCGAACTCTGCAAAGCTCAGCAGCGTGAACAGCACCTGGAACACCGGCGCATGACGGGTCGAGCGTTCGGGTTTCAGCTCGTCGACCACCATGTCGAAGGGAGGCTCGCAATGATCATGCGCCGACAGGACCTTGGCCTTTGCCTGGGCAAGGAACTCCGCAAATGTCGGATCCTGCCCGAGTTCACCGCGCAGCACCACGTTGTTGATGAGGCATCCCACGGTGTTGTTGAAGCGCCGTTCCATCCGGTTGGCCACGGGCGAGCCGATCAGCACGTCCTCCTGGCCCGAATGCCGGTGCAGTAGCACCTGCAGCGCCGCGAGGAGGACCATGTAAAGGGTTGCGCCGGTCTGCTTGCCCACACCGCGCAGGCCATCGCAAAGGCCCTCGTCGAGCTGCGCCGAGAACCGCTCTCCACGGTAGGAGGGACGGTTCGGATGGGGACGGTCCACGGGGAGCTCGGTCAGTGCCGGAACATTGACCAGTTCCTTGCACCAGTAGTCGATGTCTCGCTGCCATTGTCCGCTCGCCGCTCGATCCCGCTCCCACAGGGAATGGTCCACGCTGTGCGCCTCCACGGGCGGCAGCGCATCGGATCGTCCCTGGCGCAGCGCGTCGTAAATCGTCAGCAACTCGCGCGAGATGACGGCAAGCGACCACCCGTCGGAGATGATGTGGTGCACCCGCGTCAGTACAACATGATCGTCCGGCGCGAACCGGTAGATGGTCACCGCAAAGAGCGGCCCGGCGTGAAGATCGAAGGAGAAGCCCATCTTTTCGGACACGAGCGCCTTGGCGCGCGCCATCCGATCCTGTTCGGCAACACCGCTCACATCGACGAGGTTCAGGTCCGGCGGCAGCTCCTTCAGGACCTCGGCGTAGGGTTCTCCGGAGTTCTCGCCGAAACGGGTGCGCAACGCCTCGTGGCGGCGCACGAGTTCGCGGCAAGAGTCGAACAGAAGATCGGGATCAAAGGCCCCAAGGATGCGCACCGCGCCGCCGATCACGTAGGCGTTGGAGCCGGTGTTGACCCGTTCCAGGAACCACAGCCGCTGCTGTGCGAAGGACAGGGGGAAGTTCCCTTCGCGCGGGCGCTGAGATGCGGTATTCGCTGGCACGACGTCAGGCCTGCCGCCCGCGGATTTCAGATGTTCGACAAGCGCATCACGATGCGTGCGCAGTCTGTCCTTCAGCGTATCCGTCAGCGTACCGGACGGCGCGCGCACACGAAGCTGATCCCCCTCGACCGAGAGGATGACACGAGCGGACCTGAGTTCCCGGAGAAGGGCCCATGCATCAAATTCCTTCTTGTGCTGTGCATTCATTGCAAAAAATCTTTGTTGCCGTGCGCGAATCCCGCACTTCGAAATAAAAAGGTCTGTAAACGAATTCCTAAAGCAGCACTTTCATACGCTTCCGAAATTCGCGCAAGATCTGAAAAGCCCTGACCGCCGCCAACGCCGCAAAAAGGTGCAGTTGGGCAAACACATTCAAAACGAGAGGCGCATTGTTCACGCGATCATCCTGGCCACGTTCCGGCCTTGCCCCACGTCTTCCGAAATCGCCGGAAAACGTTGGTCGCAACGGCCCCGCGCGCTTTTCCGCCCCATCCGGCAAGACGCCCGGCCATGCCGCGTCGGTCTCCTTTCGGTGCGAACCGCGATGACTGCTGCCAGTTTCACCCCAGCCGTCCCGGACGACGTCGCGGACGGACTTGGCGGGGAGTTCGCCGATCTGTGGCTCTTTCAGCTCGAACTGAACGATTCGCAGCATGACGCTCTCAAGTGCCTGCTTTCCGAGGAAGAGCGTCAGCGTGCGGCCGCCTTTGCCTTTCCCCGGCTTCACGACCGCTATGTGGCAGCGCACGGACAGATGCGACACATTCTTGCGGCCTACGCGGGTCAGCGCGCGGAAAACCTTTGCATCCGCACCATGCCCGAGGGAAAGCCCTTCCTGCATCCGGAGGCGGCGCCTGCCTTCAATCTGTCTCATTCGGACGGGCTCGGCCTGCTGGCACTCACCCGCGACACGCCTGTCGGCGTCGACATCGAACGTGTGCGGACCTCGGCTGACCTGATGTCCATCGCCGAAGGGAGCTTTGCGCCCGCGGAAGCCGCCGCACTTGCAGCCCTGCCCGTCTCGCAGAGAACCGAGACCTTCTTTGCCTGCTGGACCCGGAAGGAGGCCATCGTGAAGGCAGATGGCCGGGGCCTGGCTGTGGATCTCGGCGCCTTCTCCGTCTCTCTCGACCCCGTCGATGCGCCCCGAGCGACATTCGGCCCAGACGTCTTTGAGGCAGGCTTTCGACCGGACATCCGCGATCTGCCCGTACCGGCTGGCTACCGCGCTGCACTTGCCACCATGCCGGCCATCCGAAGGATGCGTCTTTTCACTCTTCCGGAGAGCAGCGCAGACTGGTAATTCTCGGAGGAGGACGCGGAACATTTTTCACCGCGGGCCTGCTTCTTTGATTGTCGATTTTTTGGGTTATTACCGCATGAGCAAAATCCGGGGGGCCCTGCTCTTCGTCACGGGCGGGAAGTATATCACCGCCGTGGTCGGTCTCGGGACGACAGCGCTCGTCTCCCGGCTCGTCACACCCTATGAATACGGCATCGCGGTGCTGGGAATGTCGACCCTTGCGGTGGCCGGCTCCGTCCGTGAACTGGGATCGGCGGCCTACGTCGTGCAGGTCCCCGAGCTTACCGAGACCCGCCTTCAGGGCGTCTTCACCATAAACCTCATGGTCACTGCGGCGCTGACCGCGCTGATCTTTGCCGCGGCGCCGGCGCTAGCCTCGCTCTTCGGCGAGCCACGCCTTACCGATTTCCTGCGGATCTCGCTGATCGGATTTGTGACCGGATCGGTCGCTTTCCCGCTGCACGGATTGCTGGCCCGGGACCTGTCGTTCAACCGGATCGCCGCGATCAACGTGGCCACGGCGCTGGTCAATTCGGCGGTCCTGCTTCTCGCGGCAGCCCGCGGCTTCAGCTTTCTCAGCTTCGCCATCGCCAATGTTGCCTCGGGGATCATCGGCGGGCTGCTGCTGCTTTGGATGCGGCCGGTTTTCAGCATGTTCAGGTTCCGGCTCGTGGCCTGGCGCGATGTCTTTTCGTTCAGCCTCTACACCGGCGGCTCGGCCATTCTGAGGCGCACAGCCGAATATCTCTCTGTGGCGATCATGGGCATCTTCCTCGCGCCCGGCGCCGTCGGCATCCTCCAGCGCGCCACGTTGCTCTGCCAGTTCCCCGAGCGCACGATCCTTGCCGGGGTGGCCGAGGTGGCGCTGTCCGCCTTCTCCGATCTCGCCCGGCGCAAGTCCGACCTCACCCGCAGTTACCTCGGTGCCATCGAAAGACTGACCGCCGTGATCTGGCCGGCGCTGCTGCTTCTCATGATACTCGCCGATCCGCTGGTGCGGGTGCTGCTCGGGGCGGACTGGACCGCGACCATCCCTCTCGTCCAGATCATTTCCAGCGCGATGCTGCTGAACTTCCCGCCGGGCATCAATTACCCGATCCTCATGGCCACCGGCGCGGCAAGGCGCGTTTTCCACCTTGCCCTGCTGCAGGTGACCCTGAGCCTGCCAGTCGTCCTGATCGCCGCGCAATACGGGGTCCGGGCCATCGCCTGGAGCACCTTTGCCGTCGTCGGACTTGGCGTCGTCACCTCGACGCTCGCGGTCCGCAAGGTGGTGCCCTTCACCCTCGCGGATCTCGCCCGCTCCATGCGCGGCAGCCTTGGCGTGACGATGATGACCGTCCTGCCGGTCCTCGCCTGGATCCTGCCCGCCGGCGGCACCACGGGTATCGGGCCCGCCACCCTGTTGATGCTGCTCCTGGCGGCAGCGGCCGGATGGGTCACCGGGGTGGTGATCTTCGACCACCCGATGCGATCGGAATTCGGGCGTGCCTCGCAGGCCATCCGCCGCAGGCTTGCGCACCGTTGACCGAAGCCCCGCAGAAATCCAGCCGCAGCCAGCTTCGGTGTGGACAGGCAAGTTCCGCGCCGACAGCATCGCCGCAAGCCCGACAGTCACCACTCACGGGAAACGACACATGACGCGCGATACCTCGACCGCGGCCACCACCCCTTCGCCCAGCCGGTGGTTCCTCCGCCCCCATCCCGTGGACAGCGACGGCCCGCGGCTCTTCTGCTTTCCCTCCGCAGGCTTCGGCGCCAGCATGTACCAGGGCTGGATCCGCGCTGCGGGTGGGCGCCTCGACGTCTTTCCCGTGCAGACACCCGGTCGGGCGAACCGCCTTGCCGAGCCGCCGCTCGCCTCCATCCCCGCCCTTGCGGACCTGATCGTTCCCGAGATCGCCCCGCTGACCGACCGGCCCTACGCGCTTTTCGGTCACTCCATGGGCGCCGTACTGGCGACCTTCACCGCGCGGGCGATCACCGATGCGGGGCTGCCCGCACCGGCGCATCTTTTCCTCTCGGCGCGACAGCCACCCGACATCCCGTCGCCCGTCCCGCCGCTCGCGCATCTCGATGACGATGCTTTCGTGGACGAGATCAACAGCCGCTACGGCGGCATCCCCGAAGAGATCCTTCGCGAGCCGGACGTCATGGCCATGCTCCTGCCCGCACTGCGCGCCGACGTGCGGGCCCTCGAGGCCGTTGAGGGCCATGCGCGCCACGTCCTGCCCGCGCCGATTACCGCCTACGGCGGCGAAGAGGATGCACTCGTTCCCCGCCCGCTGCTGGCGGAATGGGAGGGTTGGACCGACGATCCCTTCCGCCTGCGGATGTTCCCCGGCGGGCATTTCTACCTCAACGAGGCACGGCTGGACCTGCTGGACGACATCGCGGCGACGCTTGCTGTCAGCGAAACCCGCCACGACGCCGCACGACACGGCTGACCCGGGGCCTCAGCCTTCCGCAAAGCGCGCCTTCAGCCATTCGAAAACCTTTCGCGTCTCGCTTCCCGCGCGTCCCGGCACCTGCCCAAGAACGTAGGCGAGATCGCTGTCGCGCTGATCGGGCATGGCCTCGACCAAGGCGCCGCTTTCGATGCGTTCGTCGATCAGCCCGTGCCAGCCCAGCGCCAGGCCAAGACCGGCCTCGGCGCTGCGGATCACGTGATCGTAGCTCGTGAAGCTCAACCGCTCGGCCCCTTCGGGTGTCACGCCCTGCGCCCTCAGCCAGCTGTCCCAGGTCATCCACGGCGCCGCCCCGACCGTGGCCAGTTCGATCAGCGTATGTCCGGGCACATCGGCGGGTCGTCCAAGCCCCGGATGCGCGGCGAGATATCCCGGACTGGCGACGATGCTCACCCGCTCCCGGAAAAGCGGCACCTGGTTTGGCGTGGCGCGGTCATGCGCCGCCATCCGGATGTAGAGATCCACATCGGGCGCATTGCGCGGGTCCGGCAGTTGCATCGTCATCAGCGAAATGCCCATCTGCGGAAAGGCCTCGCAGAGCGAGGAGAAAATGGGCAGCATCCGGAAGCTGGCAAAGGCCAGGTCGCAGAGGATCACGACTCCGCGTCGCGTCGGGACATCGCGGAAGCGGCCAAAGGCCTGCGCCGCCTCGGAAAGCGGACCGCTGAGCGCAGCATGCAGCGCATGACCATCCGGCGTCAGGCTGATCCCGCGCCGCCCCCGCTCCAGCAGTGGCCGCCCGAGGCTCTCCTCGAGGAAGCGCATCCGCTGGCTCATCCGCGGCTGCGAGAGACCGGCCTCAGAGGCGGCAGAGGATAGCTGCCCGTGGCGCACGACCATGAGGAAAAGCCAGAGGTCTGCGCTGAAACGGCCGAAGCTGGCATTTGAATTTTCAATGTCAGCCATAACCGTTTTACCCTGTTATCTCACGCTGTTTTGCATAATGTCCGCATCCAGACGCAAAGCAACCCAATAGCACGCAACCGAAACGGAGACGAGCCCGGCATGGCGAAGCGCCCAAATATCCTGATCTTCATGGTCGACCAGCTGAACGGCACGCTTTTCCCCGACGGTCCCGCCGACTTCCTGCACGTGCCGAACCTGCGCGCGCTGGCGGAACGCTCCACCCGCTTCCGCAACGGCTACACCGCCTCGCCGCTCTGCGCGCCGGGCCGCGCAAGCTTCATGTCGGGTGAGCTGCCCTCCGTCACCGGCGTCTACGACAACGCGGCCGAATTCCCCTCGGCCATCCCGACCTACGCGCACCACCTCCGCCGGGCGGGCTATCACACCTGCCTGTCGGGCAAGATGCACTTCGTCGGCCCCGACCAGCTGCACGGCTTCGAGGAACGCCTGACCACCGACGTCTATCCGCCGGACTTCGGCTGGACGCCCGACTACCGCAAGCCGGGCGAGCGCATCGACTGGTGGTATCACAACATGGGTTCGGTCACCGGTTCGGGCGTGGCCGAGATTTCCAACCAGATGGAATACGACGACGAGGTCGCCTATCACGCGACCCGCAAGGTCTATGACCTCGGGCGGCGCCTCGACGGCCGGCCCTGGTGCCTCACGGTCAGCTTCACCCACCCGCACGACCCCTATGTGGCACGCCGCAAGTACTGGGATCTCTACGAGGACTGCGACCGCCTCATGCCCGAGGTCGGTGATCTGGGCTACGAGAACCAGGACCCGCATTCCAAACGTATCTTTGACGCCAACAACTGGCGCGAGTTCGACATCACCGAGGAAGACATCCGCCGGTCACGCCGGGCCTACTTCGCCAACATTTCCTACATCGACGACAAGATCGGCGAGGTCATGGAGGCGCTGCGCGGCACCCGGCAGGAGGAAGAGACCATCATCCTCTTCGTCTCGGACCACGGCGACATGCTGGGCGAGCGGGGCCTCTGGTTCAAGATGAGCTTCTACGAGGGCTCGGCCCGCGTGCCCTTCATGATCTCGGCCCCTCAGATGGAGCCGGGGCTGGTGGAAACGCCGGTGAGCAACATCGACGTCTGCCCGACGCTCTGCGATCTGGCCGGGGTCAGCATGGAGGAGGTCATGCCCTGGACCGAGGGCCAAAGCCTTGTCCCGCTGGGCCAGGGCGGCACGCGCGAAACCGCAGTTTCCATGGAATACGCGGCCGAGGCCTCCTACGCGCCGCTGGTGGCACTTCGGCAGGACAAGTGGAAATACACGCGCTGCCCGCTCGACCCCGAGCAGCTCTTCGACCTCGAGGCCGATCCGCACGAACTGACCAACCTCGCCGACGACCCGGCCCACGCCAACACGCTGGCGCATTTCCGCGAGATGGCCGACAAGCGCTGGGACCTCTCGGCCTACGACGCCGACGTCCGCAAGAGCCAGGCCCGGCGCTGGGTGGTCTACGAGGCGCTGCGCAACGGCAAGTACTACCCTTGGGACCACCAGCCGCTTCAGAAGGCGTCGGAACGCTACATGCGCAACCACATGGACCTGAACGTGCTCGAGGAAAACCAGCGCTATCCGCGCGGGGAATAACGGAAAAAGGGGACATTCCGCGTGGCGTGGCGGACATAGTTGTCCGGCATTCTACGGGCACTGATGACAAGGACCGCGACTTCGGCAAATGAAGAGCTGCCGCCAAAGACCCGAAAAGGTGACAGACCATGCATGACCGAATCCTGGTGCCCATCAAGCCCAAGCATGCCAAGCATTCGACCGAACTGATGCAGAAGGCCGTCTCGATGGCCCGCGGGGAGGAAGCCGAAATCATCGCCGTGACCATCGTCCCGGAGATCGAAGCGAACCTCCGCGTGCGTCCCGACGACCACAAGCCCGAGCTGGATGCCTTCGTGGCCCTCCAGGACACCTCGGGCGTCAAGGTCCGCACGATGATCCGCACGGGTGCGCCGCACCGGGCGATCACCAGCACCGCGAAGGAGTTCGGCTGCGATCTCATCGTGCTGAACTCGAGCAACCCGCGGATCGCCGACTACCTGATGGGGTCGACCGCATCCTACGTGGTGACCCACGCACTCTGCGACGTGTTCGTCGTACGCCAACAAGGCAGCTGAGACTGCCGCACGCCGGCTCCGGCCGGCCCTACTGGCCCGCGCGGCCACAAACCGCGCGGGTCTCGTTCGTTCAAGACCGGGGACAGGAGAGAAAAGGATGGAAGCTGATTTCGTGATCGTCGGGGCCGGCAGCGCGGGCTGCGCCATGGCCTACCGCCTGTCCGAAGCGGGCGCCTCCGTTCTCGTGATCGAGCACGGCGGCACCGACGTCGGGCCCTTCATCCAGATGCCCGCCGCGCTCAGCTACCCCATGAGCATGTCGCGCTACGACTGGGGCTATACCTCCGAACCCGAGCCGGGCCTCGGCGGACGCCGCCTCGCCACCCCGCGCGGCAAGGTCATCGGCGGATCGTCCTCGATCAACGGCATGGTCTATGTGCGCGGCCACGCCCGCGATTTCGACCACTGGGCCGACCAGGGCGCGCAGGGTTGGGGCTTTGCCGACGTCCTCCCCTACTTCAAGCGGATGGAGAACTGGCACGACGGCGGCCATGGCGGCGACCCGTCATGGCGCGGCACGGACGGCCCGCTGCACGTCACACGCGGCCCCCGCCGCAACCCGCTGTTCCACGCCTTCGTCGAGGCCGGCAAGCAGGCCGGCTACCCCGTCACCGACGACTACAACGGCTACCAGCAGGAAGGCTTCGGCCCGATGGAGCAGACGGTCTGGAAGGGCCGTCGCTGGTCCGCGGCCCATGCCTACCTGCGCCCTGCCCTCAAGCGCGAGAACTGCGATCTCGTGCGAGGGCTCGCCCGTAAGGTGGTGATCGAGGACGGCCGCGCCACTGGTGTCGAGATCGAGCGCGGCGGCAAGGTCGACGTGCTCCGCGCCCGGCGCGAGGTGATCCTTGCCGCAAGCTCTATCAACTCGCCCAAGCTGCTGATGCTTTCCGGGATCGGCCCGGCGAAACACCTGGCCGAGCACGGCATCGACGTGGTCGCCGACCGCCCCGGCGTCGGCCAGAACCTGCAGGACCACCTTGAGGTCTATTTCCAGATGGCCGCCAGCCAGCCGATCACGCTTTTCAAGTACTGGAACCTCTGGGGCAAGGCGCTGATCGGGGCGCAGTGGCTCTTTACCAAGACCGGGCTCGGCGCCTCGAACAACTTCGAAAGCGCCGCCTTCATCCGGTCGCGCGCCGGTGTCGAATACCCCGACATCCAGTACCACTTCATGCCCATCGCCGTACGCTACGACGGCAAGGCCGCCTCCGAAGGTCACGGCTTTCAGGCCCACACCGGTCCGATGCGCGCACAGTCCCGTGGCGAGGTCACGCTGAAAAGCGCCGACGCGAAGGAGGCGCCGCGCATCTTCTTCAACTACATGTCCGAAGAACAGGACTGGGTGGATTTCCGCGCCTGTCTGCGGCTCACGCGCGAGATCTTCCAGCAGGAGGCCTTCAAGCCCTACGTGAAGCGCGAGATACTCCCTGGCGCCGACAAGGTCAGCGACGCCGACCTTGATGCCTTCGTGCGCGAGCATGCCGAAAGCGCCTACCACCCGTGTGGCACCGCGCGGATGGGGGCGGCGGACGATCCGCGATCGGTTGTCGACCCCGAATGCCGCGTGATCGGCGTCGACGGGCTGCGGCTTGCCGACAGCTCGATCTTCCCGCGCATCACCAACGGCAACCTCAACGGCCCGTCGATCATGGCGGGCGAAAAGGCCGCGGACCACATCCTGGGCCGCGATCCACTGCCGAAGGCAAACGAGCAGGCCTGGATTCACCCCGAGTGGGAAACGTCACAGCGCTGAGCCTTAAGGCCCGCTCAAAAACCGCCCAGCCGGGCCGCGCGGCGCAGGCAATCGTCGCGCGCGCCTTTCCTCAGCGCCGTGCCGCGCATAGCCTTCCGGCCGGAGGAACCGGCCATGAGACACCTGCGCACCACCATCGGCGGCGAACGCTTCACTTTCGATAGCCTGAATCAGGTCATGGCCTGCGCGACGCCGCTGCGCTCGGGCGACCAGCTTGCCGGGATCGCCGCCGAAAGCGCAGCCCAGCGCGTCGCCGCGCAGGCGGTGCTGGCCGACCTGCCGCTGACGCATTTCCTGACCGAGGCGCTGGTCCCCTACGAGTCGGACGAGGTCACGCGCCTCATCCTCGACAGCCACGACACCGCCGCCTTTGCCCCCGTCCAGCACATGACGACCGGCCAGTTCCGCGACTGGCTCCTCTCCGAAGAGGCCACGACCGAGGTGCTCGCGGCGCTCGCGCCCGGGCTCACGCCCGAAATGGTCGCCGCGACCTCCAAGCTTATGCGCAACCGCGATCTGATTGCCGTGGCGCGCAAGATCCGCGTGACCACGGCCTTTCGCAACACCCAAGGTCTGCCGGGCCGGATCGGATCGCGCCTGCAGCCGAACCACCCTTCGGACGACATGCAGGGCATCGCGGCCAGTATCGTCGACGGCCTGATGTACGGCGTGGGCGACGCGGTGATCGGCATCAACCCGGCCACCGACAGCATCCCCAACGCCATCGCGCTGATGGAGATGCTGGACGAGATCCGCCTGAGTTACGACATGCCGGTGCAGTCCTGCATCCTCACCCATGTCACCAACGCGATCGAGATCATGGACCGCGGCGCGCCGGTGGACCTCGTCTTCCAGTCGATCGCGGGCACGCAGGCCGCGAATACCGGCTTCGGCGTCGACCTCGCCGTCCTCGACGAGGCGCACGAGGCCGCCCGTGCGCTGGACCGCGGCACGGTGGGCGACAACGTCATGTATTTCGAGACGGGACAGGGCGCGGCACTCTCTGCCGATGCCCACCACGGCGTGGACCAGCAGACGCTCGAGGTGCGCGCCTACGCCGTCGCCCGCCGATATCGGCCGCTTCTGGTGAACACGGTCGTGGGCTTCATCGGGCCGGAGTACCTCTATGACGGCAAGCAGATCATCCGCGCGGGGCTCGAGGATCATTTCTGCGGCAAGATGCTCGGCCTGCCGATGGGCGTGGACGTCTGCTATACCAACCACGCCGAGGCCGACCAGGACGACATGGACGTGCTGATGACCCTGCTGGCCGACGCGGGCGCGACCTTCCTGATCGCGGTGCCCGGCGCCGACGACATCATGCTGAATTACCAGAGCCTCGCCTACCATGACATCGCCTACCTGCGCGAAAGCTTCGGCCTGCGCGCCGCGCCCGAGTTCGAGGCGTGGCTGGAGGGTATCGGGCTGATCGACGGCGGACGTCTGGTCGAGGGCAACGCTCCGCCCAAAGCCCTCGCGAAAATGACCGGAGACGCTGCATGAGCGCGCCGGTGGATGATCCCTGGGCGCGGCTGAGGTCGCGGACCTCGGCACGGATCGGGCTTGGCCGAAGCGGCGCGGGGCTCCCCGTGCGTGCCAACCTCGAATTCCAGTTTGCCCATGCCCGGGCGCGCGACGCCGTGCACCGTGCGGTAGATTTCGAAGCGCTGGCCAAGGATCTCGTCCCCATGGAAACCCTCACGGTCGACAGCGCCGCCCCTGACCGCGCCACCTACCTGCGCCGTCCCGACCTAGGGCGGCAGCTTGCCGAAAGCTCCGAAGCCACCCTCGCGACCGCCCTGCCCTGCGACGTGCTCTTCGTTGTGGCCGACGGCCTCTCGGCAGACGCGGTGCAGGCCCACGCGGCGCCTGTGGTTCGCGCCACCCTGCCCCTGCTCGACGGGCTGGCCCTGGGCCCCGTCGTTCTGGCCCGGCAGGCGCGCGTGGCCTTCGGCGACGTGATCGGCCACCGACTTGCCGCGAAACTGGTCGTGCTGCTGGTGGGCGAACGTCCCGGCCTGACGGTCACGGATTCGCTCGGCGCCTACATCACCCACGCCCCGGAACCCGGCCGCCGCGACAGCGAACGCAACTGCATCTCCAATATCCATCCCGGCGGCGGCCAGAGCTATGAGGCCGCGGCGCGCAAGATCGCTTGGCTTGGGCGGCAGGGTTTGGAGCGGGGCGTCACGGGGATCGCGCTGAAGGACGACCTTC
Source organism: Allosediminivita pacifica (assembly GCF_003054175.1). GTDB lineage: Bacteria > Pseudomonadota > Alphaproteobacteria > Rhodobacterales > Rhodobacteraceae > Allosediminivita > Allosediminivita pacifica. Next base: position 66,352 of record NZ_QBKN01000002.1, read on the forward strand.
CGGCAACGCAGACGCTGCCGGAGTAAATTTTCTTTTTCCGGCCATAGCTTCCCAAGCCCTGAAAAAAGACCCTTCTCTCAAAACCGGAACCGGCGGCATTTTCTCCGGTCATTCAGGCCGAACCGGAAGCCAGCCAGACACCAAATCGCCCCGCCGCATTTTGAGAGTCAAAGACCTGTGTACCGGCCCCATTATCGGGCCCGATACAGGTCAGTCGAGGCCCTGACTAGCGGGCCTTTTGAAGTTCGACAACAACGGGGTTGGGAATCAGATCCATCATCGCACCGGTCCCGGCATCCACACCCGCGCCGATGATGCCCCCGACAAGGACATTGCCCGCCAGCGCCATACCGCCCGCGTCACCGGCCTTGTGGGTCACATGAACCTGCGCCGGGATATAGCCATCCTTGCTGAGAACCACGTCGAACTCGGACTTGCGAGGCACCTTGAAAGAACACGGCGTCGCCTCGCAGGTCATGCCGTCTGTCAGTTGTGCCTTCGCGCCGACAGAATTGGTCAGCTGCGCCTTCGCGCCGACAGGATCGGTTTCGACAACGAGGACATCCTTCGTGCCGCGTGTCACTGTCGCGCATCCGGATACCATGGAGGTCACCACGACCAAACACAGAAGAAATCGCAATTCGCGTACTCCACCATCAACAGGAGCCAAGAGATAACGAAATCCTTTGCAGGTTATTTATTCCAAAGCCACGCAATTCATATTCGCAGATCAATTGGATAGAGCTTTCGTGACAAAAGGGAAACAGCCCCCCCAAAAAAAGAAGAGGTCTTCGAGGGGCACATAAAATAAAGCTGACCGGCTCCCCTATCCTTCGGTCATGAACCGCCGCATCATCTGCGTTTCCTGACCGCGCATGAGCGCCCAGGCGGTTTCCATATGCGCCTTCATGATCGCACGGGCCGCCCCGCCGTCGCCCTCGCGCAGGGCCATGACCAGCCGGTGCTGGTAGTCGCGTCCGCGCTGCCAGAGCTCATGGTTCGGCGGCGCGTAAAGCTCGCGGTAGACCGTCACGTCGGTCAGCAGCGTCACCATGAAGTCGATCACGAAACCCAGCAACGGGTTTTCCGCCTGTTCGGCCAGGATCGCGTGAAAGCGCAGCGAGGCCACGTGCTGTTCGCGCTCTTCCTCGAGGGTTTCGGAGGGGCGCTCATAGCTCAGGATGTTCGCCTCGAGCTGGGCCAGAACCTCTTCCGAAAGACGCCCCGCAAGATCCGCGGCCAGCTCGGGCTCCAGCGCGAGACGCAGCTTGTAGATGTCGCCGATGGTGAGGTTCTTGAAGTAGAAGTAGTTGCCCAGCAGCGCCTTGGCGCGCGCGCGACTGACCTCGTGCACGAAGCTGCCGCCGCCCGGCCCGGTGCGTGTCTTGATGAGTCCCTGCGCCTCGAGGATGCGCATCGCCTCGCGGATGGTGCCCTTGGCCATGCCGAAACGCCGGATCAGCTCGGTCTCCCCCGGCAGCCGGTCGCCCGCGCGCAACCCCTCCTCGACCACCCATGTCTTGATCGCCTCGGCCACCTGCGCAGGGCGGCTGAGGCGCGGTTCACGCTTCGATGGGGTGGTGGCAGGCGGCAAACTGATCCTCTCCCATCCGGCGCAGCGCGGGATCTTCCCGGCGGCAGATGTCGGTGGCCTTGGGGCACCGCCCGGCAAAGGCGCAGCCCGGCGGCGGGTTGAGCGGGTCGGGCAGTTCCGTCCCCTTCTGCTCAGGCGCGGTCAGGGGCCGGCCGACGACCGGCGCGCTTTCCGCCAGAAGGCGTGTATAGGGGTGGCGCGGGGAATTGAAGATGGTCTTCGCGTTGCCCACCTCGACCACCGACCCGAAGTAGAGCACCACCACCCGGTCGCTCACAGCCTCGACCACGGCAAGGTCGTGGCTGATGAACAGGTAGGTCAGGTCGAACTCCTCGCGCAGACGCCCCAGCAGGTTCAGCACCTGCGCCTGCACCGACACGTCGAGCGCCGACACCGGCTCGTCCAGCACGATGATCTCGGGCGCCGCGGCCAGCGCCCGGGCGATGCCGATCCGCTGCGCCTGCCCGCCCGAGAATTCGTGCGGGTAGCGGTGGAGAAACTCGTGCCGCAGGTTCACGCTGTCAAAGATCTCGGCAATGCGCTTGTCCCGTGCCTCGCGGTTCATCCCGTAGAGCAACCGCAGCGGAGCCTCCATGATCTGTCGGATCGTCTTGCGCGGGTTGAGGCTGCTGATCGGGTCCTGGAACACGTACTGGATCAGCCGCCCGAACGCCGCCGGATCCGCGTTGTCGAGCGCCTTGCCCGCGATCTCGATACGGCCCGTGGAGGGCTCCAGCAGCCCCACGAGCATCCGCGCCAGCGTGGACTTTCCGCAGCCGCTTTCACCGACGATACCCAGCGTCTCGCCCCGCTGAACCTCGACCGACATGGGACGCACAGCGCGCACGCCCGGCGGTGCCGCTCCGAACAGCGGTTTCTTGAGCGCGAAGGTCTTGGAAAGATCTTCCACCTTTAGGGCTACGGTCATCAGACGGCCTCCTCGGGGTAAAGGCAGCGCACGGCGCGCGGCGGTGTGCCGTCGAGCGGGATCTCACCCTGGGCGCAGGCGTCGCGCGCCTTGTGGCAGCGTGGCGCAAAGGCACAGCCCGGCGGCAGGTCGTCGACCGAGGGCGGCAGGCCCGGAATGGCCGCAAGCTCGCGCTGACCGCCGCCCAGTTCCGGCACGCAGGCAATGAGCCGCTTCGTGTAGGGATGCGCGGGCGCGTCGAGCACCGCCTTGGTCGGCCCCTCCTCGACGATCCGCCCGGCGTACATGACCGCCACCCGGTCACAGAGCTGCGCCACCACGCCGAAGTCATGGGTGATGAAGACGATGGCGAGGCCCCGCTCGCGCCGCAGGTCGTCGAGCAGCGCGAGGATCTGCGCCTGCACCGTCACGTCCAGCGCGGTCGTCGGTTCGTCCGCGATGATGACGTCGGGATCGTTCGCCAGCGCCATCGCGATACCCACCCGCTGGCGCATCCCGCCCGACATCTCGTGCGGATAGTTCTTGAGGCGGCTCTCCGGATTCGGGATACGCACCGCCCGCAACAGCTCCAGCGACCGCTCGCGCGCCTCGCCGTCGCTCACCCTGTGATGTGACTGGATCGCCTCGGCTAGCTGGTCCTCCACCTTGTAAAGCGGGTGCAGCGTCGCCAGCGGATCCTGGAAGATATAGGCGACATTCTCGCCGCGTCGCTGCCGCATCTCGCGATAGCCTGAGGACAGCAGGTCATGGCCGTCGTAGCGCACCGCGCCCGCGGTGATCACCCCCGGGGGCGAGGCCACCAGCCCCATGACCGATAGCGCCGTGACCGACTTGCCCGACCCGCTCTCGCCGATGATGCCAAGGCATTCGCCCTTCTTCACATGCAGGTCCACGCCGCCAACGGCACGGTAGACGCGCGCGCCCACGTGGAACTGGGTCTCCAGCGCCTGCAGGTCCAGCAGCCCCTTCTGCGCCGCCTCCCGCACCGGCCCCTTGCGGTCCACGCGGGTCATCGACCGCGGCCGGCTCAGCGCGCCGGACTTTAGCCGCGGGTCGAGCGCATCGCGCACCCCGTCGCCCAGCAAGTTGATGGACATCACGATCAGGAAGATCATCAGCCCCGGCACGACCGAGGTATGCGGTGCCGTGATGAGCGCCGCCCGCGCCTCGCCCAGCATCGAGCCCAGGTCCGCCACCGGCGGTTGCGAGCCGAGCCCGAGGAACGACAGCCCTGCCGTCTCGAGGATCATCCACCCCACGGTGGTCGACATGGCGATGACAATCACCGGCAGCACGTTGGGCAGCACCTCGGTCAGGATGATGCGCAGATGCCCCTTGCCCGACAGCTTCGCCGCATCCACGAACTCGCGCGCCGCCAGCCCGACGGTGATGCCACGGATGTTGCGCGCGAAGAAGGGGATGTTCACGGCCGCCACAGCGATCAGCGCGTTCAGCAGACCGGGGCCAAGTGCGGCCACGATGGCCAGCGCCAGCAGGATGTAGGGAAAGGCCATCAGCATGTCGACGCCGCGCATGATGATGTTGTCGGTGCGCCTGCCGAAATACCCCGCCACGATCCCGATGGCCGACCCGAAGAAGGCGGCGATGACCGCGGCCGCAAAGCCCACCGCAAGGCTCAGACGTGTGCCGTACAACAGCCGCGCCAGCAGGTCTCGCCCAAGGTGGTCGGTCCCCAGAAGGTGCCCCGCCGCCTCGAAGGGCCGCAGGAAGCGCTGACTCGTATCGGTCACGTTGGGATCGGGCAGCGGCAGCAGCGGCGTGACCAGCACCAGCAGCAGGATCGCGCCCAGCACCACGGCCCCCATGGCCGCAAGCCGGTTGCGGAACAGCAGCTTCAGGAAGGCGCTCATGTCTTGATCCTCGGGTCGAGCAGGCTCTGCGCCACGTCCACCGCGATGTTGAACAGCACGTAGCAGGCCGCGACGAAGACCACGCCCCCCTGCACCAGCAAGATGTCCCGCGTCAGGATCGCATCCACCAGCATCCGGCCCACGCCCGGCCACTGAAAGACGATCTCGATATAGACCGCGCCCGACAGCACGAACCCCGCCTGGATGCCCAGAACCGGGATGATCGACACCATGGCCACCCGCAGCGCATGCCCCATGATCACCCGCCGCTCGGGCACGCCCTTGGCCCGCGCCGTGCGGATATAGTCCTGCCGCAGCACCTCGAGCATGGCCGAGCGTGACAACCGCGCCACCACGCCCGTGGCCACCGCTGCCAGCGCCAGCGCCGGCATGACGAGGTGCCGTAGCAGGTCGGCCAGGTCCCCCCCGCCGTAGATCGCATACATCCCCGAGACCGGCAGCCAGCGCAGGTTCACTGCGAAGAGCAGGATCATCATCATTCCGAGGAAGAAGGCCGGCACGGAAATTCCGATCAGCACCACGAAGGTGATCAGCTTGTCGGCCAGCCCGTATTGCCGCGCGGCCGAAACCACGCCGGCGAGCACGCCCAGCACCGCGCAAAGCACGAAACTCGTGCCCGCCAGGATCAGCGTCGCGTTGAACCGCTCCAGCACCTCGTCCAGCACCGGACGGTTGAGGCTGAAGGACCTCCCGAAATCCCCGGTCAGCATGTTGCCGAGCCAGATGAAATACCGCTGCACCAAAGGCTTGTCCAAACCGAGGTCGCGGTTGATCTTCTCCACGTTCTCCGGCGTCGCATAGCTGCCCAGGATCGCGGTTGCCGGATCGCCCGGGATCATCGCCATGATCAGGAAGACGATCACCGTGATGCCCAGCAGCACCGGGATCGCCGAGACCAGTCGTTTCAGGATGTAAGAGCCCATGCGCCGCCCTCCGCTCGAGGATCAAGTCATCCCGGGTGGGGCGGCGGAACCGCGCCTGCCCCTTCTTCTTGGCAGAAATACTCCCGGGGGGTCCGGGGGGCAGCGCCCCCCGGCGGATCGGCCCGGCGCAGCCGGGCCGACACCCTCAGTTCTTGGTCACGTCACCCAGCATCAGCAGGAAGGACGGCTCGAGCGAGAAACCCTCGACCCGGTCGCTGGTCACGGCGTTCTGCTTCCAGTTCGCCACGAAGAGCCAGGGCGCGTCCTCCTGCACGATCTCCTGCATCTCCTTGTAAAGCCGCGCGCGTTCCTCCTGGTCGGTGGCGACCCGCGCCTCCTCCAGCAGCTGGTCGACCTCCTCGTTGGAGTAGTAGCCCGAGTTGAAACCGCCCTCCGACGGGAAGGCATCGGTGCGCAGCGCGAGGTAGGGCAGCGTGTCGGGGTCGTTGGTCATCCAGGCCATCTCGGCCATGTCCGCCTTGCCCTCGAGCCCCGGGTTCACCTCGCCCAAGAAGGTGTTCCACTCGTAGGTCTCGATGCTCACGTCGAGCCCGACCTCGGCCAGGTCCGCCTGGATCGCCGTGCCCATGGAGATCGGGTCAAGCATGCCCGAGCCACCCTCGGTCACGTAGAAGGTCAGCGACGCGCCCTCGGCGCCCGCCTCGGCCAGCAGTTCGCGCGCCTTCTCGGGATCGTGCGGATAGGGGTCCAGCTCCTCGTTATAGGCCCAGGCAAAAGCCGGTGGCGTGGGGCCGGCGGCGACCTCGGCGGTGCCTTCCAGCACGTCGTTCACGATGGCTTCCTTGTCGACGGCGTAGTTCACCGCCTGCCGCACGCGCTTGTCGGCGAAGGGGCCCTCCTTGGCGTTGAGGATCAGGAACCAGACGTGGGGGCCCGACTGCTCGTAGACCTGGTAGGCGTCGGTGTCGGTGAACTGGCCCAGCGATGTCGGCGGCACCTCGACCATGAGGTCGATGCCCCCTGCCAGCATTTCGGCCACGCGGGTGTTGGCGTCGGTGATCGGGCGGAAGACCACCGCCTCGGTGCCCGCTTCCTCGCCCCAGTAGTCGGCGTTCTTCTCCAGCACCACGGCCTCGTTGCTGCGCCATTCGCCAAAGGTGAAGGGCCCGGTCCCGGCCGGGTTGCGGCCGTAGTCGGCGCCGTACTGTTCCACGGCCGCGGGCGAGACCATCAGCCCCGTGGGATAGGCGAGGTTCGACAGGAAGGGCGCGTAGGGCGCGTTCAGGTGGAACTTCACCGTGTATTCGTCGACGACCTCCGTCTCCTCGACCGAGGAGAAGAAGAAGGCCAGCGGGAAAGGCCCGGTGTCGTGGTAGGGGTGCTCCTCGTCCAGCATCCGGTCGAAGTTGAACTTCACCGCCTCGGCGTTGAAGGGCGTGCCGTCGTGGAAGGTCACGTCTTCGCGCAGGGTGAAGGTGTACTCCGTCCCCTCCTCGTTGATCTCCCAGTCGGTGGCGAGCGCGGGCGCCACTTCCAGCGTCCCCGGCTCGTAGGCCACGAGCCCCTCGTAGAGGTTCACGAGGATGCGGAAGTCGTTCACCGCGGTCACCGCGGCGGGGTCGAGCGACTTCGGCTCGGCAATCTGCCCGACGATCAGGACGCCGGGAGGGGTCTGCGCCGCGGCCGGCGCCGTCAGCGCCCCCAGCGCCAGCGTGGAGGTTGCCGCGGCCAGCAGCACCCTGCGCGTCATGGTGAGGAATGTCATTCTGCGATCTCCCTGTTGACCGGCTCTTGGTTTAACTGAAATTAATCATGATAATTTGTGCGGGTCAATTTTTCATGATAGATCCGCAATCCCAAGGAAGACGAACCGCCATGACCTTCTCGATTCTTGCGCAAGATTCAGGCACCGGCGCCATCGGCGGCGCGGCCGCCACCGGCTCACTCTGTGTCGGGGGATGGGTCCTGCGCGGCCGTCTCGGCGCCGGCATGTCGGCCAGCCAGGGCGCGGCGCCCTCGACCTTCTGGGGCGAGGACGTGCTCGATGCCATGCGGGTCGGGTTCGACGCGGCGCAAGCGGTGGCTCGGGTAACAGGTGCCGACGGCGGCAGCGCCTGGCGCCAGCTTTCGGCGCTCGGCACGGACGGTCAGGGTGCGGCCTTCACCGGCACCAGCAACACGCCGCAGATGGGTAGCCGGGTCTTCCCCGGGGGCGTGGCGGCGGGCAACATGCTCGACAACCTGGGCGTGGTGGATGCACTGGCCGAGACCATGATGGCCGCCACGGGCAGTTTCGCAACCCGCCTGCTCGCCAGCCTCCGCGCCGCCGAGGCCGCGGGCAGCGACAGTCGGGGGCTGCTCTCGGCCGCGTTGCTGATCCTTCACCCGGATTTCCCGCCCCTGACCCTGAGGATCGACCACCACCCGGACGACCCCATCGGCGCGCTTGAGGCGCTGCATGAACGGGCCACCACGGGAGACTACGGCGACTGGACGCGGCAGGTGCCCGTGGCGAGCGATCCGACCCGGATCCTGGACCGCTAGATCGGTCAGAAAAGGGGTGTCCCGGGCCGGGACACTTTTCTGTATTATAGAAATCAATGAGTTAAAGACACGGGTTCATTTTCTGTTAGGGTTCGGCCCTGTATTCGCTGGGGGCCGCGCGGACGTCCCTGCCCTCCGAACGGCACCACTCGCCGACCAGGCCCGGAAACGGCTGAAGGGCTGAACAGCGGGCCAGCCGCTGCCGGCCTGATGGCTTCGATTCACGACGTCCCTCCGGGGGTATATGCAGATAGAGCGGAAGGCGGACGTTCGCCGCGGCGACGATCCGATCGCCCGCAAAAGGTGGAAGCCGACATTCCGAGCGGACCGAGATCGGTCCTTGTTCGACAGCGCCGCGAGGCCCCCTACGAACCCATTCCGTTGAAAAACTGGCCTCGGTGATCGCGTTGACCCAGGATTGGCGGCACCCGTGCCTATCCTTCCTCAACAGGAGACCTGTGGCATCGGAAGGAACTTTGCGCGCTTCCGGAGGTTCTTTGCGGTAGCTGCGAGGTGGAATTCATCTCGTGCGCCGCTCGTGCCTCGCAATCGGAGACGGTTGAGGCCCAGAATGCGCTTCAAATGCGCGAAGAGCATCTTCACCTTTTTCCGGGCTTGCAGGAGATCGCGTCGTAGAGCGTCTGAGCAATCGCGCAGCGCGCTTTCACCTCGCAGGCATCGCAATCGGCGATGGTTGCCCGATAGCGAAGCATGCCATGCTCATCCGGCGGCTTCTCCCGAGGTTTCGTGAAGGTCCGACGGCTTTGCTGCAATTCCTTGCCGCCCGGGCAGGTGTAGACATCGTTCTCGACATCATAGTTGAAGTCGGCGCGCTCGAATGTCCCATCCCTACCAACTGACTTGTCGAACACCGGGATACGGGGTGCGATGCGGCGCTGCTGATCCAGCCAGTTCAGCATAACGCCGGTACCCTCGGGCGGTATCTGCGATCAGCCGTTCCGGCGCGATACCGAAGGTATCGTTCACCCGGTCGATCACGGTCCGCACCGATCCAACCTCGGCCTGGCGGATCGACCGGGTGGCCTCCACATCGAGTATCGCGCCGTTGTCGGTGCCCATGTCGCGTTAGGGAGAAATGCCACCCTGAGCCTTGCAAAGCGTCACGATCAACTGCGTCCTTCTATTTTTTTATTTAGTAAATTTATCTTGACAGAATTGCCGTCACTTCCCACGCTGCAACAGGACTTGGGAGGAGAACCAATGACCAGACTCAGCCTCAACCGGCGTCGCTTTCTCGCGACGTCCGCAGCTGCCGGCACCGCCTGCCTCGGCGCACCGCTCTACGCGCAAACCCGCGAACTTGTGATCATTTCAAACCGTGGCAACCCCGACCAGCGCGCGGCGCTTGAGGCCCTTGCCAAGGGGTTCGGCACCTCGGCAGGCGTCAAGGTGTCGGTCAACAACATGGACCACGAGGCGCACAAAACCGCGATCCGCAACTACCTCGTTGCCAGCCCGCCCGACATCAACTTCTGGTTCTCTGGCGAGCGGATGCAGGGCTTCGTCCAGCGCGGACTCTTTTCCGACATTACCGATCTGGTGGAGCAGAACGGCTGGGCCGACGTTGTCCCCGCAATGGGCGCGACAAGCGTCGACGGTCGGATCTACGGCCTGCCGACCGCCGGCCTACTCTGGGGGCTTTGGTACCGGCAGGACGTCTTCGACGAGAATGGCTGGACGCCGCCTGCGACCGCCGAGGATTTCTTCACCTTTGGCGAGACCGCCAAGGCAGCGGGAATGACACCCTTCTCCATCGGCACAAAGAACATGTGGCCCGCCGCGGGCTGGTTCGACCACATGAACCTGCGGATCAACGGGCTCGAGCACCACAAAGATCTCATGGCCGGGCGCATCGCCTATACCGACGCCAGCCTGATGAAGGTCATGAAGCCCTGGGCCGAGCAGGTGAACGCGGGCCTCTTCCTCGAGAACGCGACGTCGTATGCCTGGGAACAGGCTGCTGCGACGCTGGCGCAGAAAAAAGCGGCGATGATGGATCTGGCCGGCTTCATCAGCTACGGCTTCCCTGAAGCGGATCGCGGGCAGCTGCGCTTTGCGCCCTTCCCGACCTACGATGCCGGCATGGGCCGCTACGAGGATTTCTCGGTCGACTCGATCCACATCCCGTCGGGCGCAAAGAACCCCGAGGTGGCGCGCGAGTTCCTGACCTATTTCTACCAGCCCGACACGCTCTGGAGCTATCTCGAGCCCGACGGGAACCTCCCCGCCCGCACCGACATCGACGTGTCGGGCAGTCACATCATGTCCGAGTCGAAGAAGGGCCTCATCGGCGTCGACGGCACTTCGCAGTACTATGACCGCGACACCAATCCAGACGTGGCGCAGGCCGGGCTCAAGGGCTTCCAAGAGTTCATGGCGCGGCCCGACAGGGCCGAGCGCATCCTGGCCGAGATCGAGCGGGCCCGCGCGCGCGTCTACGGCGCGCTCTGACTGCCGCCCTCCCGCGCGGACGGCAGTCCTCACATGCCGTCCGCCACAACTTTTCGCAATCGGACCGAACAATGCTCCGCAATCGCCGGAAACTGCTCCGCCGCGCGACCCCGGCCCTGCTGCTCGCATCGGGACTGCTGCTCTTTCTCGTCGTCATCGTCTTCTCGGCGCTGCGCACCTTCTGGATTTCCCTGCACGTCTGGGACGGCTTCGGCGACATGGCCTGGGCTGGCCTCGCCAATTACGTCGAGCTCTGGCGAGACCCGCAGTTCTGGGTATCGCTGCGCAACAATGTCATCTGGCTGGTAGTCTTCCTGCTGGCACCACCGCTCGGACTCGCCATTGCGCTGCTGGTAAACCAGAAGATCCGCTCAATGCGCCTGGCCAAGTCGCTGTTTTTCATGCCGCTGGTGCTTTCGACCGTTACCGTCGGCGTCATCTTCGTGTGGTTCTACGACCCGACCTATGGCCTGCTCGCGCTAATATTCGGTGCCTTCGGCGGCACCGCCCCAGCGGTGCTGTCGAGCGATACATGGGTGACGCTTGCGGTCGTCTTCGCAGCGCTCTGGCCCCAGGTCGCCTTCTGCATGGTGCTGTTCCTCGCCGGTCTCAACAACCTCGACGAGGAGATCATCGGCGCGGGCCGCGTCGACAATGCGCGCGGCTAGCAGATGCTGCGTCACGTGGTGCTCCCGCAGTTGCGGCAGGTCGCTTTCATCGCGGTGGCGATCTCGATGATCGGGGCACTGCGCTCCTTCGACATCATCGCCGTGATGACCAGCGGCGGCCCCTTCGGCTCGTCCACCAACCTCGCCTACCAGATGTACGAGGAGAGCCTGTTTTCCTACCGCTTCGGCTACGGTGCGGCTCTGGCGACGCTGCTCTTTGCCATCATGATGGTGTTCATCGTCTGGTACCTGCTCCGCCTTCTGCGTGACGAAAGGGGCGCGTGATGTACCCTCGCCAAATTCCCGAGTCCCGCCCCGCGTCGCGACTGCTCTATGTCACGGGTGTCTGGGCCGTGCTGTTGCTTTGGCTGATGCCGGTCTTCGCCATCATCCTCACCGCCTTCCGGACATTCGAGGACGTCATGGCGGGCAACTATTGGGGCTGGCCGACCGAAATCAACTTCCGGGGCAATCTCACCGCGGTCTTCACCCAGACCGACATGCTGGACTATTTCGTCAACAGCCTGATCATCACCATCCCTTCGACTGTGCTGGTGCTCGTTCTCTCGACAATGACCGGCTACGTGCTGTCCCGGCACCGCTTCGCCGGGGCGACGCTGATCTTCTCGGTGTTCATTGCGGGCAACTTCCTGCCGCAGCAGGTGTTCATGATCCCGGTGCGCGACCTGATGGTCTCGCTCGGGCTCTACGACACATTCGGCGCGCTGATCATCTTCCACGTCGCGTTCCAGACCGGTTTTGCGACGCTTTTCATGCGCAACTTCATCGCGGCCCTGCCGCATGAGCTCTTCCAGGCGGCGCGCGCTGAAGGCGCAAGCCCCTGGCAGATCCTGATCCAGATCGTCGTGCCGCTGGTGCGGCCCGCGCTCGCCGCGCTGGCCATCCTGCTCTTCACCTTCATCTGGAACGACTACTTCTGGGCAATCGTGCTCACCCAGACAGACGCGGTGAAGCCGGTGACCGCCGGGCTCGCCAACCTGCGCGGCGAATGGGTTTCGTCCTGGAACGTTGTCTCCGCCGCCACTCTCTTCGTCGCCATCCCGCCGGTGGTGATGTTCTTCCTGATGCAACGCCACTTCGTCGCCGGCCTGACCATGGGCGCGGTGAAGGGCTGAGGACTGCCAATGTCAGATGTCAAACTAACCTCCGTTCAGAAACACTACGCGGGCTTCCACGCGCTCAAGGACATCGAGCTGTCAATCGAGCCGGGCGAGTTTGTGGTGATGGTCGGCCCGTCAGGCGGCGGCAAGTCCACGCTGCTGAAATCCATCGCCGGGCTCGAGGAGATTTCCTCGGGCATCATCGAGATCGCCGGACGGGACGTGACCCGCGAAGAGCCCGGCGACCGGGGCATCGCGATGGTGTTCCAGAGCTACGCGCTCTACCCGCATATGACCGTGACCGAGAACATGGGCTTCGGGCTGAAGATCATGAAGCGCCCCAAGGCCGAGATCGACGAGGCGGTGCGCCACGCCTCCGAAATCCTGCGGATCACCGACTACCTCGACAAGAAGCCCGCGCAGCTGTCGGGCGGTCAGCGGCAGCGCGTCGCCATCGGTCCGGCGATCACCCGGCGGCCGCATGTCTTTCTCTTCGACGAGCCGCTGTCGAACCTCGATGCCGCCCTGCGCACGCAGATGCGGGTCGAACTGGCGACTCTGCACAAGAGCCTCGGGGCGACGATGATCTACGTCACCCACGACCAGGTCGAAGCGATGACCATGGCCGACCGCATCGTCGTACTTCGCGCGGGGCGGATCGAGCAGGTCGGCGCTCCGCTGGAGCTTTACCGCAACCCGGTGAACCATTTCGTTGCCTCCTTTCTCGGTGCGCCGCGGATGAACTTCGTCGAGGGGCGTGTCACTGCGCTGGGTGCCGCCGCAACACTCGAGGTTCCAGGGCTGCCGCCCCTCACCATCCCGGCGCTTCGACCGGATCACGGGTTGACCGTTGGTGACGCCGTCACGCTTGGCATCCGGCCCGAACACCTCAGGGCCAACCCCGGAGGCACGGTCGTCATCGCCGAGGCCACGATCCGGCTGGCCGAACAACTAGGACGCGAAACGGTGCTCTACGCTGATGCCGGCGCACTGCGGACCACCGGCTCGGACACCGGCACCGACAACGTCACCCTGCTGCTCGGCGAGGGCGCGCCGCCGGCCGAAGGCAGCACGATCCGCTTCGGCTTCGATCCCGCCGACGCCTATCTCTTCCGTTCCGATGGCCACACCGTCTCGGCCCCGAAGAGCAGCACGTGAATTCCCGAACACGAAAGTAATCCACCGATGAAAAAGACCCCACCCGCGCCGCTCTCCGCCTGGCGCCCGCTCAACATCGACAAGTTCCTGATCGGCGTGCCGCATTACCCCGAGCACGTGGACGAGACCTACTGGGACCACGACGCGCAGCGCATGGCCGAGGCCGGTTTCAACTCCGTCCGCATGGGCGAGTTCGCCTGGCATATCTGGGAGCCCTATCAGGGGCACTTCGACTTCGATCTCTTCGACCGAGCCATCGAGGGGTTGGCCAGACACGGGATCAAGACCATCCTCTGCACCCCGACCGCCACGCCACCGCGCTGGCTGACGCAGGCCCATCCCGAGATGCTCCGCGTCGACGCCAACGGCCGCACCGCCTCGCACGGCTCGCGCCAGCATTGCGATACCAGTTCGCCGGTGCTGCGCGACCATTCGCGCCGCATCACCCGCGCCATGGCCGAGCACTACGCCAACAATCCCAATGTCATCGGCTGGCAGACCGATAACGAGCTCAACACCACCACCTCGATCAGCTTCTCGCCAAGCTGCGAGATCGAGTTCCGCAAGTGGTGCCACCTGCGGTACGGCACGATCGACAAGTTGAACGGGGCCTGGGGCGGCGATTTTTGGGCCACCCACTATGACAACTTCGACCAGGTGCTGCTGCCCTATCCGAACAATCCGGGACATATCTCGCCGGGACACCGGCAGGACTACCACCGCTTCCTCGCCCATGCGACGGCCGCTTTCCAACGTGACCAGGTCGAGATTCTGCGCGCCACCAACCCCGACTGGTTTGTCTTCCACAATCTCGGTCAACTCGAGGACATCGACTTCCGCAGCGAGTTCAGCACCGATCTCGACTTCCTCGGCTTCGACATCTACCCGATGCTCTACGACGAGATGCGCCGTCACGGCGGCCATGCCTACAGCCAAGCCCTTCATCTCGACATCTGTCGCGGCTTCACCGGCAACTTCATCGTGCCCGAACAGGCCTCGGGCTTCGGCTCGCAGCCCCTGTTGTCGACCATGACGCCCGAGCCCGGCGAGATGCGCCGCATGGCGCTGACCTCGGTGGCGCGCGGCGCGGACGGGCTGATGTTCTTCCGCTGGCGTCCCGCGCATTTCGGGGCCGAAATCTACTGGATGGGTGTGCTCGATCACGACGATCAGCCGCGCCGCCGTTATGCCGAAGCCAAGCAGTTCGCTTCTGACATCGCGTCGATCAAGTCCGATCTGCTGGGCAGTTCGGTGCGAATGGATGTCGGAATCGCCGGCTCGGACTTCGACAACCAAGAGGCCTATCGCACCTACCCGATGGGCCTGCCCTCGCCGCTCGAGGACGCGACTGTGCTGCACCGCGCGCTCTACAAGCGCAACATCGCCACCGGCTTCGTCCACCCCGAGGATGACCTCTCGCGGCTCAAGGCGCTTTACGTGCCGCACTGGCTGATGTGGGAGCAGGAATGGACCGACAATCTCCGTGCTTTTGTCGAGGGCGGCGGACTGCTGATCGCCTCGGCAATGACCGGCACCCGCACCCGCGACAACCACATCCTGCGCGAGCTTGCCCCCGGAATGGGCCTTGGTGATCTCCCCGGTGTGCGCGTCGAAGAGTTCGGGCGGGTCATCGCCCCCGGACAGGACGGCCTCTTTCTGCCACCGCAGAAGACCATGGGCTTCGGTCCCGGTGGCGCGCCGCTGCCGGCCTGCTCGACCGCGCGCAGCTACGGCATCCGCTTCGGCAACGAGACCTTCGCCGCCGCGCATCTCTACGAGAAACTCATCCTGCAGGATGATGTCGAGGCGCTCGCCACCTGGGCCGACCGCTGGCTTGAAGGCGAGGCGGTGCTGACCCGGCGCGCGCTCGGCAAGGGCTGCAGCCACTACCTCGGAACCTACATGACCGAGGATCTCGCACATCGATTGATCGACCAGCTCTTCGTACCTGCCGGGATATCCTCGCTACTGCACGGCATGCCCGAGGGCATCGAAGTGACCGAACGCACGCAGGAGGATGGAAAGCGTATGCTCTTCGTGCTCAACACAACCGAACGTCCTGTGACGGTCCCGCTCGAAGGTGGAAAGATCGATCTTCTGACGGGCGCTTCCCTCGGAACGGAGGCACGGATCGAGGGCTACGGCGCCATCGTGCTCAGGGCCTGACCGCCTTCGTCGTCGGTCGCCTGTTCGGCGGCCGGCGCTGCTTCGAAGTCGAACACCTGCTGCACCACGACGGCAGCCGCCCCCGCCATCCAGTAGAAGCTGCTATCGTCCACGAAGACCGGCGGCGGCGTATCGCGGTAGAAGTTCTCCGCCAGCGCCGCTTCCATCGGCCGAATGAAGGCCGCGCCAAGCGCCACCGCCTCGCCGCCCAGCACGATGAGCTCGGGATCGGTGACCGTACACCACTCCGCGAGATGACGCCCGATTGCGCCCCCGGCATCTGCCACGAAACTCAGAGCAGCTTTGTCCCCAACCTCGAGCGCTCGGGCGAGAGGCTCCGAATATTGCTCACCCCAGCGCGCCGCCAGCGAGGCGGCCGAAAACCAGGCCTGCAAGCAGCCTCTTCGACCGCACTCGCACATGGGGCCGGACGGGTCGTGCAGCACATGACCCACCTTTCCCGCCGTTCCCAATGCCCCGCGCCGCACCTTGGCATCGGAGATCACCGCGTAGCCGATACCGTCCCCCACGGCGAGCGCCGCGAAGTTCTGGCACGCTTGTCCGAGGCCGAACATGTGATGCGCGAGCCCGAACGCCAGCGTATCATCCTCGATGAACACCGGTAGGTCCAGCGCTTCGGAGAGCATCGAGGCGATCGGCACCTCGTCCCAGTCGAACCGATGGCTGCGGATGCACATGCCGCTGTGCGGGTCGATCCGCCCGGGCACCGACAGGCCGACCCCAAGGATCGGGCGACCGGCTCCATGCTTTGTCGTGAGCTGGGACACCGCCTCGGCGGCAACCGAGACGACCGCTTCGGGACTGACATCGGTGAGCGTCGAGCTTTCTCCGTCGATCACGTTGATCCCGAAATCGGTCAGTATGCAGTCGACCCGCGACGGGCCGACCTTCACACCGATGGCGAGATGCCCTTCGGTGTTCAGCATCAATGGCACCGGCTTGCGTCCGCTGCCATTTCGGCTCGAGGTGCCGGTGATCAGGTAACCTTCGTCAAGAAGATCACCGACCACATGGCCAACCGCCGCCGGGCTGAGGCCCGTGCGCTCCGCCAGCTCCGACCTGCTGAGGCCTCCGGTCGTCCTGATGAGGTTCAGGATCAGCCTTCGGTTTATCGCCCGGCCGGTCTTCTGATCGATCTTCTTCTTATCGGTGAAACGCATGCTACGGATGGTATTCGTTCGCCTGTGGCGGCGCAATCTGAGACGTTCGTCACTGGCGCTTTGACCGCTCATGCCGTTGAGGGTGGCGCATAGTTCATTTCACCGCCAGTACACTTGGAATCTTGTGGACAAGCCGCAAGAAGAGCTCCCTCGTGCTCGATCAAGATCCGCCATTCCGTGCTTTGGAACGACTCCACGCTGGCGTCCAACAGCTGCGCCGCAGCGGATTTCGGTGGGACGGGCGTCTGGAAAGGGCCGTTCTCGACACCGACGCATTTGGCGAGCCTCCCGTAGGCACCGAACAAAAACGGCCGCCGGTTCGCTCCGGCGGCCGTTCTCATTTGCTCGAAAGACGGGGACGGCCTGAACCGCCCCTGCCCGACCTCAGACGAGGTCGAAGCGGTCGGCGTTCATGACCTTGGTCCAGGCCTTCACGAAGTCCTTCACGAACTTCTCGCCCGCGTCGTCGCAGGCATAGACCTCGGCCAGCGCCCGCAGCTCGGAGTTCGAGCCGAAGACGAGGTCGACGCGCGTGGCCGTCCACTTCACTTCACCGCTCGCCCGGTCGCGGCCCTCGAAGAGGTTGGTCTCGCCTTCGACGGCCTTCCACTCCACACCCATGTCGATGAGGTTGACGAAGAAGTCGTTGGTGAGCTTGCCCGGACGGTCGGTGAAGACACCGGCCTTGGAGCCCTCGTAGTTGGCATCCAGCGCGCGCATGCCGCCCACCAGCACCGTCATCTCGGGCGCGGTCAGCGTCAGCAGCTGGGCGCGGTCGAGAAGCAGTTCCTCGGTCGGGACCGAGAAGTCCTGGCGCAGGTAGTTGCGGAAGCCGTCGGCCAGCGGTTCGAGCGGCTCGACGCTCTCGCTGTCGGTCTGCTCCTGCGTGGCGTCGGTGCGGCCAGGGGTGAAGGGCACGGCGATGTCGACGCCCGCGTCCTTGGCGGCTTTCTCGACGGCGGCGGTCCCGCCCAGCACGATCAGGTCGGCCAGCGACACCTTCTTGGAGCCGGCGCCCGCGTCGAACTCGGCCTTGATGCCTTCGAGCACGCCCAGCACCTTGGTCAGCTGCTCGGGCTGGTTCACTTCCCAGTCCTTCTGCGGCGCAAGACGGATGCGCGCGCCGTTGGCGCCGCCCCGCTTGTCGGAGCCGCGGAAGGTCGAGGCCGCGGACCACGCGGTGTAGACCAGTTCCTGAAGGCTCAGCCCGCTGTCGAGCAGCTTGGTCTTGAGCGCCGCCACGTCGCTGTCGTCGATCAGGTCATGATCGGCGGCCGGCACCGGGTCCTGCCAGATCAGGTCTTCCTGCGGCACTTCCTTGCCGAGGTAGCGCACCTTGGGACCCATGTCGCGGTGGGTCAGCTTGAACCACGCGCGGGCAAAGGCGTCGGCGAAGGCCTCGGGGTTCTGGTGGTAGTGGCGCGAGATCCGGTCGTACTCGGGGTCGGTGCGCAGGGCGATGTCGGTAGTCGCCATCATCGGCTTCACCTTCTCGTCCGAGCCGTCGACCTGCGGCGCGTAGTCCTCTTCCTTGAGGTCCTTGGGCGTCCACTGCCAAGCGCCAGCGGGCGACTTGGTGAGCTCCCACTCGTAGCCGTAGAGCATGTCGTAGTAGGACATGTCCCACTTGGTCGGCGTCGGCGTCCAAGGGCCTTCGAGACCCGAGGTGATGGCGTGCTTGCCCTTGCCGCTTTCGTGCGTCGAGGCCCAGCCAAAGCCCATGGCGGTGATGTCACCAGCCTCGGGCTCGGCGCCGACCAGCGCCGCGTCGCCCGCACCGTGGGTCTTGCCGAAGGTGTGGCCGCCCGCGATCAGCGCGACGGTTTCCTCGTCGTTCATCGCCATGCGCGCAAAGGTGTCGCGGATGTCGAAGGCCGAGGCTTCGGGGTCGGGTTTGCCGTCGGGGCCTTCGGGGTTCACGTAGATCAGGCCCATCTGAACGGCGGCCAGCGGGTTCTCCAGCGCGCGGCCCTCGGAGTAGCGGCTGCCCTCCTTGTCCGAGGTGGCGAGCCATTCCTGCTCGGTGCCCCAGTAGATGTCCTCTTCCGGTTCCCAGATATCTTCGCGACCGCCGCCGAAGCCGAAGGTCTTGAAGCCCATGGATTCCAGCGCGACGTTGCCGGTCAGAATGAAGAGGTCGGCCCA
This sequence comes from Allosediminivita pacifica, assembly GCF_003054175.1. Taxonomy (GTDB): domain Bacteria; phylum Pseudomonadota; class Alphaproteobacteria; order Rhodobacterales; family Rhodobacteraceae; genus Allosediminivita; species Allosediminivita pacifica. The sequence goes on from NZ_QBKN01000002.1 coordinate 85,105, forward strand.
GCTCAGCGCGCGGCCGTATTTCTTCTTCACAGGCCACAGCAGACGGCGGGCCTTGTCGAGGTTGCCGTTGTCGGGCCAGCTGTTGAGCGGCGCAAAACGCTGCGAGCCCGAGCTGGAACCGCCGCGGCCGTCACCGGTACGGTAGGTGCCCGCGCTGTGCCATGCCATGCGGATGAAGAAGGGGCCGTAGTGCCCGTAGTCCGCCGGCCACCAGTCCTGGCTGTCGGTCATGACCTTGTGCAGGTCGGCCTTCACTTCGTCGAGGTCGAGCTTCTTGAACTCGGCCGCGTAGTCGAAGTCGGGATCCATAGGATCGCCCAGCGGCGAATTCTGGTGCAGGATCTTGAGGTTGAGCTTGTTGGGCCACCAGTCCTTGTTCGAGCGCGCGCCGAACGTGGTGTTCTTCGGCGGGCCGGCGTGCATCACCGGGCATTTGCCGGTGTTGTCCATATCGTTTCCGTCCATGTCGATCTCCGATCTTGGCTAGATGGCAGCCGCGGCTGTGCCGTCAGGCACCCGCGGGGCGGTCGGGCGGACCTGGCAGGCAGGCCGCGAATAGTGGGGAACACGGCCGGTCGGCCGCGTGGAATCGCCGATGGTCATGACAGGTGTCGCGGCGCTCATCTGCGTCGCCCTCTCCCTTCGCGATTCTCGTCGCATCCCCGTTGGTGCCCCCTGCCTAGCAAAAGGCGGCGATCAGATTAAGTTGCATTTTCTGATCGCATGTATAGCTTTTGCCTATGACAAACCTCACTTTCAAGCAGCTTCGCTACGTCGACGCGCTGGCCCGCCACGGGCACTTCGGACGCGCGGCGGACTCCTGCGCCGTCTCGCAGCCCGCGCTGTCGGTTCAGATCCGCGACTTGGAACAGGAGCTCGGCACCAAGCTTTTCGAGCGCGGCGCGCGGCAGGTCCGGCTGACCGGCTTCGGCGAGGAGTTTGCCGCCCGCGCCCGCGAGATCCTGCGCTCGGTCGACGAGCTGGGCGAACTGGCCCGCGCCGCCCGCGGGCGGCTGGTGGGGCGCCTGCGGCTCGGCATCATCCCGACGATCGCGCCCTACATGCTGCCCCGCATCCTCAGCACGCTGTCCGAACGCTACGAGGGCATCGACGTGCACGTGCGCGAGACGGTGACGCCGCGGCTGCTGCAGGAGCTCAACGACGGCCGGCTCGATGCCGCGGTGGTCGCGCTGCCCGTCTCCGAGCCCAACCTGACCGAGGTCGCGCTTTTCGACGAGGAACTCGTGCTCGTGCGCCACGAGAGCGAGGCCGCCGCGCCCCCGCCCAGCGCCGACATGCTGCGCGAGATGCGGCTGCTGCTGCTCGAGGAAGGCCACTGTTTCCGCGACCAGGCGCTGTCCTTCTGCTCGCTCCAGTCGCCCCGCCCGCGCGAGGGGCTCGACGGCAGCTCGCTTTCGACGCTGGTGCAGATGGTCGGCGCCGGCATCGGCGTGACCCTGATCCCCGAGATGGCCGTCCCGGTCGAGACCCGCTCCGCCCCGGTCTGCGTGACGCATTTCGAAGGCACGCCGCCCAAGCGCACGGTCGGCATGATCTGGCGCCGCAGCAGCCCGCTTGCCGATCAGTTGGGCGAGATCGCCGAGGCGGTGGGCAGTTGTGCCCGGGCCATGCGCCACCAGCAACTCGGACCCTCCGGCGTCTCGGCCGCCTGACCGACCGGCGCCGGAGGGCCCACCCTCAGCGCCGGATCTCGAAGCCTTCGGGCACCTCCGCCCCCGGCGCCTCCTGCACGGCCAGGTCGCGAACCTCCGAGGCCGGTGGCCCGCTGCGCATCCGCTCCAGCATCTGGTCAACCCGCGCGGCATCGCCCGCAAGACAGCCGGTCACGTCGCCGCCGGGTTCGTTGCGTACCCAGCCGCGCAGCCCCAGATCGCGCGCCTGCTCCTGCGTCCAGGCGCGGAACGACACGCCTTGCACCCATCCGCTGGCCTTCACCTCGACAATCCGCATCATTCCCTCCGAATCCGGCGCCGCAGAGCGGCCTCTCCCCCACAACGCGCCTTGACCGGCAGGGCGTTCCGCCGCATATCGCCCCTCATGACTCCACTCTCGCGCATCCGCAATTTCTCCATCGTTGCCCACATCGACCACGGGAAATCCACCCTGGCCGACCGGCTGATCCAGCTCACCGGCACCGTCGCCGAACGGGACATGAAGGACCAGCTGCTCGACGCCATGGACATCGAGCGTGAGCGGGGCATCACCATCAAGGCCAACACCGTCCGCATCGACTACCCGGCGAAGGACGGCAACACCTACGTGCTGAACCTCATCGACACGCCCGGACACGTCGACTTTGCCTACGAGGTCGCCCGCTCCATGCAGGCGGTCGAGGGCTCGCTGCTGGTCGTGGACGCCACCCAGGGCGTCGAGGCACAGACGCTTGCAAACGTCTACACCGCCATCGACGCCGACCATGAAATCGTCCCGGTCCTGAACAAGGTCGACCTGCCCGCCTCGGACCCCGACCGCGTGCGCGAACAGATCGAGGACGTCATCGGCATCGACGCCTCCGAGGCCTGCCTGATCTCGGCCAAGACCGGCGTCGGCATCCCCGACGTGCTCGAGGCGATCGTCAACAAGCTGCCGCCCCCGGACGAGGGCGACGCCGACAAGCCGCTCAAGGCCATGCTGGTCGATTCGAAGTACGACCAGTACCTCGGCGTCATCGTCATCGTCCGCGTGATCGACGGCACCCTGAAGAAGGGCGACCGCATCCGCATGATGAAGACCGGCGGCACCTACGACGTCGACGACGTGGGCGTCTACCGCCCCGCCATGACCGCCGTCGAAAGCCTCGGCCCCGGCGAGATCGGCTATCTCAACGCCTCGATCAAGCAGGTCCGCGACACCCGCGTCGGCGACACCATCACGCACGAGAAAAAGCCCTGCGAAACCGCGCTGCCGGGCTTCAAGCCCTCGGTGCCCGTGGTCTTCTGCGGCCTCTTCCCGGTGGATGCCAACGATTTCGAGGACATGCGCGACGCGATCGAGAAGCTTGCCCTCAACGACGCCTCCTTCACCTACGAGATGGAGACCTCCGCCGCCCTCGGCTTCGGCTTCCGCTGCGGCTTCCTCGGGCTGCTGCACCTCGAGGTGATCCGCGACCGGCTCGAACGCGAGTACGGGATCGAGCTCATCACCACCGCGCCCTCGGTGATCTACCACCTTTACACCAAGGACGGCGAACGCCGCGACCTGCACAACCCCGCCGACATGCCCGACATGACGACCGTGGGCCACATCGAGGAACCGCGCATCAAGGCCACCATCATGGTGCCCGACGAATACCTCGGCGACGTGCTCAAGCTCTGCCAGGAACGCCGCGGGTTGCAGATGGACCTCACCTACGTGGGCGGGCGCGCCATGGCGGTCTACGACCTGCCCCTGAACGAGGTGGTCTTCGACTTCTACGACCGGCTGAAATCGGTCACCAAGGGCTACGCCAGCTTCGACTACGAGATGATCGGCTACCGCGAGGACAACCTCGTGAAGATGTCGATCCTGGTGAACGACGAACCCGTCGACGCGCTGGCCATGATGGTGCACCGCGACCGGGCGGAAATGCGCGGCCGCGCCATGTGCGAGAAGCTGAAAGAGCTGATCCCGCGCCACATGTTCAAGATCCCGATCCAGGCCGCCATCGGCGCCAAGGTCATCGCGCGCGAGACGCTTTCGGCCATGCGCAAGGACGTGACCGCCAAGTGCTACGGCGGCGACGCCTCGCGCAAGAAGAAGCTTCTGGAAAAGCAGAAGGCCGGCAAGAAGAAGATGCGCCAGTTCGGCAAGGTCGAGATCCCGCAGGAGGCGTTCATCTCGGCCCTGAAGATGGACAGCTAAAGCCTTCCACACGCCGCGCATGACAAATGCGCGGCGTCGCGCTATCCTACCCCATGCCGACGGTCTTTCGTTTCGACGGATATCGCTTCTTCTTCTACTCGAACGAAGGCGACCCGCGCGAGCCGGTCCATATCCACGTGATGAAGGACGGCGGCGAAGCGAAGTTCTGGGTTCATCCCGTCTCCCTGTCGCGAAGCCACGGCATCGACGCACGAACCCTCAAGAGGCTGGCATGGGTCATCGCGGCCCGGACCGAGGAAATCGACGAGGCTTGGGATGAGCATTTCGGCGACTGAGGTACGTTTCGACGAAGCCAACATGTGGCTGTCCCTTTCGGACGGCCGCACCCTCGGTGTTCCCCTCACGTGGTTTCCCCGCCTGCTTGCGGCGGAACCGGCGCAGCTCGAACGGGTCGAGATCACGCCCTTCGGGCTACACTGGGAGGATCTGGACGAGGATATCTCGGTCCCGGCCCTTCTGGCTGGAAACCGCGATCAGGCGGCGTAGCGTTTCGGCCGCTCACCCAAGCCGGTCCAACACCCGCTCAGCCGCCCGCTCCACAAGCGCCAATGTCCCATCAAAATCCCGCGTGTAGTACGGGTCCGGCACCTCACCCACGCCCGGCTCATCGAGGTAATCCGTTAACATCTCCAGCCGCGCCGTGGCGTCCGAGGGGCGCAGGGCCTCAAGGTTGGCGTAGTTCGACGGGTCCATGGCGAGGATCAGGTCGAAGCGGTAGAAATCCTCGACCGAGACCTGCCGCGCCCGCAGCCCCGACAGATCGTAGCCCCGCGCGGCGCCGGCCTTCTGCATGGGGCCGTAGGGTGGCTCGCCCACGTGCCAGTCGCCGGTGCCGGCGCTGTCGAGGGTGAGGTCCAGCCCCCGATCGCGGGCCTTTGCGCGCAGGACCGCTTCGGCGGAGGGGGAGCGGCAGATGTTGCCGAGACAGACGAAAAGGATGCTCTGTATCATGCCCCTCGTGATACCGGAGCCGCGCGCGGGACAAAAGTCGGGACAAGAGTCAAACAAGCGCACGAAAAAGGGGCGAGAGTTGCCCCTCGCCCCTTGGCATCCGGAATGGCGTTGCCTCAGTCCTCGAGTTCGTTCTCGGTGGCCTGGGCGGTGTTGCTGATGCCCTGACCGGCGTTCTGGACGTCCTCGCCGGCGCCTTCGACGGTTTCGCAGGCGGCAAGGATCCCAAGGGCGGTCAGCAGGATTGCAAAGCGGGGCATGGTCACTCTCCTCTTCGTGAACTGTTTGGCCCCCAACACGACCCCGCCCGGTCATGTTCCTTGGTTTACGCAAGGGAAGCAACGCACCCAGACTGACACAGGTCAAGGCAGACACATAGAGAATCGACCATGTGTGCGGCGAAAGCCAGTCACAGGAGGCCCCAGATGCTGCGCCTTGCCGGAATCCTCTATTCGCTGATCGCCACGACGCTTGCGGGCAGCGCTGTCATCGCGGTGCTGGTGGCGGGCTACGACACGCTCGTGCCGATCCTGATCGCCGCCGCCGTGGGTTTCCTCGCCGCCTTGCCCGTCTCGTGGATGGTGGCGCGCGCGCTCTACAACGACGCCTGAGCTCAGGCGCCCGACACCCCGGCCTCGGCAAAGGTCGCCATGCCGTTGTGACAGGCCAGCGCACCCTTCAGCACCTGCAGCGCCAGCGCCGCGCCCGTGCCCTCGCCCAGCGCCATGCCGAGGTCGAGCAGCGGCGCGCGGTTCAGCGCCTCGGTCAGCTTCCCGTGCCCGGCCTCGGCGCTGCGGTGCCCGATCAGGCAGTGGTCCAGCGTCTCGGGGCGCGCCGCCATGAGCGGCGCCACGGCGGCAGAGCAGATGAAGCCGTCGAGCATCACCGGAATACGCCGCAGACGGGCCTCGAGCACCGCACCGCAGATCGCCGCCTGTTCGCGTCCGCCGAGCGCCGCGAGCTTGCCGATGGCATCCACCTCGGCGTGCAGCTCCACGGCCCGTTCGATCACCCGGGCCTTGAGCGTCAGCCGGTCAGCGTCCGCCCCGGTGCCGCGCCCGACCCAGTCGGCGCCGCTGCCGCCGAAGGCGCCAAGGCACTGCGCGGCGGCGACCGTCGAATTGCCGATCCCCATCTCGCCCAGCAGCAGCACGTCGGCGTCCGGGTCCACGGCGGCCGCCCCCCGCAGCATCGCCGCGATACACTCGGCCTCACCCATGGCGGGGCCTTCGGAGAAATCCGCCGTGGGATGGTCCAGATCCAGCGCGATCACGCTCAGGTCCGCCCCCGCCTCGCGGCAGAGCTGGTTGATCGCGGCCCCACCCGCCTCGAAATTCGCCACCATCTGCGCGGTCACTTCCTGCGGGAAGGGGTTCACCCCCTGCGCGCAGACCCCGTGGTTGCCCGCAAAGACCAGCGCCTGCGCGCGCGTCACCTGCGGCCGCCCGGTACCCTGCCAGCCGGCCATGAACTCGGCCAGCTCTTCGAGGCGACCCAGCGACCCCGGCGGCTTGGTCAGCTCCATCTGCCGTTGCCGCGCGGACTCGGCGGCGGCGGCGACCGGCACGGGCAGGTCGAGCGTCAGGACATCGGCGAGGGCAGAGAGGGCAAGCTTGGTCATTGCGGTTTCACCTTCAGGGGATAGCCGGAGACGACAAGCCAGAGCTCGTCGCAAACGGCGGCCATGCGCTGGTTCAGAAGGCCCGCCGCATCGCGGTAGGCCCGGGCAAGGGCATTCTCGGGCACGATCCCGGCGCCCACCTCGTTGGTGACAAGCACCACGGGCGCGGCCTGCGCGGCGACCGTCTCCGCCAGCGCCTCGGCCTCGGAGGCCCAGTCGCGCTCGGCCAGCATCAGGTTGCTGAGCCAGATCGTGAGGCAGTCGACAAGCCGGGGGGCATCCCCGTCGCTTTCGCGCAGGGCGGCGCAAAGATCGTAGGGCGCGTTCAGCGTCCGCCACTCCGGCCCGCGCCGCGACTGGTGCAGGGCGATGCGCTGCGCCATCTCGGCGTCATGCGCCTCGGCGGTGGCGATGTAGACGGCAGGCTGCCCGAGCGCCAGCACCTGCGCCTCGGCAAAGGTGCTCTTGCCAGAGCGGGCACCACCTGTGATGAGCATCGACTTAGCCATGGGACCGTGACAAATCAGGTTCCGCCCCGTTTGGAAAGACCGAGAATGCCTTGCCCGAACCCGATCATGGTGCAGAACAATCCACAGGCCTGTGGAATGGTGAGCTTTGGCATGGTTCATCCCTGTAATACAGGCATTTTCGGGCTTTGGGGGCCAAAGCGTCCACCTGCAATCCCCACAGCCGGGCACGACCTGTCCACGAAGTTATCCACAGGGTGGACAGTTTGATGCCCTTCGTCGCGGGACACTTCGGGGAGTGGCTGCAGGGGCGGCTTGGCCCCGACGGGCCGGTGGCGCTGGTGACCCTGCCCTGCCCCGTGCGTGGCGTGCGGGCCGGGCGTCTGGGTGACGGTCCGCTGACGCTCGAAGGCGATTGCCCGGCGCTGACGCCCGCCCGCGCCGCGGCCCTGCTCGAGGCGCTGGAACTGCCTGTCGCGGGGCGGTTCGAGGTCACGGCCGATCTGCCGCCGGGCGGTGGCGCGGGCATGTCCACAGCCGCTCTGGTGGCGCTGGGACGGGCCGCCGGCGCGCCCGAGGACCGTATCGCCGCCGCCTGCCTCGCGGTCGAGGGGGCCAGCGATCCGCTCATGCTGCCCGCCCCCGGCGCGGTGCTCTGGGCCCCGCGAGAGGCGCGCGTGCTGCGCGACATGCCCCCGGCGCCCCCGGCCACCTTTCTCGGTGGATTTCTCGGCGCTCCGCAGGAGACCGATCCCGACGACATGGACTTTCCCGACATCTTGGACCTTGTCGCCGCATGGGAGCACACGCAGACACTCGACGGCATGGCGCAGATCACCCAGACCTCGGCCCGCCGCACGACGGACCTGCGCGGCCCACAGGATGACCCGTCCGAGGGGCTCTGCGCGGCGCTCGGGGCGCTTGGCTACGCCCGGGCGCACACTGGCTCTGCGCGCGCCTTCATCTTCGCGCCCGGCACGGCCCCCGCCATCGGCGCCGACATCCTGAGCGCAGCCGGCCTGAGCGGCGTCTTCACCTTCGACACGGGAGGCGCCCCATGAGCTTCGCCCTCGTCATGGCACTGGCCTGCGCGCTCGACGCGGCCTTCGGCTGGCCCGACTGGATCTACCGCCGCATCGGCCACCCGGTGGTCTGGATCGGCGCCGTGATCGCGGCCCTGGAACTGCGTCACAACGACGGCGAGCCCGCGGAACGGCGCCGGGCCGGGACGCTCTGCGTGGTCACCACGCTCGCGGTGGTGCTTGTGCCAACGCTGCTCCTGCAGATCGCCCTGCCCGGCGGCGCCTTTGGCCACATCCTCGCCGCTGTGCTCGTCTGGCCCTTCATCGCCATCCGCTCAATGCACGACCACGTCGCCGCCGTCGCCCGCCCGCTGGTGGCGGGGGACCTCATGGCCGCGCGGCAGGCCGTGGCCATGATCGTGGGGCGGGATCCCGCCCGGCTCGACCACGCGGGCACCGCGCGCGCAGCGCTCGAAAGCCTGGCCGAGAACACCTCGGACGGGATCGTGGCGCCGGTTTTCTGGGGCGTGATCGCGGGCCTGCCCGGCATCGCCGTCTACAAGGCCATCAACACGCTCGATTCCATGATCGGCCACCGCAACGAACGGTTCGAGGACTTCGGCCGCAACGGCGCGCGGCTCGACGATCTGGTGAACCTGATCCCCGCGCGGCTGACCGGCGTGCTTTTCGCCGTCGTCTCGCGCCGCCCGCGCAAGGCGCTGACCACCATGCGCCGCGACGCCGATCACCACCGCTCGCCCAACGCCGGCTGGCCCGAGGCCGCCATGGCAGGCGCGCTCGACATCCGCCTGTCGGGCCCGCGCATCTACGGCGACCTGATCGCGGACGAGCCCTGGGTGAACGCGGGCGCGCCCGATCCGACTGGCGCCACGCTCGCCGCCGGGTTAGGCCTCTACCGCCGGGCGATGCTGGCCATGGGGCTGGTGCTGCTGGCGATTGCGGCGATCTGACCGGGACGGAGACGGGGACGGACATGCGCGACCACGGCGGCGATCTCGACCGCGCCATGCGCGAGCACGGCGCGGGTGACTGGCTCGACCTTTCGACCGGGATCAACCCAGTGCCCTACCCGGTGCCCGATCTTGCGCCCCGCGCCTTCACCGCCCTGCCGACGCGGGCCGACATGGCGGCCCTGACCGACGCGGCGCGCGCGGCCTACGGCGCGACAAAGGGCACCGCCTGCACCCCGCTCGCGGGCGCGCAGGCGGCGATCCAGCTCGTCCCGCGGCTCACCACCCCCGGCACGGCCCGCGTCGTCACCCCCACCTACAACGAACACGCCGCCGCCCTGCGGACGCAGGGTTGGCAGGTGGAGGAGGTGGGCAGCCTCGACGCCCTGAAGGGCGCCGCGCTTGCCGTGGTGGTGAACCCCAACAACCCCGACGGCCGCGCGTGGACACCCGAGGCGCTGGTCGATCTGGCCACGACCACCGGCCTGCTGGTGGTAGACGAAAGCTTCGCCGACCCGCATCCCGATCTCTCGTTGATCCCGCACCTCGCCACCCTGCCCGGCAACACGCTGGTGCTGCGCTCCTTCGGCAAGTTCTACGGCCTTGCGGGCCTGCGCCTCGGCTTCGCCCTCGGCGCACCCGACCTCATCGACGGCATAGCGGCACTGGCAGGCCCCTGGAACATCTCCGGCCCCGCCATCGCCACCGGCACGGCCGCGCTGCAGGACACCGACTGGCACGCCAACACCTGCGCCCGCCTCCTGACCGACGCTGCGCGGCTCGACACGCTCGCCGCCACGCGCGGCTGGCAGTTCGTCGGGGGCACACCGCTGTTTCGCACCTACGACACCGGTAACGCGCAGGCGGCACAGGAACGCCTCGCCCACCACCATGTCTGGTCGCGCGTCTTCCCTTACTCCGAAAGCTGGCTCCGCCTCGGCCTGCCGGGAACCGAGGCGCAATGGCTGCAACTGGAGAGCGCCCTGCGCGGCTGACCCTCAGCGCGCGACGTCCAGCAGCCCCTCCACATCCAAATGCGCGTCAAGGTGATCGGCCAGCGCGTCCAGCGTGGCCTCCACGCCCGCGTCATAGCGCCCCGAGGCCTTCACCCCGAAACCGGCCAAATAGGCCGCCCGGAAACCGTCGTCGCGGAACATCCCGTGCAGGTAGCTGCCCGCCACGCGCCCGTCGGCGCTCATCGCCCCCTCCGGCGCACCGTCGACGTACCCGAAGGGCCGCGCCCGGTCGGGCCCCTCGGTACGCCCGATGTGGATCTCGTAGCCGCGAAAGCCCTGCCCCGTGGGCGCATGTCGCGCCGTCACCTCGGTCAGTTGCTTGTGGCCGGTCATCACCGTCTCGACGTCCAGCATCCGCAGACCCGCGTCTTCGCCCGGCTCGCCCTCGATTCCGTCGGGGTCAGCGACAAGCGCCCCCAGCATCTGGAAGCCCCCGCAGATGCCCAGCACGTGCCCCCCGCGCCGCCGGTGCGCCACGAGGTCCACGTCCCAGCCCTGCGCCCGCAGATAGGCCAGATCCCCCCGCGTCGACTTGCTGCCGGGGAGGATGACCAGATCGGCGTCGCCGGGAATGGCCTGTCCCGCCCGCAGCATGGTCAGTCGCACGCCGGGTTCCTGCGACAGCGGGTCGAGATCGTCGAAATTCGCCATCCGCGACAGGCAGAGGCACACCACGTGCAGCCCCTCCTTTGCCGGGCCCTCGGCCACGTCGAGCGCATCCTCGGCGGGCAGCTTCCAGGCCTCGGGGAACCACGGCGCCACCCCGAAACCGCGCCAGCCGGTGCGCGCCTCGATCGTGGCATAGCCATCGTCGAACAGCCGCGGATCGCCCCGGAACTTGTTCACGAGGAACCCCGCCACCAGCGCTGCGTCCTCCGGGTCCATCACGACCTGCGTGCCGACGATCTGCGCGATCACCCCGCCCCGGTCGATGTCACCGCACAGCACCACCGGCACGCCTGCCGCCTGAGCAAAGCCCATGTTGGCGATGTCGCCCTGCCGCAGGTTCACCTCGGCCGGGCTGCCCGCGCCCTCGACAATGACCAGATCGTGCGCCGCGCGCAGCCGACCGAAACTTTCCAGCACCGCGTCCAGCAGCTGCGGCTTGAGCTTGGCGTAATCCCGCGCCCGTGCCGTGATCAGGCGCTTGCCCTGCACGACGACCTGCGCGCCCACGTCGGTTTCCGGCTTCAGCAGCAACGGGTTCATGTCCGTGTGCGCCGCCAGCCCGCAGGCCAGCGCCTGAAGCGCCTGCGCGCGCCCGATCTCGCCCCCGTCCGAGGTGACAGCCGCGTTGTTCGACATGTTCTGCGGCTTGAAGGGCGCCACGGACAGCCCCCGCCGCCGCGCCGCCCGGCAAAGCCCGGCCACCAGCATGGACTTGCCCACGTTGGAGCCTGTGCCCTGGATCATCAGCGCCGTCATGCGAGCCCCAACACCCCGGGCAGCGCATCGCGCGTTCCGAGCACAAAATGAAAGGCCTGCCAGCCGCGATCGCGCGCCGCCGCCACGTTCGCCTCGGCGTCATCCACCAGCAGGATCTCCCGGCTGGGCACCCCGGCCCAGTCCTCGATCTGCGCGAAGAATTCCGCGTCGGGCTTCGCAACGCCCATCCGTCCCGAGGAAAACACGCGCTCCACGCGCGTCGAATAGCCCATCGGACCCTCGATATAGGCGCTGCGCCGCGACTCGTTGTTGGTGCCGATCACGTGCCGCGCGGGATGCGCCTGCAACCAACCGAGCACCTCGGCGTCGGGGCGGGCATCCTTCTCGAACCAGTAGGTCAGAAACGCTTCGCCCGACACTTCGTGCCCTTGCCCGGCCAACCAGTCCGAGACATGCGCCAGCAGGTCGACACGCCCCCGAATGATCTCGCCCATGAGACCGGAGGCGAACAGGTCGCGCGAGAACTCGGCCGGGTCGACGCCAAGGTCGTCTTGCAAGCCGTCCGCCCAGACGAAGCGGCCCTCCACGACATTGGCGTTCAGCACACCGTCGAAATCCCAGACGATCAGCGCCGGCGCCATCGGCCTATCCCCGCTGCGGCAGGAAGGCCTCGACCGCCGCCTGCGCCACCACGGTGACGGCGCCCGTGTCGGGGTCGGTCACGTCGAGCCCGCCAAAGACGGCCCGCACCTCGGCGCGCCCACGCGGCAGCAACGCCACCAGTGCGTCGCAATCCACCGCCTCGGGCTTCTGCACGCCCACGGTGACCTGCACCCGCATCTCCCGGTCGTCGATGCCCAGCGCCGAGAGGATCGACAACTGCGCCTGGCGGATCGCGTCCTCGATCGCGCGCCCGGCGGCACGGGTGTAATCGCGGCCCTGCTGGCTGTTGCCCGTGCCCATCTCGATGATGAAACGCCGCTCGCTCATGCCGCGCCCTCGACATCCGGGGCCACGTCGAGCGCGACCGAGATCGCCACGTTCGCCATCACCGTCGGGTTGCCCGCGCCCTCGGGCCGCGGCACGTCGAGCCCGCCCGCGACCACGTTCACCGTGACCGCGCCGTAGGGAAAGACCGCGGCGACCGCGGCCACGTCCACCCGCTCGGGCTGCTGCACGCCCACGTCCACCGTGATCTTCATCTCGGCCTTTTCCCTGCCGAACAGCTCGGCAAGGTTGATCGAGTTATGCCAGAGCGCATTCTCAACGCCCCGCACCGCGGCCTGCGTGTAGTCCTGCTGCCGCAGCGAGGTGCCCATCCCGAACTCGGTCAGCAGCCGCCGGAACGCCATCAGAACTCCACCCCCTTCTGGGCCTTCACGCCATCGCGGAAGGGGTGCTTGACCAGCGTCATCTCGGTCACGAGGTCCGCCGCCTCGATCAGCTCGGGCTTGGCGTTGCGCCCGGTGAGGCAGACGTGCGTCATCTCGGGTTTCCGGTGCAGCAGGAAGTCCACCACCTCGTCGATGTCGAGGTAATCGTAGCGCAGGGCGATGTTGATCTCGTCCAGCAGCACGAAGCCGATCTCGGGGTCCAGAATCTGTTCCTTGGCGATCTCCCAGCCCTTCTGAGCGGCGGCCACGTCGCGGTCACGGTCCTGCGTTTCCCAGGTGAAGCCCTCGCCCGAAACGAAGAACCGGCACTCATCGGAAAACCGCTCGCGCAGCATGGCGGCCTCGCCCGTGGGCCATGTGCCCTTGATGAACTGCACCACCGCGCAGGGCATGCCGTGTGCGATGCAGCGCAGGATCATCCCGAACCCGGACGAGGATTTGCCCTTGCCCTTGCCGGTGTGCACGATGATCAGACCCTTTTCCTCGGTCTTGGTCTTCATCATCTCGTCGCGGGCCGCCTTGATGCGGCGCATCTTCTCGTTGTGGCGCTCGGTGGCGTCGTCCATGGGGCCCCTCCGGTTCTGGCGTGCGCAAGACCTCGCACCGCCCGCAGCGCGCGTCAATCCGCGCCCCCCCGCGCCTGGCCCGATTGCGGCGATTGACGCGGCGCGCCGTTCCCGCCACAGTCGCCGCCGATGGTTCCCGGGGGGATTCCTCCGGGAGAATAGGGAACGCGGTGCGGCGCAAGCCTACTCCGCGGCTGCCCCCGCAACTGTAAGCGGCGAGCCACCCTGCATTGTCCACTGGCCTTTCGGGCCGGGAAGGCGCAGGGCGGCCCCGACCCGCGAGCCAGGAGACCTGCCATCGCAAACGCAACACGCAATCCCGGGCGGGGTGCCCCGGAGGAGGCCTTGATGACGGCGCAAGCCGACCCCTTGAACGAAATTCCGCAACGCGCGGTGACGCCATGAGCGCGCCCGCCGAACTGCTCGTCTGCGTGAAATGCCGCCGCGGCACCGAGGTGACCGAGGACGGCGAACGCCCCGGGCAGCGCCTGCACGACCGGCTGGCCGACCATGGCCTGCCCGAAGGTGTGACGCTGACCCCGGTGGAATGCCTGCAGAACTGCGACAGCGGCTGTTCCGTCGCCCTGCGCGGCGGGCCTGAGCGCTGGATCTACGTCTACGGCAACCTGCACGAGGACGATCACGTCGCGCTTCTCGCCGAGGGCGCGAAGCTTTATCACGACAGCGGCAACGGGCTCATCCCCTGGCGCAGCCGCCCCGAACACTTCAAGCGCAACTGCATCGCGCGCATCCCCCCGCAGGAGGACACCCATGGCTGATCTCGCCAAACTCCCCGTCACCGTCATCACCGGCTTCCTCGGCTCGGGCAAGACCACGCTGATCTCGCACCTGATGCAGAACCCCGGCGGCAAACGGCTGGCCGTGGTGGTCAACGAATTCGGCGACGTTGGCGTCGACGGCGAAATCCTGAAGGGCTGCGCCATTCCCGACTGCCCCGCCGAGAACATCCTCGAGCTGGCCAACGGCTGCATCTGCTGCACCGTGGCCGACGATTTCATCCCGACGATCCAGGCGCTCATGGCGCTCGACCCGCGCCCCGAGCACATCCTGATCGAAACCTCGGGGCTTGCGCTGCCGAAGCCCCTGCTCAAGGCCTTCGACTGGCCCGACATCCGCTCCAAGATCACCGTCGACGGGGTCATCGCGCTCGCCGATGCCGAGGCCGTGGCAGCGGGCCGCTTTGCGCCCAACGTCGAGGCCGTGGACGCCCAGCGCCTGGCCGACGACAGCATCGACCACGAAACGCCGCTGTCGGAGGTCTTCGAGGACCAGATCTCCTGCGCCGACATCGTGCTGCTGACCAAGCCCGACCTTGCCGGCCCCGAGGGTGTCGCCAAGGCCAAGGAAATCATCGCCGCCGAGGCGCCCCGTCCGATTCCGGTGATCGAGGTGGCCGAGGGCGCGGTAGACCCGCGCGTGATCCTCGGGCTCGAGGCAGCCGCCGAAGACGACATGGACGCCCGCCCCAGCCACCACGACGGCGTGCCCGAGCATGACCACGAGGATTTCGACAGCACCGTGGTCGAGATCCCCGAGCTTACCGATCCGACCGAACTGGTGAGCCGCATCGAGGAGCTGGCCCGCAGCCAGAACATCCTGCGCGTGAAGGGCTATGCCGCCGTTGCCGGCAAGCCCATGCGCCTGCTGGTGCAGGCCGTCGGCGCCCGCGTTCGGCACCAGTACGACCGACCGTGGAAACCGGGCGAGGACCGTGCCGGGCGGCTTGTCGTGATCGCCGAGCACGACGACGTCGATCCCGCCGCCATCGCCGCCATCCTGAACCCCGCGCGCGAGGCCGCCGAGTAAGCCCATGCACGTCGTCTTCCGCGAAAGCCACGGGCTCGAGGAAACCGAGACCCCCACCGATCTGGGGCAGACGCCCGCGGATCTGGTGGTGCTGTCCTTCTCGGATTCCGACCTCGGGGCCTTCGCGGCAGGCTGGGAACGCGGCGGCGGCCGCGAGGGGCGGATGCCCACGCTGCGGCTCGCCAATATCGCGGCGCTGAAGCACCCGCTGTCGGTGGACACCTACGTCGAGAACACGCTGTCGGGCGCCACCGGCATCCTGATCCGCCTGATCGGCGGCATGCCCTACTGGTCCTACGGGCTTCAGCAGGTGGCGGCGCTTGCCCGCGAGAAAGGCATCGCGCTTGCGGTCCTGCCCGCCGACGGCCGCCCCGATCCGCGCCTCGACGAGATTTCGACCCTGCCCGCCTCGACCCTGCACCGGCTGGCGCAGCTTTGCGACACCGGGGGCGCCGTGGCCGCGCAGGCGGCGCTGGCGCAGATGGCGCTGGCCTCGGGTCTTTACGCGGGCCCCGTGCGCGGCGCCAAGGTGCTGCCGCAGGTGGGCGCCTGGACGCCCGAGGACGGGGTGAGCTGCCCGGTCGTCGCGCTGGCCGACCGCGTCGGAGGGGGGCCGTCTGCCCCCCACGGGCCTGCGGCCCGCCCCCCCGAGAGTATTTCTGCCAAGAAGAAGCCGCTGGCGCTTGTGGTCTTCTACCGCTCCTACCTCGTGGCGGCGGATCTGGGGACGGTGGAGGCGCTGTTCGAGGCATTGCGGGCGCGGGGGTTTGCGGTGCTGGGGCTGTTTGCCCCCTCGCTCAAGGCGCCGGAAGCGGCGGGCTGGCTGGAGCGGCAGGTGGCGCACCTGGCACCTTCGGTGATCGTGAACGCCACCGCCTTTTCCGGGCGCGGCGACAGCGGGCGCTCGCCTTTGGATGCGGCGGGCTGCCCGGTCTTCCAGGTGGCGCTGGCCACCTCGACGCGTGAGGCCTGGGAGGGTGCCGAGCGGGGGCTGTCGCCCGCCGATCTCGCCATGCATGTGGTGCTGCCGGAGGTGGACGGGCGGCTCTTCGCGGGCGTGACTTCGTTCAAGGCACCGGAGGTGCGTGATACGGACCTGCAATTCTCGCGCTACGTGCACGCCGCCGAGATGGACCGGGTGGAGGCCGTGGCCGATCGGGTGGCGGGCTGGCATCGCCTGTCGGTCACCCCCGCGGCGGAGCGGCGGCTGGCGCTGGTGCTGTCGACCTATCCCGGGCGCGACTGGAACATGGCCCATGCCGTGGGGCTCGACGCGCTGGCCTCGGCGGAGGCGATCCTGTCGGATCTTGCCGAAGACGGCCATGCGGTGGAGACGGGCCTGACGCCCGGGGATCTGGCCGGCGCGCGGCATCACTGGCCCATGGCGGACTATCGCGCGGCGCTCGACCGCCTGCCGCAGAGCCTGCGGGAGGATCTGCAGGCAAGCTGGGGGCCGCCCGAGGCGGACCCCGAGGCCACGGAGGAGGGGTTCACCTTCCGCCTTGTCATGCGCGGCAGGGCGGTTGTCGCGCTCCAACCCGAGCGCGGCACGCCCGAGGCGCGCGACGATGACTACCACGACCTCTCGCGCACGCCGCGCCACGCCTACGTGGCTTTCTACCTCTGGCTTCAGCAGCAAACCGATGCGCTCATCCACATCGGCGCGCATGGCACGCTGGAATGGCTGCCGGGCAAGGCCGTGGCGCTGTCGCAGGCCTGCTGGCCCGAGGCACTGACCGGTGCGCTGCCGGTGCTTTATCCCTTCATCGTCAACGATCCAGGCGAGGCGGCACAGGCCAAGCGGCGCATCGGCGCGATGACGCTGGGCCACGTCCCGCCGCCGCTGAAACGATCCGGCACGCCCGAGCGGCTGTCGCGGCTCGAGGCGCTGCTGGACGAGTTCTCCAACGCTGACGGGCTCGACCCGCGGCGGCGCGACCGGCTGCAGGCCGACATCCGCGACGAGGCACGCGCACTGGGTGTCGAGGGCGATCTGGGCATCGACCACGCCACCTGCGAGGCCGAGGCCATCACCCGCATCGACCGTTTCGTCTGCGACGTGAAGGACAGCTTCTTCGGCGAAGGGCTGCACGTCTGGGGTCGCCCCCCCGAGAGGCAGGAGGCCTTCGACGGCGCCACCGCTGCGGCCAGCGAACGGCGCGCGCTGATCGACGCGCTGAACGGCCACCGCATTGCGCCGGGGCCGTCGGGCTCGCCCTACCGGGGCCGCGGCGACGTGCTGCCCACGGGGCGCAACCTCTTTGCCACCGACCCGCGCTCGGTGCCCACGCGCAACGCCTACGCGCAGGGCGTGGCGCTCGCCGACGAGCTGGTGCGCTCGCACCTGCAGGAAGAGGGCGACTGGCCGCGCGGGCTGATCGTCGATCTCTGGGGCTCGGCCACCATGCGCACCGCGGGCGAGGAATTCGCCATGGCGCTGGCGCTGCTGGGCGTGAAACCGGTCTGGGACGAGGGATCGGAACGGGTGAGCGGCATCGAGGTCACCCCGCTGGCCGAGATGGACCGCCCGCGCATCGACGTGACGCTGCGCGTCTCGGGGCTGTTCCGCGATGTCTTCCCCACGCTCTCGGGGCTTTTCGCGCAGGCCGTGCGCACGCTTGCCGCCCGTGAAGAGGCCTCGGACTGGAACCCCTACGTGGGACAGGAGGGCGCGCGCGTCTACGGGCCGGCGCCGGGCAGCTACGGGCTCGGCATGGGGCCGCAGCTGACGGATTATTCCGAGGAGGGCCGCCGCGCGGCGGGCGAGGCCTGGCTTGCCGCCTCGTCTTGGGCGCTCGACGGCGAGGGGGCTATCCGCGACCCGCAGGGGCTGCGCGACCGCGTGGCCCGTGCCGACAGCTTCGTGCATCTTCAGGATCTTCCCGAAACCGACCTGCTGCTGGCCGAGGACTACGCCAGCCACGAGGCGGGCTTTGCCGCAGCACAGGGCGTGACGGGCGGCAAGGCCGCGCTTTACCACCTCGACAACACCGATCCGTCGCGCCCCCGCGCCCGGCCCCTGACCGAGGAAATCGCCCGCGTCGTGCAAGCACGCGCCGCGCATCCGGCCTGGATCGCGGGCATGCGGCGGCACGGCTTCCGCGGCGCGGCCGAGATCGCGGCGACGCTGGAAAACATGGCCGCCTTCGCGCAGCTTGCGGGCGTGGTGCCGGCGCATCTCTTCGACCTCTATTACGAGGCGACGCTGGGCGACGCCGAGACCGCCGATTTCCTCGAACAGGAGAACCCCGAGGCCCATGCCGCCATGATGGCGCGCTTTGCCGAGCTGCACGCCGCGGGCCTCTGGCAATCGCGGCGCAACTCGATCCTCGCCGGGCTGGAGGCCGCACAATGAGCGCGCCACAAGTCAGGGAGCCGAAGATCAAGGGATGGTGCCCCGGAGCCCACCGTCCGATGATGTCGGGCGACGGTCTGGTGGTGCGCGTGCGCCCGCCGCTGGGGGCGCTGACGCCCGCGCAGGTGACCGCCCTCTGCGATCTGGCCACGCGCTACGGCATCGGCACGCTCGACCTCACCACCCGCGCCAATCTGCAGGTGCGCGGCGTGGCCGAGGGCGATCACGAGCCGCTGTTGCAGGGGCTGAACGAAGCGGGGCTGCTCGACGCCGATCCCGCGCTCGAATCCCGGCGCAACATCCTGATGCCGCTCGACTGGGTCGACGGCGACCTGTCGCACCGGCTTGGCAGGGCGCTGACCGGTGCCCTGTCGGACCTGCCCCCGCTGCCAGCCAAGATGGGTTTTGCCGTGGACACCGGGGCTGCTGGGCGGCTTGCCGGGGCCTCTGCCGATTTCCGCTTCGAGCTGGGCGCGGACGGCCTGATCCTGCGGGCCGACGGGGCCGACAAGGGCCGCCCGGTGAGCGAGGCCACGGCCATTCCGGCGCTGATCGAGCTGACGCATTGGTTCATCGACACCGGCGGCCCGGCCAATGGCCGCATGGCGCGCCACCTGCGCACCACGCCCCTGCCCGAGGCATGGCAGCAGGCCGCGCCCCGCCCGCAGGCAGCATCCCTGCAACCCGGCGAAACCGCAGCGGGCCAGATCCTCGGTGCGCCCTTCGGCGCCATCGACGCCGGCGCTCTGGCAGCGCTGATGACCGACACATCCGCCACCGGCCTGCGCGTCACCACCGACCGGCTCTTCCTGCTCCAAGGGGCCAGCACCACCACCCGAGACTTCGTCACCGCGCCCGGCGATCCGCGCCTGCGCGCCCACGCCTGCCCCGGTGCCCCGCTCTGCCCGCAGGCCGAGGCGCCAACCCGCCGGCTTGCCACGCAACTGGCGGCACGCCTCCCCGAAAACACCACGCTGCACGTCTCCGGCTGCGCCAAGGGCTGCGCCCTGCCGCGCGCCGCCGATGTCACGCTCACCGGGCGCGCGGGCGGCTTTGACCTTGTCCGCAAGGGCGCCCCGTGGGATGACCCCGCCCAATCCGGCCTGACCGAGGCCGAGGCCCTGACGCTCTTCGAGTAAGCCCATGCCCTACGAATACGAAACCGACGGCGCCGCGATCTACGCGCAATCCTTCGCCACCATCCGGGCCGAGGCCGAACTCGACCGCTTCGACGCGGAGGAAGAGCAGGTCGTCGTCCGCATGATCCACGCCGCGGGCCTCGTGGGGCTCGAACGGGACGTGAAGGTGGCAACCGGCATGGTCCGCGCCGCACGCGAGGCGCTGACGAATGGCGCGCCGATCTTCTGCGATGCCTTCATGGTCAGCGAGGGCGTCACCCGCAAGCGCCTGCCCGCCGACAACGACGTCATCTGCACCCTGCGCGACCCGGAGGTCCCCGACCTCGCCGCCAAGCTGAAAACCACGCGTTCCGCCGCCGCGCTCGAACTCTGGCGGCCCCGCCTCGAAGGCGCGCTGGTGGCCATCGGCAACGCGCCCACGGCGCTTTTCCACCTGCTGGAAATGCTCGAGGACCCCGCCTGCCCGCGCCCTGCCGCCATCATCGGCTGCCCCGTGGGCTTCGTCGGCGCGCGCGAATCCAAGGACGCGCTGTGGGAGGCCAACCCCGTCCCCTCGCTGATCGTCGAGGGGCGCCTGGGCGGCAGCGCGATCACCGTCGCCGCCATCAACGCCATCGCGAGCCGCGCCGAATGAACCGGATCTCCCCCCTCGGCACCGTCTACGGCGTCGGCCTCGGCCCCGGCGACCCCGAGCTCATGAGCGTCAAGGCCGACCGGCTGGTGCGGGGCGCCCGCCACGTGGCCTTTTTCCGCAAGGCGGGCCGCCCCGGTCGCGCCCGCAGCATCGTCGAGGGGATGATCCCCGAGGATGCCGTCGAATTCGCCATGGAATACCCCGTGACGACGGAAATCCCCTTCTCGGACCCGCGCTACAACAACATGCTCTCGGCCTTCTACGCCGACTGCACCGCCCACCTGCGTGCGCTGGCCGAGGCGGGCGAAAGCCCCGTGGTGCTCTGCGAGGGCGACCCCTTCTTCTACGGCTCCTTCATGCACCTCTACACGCGCCTGCGCGCCGAGGTGCCGGTCCACGTCGTCCCCGCCATCACCGGCATGTCCGCCGCCTGGACCGCCACCGGCAGCCCGGTGACATGGGGCGACGACGTCATGAGCGTGCTCATGGCCACCCTGCCGCAGGACGAACTCGTCCACCGGATGGAGGCTGCCGACGCGCTGGTCATCATGAAGATCGGCCGAAACCTGCCCCGCGTGCGCGCCGCGCTGGAACAGGCGGGCAAACTCGACCGCGCGTGGCTGGTGGAATACGCCAGCATGGACGGCCAGACCGTCCTGCCGCTGTCCGAGGCGGACGAGCGCAGTTCGCCCTACTTCTCGATCATTATCGTCCACGGCGAAGGCCGCCGCCCATGACCGGCAGGGTCACCATCGCCGGCCTCGGCCCCGGGGCCGATGACCTCGTGACGCCCGAGGTGCAGCAGGCCATCGACGAGGCCACGGACGTGGTCGGCTACATCCCCTACGTGCGCCGCATCGCCCCGCGCGAAGGCCTGACGCTGCACGAAAGCGACAACCGGGTCGAGCTCGACCGCGCCCAGCACGCGCTCCGGATGGCCAGCGACGGCCGCCGCGTCGTGGTGGTCAGCTCCGGCGACCCCGGCGTCTTCGCCATGGCCTCGGCCGTGTTCGAGGCGGTGGAACACGGCGAACCCATGTGGCGCGATCTCGACATCCGCGTACTGCCCGGCATCACCGCCATGCTCGCCGCCGCCGCCCGCGCAGGCGCGCCGCTCGGCCACGACTTCTGCGCCATCAACCTCAGCGACAATCTCAAGCCCTGGGACCTGATCGAGAAGCGCCTGCGCTTTGCCGCGCTCGGCGATTTCGCCATGGCCTTCTACAACCCCCGCAGCAAGTCCCGCCCCGAGGGCTTTGCCCGCGTGCTGGAGATCCTTGAGGAAACCTGCGAACCGCGCCGCCTGCTGATCTTCGCGCGCGCCGTCTCGACCCCGGAGGAGGAAATCCGCGTGGTCCGCTTGCGCGACGCCACGCCCGAGATGGCCGACATGCGCACCGTGGTGCTCGTGGGGTCTTCCCAGACCCGCATGATCCTGCGGCAGGGCGCGCCCTTCGTCTACACGCCAAGGTCCGTGCCGGAATGAACCACCCTGTCCAGCACCTCCTGCGGGCTGGACAGCTCGGGCCGCGCCGGGATCGCCGGCCGGTCGATCATCACCACGGGCAGGCCCAGCGCCCGCGCCGCGTCGATCTTGGCCCGCGCGCCGCTGCCGCCCGCGTTCTTGGACACGACCACCTCGGCCCCGAAACGCCGCATGAGCGCGCGGTCGCCTTCCTCGGTGAAGGGCCCGCGATCCACCACGACCTCGCAGTCGGGGAAGGGCAGCGGTCCGTCTGGTTCGTCCACGAGGCGCAGCAGGTAGCGATGCTGCGGGTTCGCGGCGAAGTCCTGCAAGTGCATCCGCCCCACCGCCAGCATCACGTTCCGGCGCGCGCCATCGAGCGCCGCGACCGCGCCCGCCATGTCGGGCACGCGGTGCCAGTCGTCGCCCGCCTGCGCCTCCCACGGGGGCCGGGTCAGCGCCACCAGCGGCACGCCGGCCTCTGCGCAGGCCACCACGGCATTGGCACTCATCTGCGCGGCAAAGGGGTGCGTGGCATCCACGACGTAGCTCACGCGCTCGGCGCGCAGGTAGGCCACCAACCCCGCGACACCGCCAAAGCCGCCCACCCGCAGGGGCAGCGGCTGGCGCGCGGGCCGCGCCACACGGCCGGCCAGAGACACGGTGGCCCGCAGGCCCCGCTCGGCCATGAGCCGCGCCAGCGCCGTGGCCTCGGTCGTGCCGCCAAGGATCAGGATATTCTCTGCCATGCCCGCCTCTTCCATGCCTGACGCCCCCTGGCTCACCATCGTCGGTCTGGGCGAAGATGGACCGGACGGCCTGCCCGCCGCAAGCCGCGCGGCGCTCGATGCCGCCGAGGTCGTCATGGCCCCCACCCGCCACCTCTCGCTGATCCCCGAGACCGGGGCTGAGCGCATCGCATGGCCCGTGCCCTTCGCCGAAGGCCTGCCCCTGCTCAAGGAGCTGACCGGGCGACGCACCGTCGTACTCGCCTCGGGCGATCCCTTCTGGTTCGGCGCGGGCAGCGTCATCGCGCGCGAGTTCGCGCCCCACGAATGGCGCGCCCTGCCCGGCCCCTCGACCTTTTCGCTCGCCGCCGCACGTCTGGGCTGGCCGCTCGACCGGACCACATGCCTCGGCCTGCACGCGGCCCCGCTGTCGCGCCTGCGCCCGCATCTCGCCCCCGGTCAAAACATGATCGTCCTGCTGCGTGACGGCGCAGCGGTCGCGCTGCTGGCCGACTACCTCTCGGGCCTCGGCTTCGGCGCGTCCACGCTGCACGTGATGGAGGCGCTCGGCGGCCCCCGCGAACACGTGAACACCTGCCGCGCCGACGGCCCGCAGGGCACCCACGGCGCGCCCGTCTGCGTCGCCATCGAACCGGCGGGCGGCCCGGCCCTGCCGCAGGCCTCGGGCCTGCCCGACGACACCTTCGAGACCGACGGCACCATGACCAAGCGCCCGGTGCGGGCACTCACGCTCTCGGCGCTGGCACCGCGCCCCGGGGAACACCTCTGGGACGTGGGCGGCGGCTCGGGCAGCGTGGCGGTGGAATGGCTGCTGAGCCACCCGACCACGCAGGCCACGACCGTGGAGCCCCGCGAGGACCGCCGCGCGCTCATCGCCCGCAACGCCGCCAGCCTCGGGCAGGACCGCCTGCGCATCGTCGAGGGCAGCGCGCCCGGGGCGCTCGAAGGCTTGGCCCCGCCCGACGCGGTCTTTGTCGGCGGTGGCCTCTCGCAGGCGCTGCTCGACCGGCTGACCGCCCTGCCGAAGGGCACGCGCCTCGTCGCCAACGCCGTCACGCTCGACAGCGAGGCGCTGCTTGTCGCGGCGCAGGCCCGCCTTGGCGGCACGCTCCTGCGGCTGGACCTGTCCGAGGCCGCGCCGCTTGGCCCCCGCAAGGCCTGGAAGGCCGCCTACCCGGTGGTGCAATGGAGCGTCACGCTGTGATCGTCGCCGGGTTCGGGTTCAGGTCGGCAGCCACCGAAGCCAGCCTCGCCGACGCGCTCGCCCGCGCGGGCGCCACGCCGCAGGCGTTGGCCGCGCCCGAGGACAAGGCGCAGACGCCGCTCTTCCGGCGCTTTGCCGCGGCGCAACACCTGCCCGTCGTGGCAATTGACACCGCGCGCCTCACCGCGCAGACCACCGCAACACGATCGCCCGCCTCCGCCGCCGCGCGCGGCACCGGCAGCGTGGCCGAGGCCGCGGCGCTGGCCGCCGCCGGCCCCGGCGCCACGCTCCTGGCACCCAGGGCGATCTCGCAAGACCGCTGCGCCACCTGCGCGCTGGCAAGGGGGACAGAGACATGACCGTTCATTTCATAGGCGCCGGACCGGGCGCCCCCGACCTTCTGACCCTGCGCGGCCGCGACATCATCGCCGCCTGCCCGGTCTGCCTCTACGCAGGCTCTCTGGTGCCCGAGGCGGTTCTGGAGCACTGCCCCGAAGGCGCGAAGGTGGTGAACACCGCCTCGCTCGACCTCGACCGGATCATGGCGGAAATCGAGGCCGCCGATGCCGCGGGCCACGACGTCGCCCGGCTGCATTCCGGCGACATGTCGGTCTGGTCGGCCATGGGCGAACAGATCCGCCGGCTCGAGGCGCTGGAGATCCCCTACACGGTCACGCCGGGCGTGCCCTCGTTCTCCGCCACCGCCGCGGCCCTCGGCGCGGAACTCACGCTACCCGGCCTCGGCCAGTCGGTGGTGCTGACGCGGGTTTCCGGCCGCGCCACCACCATGCCCGAGGGCGAGAGCCTGCCGAACTTCGCCCGGACCGGCGCCACGCTCGCCCTGCACCTCGCCATCGGCCAACTGCCCCGCGTGGTCGAGGAGCTGACGCCCCACTACGGCGCCGACTGCCCCGTGGCCGTCGTGCACCGCGCGAGCTGGCCCGACGAGAGCATCCTGCGCTCGACCCTCGGCCGGGTGGAGGCGGAGCTCGACCCTGCGGTGACGCGCACCGCGCTGATCCTCGTGGGGCCGGTGCTGGGCCGCGAGGGCTTTGCCGAAAGCCGTCTCTACGCGCCCGACTACGACCGCCGCTACCGCCCGCAAAGCGCCGAGAGCCCCTGGGCAGACTGGCAGCCCGGCGATGACTGAGGTCGTGTTGGTCTGGCACGGGTCTGAGGGGGCTCTGCCCCCGCCCGCGGCTGCGCCGCGGACTCCCCCGGAGTATTTCTGCCAAGAAGAAGCGGGGGCACACGCATGAAGATGCCACCGGGGCTTCTAGTTTCCGCGCCCTCCTCCGGGACCGGCAAGACCACCGTCATGCTGGGCCTATTGCGGGCGCTGGCCGACGAGGGGTTGAGTGTTCAGCCCTTCAAGTCCGGCCCCGACTACATCGACCCGGCCTTCCACCTCGCGGCCTCGGGGCGGGCGTCGTTCAACCTCGACACCTGGGCGATGGAGAATGCGCTGCTTTCCGCCATCGCGGCGCGGGCCGAGGGCGCCGACATCTGCCTCGCCGAAGGGTCCATGGGGCTCTACGACGGGGTCGCCACCGAGGGGCGCGCGGGGTTCGGGTCGTCGGCCGAAACGGCGCGGCGCATGGGCTGGCCGGTGGTGCTGGTGCTGGACGTGGGCGGACAGGCGCAGTCGGCGGCGGCCACGGCGCTGGGGTTCCGCCAGTACATGCCGGACCTGTCCTTCGCGGGCGTGATACTGAACCGCGTGGCCTCGCCCCGGCACGAGCGGCTGACCCGGCTGGGGATGGAGCGCGCGGGCCTGCCGGTGCTGGGCGTGCTGCCCCGGCGCGGCGACCTGACCCTGCCGGAACGCCACCTCGGCCTGATCCAGGCGGTGGAGCATCCCGACCTCGACGCCGCCATCGCGGGCTATGCCGACTTCCTGCGCGACCATGTGGACCTGTCTGCCATTCGCGCCGCGGCCTCGGGCAGCGGCGACGAGCAGGGCACGCTGCCCCTGCCGCCCGCCCAGCGCATCGCAATTGCCCGCGACGCCGCCTTTTCCTTCACCTACCCGCACCTGCTGGAGGGCTGGCAGGCGGCGGGGGCCGAGATCCTGACCTTCTCGCCGATCGCCGACGAGGCGCCGGACGACAGCGCCGACCTCGCCTGGCTGCCCGGCGGCTATCCGGAGCTGCACGCAGGAAAGCTCGCCGCCGCGCGCACCTTCCGCGACGGGCTGCGCCGCTTTGCCGAAACCCGGCCCGTGCACGGCGAATGCGGCGGCTACATGGCGCTGGGTGAGGCGCTCATCGACAAGGAGGGCACCCGGCACGAGATGGCGGGCCTGCTGGGCCTCGTGACCTCCTACGAGAAGCGCAAGTTCCACCTCGGCTACCGCCGCGCCGTGCTGCAGGCCCCCATGCCCGGGCGCGACACCGGCGCCGCCCTGCGCGGGCACGAGTTCCACTACTCGACCATCCTCGACCAGCCCGACGCGCCGCTGGCGCAGGTCAGCGACGCCGACGGCAACCCGGTGCCCGAGACCGGATCGCACCGCGGCCGCGTCACCGGCACCTTCTTCCACCTGATCGCGGAGGACCTGTCATGAGCGGCTTCGTGAGCTTCGTCGGCAGCGGCCCGGGCGATCCGGAACTGCTGACCCTCAAGGCCGTGGACCGGCTGAAGCGCGCCGACGCGGTGCTGTTCGACGACCTGTCGTCGGGGCCGATCCTGACCCATGCGCGGGCTGGCGCCGACCTCGTGGGCGTGGGCAAGCGGGCGGGCCGCCCCTCGCCCCGACAGCACCACGTGAGCCGCCTGCTGGTGGATTACGCCCGCGACGGGGGCCGGGTGGTCCGGCTCAAGTCCGGCGACAGCGGGCTTTTCGGACGGCTCGAGGAGGAGCTCGTCGCCCTGCGCGAGGCGGGCATCCCCTACGAGATCGTCCCCGGCGTGCCATCGGCCGTGGCCGCCGCCGCCGCGGCGGGCATCCCGCTCACCCGGCGGCTGACCGCGCGGCGCGTGCAGTTCGTAACCGGCCACGACGCGGGCGGTGTCCTGCCCGACGACATCCACGTGCCCTCGCTTGCCGATCCGCTGGCCTCGACCGTGGTCTTCATGGGCAAACGGACCTTTCCGAAGCTCGCCGAGATGCTGTTTGACCACGGGCTGCCGCGTGACACGCCCGCCCTTCTGGCCGAGGCCGTGGGCACCGAGGATCAGGCCCTCAGCCGCGACACGGTGGCGGGGCTGGCCGAGAAGCTGTCGCAGGAGATCGGCACCAAGCCCGCGCTGATCCTCTACGGGCCGCTGGCCGAGCTGGGAGAGGGCTTTGACTGAGCTCTGGCTGATCGGCATCGGCACCGGATCACCCGGGCATGTCACGCTCGAGGGGCAGCAGGCGCTACGCGAGGCCGACCTGATCCTCATCCCCCGCAAGGGCCCGGGCAAGGACGACCTCGCCCACCTGCGCCACGCGATCATATCGCAGGCCGGTGCGACCGCCAACGTGGCCGAGTTCGACATGCCGGTGCGCGACGAAAGCCTGCCCTACCAGCAGCGCGTCGCGGCATGGCACGACGAGATCGCCCGCCGCTGGAAGGTGGCCATTGAGCGCGCCGCCCCGCAGGGGCCCGTGGCGCTGCTGGTCTGGGGCGATCCGGGGCTTTACGACAGCACGCTGCGAATCGCGGGCAGGCTGTCTCCGGCCCCGAAGATCCGGGTCCTGCCCGGCGTCACCGCCCTGCAGGCCCTGACCGCCGCACATGCGATTCCCTTCAACACGGTGAACGGCGCCGTGACCGTCACCACCGGGCGCCGGCTGCGCGATTTCGGCTGGCCCGAGGGGGCCGAGACGCTGGTGGTCATGCTGGACGGGGAGTGCAGTTTTTCGACGCTGGGCCCCGAAGGCCTCCACATCTGGTGGGGGGCCTTTCTTGGCATGCCGGAACAGCTGCTCGATCACGGGCCGCTGTCCGAGGCCGGGCCGCGCATCCAGCGCACCCGGGCCGAGGCACGGCTTCAGCACGGTTGGATAATGGACACCTACCTGCTGCGCCGCGCGCCGTGATCCCCCCGGATTGCGCTTGGCTGTCAGGAATGACAGCCTGAGGGAATGTCAGGCAAGATCGTCATTCTCACCGGTGCGGGGCTTTCGGCCGAAAGCGGCCTCGGCACCTTTCGCGACGCGGGCGGACTCTGGGAGCAGTACCGCCTCCAGGACATCGCCACGCCCGAGGCCTTCGCCCGCGACCCCGAGACCGTGCAGGCCTTCTACAACGCCCGCCGCCAGCAGGCGGCCAAGGCCGAGCCCAACGCCGCGCACAAGGCGCTGGCCGAGCTTCAGCAGGCCTGGCCCGACCGCGTGGTTCTGGTGACGCAGAACGTCGACGGGCTGCTGGAAAAGGCGGGGGCGCAGCCCATCCACATGCACGGACAACTCGACCAGGCGCTCTGCGGGGTCTGCGACCACCGCTGGCCCGCGCCGATGGAGATGTCCGCGCAAGAGCCCTGCCCCGAATGCGGGGCGCCTGCCGGGCGGCCGGACGTGGTCTGGTTCGGGGAATACCCCTACCATCTCGAGGACATCGGCGAGCACATCCAGGATTGCGAGGTCTTCGTGGCCATCGGCACCTCGGGGCAGGTCTACCCCGCCGCCGGCTTCGTGCAGGAGGCCAGGCTCTTCGGGGCGCGGACCGTCGAGATCAATCTCGAAAGCACCGATGTCTCGGGCACCTTCGACGTGCACCGGCTGGGGCCTGCCAGCGCCACGGTGCCGGCCTGGGTCTCCGAGATCCTCTCGCGCGGGGTCTGAGCCTCAGCGGTCGAGGTCGACCGGGATCTCGACGCGGATCTCGCCAGCCTTCTCGAACTCCAGCACAACGGGCACGGTGGCGCCGGGCTCGAAAGGCTGCGAAAGCCCCATAAACATCACGTGATCGCCGCCGCGTTCCAGCGCGTGGCGACCCCCGGCGGGAATCGCGAATCCGTCCTCGGCCTCGCGCATGCGCATCACGCCGCCGTCGCCCGCGACATGGGTGTGCAGGCCGACCCGGGCCGCCGCGTCGGAACTGACACCCACCAGCCGGTCGTCCGCATCCCCATCGTTTTCGATCACCATGAAGGCCGCGCCCGTGGGCGCATCGGGTCGCGAGGCGCGCGCGTAGGCGTCGCTGACGGTGATCTCGGCCAGCGCCGGGGCGGCGCTCAGAATCAGTGCTGCGGCAAGCATCAGGGGGCGGGGCATGGGCGTCTCCTTGGGTCCGCGCCCTGCCTCGCGCGCGAGGCTGGCGCGCTCAACGCGGCAAAAGGAAACAGCCCCGCCACCAACAGGCGACGGGGCTGCAAAACCTTGCAATGAAAGCGAAATCAGGCCGCGGCCGTCGCCGCTTTCATGATCTCTTTCTTGACCTTCAGCGCACGCTCGCTCAGCTCGGCGTCCTTCGCCTTGGCGAGGAACTTGTCGAGACCACCGCGGTGGTCGACGGAGCGCAGCGCGGATGCCGAGATACGCAGCTTGATGCCGCGGCCGAGGGCCTCGGACTGCAGCGTCACGTCGTTCAGGTTCGGCATGAAACGGCGCTTGGTCTTGTTGTTGGCGTGGCTGACATTGTTGCCAACCATCGGGCCCTTACCGGTCAGTTCGCAGACACGCGACATGGGGTTTCCTCATCAGTCTCGGGGCGGATGATGGGTCCGCCAATATCAAGGGGCGCACGCGGCGCCCCGGAATTTCGTTCTGCGGCTATTAAGCCCCGGACGCGGCAGCGTCAAGCCCCGGCATGACCGCATCGAGGTGATGTTCCAGCATCTCCTGTGCCGCTTCCGCCGCGCCAAGCCGCCCCGCGGCGACCTCCTCGGCCAGATCCGCCATGGCGGCACGCGCCCGCTTGGTCTCGAGCCGCGCCAGAAGCCCCTGCCGCACCTCCGATTCGAACCAGTAGCGCGCCTGCCCCTCGCGCCGCGCCGCGAAATGCCCGCTCTCGCGCCGCCAGTCGGCCAGCGCCTGCATTTCCTGCCACGCGGCCTCGAGCCCCGCCTCCTCCACCGCCGACACGGTCAGCGCCTTGGGGAAACCCTGCGGGTCCTGCGGACGCTTGCGCAAAAGCCGCAGCGCGCCCGCGTAATCCGCGCAGGTCCGCTGCGCCGTGGCCTTCAGGTCGCCGTCGGCCTTGTTCACGAGGATCATGTCCGCGATCTCCATGATCCCACGCTTCACGCCCTGCAGCTCGTCGCCCCCGGCGGGCGCCAGCAGCAGCAGGAACAGGTCCGACATTTCGGCCACGACCGTCTCGGACTGGCCCACGCCCACCGTCTCGATCAGCACCACATCGAATCCCGCCGCCTCGCAGAGGTCGATGGCCTCGCGCGTCCGCCGTGCAACGCCGCCAAGGTGAGACTGCGCGGGCGAGGGCCGGATGAAGGCGTTACGCTCCCGGCTCAGCCGCTCCATCCGCGTCTTGTCGCCAAGGATCGACCCGCCCGAGCGGGCCGAGGACGGGTCCACCGCCAGCACCGCCACCTTCAGCCCCTGCCCGGTGAGCATCATGCCGAAGGCCTCGATGAAGGTGGACTTGCCCACGCCGGGCGTGCCCGACAGCCCCACGCGCAGGGCCTCGCGCCCGTGGCCGCGCAGATGCGCCAGAAGCTCCCGCGCCTGCGCCCGGTGATCCGCGCGCCCGCTTTCCACCAGCGTGATGGCCCGCGCCAGCGCGCGCCGCTCGCCGTTCAGAATCCGCTCTGCAAGGTCTTTCGTGTCCATGGTCACAGTGATGCCCGCACGCGGCGCCGAGGTCCAGCATTGGCGTGCGGCTGGCCCAGCGCGCGGGACGCCTTCGGACCGCGCACGAAGCCCCCTGCGCGGAATCAAGGACATCAGCCCCGCCGCGCATCGCAGCCGCGCCCCCACGCGGCGGCGATTTGGTAAGGCTGGGCGCCTCGTGTCGAGGTCTTTCGAGGTTGCTGGCATAAACCGAGGGGATCAGCGGTCCGGATCGCCCCCGCGCGCGGCTGCCATGCGCGGCGACGCGAGAGCTCCACCCCAAAATGATTGGGGCCATACGCCCCGCCCTACCGGTCTAGCGCATACCCCTTCACCCCCGGAAAGACCGGCAACCACGGCTCCCGCCGCTCCATCCAGAGCTCGTAGTCCGGCACGAACACGCCCACCTCGTCCAGCGCCCCCAGATGCACCTCCACCTCGCCCGCGCTACGCGCAAACACCGAGGACCCGCAGACCGGGCAGAACGCCCGGCCCTTATAGCTGCCGACCTCGCCCGTCACCGTCACCGCCTCCTCCGCAAACACTGCCGCGACAAAGAACGGCGCCCCGTGGTGCTTGCGACAGTCGAGACAATGGCACAGCCCCACCCTGTCGGGCCGCCCCACGGCCTCGATCCGCACCGCCCCGCAAAGGCACCCGCCCGTCACCCGCTCCATCGCATCTCTCCCGTCGTGAATACCCAAGCCTGCCGCGCCGCAAGAACGCGCGCAACGCCTGCCACTCGCGCAACAGGTCCCCTCTCCCCCCCCGGGGGAGAGGGATAGGGCGAGGGGCGAGGAGCGCCCGGAAAACATGCCGGGGGCATGATTTCAGCGAGGAAGGGTCGGAGACCGGGAGCGCCCGGAAACCCTCACTGAGCCAAAAGTCCTGGGGACCGAAAAGGCGGTCACTCCGGGCGATACGCCAGTCATCCGCGCAGCCCGTCCCCTCCCCTGTTAGGGGAGGGTTAGGGAGGGGGCTTGGCAAGGACGTCGGCAGCAGACCGCACACCTGCCAAACGCAGGATTCCGCACCTCCGTCCCCCGAAATCGCCCCGCGGGAGAGGCCCCGTTGCACGGGACATTCCTAACTGACGGTTAAAACCGCCTCTGTAACCCATTGAAATTCGATACCCGCCAAACTGTCCCGGCCCGGGACACCCTCCCCGCTTTCCCCGCGGCCCGCCCCGGTCCATAACCCCGGCCATGAGTCGCCTGCCCATCGAAGACGCCCTGCCCGAGCTTCTCGCGGCCCTGAAATCCCGGGGCCGCGCCGTGCTGCAGGCGCCCCCCGGCGCCGGCAAGACCACCCGCGTGCCGCTGGCCATGCTCGACGCAGGCCTCGTCACGGGCCGCATCCTCATGCTGGAGCCCCGCCGCCTCGCCGCCCGCGCCGCCGCCGCCCGCATGGCCGAAACGCTGGGCGAAAGCCTCGGCCAGACCGTCGGCTACCGCATCCGGGGCGACTCGAAGGTCTCGAAAGCCACCCGGATCGAGGTGGTCACCGAGGGCATCCTCACCCGCATGATCCAGTCCGACCCCGAACTCAGCGGCGTCGGGGCCGTCCTCTTCGACGAGTTCCATGAACGCTCGCTGAACGCCGACCTCGGCCTCGCCCTCTGCCTCGAGATTGCCGGCGCCCTGCGCGAGGACCTGATCCTGCTCGCCATGTCCGCCACCCTCGACGCGGGCCCCGTGGCCGACCTCATGGACGCCCCCAGCGTGACCTCCGAGGGCCGCAGCTACCCCGTCGACACCCGCTGGCTCGACCAACCGCTGCGCAAGGGCACGCGGTTTGAGCAGGCCATGGCCGACCTCATCCACACCGCCCTGCAGGAGACCGAGGGCGGTGTCCTCGCCTTCCTCCCCGGCGAGAGCGAGATCCGCCGCACCGCCTCCGCCCTGCAGAACCGCCTGCCCAGGGACGTCCAGCTCCGCCCCCTCTACGGCGCGCTTCCCTTCGCCGACCAGCAGGCCGCCGTCCGCCCGGAAAAGACCGGCCGCAAGCTGGTGCTCGCCACATCCATCGCCGAAACCTCGCTCACCATTGAGGACATCCGCGTGGTCGTCGACGGCGGCCGCGCCCGACGTGCCCGCTTCGACCCCGGATCGGGCATGTCGCGGCTGATCACCGAAAAGGTCACCCGCGCCGAGGCCACCCAGCGTGCGGGCCGCGCCGGCCGCGTCGCCCCCGGCACCGCCTACCGTCTCTGGTCGAAGGGCGAGGAAGGCGCTTTGCACGCCTATCCCCCTGCCGAAATCGAGGCCGCCGACCTCGCCGGCCTCGCCCTGGAACTGGCCGCCTGGGGCGCCGCCCCCGACCAGCTGCCCTTCCTCACGCCACCGCCCGAGGGGGCCTATGCCGAGGCGCAGGTCCTGCTCACCATGCTCGGTGCGCTCGACGCCGAGCAGCGCATCACCGACCACGGCCGCGCGCTGGCCGGCCTGCCACTCCATCCGCGCCTTGCCCACATGTGCGCCGTGGCGGGCCCGGATGCCGCCGATCTGGCCGCGCTCTTGTCCGATCGCGATCCGCTCACAAATGCGCCCACAGACCTCACGCTGCGGCTCGAGGCCATCAACGATCCCAACCGCTTCGACGACCGCCATCCCTACGGCGTGAACCGGCAGGCGGCGAAACGCATCAATGCCGAGGCGAAACGCCTTGCCCGCACGGTGAAATCCGCCGGCGCCGGCCTGACACCCGCCCAGCACGCGGCGCTCGCCTACCCCGACCGCGTCGGGCTGCGCCGCAAGGGCGACGCCCCGCGCTATCAGCTCTCGGGCGGCAAGGGCGCCGTCCTGCCCGAGGCCGACCCGCTGGGCCAGGCGCGCCTGATCGTCGTCACCGACACCGACGGCAACCCGCGCGAGGCCCGCATCCGCCAGTGCATCCCTCTGTCCGAGGGTGAGTTGCGTGAGCTTTTCGCCAGCCAGATCGCCTGGCACGACATCTGTGAATGGTCCCGCCGCGACCGCCGCGTGAGCGCCCGCCAGCAGGAGCGCTTCGGCGCCATCGCCCTCGACGACCGCATCTGGAAGGAAGCGCCGGACGACATCGTGGCCCGCGCCATGCTCGACGGCATCCGCGAACTGGGCCTCAACCTCGCACCCGCCGCCCTGCGCCTGCGCGCGCGCGTCGACATCGGCCGCGACGCCGGGCTCGACCTGCCGCCCATGGACGACGAGACACTGATGGAGACGCTCGAGGACTGGCTCCTGCCCTTCCTCACGGGCGTGCGCAGCGCCGCCGACTGGAAACGCTTCGACGCCCTGCCCGCTCTGCGCGCGCGCATCGACTACGGCCAGATGCAGGCGCTCGACCGGATGGTGCCGGGCCGCTTCACCACGCCGCTCGGGCGCGAGATACCCATCGACTACTCGGGCGATCACCCGGAGATAGAGCTGCGCCTGCAGGAGCTCTTCGGCCAGACCACCCACCCGAAGGTCGGCGACACGCCCCTGCGGGTCACGCTGCTTTCGCCCGCCGGACGCGCCGTGCAGACCACCATGGACCTGCCAGGCTTCTGGTCTGGCTCCTACGCTGACGTGCGCAAGGACATGCGCGCGCGCTACCCCAAGCACCCCTGGCCCGAGGATCCGACACAGGCCGACCCGACCCTGCGCGCCAAGCCGCGCGGTCGCTGAGGTCCGGAAAACCCGCCTCCGGGCGAGGGCGCCGACGTGCTAGGCTGTCCCGGAGCCGACAGCACAAGGACCGGAGCGATGGAAAGCCTGAAGGTCACCTCCTGGAACCTCGAACACGCCGACAAGCTGCTCGACCGCCTCTCGGACGATGACGCCACCCGCAGGCGCCACGCCGAGGCGCGCGCCGAGGCCGTGACCGAGGAAATCGCGCGGCTCGAGGCCGACATTCTCCTTGTCTCCGAAGGCCCGCGCGGCGAGGCGCGCGCCACCGAGTTCTTCGCCCGCACCGCGCCCGGCTACCGCCTGATCACCCGCGGCGACGACGCGGCCTACGGCATGAAGGGCGGCAACAGCTTCACGGGTCGCCAATGGCTCTGGTTCCTTGTCCGGGACGAGAGCCCCATCACCGGCCAGCTGCTGCACCTCGACCGCTGGCAGGCGCTGACCGAAGCCGCCTCGGGCGGCGCCCACCGCGCCGGACGCTGGGAGATCTCCTATCCGAAGTGGGAAGATCCCGGCGACAGCGACGCGCGGCTGGAGTTCTCCATCCCGGAAACCCACGCCCACTGGCGCCATCCGCAGGTCCTGCAGGCCGAGATCGGCGGCAGCCTGATCGAACTGATCGGCTGCCACCTGAAAAGCAAATACAACGACGCCCGGGTCGAGGGTCACGCCAGCGACGCCGATTTCTTCGCGATGAACCCGCGGCTGGTGGCGGATCTCATCAAGGCCCGCGTCAAGATCTCGACCGAAGCTGCCGATGTCCGCCACTACATCGAGGCACGCTTCGAGGCGCAATCCGACGCGGCGATCGTGGTCTTGGGCGACCTCAACGACGGGCCCGGCAAGGAACGCATCGAACGCCGCTTCCTCTATCACGACCTCATCGGCGCGCTGCAGGGGGACGTCTTCTTCGCGCGGCGCTTTCTCAACCACGCGCTCTTCGACGCGCCCGATGGCGAACGCTGGTCGGTCCATTTCGAGGACGCCCTCGACCCCGGCCGCGATCCGCACATCCTGCTGGACCACATCCTCTTCTCCCAGGCCATGACCCGCAGCCACCGCGGCACCCGCGCCGCCTTCCTCGCCCGCCCCGGCGGGGGCCGGGTCGAACACCAGGTGCACCACCTCGTCACCTCGGCCCGGCCGAAATACGCCATGACGAGCGATCACAAGCCGGTCTCGATGATCTTCGACCAGGCGCCGCCCGCCTGAGCTTCTTCTTGGCTCAAATATTCCGGGGGAGTCGCGGCGCAGCCGCGACGGGGGCAGAGCCCCCTCCGTGCGCCCTCAGACGCCGAGGCACCAGCGCATGACGGCCTTCTGCGCGTGCAGTCGGTTCTCGGCCTCGTCCCAGACCACCGAGTTCGGCCCGTCCATGACCTCCGAGGTCACCTCTTCCTCGCGGTGCGCGGGCAGGCAGTGCATGAAAAGCGCGTCCGGCTTGGCCTGCGCCATGAGTTTCGCGTTCACCTGGTAGGGCCGCAGCATGTTGTGCCGCCGCTCCTTGGCGCTTTGCGCGTCATGCATCGAGACCCAGGTATCGGTGACGATCAGGTCCGCGCCCTCCACGGCCTTGGCCGCATCGCGCTCGATGGTGACGTTGACACCCTGGTTCCGGGCCCAGCCGACGAACTCCATTTCCGGGTCGAGTTGCACCGGTCCGGTGAAGGTGAAATCGAAGCCGAATTGCCCGGCGGCATGCAGGAAGGACGAGCAGACGTTGTTGCCGTCGCCCGACCAGACCACCTTCCTGCCCTTGATGGGCCCGCGGTGCTCCTCGAAGGTCAGCAGGTCCGCCATGATCTGGCAGGGGTGGGTGCGGTCGGTCAGCCCGTTGATCACCGGCACCGTGGCGTATTCCGCCATTTCCTCGAGCACGCTTTCGTCGAAGGTCCGGATCATGATCAGATCGACGTAGCGCGACAGCACGCGGGCGGTGTCGGCGATGGTCTCACCATGGCCGAGCTGCATCTCGCTGCCCGAGAGCACCATGCTCTGCCCGCCCATCTGGCGTACGCCCACGTCGAAGCTCACGCGCGTCCGGGTCGAGGGTTTCTCGAAGATCAGGGCCACCATGCGGCCCGCCAGCGGCTGGTCGTCGTCGGGCGCAGCCTTGGGACGGCCGTTGCGGGTGTCCTTCATGCTCCGCGCGCTGTCGAGGATGGCCCGAAGCTCGTCCCTGGGCGTCTTATGGATGTCGAGGAAATGGTTCATCTGTTTTTCTTTTCGTCTGGGCGGGGGCGCGGGTCCCGTCGGGGTCCCGCGAAGAGGGGGCTCTGCCCCCGCCGCGGCTGCGCCGCGACTCCCCCGGAATATTTGAGCCAAGAAGAAGCTTCAGGCGGGTTCGCGCTCCAGCGCGGTGGCGGCGGTTTCGAGACGGGTCACGGCCTCGGCGAGCTCGTCCTCGGAGATGGTCAGCGGCGGCAGCAGGCGGACCACGTTGTCGGCGGCGGGCACGGTGATCAGCTCGGCGGCATAGCCAGCCTTCACGACGTCGGCGGGCGCCACGCGGCACTTGAGGCCCATCATCAGGCCGATCCCGCGCACGCCTTCGAAGATGTCGGGATGCGCCGCGACGAGCCCTTCGAGCTTCTGGCGCAGGAATCCCGCCTTGCGCGAGACCTCCTCGAGGAAGGCAGGCTCGGCCACGTGATCCATGACCGCGCAGCCCACCGCGCAACCCAGCGGGTTGCCGCCATAAGTGGAGCCATGCGTTCCGGCCGTCATGCCCGAGGCGGCCTCGGCCGTGGCCAGCACGGCGCCCAGCGGGAAGCCGCCGCCGATGCCCTTGGCCACCATCATGATGTCGGGGGTGATGCCCGCCCATTCATGCGCGAAGAGCCGACCCGTCCGGCCCATGCCGCACTGCACCTCGTCGAGCACCAGCAGCAGGCCCTTCTCGTCGCAGAGCGCGCGCAGGGCCTTGAGCTCGGCATCGGGCATGACCCGGATGCCACCCTCGCCCTGCACCGGCTCGACCATGATCGCGCCGACCGTGTCGTCGATGGCGGCGTGCAGACCCTCTGTGTCGCCCCATTCCACGTGGTGGAAGCCCGGCAGCAGCGGGCCGAAGCCCTTGGTCATCTTCTCGGAGCCCGCCGCGGCGATGGCGCCGTTGGACCGGCCGTGAAAGCTGCCCGAGAAGGTCACGATGCCGGTCTTTTCCGTCTGGCCCTTCTCGTACCAGTACTTGCGGGCCATCTTGATCGCCAGTTCGGCACTTTCGGTGCCGGAGTTGGTGAAGAAGACCGTGTCGGCGAAGCTGGCCCCGACCAGCTTGTCGGCCAGCGCCTGCTGTTGCGGGATCTCGTAGAGGTTCGAGACATGCCAGAGCTTGTTGGCCTGATCCGTCAGCGCCTTGACCAGCGCCGGGTGGGCGTGGCCGAGCGCATTCACCGCGATGCCCGCACCCATGTCTAGGAAACGTCGTCCGTCCGCCTCGATCAGCCAGCTGCCTTCGCCGCTCTCGAACCGGAGCGGGGCGCGGGAATAAGTCGGCAGAACGGAGGGGATCATGTCGCTATCCTCGGGAAATGGAAGCCCAATGGGTGCCAAGGGCACGGGGGGCTGTCAAGTTTTCAGGGAGTATGGCACAGGCCTTCGTGCGCCGCGCGCAGGAAGCGCGGACGGAGATGCGAGATCAGGCTCGTCGGATGAAGGGGCCCTGTGTCATGCGCCCTTCCCTACACCGACCTGCCGCAAAGGCAAGCGGGAAATTCCCCCCTGCAAATTTCACCCCTGCAAAGGAGACGCCATGAGCGACGACATCTATTCCGGCCTCGAACAGCTCGGCCGGGACACGCCGCAGCCGCAATCCCCCGAGGAAGCGCGGCTCGAACGGGTGCCGAACCCGCAGTCGGACGTGGACTACTGCGTGCGCTTCACCGCGCCCGAGTTCACCTCGCTCTGTCCCATGACCGGCCAGCCGGACTTTGCCCACCTGGTTATCGACTACCTTCCGGGCGAGTGGCTGGTGGAGAGCAAGTCGCTCAAGCTCTACCTGACATCGTTCCGCAACCACGGCGCCTTCCACGAGGACTGCACCATTTCCATCGCCCGGCGGCTGACCAGCCTACTGGCGCCGAAATGGCTGCGCATCGGCGGTTACTGGTATCCGCGCGGCGGCATCCCCATCGACGTCTTCTACCAGACAGGCCCCGCCCCCGGCGGCGTCTGGATCCCCGAAACCGGTGTGGCACCTTACCGCGGGCGCGGCTGAGGCGCGGTGCGAAACTTTCCGCGCCCTGCGTCGTTTCCAATATGACTGAGGCCGGTACGCCCGGGTGCGCC
Source organism: Allosediminivita pacifica (assembly GCF_003054175.1). Lineage (GTDB taxonomy): Bacteria > Pseudomonadota > Alphaproteobacteria > Rhodobacterales > Rhodobacteraceae > Allosediminivita > Allosediminivita pacifica. Next base: position 123,412 of record NZ_QBKN01000002.1, read on the forward strand.
CCGGACCATCCGGCCTTTTCGAGAGAGCAGGAACCGATGACGGGCGCCATGACCGAAACCACAGCAAAGTTCACCGACCTTGCCACCCGTGCCGCCGAGGGCGCGGGGTTTCCGACCGACAGTGCCGTGCTCTTCGGACGCGCGGCCGCGCGCCATCTGGCCGACGACGGCAACCCGCAGGCCGTGGTGCGCGCCCTGGGAGACAGCGGCGACAGCCCCGTGCTGCGCCTGCCGCTGGTGCTTGAGGACCTGCGCCGCGCTTCGGGCGCCATGAGCGGGGCGATCGAGCTGACCCTGCATCCCGACGACACCGAACTGGCGCTGGCCTACGCGCGGCTCGTCCCCCACGGCGCGGCCACGCTGGAAAACGCCCCGGGCATGCCCACCCGCCTGCGGGTCGAGCCCGGCGAGGGCGAGGCGCCCGCGCTTCCCGACCGGATCGAGGTGCCGAAGCCGGTGATCGAGCGCCTCACCGCGCTCGCCGTCCGCGAAGGCGTCAGCTGAGCGCGCTCAGCGCGCGAAGGGATCGTCCGGGTAGCCCACGCCCATGAGCGCCAGCCCGTCCGGCGGACAGACCGGCCCGCAGGCGGCGCGGCTTTTCGCCTCCAGAGCATGCTTCACGTCCACCGGCGCCCAGGCCCCAGCCCCAACCCGCTCCAGCGTGCCGACGATGGAGCGCACCTGATTGTGGAGGAAGGACCGCGCCCGCAGGAAGATGTGGATCTCGCGCCCGGCAAAGCCCTCCACCTCGGTCAGCGTCACCTCGTCCATGGTCTTGACCGGCGATTTCGCCTGGCAGATCGACGACCGGAAGGTCGTGAAATCATGGTGCCCAAGCAGATGCGCCGCGCCTTCGCGCATCGCCTCGATGTCGAGCTCGTGCGGCACCCGCCAGACCTGCCGCTTTTCCAGCGTCGGCGGCGCCCGCCGCACCAGGACGCGGTAGAGATACCGCCGCTCCACCGCCGAAAAGCGCGCATGCCAGTCCTCCGACACCAGGGCGCAGTCCCGTATCGCCACCGGCGCGGGCTTCAGGTGGTAATTCAGCGCCTCGGACAGCCGGAAGGGTGTCCAGTCCTTCTCAAGATCGCAATGCGCCACCTGCCCGCGCGCATGCACGCCCGCATCCGTCCGCCCGGCGGCGGCGATGGTGTGGTCGCGCTTTTCCAGCTTGGCGAGCGCGGCTTCGATCGCGCCCTGGACCGAGGGCTGATCTGCCTGCCGCTGCCAGCCGGAGAACGGCGTGCCGTCGTATTCCACGAGAAGAGCGTATCTTGGCATGGCGCGCGATCTAGCCTGCCAGGCCGCGCCGCGCAATCCACCCCCTCTGGCCACCACCGCGCCGAACCCCTATCTTCCCCCTTCAAGGGAACAAGGGGACGACATTTGGTCATCGGAACGCTTGCCGACACGCTCACCCGCGGCGTGGAGACCGTCACCGGCACCGTCAGCGAAACCTTCTTCGAGCCGGTGATCCGGCTCGGGGTCACGGGCCTGTCGCGCGCGGGCAAGACGGTCTTCATTACCTCGTTGGTGGCCAACATGCTCGACCGCGGGCGCATGCCGCAGCTCGCCGCCCAGACCGAGGGCCGCATCCTCACGGCCTACCTGCAGCCGCAGCCCGACGACACCATCCCGCGCTTCGACTACGAAACCCATCTCGGCGCGCTCACAGCACGCACGCCCCACTGGCCCGACAGCACCCGCGCCGTGTCGGAACTGCGCCTGTCGCTGCGCGTGCGCCCCACCGGGCTCATCGCCGGCCTGCAGGGGCCGCGGGTGATCCATATCGACATCGTCGACTACCCCGGCGAATGGCTGCTCGACCTCGGGCTGATGGACAAGGACTACGCCTCCTGGTCCGCCGACATGCTGGGCCGGCTCGACCACCGCCCCGAGGGGCCGAAATTCATCGAGATGGCCCGCGCCGAGGACGCCAAGGCGCCCTTCGAGGAATCCCGCGCCCGCCAGCTTTCCGAGGCCTACACCCGCAGCCTGCACGCCGCCCGCGACGCGGGCTTTTCAGACTGTTCGCCGGGGCGCTTCCTGCTGCCCGGCGAAATGGCCGGCAGCCCCGTGCTGACCTTCGCGCCCCTGCCGCCGCAGGACGGCGCCCCGCGCAAGAGCCTCTGGCGCGAGATGGAACGCCGCTTCGACGCCTACAAGTCCCAGGTCGTCCGCCCCTTCTTCCGCGATCACTTCTCACGCATCGACCGGCAGGTGGTGCTGGTGGACGCGCTCGGCGCCATCCACGCCGGCCCCCGCGCGGTCGAGGACCTGCGCCGCACCATGGCCGAGATCCTCTCGGCCTTCCGGCCCGGGCGCAACGCCTTCCTCAGCCAGCTGCTCATGGGCAAGCGGGTGGAGCGCATCCTTTTCGCCGCCACCAAGGCCGACCACCTGCACCACAGCCAGCACCCCCGCCTGACCGCCATCATGGAGGCGCTCATGCGCGATGCGCGCGACCGGGCGAGCTTTGCCGGCGCCCATACGCAGGCCATGTCGCTGGCAGCCCTCCGCGCCACGACCGAGGAAACCCTGCGCCACGAGGGCGCCGACCTCGACGTGGTGCGCGGCACGCTGCAGGGCGGCAAGCGCGCCGCCTTCTACCCCGGCGACCTGCCCTCGGATCCGAACGCGCTCCTGAACCCCGCACGGCAGGGCGAGGCCGACTGGCTCGGCGGCGACTACCGGATCATGAATTTCGAACCTCAGCCGCTCAGCCTCAAACCCGGCGACGGCCCGCCCCACATCCGCCTCGACCGCGCGGCACAGTTCCTGCTGGGGGACCGGCTGTGAGCCTCATCCTGCGCCCTGCCACCCCCACCGACGCCGGCGCCGTGGGCGCCATCCTGTCGGAGTTCGTCGACGACACCCCCTGGATGCCCCGCATCCACACCAGGGCCGAGGATCTCGCCCATGCCGGCGACCTCATCGCGCGAGGCTGGGTCACCGTGGCCGAGACCGATGGCGTGCAGGGCTTTCTCGCCCGCGACGGCGAGGACATACAGGCCCTCTACCTTACCGCACCCGCCCGCGGGCAGGGCATCGGCCGCGCGCTGCTCGAGGACGCCAAGGCCCGCAGCCCGCGCCTCCTGCTCTGGACCTTCGTCGCCAACGAGGGCGCCCGCCGCTTCTACGAACGGCACGGGTTCCGCGAGATGACCCGCACCACGGGCGACAACGACGAGGGCCTGCCCGACATCCGCCTTCTCTGGGAAAGGACCCACGCATGAGCACAAGCGACCGCCGGGGCCCCGTCCTGATTGACCTCGACGAGGAGAGCGCCGCCCCCCGCCCCGACGAGGCGCCGCCCATCCCCGACGACGACGTGGCCCCGCCGCCGCGCGGCCAGGCCATGGCCACCGTCGCCGCGCTCACCGCCCGCCGGCCCTCGCGGCTGTCCCGCTGGTTCTGGCGGCTGCTTGCCGCGCTGGTCACCACGTTGCTGTCGCTCGGAGCCTGGAACCTCGCCACCTCCCTGATCCAGCGCAACGAGATCCTCGGCTGGGGCGTCACCGCGCTCATCGCGCTCTTCGTGCTGGTGGTCCTGCTCATCGCCATCAAGGAAGTGGCCGTCTTCTACCGCCTCGCCCGCGTCGACCGCCTGCACCGCGACGCCACCCGCGTCCTGGCCGAGGCCGACCTCAAGGGCGCGCGCGACCTCACCGCCCGCCTGCACGACCTCTACAGCGGGCGCGAGGACACCCGCTGGGGCCGCGAACGCCTCAAGGAACGCCAGGACGAGATCTTCGATGCCGAGGGCCTGATCCACCTCTCCGAGGACGCCCTCCTCGCGCCGCTGGACGCCGCCGCCCGGCGCGAGGTCGAGGCCGCGGCCCGCCAGGTGGCCACCGTCACCGCGCTCGTCCCTCTCGCGCTCGCCGACGTGGTCGCGGCCTTCAGCGCCAACCTCCGCATGATCCGCCGCATCGGCGAGATCTATGGCGGTCGTTCCGGGACGCTGGGCAGCATGCGCCTCGCCCGCGCCGTCATGAGCCACCTCGTCGCCACCGGCGCCGTGGCCGTGGGGGACGACATGCTCGAGCCCATCCTCGGCTCGGGCCTGCTGGGCAAGCTTTCGCGCCGCTTCGGCGAAGGCCTCGTGAACGGCGCGCTCACCGCCCGCGTCGGCGTCGCCGCCATGGAGGTCTGCCGCCCCCTGCCCTTCTCGCGCAAGGCCCGCCCCTCGGTCCGCGCGATCATTCGCACCTCGCTCAGCGGCCTCGTCCCCGGCCAGAAGTAACGCGCCGCGCCCCCGGCTTCTTCTTGGCAGAAATATTCCGGGGGAGCGGCCGCAGGCCGCGGGGGCAGAGCCCACTTGCCGCCCTGCGCCCCGCACCGTCACTCGGGCCCTGACGCCGCCCCTGCCAGCCACTGCGTGAAGCGCGCCATGGCCGGGCTCACCGCCCGGTCCGAGGGCCAGGCGACGTAGTAGCGCCCCGCCGGTACCGTGATCCCGAAGGGTTGCGCCAGCCGCCCCTCGGCAAGCTGCCGCGCCAACTCGCCACCGGCTTGCGCGCCACGGCACACAGGCAGCCAGCGTGCACCATCCCCTTCCCCTGTCAGGGGGAGGGCCAGGGAGGGGGAGTAGGCTGTTGAGAGAGGGGCAGCGCAACACCGCGCCCCGGGCCGTGCAGCCCGGGACATCCCTAAGACCCGGTTAATCCGGATCCCCAAGTCCTTGATTTATATGACACCCCAAAATGTCCCGGCCCGGGACACCCCAGGACGGCCCTGCCGCCCGGGGTATCCGTTCAGCCCAGCGCCTCGTCGCAGCGGGCGCAGGTGTCGGGGTGGGAATGGGTGCCCACGTCCGGCAGGATCTTCCAGCAGCGCTGGCATTTCTGCCCCTCGGCCCGCTCGAAGACCACGCCCACGTTCTCGACCTCCGGCAGGCGGAAGGCCTCCTGCGGGGCCGGATCGCCGGTCAGGCTGATGTCCGACGTGATGCAGAGATCGGCGAAGTTCACCGTCTTCAGCGCCGCCAGCATGGCCTCGTCCTCGACGTGCACCACCGGCGCCGCCTCGAGGCTCGCCCCGATCACCTTCTCGCTCCGCTGCACCTCCAGCGCGGCCGTGACCGCCCGGCGGGCGCGGCGCACCATCTGCCACTTCTCCGACAGCGCCGGATCGCGCCAGTCGGCGGGCGTCTCGGGCATGTCCTGCAGGTGGATAGAGCTCTGCTCGCCCGGGAACCGCTCCAGCCAGACCTCTTCCATCGTGAAGACCAGCACCGGCGCCAGCCAGGTGGTCAGCCGGTGGAACAGCAGGTCCATCACGGTCCGGGCAGCGCGCCGCCGCTCGGTATCCCCGTCGCAGTAGAGCGCGTCCTTGCGGATGTCGAAGTAGTAGGCCGACAGGTCCACGGTGCAGAACTGGAAGACCTGCTGGAAGACGTGCTGGAAATCGAAGGCGCGGTAGCCCTCGCGCACCACCTCGTCCAGCTCCGCCAGCCGGTGGAGCACCCACTGCTCCAACTCCGGCATCTCCTCGCGGGCAACCCGGTCGCCCTCCTCGAAATGCGCCAGCGCCCCGAGCATGAACCGCAGCGTGTTGCGCAGGCGGCGATAGCTGTCGGCGGTGCCCTTCAGGATCTCGGGCCCGATCCGCTGGTCGGCGGTGTAATCCGCCTGCGCCACCCAGAGCCGCAGGATGTCGGCGCCGTACTGCTTGACCACTTCCTCGGGCACGATGGTGTTGCCGAGCGACTTGGACATCTTGTTGCCCTTTTCGTCCAGCGTGAAGCCATGCGTGACCACGTTGCGATAGGGCGCACGGCCGGTGGTGCCCACCGACTGCAGCAGCGAGGAATGGAACCAGCCCCGGTGCTGGTCAGTGCCTTCCATGTAGACGTCGGCGATGCCGTCCTTCGTCCCGTCGGGCCGGTCGCGCAACACGAAGGCGTGGGTCGAGCCGCTGTCGAACCACACGTCGAGGATGTCGAAGACCTGCACCCACTCGGAGGCGTCGTAGTCGTTGCCGAGGAACCGCTCCTTGGCGCCGTCCTTGTACCAGGCATCGGCGCCCTCGGCCTCGAAGGCCTCGAGGATGCGGGCGTTGACCTTCTCATCGCGCAGCAGGAAGTCCGGCTCGGTCGGCCGCGCGCCTTTCTTGACGAAACAGGTCAGCGGCACGCCCCAGGCGCGCTGGCGCGACAGCACCCAGTCGGGCCGACCTTCCATCATGGAATGCAGCCGGTTGCGGCCGGTCTTGGGCGTCCACTTCACCTGGTCGATGCAGGTCAGCGCGCGTTCGCGGATGGTCTTGCCGTTCTGGTCCTGCCCGTCGCCCACGGGCCGGTCGATGGCGGCGAACCACTGCGGCGTGTTGCGGAAGATGACCGGCGCCTTGGAGCGCCAGGAATGCGGGTAGGAGTGCTTGATCTTGCCACGTGCCAGCAGGCCTCCGACCTCGACAAGCTTGTCGATGACCGCCTTGTTGGCGTCGCCCTCCTTGCCGTTTGCCTTTAGGATGCGCGTCCCCCCGAAGAACGGCAGATCCTCGCGGAAGCTGCCGTCGTCCATCACGTTGTAGGTGATGACCCGGTCGAGCATACCGAGCCCGCGGTAGAGCTCGTATTCCTCCATCCCGTGCGAGGGAGCGCAGTGCACGAATCCGGTGCCCTCCTCGTCAGTGACGAAATCGGCGGCGCGGAAGTCGCGTGCATCGTCCCATTCGCCATTCGCACCCTCGACGCCCGCCAGCGGGTGCTGAAGCGTCAGGCCCGCCAGCTGTGCAGACGTCACGTCGCGCACGCGGCGCCATTGGCCCTCCTCCAGGCGCGCCTTGGCAAAGGTCTGCGCCGCCAGCTTGTCGGCCAGGATGAACCGCTCGCCCACGTTCGCCCAGCATTCCTCGGGCGTGCCGGTGACCTCGTACAGCCCGTAGGAGAAGCTTTCGCCGAAGACCACGGCCTTGTTCGAGGGGATCGTCCAGGGCGTGGTCGTCCAGATCACCACCTTGGCACCCACCAGCGCGTCGCGCGCCTCGGCCTTCGCTGCCGCAATGCCCTCGCGCTCCTCGTCGGACATCTCCTCGTCCGAGACATCCGCCTCGGGCAGGCGGAACTCGGTCACCGGGAACTTCACCCAGATCGTGAAGCTCTCCTTGTCGTGGTACTCCACCTCGGCCTCGGCCAGCGCGGTCTCCTCGACCGGCGACCACATCACGGGCTTGGAGCCCTGGTAGAGCGTGCCGTTCATCAGGAACTTCTGGAATTCCTCGGCGATCACCCGCTCGGCGTGGAAGTCCATGGTGAGGTAGGGATCGGCCCAGTTGCCGGTGATGCCCAGCCGCTTGAACTCGTCGCGCTGCACACCGATCCAGCCCTCGGCGAAGCTCCGGCATTCCTGCCGGAAGTCGATGACCGGCACCTCGTCCTTGTTCTTGCCCTTCTTCCGGTACTGTTCCTCGATCTTCCACTCGATCGGCAGGCCGTGGCAGTCCCAGCCGGGGATGTAGCGTGCGTCGTGACCCATCATCTGGTGCGAGCGCACGATCATGTCCTTGATCGTCTTGTTCAGCGCGTGACCGATGTGCAGGTGACCGTTGGCATAGGGAGGGCCGTCATGCAGCGTGAAGGGCGGACGGTCGCCTGCCTCTTCACGCAGGCGGTCGTAGACGCCGATCTCGTTCCAGCGTTCCAGCCAGCCCGGCTCGCGCTTGGGCAGACCCGCCCGCATGGGAAAATCGGTCTTGGGAAGGTTCAGGGTGTCTTTGTAGTCAGGCGTGTCGGCGCACATCGGGTGTGTCCTCGGGCGATACGGGAATTTCGGGTGAGGTCGGCGCGGCGGCGCATGCGCCTTTGTCCCGGCGGTCCGTTGTCAGGACGCCGGGCATGTAATTCGGATGATGATCGCGAAAAGGCCCATCATGGGCTGGGGTATAGACGCCGGGCGTCTGCACGTCCAGTGGGGGTGGAAACCCACCCGGCCGGTCCCGGACCAACGGAAAAATTGCAGGTCCTGCGGGACACGGCCAGGCGGGCTTGCGCGAAATCGAATGGGCGAAATGGCCGTAAGACGTCACCTCGGTACAATGAGGACAAACTACGCCGCGTAGGAACCTCACGTCAGTCGGGAATTCCTTACTTTTGCCCCAATTCCCTTCAGAGCGTGAACAGCGTTCCGACGACATAGGCGATTCCCGCCGCCGCCCCGCCGATGGCAAAGGTCTCGGCACCGGACCGCCACCATGGGCTGAGCGACCAGTGGCTCTTGGCGGCGCCGATGACGAAGAACCATGCCAGCGTCAGCAAGGCGGAGATCGTGAACGCTTTCGGGATCCCGAGCAGGAACGGCAGCAGCGGGATGAACCCCGACACGAGGAAGGCGCCGAAGGTCGCGAACGCCGCGCGCATCGGGTGCGGTTCCGTCGGCGAAACGCCGTATTCGCCCTCGAGCATCGTCGTGACCCAGGCCTCGCGACTGGCGGCGATCTGGTCGACGGCGGCGTCCAGCGTCTCACCATGCAGCCCCCGCTGCGACAGGATCTCGCGCAGTTCACGGCGCTCGCCCTCGGGAAAGCGATCGATGTGATCGATCTCGACCGCGCGGAGGCGGCGCATGTCATCGAGCTCCGCCTTGGTGCCCGAGTAGTTGCCCGCCGCCATTGAAAACCCGTCGGCAAAGACGTTGGCCAGGCCCAGTGCGACGATCACGAAGGGCGAAAGCCCCGCCCCCGCCACGCCCGCGACGATGGCAAAGGTGGTCACCCCGCCGTCGATCGCGCCGTAGATCATGTCGCGCAGGTGACTGCGCGCCGGCCCCTCGCGAAGGCGGTTGGTGATATCCTCGGGAGCGTGGGAATGGTCGGTTGGCTGGGCCACGGGGGTACCTCCTGTTGGCCGGGCTGATTGCGCGCGATAATGCCCGAGGCGCCCACCGGTTCAAGCCACGGTGGCGCCGCAGGCCTTGGCGCGTGACCCCAGCGCCCCTCTCGGCGCCTGCGGGCCGATCCGGCCGCCGCACCCCCTGCGCCCTCTTGGCGGAAGGGCCGGCGGAGGCTAGACAGGCGCTCCGACCCCGAACAGGAGCCGCAATTGGACCAGACCGCCCAGCGCATCGCCCGCCAGATCGCAACCGAGATCACCGCCCGGCCCGACCAGGTCAGTGCCGCGGTCGACCTGCTCGACGGAGGCGCGACGGTGCCCTTCGTCGCGCGTTATCGCAAGGAGGCCACCGGCGGGCTGGACGACACGCAACTGCGCACGCTCTCGGACCGGCTGGCCTACCTGCGCGAGCTCGAGGCACGGCGGGCGACGATACTGTCGTCGATCAAGGAGCAGGGCAAGCTGACCGACGATCTGGCAAAAGCCGTCGCCGGGGCCGAGACCAAGTCCGCGCTCGAGGATATCTACCTGCCCTACAAGCCCAAGCGCCGCACCAAGGCGATGATCGCGCGAGAAAACGGGCTGGAGCCGCTTCTGCGCGGGATCATGGCGGATCGCTCGGCCGATCCGACCAAGCTGGCCGAGGGCTATGTTTCGGAAAACGTGGCCGACACCAAGGCGGCGCTGACCGGGGCGCGGGATATCCTGGCCGAGGAGCTGACCGAAAACGCCGACCTGCTGGGGCGGTTGCGCATTTTCATGCGCGATGAGGCACTGGTCACCGCCCGGGTGATCCCCGGCAAGGAGGAAGAGGGCGCGAAGTTCTCGGACTACTTCGACCACAGCGAGGCGTGGCACAAGATCCCCGATCACCGGGCGCTGGCGCTGCTGCGCGCCGCCAAGGAAGAGGTCGTGACGCTGGACATCGCGCCGGACCCCGAGGGCGGGCGCGACAAGGCGGTGCAGATCGTGGCGGGCGCCGTGGGCGTGCCGGGCGATGCGCCCGGCGACCGCTGGCTGCGCGAGGCGGCGGCCTGGACCTGGCGGGTGAAGCTCTCGCTGTCGATGTACGTGGATCTTCTGGCCGAGCTGCGCAGCCGGGCGCATGAAAGCGCGATCCAGGTCTTTGCGCGCAACCTCAAGGACCTGCTGCTGGCCGCACCGGCGGGGGCGCGGGCGACGCTGGGTCTTGATCCCGGCATCCGCACCGGCGTGAAGGCGGCTGTGGTGGATGCCACCGGCAAGCTGCTGGAGACGGCGACGCTTTACCCCTTCCCCCCCAAGCGCGACCTGCGCGGGGCCGAGGCGCAGATCATCGCCATGATCCAGCGGCACGGGGTGGAGCTTGTCGCCATCGGCAACGGCACCGCCAGCCGCGAGACCGAGCGGCTGGTGGCCGACACGCTGAAGCTGCTGCCGCAGGGCGTGACAGCCCCGACCAAGGTGGTGGTCTCGGAGGCGGGGGCCTCGGTCTATTCGGCCTCGGACCTTGCGGCGAAGGAATTCCCGGGGCTGGATGTCTCGCTGCGCGGCGCGGTGTCGATCGCGCGGCGGCTTCAGGACCCGCTGGCGGAGCTGGTGAAGATCGAACCGCAAAGCATCGGCGTCGGCCAGTACCAGCACGACGTGGACCAGCGGCGCCTGACCAAGGCGCTGGAGGCGGTCGTGGAGGACGCGGTGAACGCGGTGGGCGTGGATCTCAACACGGCGTCCGCGCCGCTGCTGTCGCATGTGGCGGGGCTAGGGCCGAAGCTGGCGCAGGCGGTGGTGGATCACCGCGATGCCAGCGGGGCGTTCGGGTCGCGCAAGGCGCTGCTGAAGGTGGCGGGACTTGGCCCCAAGGCCTTCGAGCAGGCGGCGGGCTTCCTGCGCATCCGCGACGGGGAGGAGCCGCTGGATGCGTCCTCGGTCCACCCCGAAGCCTACGGCGTGGCGCGGCGGATCGTGGGCGCCTGTGGCCGCGACATCCGACAGATCATGGGCCAGCCCGAGGCGCTGAAGGGCCTCCGGGCCGAGGACTTCGTGGACGCGAGCTTTGGTCTGCCGACGGTGAGGGACATCCTCGCCGAGTTGGAAAAGCCCGGCCGCGACCCGCGCCCGAGCTTCCGCACCGCGCAGTTCGCGGACGGGGTCGAGGACATCAAGGACCTGAAGCCGGGGATGCGGCTGGAAGGCACCGTGACCAACGTCGCGGCCTTCGGCGCATTCGTCGACGTGGGCGTGCACCAGGACGGGCTTGTCCACATCAGCCAGCTGGCAGACCGCTTCGTGAAGGACCCGCACGAGGTGGTGAAGGCGGGCGACGTGGTCTCGGTCACGGTGACCGAGGTCGACGTGCCTCGCAAGCGGATCGGGCTGAGCATGCGCAAGGATGGCGGCGCCTCGGCCAAGGCGGCACAACAGGAGCGCGGGCCGAGCCCCGACAAGGGCAAGCCGCGCGGCGGTGGCGGTGGTCAGGGACGCGGCAAGCCCGCCCAGCCGCGCAAGGACGAGGGCGGCGGCGCGCTCGGGGCGGCCCTGCGCGACGCGATGAACCGGAAGTGAGGGCTCAGGCGGCGGGTTGCTTGATGAGCCCTGCCGCCTCACTCACCAGCGGGTGCAGGCCCTCGCCGCCCGCGGCAAGGTGGTCAGAGAGCTGCGCGCGCATGCGCGGCTCCCAGAACTCGTTGATATGGGCGGCCACCTCGGGCGCGCCGGCATTCGGCTGGGTCTCGAAGAACGCGGCGATCTGGTTCGCCATGCGGATCATCTTGTCAGGCGACATCGCTTTCCTCCGTCACGATCCGGTGCCCGTGGGCATAGATATCAAAGCCGCCGCAACGGGCGAAGGCGGCGAGCGTCAGCCCCGCGCCCTCGGCCAGCCGAAGGGCATGGGCGGTGGGGGCGGAGACGGCGATGAGCACGGGCGCGCCGGCCAGCACCGTCTTCTGCACCATCTCGACCGACACGCGCGAGGTCAGCACCACGGCCCCCTGCCCCATGTCGATGCCCGCCCGTGCGCAGGCACCGATGAGCTTGTCGAGCGCGTTGTGCCGGCCCACGTCCTCGCGCGCCATGACGATGCCCTCGCCCGGCCGCAGGAAGCCCGCCGCGTGCACCGCGTGGGTGCGATCGTGCAGCGGCTGGTGGTCGCGCAGCGCGTCGGTGGCGCCCGCCACTTCGGCCCCCGGAATGCGCAGGCCACTGTCCGGCAGCACGGGCAGCGCGCGCACCGCCTGTTCGAGGCTTTCGATCCCGCACAGCCCGCAGCCCACCGGCCCCGCCATGCTGCGGCGGCGGGCGGCGATCACCTCGGCCTGCGCCTCGGGCAGCCAGAGCCGCGCCTCGATGCCCTCGTCGAACGCCACGAGCTCGGACCGCTCCACCTCGGACGCGGCGCCGACCAACCCCTCGGTCAGGGCAAAGCCCAGGGCGAAATCCTCCAGATCCGCGGGCGTCGCCATCATGACGGCATGCGTGCTGCCGTTCACGGTCACCGCGACGGGCAGCTCCTCGGGCAGCGCGCGGTGCACGTCGCGCCGCGCGCCCCCCTGCACGGAGACACCTGCGCGGATCTGCGCCGGATCGCCGGTCATTCCGCCGCCGGAAGGATGCGCCGCGACTGCGCCGCCTGCGCGGCGTAGTCTTCCTGCCAGTCGGTCGGCCCGTTCGAGGGCGAGACCTGCACGGCGGTCACCTTGTATTCCGGGCAGTTGGTCGCCCAGTCCGAGAAATCCGAGGTCACCACGTTGGCCTGCGTGCCCGGGTGGTGGAAGGTCGTGTAGACCACGCCCGGTGCCACGCGGTCGGTGATCGTCGCGCGCAGCGAGGTTTCGCCGGACCGCGAGGCCAGCTTGATCCAGTCGCCTTCCTTGACGCCGCGCACCTCGGCATCGTGGGGGTGGATTTCCAGCAGGTCCTCCTGATGCCAGACGACGTTCGGCGTGCGCCGGGTCTGCGCGCCCACGTTGTACTGCGACAGGATGCGCCCGGTGGTCAGCAGCAGCGGGAAGCGCGGCCCGGTGCGTTCCTCGGTGGCGATGTACTCGGTCAGGATGAACTGTCCCTTGCCGCGCACGAAGCCGTCCACGTGCATGACCGGCGATCCCTCGGGATGCGCCTCGTTGCAGGGCCACTGGACCGAGCCCTTCTCGTCCAGCAGATCGAAGCTGACCCCGGCGAAGGAAGGCGTGGTAGCGGCGATCTCGTCCATGATCTCGCGCGGGTGGGTGTAGGACCAGCCCGCCCCCATGGCATTGGCCAGAAGCTGCGTCACCTCCCAGTCGGCGTAACCGGCCTTGGGCTTCATCACCTCGCGCACCATGTTGATGCGCCGCTCGGCGTTGGTGAAGGTCCCGTCCTTTTCAAGGAAGGTGCTGCCCGGCAGGAAGACATGGGCGTAGTTGGCCGTCTCGTTCAGGAAGAGGTCGTGGACGATGACGCAGTCCATGGCCGCAAGCCCCGCCGCCACGTGTTTCGTGTCGGGGTCCGATTGCAGGATGTCCTCGCCCTGGATGTAGATGCCGCGAAAGGTCCCCTCGACCGCCGCGTCGAGCATGTTGGGAATGCGCAGGCCGGGTTCCTCGTCGACCGGCGCGCCCCAGACCTTCTCGAAGACCTCGCGCGCGGCATCGTCGCTCACGTGGCGATAGCCCGGCAGCTCGTGCGGGAAGCTGCCCATGTCGCAGGAGCCCTGCACGTTGTTCTGGCCGCGCAGCGGGTTCACGCCCACGCCGGGACGGCCGATGTTGCCGGTCATCATGGCAAGGTTGGCGATGGCCATCACGGTGGTCGATCCCTGGCTGTGCTCGGTCACGCCCAACCCGTAGTAGATCGCCCCGTTCCCACCCGTGGCATAGGCCCGCGCCGCAAGCCGCAACGCCTGCGCGTTCACGCCGGTCAGAAGCGCCGTCGCTTCCGGGCTGTGGCGCGGATCGGCGGCGAACTCGGCGTACTGGCGGAATTCCTCCCAGTCGCAGCGGCTGCGGATGAAGTCCTCGTCCACCAGCCCCTCGGTCACGATCACATGCGCCATGGCGGTCAGCACGGCGACATTGGTGCCGGGCGTGAGAGCCAGGTGATGCGCCTCGCCCACGTGGGGGCTGTCGAGCAGGTCGATGCGGCGCGGGTCGATCACGATGAGCTTGGCGCCCGCGCGCAGCCGCTTCTTCAGCCGCGAGCCGAAGACCGGGTGCCCGTCGGTGGGGTTCGCCCCGATCACCACGGCCACGTCGGTGTGTTCGACGGAATCGAAATCCTGCGTGCCCGCGCTGGTGCCGAAGGTCGTCTTAAGCCCGTAACCCGTGGGCGAATGGCAGACCCGCGCACAGGTGTCGGTGTTGTTGTTGCCAAAGACCGCCCGGATCATCTTCTGCACGAGGAAGGTTTCCTCGTTGGTGCAGCGGCTCGAGGTGATGCCGCCGATGGACCGGCGGCCGTATTGCTCCTGGATGCCGCGCATCTTCGTGGCGGCGAAGGTGATGGCCTCCTCCCAGCTGACCTCGCGCCAGGGCTCGTCGATGCTGTCGCGCACCATCGGGTGCAGGATGCGGTCGCCGTGGCTGGCATAGCCGTAGGCGAAGCGGCCCTTGACGCAGCTGTGGCCGCGGTTGGCCTTGCCGTGCTTCCACGGCACCATGCGCACGAGCTGGTCGCCCTGCATCTGCGCCTCGAAGGAGCAGCCCACGCCGCAATAGGCACAGGTGGTCACCACGGACCGGTCCGGCACGCCCATCTCCGCCACGCTCTTTTCCTGTAGCGTCGCCGTGGGGCAGGCCTGCACGCAGGCGCCGCAGCTCACGCAGTCGGATGTCAGGAAATCGTCGCCCGCCATCCCGGCCGAGACCCGGCTTTCGAAGCCGCGCCCCTCGATCGTCAGAGCAAAGGTGCCCTGCACCTCCTCGCAGGCCCGCACGCAACGCGAGCAGACGATGCACTTGGAGGGATCGTAGGTGAAATAGGGGTTGCTCTCATCCTTGGGCAGGTAACGCGGGTTGGCCTCGCCCACGGGCATGCGCAGCCGCGCCTCGGACTGGCTGCGCGCGCCGGTGCCGGAGGGATCGAAATGGTTCTCGCCCGGCGTGTAGCGCATGTCGCGCAGACCCACGGCGCCCGCCATGTCCTGCAGCTCGCAATCCCCGTTGGCCGAACAGGTCAGACAATCGAGCGGGTGGTCCGAGACATAAAGCTCCATCACCCCGCGCCGGATCTTCTTCACCTTCTCGGATTGCGTGTGCACCTTCATGCCCTCGTGCACCGGCGTCGTGCAGGAGGCAGGCGTGCCCCGCCGTCCCTCGATCTCGACGACACACAGCCGACACGACCCGAAGGCCTCGACGCTGTCGGTGGCGCAAAGCTTCGGCACGGAAATCCCCGCTTCCGCCGCCGCCCGCATGACCGAGGTGCCCGCCGGCACCGTCACCGCGAAGCCGTCCACCGTCACCGTGACCGGCGCGCCCTGTTTCGCGGGCGTGCCCATGTCGCGGTCGTCCCAGGGAATGATGAAATCCTTCATGCGTGGCACCTCCGGTGTCGCGTGATGGCAGGGGTGTCGGCGCCACCCCGCCCCTTCTTCTCGCCCGAAATACCTCGGGGGGTGCGGGGGGCAGCGCCCCCCGCCACCTCGACGCGCGTCAGCGCGGCGAAACCGCTCATTCCGCCGCGTCCCGCGCCGGGCCGAACTCCTCGGGAAAGCCGCGCAGCGCCGAAAGCACCGGGTAGGGCGTGAAGCCGCCCAGCGCGCAGAGCGATCCGTCGCGCATGGTCTCGCAGAGATCTTCCAGCAGCGGCACGGCGGCCGCGTCGCCTGCCGCGATGCGGTCGATGGTCTCGACCCCGCGCACCGCGCCGATGCGGCAGGGCGTGCACTTGCCGCAGCTTTCCACCGCGCAGAACTCCATTGCGAACCGCGCAAGACCCGCCATGTCGGCGCTGTCGTCGAAGACCACCACGCCCGCGTGGCCGATCAGGCCACCCTGCCCGTCGAATTCCTCGTAGCCGAAGGGCGTGTCGAACTTGGAGGTGGGCATGTAGGCGCCAAGCGGCCCGCCCACCTGCACGGCCTTGACCGGCCGCCCCGAGGCTGTGCCGCCGGCCACGTCATTGACCAGCTCGCCCAGCGGCATGCCGAAGGCGGTCTCGAAGAGCCCGCCGCGCGCCACGTTGCCGGCGATCTGGATGGGCATGGTGCCCTTGGACCGGCCCAGCCCGAAGCTCGCGTAATGCTCGGCGCCCTTTTCGAATATGACCGGCACCGTGGCGAGGGTAAGCACGTTGTTCACGACCGTCGGCTTGCCGAAAAGCCCCTCGAGCGCGGGCAGCGGCGGCTTGGCACGCACGACCCCGCGCTTGCCTTCGAGCGAGTTCAGAAGCGAGGTTTCCTCGCCGCAGACATAGGCGCCCGCGCCCACGCGGATCTCCATGTCGAAGGCGGGGCCGGTGCCCAGCACCGCGTCCCCCAGAAGGCCTGCCGCGCGGGCCAGTTCCACCGCCTCGGTCATGACCTCGATGGCGTCGGGGTATTCCGAACGCAGGTAGACAAATCCCTTGGTGGCGCCCACGGTCACGCCCGCGATGACCATGCCCTCGATCAGGCAGAAGGGGTCACCCTCCATCAGCATGCGGTCGGCAAAGGTACCGCTGTCGCCCTCGTCGGCGTTGCAGACGATGTACTTGCGGTCGGCGTGGGCCATCCGCACCGTGTCCCACTTGATGCCTGCCGGAAAGCCCGCGCCGCCGCGCCCGCGCAGGCCCGAGGCCTTGAGTTCGTCGATGACCGCCTCGCCGCGCATGTCCAGCACGCGGCGCAGCCCGGCCAGTCCACCGTGGGCCTTGTAGTCGTCGAGCGAATGCGGATCGTTCAGGCCCACGCGCGCGAAGGTCAGCCGGGTCTGGCGGGCGAAGAAGGGGATGTCCTCCACCGCTCCGAGGCTGTCCAGCGTGCCGTCGAGCAGCGCGGGCACGTCGGAGGCCTGCACCGGCCCGTAGGCGAGCCTGCGGCCGGAGGCTTCGACCTCGACCAGTGGCTCCAGCCAGACCATGCCGCGCGATCCGTTGCGGACGATCTGCAAGCTCATGCCGCGGGCCTCGGCCTCGCGCGCGACGGCCTCTGCCACCTCGTCGGCGCCCAGCGCCTTGGCGGCGGCGTCGCGGGGAACGTAGATCTTCATGCCGCGCCCTCCCCGGCGAGCGCCGTCAGGCGGTCGGCGTCGGCGCGGCCCATGACCTTGCCGTCGACCATGGCTGCGGGGGCACAGGCGCAAAGCCCGAGGCAATAGACAGGCTCCACCGTCACGGCGCCGTCGGGCGTCGTCTCGCCCCAGCCGATACCCAGCTTCGACAGCACCGCCTCCGACAGCGCGGCACCGCCCACCGCCTGGCAGGCCTCGGCCCGGCAGATCTTGACGGTATGCCGCCCGGCGGGCGCCTCGCGGAAATCGTGGTAGAAGGAGATGACGCCGTGCACCTCGGCCCGGGTGAGCTTCAGCGCCTTGGCGATCACCGGCACAGCCGTGCCGGGCACGAAGCCGAAGGCCTCCTGCATGGCATGCAGGATCGGCAGAAGCGGCCCCTCGAGATGGGTGTGGGCTTCGATGATCTCGGCCAGCGCCTCTGGCGCGGGCTCGGCGGCTTGGGTGGTCATGCCTGGCTCTCCGTCTTTGGGGCAGGAAGACACCGAAACCGATCTTGAATCAATATCGCCGTTCCGTCTGGCAATAGAGGATTTCAATCAATATCGACGGGTTCCTCGCCCGCGGCCCGCTCGGCCACCTCGAAAAGCGCGCGGATCAGCGGGGTCTGCGGCTCCTGGTACTGGGTCACCAGACCGACCCCCGGCGCGGCCACGCCGCCGGTGATCGGCACCACCGACAGCGGATGCCCTTTGGCCAGAAACGCCGCCATCTCGCGCGGCAGCACCGTGACCCATCCGCCGGACAGGACCGTGCTCACCAGCACCACCGTAGAGCTCGATTCCAGCGCCGGCATCGCCGTCACGCCCGCCTCGAGGAAACTGCGGTCGATGATCCGGCGGTTCTGCATGTCCGGCGTCAGCAGGCAGAACCGCTGTCGCGCAAGATCGCTCCATGCCACGCTCTCGCGCCCAGCCAGCGGATGGTCCTCGCCGCAGACGAGCGCGTAGCGCTCGCGATAAAGCGGCAGCTGCGCCACCCGGCCCAGCGGTTCGTTGTCGAGGTAGGTGATGCCCGCATCCGCATCCAGGTCGTCGATCATGGCGAGGATTTCGTGCGAATTGCGCGACCGGATCGACAGGCGCACGCCGGGATGCGCCTCGGCAAAGCGCGTGGCGAGATCCGAGGCCCGGGTGAGTGCGGTGGGGATCACGGCAAGGCGAAGCTCGCCGGAAAGACCCTCGCGGGCAAAGCGCATCTCTTCGCGCAGGCGGCGCGCGTCGCCGACGATCTGGCGCGCCATGACCAGCGCGCGCTCGCCCTCGGGGGTCAGGCCGCGAAAGCGGGCGCCGCGCGTCACGAGCTTTACGCCCAGCTCGTCCTCGAGCTGCCGGATCCCGCTCGAAAGCGTGGGCTGCGTCAGCCCGAGGCTTTCCGCCGCACGCCCAAAATGACGCGCCTTGGCCAGCGCAATTAGCATTTCCAGCTTGTGGATCACGCCTGCCCCCGTGGTGCCGATTCCCGCGCAACCTGCGTCGCGCGGGCTGCAGGGTCAACTCAGGCGGCGGGTTTCAGGCCCAGCAACTCGCGCGCCTGCGCAGGGGTCGCCACCGGACGACCCGCCTTGTCGCAAAGCTCCACGACACGGCTCACCAGCGCCGCGTTCGAGGGCGCAAGCGTGTCGCGGTCGAGGCGGACATTGTCCTCGAGCCCCGTGCGCGCATGCCCGCCCAGCTCCACCGACCACTGGTTGATGAGATACTGGTTCGCGCCGATACCCGCGGCGCACCAAGGCGCGTCGTCCCCGAAGAGCCGCTTCACAGTGTGGATGTAGAACTCGAAGACCTCGCGATCCGCAGGCATCGCGTTCTTCACCCCCATGACGAACTGCACGTAGGGCGTACCCGCCAGCTTGCCTGCCTCGGCCATCTTCGCGGCCTGGAAGATGTGCGAGAGATCGAATGCCTCGATCTCGGGCTTCACGCCGTGGGTCAGCATCTCGCTTGCCAACCAGTCCACCAGATCGGGCGGGTTCTCGTAGACCCGGGTGGGGAAGTTGTTGGACCCCACCGAGAGCGAGGCCATGTCTGGCGCCAGCGGCAGCATGCCGCCGCGCGCCTGCCCCGCCCCGGACCGACCGCCAGTCGAGAACTGGACGATCATGCCGGGGCAATGCTTTTCCAGCCCTTCCTTCAGGCGGGCAAACTTCTCGGGATCCGAACTCGGCGTTTCGTCATCGTTGCGCACGTGGGCGTGGCAGATGGTGGCGCCCGCCTCGAAGGCTTCCTGCGTGCTTTCCACCTGTTCGGAGACGGTGATCGGCACGGCAGGGTTGTTTTCCTTCTTCGGCAGCGAGCCCGTGATCGCGACGCAGATGATGCAGGGTTTGGTCATGATCCCTCACATGTCCAGGAAGACGGTTTCGCCTTCGCCCTGAAGGCGGATGTCGAAACGGTAGGTGCCGTCGCCCTCGGGCTTGGCGATCAGCGTGTCGACACGCGGGCGCTGTTCGATGCGGGCAAGGATCGGGTCGGCGTCGTTGTCCTCGTCCCCGAAGTAGATGCGGGTGCTGAGGCCGATGTTGATGCCCCGCGCCACGATCCAGAGCGAGATATGCGGCGCCATGACCTTGCCGTCGCGGGTCTTGACCGTTCCGGGCTTGACCGTGCGAAGCGTGTATTCGCCGCTGTCCTTGTCGGCGGTGAAGCGGCAGAAGCCGGTCACGCCGGGGTCGGCGCCGGGCTGGCCGGGGTAGATGCCCCGGGCATCCGCCTGCCAGCTTTCCAGCAGCGCGTCGCGCAGCGCCCAGCCGGTGCCGTCGTAGACCGAACCCTTGATGGTCACGATCTCGCCCTTGGCGGCATCGGTGATGGGGCTGAGGGCAAGATCCTCGGGGTAGATGCCGCCGAGGCCCGCGAAGGTGGGCACGCAGCCGATGTGGACGTAGGGACCCGCGGTCTGCGAGGGCGTTTCCATGAGGGTCGTCAGTTTCTGCACCATGTCACATCCCCTCCGGGCGGTTTTCAAAGAAGGTCTGGCGGCGGCCGCGCAGGACGATGTCGAACTTGTAGGCGAGGAAATCCATGGGCTTGGCCATCGCCATGTCGAGCGGCGCGACAAGCTGGTCGAGCTGGCCACGGTCCTTGACCGTCGCCGCGATCGGGCAGCGGTCGATCAGAGGGTCGCCCTCGAAGTAGATCTGGCTGATCAGCCGCTGCCCGAAGGCATGGCCGAAAACCGAGATATGGATGTGCGCCGGGCGCCATTCGTTGCCCCGGTTGGGCCAGGGATAGGCGCCGGGCTTGATCGTCAGGAACTGGTAGTAGCCCTCGTCGTCGCTGAGCGTGCGTCCGCAGCCGCCGAAGTTGGGGTCGAGCGGCGCGAAGTAGCTGTCCTTGACGTGCCGGTAGCGCCCGCCGGCGTTGGCCTGCCAGGCCTCGATCAGCGTGTTGGGCACCGCGCGGCCGTTCTCGTCCAGCACGCGGCCGTGCACGAGGATGCGTTCGCCGACCGCCGGGGCCTCGCCCTTGGTCCAGTTCAGGATCAGGTTGTTGTCGAGCGCGCCGATCATGTTGTGCCCGAAACGGGGGCCGGTTTCCTCGGAGGGCGTGCTGTCGAGCGACAGCAGCGGCAGGTTCGGCGACCGCGTGACGCTGGTCTTGTAGCCCGGGTCATAGGGCACCGGATGCGCCGCGCGGTTGCGCGGGATCAGGGGGGAAGCCTCATACATCGTCTTTCTCCATCTCGGCGAACACGCGTTTCGCAATCTTCAGCGCATGGTTGGCGCGCGGCACGCCGGCGTAGATCGCCACGTGCTGAAAGGCCTCGGCCACGTCGCGCGGGCTTGCCCCGGTGCGGGCGGTCGCGCGGACGTGCATTTCCACCTCCTCGAAGTTCCCCGTCGCCGCGAGCAGCGCCAGCGTCAGCATGGAGCGTTCGCGCGGAGTGATGGCGTCGGAGGCCCAGACGGTGCCCCAGGCGCTTTCGGTGATGAGATCCTGGAAAGGCGTGTCGAGATCACCCTTGGCGGCCTCGGCCCTGTCCACGTGCGCGTCGCCAAGCACCCGGCGGCGCACCTGCATTCCTGTCTCGTAACGGTCGGTCAATACGGCAACCCCACGTAGTTGAGCGCCAGCGCTTCCTGCGCGGCTGGCGTATCGCGCAGATACAGCAGTTCAGCCCGCTGCATCTTGAGATCGAAGTCGGTCTGATCGGGAAAGCGGTGCAGCAGCGAAGTCATCCACCACGAGAAGCGCTCGACCTTCCAGACGCGGTCCAGCGCGCGTTCGGAGTAGCGGTCGACACCCTCGGCGTCGCTGTCGCGGTACCACTGCGACAGCCCCTCGAAGAGGTAGTGCACATCCGAGGCCGCGCTGTTGAGCCCCTTGGCCCCGGTGGGCGGCACGATGTGGGCCGCGTCCCCGCAAAGGAACAGCCGCCCCCAGCGCATGGGCTCGGTCACGAAGGACCGCAGCGGCGCGATGGATTTCTCGATGCTGGGGCCGGTCACGAGCTTTTCGGCGAATTCCGAGGGGATGCGCCGTTTGAGCTCGGCCCAGAAGGCCTCGTCCGACCAGTCCTCGGCCCTGTCATCGAGCCGGCACTGCACGTAGTAGCGCGACAGGTGCGGGCTGCGCATGGAACAGAGCGCAAAGCCCCGGCCCGAGTTGGCGTAGATCAGCTCGTCATGCACCGGAGGCGTCTCCGACAGCAGGCCCAGCCAGCCGAAGGGATAGATCTTTTCGTAGTCGCGGCGCACGTCGTCGGGGATCGACTTGCGGCTGACCCCGTGGAAGCCGTCGCAGCCCGCCACGAAATCGCAGTCGATCCGCTTTTCCTGACCGTCGTGCATGAAGGTCACGTAGGGCGTGTCCTCGTCGAGATCGTGCAGTTCCACGTCCGACACCTCGTGCAGCACGGTCGTCCCGCGCGCCTCGGCCGCGTCGTAGAGATCGCGGGTGACCTCGGTCTGGCCGTAGACAGTCACCGGCTGGTCGATGTGTTCGGCAAAGTCGATGCGCACGCGGTCGTCGTCGTAGGACAGCACGACGCCGTCATGGGGAAGGCCCTCGCGCCTGGCGCGGTCATCGACACCGGCCTGCCTCAGCAGATCCATCATGCCCTTTTCGAGTACGCCCGCGCGGATGCGCGACAGGACATGATCCCGTGTCTGGCGTTCCAGCACCACGGCCTCCACACCGATGCGGTGGAGAAGCTGCGAGAGCAGCAGGCCCGAGGGCCCGCCGCCGATGATTGCCACCTGTGTCCGCATGGGATCATCAGATCGCGCCGCGGCGGGGCCGCGACGCCTTGCGGGTCGGGACGCGGCCTCCCACCGCGCCCTTCCCTTCGTTCACTCCAAGCATGGGTCTCCTCCCTGGCTCCTCGCTCGGTGGGGTGGTTACTTCTCGACGCCGCCCCAGATCGATTCCGCCGTCTTCACGACAAGCTCCAGCTTGCGGCGCTGGTCGTCGGCGGTGATGTCGTTGCCTTCCTCGGTCGAGGCGAAGCCGCACTGGGGCGCGATGCCCAGCTGGTCGAGCGGCGCGTACTTGGCGGCCTCGTCGAACTTGCGGCGCAGGTCGTCGATGCTTTCCATCTCGGCGGTCTTCGTGGTGATGAAGCCCGGCAGCACGCGCTGCGTGCCCTTGGAGAGCTGCCCCAGCGGCGCGAGGTCGCCCGCGCGGTCCGTGTCGTACTCCATGAAGAAGATGTCGACGCCGGTCTTGTTGAAGACGGCATCGGCCACCGCATCGTAGGCACCCTCGGCCGCGTGGGTCGAGCGGAAGTTGCCGCGGCACATGTGCATGCCGATGAACATGTCGTCGGGACGGTCCTTGATCGCCTCGTTCATCATCCATGCATAGCGGTCGATGAGCCAGTCCGGATCCTCGCCGCTCGCCTTCTGGGCCTCGCGGTGCTTGGGATCGCAAAGATAGGCAAAGAAGATGTCGTCCATCTGCAGGTAGCGGCAGCCGGCGTCGTAGAACGCCTTCACGGCCTTCTTGTAGGTTTCGGCGATGGCCGCGGTATAGGCCTCGACGTCCTGGTATTCCTTGGGCGCGATGTCTTGCTTGGCGACGCGGAAGTGCAGCGCTGAGGGACCGGGGATCGAGATCTTCGGCACCACGTCGGTGTTCTTGGCGAGGAACTGGAAGTGCTCGATGTGCGGGTGGTCGGCGGGGAAGTCGAGCAGGCCATCGACCACGGGGATCGTCGGGCGCAGCTTCACGCCCGAGAACTGTGCGCCGGCCTCGGGCTCGCGCTGTTCCAGCGTCAGGCCGTCGAGGAAGCCCATGAAGTCGAAGTGCCAGAAGGACCGGCGCTGTTCACCGTCGGTCACGGCTTTCAGCCCCACGCCTTCCTGCATCCGGATCAGGTTGCGGATCGCCTCGTCCTCGGTCGAGCGCAGCCCTTCGACGTCCAGCGTGCCTTCCTCGTAGAAGGCCTTGCGGGCGAGCTTGACGCTTTCGGGGCGCAGCAGGCTGCCCACGTGATCGGCGCGGAAAGGAGGTGTCGGCATGTAATCGTTACTCCGTATGGTTCGGTTTTCTTACGTTCTGCAGCATCTGGCGCAGGGCGCGGCGGCAAGCGTCCAGATCCGCGGGCGCGATACCCTCGGTCAGCCATGCCTCGCGGGCCAGGGCCGCATCCAGCATCTGTTCGTGCAGATCCCAGCCGCTGTCTGTCAGCGACCAGAGCCGGCGGCGCGGATCGCGTTCGCCGGGACGGGCCTGCACCTGACCGTCCGCATCGAGCCGCGACAGCGCACGACTGACGGCAGCCTTGTCGAGCGCCACGATCTCGCACAGCCGCGCGGCGGGAGATGGCGGCAGCGCCGCAAGCGTCGAGAGAACCCGCCATTCTGTGACCCCGATGCCGAAGCGCCGGAGATAGTCCGCCGAGGCCACGGCCGACTGGGCGTTGTTCACCGCCACCAGGTAGTAGGGAATGTAGGCGGGCAGGTTCAGCACCCGCCGCCCTTCCATGACCCGGACGGACTGGGGATCATCGTCGCCATCGGGGCGACGCAGGTTGGGGCGTTCGCTCAAGCCCGCCCTCCCGGCAGGGCCGTCGTCGGCCGTGCAGTGCATTGATCCATGACGCTCCTCCCGCGGACCGGCCTTGCCGGACCCGACTACCCTGAGCCACTCGCGTTGAGCTGTCAACACGGCGCCCACCTGGGGGCCTGCCGCAGTCTGTGATGCCAAAGAAGGCAGCAGTGCCATAATGTACGATATTTTACATCCTGTCACTTTACCGACATATAGACATGACAAGCCTCGGGACGCGATGGAATCGCACGGGCGTCACCCGCCCGGTCCCATTCTTCCAATCCGATGGATGCCATGCAGAACCAGTTCTCCTTTACCCGCTCCGCGCGCCGGCTCACGCGTGCCGGCCGCGCGGGCCTTCTCGGCAGTGTCGCCGCTGTTGCTTTTCTGACATCTCCCGCCCTTGCGCAGGACCAGGGCACGCTGCGCGTGCTGACCATGAACACCTGGGGTGACCAGTTCCGGAACGACCTCGACGCCATCAAGGACGTCTTCGTCAACGGCAACTACGACATCATCGCCTTCCAGGAACTGCGCAACGAACAGTACCTCAGCGGGCTCCAGCAGATCCTGCGTGACGAGGGTCTCGGCGAGTACGCGTTCATCAAGCAGGGCGACACCGGCGTTCTCAGCCGTGTCGGCGGCGATTTCGCCACCAACACCCAGGGCGATTCCGTGGCCTACCAGACCGCGCAGCCCGGCGGCGGCATGCCCGACACGGTCGTGGGCTCGGTCCACCTCGACTACCGCGACCCCTCGCAGACGCGCCTGAACGAAGTCCGCGGCATCACCGAATGGGCGAAATCGACCGGCGGCCCGGTGATCCTCACCGGCGACTGGAACGCGGGCGACACCTCGGAACGCGGCCTGCACCGCGCCTCGCAGCAGAAGCTGATCCTCCAGAACTACCTCTACAGCGGCAACAGCTTCTACGAGACGCTGCTTGGCGAATACGCGGTCGATGCCGACGCCATGCAGGATTTCATCGACGCCAACCGCGGCGCCTGGCTGTCGCTCGACGACATCCCGGACGATCTGTTTGCCGACGAAACCTACCCGGTCGAGCACAACACCCCCGTCACGCTCAACCTGCTGAAGAAGGACTTCATCCTTCTGCACGGCGCGGACCGCGAGAACTTCGAGCCGCACGAGTTCGACGATGGCGTCACCACCTGGCCCTCGGCCGGCGAGGATGACACCAACACCTGGCCAAGCTGGGACCGCGTGCGCATCGACCACTTCCTGGCCTCGCGCCCCTTCGGCAAGTGGTACAAGGTGATCGACGCGGCCGACGATGCCTACACGGGCACGCTCGACCAGGTCGACGTGACCGAGGACGGCACCCCCTACGCCGACCACGAACTCGTGGCTCACGACCTGCGCTGGGTCGGCCCCAAGCTCGAGACGTATGACGAGGCCGGCGACGAACAGACCCGCCTGGTCTGGAGCGACGAGGCCACCACCTTCGACGAGAGTGGCGGCGAATTCGTCCTCAGCCGCAACAACATGCGCGACGACGTCTACCTCGGCCAGATCGCCGACGAGAACGGCGAACCCGTGCTCGACTGGCTGACCACCGAGGAAAAGAAGACGCTGCTCGACTGCACCACCGACGACCCACGCCTGCAGGCCGCCGTCGCCGAATACTGCATCGACGACCACAGCTTCATCGGGGAAACCCTCGTCACCGCCGGCGGCACCGTCGTCGTGACCGAGGACGCGGCGCTTGGCGATGCCGACGCCACCCTGCGCCTCGACAACGGCGGGCTGGCCGTGGAAGGCGCCCAGATGGGCACGCTCGACCGCGAGATCTCGCTCGAAGGCACCGGCGGCTGGCTCGACATCCGCGACGCGGCAGCCGCCGTGACCACCGAACAGGACATCTCCGGCACCGGCGCACTGTCCAAGCGCGGCGCGGGCGCCCTGATCGTGGCGGGCGACACGACCTACACGGGCGAAACGACCGTGGACGGTGGCGCGCTGATCGTGAACGGATCGACCGCGGCCTCGGCGCTCACCACCGTCAACGACGG
This sequence comes from Allosediminivita pacifica, assembly GCF_003054175.1. Classification (GTDB taxonomy): domain Bacteria; phylum Pseudomonadota; class Alphaproteobacteria; order Rhodobacterales; family Rhodobacteraceae; genus Allosediminivita; species Allosediminivita pacifica. The sequence goes on from NZ_QBKN01000002.1 coordinate 149,441, forward strand.
CGCACGCCTTGGCGGCACCGGCACCACAGGCAACCTCGCCATCGCGCAGGGCGGCACGCTGGGCGCGGGCAACAGCATCGGCACGCTTTCCGTCGCCGGTGACCTGAGCTTCGCCGAAGGCTCCACCTTCGAGATCGAGGCCAATGCCGCAGGCGAGGCCGACCGTGTGGACGTGACCGGCGCGGTCGACATCCAGGGCGGCAGCACCGTCGTCGTGGCCGAGGGCGGCAACTACCTGCCCTTCACCTCCTACGAGGTGCTGACGGCCGGTGGCGGCATCAGCGGCACCTTCGACGGGGTGACCTCCTCGCTGGCCTTCCTCGACGCGGGCCTGACCTACGGCGACACCAGCCTGACGCTGGAACTCGACCGCAACGACACCGCCTTCGACAGCGTCGCCTCCACCCGCAACGGCCGCGCCGCGGCTCGCGCATTGGAGCCGCTGGGCATGGGCAACCCGCTCTTCGACAGCGTCGTCATGCTGGGCGAAGCCAGCGCCGACGAGGCCTTCGAGGAGATGTCGGGCGAGCTTCACGCCGCCACCATGGGCGCGCTGGCCGAACAGTCCGCCGCGGTCACCGACATGGCGGCATCGAAGCTGCGCGACACCCGCGACGGGGCCGAAACCGGCGTCCAGTTCTGGTTCGAGGGCTATGGCGCAGGCGCCGATATCGACGGCGACGACACCCGCGAGGTGTCGCGTTCGGCCTATGGCACGCTCTTCGGGGCCAACGCCAAGCTCGAAAGCGGCCTGACCTTCGGCTTTGCCAGCGGCTTTGGCCAGGGCGAGGCGAGCCTCGACGGCCTGCGCGGCGAGAGCGAGACCGACGATCTGCACTTCGCCCTCACGGCAGGCCAGCGCTTCGGCGCCACCGCCGTCAGCCTCGGGGCAAGCTACACCCGCAGCCAGGTTTCCACGTGGCGCGATGTGTCCTTCACCGGCTTCGACGAAACGCTCAAGGCCGACTACGATGCGGACACCACGCAGGTCTTCGCGGAACTCTCGCACCGCTTCACCCTGGGCACCACGATGCTCGAACCCTTCGGCGGCCTCTCGCACGTCCGGGTGAAGACCGACGGCGCCTCGGAAAGCGGCGGTGACGCGGCCCTGCGCGTGGAGGACTCGGAGTTCGAGGCCAGCTTCGCCACGCTCGGCCTGCGCGCCGAAAGCGCCTTCGACGCCGGCACCACGCCGCTGCGCCTTTCGGGTGCGCTGGCATGGCGCCACGTGCTCGACGCCTCCGACCCGGAAGCGGACCTCGCCTTTGCCGGCGGCAGCGCCTTCTCGGTCACTGGCACCGGCCTTGCCGAGGATGCCGTCGAAATCGGCCTTGGCGTCGCCATGGACCTGAGCGACCGCGCGGTGCTCTCGGTCGGCTACGACGGCGCCTTCGGCGACGACGGCCAGTCGAACGCGGTCAACCTTGGCGTGCAGATGCGTTTCTGACGACGCCCACGCGTCACGAAACGCGAGGTCGCGGCTCCCCACAGCCGCGGCCTCTTTTTTTCTCGAAAAACAAGGGCCCTCACGTGTATCAAGGCACGCAGGCGAGGCAGAAGACCGGGGCGATGGACACAGACAGGAAGGGCAACCGCCAGCAGCTCCTGATGGAGCAGCTCGCGGCCCAGAGATACATCTCGATCGAGGAAATCGCGCGCCGCTTTTCGGTGACCACGCAGACCGCGCGCCGCGACATCATGGAGCTCGAGCGCCAGGGCAAGGTCCGCCGACTGCACGGCGGCGCCATGCTCGCCAATTCGGTCGAACCCGGCGAGTTGCGCCGGCGCCGCGTGACCAATTCGCTCGCCAAGGACCGCATCGGCGCCCGCGTGGCCGACCTGGTCGAAGACGGCGCCTCGGTCTTCCTCGACACCGGGACCACCTGCGAGGCCGTGGCCCGCGCCCTCGTCTCGTGCGAGAACCTGCGCGTGGTCAGCTACAGCCTGCGCATCGCCGCCTTCCTGCGCGAGGTCACCGACTTCACCATCGCCATCCCCGGCGGCTTTGTCCGGCAGGTCGATGGCGGCGTCTTCCAGGAACAGGCGCGCTCCTTCATCTCGGGATTCAAATTCGACCTCGCCATCCTCTCGGTCTCGGGAATCGACGACGAGGGCGATCTGGGCGACGACGACGAGGCCGAGGTGGAAAGCGTGCGCACCGCCATGCAGCATTCGAGCCGCGTCCTGCTCGCCGTCGACGGCAGCAAGTTCGGCCACCGTGGCCTTGTCCGGCTGGGGCGCATCGGCGACGTGGACATGATCGTCACCGACCGCCGCCCGCCGCCGGGCATCGCCAAGCTGGTGGAGGAGGCCGGGGTCGAGCTGCACCTGGGCTGACGCGGCCGAGGCTCGACAGCGCGGCGCGGGGCGGATAGGCGACCATCGTCACCCCGAACGAAAGGCCGCGCCCATGCAGGACAGGATCGAGGATCTCGAAAGCCACATCGCGCATCTCGCGCGCACGGTCGACGATCTGTCGGAGACGGTGTCCCGGCAGGCGACCGAGATCGACCGGCTGACCACGCGGGTGGAACGCCTCATGCGGCGCGAGGCCGAGCGCGAGCAGGATCAGTCCGGTGGCATCTACCTTGGCGACGAGCGCCCGCCGCACTGGTAGGCGCGCTCACTCCCCGTGCGTGTCGATGGCGACCACCTCGCCATCGTGCAGCAGCAGGTCCTTGCGACGGTTGCCACCGAACCTCTGGTAGATGCTGACAAAGGCCGTGTCCCGCGCCAGCCGCCCCATGCGGTTGCCGCAGGGCTCGCCAGTGGCGACCCGGCAGACCTTGTTCTTGACCGCCTCGTAGGCTGAATCGAGCCCCGTGGCGGGCAGGGTTTCGGCAGCGGGACCATAGCGGATCTGCTCGTGCGTCTCGGGCGACCCGAACATGGCCAGCGCGGCGGTGAACTGCCGCGCACAGCCGTCCCGGAAGCCGGTCAGGTAGAAGGTCCGCATCCCGGGATTGGACGGATCGGTGTCGATCAGCGTGTAGCCGCTGCCGGTCTCGGGATAACGGTCCGTCGCGGTGCCGAGGCTCTGGACGTTGCTCACACAGCTCCGGGCCACCTCGCCGAAGGGCAGCGCCTGCCCGGGAACCGCCATGGGCAACTCGGGCCCCTCGACCGATCCGCCACCGCCACCGAAGAGCTGCGAGAGGAACCCGCCGCCACCCTGCGGTGCGCGCGCCGGTTCACCCTGAGGGGCGATCGCCGCCACCTCGACGCCGTCTTCCGCATCGGCGGCCTTGGCCGCGTCGGCCTGCTCCTTCAGATAGCCCAGCATCCCGCCCTCGGGCGCAGCCTCAGGGTCGGCCTGCGGCGCGGCAGGACCGCCCGTGCCCTCGGCCACCGCCGCAGCCCCCGCGCCCTCGGCCGTTTCGACCTCGCTCAGACGCATGGGCGCCTGGGGGGATTCGCTGCACGCAGTCAGGCCCAGCGCCGCGATAATCAACAAGGAACCGTATCTCATTCGGAATCCGACCGTCGCTTTCATTCCGTCCGTGTTCTAACGGACACATCCCCCGGGAATCCACACCTGCTTCGACGTCAAACCGTCCCACCGGCGGAACATGACCACCGAACCGGCATCCCGCCGCCGCACGCAAGGAATACCGGGCTTGCCGGGAATCGCCTGTGCTGGGACGCTCGTCCTTATTTCAGAAAGGTCATTGGCTCATGCGTATTGCTGGCATCCTGATTTCCGCCGCCCTTCTCGCGACAACAACCACCGCCGCCCTCGCCCAGGGCACCCTGCCGACCGAGCGCTGGCAGTTCGCCCGACAGACGGAATTCCAGACGAACGTCGCCTGGATCTACGGTCGCTTCAACGGCGGGCCGAGCGAATTCGGCGTCGAGTGCACCGACACCGGCCCCGAGGTCTACTTCGCCGACGGCCTGAGATACGACGGCGACACCCGGCAGGGCCGCGTCGGCATCAGCGTCGACGGCCGGGACTATTCCCGACAGGCCACCTTCGTCCCGCACGGGCACACCTCCTGGTGGCGGATAGCCCCCGGCAACGGGCTGCTCGACGCCCTGCGCGCGGGCAACACGGTGACCCTCGACAGCGACCTCGGCACCGGTCTCTTCCCCTTCCGCCTGCGCGGCTCCAGCGCGGCCATCGGCGAGGTCCTTGCCATCTGCGGCGAGGGCGCCGCCCCGACGACAGCCGCCACCGGCCCGACGGCAGCCACCACCGGCCTCACCGCCGCCGCGCCGGAGGCCCGCATCCGCGAAGCCTGCCGCGGCGCCTATAGCGGCGAGGATGCCATCGTGCAGACCGAAATCGACGGCGACGGAAAGCCCGACTTCCTGCTCGACTGGTCCTCCGTGACCTGCGCCGACCGCAGCGTCGGGCGCGGCGGCGGCTACTGCGGCGCCCAGATGTGCAGCATCGACGTCTACGCCTCGTCCGCCTACGCACCCGGCGGCTGGCCCCAGCCGATCCTTGCGCTCAGCTACGCCCTGCCCGCCCCCGGCGCGGACCACGCGCTGACCACCACGGTGACGGGTGGCTCCTGCCCCATCACCCACCGCTGCACGCGGCACTGGGGCTGGACGGGTGGCAAGCTCGAGGTCGTGGCACGCGAGGACGTGGACGCGTCGCAGGCACCCTCCCCTGAAGCCCCGGAACCTTCCACTTCCGCGCAGGCGCCCCTTTCCCGGACACCTCCCGCCGAAGCCGATGCGGCGATCCCGTGGACCGCCCCCGGCATGGAGCCCGGACAGTGGAACTCGGTCGTGCCCGAAAACGCCATGGGTTTCGTGCTTGCCGCCCATCCCAACTTCGACGGAACCCAACTCATGCTGTCTTGCGGTGCCGGGGGTGGCCTCCAGATCAATTTCAGCGCTCCGGAGCTAGCCAACGTGGGCCCCGAGGACGACGTCCGCCTACGGCTCGGGACCGAAACCTTCCCCACCCGCTTCCACGAGGATATCGCCTCGGGCGGCGACCCCTCCTTCTACATGGCCGGCCGCTGGGACGGGCAGGTCAGGCTGCTGGAGCTGCTGAACGCGGGCGAGGATGCCGAGGTCATCGTGATCCCCGACGACAACCCCTCTGCGGCAAAGGTGGTTCTCACCGTGCCCGGCTCCGCCGGCGATCCCGGCCTCGCCCATGTGGTCGACGTCTGCGGTGACGGACCCAAGGTGGCCGGCCCGGTCCAAAGCTTCCCCGGCGTGTTTGGTGACGCACAGTCCGGTGCCTGGGTGCTGCGCCACCGGACCGAGAACTTCACCGTCCCCGTTGCCCGCAGCATCGATCCGCGCAACGGCGCCGCCTTCGGCCTGCACTGCTCGGAAGAGGGCCTGCCCTCGATGCACATCGGCTGGGAGGTCATTCCCGACGGCGAAACACGCGGGATCGTGCTGAGGATCGGCGGCCGCGACTTCGCCCGCACCGGTTACGGCAACAAGAGCACCATCACCTTCCCCGCCGACGCCGACCTGATGGAGGCGATGCGCAATTCCGACGAGGTGATCTTCGTGCGCGACGACCCGGCCCTGACAGACGGCGTCTTCCCCACCACGGGCTTCGACGGCGCCGTCGATTTCACCTATACCCACTGCGAATGAGGCACCGGCGCCGCGCTCCAACCGGGGCGCGGCGCAAACTCAGAAATCCTCGACCGCCAGCACGCCGCCCAGGGATTTCACCGCGCCCTTGATCTCGGGCGTGACCGGGAAGGGTTGCTTGAGGTCCAGCTCCACCTCGCCGGGCAGGCCCGCGTCGCTGAGGCAGAGATGCACTGGGCCGCGCGGCGCCTTTGGCATCTGCTCGGCCGCGCGCCCCAGGACCGAGGCGATCTGCGAGATGGTCTCGGGGTTCTCGACGTGAATGCGAAGCCCCATGGGCGCGCCCTTGTTGAGCCCCTTTTCCACCGGCTGCACGGACCGGCACAGCAGCTTGAGCTGATCCGATTCCATGGTGGCTTCCATGGTCAGCAGCACCTTGGCCCCGGTTTCGAGGAACTCGCGCGACTTCTCCAGCACCTCGGAAAACAGCGTGATCTCGTAAGCGCCGCTGGGGTCGCTGAGCTGCGCAAAGGCAAAGCGGTTGCCGCGTGCCGACTTGCGCTCCTGCCGCCCGGCCACGACGCCCGCCATCTTGGCCAGGAAGGGCTGCGCCTCGGCCTTGGCGGTCACTTCCTCAAGCGTCAGCACGTCCTGCCGCTTGAGCTGCGGCATGTAGTCGTCGAGCGGGTGGCCCGAGAGGTAGAAACCCACTGCCTTGAATTCTTCGGCCAGCCGTTCGGCGGGCAGCCAGTCGGCCACCGGCGACAGGCGCGGTTCCGGCAAGTCGTCGCCCCCGTCCCCGAAAAGCGACACCTGGTCCGAGGCCGCCTGATCGTGCACCGCCGCAGAATAGGCCACCAGCGCGTCGAGACTGTCGAAGATCCGCCGCCGATTGCCGTCGAGCTGGTCGAAGGCCCCCGCGCGGGCCAGCATCTCCAGCGGCCGCTTGCCGATCTTCTTCAGGTCCACCCGCCGCGCGAAGTCGAACACCGTGGCGAAGGGCTTGTCGCGGCCGTTCTCCTGCCGCCCCTCCACGATCAGCTTCATCGCCTCGACACCGACGTTCTTGAGCGCGCCCAGCGCGTAGACCAGCGCGCCCTCGTGCACGTCGAAGGTGGCCTGCGAGCGGTTCACGCAAGGCGCGGTCCAGGGCAGCTTCAGGCCCTTGCGGACCTCCTCGAAGTAGATGCCCAGCTTGTCGGTCAGGTGGATATCGCAGTTCATGACACCCGCCATGAACTCCACCGGGTGGTTCGCCTTGAGCCATGCCGTCTGGTAGCTCACCACGGCATAGGCCGCCGCGTGGGACTTGTTGAAGCCGTAGTTGGCGAACTTGTCGAGCAGCGCCCAGGTCTCGACCGCCTTCTTCTCGTCCACGCCGTTGGCCTTGGCACCCGAGATGAACTTGGGCCGCTCGGCGTCCATCGCCTCCTGGATCTTCTTGCCCATGGCGCGGCGCAGAAGGTCGGCGCCGCCGAGACTGTAGCCCGCCATCTCCTGCGCGATCTGCATCACCTGTTCCTGGTAGACGATGATGCCCTGCGTCTCGTCCAGAATGTGGTCCACCGAGGGGTGCAGGTAGTCGCGTTCCGACAGCCCGTTCTTGACCTCGCAATACTTCGGGATGTTCTCCATCGGCCCCGGACGATAGAGCGCCACAAGCGCGACGATGTCCTCGATGCAGGTGGGCTTCATGCGCTTGAGCGCATCCATCATCCCCGAGCTTTCCACCTGGAACACCGCCACCGTCTTGGCCGAGGCATAGAGCTTGTAGGTCACCTCGTCGTCGAGCGGGATCGCGTTGATCTGGTTCTCCGTCCCCGGCTCGGGCGCGTAAAGCTCCGCCCCGTCGGCGCCCACGTGCAGCGGGCGGTCGGACTTCAGGATCAGGTCCACAGCGTTCTGGATGACGGTCAGCGTCTTGAGGCCGAGGAAGTCGAACTTCACCAAGCCCGCCTGCTCGACCCACTTCATGTTGAACTGCGTCGCCGGCATGTCCGAGCGCGGATCGCGGTAGAGCGGCACCAGCTCGTCCAGCGGTCGGTCGCCGATCACCACGCCCGCCGCGTGGGTCGAGGCGTTCCGCAGCAGCCCCTCGACCTGCTGGCCGTAGGTCAGCAGCCGGTCGACCAGCCATTCGCGGTCGGCCTCTTCCTTCAGGCGCGGCTCGTCCTCGAGCGCCTTGGAGATCGAGACGGGCTTCACCCCCTCGACCGGGATCATCTTCGAAAGCCGGTCCACCTGCCCGTAGGGCATCTGCAGCACGCGGCCCACGTCGCGCACCGCGGCCTTGGAGAGCAGCGCGCCGAAGGTGATGATCTGGCCCACCTTGTCGTGGCCATACTTGTCCTGCACGTAGCGGATCGTCTCTTCCCGCCGGTCCATGCAGAAGTCGATGTCGAAGTCCGGCATCGACACACGCTCGGGGTTGAGGAACCGCTCGAACAGCAGCGAATAGCGCAGCGGGTCGAGGTCGGTGATGGTCAGCGCGTAGGCCACGAGGCTGCCCGCGCCGGACCCCCGGCCCGGACCCACGGGGATGTTCTGGTCCTTGGACCACTTGATGAAGTCGGCCACGATCAGGAAGTAGCCCGGAAAGCCCATCCCCTCGATGATGCCCAACTCGAACTCGAGCCGTTTCTCGTAGTCTTCAACCGGCGCGGCATGCGGAATCACCGCAAGGCGGTCCTTCAGCCCCTCCTTCGCCTGACGGCGAAGCTCGTCGACCTCGTCGTCGGCAAAGCGCGGCAGGATCGGCGCGCGCTTGTAGGCCATGAAGGCGCAGCGCTTGGCGATCTCGACGGTGTTCTCGATCGCCTCGGGCAGGTCGGCAAACAGCGTCACCATCTCCTGCTGCGACTTGAAATAGTGCTGCGGCGTCAGCCGGCGGCGCGGCTCCTGCTGGTCGACGTAGGCGCCCTCGGCGATGCAGATCAGCGCGTCATGCGCCTCGTACATCTCGGTCTTCGGGAAGTAGACGTCGTTCGTGGCCACGAGCGGCAGTCCCATCTGGTAGGCCATCTCGATATGGCCACGCTCGGTCTGGCGCTCGGCCTCGGGCAGTCCATCCTCGCCCGGATGGCGCTGCAACTCGACATAAAGCCGGTCGCCGAAGGCCGCGTGCAGGCGCGTCAGCAGCGTCTGCGCGGCGGCACGATGCCCCTCGCGCAACAGCCGCCCCACTGGCCCATCGGGCCCGCCCGACAGGCAGATCACGTCCTCGCAATGCGCCTCGAGCTCCTCCAGTGTGACATGCGCAAGCTCGCTGCCCTGCCGCAGGTAGAGACAGGAGTTGAGCTTCATCAGATGCTCATAACCGCGCTCGGTCTGGGCCAGCAGCACCACCGGCGCGGGGTCCTTGACCCGCTCGCCGGGCTCGGCCTCGACGTAGCGCAGATCCACCTGGCAGCCGATGATCGGCTGCACCCCGGCCCCCGCCGCACCCACCGAAAACTCGAGCGCCGCAAAGAGGTTGTTCGTGTCCGTCACCGCCACGGCCGGCATGTCCATGGAGTCGCAGAGAGCGGGCAGCTTCTTCAGCCGCATGGCCCCTTCGAGCAGGGAATATTCGGTGTGGGTGCGCAGGTGGATGAATCGCGGATCGGCCATGCGCCCACCCTATGTTGCGGCGCGGGGGCGGAAAAGACCCAAAGCCTGTGCCCGCGCGGCAAGGAGGCCAGGGCAAGCGCCGCCTAGAAATGAACCCCCGCGGACTTGCGACGCGCCGCGCGCGCAGATCCGGCGGCATGGCCCCGGTCGGCATCCGCAAGGCCGCACAGGGCAGCCGCGCGCGATCGAGACCCGCTCTGATGATCCGTACGATTTCATCCCGGCAGGGTCTGGGCGACACCGACACGCGCGCCCGGGACGGCGGAATCGCCACCGCCTGGCCGCCAGATTGCCGAAAAGCGCCACACCACGGCCCGGCGCCCCGCACGGCCGTGCTCTTCGCGCCCCCGACCTTGCGCTTGTCGCGCGGTGGCGCGACAACCCTTGCATGACCCAGAAACCTGATCTTCTTGTCCTCTCCTCCCTCCGCCCCGCTCAGATGGCAGAGCTCGAGGCCCGTTACACCCTCCACCGGCACGACACCGCCGAGGACCCCGAGGCGCTGCTGGCCGAGGTCGGCCCGCGCATCCGCGGCGTCGTCACCACCGGCGGGCGCGGCATCAGCGGCGACATCGTCGAACGTCTGCCCGCGCTCGAGGTGGTCTCGACCTTCAGCGTGGGGACCGACAGCCTCGACCTGGAGGCCTGCAAGAGGTGCGGCGTGACCGTCACCAACACCCCCGACGTGCTGAACGACGATGTGGCCGATCTTGCGCTGGGGCTGATGATTGCCACGCGGCGGCGCATGGTCGAGGCGGATGCCTGGGTGCGGTCGGGCAACTGGGCGGCCAAGGGCGCGTTTCCGCTGGTGCGCACCATCAAGGGCAGCCGGGTGGGCATCCTCGGGCTCGGCTCCATCGGCAAGGACATCGCGACGCGCTGCGCCGCCCTCCGGACCGAGATCGGCTACCTCGCCCGCAGCGAAAAGGACGTGCCCTACGCGTATTTCGACACGCCGCGCGCGCTGGCGGAGTGGTCCGACATCCTCGTTGCCGTGGTGCCGGGCGGGTCCTCGACGCGGCACATGGTCGACGCCGAGGTGCTGAAGGCACTGGGGCCCGAGGGCACCCTCATCAACGTGGCGCGCGGCAGCGTGGTGGACGAGGCGGCGCTGATCGCGGCGCTCACGGACGGGACCATCGCGGGCGCCGGACTGGATGTCTTCGCCGACGAGCCGAAGGCCGACCCGCGCTTTGCCGAGATGGCCAATGTCGTGTTGTCGCCGCACCACGCCAGCGGCACGGAAGAGACCCGCAACGCCATGGCGCAGCTCGTCGTCGACAACATCGATGCGTGGTTCGGGGAAGGCCGGGCGCTGACCCCCGTCACGGGGTGAGCGCCCAGCCCGGCGCCGCGGCCCGGCAAGGGGCCGCGGCGGGATGCTGCGCCCGGCGGGCGTGGGCGATCACTCGGGGTCGGTGCGGTAGATCAGGCGTTCGTCGCAGGGCGCGACGCGCAGGATGTTGGTGGTGCCCGAGATGTTGAAGGGCACGCCCGCGGTGACGACGATCTGGTCTTCCTCTGTGGCGAAACCGGCAGAGCGTGCGGCGCGGGCCGCGTTGACCACCGCCTGCTTGAAGCGCTCGAGTTCGCCGGTCATGACGCAGTAGGTGCCCCAGAGCAGCGAGAGACGCCGCGCGGCGCCGCGGTGGCTGGTCATCGCGATGATCGGCACGCGGGGCCGTTCACGCGCCACGAGCTGCGCCGTGGTGCCGGTGGAGGTGAAGCAGCAGATGGCCTTGATGTCCGTGGTCTCGGCAATCTCGCGGGCAGCGGCAACGATGCCGTCGGCGACGCTCGAGCGCTTGGCGCTGGCAGTGCGAGAGGCCTCGATGATCTCGGTGTAGGTCGGGTCGCCTTCGACCTCCTGGGCCACGTTGTTCATCGTGGTCACGGCCTCGACCGGGTACTGGCCGGCAGCGGATTCGGCCGAGAGCATGATCGCGTCGGCGCCCTCGTAGATCGCGCCCGAGACGTCCGAAACCTCGGCCCGGGTGGGCATCGGGCTCTCGATCATCGATTCGAGCATTTGGGTGGCGACGATCACCGGCTTGGCGGCAGCGCGGCACTTGCGCACGAGACGCTTTTGGATCGGCGGCACGTTCTGCACGGGCAGTTCCACGCCGAGGTCGCCGCGCGCGACCATGATACCGTCGGAGACGGCGAGAATCTCGTCGAAGGCGCGCACGGCGGCGGGCTTCTCGATCTTGGAGAGGATCGCGGCGCGACCGCCGCAGAGCTCGCGCGCCTCGGTCACGTCCTCGGGGCGCTGCACGAAGCTGAGCGCCAGCCAGTCCACGCCGAGGGCGGAGACGAACTCGAGGTCCTTGCGGTCCTTCTCGGAGAGCGCGGCCACGGGCAGCACGACGTCGGGGACGTTCACGCCCTTGCGGTTCGAGATGGTGCCGCCGGTGACGACCACGCAATTGGCGTGGTCCGGGCCGCAGTCCTCGACCCGCAGGCGGATCTTGCCGTCATTGACCAGCAGAGAGGAGCCGGGCTCGAGCGCCTGGAAAATCTCGGGGTGCGGCAGGCACACGCGGGTATGGTCGCCGGGCGTCTTGTCGAGATCGAGGCGGAAGGGTTCGCCCCATTCCAGCTCCTCGCTCTTGTTGGCGAATTCGCCGACGCGGAGCTTCGGGCCCTGCAGGTCGGCGAGGATGGCAATGGGGCTGTCGAGGTCCTTTTCCACCTGCCGGATGGCGCGATGACGTTCGGCGATCTCTTCATGCGTACCGTGGCTCATGTTGAGCCGGAAGACGTCGGCGCCGGCCTCGTGCAGCTGGCGGATCATCTCGTAGGTGCTGGACGCGGGGCCCAGCGTGGCGACGATCTTGACTTTGCGGTTCCGTTTCATGGGTTGCCCTCCTGGCGGATCTCCGACCGGCCGTTTTCGCGCCTGATCCGTTGTCTATATTCGCGTTATCGCTAACGAATGCACCTATTGCGCAATTCACCGTGTCGCGCAACTTGTCTCTCCGGTGCCGGAAGGACATGACGCGGACATGACATATCAGCCCTATCACATAGAAGGCGCAGGCAGAACAGGCCGTTGGCTCGTCACCTGCGACCATGCCGCCAACACGGTGCCGCCGGACCTCGGCGGCACGCTGGGCCTGCCCGAGGCGGACATGACCCGGCACATCGCCTACGACGTGGGGGCGGCGGGCGTGGCACGGGCGCTGGCGACGGCGCTGGCGGCGCCGGTGCTGCTGTCGAACTTCTCGCGGCTGGTGATCGACCCCAACCGGGGCGAGGACGATCCCACGCTGCTGATGAAGCTCTACGACGGGTCGGTGATCCCCGGAAACCGCCATGCCGGCCCCGAGGAGAAGGCGCGGCGGCTCGAGGCCTACCACCGGCCCTACCACGAGGCGCTGACCGGGCTGGCGGGGCGGCAGGAGGACACGGTGATCGTGTCGGTGCACAGCTTCACGCCGCAGCTGCGCGGCCGCCCGGTGCGGCCCTGGCACGTCGGCGTCCTGCATGCCCACGACAGCCGCCTGTCCGATCCCTTCATTGAAAGTCTCGACGCGGAACCCGATCTGGAGGTGGGGCGCAACATGCCCTACACCGGCGAGCTGCCGGGCGATGCTATCGACCGTCACGCGCTGCAGCACGGGCGCCACAACGTCCTGATCGAGGTGCGCAACGACCTGATCGGCACACCGGAGGCGCAGGCCGCATGGGGCGAGAGGCTCGCCCCCCACCTGATCCACGCCCTGTCCCGCGCCGAGGACCGGGAGACCTGAGGAGGACCGACATGGACGACGCAACCCGCACCGAACTCGAGGCCGCGGCTTTCCGCCGCCTGCGCCAGCACCTGATGGAAGACCGCCCGGACGTGCAGAACATCGACCTGATGAACCTTGGCGGGTTCTGCCGCAACTGCCTGAGCCGCTGGTACATGGAGGCCGCCAACGAACGCGGCATCGACATGGGCAAGGAAGAGGCGCGCGAGATCTTCTACGGCATGCCCTACGACGACTGGAAGGCGCAGAGCCACACCGAGGCCTCGCCTGACCAGCAGGCCGCCTTCGAAAAGAGCTTCCGCGAGAACGTCGGCGACAAGGGCTAGGGCCCGACCCGGCTGCCCCCCCCCCGCGCGAATGGTGCCGGGCAAGCTGGGCGCGACGCTCCCGGCGCAGCATCAAGGCCGAAGGCCGCCTCGGATCGTGATGCCGGAAGCCTGCCCCCGGTCATGAAGGCCCACGCGGTCGATCTGGGCGACCCTCATCACCCGCCCTTCACCGACCTCCCCTATGGACGCAGCCGTCCCGGCACGCTTCTATGGGGGCGGAGGAGATACGGAGGAGCGCATGTCGAAACTGATCGCGATACTCAACGTGGTGGCCTGGTCCGGCTTCTGGGCCTTCGGCTACCTTGCCCTGACCAGCGACCCGACCGCCTCGGGGCGCATGGTCACCGCCGTTGTCCTCGCCGCCCTTGGCGCGGCGGCCGGGCTCTGGGCCTGGTTCTGGATCGTCCGCCACAGCGAGGAAACGGGCTACGCCCCGGCCCCACCCCGCGCCCGCCCCGAGTAGACCGGCGATCTGAACCGATCGCGGCCTCGCCCGTTTGTCCGACGGACGACGGACGGAGGACGCCATGGCGCAGACCGACACCATCGAAACGCTCATCGACGATCGCGGCACGCTCTTCAGCGAAGAGATCGGCGCCAACATCGCCCGCGACGTGCCGCAGCAGTGGTTCCACTGGCTGCTCGGTGCGCAGCTCATGTCGGCCCGCATCGCCGCCCCGCAGGCGGTGCAGGCCGCCGCCGCGCTCAAGGACGAGGGGCTCCACAAGATCGATACCATCCTCGACAGCACCCGCGACGCCCGCATCAAGGTGCTGAACGCCAATGGGTATGCCCGCTTCGACAACCGCGGCGCCGACCAGATGCACGATCTCGCCCGGCAGGTCCGCGACTGGTACGGCGACGACCTGCGGCGCCTGCGCGACGAAGGCGGCGACCGCGACGGCATCCTCAAGCGGCTTAAGGACTTCAAGGGCATCGGCCCTGGCGGCGCCGCCATCTTTGCACGCGAGGCGCAGCTGGCATGGGACGCGCTCTATCCCATGCTCGACAAAGCCGCCTCGGGCCAGGCGGAAAAGCTCGACCTACCCACCGACCCCGACGCCCTCGCAGACAGCGCCGGCTCCCGCGAGCGCTTCACCCGCCTCGCCACCGCGCTGACGCGGGCGGCCCTGGACTGAGGGCGCGGCACCTCCGCCGCCTGTACCTCTGCCATGGCCCGTTCTGCGAGCGCATGTCCCTCGGGGGAGAGCATGACGGGGCGCGAACGGCGGTCGGCGTCTCTCGGCGGTCTCGCGACGAGCCCGTGTTGCTGCAAACCTTTCGGGAGCCTGGTCAGTCTGCCGGGCGAGATCGCATGGCTCGATACGACAGCGAGTGCGATCCACGCCAACGCCCCCTGGGCGATGCTCTGCCTTCCCGCATCACATGTCGGCGCGGCCCTTAAGCACCACTTCGTGGACCGCGACGCCACGCTCACGCGTATGATTGGGACCCGAACCGCATCCACTCGAAAGTAAGAGACCTCCGTTCCAGCCACCTCGGGAGAGCCGCCATGACTCACACGCGCCGCCACGCCTATGCGACCGTCGCCGAGGGTGACGGTCCTATCTCGCGCGGCTAGTGGTAGGCGTCGATCCGGCCGCCACCTCGCAGGCCGGAGCGCAGGGGCCCGGCAGCGGTCGTCCACCCGGACCGCCCACGGCCGACAGTCCCGATGAGCGAGCACAGGGTGGCGCGGATGACCGTATGCGCATGCTGCTCCCGGGCAACGAAGGATAGGCAAGCGTCTCGTGCTACTGCCGCCGAGAGCAGGGGTCGACAGCTGTTCTGCCTCCCCTGATCGCAGCGCGATCCGCCGAAGACGGCATTCGTTCATCTCGCAGCATCGGTGATAGTGGGCTCGCAGCCGTCCTTCGCCGCCGGAAGCATCAACAACGGTTCCTGATCTGCCAACGTGGCGGCCGCAGAGGCCGAGGTCGAGCTTGCGAAGGCCTCGGTGTCGGCGGCCGAAGAGACCGTATCGCGCTACGAGGGTCTTGCCGGCACGGGCGTCACCCAGGAGGACCTGGCCTCGGCCAGGGTCTCGCTTCTTCAGAGCCGGGCCGATTTGAGCTCGGCCGAGGCCTCGCTTGAGCTTGCAGAACTCGACCTCGACCGGACGGAGATCAAAAGCCCGATCTCGGGGTTTCCCGACATCTCCACGGTGTCTGTCGGCGCGCTCGTGACCGAGAACCAGACCGACGCCCTGACAACCGTCACGCGGATCGACCCGATTTTCGTCGACGTCGAAGAATCGAGCCGTCGGATCGGCGAGGTCCGGAACCAGATCGAGGCGGGCTCGCTCTCGCCAGGAGAGCAGCTGGATATCGGGCTCGAACTCGAGACGGGCGAGGTCTACGACGGCAAGGGCGAGTTGGTCTCGCCGGGGTCCAGCGTCTCGACGACCACCGGCACGACCGAGCTTCGGCTTCGTTTCGACAATCCAGACCACCGGATCATGCCGGGCCAGTTCCTGCGCGTCGAGATCGTGCTCGGCACGACGGACGCGGTGCTCGTCCCGCAAGGCGCGACGTCGCGGGCGGCCTCGGGCGCGCTGACGGCATTCGTCGCCGCGGACGGGACCGCGGAAGAGCGTACCCTGACCGAACAGGGCAGCTACCGGAACGCCTGGATTGTGACCGAGGGCATCGCTGCGGGCGAAATGCTGATCGTCGACGGGCTGAGCAATCTGCGCGACGGCGCGGAGATTGCGACGGTTCCTGTGACCATCTCGGACGAGGGCGTCGTCACGGCGGCCGACGGCACCGCCGAGGCCTTCGGGTCCAGCGGTTCCACCGAGGGCGCACCCGCGTCGGATTCCCGGTAGCCAAGGATCGACATCTTGGGGCTTTTCTTCATTCAACGACCGGTCTTTGCCTGGGTCCTCGCGATCGTCACGATGCTGGCGGGCGTCTGGTCGTACCTTTCGCTTCCGGTCTCGCAGTACCCTGACATCGCGCCCACCACGGTCCGGATCTCCGCGACCTACTCGGGCGCCACCGCCTCGGCCGTCGAGAACTCCGTCACCCGCGTGATCGAGGATGCGCTGACGGGGCTCGACGGCATGATCTACATGACCTCGCAATCCTCCGAGGGATCGTCCTCGATCTCGCTCACCTTCGACGAGAGCGTCGATCCGGTGGATGCGCAGAACGAGGTGCAGACGAAGGTCAGCCAGGTCGAGGGCCAGTTGCCGACGTCCGTCCAGAGCCGGGGCGTCTCCGTCTCGCGGTCGACCTCGTCGATCCTGATGATCGGCGCCCTCGTCGCGCCGGACGGAGGCTACACGACGCTCGAACTCGGCGACATCCTGAGCGAGACCGTCGAGGGCCCGATCGAGCGGGCCGACGGCGTCGGCGGCATCAACTCCTTCAACTCGGGCTACGCGATGCGGATCTGGCTCGATCCGATCGCGCTCGCCCGGTACCAGATGACGGCGACGGACGTGGTCACCGCGGTCGAGAACCAGAACACGACCGTCTCGGTGGGATCGCTTGGCGATCTGCCGACCGTCGCGGGCCAGCAGTTCACCGCGACGATTACCGCCCAAAGCCAGCTCAGCGAGCTCAAGGAGTTCGAGGAGATCCTGCTCCGGTCGAGCGAAGACGGCGGGATCGTGCGTCTTGCCGACGTCGCCACGATCGAGATCGGCCAGGAAGACTACGGCGGCGGCTCTCGGTTCGACGGTGCGCCGGCCGCGGGCTTCGGCATCAACCTTAAAACC
Organism: Allosediminivita pacifica; assembly: GCF_003054175.1. Classification (GTDB taxonomy): domain Bacteria; phylum Pseudomonadota; class Alphaproteobacteria; order Rhodobacterales; family Rhodobacteraceae; genus Allosediminivita; species Allosediminivita pacifica. The sequence continues at coordinate 166,369 of NZ_QBKN01000002.1, forward strand.
GGCGCCAACGCTGTCGACACCTCGACCGCTGCCGAGGCAACGCTGGACCAGCTCTCCGCGTCGCTTCCCGCCGGCGTCGAGTTCCGCGTCGCCTACGACACGTCGCCCTTCGTCGAGCTCTCGATCGAGCAGGTCTACCACACGATCTTCGAGGCGATCGTGCTGGTCTTCCTCGTGCTAGTCGTCTTCCTGCAGTCATGGCGGGCGACGGTGATCCCGCTGATCGCGGTCCCGGTCGTGCTGCTCGGGACGTTCGCGGTGCTCTATGCTACGGGCTTCTCGATCAACACGCTGACGATGTTCGCAATGGTCCTCTCGATCGGCCTGCTCGTTGACGACGCCATCGTCGTCGTGGAGAACGTCGAGCGGTTGATGGAGACCGAGGGCATGTCGGCGCTCGACGCCACCCGCGCGAGCATGACTCAGATCGCCTCGGCACTTCTCGGCATCAACGTCGTCCTCGCCGCTGTCTTCCTGCCGATGGCGTTCTTCGGCGGGTCGACCGGCGTGATCTACCGCCAGTTCTCGCTGACCATGGTCACGGCGATGACCCTGTCGCTTCTCGTGGCACTGATCCTCTCGCCGCCGATGTCGGCGCGCCTTCTGAAACCGAAGACCGGCCAAAGCCGCTTTCCGCCGGCGCGCTGGTTCAATGCCGGCATGGAACGCGTGACCGCGGGCTACGGTCGCGTGGTGCGGCTTTCGTCGCGGGCGCCGATTCTTCTCGCGCGCGTCCTCGCCGTAGTGCTCGGCGGGTCCTGGGCGCTTTACCAGCGGATCGACGGCTCGTTCATTCCGACCGAGGATCAGGGCGTGCTGATGACGATGGTCTCGCTTCCCGAGGGCGCGACCGCGCAGCAGACCCTCGCCACGGTCGAGAAGGTCGAGGCCTATCTGCTCGAGGACGAAATGGGCGCGGTCGAGGCGACTTTAGCCGCGCTCGGCCTCGGCTTCAGCGGCAACGGCCAGAACAGCGCGATGATCTTCGTCAAGCTCCGCGACTTCGAGGAACGCTCGGGCGATGCGTCGCTGTCGGCGGCCAACGTCGCGGCCCGGGCCAACCAGGCCTTCATGGCAAGCCGGGCCGGCAGCATCCGAGTGATGCAGCCGCCGGCGATCATGGGGCTCGGGAACTCTGGCGGCTTCTCGATGTACCTGATCGACCAGGCGGGCAACGGCACCGACGCGCTCCGGGCAGCAGCGGTGGAACTGGAGCGGATCGCCGGAGAGGACGATCGGCTCACGAACGTGAGCGCCCGCAACACCGAGGATTCGAGCGCGCTTCGCATCGACATCGACCGCGAGAAGGCCGAAAGCTTCGGCGTCTCTCTGTCCAGCGTAAACGCGATGCTCACGACGATCTTCTCGGGCAGCGAGGTCAACGACTTCATCCTCGGCTCGTCGCTGCGCCCGGTGATCGTGCAGGCCGCCGCGGAGTACCGGATGCAGCCCGAGGGCATCCTGCGCTGGTACGCCGTGAACTCCGACGGCGAGATCGTGCCCTTCTCGGCCTTCGTGACGACGTCATGGGAAGCGGTCGCGCCCTCGCTGCAGCGTTACGGCGGCACCTCGGCACTCGAAATCTCGGGATCGGCGGCGAACGGCGTGAGCTCGGGCACCGCCATGGACGCGATGGAGGAGCTCGCGTCGAGCCTCGATGGCGGATACGGCGTCGCCTGGACGGGGATCAGCTATCAGGAGCGGCAGTCGGGCAACCAGGCGCCCGTCCTCTATGCGATCTCGGCGCTCGTCGTCTTCCTCGCCCTCGCCGCCCTCTACGAGAGCTGGTCGATTCCGTTCTCGGTCATGCTCGCGGTGCCGGTGGGCATCCTCGGCGCGCTGGCAGCGGCCTGGCTATTCGGGCAGTCGAACGACGTCTATTTCAAGGTGGGTATGCTCACGACCATCGGCCTCGCCGCGCGGAATGCCATCCTGATCGTCGAGTTCGCGGAAGACCTCAGGCGAGAGGGGCGAAGCATCGCCGACGCCGCCGTCGAGGCGGCCCGGCTCAGGCTGCGCCCAATCCTGATGACCGCGCTCACCTTCATTCTCGGCGTTCTCCCCCTCGCCACCGCCAGCGGCGCCGGTGCGGCGGCGCAGCGGGCCATCGGCACGGGGGTCATCGGCGGCATGATCGCCTCGACCTTCATCGGGATCTTCATGGTTCCGGGCCTCTATCTTCTCATCATGCGCCTCGTGCCGACGACCGACAGGACGAAAGCAGTTCAATGACAGCCCTTCGACTAGCCGCCCTCTCGCTGACGGCGAGCCTCGCCGCCTGCACCGTCGGCCCCGACTACGAGGCGCCGAGCGCCGATCTCGCCTCGAGCTTCGCCGAGGGGTCGGCAAGTCCGATCGGCGACGCCGCGGCGCAGTACTGGTGGCGCGCCTACGGGGACCGGACGCTCGAGGATCTGGTCCGCACGGGCCTTGCGCAGAACCTCGACATCCGGACGGCGATCGCGCGGGTCGCCGAGGCGCAGGCGGCCGCACGCGCGACCGGCGTCTCCGCGCTCCTCGAAGGTTCGGCAACGGCCAGCGCCGTCCGATCAGGCGGCGGGGAGACAGGGATAAGCACCACGCGGTCGGCCTCGTTCAGCCCGTCCCTCCTGATCGACCTCTTTGGATCCGAGCGCCGCTCGCGCGAACAGGCGCTGGCGAACCTTCAGTCGGCGGACCTCGGTGTCGGCGAGGCGCGGCTCGCTTTCCTCTCGTCCCTCGTCACCAATTACATCGATTTGCGCTACTATCAGGAGGCGCTCGCCGTCACCCGCGAAACGATCGACAGCCGCTCCGAAACCCTGACCCTTGTCCAGCGCCAATTCGACGCTGGCACGGCGACCGAGCTCGATGCCGCGCAGGCCGAGGCATCGCTCGATGCATCGCGGGCGACGCTGCCGTCTCTCGAAAGCGGGTTCTATGCGGCGACCTACGCGATCGCGACACTGCTCGCCGTGCCGTCCCAGACGATCGAGGCCACGCTGGCACGCGGCGCGGCGCAGCCCCGCCCCGGATCCAGCGCCAACGTCGGGGTGCCCGCCGATCTTCTTCGAAACCGACCCGACATCCGCGCGGCCGAGCGCGATCTGGCCGCCGCTGTCGCCGCAGTCGGGGTGAGCGAGGCGGCGCTCTACCCTTCGCTCAATCTCGGCGGGACGGTCACTTCATCCGACGGGACAAGCTGGTCGTTCGGCCCCACCCTGTCGCTTCCCGTCGTGTTGCAGGGCACGCTGAGCGCAAGCCGGGATCAGGCCATTGCCCGGGCTGATCAGGCGCGGCTGACGTGGCGCGCAACGGTGCTTGCCGCCGTCGAGGACGTTCAGGCGGCTCAGACGGACTTCATTAGAAACCGCCGTGCGGTGGAGGCGTATCGCCAGAGCGTCGCGTCCTACCAGCGGGTGACCGACCTCTCCCGGCAGACCTACGACGCCGGCACCACGACGCTTCTGGACCTGCTCGATGCCGCGTCAAGCTGGGCGACGCTTCAGGTGGCCGGCGGCCTTGGATGGACGCTGTCGAGGCCGGCCGAAACAGATTGAAGATGTAGGAGGTAATATGCACTGTTGCATGCACTCGAAGCGGTTGCGTTCTTGAGCGGCTGATCGCGGGTGTCCAAATACTCCGCACGGCACCGTCTCCTAGTTCGCAGGAGGCCTTCGGGTTCCGGTCTGGCGCAATGACGGATCTAATTTGGCCGGCGCCGGTCCGGAACAGGTTGGCGTCAACGGCGAAGCGCTTGCCGAAGGCCAAATGCACTTTCAGGCGCCGCTTGCGCTTCCAATGCCGCGCGGCGCAGAGTGCTCCGAAGAGAAGAAGGCCGTGGTCGAAGGCGGGCCGTGCCCGATCAAGGCGACCAATTCCGCGGTCTTCGGCAACATGCTCTCGCGAACCTTGCGGATATTGGTCTCATCGGGTCGGACCGAACGACGGAACCTGCCAGAATGTCTTGATCGCGGCGCTTCACCCTTCAAGCGGGGCCCCGGCAATCAACAGTTGAACAGCGCCCCCCTCCGCCAAAGCCCGGATCCGCTCACTCCCACAAATCGCGCCGAACTTCACCTCGAGGTAGTCGAGCAGCGGCGCCTTGATCGGAGCAGTGCCGAGATCATGGGCGACCATCTTCCGCGGCGGGCGAAGCGAGCCGTGGCGCTGGAGCGGGGTCATTTCCAGCGCTCGGTGCTACTTGGGAGGTACGAATGACCTGTAGACTAGGGCGTAACTGATCGAATGGCCAATAGGCCATTCGCTAAGAGAGAAGCAATGTCATGGAAAGGCTCCTTCCAGACCTTTGCCGCACGCTGCCTGAACGGCAGCTTTGGGGATACGCAAGCGCCATGGAGCATGACCCGGCACCGCTGCTCTACTGCCGCGGCGTCTGTCGGCAAGAGGTCGACGCTGTTGGCCGTATCCCTCCGCCGGCGCCAGGCTCTCGAAACCCCTGGTCTCGAATTCAGGAAGGCCGCTGCGGTCGGCTGGTTGCGCCCGCGCGACCAGCTTGCCTTCCGCATCGCGGCAAACCGGGCGAGCGGGATGGATCGCCCGGCAGCACCGCCTCGGCCCGCCCTGCCGCGGGACATTCTTAACAAAGTCCTAATTCACCTCTGTAACCCATTGAAATTCCTAGGACGCCAAAGTGTCCCGGCCCGGGACACCCTGAACGGGCACCCCTAACGGGTGCCGAAATCTGCCGGCCCCTGCTCGAGAATCTTGCCTCCCCTCCCTGCTCCGCTACGCTGGAGCGCAACGAGAGAGGAGAGCCACATGCAGACCAAGTCCCTGGCCCTGTCGGCCGCCCTGGCCCTGGCCGCCGCCGCCGCCCAGGCCGCCCCCGAGGCGCTGGTGATCGGCAACTCCCGCTACGACCGCATCCAGACCCTTTTCGGCGCCAAGCGTGTCCTTGAGGCCGCCCAGGCTCTGGAGGGCAGCGGCGTCGAGGTCACCGCCGTCCGCGATGCCGACAGCACCGCCATGCGCGATGCCTTCTCCACCTTCCTCGAACGCCTCGACGACGACAGCGCGCCGGTCCTCATGGTCCTCGCCGGCGCCTTCGTCCACGGCCCCGACGGCTCCTACCTGCTGCCTGCGGCGGGCGAGGACCGCGGCGCCGACAAGGCGCTGATCTCGGGCTTCTCTCTCGACGCGGCGCTGGCCGTACTCGCCCGCTATCCCGGGGAGGCGGTGCTCCTGCTGGGCGAGACCCCCGACACCGACGAGGCCGGCCCCTACCTCAAGCCTGGCCTCGGCTCGCTCGACATCCCCCAGGGCGTCACCGTCCTGCGCGGCGCCGCCCCCGACGTGGCCCGCTTCGCCAACGACGTCCTGCCCCGCCCCGGCGCCATGCTGCTGTCGGAGGCCGAGGAGGCCGAGCTGGCCGTCGAGGGCTTTGCCCCGCGCGATTTCACCTACCTCACCGCCGAGGACCTGCCCGCCCCGGAGGCCGAGGCCGAGGATGAGCCGGACCAGACGGCCGAGGAGCAGGCCGCCCTCGAGGAAGAGATGGCGCGCCTCGAAGTCGACGATGCCGCCTGGGCGCAGGCGCAGGAGGGCGATGACGTGGAGGCCTACAGAGCCTACCTCGACACCTTCCCGGACGGCGAGCAGGCCGACGCAGCCCGGCAGCGGATCAGCGCCATCGAATCCGAGCCCTTCTACGAGGAACGCCGCGCCGAGGAGGCCCTGGAACTCGACCGCGATGCCCGGCGGGCAATCCAGAGGGACCTCACCATCCTCGGCTACGACACCCGCGGCATCGACGGGATCTTCGGCGCCGGCACCCGCGGTGGCGTCCGGCAGTGGCAGGAAAGCCAGGAGGTCGAGGCCTCGGGGTATCTCACCCGCGACCAGATCACCCGGCTCGACGCGCAGGCCGAGCGCCGCGCCGCCGAGCTCGAAGCCGAGGCCGAGGAACGCCGCCGCGAGCAGGCGCGGGAGGAGCAGGCCTTCTGGGAAGAGACCGGCGCACGCGGCGACGAGGCGGGGCTGCGGGCCTACCTCAAGCGCTACCCCGAGGGGGAGCACGCCGCAGACGCCCGGCGGGTGCTGGAGGATCTCGAGGAGCAGCGCCGGCGCCGCGCGGGCGGACAGGACCGCATCGCCTGGGAAGAGGCGCGGCAAGCCGATACCGTTTCAGCCTACCGGAGCTACCTCGATGCCCGGCCCGGCGGGGCCTTCGTGAACGAGGCCCGCGGGCGGATCGAGGAGTTGCAGCGGAACGCCGATCAGGAGCGGGCGGCGCTGCAGGCGCGGGACGAGGAACAGGGGCTGGGTCTGAACCCGATCACCCGCCGGCTGGCCGAGGCGCGGCTGGGGCAGCTCGGGCTCGACCCCGGCGAGGTGGACGGAAAGTTCACCGGTCAGACCCGCCGGGCCATCGAGGCCTACCAGGAACAGAGGGCTCTGCCGGTGACCGGTTACCTCGATCAGGATACGGTCGTGCGGCTTCTCGCGGACGGGATACTCGGGCTCGACTGAGCAGGGACAGAAGGGATGTCCCGGGCAGGGACATCTCTCGGGGCCATTAACTTCAATGACTTAGGAACCCTTGGTCACGAATTCTTAACCTGTCCCGCGCCCAGCCGCCCCCGACACGGCCTCGCTCAGCCCGAACTGGGAAGTTCCAGATCGGTCGCTGCCGCGTTGCGCGGAAAGAGGAAGATGCCCAGGGCAATCGTCGCGAATGCGAACTCGTAGACCTCCCACTTCCGGCTGACCGGCAGAAGGACAATGATCACCGAAACGCCAAGCGTTGCGAGCATGTGATGCCTCCGCGGCACCGGGATGGCGAGCGCCTCGCTGAACCGGCGCACCCAGGCGAAACGCGGCCACAGAAGGGTCAGGCCGATCAGGTAGCTCAGCAGCACGACCGAAAGCAGGTTGCCGAAGATGACCTCGTCGAGCTTGACCCCGCCCACGACCAGGTTGTGAAACGTCAGCTCCTGCTGGTCGTTGCGCTGGGCCAAGGCCTCGGGCGTTTCGAGCCCGAAGATGCGCTGGCCCCAGGAGACCTCTTCGCCCGCGGCCAGAAAGAAGAGCAGCGCGTAGATCCCGGTGAGCGCCGCGAAGACCAAGCCGCGTGATCCCGCTCCGCCCACGGCCCGGCTGACAAGAACACAGGCGCCGAGGAAGAGGAAAACGGCCGTACCATACTCGATCGGACCGTCCTCGGCAGCGAACGAGCTGCTGAAGGTCTGCGGATCTGCAAGAGCGATGCTGACCGTCGCGATCATGACGAGACCGAGCAGGGCCATGAGCGCCACGTCGATTCGTGGATATATTTTCATCCCGTTTCGATACTCAGCGGTCTTTCAGGGACAAGACCCGACGCTAGGTCACTTCTTTGGGCTCACGGTCTTGTCAGGAGCGGGCACCAACGGACCTGGGGAAAGGGTCCGAATGAAACCTGCACACCCGACCAGAGGCGGCAGTATCGTGCGATTGACGCCACCAGGCCCGGGATGTGTTTCCTGGGGCGGCCCGAGAGGCGCTGGCGGCGCATCGCTGCCCTCTGTCACAACAAGCAAGGATCCCTGATGCACGAGTATTTCCCTCTGCCCGAGCTTGCCAAGACACTCCTGCCGCAGGCTTTCGACGCGCGCGACGGGGCGCACGACGAGGGCCACCTGCTGCGTGTCTGGCGGAACGTCGAGGCGATCCGGGGCGCCGAGGGCGGTGATCGTCGCCTCCTGCTGGCCGCCACGCTGCTGCACGATTGCGTCTGGGTCGACAAGAGATCGCCGGAGCGGTCTTCGGCCTCGCGGCTGGCGGCGGGGAAGGCCTCCGAAGTACTGACCGGACTCGGATGGACTATCGACGAGGTGGGCCGGGTCGCGCATGCCATCGAGGCGCACAGTTTCTCGGCCGGAATCGCGCCGCGGAGCCTCGAGGCGCGTATCCTGCAGGATGCCGACCGGCTGGATGCCATGGGGTTCATCGGCGTGGCGCGCTGCATGTATCTGGCGGGCGCGCACGGGGCATCGATCCACCATCCGACAGACCCCGCGGGGGTAGACCGGCCGCTGGAGGATCAGCTTTATGCTCTGGATCATTTCCGGACGAAGCTGCTGGGCCTGGGCGAGAAGATGCAGACTGCCAAGGGCCGGGAGATGGCCGCAGAGCGGATCGGAAGGCTGAAGGCGTTCTATCGCGGGCTGCTGGAGGAAGTGGGAGAGCGCACAGTCGCGCCGGGGACACTATCTATCCGGTAAGCGGGGACGCAGCCTGCCCCCTCCCTAACCCTCCCCCTGACAGGGGGAGGGGATCTGTTGCGCGGGTGGCAGATGGCGGTGTGTCAGGGAACGGGGCGAATGGGTGCTTCTGTGTCGCCCCCCTCAACCTGACGCTCTCCCCCGAGGGGAGAGGGAAGCGCGGCTTCTAGGGGAGTGCTGTCACCCAAAGCCCTGCCCCCTACATGGAAGCCGATGTGTGTCGGGGGACCCGGCTGTCGTGCGATTTCGCATCCCCCCTTGCCCCGGCCATCTCCCCAAGGGGCAGAGGGCCGCGCACTTGGCAAGCGTGGTGCCCTGCCCTTCAGCGCCGCTGCGCGAGGTGGGCGAGGCGGACGAAGCAGCGTTCCACGAGCGCCATGGCGGGGGCGCGCTGGCCTGCGGAGCGCAGGCGGAGGTCGGTTTCCATGAGGTGGTCGAGCGCGTCCTCGAGCCGGTCGGTGCGCCAGTCCTGCGCCTGCCGCATCATGCGGTCACGGCGGGGGCCGAAGACCGGCGGGCGGACGCGGTTGATGCCCTCGCGCGCGCCGCCGGGGGCCGAGGCCACGGTGTAGAGCGTCCGGAAGTGCCGCATCCCCATGATGAGCAGCGTGACCGGGGCCACGCCCTGCGCCTCGAGCCGCTGCATGACGGGGTCGATCTCGGCGGTGCGGCCCTCGGCGAGGACGTGGAAGATCTCGTCCATCTCGGCCTCGATCGAGGCGGGGGCGTTGAGCTCCACCTCGTCGGGCGTGAGGGGCGTGGTGTCCTCGTACTTGTAGAGCGCGATCTTCTCGAGCGTCTGGCGGAAGTCGCCGGGGGTGAGCGCGCGGGCGAGGCCTTCGAGCGCCTGCATGGCGTCGCGGCCCACGTCCGCGATTCCCGCGCGTTTCAGCTCGGCCTCGATTTCCTCGCGGCCGGGGGGATCGTTGTAGAGGCCCGCGGCATAGGCCTGGCGGCTGCCCTCGAAAAGCTTGCGCAGGGCGGAGCGGGCGTTGAGCTGACCGGCGGTGGCGACGATCTGTGCGTCGCCCGGTTTCCAGTCCTTGAGCGCGGCGTCGAAGGTCTTGGAGAGGCCATCGGTGGTCTCCTCGACCAGCGCGACGCGGGGACCGGGAAAGAAGCCGGTCGCCTTGACCGCGTCGAGCAGCATGGCGGGTTCCTTGCGCAGCTCGGCGCCGGACATGCGGGTGAGGCGCATCTCGGTCTCGCCCTCGGGGCCGATGAGGGCGGCGACGACCTCCTGCCGGCGCATGGCCACGCGCATGGTGTCCTCGCCGAAGATCAGCAGGCCCGCGGCCTCGGGATCGGGCTTGCGGAAGTAGGCGTTGGCGTCGCGGCCGGCGAGTTTCATGCCGGGCGCGGGTCGGCGTTGAGCAGGATTTCGTCGATCACCTGGTCGGCGAGGATCACCATCAGCCTTTCGCGGGCGTCGCGTTCGGCGGCGAGCGTCGCCACGGTGGAGCCGGTGGCGGAGTAGCCGGTGAAGGCGCGGGTGCTGCCCTGAAACACGGGGGCCTCGAAGCCGGCCTCGCGCAGGGTGTAGTCGGCGATCCCGTCGAGCCGGTAGCGCGTGGTGCTGCCCGCGGAGGTGGTTCCGAGCGAGGCGCGTTCGGTGCTGATGTCGACGGTGAGCGTGTAGGCCCCGCCGGCGCCGCGGCCCATGCGTTCCTCGAAGCGGCGGTTGAACAGGTAGTCCAGTTCACCGTCGGGGGAGGCAAGGGCCACCTGCCCCTGAAGGAGGTTTCCGGCGCCCTCGGGCCCGTAGACCGGCTCGAAGCCGCAGCCCGCGAGGGCCGCGGCGGCGCCTGTCAGGAAGGTTCGGCGATCAGACCACCACATTCACGATACGCCCCGGCACGACGATGAGCTTTTTCGGCTGGCCCCCGTCGAGGGCCCGCTGGACAGCTTCGTGTTCGAGGACGAGGTTTTCAACCTCTTCCTTGCCCAGATCGCGGGCGACGGTGATTTCGCCCCGGCGCTTGCCGTTGACCTGGATCGGCAGGGTCACCGTGTCCTCGACGAGCATGGCGGCGTCGGCCTTGGGCCAGGTGGCGTTGGCGATGAGGCCCTCGCCGCCCAGAAGCTCCCACAGTTCCTCGGAGAGGTGCGGAGTCATGGGGGACATGAGCTGCGCCAGCGTGCGGGCGGCCTGTTTCTTGGCGTCAGAGCCGGCCTTGGATTTCTGCAGCGTCGCGGTGAAGGCGTAGAGGCGGGCGATGGAGGCGTTGAAGCCGAAGCTCTCCAGCCCCATCGTGACGTCGTGGATGGCCTTGTGCATCTCGCGCAGGAGGGCGGTGTCCTCGTCGCCCTGGGGGGCGGTGTCGAGGGCGGCGATCTCGGCGCAGATGCGGTAGACACGGGCGAGGTGCTTGCTCGCGGCCTCGGCCCCGGCGGCGGTCCATTCCACGTCGCGTTCCGGCGGGCTGTCCGACAGGACGAACCAGCGCGCGGTGTCGGCGCCGTAGTCCGAGATGATCGTCATCGGGTCGACGACGTTCTTCTTGGACTTGGACATCTTCGCCGACGGCACGATCTCGACCTCGGTGCCGTCCTTAAGGAACGCCTTGCCGTCGCGGGTCTCCACGTCTTCTGGGAAGTGGTAGACCTTGCGGCCCTCGGCATCCTGCGTCTGGTAGATCGCGTGGGTGACCATGCCTTGGGTGAAGAGCGCGTCGAAGGGTTCGATGCTCTTTTCGGGCAGGTGGCCGGTCAGGTGCATGGCCCGTGCGAAGAAGCGGGAATAGAGCAGGTGCAGGATCGCGTGCTCGATGCCGCCGATGTACTGGTCGACGTTCATCCAGTAGGCGGCTTCCTCCATGTCGGTGGGCGTCGTGGCATGGGGCGCGGTGAAGCGCGCGAAGTACCACGAGCTGTCGACGAAGGTGTCCATGGTGTCGGTCTCGCGCCGGGCGGGCTTGCCGCAGGACGGGCAGTCGCAGTCGCGCCACGTGGGGTGGCGGTCGAGCGGATTGCCGGGCACCGAGAAGTCGATCGGCGTGCCGTCCTCGTCGTAGGGCAGCGCGATGGGCAGGTTTTCCCGCTTTTCGGGGACCACGCCGCAGGCCTCGCAATGCACCACGGGGATCGGGCAGCCCCAGTAGCGCTGGCGCGAGAGGCCCCAGTCGCGCAGGCGGTACTTGGTAACCCCCTGCCCCACGCCGTTGGATTCGCAAAACGCGATGGCGGCGTCGATGGCCTGCTCGCCGGTGGCGGCCTCGTCCCAGTCGAAAGACTTGATCCAGCGGACCTTGTCGGACTTCGGCGGCACGAAGGCCTCGCCACCGTCCTCGGGGCGGATGTGGCCCTCGGGGTTCAGCGGCTCGAAGGTCGAGGCCACCGGCAGGTCGTATTTGCGCGCGAACTCGAGGTCGCGCGGGTCGTGCGCCGGGCAGCCGAAGATGGCGCCGGTGCCGTAGTCCATGAGGATGAAGTTGGCGACGTAGACCGGCAGCTCCCACGCGGTGTCAAACGGATGACGGACGCGCAGGCCGGTGTCGAAACCGCGCTTCTCGGCCTTTTCGAGCTCTTCCTCGCTGGTGCCCATTCGGCGGCATTCGGCGTTGAAGGCAGCAAGGTCCTCGTTGTCCGCTTCCAGTTGCTTGGCCAGCGGATGGTCGGGCGAGATGCCGACGAAGGACGCGCCCATGAGCGTGTCGGGACGGGTCGTGTAGACCTCGACACGGTCATGGCCTTCGGGGCCATCGACAAGCGAGAAGGCGAACTGCAGGCCGCGGCTCTGGCCGATCCAGTTGGCCTGCATGAGCTTGACCTTGGCGGGCCAGTTGTCGAGCCCGTCAAGCGCCTCGAGCAGCTCGCCCGAGTAGTCGGAGATGCGGAAGAACCACTGCGTGAGCTCGCGCCGTTCCACCAGCGCGCCCGAGCGCCAGCCGCGGCCGTTTTCCACCTGCTCGTTGGCAAGCACGGTCATGTCGACCGGGTCCCAGTTCACCACCGCGTTCTTGCGGTAGACGAGGCCCTTTTCCAGGAAGTCGAGGAAGAGCGCCTGCTGCTGGCCGTAGTATTCCGGGTCGCAGGTGGCGAACATGCGCGACCAGTCGAGCCCGAAGCCCAGCGGCTTCATCTGGGCGACCATCGTGTCGATGTTGCCGTAGGTCCAGTCCTTGGGGTGCCCGCCCGAGGCCATGGCGGCGTTCTCGGCCGGCATGCCGAAGGCATCAAACCCCATGGGGTGCAGCACGTTGTGCCCGGTGGCGCGCTTGTGGCGCGCGATCACGTCACCCATGGTGTAGTTGCGCACGTGGCCGATATGGATGCGTCCTGAGGGATAGGGGAACATCTCGAGCACGTAGTACTTGGGCTTGTCCTCGGTCCGAGTGGCGCGGAAGGTTCCGGCCTCTTCCCAGGCCTTCTGCCATTTCGGCTCGATCTCGGCGGGGGCGTATCGCGACATGTGGTCCTCCGGCGGGCGGTTCGGGCGGGGTGATAGGCCCACGAGGGCGTGGCGTCCAGTGCCCGCGCGACATTGCAGCCCGGACGGGGGCCGGTATTGGCGCCTTGGCGGAAGCGTGACACAACGTCAGGCACCTGTCCCGACGAGCTGCCGCGATGAAGATCCTGATCATCCACCAGAACTTTCCCGGCCAGTACAAGCACCTCGCTCCGGCGCTGGTGGCGCAGGGGCATGAGGTCGTGGCGCTGACCTGCAAGGTCAAGGAGCCGGGCCACTGGAACGGCGTGCGGCTGGTGCCCTACCCGATCAGGGGATCGAGCACCAAGGGCATCCATCCCTGGCTGGCCGACTTCGAGACCAAGCTGGTGCGGGCGACATCGTGCTATCAGGGTGCGCTGCCGCTGCGCGACGAGGGCTTTTCCCCCGACGTGATCCTGGCCCATCACGGCTGGGGCGAGAGCCTGCTGCTCAAGGACCTCTGGCCCGGCGCGCGCATGGGACTTTACTGCGAACTTTATCACCTGAGCCGGAAGCCCTTTCTCAACTTCGACCCGGAGTTTCCGCCGCGGGCGCCGGGTGGCGATCCGATCCGCATCCGGCTGAAGAATCTCAACAACCGGCTGCACGAAGAGATCATGGACGCCGGGATCAGCCCGACGCGGTTCCAGGCCTCGACCTTTCCGGAAGAATGGCAGGACCGGCTGACGGTGGCGCATGACGGGATCGATACGGATCTTGTCGCCCCGGACGAGACGGCGCGGCTGGAGCTACCCGACGGCAGTGTCGTGACGCGCGACGACGAGGTGTTGACCTTCGTGAACCGCAACCTGGAGCCCTACCGGGGGTACCACATCTTCATGCGCGCCCTGCCCGAGATCATGCGGCGACGCCCGAAGGCGCAGGTGGTGCTGATCGGCGGTGACGAGGTGAGCTACGGCGCCAAGCCGCCCGCCGGGAAGAGCTGGAAGCAGATCTTCATCGACGAGGTGCGCGGGCAGATCTCGGATAACGACTGGGCCCGGGTGCATTTTCTCGGCCGTGTGCCCTACGAGCGGTATCTTGCGATGATCCAGGTGAGCCGGGTGCACGTCTACCTGACCTATCCCTTTGTCCTGAGCTGGTCGCTGCTGGAGGCCATGTCCGCGGGCTGCGCCATCCTGGCGAGCGATACCGAGCCCGTGCGCGAGGTGCTGAGCGAGGGCGAGACAGGGCGGACGGTGGATTTCTTCGATCGTGACGGGATCATCGAGCGGCTTTGCGAGATGCTGGACGATCCTGCGGAGCGTGCGCGGCTGGGGGCGAACGCGCGGGCGCATGCGGTGGCGCACTACGACCTCCAGCGGGTCTGCCTGCCGCGGCAGCTCGACTGGGTCGCACGACTGGCGGAACTGCCGGCCCGGCCGCCGCGCGATTGACGCGCGGGGGGCCGGCTCAGGCGATCAGAGGTTGCTGTCGCGCTGGCGCAGCTGGCGTGCGCGGGTGAGGATCGCATCCTCGACCGCGAGCACGGTTTCGCGCGGCGCGGGGCCCGAACGGGTCATCAGCGCGATGTTGAGCGAACGGGCGTCGAGCGCAGGGTCGGTCACGTAGATGGTTGCGCGGTAGGCCTGTCCGCCGCCCGGGGGTGTACCGAATCCGGTGGAGATGACGCCGGTGAACGGGTCGACGGTCTCGATCGGCAGGAAATTCAGCGTCTCGAGCGAGGCATTCCAGATGTAGCGGTTGACCGCCCCCACCTGCCCCGGATCGCCGCGTTCGCGGAAATAATCCCAGATCGTGCCGTTCGGACGCGGACCATCCCCGTACTTGAGGTCGTCGAGAATCTCGTCCGCCGGAGGCGTATCTACCGGGTCGGTATTGCCGGAGCCCGAGCATCCCGCCAGAAGGGCGAGCGCGGCGCAAAGGCCGATTCCGGTGATTTGGCGCGGCAGAGGCATAGGGAAGCTCCGGCATTCACTGCGTTTTGCCACTGGATACAGATGCGGGGCCAGATCGGCAAGCCGCCTTCCGCGAGCAGGATTCCTGCCTTTCCCCCAAGCCATTTGCCGGCCGGCCACGGCCTTGTGGCAATTGCGCATCACACCTGTGCTTGTTGAGGCAGAGCTTTCCGGATGGCTTGCAAAGAACGGGGGCTGGGGCGCATAGAAACCTCATCAAAGCCGGGCACACCCCGGATTGGTACGTGCCTTAGAACACATGAGGGAAACAATGAAAAAGATCCTGCTTGCTTCCACCGCGATGGTCGCATTTGCTGGCGCTGCAGCAGCCGAGGTGAACATCGCCGGCCGCGCAGAAGTCGGCGTCTACAGCTTTGGCGGCTCCAACGATCAGTTCTTCACCGACGTCGACATCGACTTCGACATGGTTGGTGAAGCCGACAACGGCATGACCTTCGGCGCATCGGTCGATCTCGACGAAGCCAACTCCGGCTTCTCGGCAGACGACGACAACGGTGTCAACTACTTCATCGCCTACGGCGGTGCACGCCTTGACGCTGGCGACGTCGACGGTGCGTTCGACGCTGCCCTGTCCGAGACCAACCTGGTTGGCGGTTCGATCAACGATGACGAAACGCTGCACGGTGGCTTTGAATATGAAGTATTCGGCGACACCATCAACCTGAACAATGGCCTTGACGGCCAGGGCGATGGCCAGGTCTTCACCTTCTCGTACTCCTTCGACGCCTTCACCGGCTATCTCTCCATGGAGCAGGTGAACAACGGCGGCGACGATTCGATCTACGGCATCGGCGCAACGTATGCGGCTTCCTTTGCTGGTGCCGATATGACCTTCGGTCTGGGCTATCAGTACGGCGCAGATACCCCGCTCTACGGCGATGCTGAAGTTCTCGGCGGTAGCGTCTCGGCGGCCTTCACGAACGGCTTCTCGGTCGCTGCAAACTACACCGACATTTCGTTCAACGACACGGACAACGATGGCTCCTACTACTCCGTCGGCGTCGGTTACGAGATCAACGCGATCGGGATCGGCGTGAACTACGGCGAATACGACTTCCCGAACGACGCCTACGACGCATCGGGCGTCGGCGTGGCAGCCACCTACGACTTCGGCGGCGGTCTTGTCGCTCAGCTCGGCTACGGTTCCTCGGACATCTCCGATGCCGCAGAAACATTTGGCTCCGACTACGAAGACGACCACTACTCGATCGGCCTGGCGATGTCCTTCTGAGGACTGCTGCCAATCGGCAAAGAGAGAGCGGGCCTTGTGCCCGCTCTTTTCTTTTGTGCGGCCGGGCGGTAGCTGAAAGGCATGAACAAGCCGGCACCGCAGGACCGCAGCGCGATCATCCGCACCGCCATCGCGTATCAGGCGCGGGGCGCGTTCGACGAGGCGCGCAAGCTTCTTCTTCCCCTTCAACAGGCAAACCCGCAGGCCGGTGACGTCGCTGTGGCCCTGTCGCGTCTGGCCTTCGAGGAAGGCGACCGCGCGGAATGCCTCGCCCAGCTCGAACGCGCGCTGGCCGCCGCGGGCGACAATCCAAAGGTCTGGCAGCACGCCGCGGACCGCTACCAGCATTTCGGCATGACGGACGAGGCGCTCGCCGCCTGGGACCGCGCCATCGCGCTGGAGCCCAAGGCCATCCTGCCCCGCGCCGAGAGGGCGCGGCTTCAGCAGCAGGCGGGCAAGTTCGAGGCCGCCAACACTGCATTTGCCAAGCTGATCAAGGCCGCCCCGCGCGAAGGGCAGCTTTACCGCATCGCGCTGGCCACCAAGAAGCTTGCCCGCAACGATCCGATGATCGCGCAGATGGTGCAGCTGTGGAAACGCGACGACCTGCGCGAGGCGGACCGGATGCAGATCGGATTCGCGCTGGCCAAGGCCATGGAAGACACCGGCCGCGAGGATCGCATGTTCGGCTACCTGCACCGCGCCAATGCCCTGCAACAGAAGCTTGCCCCCTTCGACGAAGGCGCTGTGGTGCGCGAGAATGCCGCCGTGATCGCGGCGCAGGAGGGGCTCGGTGCCCCCGAGGGCGAGGCCGTGACGCCCCGCCCCGTCTTCGTGACCGGCCTGCCACGGTCGGGCACCACGCTTTTCGAGCAGATCCTCGGCGCGCATCCGCAAGTGGGCGCGGGCGGCGAACTAGGCGCCGCGCTCAAGACCGCCTACCGCCTGTTCGGCACGGGCGAGGAGATGCGGGCCATCGGGGACGAGGACCTCGCCCCTTTCCGCGACCGTTACCTGCGCCTTGTCCGCCGCGACGTGCCCGCCGGCGACGTGGTCACCGACAAGTCGATTCTCTGCCACATGATCTTCGGGCTGCTGCATGCCGCCCTGCCCGGCGCGCGCTTCATCGTGGTGCACCGCGATCCGCGCGACGTGGCGCTGTCCATGTACCGCAACCATTTCGCGCTCGGCTCGCACCGCTATGCCACCGACCTGGCCGCCATGGCCGGCCAGATGAAGCGGTTCCGCCGCAACGTGGCGCACTGGAAGGCGCGCCTGCCCGGTGTGATCGAGGAATTCCGCTACGAGGATCTGACCGCCGATCCCGAGGGTGAGTCGCGCAGGCTGTTGCAGGCGGCGGGGCTCGACTGGGACCCGGCGGTGCTGGACTTCCACAAGCGCAAGGGCATGGTGAAGACGCTGAGCCTGGCCCAGGTGCGGGCGCCCGTGCACGCCGGCCGCCGAGAAGCCTGGCGCGCGCACGAGGACGAGTTGAAACCCTTTATCGAGGCCTGGGGAGACGAGCCATGGGACTGAGTGACATTCGCAAACGCATGGTGAAGGCCTGTGACGACGCCGACCGCGCCCCCGAGGACGTGGAACTGATCGCCGTCAGCAAGGTCCAGCCCGAGGACCGCGTGCGCGCGGTTCTGGAGGAAGGGCAACGGGTTTTCGGCGAGAACAAAGTGCAGGAGGCGCAGACGCGCTGGCCGCCCTTCCAGCAGGAGTTCGAGGGCATCTCGCTGCATCTTGTCGGGCCGCTGCAAAGCAACAAGACACGGCAGGCGATGGAATTCTTCGACGCGATCCATTCGGTCGACCGGCCCAAGCTTGCCAACACGCTGGCGCGGCTCGCGCAGGAGATCGGCCACTGCCCGGAGCTGTTCGTGCAGGTGAACACCGGCGAGGAAGAACAGAAGGCAGGCGTGATGCCCGGGGATGCCGATGCCTTCATCGCGGAATGCCGCTCGCTCGACCTGCCGATCCGTGGGCTCATGTGCATTCCGCCGGTGGAGGAAACGCCCTCGCTGCATTTCTCGCTTCTGGCCAAGATCGCGGAGCGCAACGGGCTTGCCGGGCTGTCCATGGGCATGAGCGGCGATTTCGAGGAAGCCATCTCCTTCGGTGCCACGCATGTGCGCGTCGGCTCGGCCATTTTCGGGGAACGCGTCTACGAGTAAGCCCGTGCGCGTCGGTCCAGATTGCACGCGCCATCGGGCCAAACTAGCGTCGCGGCATGGCGATCCCGGTCGAGACATTCTTTCTGCGCCCCAACGAGCAGGGCACCAAGCAGGGCCGCATTCAGCAGATCGTGGCCGAGGGCATCCTGTCGGGGCGGTTCCGGCGGGGTGAGAAGCTGCCCTCGAGCCGGGCCTTGGCGCGGCATCTTGGCGTCAGCCGGATCACGGTGACGCTGGCCTATACCGAGCTGCTGGCCAACGATTACCTCACCTCGCGCGGGCGGTCGGGGTACTACGTCTCCGACAACGCGCCGGAGGCCCCGGATTTCCAGCCCTCGGAGGCCGCCGACACGGTGGACTGGGACGTGGCGCTGGCGGCGCGCTACCCCGGTGCTGCGCGGCTGGGCAAGCCCGCCGACTGGACCCGCTACCGCTATCCCTTCATCTACGGGCAGCCGGATCCGGGGCTTTTCGACCATGCGAACTGGCGGCTTTGCGCGATGCAGGCGCTGGGGGCGCGCGATTTCGCCGGGATGACAGATGACCAGTACGACCGGGACGACCCGGAGCTGGTGCGCTTCCTGGCCCGGCACACGCTGCCCCGGCGGGGTATCACGGCGGCACCCGAGGAGATCCTTGTGTCGCTGGGGGCGCAGAACGCGCTGTGGATGGCGGCGCAGCTGCTGACGCCGGGGCGCAACGTGGTGGTGGAGGATCCCTGCTATCCCGACCTGCGGGCGGTGCTGGCGGGCACCGGCGCGAAGGTGACCCCCCTGCCCGTCGACGAGCACGGGCTGCGCCCCGAGACGATTCCCGACGGCACGCAGGTGATCTTCTGCACGCCGAGCCACCAGTGCCCGACCTCGGCCACGCTGCCGCAGGCGCGGCGGGTGGCGCTGCTGGCGCGCGCGGCGGAGCTGGGCGCGGTGGTGGTGGAGGACGACTACGAGTTCGAGATGTCCTTCCTGCGGCCGCCCTCACCCGCGCTCAAAAGCCTCGACGCCGAGGGGCGGGTGATCCATGTGGGCAGCTTTTCCAAGTCGCTGTTCCCGGGGCTGCGGCTTGGCTATCTTGTCGGGGCGTCGCGCTTCGTGGCCGAGGCGCGGGCGGTGCGGGCGGCGCAGCTGCGCCATCCGCCGGGGCTGATCCAGCGCACAACGGCGCATTTCCTGCGGCTCGGCCACTACGACGCGCTGATGCGGCGGACGGCCAAGGTGCTGGCGGAACGGCGGCGGGTGCTGGAGCGGGCGATTGCGGAGCACGGGCTGGGCGTGGCGGGCCGCGGAGCGCATGGCGGAAGCTCGGTCTGGATGCGCGCACCCGAAGGCTGCGACACGGGGATTCTGGCGGAACGGCTGCGCGAGGTGTCGGTGCTGATCGAACCGGGAGCGCCCTTCTTTTCGGCAGGTCGCCCGCCGCGCAACTACTACCGGCTGGGCTACAGCTCGATCCCGTCGGAACGCATCCCGAACGGGGTGGCGCGCATCGCGGAGGCGCTTGCAGAGGTCGGGCGGGGCGGATAACCCGAGCCCCATGCGGATCATCCGGGACCACCAGTACCTTGCGCCCGAGGATCGCGGCGCCACCGCCGCGATCGGCAACTTCGACGGCGTGCATCGCGGCCACCAGGCGGTGATCGCGCAGGCGCGCGCTGCCCTGCCGGACGCGCCGCTGGGCGTGGTGACCTTCGAGCCGCACCCGCGGCAGTATTTCAAGCCCGACGCCCCGGACTTTCGCCTGACCAACGCCGAGGCGCGCGCCTCGCGGCTGGCCAAGCTCGGCGTGGATCGGCTTTACCAGCTGAACTTCAACGCTGCGCTGGCGGAGTTGTCGCCCGAGGGGTTCGCCCGCACGGTGATCGCGGACGGCCTTGGCCTACGGCATGTCGTGGTGGGCGCGGACTTCTGTTTCGGCAAGGGGCGCACGGGGAACGTGGGCGATCTTGAACGTTTCGGCCGCGAGATGGGGTTCGGCGTGTCGGTGGCCGACATCCTGAAAGGCGGCACCGGGCGGATCAGTTCGTCGAACATCCGCGCGGCGCTGACCGAGGGGCTCCCGCGAGAGGCGGCGGCGCAGCTTGGCCACTGGCACCGGATCGAGGGTCCGGTGGTGGGCGGCGAACAGCGCGGCCGCGAGCTGGGCTATCCCACGGCCAACATGTCCATCGACGGGCTGCACCCGCCGAAGTTCGGCGTCTACGCGGTACTCGTGGACATCGCCGAAGGCCCCCACAAGGGGCATTACCACGGCGCTGCGAGCATCGGCGTGCGGCCCATGTTCGGAGAGAACCGCCCCAACATCGAAACCTTCCTTTTCGACTTCAAGGGCGACCTCTACGGCACGCACCTGTCGGTGGCGCTGGTGGATTTCCTGCGGCCCGAGCTGAAATTCGACGGGCTGGACGCGCTGATCAAGCAAATGGACGCCGACTGCGCCGAGGCGCGCGAGAAACTGGAGGGGCTATGAGCGATCCCATCGACCGGGCCGGGCTGGCCGAGCGGTTCTGGGAGCGCAAGCGGCTCGACCAGATGACGCCCAAGGAATGGGAGGCGCTCTGCGACGGCTGCGGAAAGTGCTGCCTGAACAAGCTCGAGGATGCGGATACCGGCGAGGTGGCGTTGACCAACGTGGCCTGCCGGCTGTTCGATGACGGCAGCTGCCGGTGCAGCCAGTACGAGATCCGCCACCAGTTCGTGCCCGAGTGCATCGTGCTGACGCCGGGCAACCTGAAGGAACATGCCTACTGGATGCCCGAGACCTGCGCCTACCGGCTGCTCTACGACGGGCAGCGGCTGTTCGACTGGCATCCGCTGATCTCGGGGCGGGTCGAAAGCGTGCACGAGGCGGGGGTGAGCATCCAGGACCGCACGGTGCCCGAGTTCGAGATCGACGAAGACGACTGGGAGGACCACATCATAGAGGAGCCCACCTGATGTTCTTTGCCTCCGACAATTGCGGCGCGGTGCCGCCGCAGGTGATCGAGGCGCTGGCGCGCGCCAACGAGGGGTCCGTGCCGGGCTACGGCGCCGACACCCTGTCGCATGACGTCTGCGACCGCATCCGCGCGCTGTTCGAGGCGCCCGAGGCGGCGGTCTACCTCGTGCCCACCGGGACGGCGGCCAATTCGCTGGCGCTGGCCTGCCTCTGCCCGCCCTTCGCGACGGTCTTCTGTTCGCCGGTGGCGCACATCCAGACCGACGAATGCAACGCGCCCGAGTTCTTCACCAGCGGCGCGAAGCTCACGCTGGTGCCAGGCGGCGACCGGATCGACCCCGAGGCGCTGCGGTGGACCATCGCCGCCGAAGAGGCCCGCGGGGTCCACGGACCCGAGCGCGGGCCGGTGTCGATCACGCAGCTGACCGAGCGTGGGAACATCTATTCCGCGGGTCATGTCTCGGCCATCTGCGACGTGGCGCATGACTTCGGCCTCCCCGTGCACATGGACGGGGCGCGTTTCTCGAACGCCTGCGTCAAGCTGGGGCTGACGCCTGCCGAGATGACCTGGAAGGCCGGCGTGGACGTCGCCGTCTTTGGCGGCACCAAGAACGGGCTGATGGGTGTCGAGGCGGTGATCTTCTTCGATCCGGCCCATGCCACGCAGTTCGAGCGCCGCCGCAAGCGGGGGGCGCATCTCTTCTCCAAGCACCGCTACCTTGCGGCGCAGATGGACGCCTACCTGCGCGATGATCTCTGGCGCGACATGGCGCAGCGCGCCAACGGCGCCTGCGACCAGCTGGCCCAGGGCCTCAAGGGCGCGGGGCTGGAGTTCGAGAACGAGACCTGGGGCAACATGCTTTTCGTGCGGATGCCGCGCGGCGTGCACCGGGCGCTTCACGAAAAAGGCGCCTTCTACTCGCTCTGGGACGGCACGCTCGAGGGCGGTCCCGAGGACGAGATGCTGACCGGGCGGCTGGTCTGCGGCTGGAACACCACGGCCGAGGAAGTGAGCACCCTGACCGAGGCGGTGCGCGCGGCCTGAGCCCCGGCCCAAGGGACCACGAAAAAGGCGCGCGGACCGGGATGCCGGTCCGCGCGCCTTTTCATGCCGGCCAATGGCAGGCCGATCAGTTGAGCTGGAAGTGCAGTTCGTAGGAGCCGTCCTCGAACGCCCCGAAGAGATCGGGGATGTCGGGATGGTCCACCGGTTCCCCGGAGTAGTCGGCCATCAGGTTCTGTTCCGAGACATAGGCCACGTAGAAGCTCTGATCGTTCTCGGCCAGCAGATGGTAGAAGGGCTGTTCCTTGACGGGACGCGCCTCCTCGGGAATGGATTCGTACCATTCCTCGGTGTTGCTGAATTCTGGGTCGACATCGAAGATCACCCCGCGAAACGGGTGTTTGCGGTGCTTGACGACCTGGCCCAGATGGTACTTCGCGCGATGTTGTTGCATGGCGTTCCTCTCTTGGCCCAATAATACCTTGACGCGCCCGGATTTGTCCAACTTGCCGCCGCATTTCCGCCGGAAACACTGTGGTGACGGGGATACCGGCAGAAGCCGGCCACCATGGCGGCAGCGACTCGGGTTTTTAGCAAATGTGATTTCCCCGACCCGCGCAATAGTCTAGGATCATAGGAAATCATAAGCAAAAACGCGAGGGGCACATGAGCAGATGGCTTCGCGCACTGGCGATTCTCTTGTTGGCAGCCTCCTGTGGCGGGGGCGGTAGCGGTGTGGCGCCGCGCAATCTCGACGACGCCTGTGCGATTCTTCAGGAACGGCCCGGTTACTACCGCGCCTTCCGAAACGCGGAACACAAGTGGGGCGTTCCCGTGCACGTGCAGATGGCCACGATCTACCAGGAAAGCAAGTTCATCTCGGACGCGCGAACCCCGCTTCGGTTCACGCTCGGGGTGATCCCCATGGGGCGGCAAAGCTCGGCCTTCGGGTATTCGCAGGCGCTGGACGGCACCTGGGACGAATACGTCGAAGAGCAGGGCGGATGGCGCGCACGGCGCGACGACATCCACGACGCGACCGATTTCATGGGCTGGTACATGGCGCAGTCGAACGAGCAGCTGGGCATTCCGTTCAGCGATGCGCGCCGGCACTACCTTGCCTACCACGAAGGCCGGACCGGCTATCGACGGGGCAGCTACAACGCCAAGTCCTGGCTGATGCGGGTCGCCGATGACGTGGGCGAACGCTCGCGGATCTACCAGGTCCAGCTCGCCGGTTGCCGCTACGCCCGCTAGAGCGGGCGCAGCGCGCGGCTTCTAGTCGATCACGTTGTCGACAAGGAAGAAGCTGTTGCGCAGGCTGGCTTCCTGCAGGTCGTTGAGCACCACGGTGGTCGGCGTCCCCTGCCCGTCGGTGATGACCCACTGGCGAAGTTCCACCGGATTCGCGGTGAACTTGAGCTGGATGGTCCCGGCCTCGGGGTTGCGGGGGTCCTGCGCGGTCACGGTCGTGGCGGTGCCGTCGTACCCGGTGTCGGTCACCATGCCCGAGCGCGTCAGATCAACGTTGCGGTCCAGCACGATCGACAGCGGCGTGCGGCTGAGCGGATAGGTGTCGGTCTGGCCGCCGAGCTTCTTGTCTACGATGTAGACCGCCCCGGACGAGGCCAGCACCACCGACTCTTCCGGCGGATCGTACTCGAAGCGGACCTTGCCGGGCCGCTTGATGTAGAGCGTGCCGGTGGAGATCGAGCCGTCGGCGTTCAGCTGGGTGAACCCGCTCTGGGCGGACTGGATGGTATTGAGGTAGCTCGAGACCTCCGACAGCGAGAGCTGCTGGGCAGCCGCGGGGGCCACGAAGGTCAGAGCCGCGATACCGGCGGCGGCGAGGGTGCGAAACATCTAGCGGTGTCCTTCTTCCTGCTCGGGAGGCCCACCATCGCGCAGGCGGGCCTGTCATGCGATAGCAACGCATCTGCAGGAGATATCGTCCCCGCCGAATGGGGTATCAAGGGGATCAGGCCGCCTGGGCGGCCTGTTGCCGGATCCGCTCGATCATGGCGCGCAGCCCGTTGGACCGCTGCGCCGAGAGGTGATCGTTGAGCCCCAGGCGCCCGAACTCGGCCCGGGCGTCCACCTGCGGCACCTCGGCCACGGGCAGATCGTCGTAGAGCCTGTGCAGCAGCGCGATGAGCCCGCGCACGATCATGGCGTCGCTGTCGCCCTGGAAATGATATCGTCCTCCCTCGATCTGGGGGTGCAACCAGACCTGGCTGGCGCAGCCCTCGACCTTGGTCGCGGGCACGCGCAGTGCCTCGGGCAGAGGCTCCATCGCCTTGCCCATCTCGATCACCATGCGGTAGCGGTCTTCCCAGTCGTCGAGAAATTCGAAGTCCTCGACCACTTCCTCGAACGCGGCCTGTGCCATGACTGCCTCCTTTTGGTCCGGGGGACAGGTAAGCAAGGGGCGCGCCAAGGTCCAGCCCAAGGCGCTTTTCAAGGTGCGGGGAATGGGCTAGGTCGGGGGAAAGGCTGGAAGAGGGGCGAACATGGCGCGTGGTCTAGCGGTTCTGGTGGTTTCGGCGCTGGTCCTGAGCGGCTGCGCCACCGTGCGCGACAGCCGGGTGAATCCGTTCAACTGGTTCGGCGGTGGTAGCGGCGGGGGCCGCGTCGTGCAGAGTGCGGATGCGGCGGCGAACCCGCTCATCCCGCAGCGGCGCAACTCGGTCCTGCGCAACGACGCACCCGAGGTCTATCCCGGGCGCCCCGTGGGCCAGATCGCTGAGCTTTCGTTCGAGCCGCGCCCCGGTGGCGCAATCCTGCGCGTGACCGGCGTGGCGGACACTCCCAACGTCTTCGACGTGCGCCTGACCCGCGCCGAGGCGGCCGAAGAGCCGGGCACCGTGACCTTCACGCTCGAGGCCGTACAGGCGCAGGGTCCTGCCGGAGCCACGGTTGCCGCACGCAGCGTGACGGCGGCGGCATGGCTGGCCGACCAGGAGCTGGCGGGGGTCTCGGAGATTCGCGTACAGGGCGCGCGCAACGTGCAGGTGGCGCGCCGCTGAGGCCGTGGGCCCGCACGGGAGTTTCGAGGGCGTCCGCAGAGGGCGCCCTTTTTCGTTGCGGGGACGACCGGGTGCTGACCCGGGCTCGCAGGGAACCGGAACGCGGGCCTTGAAGGGTCGGCCAAGCGCGCCTCTCCCCTGCGCGGGATCAAGGGCCGCAGGCCCACCGCGCAACGTCATGCTGGAAGCATGCCTCCGGCATGACCGCGGCCCCACACGGGAGAGGCAAGCTTGGGGGGCCGCGCGCGGGGCCTGTGCCGGACCGTGCTTTGGCGCTGCGCCCTCTGAGGTGGGCGATTTATGCCTGCCAAGTCCGAATGACCTTCGAACAAGGCCCTGCAATTGCCATAGCCCCAAACCGCTGGCCCGGCGGGGCTGACGCCCGGGCCGGTGGGGACCGGCACGGGTCGGAGACAAGAAAAGGGCCGCCCCGAAGGACGGCCCCGAGCAGCCTGTGTATCTGCCCTGCCCTACTGCTGTTCGGGCACCAGGATCTCGCGCTTGCCGACGTGGTTGGCGGGCGAGACGACGTTTTCGTCCTCCATCTGCTCCACCAGGCGCGCGGCCTTGTTGTAGCCGATGCCAAGCTTGCGCTGGATGTAGGATGTCGAGCACTTGCGGTCCTTGATGACGATCGCGACCGCCTGGTCGTAGAGCGCATCCTCGCCACCGGTGTTGCCGCCGGTGTTGAGGCCCAGCACGGCGTCGATGTCGCCGGCCTTCTCGTCCTCGGGACCCTGCACGACGCCCGAGACGTAGTCCGGCGGGCCGAAGGCGCGCAGATGGTTCACGACCTCTTCGACCTCTTCATCCGAGACGAAGGGCCCGTGGCAGCGGGTGATGCGCGCGCCGCCGGCCATATAGAGCATGTCGCCCATGCCCAGCAGTTGTTCGGCGCCCATCTCGCCGAGGATGGTGCGGCTGTCGATCTTGGAAGTCACCTGGAAGGAGATCCGGGTGGGGAAGTTGGCCTTGATCGTGCCGGTGATGACGTCGACCGAGGGGCGCTGCGTGGCCATGATGAGGTGGATGCCGGAGGCCCGCGCCATCTGCGCGAGGCGCTGGATGCAGGCCTCGATTTCCTTGCCCGCGACCATCATCAGGTCGGCCATCTCGTCGACGATGACGACGATGTAGGGCATCTTCTTGGGTTCGATTTCCTCGGTCTCGAAGACCGGCTCGCCGGTGTCGTCGTCGAAGCCCGTCTGAACCGTGCGCGAGAACATCTCGCCCTTGTCGAGCGCGTCCTGCACGCGGCTGTTGTAGCCGTCGATGTTGCGCACGCCCATCTTGGACATCTTGCGGTAGCGGTCCTCCATCTCGCCCACGACCCACTTGAGGGCGACGACGGCCTTCTTGGGGTCGGTGACGACCGGGGACAGCAGGTGCGGGATGCCGTCGTAGACGCTGAGTTCCAGCATCTTGGGGTCGATCATGATCAGGCGGCATTCCTCGGGCGTCAGCTTGTAGAGCAGCGACAGGATCATTGTGTTGATCGCGACGGATTTACCCGAACCGGTGGTGCCCGCGATCAGCAGGTGGGGCATCTTCGACAGGTTCGCCACGATGGGTTCGCCGCCGATGGTCTTGCCCAGCGCCAGCGGCAGCTTGTGCTTGCCGTCGCCGTATTCGCGGGAGGACAGGATCTCGCGGAAGCCGACCATCTCGCGGTTGTCATTCGGGAGTTCGATGCCGATGACCGAGCGGCCGGGCACGGTGGAGACACGCGCGGAGAGCGCCGACATGGAACGCGCGATGTCGTCGGCAAGGCCGATCACGCGGGACGCCTTGAGGCCCGGCGCAGGTTCGAGTTCGTACATGGTGACGACGGGGCCGGGGCGGACGGAGACGATCTCGCCCTTCACGCCGTAGTCGTCGAGCACGTTTTCCAGCATCCGGGCGTTCTGTTCCAGCGCCTCGTCCGACAGATGATGCCGTTCGATCTTGTCCGAGGACATGAGAAGGTTGAGCGGCGGCAGCTCGAAATCGTCCTGGGCCGGGTCGAAGCCGAGGCGGGGCTGCGCCTCTTCCTGCGCGCGGCGCGAGGGCTCCACGGGCTTGCGGACCTGCGGCTGGACCACCTTCCTGGGCTCCGGCGTCGGGATGTCGGCGCGGGTCTGCGGCATGGGACGCGGATCCTCGACGCCGTAGTCATCCAGCTCGGTCAGTTCGTCGTGGCTCGACTGCTGGCCGGCCTGACGCAGAGCGGCGCCGCGGTTGAAGCCGTCAGCGTCGGGCTCCTGCGGTGCGTAGCCGGCGGGCTCGGACGCGTCGTAATCCGCCGCGTCGAAACCGTCGTAGCCGTCGTCGCCGCCTGCGGGGTAGTCTTCGAAGGGCGCCTCGGCCTCCTGCGGCTGGTACTGCGGAATGGCCCGCTCGGCGCGCGGCGCCGGGGCTTCGGGCGCGGCACGGCGGCCCGTGATGGGCGGCTCGGGCGGCAGGCCCGGCCCGCCGGTCACCGGCGGCTCGGAGGGCAGCGGGGCGCGCGGCGCGGGCGACCAGATCAGGGGCTGGGGGCCGTGACCCCTGCCCTTGGTCAGCGGCTTTTCGGGGTCATGCTGCACACGCGGCAGGGAATTCGGATCGGTGCGGCGGCGGGCGCTGACGGCATCGGCAATCTTGGCGCGGATGCGATCCTCGCCAGGCGCGCCAAGGGTGGGCTCGCCCGGGTCGGTCTCGATCAGCTCGGATTCTGGCATGGGCTCGGAGCGACGGCGCAGCGAGGGCATGCGCGACAGGAAGCCACCGCGGGTCTGGGCGGGCTCGTCCTCTTCCCAAAGCGCGGCATCCTCGTCGTCCCAGTCGTATTCCGGGAAAGGCTCGGGCGCGCGGCGGACGCGGGGCATGGCCGCGATCGGCGCGCCGCTGGTGCGGACATCACCTCCGCCCGGAATCGCCTCGGCCTGCGCCTTGCGGGCGCGGCGTTCGGCCTGCTGGGCCTGAAGGCGCTGCGCGGTGCCCATGGCGCCCGTGGCTCCGCGGCCCATGAGCGCGACCAGCGTGGCGTAGACCATGACGGTGCCAAGGGCGAGGAAGCGGCCGATGCGGCGCAGCTCGGCCATGGTGAAGCCCAGCACGAAGGCGCCAAGCGCCAGGATCCCGACACCGAGCGCGAATTGCGAAAGCTTGAGCCCGATGCCCGGCGGCAGCGGCAGGAAGGTCAGGAGCGAGCCCATCATCATGTCGCCGAAGTGGCCGCCCAGCCCGAAGCTGTGGTCCCAGCTCGCGGTTTCCGGCAGGCCCGAGGCGTAGACGGCGCAGAGCGCGATCCAGATCGGCGCAAAGACGGCCCGGCCCAGCATCCGGCTGTCGCCCTTGTGCAGCGCGACGCGCCCGCCCCAGACGATGAGCGTCAGCGCCAGCGCCCAGCTGCCCCAGCCCACGATGATGAAGAGCGGTGCCGCGATGGAGGCGCCGAAGCGGCCCAGCCAGTTCTGCACGGGCGCATCCGTCGCGGAAAGGAACGAGGGATCGTCCGGCGTGTAGGAGCCGATCATCGCTGCGGCCATCAGACCGACCGCGAGCAGTGCCAGGCCGATCAGCTCCTGCCCCCGCTTTTCGAGCGAGGCCGAGATATTGCTGTCGAACAGGGGGGCCCGGTCGCGTGTCTGGTATGCCATGCTATCCCTCGTCTTCCTGGTCATGCGCTGCCGTAGAGGCAGTCCTTTATCGTTGTGAGCCCGGCTTCGGTCTCGTCCGCGTCGGCCACCATGGCGACGCGGATGTAGCCCTTGCCGGGATTGCCCTGTGCCGTTTCGCGCGACAGGTACGCGCCCGGCAGGACACGGGTGCCCGTCTCCTGCCAGAGTTTCAGGGCCGCCGTCTCGCCGTCCTCGACCGGCAGCCAGAGGAAGAACCCCGCCTGCGGCGGCACGTAGCCCGGGACGTTGCCAAGTATGCGGTCGGCCATGAGATACTTGGTGCGGTAGAGCGCGCGGTTGGTTTCCACATGCGCCTCGTCGGCCCAGACGCGTTCGGCGACGCGCTGGATCGGCATGGGCAGCGGCGCACCCGCGTAGTTGCGCAGCTGCTTGATGCGGGCCATGCACTCGGGCCCGCCGGCGACGAAGCCCGCGCGCAGACCGGGCAGGTTCGACCGCTTGGAGAGCGAATGGAAGATCACCACGCGCTCGGGGTCGGCGCCCATGCTGTGGGCCACCTGCAGCGCGCCGGGGGGCGGCGTGTCGCGGTAGATCTCGGAGTAGCATTCGTCCGCGAGGATGCGGAAATCATGCTTTTCGGCCAGGCCGATCAGTTCGCGCCAGTAGGCCTCGTCGGCGACGGCGCCCTGCGGGTTCGCGGGCGAACAGATGTAGCAGAGCGCTGTGCGCTCGAGCACCTCCTCGGGCAACGACGTGTAGTCCGGCAGGTGGCCGGTTTCGGCGGTGGCGGGCACGTAGACGGGCTCGGCCCCGACCGAAAGCGCCGCGACCGCGTAGACCTGGTAGAACGGGTTGGGCGTCAGCACCACGGGGCGCGCGCCGTTCCTGGTCTCGGGGCAGAGCGCCATGGCGGCGTTGTAGAGCCCCTCGCGCGTGCCGTTGAGCGGCATCACCTGCCGTTCCGGATCGAGGTGAACACCATAGCGCCGCGCGATCCAGCCGGTCATGGCCGCGCGCAGCTCGGGCGTGCCGTCGTTGGGCGGATACCGCCCGAACTCGGCCGCGTAATCGGTCAGGATTCCCGTGATCCACGGCGGGAAGGCATGCTTCGGTTCGCCGATGGTCATGTGCCGCACGGGACCGCCCGGCGCATGGGCGTCGAGAAGGGCCCGCAGACGCGGGAATGCATAGTCCGGTAGGTTCGAAAACCGTTCGGGGAACATCCGCTCTATTGCCGTAACTGCCTCAGGGGACGGGATCATTCTTTTATGTGTGTCCCGTTTGCGACAAGGATAGGGAATTCGTGGGGGTCCTGTCCAGCGAGCACGCCGCGGCAACCGGATTTGTGACCCGAAAGTCGCAACCGGAGGTCGGAAACCTGCGCCGGCGCGTCCGGGCGGTCGCCGTCGGACCGGGGCTCTGCCCCGGACCCCGGAATATTTGTGCCAAGAAGAAGCCCTGCCGGGGTGTCAGCCCTCGGCGAGCGCGGATTCGGCGGCGGCGGCGAGGCGCAGGAGGCGGTCCTCACCCATGGGCGGCGCCATGAGGGAGATGCCGCAGCTTGGCGTGCCGGTGGGCAGGGTCGCGGCGCAGAGCCCCATGAGGTTGCCGACGCGGGTGTTGCGCAGGGTGAGCAGGTTCTCGGTCACGTAGTAGTCGCCGTCGCTCATGAGCCGGGCGGCCTGCGGCGGCACGTTGGGGGCGGTGGGGCAGAGGACCGCGTCGAAGGCGGCGGTGGCACGGGCCCAGGTCCCGCGGACCTCCTCCAGCCGCTCCCAGGCGGCGATGTAGGTGGCAGCAGACACGTCGCGGCCGCCCTCGAACCGCTGGCGGATGGGGGCGAACATCGCCTCGGGGTCGGCCTCGATGGCGTCGCTCCAGAGGCCCCAGGCCTCGGCGGTGTAGAGCACGGCCGAGTCGCCCATGGGACCGGTGAGCTCCGGTACGTCGAGGGGGATGATCTCGGCCCCGGCGGCGCGGAGGCGGTCGAGGGCCTCGACGTAGGCCGTGGCGGGGGCGTCGTAGACGTCGTCGAGAACGGTGGTCTGGAGGGCGGCGAGGCGGCGGCCCTTGAGGCTGGCGGCGCTGAGGTCGGGTGCGGCGCGGCCTTCGAGAGCGGCGAGCATCAGGGCCGCGTCCGCGACCGAGCGGGTGAGCGGGCCCACGGTGTCGAAGCGCTTGGCCAGCGGCACGACGCCCTCGAGAGAGATGCGGCCCGAGGTGGTCTTGAGCCCGACGAGGTCGTTCCAGGCGGCGGGGATGCGCACCGAGCCGCCGGTGTCGGAGCCCACCGCGGCAGCGGCGAGGCCGAAGGCCACCGAGGCGGCGGCGCCCGAGGAGGAGCCGCCGGCGACCGCGCCCTCGTCGTTGACGCAGGGCGGCGTGGCGGTGCGCGGGTTGAGGCCGAGGCCCGAGAAGGCCAGTTCCGACATGTGGGTCTTGCCGAGGCAGACGAGGCCCATGGCGGTCGCGGTGCGCAGGCAGGGGGCGTCATGGTCGGGCACGCGGCCCTTGAGCAGGGCCGAGCCCGCCTCGGTCGCGGTGCCGCGGGTGTCGAAGAGGTCCTTCCAGCTGACCGGCACGCCGTCGAGCGGTGAGCGGCGCTGGCCTGTGCTTGCGCGGTCGCGGGCCGCCGCGGCCTCGGCCCGGGCGCGGTCGGGGGTGAGGCGGGCGTAGATGCGCGCGGCGTGGGGGTGTGCGTCGATCTTGGCGAGGTAGGCTTCGGTCAGCTCGACCGGATCGATCTCGCCCCTGCCGATGGCGGCGCCGAGCGCACCTGCCTGCATCTCTGTCCAGTCGGTCATGCGCCCGTCCCCTTCTTGCCGCCCCGTTTGGCTTCTGCGCGAGAGTGGTAGCGGCACAGGCGCGCATGGACAATCCCGCCGCGCGCGCCATAGTCCGCCCCATGACCCAGGATACCGATCTTCTCATCACCGGTGGCGGCCTCAACGGGGCGGCGCTGGCGCTGGCCGCGGCCCGGGCGGGACTGACCGCCACCGTGATCGACGCAGCCCCCCTGCCCGCTCATCGCGATCCCGATTTCGACGGCCGCTCCTACGCGCTGGCTCTGGGATCGGTGCGGATGCTGAAGCGCCTCGGCCTCTGGGAGGGGCTGGCGGATCACGCGCAGGCGATGAGTGAGATCCGGGTCTCGGACGGGCGCGTCGGCGTGGCCGAGGCGGTGCTGGGGCTCGATTTCCAAAGCGCCGAGATCGAGGAAGGCCCGATGGGTCAGATGGTCGAGGACCGCTACCTGCGCCGGGTCCTGCTGGATGCGCTGGCGGGGTCGGACCGGGTGACGCACCTGCCCGGGCGCAAGGTCGTCTCGCAGGCGACGGAGGGCGCGCGGGCGCGGGTGACGTTGGACGACGGCACGGCGCTGTCGGGGCGGCTTCTGGTGGGCGCGGACGGCAAGCGTTCGGGGACCGCGCAGCGGGCGCGCATCCGGCGGACGGGCTGGCGCTACGGGCAAACCGGGCTGGTCTGCGCCATCGCGCACGAAAAACCGCACGAGGGCGTGGCGCATCAGCTGTTCCTGCCAGCGGGGCCGCTGGCAATCCTGCCGCTGACCGGCAACCGCAGCTCCATCGTCTGGTCGGAGCGCGAGGCGCAGGCCGCGGCGGTGCAGGCGCTTCCGGACGCGGACTACCTGACGGTGCTGCGACCGCGGTTCGGGGATTTCCTGGGGGACATCTCGCTTGCGGGGGCGCGCTATGCCTACCCGCTTGAGCTGAGCCTCGCCAACGCCTTCGTCGCCGACCGGCTGGCGCTGGTGGGGGATGCAGCACATGCCATGCACCCGATCGCGGGCCAGGGGCTCAACGCGGGGCTGCGCGACGTGGCGGCACTGGCGCATGTGCTGGCCGAGGCGCGGCAGCGGGGCGAGGACATCGGCGCGCGGGACGTGCTGGGGCGCTACCAGTCTTGGCGGCGCTTCGACGTGGCGACGCTTGCCGCAGCGACGGACGTGTTCAACCGGCTGTTTTCCAGCGACAACCCGCTGCTGCGGGCGGGACGCGATCTTGGCATGAAACTGGTGCAGGCCTTCCCCGAGGCGCGGCGCGGGTTTGTTCGCGAGGCGGCGGGGCTGACGGGCGAGTTGCCCGAGCTGATGCGCGGCTGAGCGCGCCTGCTCCTATCGCAGCATGGAAGCGCCCCGCCCGTCTTACCGGGCGGGGCGTTGTCTTTACTGGATGCGCTGACCGTTGGCCAGGACGTGGCCCTGCTCGTTGATCTCGATGGTCGAGGACAGGGTGTCGGGCGCGCTGCCCGGCACGGTGAACATCGCCATCATCATGCGCATGCCCATGGTGTCTTCCTCGGTCATCACACCCATGGTCACCAGGGCGTCCATGAGGCGGTTGATCCCGCTGGCCTCAAGCCGGACCTCGCCCTCGGGCTGGGGCATGCCGCCGAAGGCCTCGGTGCTCTCGCCAAAGGTGAAGGCGCCTTCACCGCTGAGGCTGCTTCCGACCGCCTCGATCTGAAGCTCGTTCAGGGTCAGCGCGTTCAGTTCACCCGGTGCATCGCCGTTTTCCTCCATCTGCTGCACCGCCTCGGGATCGAGGAAGTTCACAAGCGGGGTCACCTGCGCGGTCAGGTCGAGATGGACCGTCGCCGGGTCACGGGGCAGGACGCGCTGCGGATCGAAAATGGCCCAGATCTCGTCGGCCATGGTGAAGCCGGAGAGGTCGAGCGCCACTGCCGCGTCGCGCGGGCTGCCGTCCTCGGCGGGGGTCAGCGGCAGGGTCAGGCCGAGCCGGGTTTCGTCGATGGAGGCCTGAAGCGGGAAAGGCAGCTCCTCCACGCTCATGTCGAGCTGGTTGCCGCTGCCCGAGATATCGTAGACGAAGCTTCCGTCGGACATTTCCACGGCGAAACGGCCGGACTCGGAACTGAGCGTGCCCTGCGACGTCGTCGCGCCGTCCTCGGAAATGCTGAACTCGTTCTCGGACCCCTGATGCGTGAAGACACCGGAGCCACCGAAACCGCCGGCGGCGAGCACCGAAGGATCTGAGAAATCCGCCTCGGCAGGGAGCCGCGTGGTGCCCTCGCTGGCGACGCCTGTCATGCGGCCGGAGAAGTTGCCGCCGCCGTCGTCTTCCTCGACAACGGCGTCGTAAGTCAGATCGCCGAGTTGCAGGTCATGGGTGTAGGTGCGTTCGTCGCCGCTTTCACCGATCTCGGTCGTGCCCTCGACAGGGCCCATGGCCATGCTCAGGTCGAAGACCTCGGGTGCGTCATCGCCGAGGCCCTCGCCCGACAGCTCGCGCAGCACGAGGGCGAGTTCCTCGGCGGCGAAATCGTAGACCATGTCGTCGGGATCGCCCGACACCGTCATCTCGAGACCGGTCTGGGTGTAGTCGATCAACAGACGGACGGGCTCCTCGTCGTCACCGGGCATGGTGACCTCGATCGGCATGGTCCCGGGAAACTCGGCGCGAACCGTGCCGTCGCCCTGGTCCGAGAAGGTGATCTCGGAGAGAGTGACGGTGACCTCGCCGTCGTCGCTGCCCTCGACGGCGAGCGGGGACGACATCACGACGTCGGACAGGACGAGGTCCCCGCCCTGGCCTGTCTCGCCGACATCGATGCTGTAACCGAAGGAGCGCATGGTGCCGGCGAGGTTGTCCCAGACCTCCTGCGGGGTCACGTCCGCCAGGGCGGGACCAGCTGAGACCGCCCCCAGTGCAGCAATGCCAATTGCTCGTTTCATCGGAATTATCTCCTTGTGGTGGGACGCGCGTTGGCGCCAGTCTCGGGAACGGCCATAAACCGTTCAAGGCATTGAATTCCAGACTGGTTCACGGAATTGGCAACGACAAGCAGAGGGGACGCGAAATGGATCTGACGGGCAAGGTTGCGCTCATCACCGGGGCGAGCCGCGGCATCGGGGCCGAGACGGCCCGCGCCTTCGTGAAGGCGGGCGCGAAGGTCGCGCTGGTGGCGCGGTCGAACGAGGCGATCGCCGACCTCGCCGGGGAACTCGGCGCTGACAACGCGGTGGCGATTCCCTGCGACATCGCCCGCTACTGGGAAATGGACCAGGCGGTCGAGAAGACCGTCGGCGCCTTCGGGCGGCTGGACATCCTGGTCAGCAACGCGGGCGTGATCGAGCCCATCGCGCGCATGGCCGATGCCGATCCTGTGGCCTGGGGCGAAGTCATCGACATCAACCTCAAGGGTGTCTTCAACGGCATGCACGCCGCGCTGCAGGTCATGCTGCCCCAGGGCGGTGGTACGCTGCTGACCATCGGGTCGGGCGCCGCGCACGGACCGGTGGAGGCCTGGTCGCACTACTGTTCGTCCAAGGCGGGGGCGCTCATGCTGACCCGCATGGCCGACGCCGAGTACCGTGATCAGGGCATCCGCGCGCTGTCGCTGTCGCCCGGCACGGTCGCCACGCAGATGCAGCGCGAGATCAAGTCGAGCGGCATCAATCCGGTGAGCAAGCTCGACTGGTCGGACCACATCCCGCCCGAGTGGCCGGCGCAGGCGCTGCTGTGGATGTGCGGCACCGAGGCGGACGAGCACCTTGGCGGCGAGTTGTCGCTGCGCGACGAGGGCCTGCGGGCCAAGCTGGGTCTGTCGCGGTGATCCGGCTCGACCGGGAGGGCGACCTCTGGGTCGCCACCCTCGACCGACCCGACAAGGCCAACGCGCTGACGGCAGATATGCTGGAGCGGCTTTGCGAGATCGCCGAGGAGGCGCGCGCGGCCAAGGCGCTGGTGCTGACCGGCGCGGGCAAGGTCTTTTCCGCCGGTGCGGACCTCGAGGCGGCGAAGGCCGGGCTTGCCACGTCGCCGCTCTGGGAGCGGTTGTCGGGCGCGCTGGCGCGTCTGCCGGGGCTCACGATCTGCGCGCTGAACGGCACGGTCGCGGGCGGGGCCATGGGCATGACGCTGGCCTGCGATCTGCGCGTCGCGGTGCCGGGGGCCAAGGTCTTCTACCCGGTGATGAAGTTGGGCTTCCTGCCGCAGCCCTCGGACCCGGCGCGGCTGGCGGCGCTGGTCGGGCCTGCGCGCGCCAAAATGATCCTGATGGCGGGCGCCAAGGTACCGGTCGAGGAAGCCATGGGCTGGGGCCTGATCGACCGGGTGGTCGAGGGCGACGTGGTGGCGGCCGCGCACGAGCTGGCCGGTGACACGCTGGCCGCGCCCCCGGAGCACGCGGCGGCCATCAAGGCGCTGATTCCTCGCGGGGGTATCTGAGGCGGACCGTGCATGGGGGGCTCTGCCCCCGGCCCTTCGGGCCTCCCCCGAGGTATTTGCAGCGAGAAGAAGCGCGGGGGCGCGCGCCCTAGCGGATCATGCCCAGCCAGCGGGTCAGCGCGTCGAGGCTTTCGGGCTCGTCCAGGAAGGGGATGTGGCCGCGGTCGGGCACTTCGGTCGCGACCATGTCGGGGCGGCGGCGCTTCATTTCCTCGAAGGTGGCGGCTTCCAGCAGGTCGGAGTTCGCGCCGCGGATGGTGCAGAGCGGCAGGCCCGCCAGCGCATCGAAGAGTGGCCAGAGGTCGGGCGCGGGCTGGGCACCGTTGGCCAGCACCGCGTCGCGCAGGCGGCGGTCGTAGGGCAGGTCCAGCCCCTCCGGGGTTTCCACGAAGAGACGTTCGACCTCCTCGCGCCAGCGGCTGGCAGGTACGTTGAAGAAGCCGGCGGCCTCCATGACCTTGGGGCGTTTCGCTGCGGCCTCCTCGAGGCTGGCCCAGACGGGATCGCGCCCGAGGTAGCCATCGATGGCCTTGAGCCCCTTGGCACCGATCACGGGGCCCACGTCGTTGAGTGCGACGCCGGAGAGGCGCTCCTTCGCCGTGGCGGCGAGCGCCATGGCTATCAGCCCTCCGCGGGACGTTCCCAGCACCGCGGCCTTGTCGATGTTCAGGTGATCGAGAAGCTCCAGCGCGTCCTGCCCCTCGCGCGGGATCGTGTAGGTCGCGGGATCGGCGTGGGCAGATTGCCCGCGGCCACGGTAGTCCATCCGGATCAGGCGCACGCGTTCGAGGTGCGGGGCGACGAAGTCGAAATCGCGCTGGTCGCGGCTGAGGCCCGCGAGGCAGAGAAGCGGCAGGCCCTCGCCTTCGTCGGTGTAGTAGAGGTCGATCCCGTCAGACGTCGTGAAATTGGGCATCAGGCAAACTCCGGCAGGTTGGAGAGATCGGGCAGGACGTGATCGGGCCGGCCGGGCAGCAGATCCATGGGCGCGCCTGCGCGGTTCACCCAGACTGTGGTGAAACCGTAAGCCGCGGCGCCGGCCACGTCCCAGCCGTTCGAGGAGACGAACAGCACCTCGGCGGGACTGGTTCCGAAGCGCTCGCCCACCATGTCGTAGACGGCGCGGGCGGGCTTGAAGGTGCCGACCGCGTCGACCGAAAGACTGTCGGCCAGGAGGTGGGAAATCCCGGCGCTCTCGCAGGCGGCCCGCAGCATCTCGGGGCTGCCGTTCGACAGGATCGCGGCGGGGCGGCCCATGTCGGCGAGGGTTTCGAGCATTACGGGGACCTCGGGGTAGGCCTCGAGCTCCCAGTAAAGGCCCAGCAGGGTCTCGCGTAGTTCAGGGTCGGCGAGACCGGCGTTCGCCAAGGCCCAGTCGAGCCCGTCCTGCGTGAGCTGCCAGAAGGAGGTGTAATCGCCGGAGACGGCGCGCAGCCAGCTGTATTCGAGCTGCTTGCGCCGCCAGTCGCCCGCCACGGCCTGCCAGGTTTCGGCAAGCGCGCCGCCGCCGGGCGAATCGACGGCATTGCGTGCGGCGGCCTCCACGTTGAAGAGCGTGCCGTAGGCGTCGAAGATGACGGTTTCGAAAGCCATTGTCCCTCCCCGGGGTTGCGCGGATGCAGCGTTGCATGGCGCGCGCGTGGTGGAAAGGGGCAGGAAATGGCCGGATCGGAGCGGATTTTCTGCTTGGCAGCGACCAAAATGACACGTAGCCTCGGACGTTGACGAAGACCGAGCCACCCGCGCAGGTACGCGGCCTCGGAAATCCAAACCCTTTTCCAGACATCAACGGAGCTACGCATGACGCAGGTCAAATCCGGCGATACCGTCCGCATTCACTACACCGGCACCCTGGCCGATGGCAGCACCTTCGATTCGAGCGCGGGCCGCGATCCGCTTGAATTCACGGTGGGCTCGGGCCAGATCATCCCCGGTCTCGACACCGCGATGCCCGGCATGGCCGTGGGCGAGACCAAGCGGGTCGAGGTTCCGGCCGAGCAGGCCTACGGCGAGCCAAACGCCGACGCCCTGCAGGCCGTGCCGCGCAGCGAGATCCCCGAGGACATCCCGCTCGACATCGGCACGCAACTGCAGGTTCAGACGCCCTCCGGCCAGGTGATGCCGGTGACGGTCGCGGAAGTGACCGAGGAGCAGGTGACGCTCGACGCCAACCACCCGCTGGCAGGCAAGGACCTGACCTTCGACATCGAGCTGGTCGAGATCGCCTGATCGTGCAGGGGTGCGGCCTTCGCGGCCTCCCCCGGCGGACCCCCGGCGCCTGCTTGCGCCGGGCGCGGTCCTGAGACACCCTCCGTTGCCAAACGGAGGGTTTTTTCATGCAGATGTGCGATATCGGCGGGCTGCGCCTGAACTACCGGATCGACGGGCCGGAGGATGGCGCGCCGGTGGTCTTCGCCAATTCGCTGGGCACCGACCTGCGGCTTTGGGACGACGTGGTCGCGCGGATGCCGGATGGCCTGCGCATGCTGCGCTACGACAAGCGCGGGCATGGCCTGTCGGACTGTCCGCCGCCGCCCTATTCCATGGGCACGCTCGTCACCGATGCCGAGAAGCTCATGGATGCCTTGGGCTTCCGCGAGGCGATCTTCGTGGGACTGTCGATCGGCGGGATGATCGCGCAGGGGCTGGCGGCCAAGCGCATGGATCTCGTGCGCGCCATGGTGCTGTCGAACACGGCGGCCAAGATCGGCACGCGCGACATGTGGGAAGACCGCGTGGCGCAGATCGAGGAAGGCGGGATCGCGGCCATATCGGCGGGCACGATGGAGCGTTGGTTCGCGAAGCCCTTTTACCAGACGAGCGGCTTTCCGGCCTGGCAGCACATGCTGGAGAGGACACCGCAGCCCGGCTACATCGGCTGTTGCCAGGCGATCGCGGGCAGCGATTTCATGACGCCGACCAGCGGGCTGCGCCTGCCGGTGCTGGGGATTGCCGGGTCCGAGGACGGATCGACCCCCCCAGACCTGGTGCGCGAAACGGTGGACCTGGTGCCCGGGTCGCGGCTGGAGATCATCCGCGGCACGGGGCACCTGCCCTGCGTCGAGAAGCCCGACGAGTACGCGGCGCTGCTGACCGAGTTCTTCCGGGCGCAGGGGGCGATCTGAGCGCGTCTTGCTCTCCCCCTCCCCGGCCCTCCACCTAACAGGGGGGGAGGGGCGCGTGCGGCGGACCCGGGCGCGGGGAGCGTGGCTTTCGCGTCATGGCCTCCCCCTCACCCTGCCCTCTCCCCCGGGGGGAGAGGGTGGCGCGTTGCAACTGGCGCGAGGGACATTCGGATTGCACCGCCCTTGGCCAATATCGCCACCTCTCCCCGCCGGGGGAGAGGGCCGGGGTGAGGGGGATCTTCCCGGCGTGAGGGGGATCTAGCGCGTGCCGGCGAAGCGGGACTGCCAGTCCTCGCGTTCCTCGTCGGTGATCTTGCGGAAGATGTTTTCGGGCACCGAGAAGGCATGTCCCGGGGCGAGCACCTCAAGCGCGGCGGCCACGTCGTCGGGCCAGCCGGCGTCCTCGGTCCGCATCGCCGTGCGCAGGGTGGCGCAGGCGTCGGGGATGAAGGGGGCCGAGATCACCGCGTAGAGTCGGATCAGGTTCAGCGCGAGTCGGATCTGCATCGCGGCCTGTTCCGGGTCTTCCTTGAAGGTGGCCCAGGGCGCGGCCTCCTGCAGGTACTCGTTGCCCAGCACCCAGGCCGCCCGCAGCGCGGCGGCGGCCTTGCGGATCTCCATCGCCTCCATGTGGGTCTCGTATTCGCGGATCTTGGTCGTCAGGTCCGCGATCAGCCGGGTTTCCAGCGGGGTCTGCGCGCCGCCCTGCGGCACTTCCTCGCCGAACTTGGAGCGGCAGAACTTGGTCACGCGGCTGGCGAAGTTGCCCAGCACGTCGGCGAGATCCTTGTTCACGGAGGTCTGGAAGTTCTCCCAGGTGAATTCGGCATCGCCACTTTCGGGCGCGTGGCTCAGCAGCCACCAGCGCCAGTAGTCCGCCGGCAGGATCTCGAGCGCCTGGTCCATGAAGACGCCGCGCCCGCGCGAGGTCGAGAACTGGCCGCCGTCGTAGTTCAGGTAGTTGAACGACTTGATGTAGTCGACGAGCTTCCACGGCTCGCCCGAGCCGAGGATCGTCGCGGGGAACGACAGCGTGTGGAAGGGCACGTTATCCTTGCCCATGAACTGGGTGTAGGTCACGTCGTCGGCGCCCTTGTCGGTGCGCCACCAGCGTTCCCAGTCCTCGCCCTTGCCGGCGTCGACCCATTCCTGCGCGCAGGCGATGTATTCGATGGGCGCGTCGAACCAGACGTAGAAGACCTTGCCCTCCATGCCCGGCCAGTCCTCGTCGCCGCGCTTGACCGGGATACCCCAGTCGAGATCGCGCGTGATGCCGCGGTCCTGCAGGCCGTCGCCGTCGTTGAGCCATTTCTTGGCGATCGAGGTGGTCAGAATCGGCCAGTCGGCTTTCGAGTCGATCCACTTCTCCAGCTCGTCCTTCATGGTGGACTGGCGCAGATAGAGGTGCTTGGTCTCGCGCATCTCCAGATCCGTCGCGCCCGAAATCACGCTGCGCGGGTCGATCAGGTCCACCGGGTCGAGCTGCTTGGTGCAGTTGTCGCACTGGTCGCCGCGGGCGCTGTCGAACCCGCAGTTCGGGCAGGTGCCCTCGATGTAGCGGTCGGGCAGATAGCGCCCGTCAGTCGGCGAATACATCTGCGTTTCCGACACTTCGCGGATGAGGCCCTGCTCATAGAGCTGCTTGGCGAAGTGCTGGGTCAGGCGGTGGTTCTGCGGGCTGGACGACCGGCCGAAGTGATCGAAGCTGAGGCGGAAGCCCTCAGCAATCTCGGCCTGCACGCCGTGCATTTCCTCGCAGTACTCGGCCACGGGCTTGCCTGCCTTGGCGGCCGCCAGTTCGGCGGGCGTGCCGTGTTCGTCGGTGGCGCAGAGGAACATGACCTCGTGCCCCCTGCCCCGCAGGTAGCGGGCGTAGAGGTCGGCGGGCAGCTGGCTGCCCACGAGGTTGCCGAGATGCTTGATCCCGTTGATGTAGGGGATCGCCGAGGTGATGAGATGCCGTGCCATGGGTCCGCCTTGTCCGAATTTGCGCCCCATGTAACGCCCGCGTGCCGCAAGGGCCAGAGGGGGCGGCACCCGCCGCCCCCGCCCGGGGTCATTGCGCCGTGTAGCCGCCGTCCACGAGGTGGTAGGAGCCGGTGATGAAGCTCGCCTTGTCCGACAGCAGGTAGGCCACGAGCGAGGCGACCTCGTCGGGTTCCCCCATGCGCTTCATGGCGTGCATTTCGCCCAGCGCGTCCTGCGTGTCCTGGTCAAGCGCGGTTTCGACCAGTGGCGTCTTGATGAAACCCGGGCCGACGGCGTTGATCCGGATGTTGTCGGCGGCGTGTTCCAGCGCGGCGGACTTGGTCAGGCCGAGAATGCCGTGCTTGGCGGTCACGTAGGCCGAGGACCCCGCGATCCCGACGGAACCGAGGATCGAGGCCACGTTCACGATGGCTCCGCCGCCGGCCTTGCGCATGACGGGGATGGCGTGGCGCATGCCGTAGAAGACGCCGTTGAGGTTGATGTTGATGACCTGGTGCCAGCCGTCGAGGGGATACTCGCCCGTGGGCGCCTGCGGCCCGCCGATGCCCGCGTTGTTGACCAAGAGGTGCAGCCCGCCGGTCTGTTCGACCGCGAAGTTCACCATGGCCTCCACGTCCTCGGGCTTCGAGATGTCTCCTCCGACCGAGAGCGCGCCGTGGCCGATTTCCTGCGCCTTGGCGGCGGCAGGCTCCTCGCGCAGGTCCTGCACGACGACCGTCGCGCCGCTTTCGGCAAGCTCCTTCACGATCGCCGCGCCGATGCCCGAGGCGCCGCCGGTGACCAGTGCCGTCTTGCCGTCGAACCGAATGTCCATGGCGAACTCTCCTTGCTGTTAATAATTGAACAATGTTGCGCCGCCGGCCGGCTTTCAACCGATGCCTTCGCATGGTGGACATGCGCCCGGCGCGCGATGGCGCTAATGCTGCATTGCGGCACCGGCCTGTCGGAAATCGGCGCGACAGCGGGCGCGCGGACGCGGGATGCCGGTCAGGCGGACAAGGGGCGCGCGGGCGCCCGGCACGAGAAGTTGGAGAGACGCGGAATGTTCAGCACGCTTTCGGCCATCTGGGCCCTGCTGGTCGGCATGGTGCTCATCATGATGGGCAACGGGATGCACTTCACCCTGATCGGCGTGCGCGGCGGGATCGAGGGCTTTTCCTCGGCCGAGCTTGCCGTGGTGACCTCGGGCTACTTCCTGGGGTTCCTGTCGGGCGCGCGGCTGGCGCCGGTGATGATCCGGCGGGTGGGCCACGTGCGGGTCTTCGCGGCGCTGGGGTCGTTCATGTCGGCGGGGCTGATCGCATTTCCGCTGGTGACCGAGCCCTGGGCCTGGACGCTGCTGCGCATCCTGCTGGGCTTCTGCATGTCGGGCGTCTACGTGACCGCGGAAAGCTGGCTGAACAACGCGGCCACCAACGAATCCCGTGGCAGCGTGCTGTCGGCCTACATGCTGGCGCAGACGCTGGGGATCATCGCCGCGCAGGGGGTGCTGACCTTCGGGGACGCGGCGGGGCCCGCGCTCTTCATCGGGGCCTCGATCCTCGTCTCGGTGAGCTTCGCGCCGATCCTGCTCTCGGCGACGCCAGTGCCGGCGGCGGAGCTCGCCAAGCCCATGTCGCTGGTGCGGCTCTTCCGGGAATCGCCGCTGGGCGCGGTGGGCATCGTGCTGCTGGGCGGGGTCTTTGCCGCGCAGTCGGGTATGGGCGCGGTCTTCGGCGCGCAGATCGGGCTGGACACCTCGCAGGTGGCGCTTTTCGTGGCCATGCTCTTCGCGGGCAGCCTCGTGCTGCAGTACCCCATCGGCTTCCTGTCGGACCGCATGGACCGCCGCAAGCTGATCCTCGGGGCGGCGGTCTGCGGCGTGGGCGCCTGCGTGCTGGGCTTCATGTCCCAGTCGCTGTGGGTCCTGATGGCGGCGGCCTTCATTTCGGGCGGCGTCGCGACGCCGCTCTATTCACTGTTCATCGCGCATACCAACGACTTCCTCCAGGTCGAGGACATGCCGGCGGCCTCGGGCGGGCTGGTCTTCGGCTACGGGCTGGGCGCGATCTTCGGCCCGCTCGTGACAGGCTGGACCATGCAGTACGCGGGGCCAGAAGGCTTCTGGCTGGTGATGCTAGTGCTTTTCGGGCTGATCGCGGGCTATGCGGCCTGGCGGATGACGCGGCGCGCCTCGGTCCCGGTGGACGAGACCGACGCCTACCTCAACGTGCTGCCCACCACCTCGCAGGTCGCGGTGGAGGCAGCCGGCGCCTGGGCCATCGACTATGCCGAGGGCCAGGCCGCCGAGGCCGAGGAGGAAGAGGCGCGCGCCCGCGGCGACGCGGCCTAGCGGCCCTCGGGGTCGCGGAAGCGCGCGAGCAGCCGGCCCACCTGGAACGAGGTGCGCGGCAGGTAGAGGTAGGGCGTGCGCGTTTCCGCCGGGCGGCGGCGCATCCGCAGCAGGCTGTAGAGGATGAGCCCCGCGTGCCCCGCCGCGATCAGCACGAATAGCGCCCCCGGCCCGAAGCGCGCGATCAGGAGCGAGGCGAGCCAGGGCGCGGTGATTGCGCCGACCGCGAACCAGAACATCAGCGCCGCCGAAAGCGAGACGCGCTGATCGCTGCGGGCGTAGTCATGCGCGTGGGCGGCACCGACCGAGAAGATCGGATAGGTGGTCAGGCCGAAGATCCCTGCCATGAGGAAGGTGCCCGTGGCGCCCAGCGTGCCGGCCATGACGGTCGCCAGGGAACTGACGATGGCCGCCGCCGAAAGGCCGATCAGCACGTGGCGCCGGTCGAACCGGTCGGCGAGCCACCCCACCGGCAGTTGCGCCAGCGCCCCGCCCGCGACATAGGAGGCGAGGAACAGCGCCGTCTGCCCTGCCCCGAGCCCCTGCGCGCTGGCATAGACCGGCCCCACCATGCGGAATGCCGCGCCCGAGAGGGCCGCCACCAGCATTCCGACGACGGCGAGCGGCGAGATGGTCCAAGCGAGGCGAGGTTCCAGCCGCGGTGTCTCGGTCGTGACCGGAGGGCTGGCGCGGGTGAGCGTGAGCGGCAGAAGGGCCGCGCAGCAGAGCAGCGCCAGCGTGTTGTAGCTGAAGTAGGCGGCGGGCGGCAGGATGCCGATCATGAGCTGCGCGGTGAGCGATGCCCCGAGATCGGCGACCCGGTAGCCGCCCAGCACGCGCCCGCGCGTCTCGTTGGTGACCCCCGCCTGCACCCAGGCCTCGATCACCGTGTAGCACCCCGCGATGCAAAGGCCCGTGGCCATGCGGAACATGGCCCAAGCGTAGGGATCGGTCACCATCATGTGGGCGAGCAGCCCCATGGCACCGAGCGCGGTGAAGGCCGCGAAGGCGCGCGAATGCCCGACGCTGCCCATGAGGCGCGGCGCCCACCAGCAGCCGACGAAGAAGCCCACGTAATGCGCCGAGCCCAGCAGGCCGATCTGGCCCGTGGAGAAGCCGAGCTGCAGCCCCGAGAGCGCGTCGAGCGGCACCGAGGCCCCCGAGGAAAGTTGCAGGAAGACGACAGAGAGGATCAGGGCGGCGAAGGAGATCGGCATGTGCATGTCGCTGCTTTGCCATGCCCGCCGGTGAAGGCGTGGCAGGATGCGACACGCGGGGTCGTTTTCCGCGCATCACCGGCAGTTGGCGATGCCGTCCGTGTCGCGGGGGGCTCTGCCCCCGGCCCTGCGGGCCTCCCCCGGGAGTATTTGGGCCAAGAAGAAGCCTCAGGCGGTGACGAAGACCCGGGACGGGTGCAGCTCGCCCGCGCGGAAGATGCCCACGGCGACGGCGCGCCCCTCGAAGCTGGCCCAGGCCTCGTCGCCGTACTG
Source organism: Allosediminivita pacifica (assembly GCF_003054175.1). Classification (GTDB taxonomy): domain Bacteria; phylum Pseudomonadota; class Alphaproteobacteria; order Rhodobacterales; family Rhodobacteraceae; genus Allosediminivita; species Allosediminivita pacifica. The sequence goes on from NZ_QBKN01000002.1 coordinate 211,065, forward strand.
CACGTCGCCCGGGATCACCATGCCGGGGTTGCCGTTGCGCAGGCGCGCGGCGCCCTCTGGCGTCGTGCGCAGTTCGGGGAGGTCGGCGAGGCCGGTCTCCAGCGGCAGCAGGTAGGCGTCGAGCTCCGGCGTGCGGGCGAGTTTCTCGACGGTTTCGAGGTCGATGCCGTCCTTCGCCTCGAATGGCCCTGACCAGGTGCGGCGCAGCTCGCGCACGTGGCCCTTGCAGCCGAGCTTTTCGCCGAGATCGCGCGCGATGGCGCGCACGTAGCCGCCCTTGCCGCAGGTCATCTCGAGCGTGACGTGGTCGGGATCGGGCCGCGCGGTCATGACCAGTTCCTCGACCCAGAGCGGGCGGGCCTGAAGCTCGAAGTCGTCGCCGTCGCGGGCGCGCTTGTAGGCGCGTTCGCCGTCGATCTTGACCGCCGAGAAGGCCGGCGGGACCTGCATGATCTCGCCCACGAAGCCGTGCAGGGCTTCCTTGATCTCGTCATCCGAGGGGCGGAGGTCGGAAGAGGAGGTCACCTCGCCCTCGGCGTCGTCGGTGTTGGTGGACTGCCCCAGCCGCACGGTGAAGCTGTAGGCCTTGAGCGCCTCGGTAATGTAGGGGACGGTCTTGGTGGCCTCGCCCAGCGCCACGGCAAGCACGCCGGTGGCGTCAGGATCGAGGGTGCCGGCGTGGCCCGCCTTCCTGGCGTCGAGCGCCCAGCGCACCTTGTTCACCACGGCGGTCGAGGTGAGCCCGGCGGGCTTGTCCACGACCAGCCAGCCCGAAATGTCGCGTCCCTTGCGCCTGCGTGCCATGCAACCCCTCGCGTCGATGTGAGGCCGGGCGCTTAGCAAGCGGGCCCTGCCCTGTCAAACGCCATCGCGGGCTTTCGCCCGGGCGCGGTGCGGCCTAAGACCGGGGGCGAGAGACGACGAGGAGACGCCCCATGCCCGCCACGCCCTTCGACAGCGCCCACCTGAGCCGGCTGTTTCCCACCGGGGAACTGTCGCGGTTGTTCTCGGACACCGCCGAGGTGCGGGCCATGATGATTGTCTGGGGGGCGCTTGCCAAGGCGCAGGGGGCGCGCGGCGTGATCCCCGAGACGGCGGCGGCGGCGATCCACCGGGCGAGCATGGAATTGCAGATCGATCCCGGCGGGCTGGGCGAAAGCGTGGGCCAGAACGCGGTGACGGTGCCGGGGCTGGTGGCGGCGTTCCGCACCGAGATGCAGGCGCCCGAGCACGCGCAGTACCTGCACTGGGGCGCGACCTCGCAGGACATCCAGGACACCGGGCTGATGCTGCGGCTGCGGCAGGTGCTGGCGGCGATGGATGGCGAGGTCGGCACGGCGCTCGCGGGGCTGGCGCGGCTGGCGGAGACGCATGCCGAGACGCCCATGGCCGCGCGAACCTACGGGCAAGACGCGACACCCACGAGCTTTGGCGCGGCGGTGGCGGAGTGGGGCTGGGCGCTGCTGTCGGCGCGCCGGGCGCTGGCGCGGGTGAAGGAGGAGTGCCTGCTGGTGTCTCTTTCGGGCGCGGCGGGAACCGGCGCGGCGCTGGGTCCGCAGGCGGCGGCGCTGCGGGCGGATCTTGCCGAGGTGCTTGGCCTGCGTGATCCGGGCCACAGTTGGCACAGCGACCGGACGGCGGTCCTGCGCATCGCTGCGGCGGCGGTGGAGGCGGCCGTGGCCGCCGGGCGCATGGGCGAGGACCTGATCCTTATGGTGCAGTCGGGCGTGGGCGAGGTTCGACTTGGCGGATCGGGCGGATCCTCGACCATGCCGCAGAAGCAGAACCCGGTGGCGCCCTCGGCCATGGTGGCGCTGGCGCGGCACGCGGCGGGTCTGAACGGGACGCTGCAGGCGGCGGGCCTGCACCGGCAGCAGCGCGACGGCACGGCCTGGATGACCGAGTGGCTCACCCTGCCGCAACTTATGATGAGCGCGGGCGCGGCGCTGGGGCACGCGGCACGGCTGGCCGAGGGGCTGGAGCCGAACGCGGAGGCCATGCGCGCGCACCTTGATAACTCGGGCGGGCTGATCCTGTCGGAGGCGCTGTCGTTTGCTCTGGCCGCGCGGATGCCGCGCCCCGAGGCGCAGGCCGAGACCAAGCGGCTCGCCAAGGCCGCGCAGGCCGCGGGCGACACGCTCGAGCAGGCCGCGCGGTCCGAGTATCCCGACCTGCCCGAAGGGCTGTTCGACCCGGCACGGCAGATGGGCGATGCGCCGGCCACCGCGCGGGCCTTTGCCGCCGCGGTGCGCGAGGGGCATTGAGCGGCGACACGGGCGATCCGGGGGCCTGATACGTCAGAAGATGTCGTTTCTGTGCGAGCGGGCCTATATCCGTGGCGCACACCCTGACCGGGTCACCGGACGGGGAGCGTAGAATGACATCCATCGAAGCCGCGGTCTGCACCGCTTTCGGCGCGCCGCTGAGGATCGAGGAGCTGCGCCTGCGCGATCCGCTCCCCGGCGAGATCGCGGTCAGGACCGAGGCGGTCGCCGTCTGCCATTCCGACATCTCCTTCGCCGAGGGCGCATGGGGCGGCGACCTGCCCATGGTGCTTGGCCACGAGGCGGCCGGCATCGTGACGGGCCTCGGCGCGGGCGTCACCGGCATCGAGGTTGGCAACCGCGTCTGCGTGACACTGATCCGGGCCTGCGGCACCTGCCCGTCCTGCGCGGGCGGACGTCCGACGCTTTGCACGACGCCCCGCGAGAGCGCGTCGCCGCTGTCGCGCGCCGACGGTACGCCGGTGGTGCAGGCCATGCACTGCGCGGGCTTTGCCAGCCGCATGGTCGTGCACCAGAGCCAGGTGGTCCCCCTGCCCCACGATCCTCCCGCCGAGGCGGTGGCCCTGCTGGCCTGCGGGGTCATCACCGGCGTGGGCGCCGTGGTACACGCGGGCAAGCTGCGGGCGGGCGAGGACGTGGTGGTGATCGGCACGGGTGGTGTCGGGCTGAACGCCATCCAGGGCGCGCGCATCGCGGGGGCGCGGCGCATCGTGGCGGTCGACACGAGCCCCGCGAAGCTCGAGATCGCGAAGGGGTTCGGCGCGACCGAGGGGGTTCTGGCCAGCGGCGACAAGCCGTGGCGCGAGGCGCTGAAACTCATGGGCCGGGGCGCGGACCTCGTGGCGGTGACCGTGGGGGCCATTCCGGCCTACAACGACGCGCTGCGCTATCTCGGCCCCGGCGGGCGCATGGTCATGGTGGGGATGCCGCATTCCGGCGCGATGGCCGAATACGAGCCGACGAGCCTGAGCTACCTGCAGCAGGGCATGGCTGGCTCCAAGATGGGTGACGTGGTGATCCGACGCGACATCCCGTGGATGGCGGACCTCTACCGGCAGGGGCGGCTGAAGCTGGACGAGCTGATCTCGGGTCGCTGGCGGCTGGACCAGATCAACGAGGCCTTCGCCGATACCAAGGGCGGCGGGGCCAAGCGGAACGTGATCCTCTTCGATAGCTGAGACGCGTCTACCCCTCGCTGACGACAAGGTGGCGGCGGGGCACCCAGCCCGTGTCGCCGTCCGCCGCGCGGCAGAAGACCCAGCCGTGCGATTCCTGCAGCCCCTCGAGCACCTGCCCGGCGACGCAGGTCAGCTCGGTTGCGGTATACTCCGCCCGGGCCATGTGGATGCCCCCCTCCTCGAAGACAAGGCTGTCGGGAATCCAGCCCTCGCGCCCGTCGGTTGCCGTTGCCCAGAGCCAGCGGTGCCCTTCCCAGACGTCCGCGCGACCCGAGAGCCGGACGCGTTCGCCCGGTGAAAGGCGGATCGGGTCTGCGTAGCTTGCCGTCCAGTCGCCCGTCACGATGTAGTCCATGAGCTTCCTCCCCCTGCCTTGCACGGCGCGCAATGCCGCCCTGCCCCGAGCATGGCGAGCATAGCCGATCTTGCAATCGGCAGGGATATCATTAGCTAGGCAATTACTTAACAAGCTAATGAACCGCCATGACCCGTGCCTTTACCTCTCAGCAGAAGATGCTCGATTCCATGCAGCGTGTCGTGCGCGAGATGCGGCGCGCCTTCGACACCGAGGCACAGGCGACAGGGCTGACGCTTTCACGCGCCCGCCTCCTGCGGATGCTCACGCGGATGGAGGGCGGTACGCAGGCGGAACTGGCCGCCGAACTCGGAATCGAGGCCCCCTCGGTCAAGCGGCAGATCGACGGGCTTGTCCGCGACGGCTACGTCGAGCGGCGCGAGATCGAGGGCGACTGCCGCAAGCGGGCGTTGTTCCTGACAGAGAGGGCCAAGCAAGACCAGGTCACGCGCTTTGCCGACCGCGTGCGGTCACAGGCCATGGAGGGTCTGTCGGACGAGGAACTCGACGCCGCGCGCGCGGTGCTCGACCGGATCGCCGCGAACGTCGGGGACATGGGCCGGCGATGAGCGACGCCACACCAGCCACGCAAGTCCCCACCGAACCGCCGGTCTCGGTGCGTGCGGCGCTGCCCTACATGCTCGCTTCGGCCTTGCTGGCACTGTCGCAGGGGCTGGGCCAGGGCTTCGTCAGCGCCAACATCCCACAGATCGCGGGCGATATCGGCGCCACGACGACCGAGGCGAGCTGGCTGATGGCAGCCTACCTGATTCCCCGCGCCTCGCTACCCTTGATGCTGATCAAGATCCGCACCCAGTTCGGGCTGCGCCGCTTTGCCGAGGTGGGCATCGTCGCCTATGTCATCGTGGCCTTTGCCGCGCTCTGGATCGACGACCTGCGGTCGGCCATCGTGGTGCAGTTCCTCTCGGGCGTTGCGGGGGCGCCGCTGTCGACGCTGGCCTTCCTCTACATGCTGGAAAAGCTTCCACGTGCGCTCAAGCTGACCCTCGGGCTGCCCTTGGCGCTGGCGGTGATCTTCTCCGGCGCGAACCTCGCACGGGTCATATCGCCCGCCCTGCTCGGCGACAACGGGATGCTCTGGATGCACCTCACGACGCTGGGCATGGCCATGGTCTCGCTCATGCTGGTCTACCTTTTGCCGCTGACCCCGGTGCCTCGTCAGAAGGTCATCCGCCCGCTCGACATCACGAGTTTTGCCCTCATCGCGACCGGCTTCGGCGGGCTGACAATCAGCTTCATCATGGGCCCGATTCACTGGTGGACCGACGCGCCCTGGATCGGCTGGCTGCTGGCCGGGTCGGTCGCCGCGATCACGCTGGCCGCGGTGACCGAGCTGCACCGCGAGGCGCCGCTGCTGGACATCCGCTGGATCACCAGCCCCGAGATCCTGCACCTTGCCGGGGCGCTGCTGCTCATGCGGCTGCTCATGGCCGAACAGGCCGCCGGTGCGCCGCGGCTGATGCAGGCGCTCGGCGTGGGCAATGCCCAGATGGTGACGCTCTTTGCGCTGATCGTTCTGGCGACCGTCCTCGGGGCACTGGCCTGCGTGGCGCTCATGCGGCCGGGGCGCGAGCCGCAGTTCCACCTCGTGGCGCTACTGCTGATCGCGGCGGGCGCCTTCATGGACAGCCACGCCACCGCCCTCACACGTCCCGAACAGATGTACGTCAGCCAAACGCTGATCGCCTTCGCCGCCATGCTCTTCCTGCCGCCGGCGATGATGGCGGGCCTGATGAAGGCGATGGCCAAGGGGCCATCGTACCTTCTGTCCTTCATCGTCGTGTTCCTGTCGACGCAGCTGCTGGGATCCGTGCTGGCCTCGGGGCTGTTCACGACGCTGGTGAACCAACGGCAGGCGCACCACCTTCAGGTCCTGCGCGAACAGCTCATGACCTCTGACCCCGCGACGCTTTCCGTGCTCGCACAGGGCACCCGGCTGGCGCAGTCGCAGGTGGCCGACGCTCTCGCGGCGCGGGGGCAGGCCCTCTCTCAGATTGTAGGCACCCTCACCCGCGAGGCCACGGTACTGGCCTACGATGACGCCTATTTCCTGATCTTCCTCGTTGCCCTCGGCGGCGCCTCGGCGCTGTTGCTGCACCTCCTGCGCGACGTCCTGTCGGCGCGGATCGAGGCGCGGCGGGCCCCAAGTCACCCGGAACCGACCACATGAAACCTTCGCATTTCCTCCCCACGATCGTCGTCTCGGTGATCGGTATCGCCGGCGTGTTGGTGCTGCTCTTCGCCTGGCACCTGCCGCCCTTCACACCCGCGCAGCCGACGACGACCAACGCCTATATCCGCGGCAACGTCACGAGCCTCGCGCCGCAGCTTTCGGGCTACATCGACAGCGTCGAGGTCACCGACTTCGACGAGGTCCGCGAAGGCGACGTGATCGCGCGGCTCGACGACCGGATCTACCGGCAGCAGCTGCGGCAGGCCGAAGCGAACCTTGCCTCCGCAAAGGCCGCTCTCAAGGTGGCCCGGCAGGAGGTGACCTCGGCCGAGGCCGTCGCCCGCGCCGCCGAGGCCACGGTCGGGGCCGCCCGGTCGACGCTGGAAACCGCCCAGAGCGACTGGACCCGCGTGCAGCGCCTGCGCGACCGCGACATCGCCTCGGACGCCAGCGCCGACCAGAGCCGACTTGCCCTGCGCCAGGCCGAGGCCGGCGTGACCGAGGCGGAGGCCCAGCTCGACATTCAGCGCGAGGCGCTGGAAAGCGCCAAGGTTGCGCTGGACACGCGGGCGGCCGACATCGCGAGCGCCGAGGCCGCGGTGGAGACCGCCCGCATCAACCTCGAGAACACGGTGATCCGCGCCCCCGCCGACGGTCGGCTGGGGCAGGTCTCGGCCCACGCAGGGCAGTTCGTCTCGGCGGGCACCGGGCTCGTCTCGCACGTGGGTCGCGACGTCTGGGTGATCGCCAATTTCAAGGAAACCGGCCTGCACGGTGTGCGGATCGGCCAGCCCGTGCATTTCACCGTGGATGCCGTGGGCGGCCACGACTTCCGCGGACATGTGGAGGCGTTCTCGCCTGCTACGGCGTCGGAATTCAGCCTGCTTTCCGGCTCGAACGCCACCGGCAACTTCACCAAGATCGCACAGCGCCTGCCGGTGCGCATCGCGATCGACCCCGGGCAAGACATGATCGGCGAACTGGCGCCGGGCCTTTCGGTCGTGGTCGATATAGACACCCTTGCGGAAACCGACAGGGACCTCGCCGGAAGGCCGCTTTTCCCCTCCGAGGGGTGAGTGACCAAGCGTCAACAACGCGTTGCAATCCGCGACAGAGGGGCGCAATGGTAGCGGAACCACGTCAGCCGTCGCCAGCGTAGGAACCGACGAACCGGGCATGAACCCGGCGATGGGAGGCCAACGATGAAGCTTCAGGACTGCGAGGTGATCGTCACCGCGCCCCCTGCCCCCGGCTGGGGAGGTCGGTACTGGATCCTCGTCAAGCTGACCACGAATGACGGGATCACCGGCTGGGGGGAATGTTACGCCGCATCGGTGGGCCCCGAGGCCATGCGGGCGGTCATCGCCGACGTCTTTGACCGCCACATGCAGGGCGAAAGCCCCGAGCGCATCGAGATGATGTTCCGCCGGGCCTATTCCAGCGGCTTCACCCAGCGGCCCGACCTGACGGTCATGGGTGCCTTTTCCGGGCTCGAGATCGCCTGCTGGGACATCCTCGGGAAGGCGCGGGACCGACCGGTGCACGCGCTGCTCGGCGGGCGGATGAACGATCGCATCCGTGCCTACACCTATCTCTATCCCATGGCCCACCACGAGATCGGCACCTTCTGGAATTCGCCACAGATGGCCGCCGAGGCCGCCGCGGAGGCGGTGAAGGACGGCTGGACCGCGGTGAAGTTCGATCCGGCGGGCCCCTACACCCTGCGCGGCGGCCATCAGCCTGCCATGCGCGACATCGAGCGGTCGGTCGCCTTCTGCCGCGCCGTGCGCGAGGCGGTAGGCGACCACGCAGACATGCTCTTCGGCACCCACGGCCAGTTCTCGGTCCCCGGTGCGATCCGGCTGGGACAGGCCATCGCGCCCTATGGCCCGCTCTGGTACGAGGAGCCGATCCCGCCGGACAACCCGCTGGATTTCCAGCAGGTAGCCGAACGCCAGCCTGTCCCCGTGGCGACGGGCGAGCGGCTGACCACACGGGCGGAATTCGCGACGCTCCTGCGTACCGGCGGGGCGCATATCCTTCAGCCGGCGCTCGGCCGCGCAGGTGGGATCTGGGAGGGCCGCAAGATCGCCGCGCTGGCCGAGAGCTTCGGCGCCGAAATCGCGCCGCATCTCTATGCCGGACCGGTGGAATGGGCCGCCAACCTGCAGCTTGCCGCCGCGATCCCGAACCTGCTTCTTGCAGAAACGATCGATACCCCCTTTCACGAAGCCCTCATCAATCACAATTTAAGGGTGGAAGGCGGCTACATCGAAGTCCCCGACACGCCGGGGCTCGGCATCGAGGTGGACGAGGCGCTGGCACGGGCCCATCCCTATGACGGCGCCGCGCTGCACCTGCAGATGCAGGAAGCCCCCTGCAACTATTCCGAAGAGAACATCTTCGCGGGGGGTGCGCCTCCCCCGGAAAAGCCTCTCCCGACTTCGACCCAAACGGGCCCCTCGCGGGCCGACGACAGAGAACCGATACGATGAGCGACACAGATATCGCACCGCCGCCCCCCGAAGAAATGGCGCAGAACGCCCAGAACGCGGCAGCCTTCCTCAAGACCCTCGCCCACCAGGGCCGGCTCATGATCCTGTGCCACCTCGGCTCGGGCGAGAAATCCGTGGGTGAACTCGAAGCCCTGCTCGACATGCGGCAGGCCGCGGTCAGCCAGATGCTCGCCCGGCTGCGCGAAGAAGGCCTCGTCCAGACCCGGCGAGAGGGCAAGGCGATCTACTACAGCCTCGCGGGCGAAGACACCAACCGCGTGATCGGGCTGCTCTACGAGATCTTCTGCCGCAAGGACGGCTGAGGAGTAAGGGAGGGGGTGCTGCCCCCGCCCCTCCGGGACTCCCCCGAAGTATTATATTTGCCCAGAAGAAGCGCGGGACGCGCCTCAGGCGGCTTCCTGACCGCTGCTGCCCGCCCAGTCCCAGGGCCGCGTAAAGGCGCCCAGGACATGGCCGACCTCATCGGCGCCCGCACCATTGGCGGTGACCTGCGCGACGAGCCCACGGGTCTTGTCGTCGACAACCGCGGTCACACGCGCCGCCGAGCCCGCCTTCTCCAGCGCCTGGTTGTAGACGCGAGTGATGGCCTGCTTGCGCAATTCGGGTTTGAAGACCTTGCCGACGGCGGTCTTGGGCAGTTCGTGCAGGATGGTCATGTGCTTGGGATAAGCCGCGCGTTCGTGAATATGCACGCGCGCATGCTCCATCAGTTCCGCCTCGGTGACCTCGGCCCCGTCCACCAGTTCGACGAATGCGCATGGCAGCTCGCCCGCGTAGGCGTCGGGCTGGCCAATGGCGCCCGCGAAGGCCACCGCCGGGTGCGAGAGCAGCGCCTCCTCGATCTCGGCGGGGTCGATGTTGTGGCCCGAGCGGATGATGAGGTCCTTGGCGCGACCAGTGATCCAGAGGTAGCCGTCGGCGTCGATGCGGCCGAGGTCGCCGGTGCGCACGTGCGTCCCCCAGTGGAACATGTCGGTGTTTCGGGAGACGTCCGTGTAGGTATGCCCCGGCACGACGCCCGGGCTAGAGATGCAGATCTCGCCGATCTCGTCGGTGGCGCAAGTCCGCGGGCCCTCGGGGGTCGCACGCACGATCTGGACGTCGGTGTAGGGGAACGGGATGCCCACGGAGCCCACCTTCTTGGTGCCCGCTGGCGGGTTTACCGAGACGAGGCAGGTGGCTTCGGTCAGGCCGTAGCCCTCGCAGACGGTGACGCCGCAGGCGCTTTCGAACCGCTTGAAAAGTTCGAGCGGCATGGGCGCGGACCCCGAAAAGGCGCTTTTCACCGACGAGATGTCGGCATCCACCGGCCGCTGCATCAGGGCCGCGACCGCCGTGGGCACGGTGATGACGAAGCTGATCTTCCAGCGCTCGCAGAGCTTCCAGAAATTGTCGAAGACCCCCTCGCCCCGGTAGCCCGCGGGCGTCGGGAAGACCACGTGCGCGCCCGAACACAGCGCCGACATGACGATCACGTGGCAGGCGAAGACATGGAACAGCGGCAGCGGGCACATGATGTTGTCACGCTCGGTGAAGAGCAGCGAATGCCCGAGCCAGCCGTTGTAGAGCATGCCCGAGTATCGGTGCTGCGCCACCTTGGGCAGGCCGGTGGTGCCGCCGGTGTGGAAGTAGGCAGCGACGCGGTCGAGCTTGCTGTCTTCGAAATCAAGCGTGGTGGCCTGGCGGGCGACCTCGGCGTTGAAGTTCCGGTAGTCGGCGTGGTGCTTGCCGGCGTTCTTGGGCCGGATCAGCGGCACCAGCCAGCTTTTCGGGGGCGAGAGGTAGCGCAGCAGGTCGACCTCGAGCACGGTATGCACCTGTGGCGCGTGGCGCACCGCCTCGGAGACCTTCTGGGCGACGTCGCTCTTGGGGAAGCTGCGTAGGGTGACCACGACCTTGGCGCCGGTCTCTCGCAGGATGCCGGCGATGTGTTCGGGTTCGAGCAGCGGGTTCACGGGCGCCACGATGCCTGCCACGGCGCCGCCCATCATGGTCCAGAGCGTCTCCTGGCAGTTGGGGAGCACGTAGGCGACGGTGTCCTCTTCGCCGATGCCCAGTTCGCGAAAGAGATTGGCGGTCTGGGTGACCTTGTCGCGCAGCTGCGCCCAGGTGAGCGTGTCGGCCTTGTCCTTCGGCCCGGAGGTGAGCTGGTAGCTCGTCGCGGGCCGGTCAGGGAAGGCGGCGGTCGTCCTCGACAGCTGGCCGTAGAGCGTCTTGGGCAGATCGCGCTCGGCCCAGGGCATTTCCGCTTCGATGGAGTCGCGATCGGCCAGACTGGCGTAGCTCATGGATGCCTCCTCCCAAAGGACATGATGGCATAGTGTGCCCAACATAAAGGCAGGCTTGCAAGAAACCCGACGCAAGGGAACAGGTCGTTACGCAGCGTCGAAGGCGGGCGCAGGCCCGCCACCTTCATTCGGCGGCGATCCCGTCGGTGAACTGCAGCCGCGCGAGCCGGGCGTAAAGCCCGCCCTCGGCCACCAGCGCGTCGTGCGGCCCTTGCGCCACCACGCGGCCGCTTTCCATCACGATGATGCGGTCGGCCTTCTTCACGGTGGCCAGACGATGGGCGACGATGATGGTGGTGCGCCCCTGCGAGAGACTGTCGACCGCCCGCTGCACCGCGCGTTCGCTTTCGGCGTCGAGCGCGCTGGTCGCCTCGTCCAGCAGCAGCACCGGCGCGTCACGCAGGATGGCGCGGGCGATGGCGATGCGCTGCTTCTGGCCGCCCGAGAGCACGAGGCCGCGTTCGCCCAGCCAGGTGTCGTAGCCCTGCGGCAGCGCCTCGATGAAGCCGTGCGCCGCGGCGGCCTGCGCGGCGGCCTCGATTTCCGCATCCGCCGCCTCGGGCCGGCCAAAGCGGATGTTGTCTCGGGCCGAGGCGGCGAAGATCACCGGGTCCTGCGGGACAAGCGCGATGTGCTTGCGGAAGGCTTCGCGCGCGAGGGTATCGAGCGCCACGCCGTCGAGCGTCACGCGGCCCGCCTGCGGATCGTAGAAACGCTGCAGCATCTGGATGATGGTGGTCTTGCCCGCGCCCGATGGGCCGACGATGGCCACCGTCTCGCCAGGGGCGATCTGCAGGTCGACGTGATCGAGCGCGGGGGCATCGGGGCGCGAGGGGTAGTGGAAGACCACGTCCTCGAAGCCGATCTCTCCGCGCACGGGTGTGGGCAGCGTCACGGGCTGGGCGGGGTCGGTCACCGTATCCTCGGCCTGCAGCAGGTCCACGAGGCGCTCGGTCGCGCCGGCGGCGCGTTGCAGCTCGCCGAAAATCTCCGACAGCGCGCCCACGGCGCCCGCCACCATGACCGAGTAGATCACGAACTGGATCAGCGCGCCTGCGCTCATGTCGCCCGCGCGCACGTCCCACGCACCGATCCAGAGCACGCCGACGATGCCCGTGAAGACGAGGAAGATGACGATCGCCGTCATCAGCGCCCGGGTCCAGATCCGGCGCCGGGCGGCGTCGAAGCTGTGCTCGGTCACCTCGCCGAAGGCGTTCTTGGAAATCTGCTCGTGGGTGTAGGCCTGCACCGTCTGCACGCTCGAAAGCGCCTCGGCGGCATTGCCGGAACTCTGCGCGATCCAGTCCTGATTCTCGCGGCTGAGGGTGCGCAGCCGACGACCAAGCGTCAGGATCGGCACGATGACAATGGGCACGATCAGCAGCACGAGGCCGGTCAGCTTGGCCGAGGTAAAGACCATCAGCAGCAGCCCGCCGGTGAAGAGCAGCGCGTTGCGCAGCGCGATCGAGACCGAGGAGCCGATCACCGACTGGATCAGCGTGGTGTCGGTGGTGATGCGGCTCAGGACCTCGCCGGTCATCAGCGTCTCGTAAAACGCAGGGGAGAGCGAGATCACACGGTTGAAGACGGCCTTCCGGATGTCGGCCACCACGCGTTCGCCCAGCCGCGTCACCAGCGCGTAGCGCAGCGCCGTGCCCAGCGCGAGCAGCGCCGCAATCCCCAGAGCCGCGCCGAAATACTTGTCGAGCAGCGCGCCGTCCTGCGTGTTGAAGTTGTCGACCACGCGGCGCACGGCCATCGGAAGGATCAGCGAGACGGCCGCGGTCAGCACCAGCGACAGGATCGCCGCGACCATGAGCGCGCGGTAGGGGCGCATGAAGGGCCAGAGCGCGGCCAGTGAACTCAGCCTGCGCGACTTCTCGCGCTCTTCCTGCCCCGGACCGGGGGCGCCATTGCGGGCCATGATGTCTCCATTAACCGATCTGCTTGGCGTGTTGCGCCATGCGGCCCATGAAGGTCAAGCAGCCCCTTTGACGCGGCCCATATCGGCTGCGGGGGCACACGTCCGACGCTGTCGGAAAATGGGGAGAGCGTGGAGCGGGCAGCGGGAATCGAACCCGCACCAAGAGCTTGGAAGGCTCGTGTGATACCATTTCACCATGCCCGCTCGGTGGACTTTGCATAGTTGAGCCGTTCGCGACGGTCAAGCGGGTGACCGCGCTGACCGCTGCGTGTCACGCGAGGTAGACCTCGTCGCTCACCTGCTCGTCCCAGAGCGCCATCGGGTCCGCACCGCCGTCCTGCAGGACGAAGCACGTCATCGGGGAAGTGGCCGTGCCGCCAAGCCAATGGCGCTCTCCGGCCTCGACCCAGACGGTATCGCCGGTGCGCAGGCCGGTCTTGTCCTCGCCCGCGCGTTGCAGCCATCCCGCCCCCGCGGTCACGATCAGGAGCTGGCCGTGCGGCGGCACGTGCCAGGCGGTGCGCGCGCCGGGCCCGAAGGTGACGATGCGCCCCCCGGTCGAGGCCGGGCCGCCGTCGTCCGATGGCATGTCGATCCGCACCGGTCCGGTGAAGGGCGCCCGGCGGTCCGGGGCCGCGGCGGGCCGGGGAAAGGGGATGACCGTCATGGTAGCCTCCGTGTCTGTCCTGTCCGGCGCGCTGCCGGGTCCCGATACAGCTAGGTCCCCCCGCGACCGCGAAAAGACGCAGCCCCCCGAAGGGACCCTTGAGCGCTGTTCATCAGTGCCCCGGGAACCCGAGCTCGCTTGACCTTCCCGCCCGGCTGGCAGAAACCGTCAGGCATGTTGACTGGTGACTTGTCAGGGGTGATCTGGGCGGTTCTCGCGCTCGCGCTCGGCGGCGTTCTCAAGGGCGCGACCGGCGCCGGGGCGCCCATCATCGCGGTGCCCGTGATCGCGCTCTTCCACGACGTGCCCACGGCGGTGGTCACGCTGGTGCTGCCGAACTTCTTTTCCAACACCTGGCAAAGCTGGACCTACCGCAAGGACATCCCCGAGGGCGCCTTCGCATGGGCCTTTGCCGGTGCAGGCCTCGCGGGCGCGCTGGCGGGGACGGTGATGCTGGCGAGCTTCACGCCCCAGATCCTGCTGCTCATGGTGGCGGGGGTCGTGTTCCTCTACATCGCCTTCCGCCTGGCCCGCCCCGGCTGGCGGCTGCCATTCGAGACCGCGCGGCGCATCGTGCTGCCCGCGGGACTGGCCGCGGGCATCCTGCAGGGGGCGACCGGCGTCAGCGCGCCCATCTCGATCACCTTCCTCAACGCCATCGGCTTCGAGCGGCGTGTCTTCATCGGCACGATATCGATCTTCTTCCTCGCGATGACCTTCATCCAGATCCCGCTGATGATCGGCTACGGGATGCTCACGCCGCACCTTGCGCTGCTCAGCGCCACGGCGATCCTGCCGATCCTCGCGGGGATGCCGGTGGGCGCGGCGCTCGCGCAGCGCATCCCGCGCGAAGTCTTCGACAAGGTCATCCTCGCCCTGCTGGCCGTGGTCGCCGCCCGCCTCGCCTGGAGCGCGCTCGCCTCGTTCTGAGCGTTCAGTCCTCGATCGGCTCGATCAGTTCGGGCCCGCTGGCGCGGTTGGAGTTCACCTTCGGATCGACCCGATGGAACCGCAGCGCATCCTCGGGCGCGGCCCGCATCAGGGTCGCCGCACCGTGGCCCTCCTCGCCCAGCCACTTGGCCCAGCTTTCACGCGACAGCACCACCGGCATCCGGTGGTGAATGCGCGACATGGCCGCGTTCGCACCGGTGGTCACGATGGCGCAGGTGCGGAACCCCTCGCCCTCGCGCTCCCAGTCCTGCCAGATCCCGGCAAAGGCCAGCACCTCGCCCTCGGCGGGCTGGATGAACCACGGCAGGCGGTTACCGTCGGCGTCCTTGGTCCATTCGTAGAAGCCGCTCGCCGGGATCAGGCAGCGCCGGTGGCGGCAGGCCTCGCGGAAGGCGGGCTTGTCGGCCACGCTCTCGGCGCGCGCGTTGATCAGCAGCGGGCCGTCGTTGGTGGCCTTGTACCAGTGCGGCAGGAAGCCCCAACGCATCGCGGTCAGCCGCCGCGTGCCGCCCTCGCTCAGCACCGCGACAACATCGTTGGTGGGGCAGACGTTGTAGTTCGGAATCGGCGGCAGGTCGTTGCCCGGCACCGCGTCGAAGATCGAGGTCATCGCCTCGCGCGGGAGGGTGACGGCAAAGCGCCCGCACATGGCTAGCGCGCCCCCAGCGACGAGTAGAGCATCAGCCCCCAGTCGGTCAGCTCGCGCGAAACCCGTCCCCAGAGCGCACCGAAGCGCAGAGGGTCCATGCCCTGCCCGATCTCGGTCAGGCTGCGCCGCCCGTCCACCCGCGCCAGCAGCGGGGCGGCGTCGCGGGGCAGCGTGATCTCGGCCTGCACCTCGCGCAGCTTCACCGGCAGCGCCCTGCCCTGCGACACCGCCTTGGCCAGCGGCCCGGCTTTCACGCCGCGCAGGTGCGGGACCAGCGCGCGATTGGCGCCGCTCGCCACCGGGCGAGGCTCCTCGGCCGGGATGGCGTAGGCGATGTGCATCCGGATCGTGCCGCGCAGCTTTTCCGCCACCTCCATGGCGGTCAAGTCGTCCATGCCCTCGGGGCGGGCGGCGATGCGCGCCAGATCGTAAAGCGCGGGCGTGGTGAAGCCCTGCAGCGCCCAGCCCGTGCGCTCCAGCGTCTCGACCAGATCACGGACGCCATAGGCCCGGTCCTGCCCGTGCAGCAGCAGATCGTAGAACCCCGCGTCCGAGGCGCGGTGATCGCCAAGGCTGGTATTCGCGGCGAACGGATGTTCCGGTGGCAAGGCGGCGACGATGTCCTTGGCCCGCGCCAGACGCTCCGCCGGGGACACCCCTTCAAAGAGCGCGCCGAAGGCCTCTTGCAGCGCGTAGACGCCGGAGCGGCCATAGGGCGCGTAGACCATGAAGCCGAGGCCACCGCCCGGCGCCAGCGCGGCGCGCAGCGCGCGAAAGCCCTCGTCCGCGTCCGGCAGATGGTGCAGCACCCCGCAGCAGTCGATGTAATCGAAGGGCCCGTGCTCCGGCGCCTCCTGAAGCACGCCCGTGTGGAAGCTGATGCGGGTCAGCCCGCGTGCCGCCGCCCGCGCCTCGGCCACCTGCCGCGAGGCGGTGGAGAGGTCGATGTAGGTGATCTGGTGATCGACGCCCGCCCGGTCCAGCACCGTGGCAAGCTGGATCAGCCCGTCGCCGGTGCCCCCGCCCGCGACCAGCGCGCGGAAGGGTTGCGACCAGTCGCGCCGCCCGCCGAACAGCCAGTGGTCGATCTCCAGCGGATGCGAGGGTGACCCGGTGATGAGCCGCTTCGCCTCGTCAGCCGGATCGCGCTCCGGATAGGGGTATGTCTCATATTGTTCCCGCGTGGTGACCATCTGCCCGCCCTTCTGCCCGGGCGCAGATTGGCACGCGGGCGCGGGAAGGCCAAGATCAGCGGCGGCGTCCGCGCGCCATCTCGAGCCGCGCCTCGGTCATCGAGATGTCGGCGATGATCCGGCGGCGTTCGTCCCGGTCCGAGGCCTCGCGCAGCTCCTCGCGCAGGCGCGCCAGCTCGCGGCTCATGGCCACCTCGGGCGGCACCGCATGGTTGTCCTTGAGGATGCGGTTCAGCACCGCGTTCTCGGGATCGTCGCAGGGCGGCAGCGGCTTGCCCGCGCCGGGCAGGTTGTCGAACTCGCCCTTCGCCTCGGCCTCGGCGATGCGGGCGGAAATCAGGTCCATGAGCGGGTGATCCATGGCGGCGGCCTCCGGGGTTTCCCCCAAGATAGGGCCTGGGCGCCCGTCGCGAAAGACGCCTGCGAAACGAAAACGGGCGCCCCGAGGGACGCCCGCCTGTCTCGACCTGTCGAAGGGATCACTCGGCCTCGAGCACCGTGATCCGGCCGTCGGTGTAGGGCTCGTAGGGCGTATTCTCGGCGAGGTATTCCGCCGTCACGTCCGCGAGGTCCGGCCCGTAGTCGTAGGCGTTCTCGGCATCCACGAACATGGAGTAGCCGTCGCCGCCGTTGCGCACGTAGTTGTTCGACACCAGCATGTAGGTAGCCTGCTCGTCGATCGGTTCGCCCGCGATCATCACCTCGGAGATGCGGCTGCCGACCTCGGCCGAGGGATCGACCGTGAAGCTCATGCCCGCGACCTGCGGGAAGCGACCGCCGCCATCCTCCATCTGGCTCACGCCGTTTTCCAGCGCCTCGACGATGGTCTTGCCCGTGACCTCGAAGGTCGACAGCGTGTTCTGGAACGGCAGCACCGTCAGCACCTCGCCCATGGTGACTTCGCCCGCGTCGATGGTGGCACGCAGACCGCCGCCGTTGGTGATCGCGGCCACGACACCCTGATCGGCCACGCGGTCAAGCATGGCATCGGCCACCAGAACACCCATCGGGCATTCCACCGCGCGGCAGACCGTCCGGTCGCCCTCGATCGGGGCCGAGGTTTCTGCAACAACCTCACTGCGCAGCTCTTCGAGCGGGCCGGCGAGTTCGTCCATCCGCGCCACGGCGGCCTCGTCCTCGGCCACCGAGGCATCGAGCAGCTTGGGCGCGCCGGTCAGTTCGGTCAGGTTGCCCTCGTCATCGAAGGTCACTTCCACTTCACCAAGGTACTTGCCGTAGGCATAAGCGGTCAGGATCGGCACGCCGTTGACCTCGGTCGGATAGGGCCCCTCGGCGCCATCCATGTCGCCCAGAAGGGTATGGCTGTGGCCGCCGATGATCAGATCCACCCCGGTCAGCTCCTCGGCAAGGCGCTTGTCCGCGGGCAGGCCCACGTGGGTCAGAAGGATGATCTTGTTGACGCCGTCTTCGGTCAGCCGGTCGACCTCGGCCTGCGCCGCCTCGGCCGCCGACGAGAAGACCACCGTCTCGCCGGGAGACGAGGTCTCGGGGGTGTCCTCGGCCAGCACCGAAACGATGCCGATCTGTTCGCCGTCCAAGTCGATGACCGTGGAGGCCTCCACCCTGTCGGCGAGCATCTCGTTTCCGCTCACGTCGATATTGGCCGAAAGCACCGGGAACTCGACCATGTCGAGGAACGCGGCAAGCCCCTCGGGACCTTTGTCGAATTCATGGTTGCCCACGGCCATGGCGTCGTAGTTGAGCTGCGACATGAACTCGGCCGCAAGCTCGCCGCCGTACTGCGTAAAGAAGAGCGAGCCCTGGAACTGGTCGCCAGCATCCAGAAGCAGCACGTCGCCCTCTGCGGCCCCGCGCGCCTCTTCGATGGCGGTGATCATCCGGGCGATCCCGCCAAAGCACTCACCCGCTTCGTTGTCCTCGTCCGAACAGGTCGAATCATAGGCACTGATCGGCTCGAAACGGTCGTGGAAGTCGTTGGTGTGCAGGATGGTCAGCGAATAGTCGGCGCTCGCCGCACCGGCCGCCACCATGAGCGCCGCGGCACTCGTCATCAGGCGAAGGGACATAAGGAACCTCTCTGTCGGAATTATTTTCTGGAAAAGATCGTGCAACGGGGCCTCCTGCAAGTCAAAGGTGCAAATGAGGGGTGGCCCTAGCGTCATCCTGCGATGTCATCACAGGCCATAGGGGGATTGACCGGCCCGCCCGGGCGCGGCAGAGCAGTCACATGATGATCTACAAGGTTCTGCGCGCCGAGGAATGGAAAGCGCTCGAGACGGCGGGCGAAACGCCCGGCGCCCCGATCGATATCGCCGACGGCTTCGTGCACTTCTCTACCGCGGCGCAGCTCAGGGGCACGCTCGACAAGCACTTCGCCGGGCTTGAGGGTCTTGTGCTGCTGGGCTTCGATGCCGACGCGATGGGCCCCGGCCTGAAATGGGAACCCTCGCGCGGCGGCGATCTCTTCCCGCACCTCTACGGGCCGCTTCGCCTTGCCGACGTGATCTCCTCGCGCCCGATCCCGCTCGGCCCCGAGGGCCACCTCTTGCCGGACGACATGGCATGAAGCTGCTGGAGCGGGCCGGGATGGCCGTGCTGACGCGGATGGAACCCGAAGCCGCCCATGCCATGGCCCTGCGGGCGCTGCGGGCGGGCATCGCCCATGGCCCCGGCGAGATCACCTCGCCCCGGCTGCGCTGCACGCTGGCGGGCCTGAGCCTCACCAATCCCGTGGGCATTGCCGCCGGCTTCGACAAGAATGCCGCAGCACTGCATGGACTTGCCCGCGCGGGCTTTGGCTTTGTCGAGGCGGGCGCCGTCACGCCCCGCCCCCAGCCCGGCAACCCGCGCCCGCGGCTCTACCGGCTGCCCGAGGACGGCGCGGTCATCAACCGCTTCGGCTTCAACAACGAGGGCATGGAGCAGATGGCCGGGCGCCTCGCCACCCGCCCCCGTGACTTGGTGCTGGGCCTCAATCTCGGGGCCAACAAGGACAGTGCCGACCGCGCCGGCGACTACGTGCAGGTGCTGAAGCGCTGCGGCCCGATGCTCGACTTCGCCACGGTCAACGTGAGTTCCCCCAACACCGAGAAGCTGCGCGACCTGCAGGGCAAGGATGCTCTCGCGGCGCTTCTCGCGGGCGTCATGGAGGCACGCGCCGGCCTGCCGCGGCAGATCCCCGTCTTCCTCAAGATCGCGCCCGATCTTGACGATGGGGGCCTGCGCGACGTCGCCGAAGTGGCGCGCGCCTCGGGCATCTCGGGCATCACCGCCACCAACACCACGCTCGCCCGCGACGGGCTGCGCTCGCCCCATGCCTCCGAACCCGGCGGCCTTTCCGGCCGGCCGCTCTTCGATCGCTCCACGCGCATCGTGGCACGCCTGTCGCAGTACACCGAGGGACAGATCCCGCTGATCGGGGTGGGAGGCGTGGCCTCGGCTGAAGACGCCTATGACAAGATCCGCGCAGGCGCCTCGGCGGTCCAACTCTACACGGCGCTCGCGCTAAGGGGCCTGAGCCTCGGGGAAGAGATCATCCGCGGACTCGACGCCCTGCTCGCGCGTGACGGTTTCGAAAACGTGTCAGAGGCAGCAGGCACGCGCCGCGCCGACTGGCTCTAGAACCGGGGCACCGGGGCCGCATCCCGCGCGGCGGCGACGAAGTCACGGATCAGGCCTGCATCCTTCACGCCGCGTGCCGCCTCGACGCCGCTCGACACGTCGATCTGCTGCGCGCCGGTCAGCGCCACCGCCTCCGCGACGTTGGCGGGCGTGAGCCCGCCAGCCAGCATCCACGGCCGCGGAAAGCGCCGTCCGGCCACCAGCCGCCAGTCGAAGGCCAGACCGTTGCCGCCCGGCAGGGTTGCCTCCTTCGGCGGCTTCGCGTCGATCAGAAGCTGATCGGCGACCTGACCATAAAGCTCCACCTCGGCGAGGTCCGCCTCGTCAGCGACGCCCACCGCCTTCATCACCGGCAGGCCATAGCGCGCGCGCACCTCGGCCACCCGCTCGGGGCTCTCGCTGCCATGAAGCTGCAGGATGTCGAGCGGCACCTTCGCCGCGATCTCGTCCAGCAGGGCATCGTCCGGGTTCACCACGAGCCCGACCTTCGCCAAGCCCAGCGGCGCATCCACGGCCAGTTGGCGCGCGGTCTCGAGGCTGACATGCCGGGGGCTTTTCTCGAAGAACACGAAACCGCAGTAGGCGGCACCCGCGCGCGCGGCCGCATCCACGTCCTCGGGCCGGGACAGGCCGCATATCTTGACACGCATGTCGGACCGCATCGTCATCGCTTCTTCTTGGTACAAGTATCCCGGGGGAGTCGCGGCAGGGCCGCGACGGGGGCAGAGCCCCTTCCCTTCCGAGATAGTCCGTCAGCCCGCCCGGTCGAGCAGGGCGAGCACTTCGTCCTTGTCCTTGTCGCGCTCGGCGCGCGTCTTGCGCAGCTCGCGATTGAGCTGATTCAGCTCCGCCTGCTTGCGCCGGGCATCGGCACGGTGCTTGTGCTCGCGCAGCCACTCCCAGAGGAAGCCGATCAGAAGGCCGGCCACGATCCCGCCCAGGATCACCAGGAAGAGCGGCATCTCGACCGAGAACGCCAGCAGACCGATCCAGGGAAGCGTGGCCATGCCTTCCGGCAGGGTGTTCAGGGTCACGTTACCGAGGTTGGCCAGCGCGACCGTGATCAGCACGATGGCGAGGATCGCCAGGAAGGCATAGCGAATATAGCGCATGGGCTCACTTTCCGTTCAGTCGGTCGCGCAGCAGCTTGCCGGTCTTGAAGAAGGGCACGTATTTCTCCTCCACCTCGACCGACTCGCCCGTGCGCGGGTTCCGGCCGATCCTAGCGTCCCGCTTCTTCACCGAAAAGGCGCCGAAGCCACGCAGTTCGACCCGGTCGCCGCGCGCCATCGCGTTGGTGATTTCCTCGAAGATCGTGTTCACGATCCGCTCCACATCCCTTTGGTAAAGATGCGGGTTTTCGTCCGCGATCTTCTGGATCAGTTCCGACCTGATCATGTGACCCTATCCCCCTGTACGCACCTTCGATGGCGCTTTTCCACGGGGACTATACGTCCGGGAACGGAAAACGGAAATGGGAAGTCTCCCGGAAAACCGTTCACTGGCAGAGATTTGCGGGGAGATGAGGCGCCGCGAAGCGCGGACCGGTCCGCGCGGGCCCGAAGGTCGAGGACCGACCGGGGGTCACCTTTGCGTGATTCGGGGCGCGCCGCGGCGATGAAACCGCCCTGTTTCCCGCTGCGGGCGCCGACCGCGCCGGCCACGAAAAAGGGCCCCGGCGATGCCGGGGCCCTTCCCTTTCCGGGTATCCGGAAGATCTTAGTTGTCGTCGCGGTTCAGAGCGGCGCCAAGGATATCGCCGAGCGACGCACCCGAGTCGGAGCTGCCGAACTGTTCCACGGCTTCCTTCTCTTCGGCGATCTCGCGTGCCTTGATCGACAGGCCAAGACGGCGGGTCTTGTTGTCGATGTTGGTCACGCGGACGTCGACCTTGTTGCCGACCGAGAAGCGCTCGGGGCGCTGTTCGGCACGGTCACGCGACAGGTCGGAGCGGCGGATGAAGGACTTCATGCCCTCGTATTCCACCTCGATGCCGCCGTCCTCGATCGCCGTCACTTCGACGGTGATGATCGCACCGCGCTTCACGCCGCCGACCGCTTCGGCGAACTTGTCGCCGCCCAGCGCCTTGATGGAGAGCGAGATGCGCTCCTTCTCGATGTCGACTTCGGAAACCACGGCCTGGACGACGTCGCCCTTGCGGTAGTTCTGGATGGCGTCTTCACCGCGCTCGTCCCAGCTGAGGTCCGAGAGGTGCACCATGCCGTCGATGTCGCCCGGCAGGCCGATGAACAGACCGAATTCGGTGATGTTCTTGACCTCGCCCTCGACCTGCGTGCCCTCGGGGTGCGTTTCTGCAAACACTTCCCACGGGTTGCGCATGGTCTGCTTGAGACCCAGCGAAACGCGGCGCTTGGCCTGGTCGATTTCCAGAACCATGACGTCGACCTCTTGCGAGGTGGAGACGATCTTGCCGGGGTGCACGTTCTTCTTGGTCCAGGACATCTCGGAGACGTGGACCAGACCTTCGACGCCCGGTTCCAGCTCCACGAAGGCACCGTAGTCGGTGATGTTCGTGACGCGGCCGGTGTGCACCGAAGACAGCGGGTACTTGGCGGCAACCAGGTCCCACGGATCTTCCTGCAGCTGCTTCATGCCGAGGCTGATACGGTGGGTTTCCTTGTTGATCTTGATGACCTGGACCTTGACGGTCTCGCCGATCGACAGGATCTCGGAGGGGTGGTTGACGCGGCGCCATGCCATGTCGGTGACGTGCAGCAGGCCGTCCACACCGCCCAGGTCGACGAATGCGCCGTACTCGGTGATGTTCTTGACCACGCCTTCCACGGTCTGACCCTCGGTGAGGTTCGCGATGACCTCGGCGCGCTGCTCGGCACGGCTTTCCTCGAGGATCGCACGGCGCGACACCACGATGTTGCCGCGGCGGCGGTCCATCTTGAGGATCTGGAAGGGCTGCTTGAGACCCATGAGCGGGCCTGCGTCACGCACGGGGCGCACGTCGACCTGCGAGCCGGGCAGGAAGGCCACGGCGCCGCCGAGATCGACGGTAAAGCCACCCTTGACGCGGCCGAAGATCGCGCCTTCGACGCGGGCGTCGTCTGCGTAGGCCTTCTCGAGACGGTCCCATGCCTCTTCACGGCGAGCCATCTCGCGGCTGAGGACGGCCTCGCCACGCGCGTTTTCGGTTGCGCGAAGGTAGACTTCAACCTCGTCGCCGACGCTGATGTCGGGGGTTTCACCGGGGTTGGCGAATTCCTTGAGCTCGACGCGGCCTTCCATCTTGTAACCGACGTCGATAATGGCCTGGCCCGCCTCGACGGCGATCACCTTGCCTTTAACGACACTGCCCTCGGTGGGCGTGTCCATTTCGAGGCTCTCATTGAGCATTGCCTCGAAGTCGTCCATGCTTGCTTGTGCCATATGGCGTATAGATCCTTTACTTCATCATTTTCCGGCCGGGCGGTTGTCTCCGCCGGTCTTGGGATTGGTCATTGGCCCCGCAAAACCAAAAAGGGCCGGTGGGCCGGCCCTGCTCGATCTTTTTGGTCTGCGGCGTGAACGCCTTTTCGACGCGCGTCTTTTACCCGATCAGGCAGGTCCGCGCAAGACCGCGCGAGCCTGCATGCGCTCAGTCCAGGCGGGTCACGAGCTGGTCCATCGGACGCCGCACCTTGGCAAGGCCCTTCAGCCAGTCGCCCTCGGCGGCGCGGTAGCCCAGAGGCAGAATCGTAACCGCGTGCAGTCCGCGCGCCTTCAGGTTCAGGATCTCGTCCACCTTGTCGGCCTCGAAGCCCTCCATCGGCGTTGCGTCGACCTCTTCCTCGGCGGCCTGCGCGATGGCCATGGCAAAGGCGATATAGGCCTGCCGGGCCGCGTGATCATGGTTCACGCCGGCCTCGCGCGGCAAATACATCCCCTTTAGCCGCTCATAGTAGCCGCTCAGGGCATCGGACGGGCCACGCGCCTCGGCGGACATCTCGACGATCTCGTCAATTCGGGCCTCGGAATAGTTTGTCCAGGCCGCGAAGACGAGCACATGCGATCCGTCGGTCAGCTGCGCCTGATCGAAGGCTGCCGCGCGCAGCTTTTCCCGCAGATCCGGGTTCGTCACCACGAAGATCTCGAAGGGCTGCAGCCCGCTCGAAGTTGGCGCCAGGCGGGCGGCCTCCAGAATACGGTCCACCTTCTCCTCGGGCACGGCGTGGGAAGGATCCATTCTCTTGGTGGCATAGCGCCAGTTCAGCGTGTCGATCAGCATGGGGATATCCTCCTGACGTGTCGCGCGGCCCGACGTGGGGTCGTTTGCGCCCATGTGCCCATCCGGCGGCGGAGAGAAAAGGGCCCCGATCGCGCAGCACCTGAGGATGCCTGCACAGCTGGGCCGCATCGCCCTGCCCTGCACAAGAAAAGGGCCGGGGCGCTATGCGCTCCCGGCCCGGAAAGCTCGCGGAAAACAGGTCCGCTTACTGCATCTTGGTCTCGATGCGGGCGCCGATGCGCTGCGTCAGGTCTTCGTCCTGAGCGGCCTGCTCGGCCATGGCGAGGTAACGGTCGACGGTCATGCCATCCACCTCTTCGATCGCGGCCTGCATCTCGGCGTTTGCCTTCTGCATGATCTGCTGCTGCTCTTCCTGATCGGATGCACCCTGCAGTTCACCTGCGTAGGAGTTCCGGATCTCGGTGATCTGGATCACGGCGTCGGCAAAGGCATCGACCTCGGCATCGTCGTAGGATGCGGTTTCCGTGTCGCCCTGCATGGTCTCGGGTTCGGACTGCATGGGCTGTGTCTCGGAATCCATGGTCTGGATGCCCTGCTCTTCGTTCGGCTCCTCGCTGTCCTGCGCCATCACGGCAACGGGGGCTGCGGCGAGGCCAAGGCTGAGGCCGACGGCGGTCATGGTCTTGCGAATGGTCATGTTTCCTCCTTTTGGAAGTTTTTCCGTCGCAGACCCGACGCACGGCCCCAAGGGTAAGTTCCCCCGGGCTCCAAGACCGGCATTCAGCCGCCGATCTGGGCGCGCGCGAGGTTCACAGCGGCGATCGCCGCGGCGATGGCCTCGTCCACGGTCAGCCGCGAAGTGTCGATGCGGGTCGAATCCTCGGCTTCTCGCAGGGGGGCATCGCTGCGGCCCATGTCGCGGCGGTCGCGCTCGTGGACGTCGGCGAGCACGTCGTCGAAACGGGTGTCGAAACCGGCCGCGACCAGTTCGCGCCAGCGGCGGTCTGCCCGCACTTCGGCGCTCGCGGTGACAAAGAGCTTGGCCTCGGCCTCGGGGCAGATCACCGTGCCGATGTCGCGCCCGTCCAGCACCGCGCCGCCCGCCCGGCGGGCGAAGGCACGCTGGAAATCCAGGAGCGCCGCGCGCACGTCGGGGATCGCCGCGACCTTGGAGGCCGCCTGCGCCGCCTCGGCGGTGCGCAGGGTCTCGGGGTCGAGATCCTCGGCCCGCAGTGCCTGCGCCGCCTCGACCGGATCCATGCCCTCCAGCATGCGCTGCCCCACGGCACGGTAGAGGAGCCCGGTATCGAGGTGCTCGAACCCGAAGTGCCGGGCGACGGCCCGGCTGATGGTACCCTTGCCGCTGGCGGCGGGCCCGTCGATGGCGATGGTAAAGCTCATCCGGTGACTAAAACCCATGTGGCGGGGGCTTTCCACCCCCACCGCGCCGCGTTCAGCCCTGCCCGCGCGTGATCTCGGCCCCGAGCCCGGCCATGAGCGGCTCGAAAATCGGGAAGGAGGTGGCGATGGGGCCACCGTCGTCGACCGTCACCGGCGCGTTGGCGGCAAAGCCCAGCACCATGAAGGACATGGCGATGCGGTGGTCGAGGTGGCTTTCCACCGTGGCGCCGCCGGCGACGGCGCCATGGCCGCGGCCATGCACGGTCCACCAGTCCTCGCCCTCGTCGACCTCGACGCCGCAGGCGCGCAGGCCGGTGGCCATGGCGTCGATGCGGTCGGATTCCTTCACCCGCAGTTCCTTGACGCCGGGCATGTGGGTCTTGCCTTCCGCAAAGGCGGCCACGACCGACAGAACGGGGTATTCGTCGATCATGCTGGCCGCGCGGTCCGGCGGCACCTCGATGCCCTTGAGGTCAGGCGAGAAGCGCGCGCGCAGGTCGGCGACCGGCTCGCCGCCCTCCTCGCGCATGTTCTCGTAGGTCAGGTCGGCGCCCATCTCGCGCAGCGTGGTGAACAGCCCCGCCCGCGTCGGGTTCAGGCCGATATTGGGCACCAGCACGTCCGAACCCTCGACGATCAGCGCCGCGCAGACCGGGAAGGCCGCCGAGGACGGATCGCGCGGCACCACGATGGTCTGCGGCCGCAGCTCGGGCTGGCCGGTCAGCGTGATGATGCGCGCCTCGTTCGTGACCTCGGTCGAGATCTGCGCGCCGAAGCCCGCGAGCATCCGCTCCGAATGGTCGCGCGTGGCCTCGCGCTCGATCACCACGGTCTCGCCCGGGGCGGCAAGCCCCGCCAGCAGCACCGCGGATTTCACCTGCGCCGAGGGCACCGGCACCTCGTAACGCACCGGCACAGCGGCTTCGGCCCCTACGATGGTCATGGGCAAACGCCCGCCCGAGCGCCCGTAGGCCCGCGCCCCGAAGAGCGCCAGCGGATCGGTCACCCGCGCCATGGGCCGCTTGTTGAGGCTCGCATCGCCCGTGAAGGTCGCGGTGATCGGCGTGGTGGCCATGGCCCCCATGATGAGCCGCACGCCGGTGCCCGAGTTGCCGCAGTCGATGACATTGTCGGGCTCGGCGAAGCCGCCGGTGCCGACGCCGTGGATCACCCAGGTGTCGCCCTGCTTGTCGACCTCGGCCCCGAAGGCACGCATGGCCTTGGCAGTGTCGAGCACGTCCTGCCCCTCGAGCAGCCCGGTCACCCGCGTCTCGCCCACCGCCATGGCGCCGAGGATCAGCGAACGGTGCGAGATCGACTTGTCGCCGGGCACGTCAGCGGTGCCGGAGAGGGGCCCGGCCTTGCGGGCGGTCATCGGGATGGGGGTGCCGTGGCTCGACATGGGGCCTCCTGCGCATGGGTCGCGGGCCTGATAGCCGCTGACGTGGGGGCCGTCCAGAAGGCGCGGAGAAAGAGGGGGCTCTGCCCCCGTCCCTGCGGGACTCCCCCGGAGTATTTTTGCCAAGAAGAAGCGGCGGTTGCGAGCTCAGCGGCGGCGGAAGGTGAGGTAGTGGGGCACGCGGCCCTCGCGCAGGGCCTTCTGCTCGTAGCGGGTGGGGATCCAGTCCTCCCAGGGGGTGCGCCAGTCGGCGGGGCGCTCGGCCAGCCAGTCGAAGCCCGCCTTCGGCACCTCCTGCAGGGTCTGGCGCACGTAGTCGGGGATATCGGTGGCCACCCGGAACTCGGCCCCCGGTTTCAGCACCCGCGCCAGCGGTTCGAGGTGTTCGGGCGTCACGAAGCGGCGGCGGTGGTGGCGTTTCTTGGGCCAGGGATCAGGGTAGAGCAGGAAGGCCTTGTCGAGGCTTGCCTCGGGCAGCACGTCGAAGAGATCGCGCGCATCGCCGGGGTGCACCCGCAGGTTGCTCACGCCAGCTTCGCGGATCTTGCCCAGCAGCATGGCGACGCCGTTGATGTAGGGCTCGCAGCCGATGATGCCGACATGGGGGTTGCCCTTCGCCTGGTGGACGAGGTGTTCGCCCCCGCCGAAGCCCACCTCGAGCCAGACCGGCGCGCCGCCGAAGAGCGCGTCGAGATCGAGCGGCGTGCGGTCGGGGTTCACGTCCCAGTCGACGGGCCCGGGCGAGAGCTTGCCTAGGTCCTCGTCGAGATAGGCCTCCTGCGACTTGCGCAGGCCCTTGCCCTTGAAGCGGCCGTAGAAGTTGCGCCACGGGGCGCCGGAGGGGTGGCGATCTTGCGTCATGGGGCGGGCCTCTACCCGCCCCCGCGCGCCGCGGCAAGTCTCAGGGTCGAATCCGGCCCAGCACCTCTAGCCCGTCGCCGGACAGGCGAACCACCACCACCTCGCCCGAACGGGGAAAGACACCCGTGAGGTCGGTGATGTTGACCTGGTGGGTCACGACCAGCGGCCTGCCCTCGAGCCCGCGAAGAAGTTCCAGCGCCGCGCGGCCCTGCGCCGCCGAGTCCCCGCGCCCGCCGAAGAAGGAATTGAAGGGCGGCGCCGCGCGGACCGGGGCGAGATCGAGCAGCCGGGCCGTGTCGCGGCAGCGGCACCACTGGCTGGTCAGCACAACGTCGAAGCCCTGTCCGCGCGCCCGGAAGGCGTCGCCGATGGCACGCGCCTGGTCGCGGCCCGCCGCGCTGAGGTTGCGTTGCGTGGCGCAGTCGTCGAGGTCAAAGCTCGCCGGGTCGCCCGTACCGGGCGCCAGTGCGTGCCGCATGATCGCGAAGGCGCCCTCTTGCTCAAGCGCATCCCAGTCATTCGCGAAGACGATCCCCGGCCAGAGCAGGCCGAGGATGAGGATACACCGGCGGATCATCCCAGACTGTCCCGCAGCATCTCCACCAGCCCGTCCCAGGCGCCCTGGTCAGCGTCCAGGTCGTAGTCGTCCGATCCGAAGACCGTGAAGCTGTGCCGCGCGCCGCCGAAGATCTCTGCCCCGTGCGTGACGCCGGCTTCCTGCAGTTCGGTCATGAGGCCCGCCAGCGCATCCATCCCCGAAACCGGATCGGCCGAGCCGTGGAACAGCATTACGGGCGCCGTGGTGGCGGAATAGTCCTGCCCCTCGGGTGTCTCGAGCCCGCCGTGGAAGCTCACGAAGCCGTCGAGGTCCGCGCCCGCCCGGGCCGCCTCGAGCACCGCCGCGCCGCCGAAGCAGTAGCCCATCAGGACCATGTCGTCGGTGGCACCGGGGATGTTCGCCGCCTCGGCAATAGAACCCATGAGCCGCTCGCGGAAAAGATCGCGGTCCTGGTAGAGCGCCCCCGACAGGCTGCGGTACTCGTCGACGGACTGCGGGTCGGTGTCGGCGCCATAGAGGTCAACGGCGAAGGCGGTGTAGCCGCGTTCGGCCAGCATCTCGGCCCGGCGTTCCTCGTAATCCGTCATGCCGTCCCAGTCGTGCACGATCAGCACGGTGCCGCGCGGCGTGATGTCGGGATTGGTGGCGACGTAGCCCTCGAAGGCCGTGTCGCCGACGGTGTAGCTGTGGTGTTCCCCCATGATCTGGGCGCTGGCGGCGGTCCCTGCGCAAAGCGCGGCCAAGGCGATGGTGGTGCGGAACATGCGGTGTCCTCCCTGCTGTGACGCAAGGGAACCTAGATCGCGCGCCGGAAAGTCGAGCGGCGCGGGGTCTCCGCGCCGCCCATGGCTCCTCCCCTCCGGTCACGAAGGCGCGAGGCGCAGCGTCAGGCCAGCGCCCTGCGTACCGCTTCGGAGATCGGCGTGGTGGGATGGCCGATCAGGCGCGACAGGGTGCGGCTGTCGTCGAACAGCGCGTCCTGCGATGCACCCGCGTCCAGCCCCACGACCATCTGCGCCGTGCCCGCGTCGAGACCCGCGCCCTTGAGCGCCTCGGCATACTCGGCCTCGGTCATGTTCACGTAGGGGATCTGCTTGCCGGTCTGTGCGGAGACCACCTCGGCCAGTTCCGCCAGCGTGTAGGCCTCGTCGCCCGCCAGTTCGTAGGTCTTGCCCTCGTGGCCTTCGCCGGTGGCGGCGACGGCCGCGGCCTCGGCGAAATCCTCGCGCGCGGCCGAGGAAATGCGCCCCTCCCCCGCGGCGCCGATCATCGCGCCATGTTCCAGCGCGGCGGGCAGCGCGCCTAGGTAGTTGGCGTGATACCAACCGTTGCGCAGCAGCGTGACCTTCAGGCCGCTTGCCGCCAGCAGCGCCTCGGTGGCGCGGTGCTCGGGCGCGAGGCTCATGGGCGAGCTGTCGGCGTGCAGGATGCTGGTGTAGACGATGCGGGTGACACCGGCGGCCTTGGCGGCCTCGATCACGGCGCCGTGCTGTGCCTCGCGCTTGCCGACCTCGCTCGAGGAGATCAGCACCAGAACGTCGACGCCGTCGAGCGCCGGGGCCAGCGTCTCGGGCCGGTCGTAGTCGAAGGCGCGCGTCTCGACGCCGAGGTCCTCGGCCTTCTCGGGGCTGCGGGCCAGCGCGACGAGGCCATCGGCCCCCTGCATGTCGACGAGTTTCTGCACGGTGAGGCGGCCAAGCTGCCCGGTGGCGCCGGTGATCGCGATGGTCATGGGAGGGACTCCTTCTTTTTCGTCTCTGTCCTTCCCATATCTGCCCTGCCGCACGAATGATAAGTACCGACAAAAAGGTAAGTATGGAAAATCCCGAGATCACCGCCTCCGCTCCCGATGCCGTGATGTTCGACCGGGGCGACCTGCTGTCGCCGGCCTGCCCCTCGCGGCAGGTGCTGAGCCACATGACCAGCCGCTGGGGCATCCTCACGCTGTTGGCGCTGGGGTCCGAGACCTACCGCTTCGGCGCGCTGCGGCGGCGCATCGGCGGGGTGAGCGAGCGGATGCTAGCGCAGACGCTCAAGCAGTTGGCCGCCGACGGGCTGGTGGAGCGGATCGCCCACGACACGGTGCCGCCGCACGTGGAGTATCGCACCACGCCCATGGGCGCTGAGGCGGCCGAGAAGCTGCGCGATCTGGCCGACTGGATCGAGGGCAACCTGCCCCGGATCATGGCGCATCAGGCGGAGGTGGCCGGGGACTGAGGCTGTTTGGCCAAGGGCGTCCGGCCCGAACGCGAAACGGCCCGCCCCTTCCGGCCCGAACGCGAAACGGCCCGCCCCTTCCGGGACGGGCCGCGCGTGTCACGCAAAGCTGTTGCGGATCACATTTCCTTCTTGAGCGCCTCGGCCAGGTCCGTGCGTTCCCAGCTGAAGCCGCCGTCCGCCTCGGGCTCGCGGCCGAAGTGGCCGTAGGCCGCGGTGCGGGCGTAAATCGGCTTGTTGAGGTCGAGATGCGTGCGGATGCCGCGCGGCGTCAGGTCCATGACCTTCGGGATCGCCTTCTCGATGACCTCTTCCGCCACTTCGCCGGTCCCGTGGGTGTCGACGTAGATCGACAGCGGCTTGGCCACGCCGATGGCGTAGGAGAGCTGCACGGTGCAGCGCTCGGCCGCGCCACAGGCCACGATGTTCTTGGCAAGGTAGCGCGCCGCGTAGGCCGCTGAACGGTCCACCTTCGTCGGGTCCTTGCCCGAGAAGGCGCCGCCGCCGTGGGGGGCCGCACCGCCGTAGGTGTCGACGATGATCTTGCGCCCGGTCAGGCCCGCGTCCCCGTCGGGGCCGCCGATCACGAAGGTGCCCGTCGGGTTCACCCACCACTCGGTCGCGTCGGTGATCCACTCCGCCGGCAGCACGTCGCGGATGTAGGGCTCCACGATGGCGCGGATGTCGTCGCTGGACTGGTCCTCGCTCTCGTGCTGGGTCGACAGCACGATCTGGGTGACCTCGACCGGCTTGCCGTTCTCGTAGCGCAGCGACAGCTGCGACTTGGCGTCGGGCCGCAGCAGCGGCTCCTTGCCCGACTTGCGCGCATCGGCAAGGCTTTTCAGGATCTTGTGCGAGTACTGGATCGGCGCCGGCATGAGATCGGGCGTCTCGTTGGTCGCGAAGCCGAACATGATGCCCTGGTCACCGGCACCGTCCTTGTCGACACCCTGCGCGATGTGCGCGGACTGCTCGTGCAGAAAGTTCATCACGTGGCAGGTGTTCCAGTGGAACTTCTCCTGCTCGTAGCCGATCTCGCGGATCACGTCGCGCGCGATCTGGCCGATCCGGCCCATGTAGTTCTTCAGTTTCTCCTGGTCGCTCAGCCCGACCTCGCCACCGATGACCACAAGGCCGGATGTGGCAAAGGTTTCGCAGGCAACGCGTGCTTCGGGCTCCTCCGCGATGAGCGCGTCGAGGACGGCATCCGAAATCCGGTCGCAGACCTTATCCGGGTGGCCCTCCGAAACGGATTCGGAGGTGAAGATATATTCTTGTCGGGACATGAGTGCTCCATTGGGGTTTAGCCACCACGCCAGGAAGCCGTTGTGGTGGCACTCTTCTGATTGGTGATTGCCTAAGGCCGGTTTAACCGCGGGTCAATCGGAATGCGGTTGTTGGGGATGAAGACCGCCCCAATCAGGACCAAAAGCAACAGGAAGAACGGCAGATCGCCGGTCGTTGCATAGAAAGAAGGCGCCATGGGCGGGGGCACCCGGGCATCCACGACACCCGCTTCGCCCAACGTACGTTGGGCCATCACACGCCCGGCCCCGTCGATCACCGCGGAAACGCCCGTATTTGCGGCACGCAGCATCGGCAGACGTTGCTCGATCGCACGGATGCGTGACTGGCTCAGATGCTGGTAGGGCCCCGACCATGTACCGAACCAGGCGTCGTTGGTCAGATGCAGCAAAAGGTCGGCCCGCCCCGGCGCGCCGTTCACGTCCTGGGGAAAGACCGCCTCGTAGCAGATCAGCGGCAACGCCGTGCCCAGCACGCCGAGATCGATCAGCTGCGGCCCCGGCCCGGCGCTGTAACCGCCCGCCGCCCGCTGGGCGAGCCCGCTGATGTTCACGTGCGCGAAGAGAGACGCCGCCGGCATGTACTCCCCGAAGGGCACAAGGTGGTGCTTGTCGTAGGTCTCGGCGAGGCTCCCGTCGCCCTGCATCAGCACCATCGAGTTGTAGTAGCGCCCTTCCTCGTCGCGGCGCTGGATGCCCAGCGCCACCGGCACGTCGCCCGCGGCCTCGGACACCATGTCGAGCGGTTCGCGCGCGCGGTGCAGGAGCCAGGGCAGCGCCGTCTCGGGCCAGACCACCAGCGAGGGCGCAGGCAGGCTATCGGCCACGGGCTGCCCCGTCAGGCGCAACTGCCGCTCGAAGAAGACCGGCACCATCTCGGGGTTCCATTTCTCGTCCTGCGGGGCATTGGGCTGCACCAGCCGCACCACGGGGCGCTCCGACAGGTCCTGCGGCGCGGGGGTCAGCCAGAGCCCGCCCCCCAGCAGCAGCACAAAGCCCGCCGCCCCCAGCGCCAGCATCCGCCGGTCGCGCCCGTGCAGCGCCACTGCCAGCACCGCGGCCAGGTCGAGCGTCAGGAAAGTCAGCCCGTAGCTGCCGACGATCGACACCCACTGGATTGCCGGGACCGGCGCCCAGAGATAGCCCACCATGCCCCATGGAAAGCCGGTGAGCAGGTAGCCGCGCGCCATCTCGGCGGCGCACCAGAGCACCACCAGCGCGATCAGCGGACGCGGCGACCGCGCCGCCGCCCAGAAAGCCGCGCCCCAGAACAGCCCCAGCCCTGCCGCCATCAACACCAGCGCGAAGGGCGCCATCCAGCCAGTCACCGCAGCGTCCACCTGGAAGGGTTCGGTGATCCAGCCGAGCGAGAAGACGAAATAGCCGAAGCCCACCGTCCATCCGGTCAGGAAGGCGCGGCGGCGCGGCCCGAGGGCGATGAAGATCCAGAAGGCGCCCACCAGCCCCAGAAGGGCCACGGCCCAGAGCTCATAGGGGGCGGCGCCCATGGCGAGCGCGAGCCCCACCAGGAAGGCGAGCGGAATCCGGGCCAGTCGCGGTGTCGCGATGGCCCGGAGTGTCAGGTCACGCATAATCCGTGGGACGCGGCGGCGGTGGCAGTGCCGCCGGGGTGGAGGCCGACGATGCCCCCGGAAGACGCACGCGAAGCCGCTTGATGCGGCGCGGGTCGGCGTCCACGACCTCGAAATCGAGACCTGCAGGATGCGTGATCACCTCGCCACGCGCGGGAACCCGCCCGGCCAGCATGAAGACCAGGCCGCCCAGCGTGTCGATCTCCTCGCCGTCGATCTCCTCGTCCTCGGTGAGGCTGATGCCCACCTCCTGCTCGAATTCCTCGAGCGGGGTCTTGGACTGCGCGATGTAGCAGCCGCTGCGCTCTCGGGTCCAGAAGGTGTCCTCGTCGGTGTCGTGCTCGTCCTCGATCTCGCCGATGACCTGTTCGATCAGGTCCTCGATCGTCACCAGACCGTCGACGCCGCCGTATTCGTCGATCACCAGCGCCATGTGCCGCCGTTCGGTCTGCATCTTGGTGAGCAGCACGCCGATGGGCATGGAGGGCGGCACGAAAAGCAGCGGGCGCAGGATGCGCTTCAGCTCGAATTCGGTCTCGCCCGCATCGAACCCGTGCGACAGCGCGAAGTCCTTGAGGTGTGCCATCCCCACGGGCGTGTCGAGCGTGCCTTCGTAGACCGGGAGCCGGGTCAGGCCCGATTCGCGGAACACCTCGAGAAGCTCGTCCCGGGTGATCGTATCCGGCACGGCCACGATCTCGGCCTTGGGGATTGCCACATCCTCGACGCGCATGCGTCGAAGGTTGATAAGTCCGGGAGAGACGCGCGGTTCGGAGGCGGTGCCATCTTCGCCCTCCGCCTCGTGCTCACCGCCGAGAAATCCCAGAAATTTCTGGAAAAATCCCGATCCATCCTCTGAATGCCCATTCTCCAGCGCGCTCTGCGCTGCGTTAGGCGATCCGTCTGTGTCGCCCATCTCCTGCTTCCAGTCGCGAGCCATCTGGCCCTATCACATCCTATTATATGGGTCGGCGATGCCGAGGTTGCCAAGTATCGTGGTCTCCAGCGCTTCCATGAGCGTGGCGTCTTCATCACGGATATGGTCGTAACCCAGCAGATGTAAAACCCCGTGAACAAGAAGATGAGTCACATGGTGCTCAAATTCCCTGCCCCCCTCGGCGGCTTCCTGCCTACAAACGTCGTAGGACAGGGCAAGATCGCCCAGATGATGGGCGTCCAGCGAATCGGGCGGCGGCGGCGGTTCGGGGGCTTCGCCCGGGTTTTCGGCTGCGAGATCCTCTGACGGCCAGCTCAGCACATTGGTCGGGCGGGGCTTGCCCCTGAAATCGGCGTTGAGCGTGGCGATGCGGTCGTCGTCGCAGCCCAGCACCGCGATCTCGTAGCCCTCCGGCGCGATCCCGAGGTGGGTGAGCGCGGCACGCGCCGCGCGTTCCGACCACGCCTCGAGATCCGCCTCCTCCCAGCGGGGGTCCTCGAAGATCGTCTCGGTCAGCATCTGGCCGGCCGCCGGGGGCGCCGCCCCCGGACCCCCGAGGTATTTTGGGCGAAAAGAAGCAAGGGGCGCGGGCTCAGCGGTTCGGCTCGTCTTCGTAGGCCTCGATGATCGCGGCGACCAGCGGGTGGCGCACGACGTCCTTGCCGGTGAAGTAGTTGAACGAGATCGCCGGGATGTGCTTGAGGATGCGCTCGGCATCCGCCAGCCCCGAGTTCACGCCGCGCGGCAGGTCGACCTGGCTGCGGTCGCCGGTGATGACCATGCGCGAGCCCTCACCCAGGCGGGTCAGGAACATCTTCATCTGCATCGAGGTGGCGTTCTGTGCTTCGTCCAGCACCACGAAGGCGTTGGACAGCGTACGCCCCCGCATGAACGCCAGCGGCGCGATCTCGACCGTCTTTTCCGCCATCATGTTGCCGAGCTGCTTGCCGGGCATGAAGTCGTTCAACGCGTCGTAGAGCGGCTGCATGTAGGGGTCGACCTTGTCCTTCATGTCGCCGGGCAGGTAGCCGAGCTTCTCGCCCGCCTCGACCGCCGGGCGCGACAGGATGATCCGGTCGACCAGCCCGTTGATGAGCATGTTCACCCCCACCGCGACGGCGAGGTAGGTCTTGCCGGTGCCGGCGGGGCCGATGCCGAAGGCAAGCTCGTTCTCGAAGAGCGACTTGACGTAGGCCTTCTGCGCCTCGGTGCGCGGCTCGATCAGCTTGCGGCGGGTCTTGATCTCGATCTTGTCGCCGCTGCCGAACATCTCGAGCTGCGAGCTCCCGGCGGTGCTTTCCTCCGGCTGGGGCGAGGCCATGCGGAACTCGCGGTCGATGTCGGCGCTGCTCACCTCGCGGCCCTGCTCGAGCCGCTCGTAAAGCGCGCGCAGCACCTCGGCGGCCTCCTCGCGGGCGTCCTCCGGGCCGTGCACGGCCAGCTGGTTGCCGCGGCGCAGGATCTGCACCCCGGTGCGGGATTCGATGTCCGTGAGGTTGCGGTCGAATTCGCCGCAAAGATCGATCAGCAGACGGTTGTCGGGAAATTCAAGGATGGCTTCGGTCAGGGTGCCCGTGGTCACGCATCTCTCCTGGTGTGCGAGTCGTCCCCAGCGTGCCAAGCCCGGGCGGTCGTGGCAAGCAAGAGCACGCGCGGCACGACGCGAGGGAAGCGTCCTGCGGCGATCGGCGTAGTCACTGCCGCCCGCAGCGGCGTCTAGCCACCGCGGAAGTCACCGGTGGCGAGGCCGGGGAAATCCACAGGGACACGGGTGCAGACCGGCCGGCCCGTGATCGGATCGAAGCGCGGGCTCATATAGCCCTCTGCGCCATCGTCGATGATCCAGTACTGGCAGCCGTGGGGCGAAATCCAGATGCCCGCGCGCAGGTCGGCCAGATCCTGACGCCCCTCGTGCGACTTGTCGGGCCCCACGGGCCGGTCGACCGCACAGCCCGACAGAGCAAGAGAGGCAAGCGCAGCGGTCGCAAGTGTCCGAAGCATCCGCGCCCTCCCCTACCGTTCCGCGCTGCCGGGCGGCAGGTCGGACTTGCGGATGACGAACTGCCCCTCGCGCGATATGTAGCCCCGGTGGCAGACCGGCTTGCCCTCGCGGGTCAGGATCGGCGCCATGTAGCCTTCGATCCCGTCGTCCATGATCCAGTGCTGGCAGCCGTCGGGATCAGTCCAGATGCCGGGACGGAAGACCTCGCCCTTCAAGACCACGCGCCCGCCGGGCGTGGTGGCGATGACCCGCCCGCCGCCGCGCAGCGTCTCCATGGCGCCATCGCTCAGCCCGTTGATGCGGATCTGTTCGCCGGTCTCCTCGTCGATCACGATGGGCTCGGCCGCGAGCTGGCCTGCCCCCAGCAGCGCCGCGAACGCCACCAGCACGGCGCGGACATGGGTCTTCACAAAGATCCTCGTCATGGGCTCCTCCCCGAAGGCGGCCCACTGCGGAGGGGACGCCGAGTCCCTCCTGATTATCAGCTATTTACGCAGCGTAATAGACGCATCACCTCAGAGGCCCGCTGCAAGTGGCATTCCCGCAAGACGAAGTGCCCCGCACGACCAGAACTCGGCAAACGGGTTAGCCGCTTGGGAGGACGTCGCTTCAGGCGAGTTGCAGCGCCTCGCCCGAGAGCGAGTTCGGCCCCGAAGCTGTGATCCGCATCCGCACCAGATCGCCGGGAACGTGACCCGCGGCATCGAAATGCACCGCATGCAGGTACTCCGACTTGCCGACCATCTGGCCCTCGAACCGGCCCGGCTTTTCGACCAGCACCGAGACCTCGCGCCCGACCATGCTGTCCTGCACGGCGCGCTGCTGTTCGGTCAGCAGCGCCTGCAGGCGCCGCAGACGGTCGTCCTTGACCTCTTCCGACAGCTGGTCGCGCTCGGCGGCCGGTGTCCCGGGGCGCGTCGAATACTTGAACGAGAAAGCCGAGCCGTAGCCCGCCGCCCGCACGATATCCATCGTTGCCTGGAAATCCTCTTCGGTCTCTTCCGGGAAGCCCACGATGAAGTCGCCAGACAGATGCAGGTCGGGGCGCGCAGCGCGCAGCCGGTCGATCAGCTTGAGGTAGCTCTCCGCCGTATGCGAGCGGTTCATGCGCTTGAGGATCTTGTCGCTGCCCGCCTGGACCGGCAGGTGCAGGTAGGGCATCAGCTTGGAACAGCTGCCATGCGCCTCGATTAGGTCCTCGTCCATGTCGTTGGGGTGCGAGGTGGTGAAGCGAATGCGCGCCAGCCCGTCGATCTCGCTCAGCGCCCAGATGAGCCGCGCCAGAGACCATTCCCGCCCGTCGGCCCCCTGCCCGTGATAGGCGTTCACGTTCTGGCCCAGCAGCGTGATCTCGCGCACGCCGCGCTCGACCAAGTCGCGCGCCTCCTCCAAGATGCGGGTCGCCGGGCGGCTGACCTCGGCCCCGCGGGTGTAGGGCACCACGCAGAAGGCGCAGAACTTGTCGCAGCCCTCCTGCACGGTCAGGAAGGCCGTGGGCCCGCGCTTGGCCTTGGGGCGGCGCTTGAGCTTCTCGAACTTGTCTTCCTCGGGGAAATCGGTGTCGAGCGCCTTTTCGCCGGCGCGCGCCCGCGCCTCAAGCTGCGGCAGGCGGTGGTAGCTCTGCGGACCGACGACCAGATCGACCAGCGGCTGGCGGCGCATGATCTCGGCGCCCTCGGCCTGGGCCACGCAGCCGGCCACGCCGATGCGCAGATCGGGCCGCTCGGCCTTGAGGTGCTTGAAGCGGCCCAGCTCGGAATAGACCTTCTCGGCGGCCTTTTCCCGGATGTGACAGGTGTTCAGCAGGATCAGGTCGGCATCTTCGGGCGTGTCGGTCCGTTCGTAGCCCTGGAGCGACTCCTCCATGCGCTCGCTGTCGTAGACGTTCATCTGACAGCCATATGTCTTGATGAAGAGCTTCTTCGCCTCGGTCATCGCGCGTCCTTTCGCGTGGCGGCGCGCCTGCGCCCGGCCAGCCTTGTCTCAGTGGCCGCGGATACAGCAAAACCCCTCGCCCTTGCAATGCACCCGGCAGTACTCCGGTGCGGTGGCGAGCGCCGCGCAAACGGTCAAACCGCTCGGAAACGGCAAGCATGCTTACCAATTGCTTGCGGTCACGGGACCAGAGTCTTATCGCTGGCAAGGGCGCAGGATCGACAGGATCCCGTATTTCGCGCCTCTCAGGGGCCGTCGGCAAGCCCCGATCTCATGTTTGGATTAGGGAAGATATCGCACATGCCAGTCCATGGCAGCCAAACTCCACGTCGAGGCACTGCGTCTCCGGCCATCGCCGCACCATCAGAAAAGTTACCGCCTCGCGGGAACCTATCGCGCGACTCCTGCATCCCCCCTCGACTCCACGTAGGCGCCAGATGTCGCCGCATGCTCAACCCCGAAACGACGGAGGCTCTTGTATGGCACTGACCGTCCGTCCCCTACACGAAGGCGACGTCGGCATCTGGCGCGCGCTCGTGAACGAGATGACAGAGCTCTATCCCCACGCGCTGCACGCAAGCGCCGAAGAGGCGCGGCGCATCCCCGAAGAGAGGGTGGCCGCCGCGCTGGCAGGTGGCAGGCGTTTCGGGATTTTCGAGACGAACGCCGATGAGGACGAAGCTGACTGCGTCGGGCTCGCAGCCCTGACCATACCCGCGCCCTTCCGCGCACGCCACCGGCGGCGGCTGGAGAAATTCTACATCCGCCCGCATGCGGAGCACGGAGAGGCCCCGCTCCGGCTCATGATCGCGCTGCTCACGAACGCGCGCGCCGAGGGTGCGACGCAGATCGAGTTCTCTATCTCGGACCGCGCCCGAAGCTGCACCCTCTCGTTCTTCGGAAGCTTCGGGTTCGAGGAAGTCGGCCGCCTGCCCGACGCGATCGTCACCGATGACGGGCCTGCGGACGACATCCAGTTCGTGCTCAAGCTGGGCGACGCGACCCGCCTCCGCCCCGATCAGTCGAGGTCTTCGGTCACGATGCGATCTGGCGCCACGTCGATATACTCGAGTTCGCCCCGGATCGCCTCGATCATCGGATCGGGCCCGCAGACGTAGCAGAAATCCGTCTGCGCCTTCACGAAATCGGCCAGCATCGTGCGGTCGATCATGCCGCGCGCCAGCGGACTGCTTTTCTCCTCGGTCACGGTCCAGTGCACGCGCAGGCCGTCCATGGCCTCGAACTCCTCGCGCAGGACAATGTCCTGCTCGGTCTTGTTCGAGAAGATCAGCGTGTTGCCGTCGAGCGTACCCTTCTCGTGCAGCTTCTTGCGCAGGATCGAGATGAAGGGCGTGACACCCGCGCCGCCCGCGATGAAGACGCCGTCGCCCTTGTCCTCGATCGCGCCCCAAGGCTCGTCGATCAGTACCGTGTCGCCGGGCTTCAGGTCCGCGATCCGCGTCGTCACCCCGTCATGGTCCGGGTAGGACTTGATGACGAACTGCAGGCTGTCTTCGTGCGGCAGGCTGGTGAAGGTGAAGGGGCGCTTCTCCTCGCGCCAGCCGTCCTGGTCGAGCGCGAAATCCGTCGCCTGCCCGGGGGTGAAGGAAAAGCCCTCGGGCTTGTCGAACACGA
Organism: Allosediminivita pacifica; assembly: GCF_003054175.1. GTDB lineage: Bacteria > Pseudomonadota > Alphaproteobacteria > Rhodobacterales > Rhodobacteraceae > Allosediminivita > Allosediminivita pacifica. Next base: position 250,908 of record NZ_QBKN01000002.1, read on the forward strand.
GATGGTTCACGTCGTGGGTGACGGGCTGAATGGCCTTCAGTGTCAGACGATGTGGCATTGCGGCCTCCTGTCATGTGGTTTGACACATCAACCACATCGCGAAGGCCGGGGTTCCTGTGGCGGCGGCAGACGTCGCCAGCCCAGGCTCAGAGGTTCTCGAGCTGCGGCATCCCGAGGATGTGGAACCCGCCGTCCACGTGCACCACCTCGCCAGTCGTGCACGAACCCGCGTCCGACACCAGCCAGACCGCCGTGCCGCCCACGGCCTCCAGCGTCGCGTTCGACCGCAGCGGCGTGTTGGCCTCGGTGTACTTGTAGGTCCGCCGCGCGCCGCCGATGGCCGACCCCGCCAGCGTCTTCATCGGGCCGGGGCTGATCGCGTTCACGCGGATGCCCTCGGGGCCGAGATCGTTGGCAAGATAGGCCGTCACCGACTCCAGCGCCGCCTTGGCCACGCCCATCACGTTGTAGTTCGGCACGACCCGGTGGCTGCCCTGGTAGGTCAGCGTCAGCAGCGTGCCGCCGTTCTCCACCATCATCGGATGGGCCCGCCGGGCGACCTCGATGAAGGAATAGGCCGAGATCTCCAGCGAATGCTTGAAGTTCGCACGGCTGGTGTTGAGGAACCGCCCCGACAGCTCGTTCTTGTCGGAATAGGCCACCGCGTGCACGAGGAAGTCGATGGTCGGCCAGCGCTCGGCCAGCTGGGCAAAGCCCGCGTCCAGCCCCTCGTCGTCGGTCACGTCCATGTCCACCAGAAGGTCCGATCCCACGGACTCGGCCAGCGGCTTCACGCGCTTGGCAAAGTTGTCGCCCTGGTAGGCAAAGGCCAGCTCGGCCCCCGCCTCGCTCAGCGCCTTCGCGATGCCCCAGGCGATCGACCGCTCGTTCGCCACACCCATGACAAGCCCGCGCTTGCCCTTCAGACTGCCTGTCATCGGTCGCTATCCATCATATTTCGAAAGCAGCATGGACCCGTTGGTCCCGCCGAACCCAAAGGAATTGGTCATCACGGTGTCGAGCCCCGCGCCCTCGACAAGATCGGTCGCGATCTCGGCAGGCTCCAGCGCCGGGTCCAGCGTCTCGACGTTGATCGAGGGCGTGATGAAATCGTCGCGCAGCATCAGCAGGCAATAGATCGCCTCCTGCGCGCCGGTCGCACCCTGGCTGTGTCCCGTCATCGACTTGGTCGAGCTCACCGGCGGCGTCGTGCCCGTGCCGAAGACGCGGCGCACCGCCTCGATCTCGCCCACGTCGCCCACCGGTGTCGAGGTGCCATGCGCGTTGATGTAGCTCACCTTGCGGTCCTCGGGCAGCGTCTGCAGCGCCAGCCGCATCGCCCGCTCGCCGCCCTCGCCCGAGGGGGCCACCATGTCGTGCCCGTCGCTGGTGGCGGCATAGCCCGTCACCTCGGCATAGATCTTGGCACCGCGCGCCTTGGCATGCTCGAGATCCTCGAGCACCACCATGCCGCCGCCGCCCGAGATCACGAACCCGTCGCGGTCCGCGTCGAACGCCCGGCTGGCCTTCTCCGGCGTGTCGTTGAACTTGGTCGACATGGCGCCCATCGCGTCGAAGAGGCAGCTCAGCGTCCAGTCCAGCTCCTCGCCGCCGCCGGCGAACATCACGTCCTGCTTGCCCATCATGATCTGCTCGGCCGCGTTGCCGATGCAGTGCAGCGAGGTCGAGCAGGCCGAGGTGATGGAGTAATTGATGCCCTTGATCTTGAAGGCGGTCGAAAGGTTGGCCGAGATCGTCGAGGACATGCACTTCGGCACCGCGAAGGGCCCGATCCGCTTGGTCGCCCCGGTCTTGAGCACGGTCTGGTGTGCCGTCAGCATCGCGCTGGTCGACGGCCCGCCCGACCCCGCGACGAGCCCCGTGCGCGGGTTCACCACGTCGCTCTCGTCCAGCCCCGCATCCGCGATGGCGTGTTGCATCGCGATATGGGCATAGGCGGCGCCCGGTCCCATGAAGCGCAACGTGCGCTTGTCGATATGCTCTGCCGGGTCGATCTTCAGATTGCCGGCGATCTGGCTGCGAAAGCCGTATTCCTTCATCTGCTCGTTGGCAGAGATGCCCGAGCGGCCGGCCTTCAACGAGCCCACCACTTCCTCGGCAGTATTCCCGATGCTGGAGACTACCCCCAGCCCAGTCACGACGACGCGGCGCATGCGGCCCCCTCTTGGTCTGTTGGCCGCCTGTCTATGGCAAGCCCATGGGGGCGTGCAAGGTGTGGAGGTGCGGCAGCCGCCATCGAACGCTTGGCTTGCCGTTCAGCCCCCCGTAGGGTCAACCTGAATTGGATAGTAAAATGAATCGAAGTTCTCAGATTGAACGATGGTTAAAAAAAAACAGGGGGTAGAGGTTTGGTTCTGCCCGGCGGATGGTTTGGTCGGCCGCATGACAACATCCACCAACTCTCATCCGCAGCTGAAGAAGCAGGAAGATTGCGCCTGTTCTTGGATGAAGAACGATTGAAGCTGCTTTTTGAGGGAAAACCCGAGGTGAAAGCCAGCGATACGAGCTCACGATACACTCTTTTGACAGCCTGTAGTTTGAATGGATCGAGTACGGATCAGACGTTCATCAGTAGGATGGGTTTCGAGAAGGTGTAGCCAGGATAATGGCACCTCCGGGGACATGAGTTAAGTGTTCAGCCCCGGCATCTGGTGGATCGGATGGACTGAGCGGAGGCTGAGTCACGGCGTTTGCACATAACCAAGGGGTCCTGAGCCAAAGCCGTCTTGCAGCTACGAAAGTTTTCCACTTTGTTGCAAAGTGCCTCCGACCACAGATGCATGTTGAATATGAGGAAGAGACTTGTCTGGTGAAAGATCGATTTGCCTGAGATGGCTTGGCTATGGCGTGTTACATCTCCTCCTGTGTTATGTAGGGCTGGTTGATCCGGAACGCTTCAGCCATACCAGGCTATTCCCCCTTATCTATCTCGGCATCATCTTCGGCCCCATTGCTTTTGCCATTGAAAATTATGTCAGATTTTACATGAGGAAAAAGAAAAGTGAGTGAACTCAATGCAAATTTTCGGCTGATCTGAGTTTTTATAGGCTCGTGCTCGTAGCCAACAGGTGACCGCGACCCAAGCCCAATGCCCGACAGGAAATCATTCGGATATCTCGCGTAGCGTATAGCGGCATGGCGTCAATTCGTCATGCGACCTTATTGGATCATCTCGATACGATGTCGGAGGCACCATGTTGGCTGGACTTGATCCGCGCGCGGCAAGCGGTAGCTCCCTCTGCGCGTTACTCAGCCCCAAAGATCACCCATCGCTCGCCTTCGACGAGCGGTTTCTGCCTCACGGCATGACCCTCCGATCAATGGGTCCTGAAGCTAATTCCAACAACGTATTGCAACCCCAATAACGTCGATATTTTCGATCTTCCCTACTCCCAAATTTATCGTTGGATATACGAATGAATGGACGAAAGAGCTTTCGTCACTAGGCGAAGCCATTTCAGACGCAACCATTTCAGATTCGACATGGAAAAGATCTTCGCCTCTAAAGATCACCTTTGTCGTTACCGAAATATCATCAGAGTGCCCGCACTCGTTCTCATAAAACTCAATAGCGCGCGCCGATGCCATCTCGATAGCCTCAAATCTGTCCGGCATAGACAATTCAAGAGAGTAGATGATTATGCCTACTAAAGTCAAACCAGCCAGAATCAGAAAAGAGAAAAATGGCCTTTTCACGAAGCTCCACCTCTCAAAGACGCGATACGTAACGCACTTGAATGCCTTTCACACAAGCGGTGGTTTTGTCACGCGCAACTTTCCTGCACTTCCGTGCTGGGTTCAGGAAACATAGCCAATAGGTACACCCGCATCGAGTTGCGAGGGACGACAGAACTACCTTCGCACGCCTGATCAGGCGCCCTCGGCCCCTTATGAACCTGTAGGCTCGGGGTCGTGCGGTGCGGCTTGATCGACAATTTCGGGCAGAGCCACAGCCAACCGCAAGTCCCGCTGGCTACAGCGCAGCAGCCGCAGCGGAGGTCCATCTCACACTGCGTTCCGGCCCCGTCACGCGGGACATTCTTAAGAAACGGTTAAGCCGTCTCTTTAACCCATTGATTTTCCTGAGGTCAAAAATGTCCCGGCGCGGGACGCCCTCGCGTCCCCGCCCTCTCAGGTCTCCGAGAGGGCCACTTTCATGTCCTTGACCTGGTAGATCGTCTCGCCGTCCGCCTCGACCCGGCCATCGGCGACACCCATGGTCAGGCGGCGGGTCTGCACGGCCTTGGTGAAGTCCACGTAGTAGGTCAGCATCTTCCGGTCGGGCCGCACCATCCCGGTCAGCTTCACCTCGCCCACGCCCAGCGCGTAGCCCCGCCCCTGCCAGCCGCGCCAGCCGAGGTTGAAGCCCGTGAGCTGCCAGAGGCCGTCGAGACCAAGGCAGCCGGGCATGATCGGATTGCCCGGGAAGTGGCACTCGAAGAACCACAGGTCGGGGTGGATGTCGAACTCGGCCACCACGTGCCCCTTGCCGTGCGGCCCGCCATCGCCCGAGATGTCCGTGATCCGGTCCATCATCAGCATCGGCGGCTCGGGCAGCTGCGCGTTGCCCGGCCCGAAGAGCTCCCCGCGGGCACATTTCAACAGGTCGTCCTTGTCGAAACTCGTCGGATACTCGGCCATCTCCGTGGGCTCCCCAGCCATCAGAACAATCCGGGGGACCCTCTATCACCCGCCGCGCGAGGCTTGCAAGCCGCCACGGGCACTGCGCCGCACCGGGACGTGACGGGATTCCATTTGAAAAGGAAGGGGGTGACGCCCTATATGGAGGGGTGAAGATCGAAGGAAAGCAACCCGAAATGACCACAGAGGCGCAAAAACGCGGCAAGGACTGGCTCGGTCAGGCGAAGCTTCGCCCGACGCGTCAGCGTCTGGCGCTGGCCGAGCTTCTGATCGGTGACGGCCAGAACCGCCACGTCACCGCCGAGAGCCTTTTCGCGGCAGCCAAGAAGACCGACGTCGGCGTGTCCCTCGCGACTGTCTACAACACCCTCCGGGCCTTCTGCGACGCAGGCCTCATGCAAGAGGTGACGGTGGACGGCTCCAAGAGCTACTTCGACACGAACACCCACGATCACCCGCACTTCTTCTGGGAGAATGACGGCAAGCTCACCGACGCACCCGCCGAGGAGTTGCGGATTGCCTCGCTGCCGAATGCCCCCGACGGCTACGAGATCGCGTCCGTTGACGTGGTCATCCGCCTGCGCGCCCGCGATGCGGCCGAGGGCAAGGCCTGAACCTCAGAGCTTCAGGCCGCCCCGCCAGACGCCGCGCATCTCGAGGTCTTCGCCTAGGTGGACGAAATCCGCGGGGCAGCCAGGATCGAGCCTCCCGGCGCGGCTTCCGATGATATCTGCGGGGATCTGCGTGGCCATTGCAAGCGCCTCGGCCGGCGCGAGCCCCACATCCTCCACCATTACCTGCACGGCCCGCCAAAGCGTCAGGTCGGCGCCAGCGAGGGTCCCATCCGTTAGCGTGAGGCGACCATCGGCACGCAGAACCTTGCGCCCGCCGATTTCGAAGCTGCTCCGGCGCGTGCCCGCCACGGCCATGGCGTCGCTCACGAGGTAGATGCGCCCCGGCCCGCGCTTCGCAGCAACCGCGGCTTTCATGGAAACGGGATGCACGTGGACACCGTCCGCGATCAGACCAGCCGACAGCCGGCCATCCGACAGGGCTGCGCCCACCAGGCCCGGCGACCTGCCCTGGAGCTGGCTCATGGCGTTGAAAAGATGCGTAACAAGCCGCGCCCCGGCGTCCGTGGCCACGCGAACGGCGTCCAGGCGGCAGTTGCTGTGCCCTAGGGCCACACGCACGCCGGCCTCGACCAATGCGGCGATCTGAGCCGGGGTCGCGGCCTCCGGCGCGAGCGTCACCTTCAGAACCGAAAGACGTGCCGCCGCCTCGCACAGCACGCGGACGTCGCTGTCTTCCATGGGCCGTATCACGGACGGATCATGCGCCCCGGCACGCGCGGGATCGAGGTGCGGCCCTTCCAGATGAAGCCCGGCGATCCCTTTCACGCCGCCGTCCATAGCCGCAGCGACCACGTCGATGGCCGAGGCCACCTTTGCGGGCGTGTCTGAGATCAGTGTAGGCAGGATCGTCGTGGCGCCCAGGCGGGCGTGAGCTTCCGCCATCGTCCGCAAGGTCGCCACGGAGGGATCATCACCCAGCATGACGCCGCCACCGCCGTTTACCTGAAGATCGACGAAGCCCGGGGCCAGGATCCCATCGCGCAGGTTCCGGCGCGGCAGGTCCTCGGGCAGGCGCGAGGCCGGGCGCAGATCCAGGACACGGCCACCCTCGACTACCAGAGCGATGTTCTCGTGGAGCGTGCCGCCATAAAAGACGCGAGCGCCGGTGAATGCCATCCGTGTCATGTCTTTCTCCTCCCAAGCGGCCCCCGTTCAAAGCGCCAGCCCGCATCAGCACATCTGCCGGGCGAGAGTCGAAAGCCATGGGCATGACCGACGGCCCCGTACGAGGACCCGCATCGCTGATGCAAGGCCCTGGTACCCGCGGCGGGACTCGAACCCGCACGGCCGAAGCCTGGGGATTTTAAGTCCCCTGTGTCTACCATTCCACCACGCGGGCCCGACCCCGGTTCTGCCTCAGAATATCCATCTTGACCAGAGCTTCGACCGCTGCTGCGGCACATCGGACGCGGCGGCATTTCGACGGTCGGGCTAAGCACGCGTGAGGCCACTTGTCACCGGCGGCGCGCTGGGGTTCCCTCGCCCCCATGCGCGCGTTCCTCCTCCTCACGATCTGCCTCGTCCTTGCCGGTTGCGGTCGTCCGCTGACGGATGCCGAGGTGTCGTACCTGCGGGCCCTTCAGGGCGATCAGACCAATCCGGATCGGGTCCGCCTGCACGATGGCCACTTTGCCGGCTCGTTCGAGTACGAAATGCCGACGCGGCCCCGGCTCACCTGTCAGGAACGGATCTGGCCGCCTGTCGCGGGGGAGGCCATGACGGTCTCTCCCGGGGCGACCGTCATCTTCAATCGCGTCTTCTATCGTGATGATCTCTACGAGGACGATCTCATGGCGGGCTGGCCGGAAGAGGTGGACCTGTTCCAGGCCATGCTTTTCGCGCACGAAATGACCCATGTCTGGCAATGGCAGAACCGGCGCCGCACCGGCTATTCCCCACTGAAGGCCCTCGGAGAGCACACGGTGTCCGAGGACCCCTACCTGTTCGACCCAGAAGAGGCGGGCAGCTTTCTCGATCACGGCTATGAACAGCAGGGGTCCATCGTCGAGGAATACGTGTGCTGCAGGCTGCTCGATCCCGAAGCACCACGCACCGCCCGGCTGCGCGAGATGATCAGCGCGGAGATGCCGATCACCCGGCTGGACGACGCACTAGACTCTCCCCGCGTTCGCATACCCTGGGCCGGCGCGAAGGTGGAAGGCATCTGCCGCTAGTCGGACGACTGCTGGAGTTCGGCGATGTAGGCCACAAGATCGGCAAGGGGGCGCGTTGCGCGCACCCCCTGCTCATGCTCCAGCCTGAGCATCAGGTCATATCTGCCTTCGAAGAAATCGCCGTAGACCGGCATGGGCGAGCCATGAGCCACCAGCGGATCCCGTCCGTCTATGCGTTTGACCACACGCTCCACAGGGAAAACCCCGCCGCTTCCCTCGACCAGCGCGGTCAGGTTCGTGGGCTGGATCAGAAGAACAGACGCCATCGGTCCGTCCCCCTGCCCGTCCGCGCCGTGGCATGTCGCGCAATGCGTCATGTAGAGTTCCCGTCCGCTCTCGGCATCCTGCGCGGAAAGCGCAGTCGGGATCAGAAGGGCCAGAAGACAAAGCGTGCGTGACATGATCGGTTCTCCCGAAGTTTGCACCCATCGTGAGCTTGCCAAGACCCATGCACCTTGATCGGCATCAAACCCTCGACGCGCAGCCCTGGGATCTTACCTTTCCAAGGGTCACCAACAGGAGCCGATCATGCGCCGGGTACTCGCCGTCATCACGACCATGGTCGTCGCATCGTCGGCCGCGGCGCAGGATACCGATCTGGAACTGGTCCTGCTCGCCGATGCCTCGGGGTCGATAGACAGTTCGGAAATCGCCTTCCAGAGACAGGGCTATGCGCAGGCCATCACCGATCCCGAGGTCCTCGCCACCATCGCCAATACCGCCTACGGCACCATCGCGGTGACCTACGTCGAGTGGGCCTCGAACCAAGCCGTGGTGGCCGACTGGACCATCATCGACGGCACCGAAAGCGCCGCGTCCTTCGCAGAGCAACTCACCACGCGGCCGCGGCAGGCCTACGGGCGCAACGCCATCGGCTCCGCGCTGCTCGAAGGTCTTCGCCTGATGGAGGAGAACGAGATCGAGGGCTGGCGCCGGGTGATCGACTTCTCCGGGGATTCCGTGAATTCCTACAGCGGCCCCTCCATATCCGAGGCACGCCGGACGGTTCTTGAGGCCGGCGTGACGATCAACGCGCTGCCCATCCTGCCGCCGGACGATCCCGGCCGCGCGCATGGCGGGCTGGAAGCCGCCTACGAGAACCGCATCATCGGAGGCCCCGGCAGTTTCGTCGTGACAGCGGAAAGCCGCGAAAGCTTTGCCGAGGCGGTGAAGCGCAAGCTGATCCTCGAGATCTCAGGCCTCTCGCCCCGGCGTCTTTTCGCGTCTCAGGACAGCGATGCGAGCAGTGCCCGGGAGGGTTCTCCGGTCACCGGAAGCCCCTGATCCCGCTGCCACGCACTGATCGCCGCCTCGGTTCGGTCACCGACCACGCCGTCGGCAGTACCGGCGTCGTAGCCGCGTCGGGACAGGCCTCTCTGGATCGACTTCCGGTCCTCGAGCGTCAGGCCGTTGGCGTCGGGCCCGAATTCTCCGACCAGAGGACCACCGCCGGCCAGCCGGCCCGACAGATAGCCGAGCGCGAGCGCGTAGTTGGTCGAGGGGTTGTACCGTCGGATGACCTCGAAGTTGTGGTAGACGAGGAAGGCCGGCGTGCCCGGCCCCTCCGGGATCAGCAGCGCCGCCTCGCCGGCTTCGGGCAATGCCCCGCCCCGAGCCGGCACGATCCCGGCCGCCCTCCACGAGCTTACGGGGCGGTCGGAACCACGCCCCGTCGGTCCGGAATACCCAGCGGGTACGATTACTTCCAAACCCCATGGCTGCCCGCGGCGCCATCCGCGCCGTTCGAGAAACCGGGCGGTCGAGGCAAGCGCGTCCGCGGGATCATCCCCCCAGATATGGCGACGCCCGTCGCCGTCGAAGTCGACGGCATAGGTCTCGTAGACATCGGGCATCATCTGCGTATGCCCCATCGCCCCGGCCCAGCTGCCAACCATTTCCGAGGCGCGCGCGTCACCGGCCTGCAGCAACCTCAGCGCTGACATGAGCTGTGCCTCGAAGAAGGTGCCGCGGCGCCCCTCCCAGGCGAGGGTCGAGGTGGCCGAAAAGACGTTGATGGTCCCGCGGCGCGTGCCGAAGTAGCTCTCCATGCCCCAGAGCGCGCCAATGACTTCGGGCGGGACACCATAGGTGTCCTCGACCCGGGCCAGGACATCGCGCTGTGTCGCGACCTGACCGCGCCCGAACTGCACCTTTTCCTCGGGCGCCACGATCGCCAGGTAATCCTCGAGCGTTCGCGTGAACTCCGTCTGGTTGCGATCCCGCTCCACCACACCAGGCAGAAAGCCTGCGCCGGCAAAGGCACTGTCCAGTGTCGTGCGTGTAATCCCTGCGGCCTGCGCCCGCCCACGGAAGGCAACCACCCAGGCATCGTAATCCGCGTTTGGCTGCGGGCGCAGGCCCGGGTCGCTCTCGCCTGCAGGCCCTCCCCGCACCAGAGGTCCACCGCCGCAGCCAGCGAGCATGGCAATTGCCAGCCCTCCGAGCCCAAGTCCCCGCCTTGTCATGTTCATGACTTGCTTCTCCACTGCTCAATTCGGCGTCAATTGGTCATGACGCGCATTCATTCATGCTCGGGAAAGGTTCTGGAAACCATTTCTGTTTAGACGGCTCTGCGTGTCCTTGCCCGCCAGTTGCATGGCAGACAATCTAACCTCAGGCCCTGCGCCGGCAAATGCCATGAATGCCTCATCCGAAAACGGAGCCCCCACAGTGCCCCCGCGCCACAAACTCAGACCATTGATCTGGGCCGCGATTGCATTGTGCGTGGTGCTTTTCTGGGGCGCCGTCTTGCGGACGCTGGTGGCGGCGATCTGACCGCGCCTGCCATGGCGACCCCTGAAGGACTCGAACCCTCAACCTGTCGATTAGAAGTCGACTGCTCTATCCAGTTGAGCTAAGGGGCCCCGCCCGCCTTTTGCCGTCTCGGGTCGCGGCTGTCCAGCGTCAGATCGGGCGCGAGAGGAAAACGCTGAGCGGATCTTCGACGTAGTCGGCAAACGGGCCTCGATAGCCGAACCCCGCACCTTCGTAGAGCTTGCGTGCCGCCGCGAATTCCGCGCCGCTGCCGGTTTCAAGCAACACCTCGCGGGCGCCAAGGCGTCGACTTCCCTCAATCAGGTGCCCAAGCATTATGCGGCCGAGGCCACGTCCTCGGGCAGCCTCTGCTGTATGCATGCTCTTGAGCTCTACCGATCCATCGGCCAGCGGTTTGACCGCGCCGATGGCAAGCACCTCGCCCACCGGGTCGCGCAGCGCGTAGATCTGTGCACCCGCCGCCCGCAGGTCGGCCCCCGTCATCACATGGCAGCTCTCGGCCGGGGTCTGCGAGGACATGAGCGCATGGTGGCTTTCCAGCAGGGTATCGACCCCGGCATCGGGCACCTCGACCCGAACGAGATGCCATTGCGTTTCGCTCATGTGGTTGCCTTCCGTTTCCGCCGCCCCGGTCCGTCGCGCAGCATCAGCATGGCGGGCGTCACCACGAGGGTCAGCACGGTTGCAACGGAAAGACCACCAGCGATCGCCGCGGACAGTTCGGTCCAGTACTGGGTCGACGGGGCCCCGTAGAGGATCTCGCGCGTGAAAAAGTTGATGTTCAGCCCGATGACCATGGGCAGGAGACCCAGCGCCGTGGTGATTGAGGTCAGAAGGACCGGTCTGAGGCGTTGGGCCCCGGTCCTGAGCGCCGCCTCGCGCGGCGCTGCGCCTTCGCGGCGCAGATCGTTGTAGGTGTCGATCAGGACGATGTTATTATTCACCACGATGCCGGCCAGAGCGATCACCCCCACACCGCCCATGACGACCCCGAAGGGGCGCCCTGTCACCAGCAACCCCAGCAGGACACCCGCGACCGAGATGATGATTGCGCTCATCACGACGAAGGCCTGGTAGAAGCTGTTGAACTGCGTGACGAGGATCAGGAACATCAGGAAGATCGCACCGACGAAGGCGCCCGAGAGGAAGGTCATCGCTTCCTGCTGGTCCTCGGCTTCTCCCGCGAACTCGTAGCTGGCGCCCTCGGGCATACCGGCCTCGGCCAGCGCCGCATCGAGCGCGTTGATCTGGTCGTTCACCAGAAGACCCTGCGCCACGTTGGCCTCGATCGTGGTGACGCGCCTTTCGTCCACGCGGCGGATGACCCCCACACGCTCGACCGGGGAAAGGGTCACGAAGTTCGAGATCGGAACCGACCCGGAAGAGGTCGGAACGCGCAGGTTGTTGAGTTCTGCCAGCGAGCGTTCATCGGCGGGGAAACGGACGCGCACATCGAGTTCGCCCTCGGCGTCCGAAGGCCGATAATCGGTGACCGTGATCCCTTGAGTCAGAAGCTGCACGGCCTGCCCCAGAAGGCTGACGTCCGCACCGAAGCGCGCCGCCTCGGAACGGTCCACCGTCACAGCGACCTCGACACCCGGAAGCGGACGGGTATCGGTCACGTCGGTGAAACCGCCCACGCGCTCCATGATCTCCAGCACCTGCCGCGTCAGTTCGGACTGCCCCGAGGGATCGTCCGCCGTGAGACGCAGATTGACAGGTTTGCCGGAGGCCGGGCCGCCGGATTCCGTCTCCACCTGCACGTCGATCCCGGCGATTTCCGCCATCTCCTCCCGGATCTCGGCCCCGATCTCGACAGCCGGCGGCCTGTCCTGCCAATCGACTAGATCAAGCTGGATGGTCCCGATGACATCCTCGTCACCGCCGCCCGCGCTCATGGTGGAGCGGGCATAGACGTGTTCGACATCGGGCCGGCCCAGCAGATGGCGTTCGACCTCGCGCACGAGATCGTCGCGTTCATAGATCGAAAGGTTGTCGCGGGCGCGGACCTGGACCTGCATGAACTCCGGCTCGACGTCGGGGAAGAACGAGATGCCGCGCCCGAATTCGCCATAGAGCGCGAAGGCCCCCATGAGCAGCGCAAGCGCCAGCAGGACGGTGGCCCAGGGACGCAGGATCGCCCGCTCCAGCACCCGGACGTAAGCGCCGGTCAGCCCGCCGATGGCGCGTGGATCGCCCCGTTCGGCGGCGTGCAGGGCAGCTTTTTCGGTCGCCGTCCGAGGCTGCTTGCGCCCGATCACGCCGCCGGTGACGGGAATGAAGATCAACGCCATGAAAAGCGAGGCGCCCAGCGTAAGCATCACCGTGATCGGCAGGTATTTCATGAACTCGCCGATGATTCCGCCCCAGAAGAGCAGCGGAAAAAAGACGCTCAGCGTCGTCGCGGTCGAAGCGATCACCGGCCAGGCCATGCGCTTGGCCGCCGTCGCATAGGCATGAGCCGGCGTATCTCCCTCCTGCAAGCGCCGGTCGGCGAGCTCCACGGTCACGATGGCACCGTCCACGAGCATGCCGACCACGAGGATCAGCGAGAAGAGCACAACGATGTTCATCGTGTAGCCCATGACCGCAAGTGCTGCGACACCGGCGAGGAAGGCACCGGGAATGGCCAGCCCCACAAGGATGGCCGAGCGCAGACCAAGGGCGAAGACCACGACGATCATGACCAGCGCGATGGCGGTGATGACGTTGGCCTGGAGGTCGGACAGCAGCGTCTTCACCTCCTCGCTCTGGTCCTGCAGGTAACTGACGGACACCGAGTCCGGCCAATCCTGCTGCAGGCGCGAGATGGCGGCCTTGGTGGCATCGACCGTTTCGATGACATTGGCGCCCGAACGCTTGGTCACTTCGAGCGCAAGCGCCGGCTGGCCGTCGATCCGCGCAAAGCTCGTCGGGTCCTCGAAGGTCCGGCGCAGGGTTGCCACGTCGCCGAAGGTTACGACGGTATCGCCGCTGACCTTCACAGGGATTTCCATGACATCCTCGATGTTCTGGATTAGGCCCGGGACCTTCAGAACGATGCGACCGCCGCCGGTCTCGATCGCGCCCGCCGCGATGAGCTGGTTGTTGCGCTGCAGCTGGCTGATCAGGGCGTCGAAGCTGAGGTTGTAGGTCTGGAAGACCGTGGGGTCGATCAGGACTTCGAGGAACTCCTCCCGCTTGCCGCCGATGTCGACCTCAAGCACGCCCGGCAGCGCCTCGACCTCGTCCTGCACGTTCTCGGCGAGATCGTTTAGCGTCCGTTCCGGGACCGGCCCCGACAGGATCGCTGTGATGACCGGAAAGAGCGCCGTGTTGATCTCGGTCACGTTGATGGTCGTGGCGCTTTCCGGCAGATCCGACTGCACGTCGTCCGCGGCCTGGCGCACCTTGTCCATCGCCTCGTCGACATCGCCACCGGCGGCAAATTCGAGCTGGACGCTCGCGAAGCCCTCGGTGGCCTCGCTGCGCATCGTCTCGAGTCCCTCGATCGCGCCGAACTCGGCCTCCATCGGCTCCAGCAGGAGCCGCTCGGCATCGCTGGGGCTGATGCCGTCGACGGTTGTCGAGACGTAGACAAGCGGCAGCGAAACCTCGGGGTTCGCTTCCTTGGGAATGGTGATGTAGGCGGTCGCGCCGACGGCGAGGATCATCACCAGTGCGATGACGATGACCCGTCCGCGGGAAAAGGCGGCGTCGATCAGCGCATTCACGGGCTCTCCTCCGCAGGTTGCGGCTCGTCGGGGCGCGCATCGACCTCTTCGCCCGCGCGGACGAAGCCCTGGCCGATTGTGATGATCATCGCCTCTTCGGGCAGGCCCTTGACCCAGACCGCGCCCGCATCGGCCCTGACGAGCTCGACCGGGTGGAAGACCACGGTTCCGTCCTCGACTGTCTTGACGCCCAGTTCGCCCTCGGGATTGAGCGAAACGATGGAAGGGGCGACCCTGTGTGCCCGGGCGCTGCCTGTCGGAATGCGTATCTCGGCCGAGACGCCGGCAGGAATGTCCCCATCCTCGTTGGCGACCTCGACCTCGGCCAGGAAGGTCCGGGTCTCGCTCGCCGCGGCGGTGCCGACGAAGGTCACCTCGCCCTGGCGTGTCTGGCCGGTGATGAAGGTCACCTCGGCGGCCTGCCCCGTCTCGATCCGGCTGAGCGACTGCTGAGGGATCTGGAACGCGACGGTGAGCGGCTTGTTGTCCACGATCCGTCCGATCGAGCTGCCCGCCGAGACGAATTCGCCCTCCTCGATGGAGAGCACCTCGATACGACCTGCGAAGGGCGCGTTGATCGAAAGGTCGTCCAGCGCGCGGCGCGCACTTGTCACCCCGGATTCCGCCGTCGCCAGGTCGGCACGTGCCTCGGCCATCCGGTCTGCAGTGGCAACACCACGATCGAGCAGACGGCTCGCGTTATCAAATTCCCGTTGCGCGCGACTGAATTCTTCCTGCGCCTGAGCCAGGGCTGCCTCGGCGCTTTCGGTATCGAGTTGCGCAATCAGGGCACCCGCCTCCACGTCCTGCCCTTTCCGTACAGCCATTTCTGCGACTTCTCCGGTGCCTTCCGCCAGTATCTGGGTATCTCGATCCGGCTCGGCCTGCCCCTCTGCGCTGAAGGTCAGCGTGACATCCTGCGCTCGGGAAGTCCGCACCGTGACGGCGGCCGGGGCGGGGGTGACGGCACTCGCCCGCGTCTCGCCGTCCTCTGTCGGCGGAACGAAGCCGCTTCCCATCCAGAGGATGATCGCAAGAAGGATCAGCAAGGCGATCCAGACCGACCGAGAGGCGCCCGCGTCCGTCTCAAATTTCAGGGGCTCTCTCACGCCACCGGTCTCGTTTGTCTCTCCCATCGGGCAACCTCCTCCGGCATGTCCGCGCCAGTCCTGACGCAGCTTCGCAGAATCGACAAGTGTTTCAGCCCCCCGCTTCTCCAAACGCGACAAGGCGCGCATCCCGTCGCACCCCTCCGTGGATGTGCCGACTTTGTCACGCCGACAGCAAGGTTTCATGAAACGCCCGCATAGGAGGCAGTACCAGACCCTCCATAATCCGGGCGGCGGAAGGGCACTATGTCCATGAGAGGACATGACCCCGGCTTCCACGCCGACCGGTCCGACCACGGCAGAGGAAACTACATGACCTGGACACCGCAACAGCTCGCAACCTTCGCCGAAACAGACGATTTCCGTATCGCCCCTTTCCGCGAGGATGGAAGAACAGCGGGGACACCGACCTTCATCTGGTCGGTGGTCTCCGATGGAGCGCTCTACGTTCGCGCCTATTCCGGCCAGAACTCCAGCTGGTACCGGGCCGCCCTCGCCCAGGGCGCAGGCCAGATCCAGGCCGACGGAGAAACCCATGACGTGCATTTCAACAAGGCCGACGGCGACAGCCTCGATGGGATCGACGCCGCTTACCGCGAAAAATACGGCGACAGCCAATACCTCGCCCCGATGATTTCCCAGCGCTGCAGGGCAGCGACTGTCGAGGTGCTGCCGCGCGGCGAGAGCTGAGCCCATCGTCAAAGACCAGCAAGATAGGAAGAAAACAATGCGCAAGCTTCTGGAAGGCAAGACCGCCATCGTTACTGGCGCAAGCAAGGGTATCGGCTACGCCATCGCCGAGCTCTTCTCCGAGGAAGGCGCGAACGTCGTCATAACCGCACGCAAGCAGGACGAACTCGACAAAGCTGTCGGGGCCATCCGCAAAAATGGAGGCAAGGCGGTCGCCGTCGTCGCAGACAATGCCGATCGCGACGCCCCTGCCCGCGTCTTCAAGGAAGCGATCGACGCGTTCGGACAAGTCGATATTCTCGTCAACAACGCGGGCGTCGGCGAGATGTATGCCGTCGAGAAGACCAGCGACGACCACTTCGACAAGATCGTGCAGATCAACCTCGCCGGTCCCTTCCGCTTCTGCCGCGAGGCGGTAAACCACATGATGCCGCGAAATGAGGGCCGCATCATCAACGTGTCCTCAGTCAACGGCACAACCCCCATCTGCGGCGTCGCCTACACGTCGACCAAAGGTGGGCTGAACACGATGACCCTCAATATCGCAATGCGGCTGTCGGGCACCAAGATCCGCTGCAACGCCATTGCTCCGGGCGTGACCGACACCGATGCAGCCCGTGCCTGGGCTGCGGGGGAACAGGAAGGTGGTGGCGAGATGCTCGAGTTCTCGGACAAGTATACCAACACCTCAGTGCCTTCGACTGAACCCATCGACCAAGCCTATGCAGCCCTCTACCTCGCTTCCGAGATGGGCCGGGCGGTGACCGGCCAGGTGATCCAGGTGGACAACGGCCAGTTCATCTGACCCCCTTCAAGGGCGCACCTATCGCTTTTCCACAATCACCAGAGGCCCCGCGACACGTGGCGCGGGGCTTTTCGGAGTGGCCCCTCTTGCTGTGCAAGCAAGTGCGAAACAACTAGGATCGCCACGCATTCAACGCGCGGAGGGGACATGCTGGAGCTCGACGACAAGTGGATCTGGGACAGTTGGTACGCGGAGGATCAGGGCCTCTGGCATGCGTTTTTCCTTCAAGCGGACAAGTCTCTCGGTGATCCGGAGTTGCGCCACTGGAACGTGACCTACGGTCATGCCACCAGCCGCAACCTTGCCGACTGGACATATAATGGTACGGTCTTCGCCCCGGCGGAATCTCCGGCCTTCGACGATTATACGACCTGGACGGGTTCGGTCGTGCGTGGCGAAGACGGCCTTTGGCACCTTTTCTACACCGGAACGAGCCATGCCGAAGACGGGCTCGTGCAGCGCATCGGCCATGCTACCAGTACCGACCTTTCAAACTGGACCCGGCAGGGCATGGCGCTGGAACGATCAGGCCCCGGCTCGGACCATTACGAGGGCCACGTTCCGGGGCGTTGGAAGGATTGCTCGATGCGCGATCCCTGGGTCATGCGCGATCCGGAGGGATCCGGCTGGCTGATGTTCTTCACGGCCCGCTCCCCCCTCCCCGAAGATCCGATGGAGGGCGGCGCGATCGGGCTTGCCCGTTCTCCCGATCTGCAAAGCTGGACACTGGAGCCACCCATCTTCACCGGCGCCTTCGCCGAGATCGAGGTGCCTACGGTCTTCGAAAAGGACGGGAGGTGGTTCTGCCTGTTCTGCACTCCCGCGAACGCCTGGTCGGAGGCCTTCAAGGCGACGCACCCCGGGGCGCCCGTTTTGGGGATTCACTACCTCTGGGCAGACGCGATCTCTGGCCCCTGGAGGATGGGGGCCGGGCCGTTCATGGACAGCTCGACCGACCCGGCACATTATGCGCCACGCTGGGTCAATGCCGACGGACGGGACCTGCTCATGCGCTGTATCCTGTCGGAAGGTGGCGAATTCCGCGGCGTGCTTGACGACCCTGTGGAACTTGCGACGGACGAGGCAGGGCGCTTGGTTCTCTCCCGCTGACAAGGATCTTCAGCGGAAGGTGCGCCGCGTTGGCTTGCCGGTCAGCTGCTCGTGGAACTGATCGGCCCTCTTCTCGAATGTGGGGGCTTCGCGCGCGTCGCTCTGGTAGAAGGTGCCAGGACGCAGCCCGGGAACGTACTCTTGGTCCACCCAGCCGCGCGGGTCATCGTGGGGCAGCTGGTAGCCCACATGCCCCAGCTTCTCTGCCCCGCTGTAATGCGCATCGCGCAGGTGTTTCGGCACCACGGCAGGCGGCTGCGTGGTGACGGCTTCGAGCGCCAGCGAGATACCGCGGCAGGCCGAGGCGGATTTCGGCGCGCGCGCCACGTGGAGCGCCGCATGGGCGAGGATGATGCGCGCCTCGGGGTAGCCGATCTTCTCCACCGCAGTGGCCGCCGCGACCGCAGTCTGCAGCGCGGTGTTGTCCGCGAGGCCCACGTCCTCGGAGGCATGGATCATGATCCGCCGGGCGATGTAACGCGGGTCCTCGCCTGCGTGGATCAACCTCGCGAGCCAATAGAGCGTCGCGTCTGCGTCCGAGCCGCGCATGGATTTGATGAAGGCGGAAACGACGTCGTAATGCTGATCGCCGGAACGGTCGTGGTTGACCGCCGCCGAGGCATAGGCTTCTTCCAACATCTCTTCGGTGATCGTGATCTTCCCACCGGAATGCCCGACTGTCAGGCTTTCGAGCGTCGTCAGCGCCCGGCGCGCATCACCGCCGGAGCGGCCCGCGATCAGCCGGACCTGTTCGTCCGTCATCTCGATATCCCCGCCGGTTGCGTCAAGATGGTCGAGCCCCCGCCGGACGACCTGCTCCATGTCCTCCAGGGACATCGGTTCGAGCTTGAGGATGGTCGACCGTGAAACAAGCGCAGGCGGCAGCGCATGGTAGGGGTTGCCCGTGGTGGCGCCGACGAAATCGGCCGTCCCCTCCTCGCAGATCGACAGCAGATCATCCGCTTGGGTGGCGGAGAACCGGTGCACCTCGTCCACGAAGATCAGCAAGGGACGGATCCTTGCCTCGTCCGCGATGCGGCGCAGCTCCTTCACGCCATCGCGTGTGGCATGCAGAGGGCGGAATTCCTTGCCAAGCATCTTGCCCACCGCGCGCGCGATGGTCGTCTTGCCGATCCCCGGGGGGCCGTAGAGGATCAGGCTACCAAGCGCGCCCGCCGCGATGCGCCGTCGCAGAATCGATCCTTCGGCGGTGATGCCGGGCTGCCCGACGACATCATCAAGCGTCTCCGGCCGCAACGCCGCGGCGAGTGGGACATGCCCCTGCGAGGGCGCGGCATCGAATAGGTCGGTCATGGCATCCTTGGAATCTGTTGCGGGACGATGCCAAAGCCGGGGCGATCATCCCCTCGCCGGAATAAGACCATGGCTGCGAGATGCAACATCTTCAGAGCCGTCTCCCGGAGCAAACAATCATCACAGGATCGACGTCGCACGAATGTCTTCGGCCGCGAACTCGATCAGTGCGCGAACCTTGCGGGGCAGGTCACGCCCTTCAAGGTAGACCGCGCTGACCTGGCCCTTCTCGCCTCCGAAATCGTCGAGGATCGGCACGAGATCGCCCGAGGCCAGCCTTTCATGCAACGCGAAACGCGGAGCGTAGGCAATACCTAGACCCGCAGCCGCCAGATCCGCTGCGGCCCTCGCCGAATTGACGCTGAAACGCCCCATCACGTTCACTGTCTCGGCTTCTGCACCGTTGTAGAAGGTCCACCGGCGCGGCATGCGCCGGTTGGTGTCGACGATGCAGCTGCAGGATTCGAAATCCTTCGGAACTGCCGGAGCCCCGTGCTTGGCGACGTAGCCCGGGCTTCCCACGGCGACGGATCGCATCTCACCAAGCTTGCGCGTCTTGATCGCCATCATTCCGGATTGACCGATCCTGAAAGCGAGATCGATACCCTCGCTGGCAAGGTCGACATAGCCATCGTGCAGGCGCAGATCGAAGGACAGGCCGGGGTTGGCCTCGGAAAACCGTGCTAGCATCCCCCCCACGTAGACCTCGCCGAAAGTTACCGGCGCTGAGATCCGGATGAGACCGGTAAAGGCGCGCGAGCCTTCCGAGACCTCCGCCAGCAGATCGTCGAAATCATCCAATAGCGCGGGAGCCCGCGCCAGAAGGTCCTCGCCCGCCGGGGTGAGGCCGACCTTGCGGGTGGTGCGCTGGAGCAGGCGGACGCCGAGGCGGGATTCGAGCTCGGCCACGTATTTCGAGGTGAGCCGGTTCGAGACGCCAAGCTGGTCGGCGGCGGCGGTGAAGGAGCCGGTCTTGGCGGTGGCGACGAAGGCGCGGAGCTGGTCGAGGATGTCCATGCGCTGTCCATTGAGAATAATTTGAAGATAGTCATTCAATGATGTCGCCATTTTGTGGAATGTCCGCAAGGGCTAAATCCGGATCAGACGCCGGGGCCGCAACGGTCCGGGCGAAAGACAAGGAAGAGAGCCATGAAGATCACCATCATCGGAGCCGGCAACATCGGTCGCGGCCTTGCCGGCGTTCTGTCCACCGCAGGTCATGACGTCGTCACCGCCGACCAGGGCGACGACCTCGCTGCCGCCGTCGAGCGGGCCGAGACAGTCATCCTCGCCACCCCCTACGGCGCGGCGGCCTCGATCGCGGCGGCGGCGGATTTCGACGGCAAGATCGTCATCGACGTGTCGAACCCGATCACCGAGGACTTCTCGGGGCTGCAACTGGGCTTCGACACCTCGGCCGCCGAAGAGATCGCCAAGCTTTTGCCGGGGGCCAGCGTGGTCAAGGCGTTCAACACGATCTTTGCAGGCCACTATGCCGAGGGCCTGAAGATCGAGGGCCGTGCGCTGCAGGCGCTGGTCGCCTCGGACGACGCCGCCGCCAAGGCGGCCGTGACACGGCTTGCCACCGACATCGGCCTGATGCCGATAGACGCGGGACCGCTGAAGAACGCCCGTTACCTTGAGCCGCTCGGCTTCATGAACATCCAGTTCGGTTTCGTGCTGGGCCTCGGTGGCGGTGTCGCGCCGCACTGGCTTGGCGCCTGAGAGATCTCGTGACGGTGCAGCCGCCGTCACCCCACCTGCCGACCGATGAAAGGAATAGACATGTCCGCCAGACGCACGCTCGCCGACCTGCGCGACCGCCTTGCCCCCTCCGACCGGATGCCGCTGGTCTTTCTCGGCCACGGCAGCCCGATGAACGCCATCGAGGACACCGCCTACAGCCGCACGTGGACGGAGTTGGGCAAGAGCCTGCCGCGGCCCAAGGCGATCCTCGTGGTCTCCGCCCACTGGATGACGCGGGGCACCACGCTGGTCGATGTCTCGGCCATGCCGAAGACGATCCACGACTTCGGCGGTTTCCCCGCCGAGCTTTACGCCAGCAGTACCCCGCCAAGGGCCAGCCCGAACTGGCGCGCGAGGTGGTGTCGATCCTTGCCAGCCACTATGCCGAGGAGGACGACAGCTGGGGGCTCGACCACGGGGCCTGGACGGTGCTGAAGTTCCTCTATCCCGGGGCCGACGTGCCGGTGTTCCAGGTCTCGATCGACATGACCCGGGGGCTGGGGCACCAGCTCGAGATCGGGCGGACGCTGTCGGAGCTGCGTGACCGGGGCGTGCTGATCCTCGGGTCCGGGAACGTGGTGCACAACCTGCGCGCCATGCAGTTCGACGGCAAGCCGCATGACTTCGCGCTGGAGTTCGACGGGCTGTTTGCCGACCGGCTGACGGACCGCGATTTCGGCGCGCTGGCCGACCGCGAGGGGCTTGGACCGCTGCTGCGGCTCGCGCACCCCTCGGTCGATCACTACATGCCCGCGCTGACCATAGCCGGCGCATCGGACGACCGCGACGACCTGACCTTCATGACGGATGCCATCGACCTTGCCTCGGTCTCGATGCGCTCGTTCGTGTTCCACGCCCGCTGAAAGGAAGAAAGATGCTCGTAGACGGAAAATGGACAGAAGACTGGCAGCCCGTGCAGAAGGCCGACGAGAAGGGCCGCTTCGTGCGGCAGGTGTCAAGCTTTCGCAACTGGATCACGCCGGACGGCAGCGCCGGGCCGACCGGCGAGGGCGGTTTCGAGGCCGAGGCCGGGCGTTACCGGCTCTACGTGGCGCTGATCTGCCCTTGGGCCTCGCGCACGCTGATCGCGCGCAAGCTCAAGGTGCTCGAGGACCTGATCCCGGTGACGGTGGTGCATCCGGTGCTGTCCGACCAGGGTTGGCAGTTCGGCGGCTATCCCGGCGCCGAGGAGGATCCGCTGTTCGGGGCGACCTACATGCACGAGCTTTATACCCGGGCCGATCCGCATTTCACCGGCCGCGCCACGGTGCCGGTTCTGTGGGACATGAAGCGCGGCGTGATGGTGAACAACGAGAGCGCGGATATCCTGCGCATGTTCGACACCGCCTTCGAGCGGCTGGTGCCTTCGGACCTGCGGCTTTACCCCGATGATCTTGCCGAGGAGATTGAGGCGCTGAACCCGGTGATCTACGACCGGCTGAACAACGGCGTCTACAAGGCCGGGTTCGCCAGCACGCAGGAGGCCTACGACGAGGCCGTGGCGGGTGTCTTCGAGACGCTCGACATGCTGGAGGCGCGGCTGACGGGGGATTACCTGTTCGGGGACCGCCTGACCGAGACGGATATCCGCACCTTCGTCACGCTGATCCGCTTCGATGCCGCCTACCACGGGCTCTTCAAGACGAACCTGCGTCAGATTGCGGATTACCCGCGGCTGTCGGCCTACATGGCGCGTATCCTGAACCTGCCCGGCGTGCGCGAGACGGTGAACCTGGATCACATCACGCGGGGCTACTATTCCATCAAAGCCCTCAACCCGGCACGTATACAGCCCGTGGGGCCGGCGCATATCGACCGCCTGTTGAAGCAGACGCAATAGAGCAGCGCGCGGGCGCGACGCTCATTCAGCTTCGGTGGCGGCAACCGCTCTTGCCGCCATTTCAAGCGCGGCGTCGCGGCTCGCCGCAACCGCGATAAAGCGGGCGTTGTGACAGAACTTCGCCCCTGTGACGCCACTGGCCTCTTCGAGCGCGGCATCCGTGAGGCCGGCCCAGGCTTCGGGCAGGTCAGCGCGGTTTTCGAAGGTATCGCCACTCCTGCGGATCGTGGTCAACACCCAGTCGCCGTTGCGCGGATGAACGACGAAGAGGAGGTGGTCCGCACCGGCCTTCTCGACGGCGGAGCGGAAGGGCATCCCCTGGGGAAGCTCGAGGATCTTGCTCTCGCCCGCCGCCTCGATGGCCTGATCCACCATGCCCTGCGCGCGGCGTTTCGACATCCGGCCCTTCACCGCCGCCTCGACAAGGGCACGCGCGACGCCAAGGGCTTTTGAGAAAGCGACATCCTCTGCGCCGGGATCGGTCTCGTCGAAGGCGGGCTTTAGGCTTTCCAGCAGAACCGGAAGCGTCATGCCGGCCAGCGGCCCGGCGGCCGAAGGTTCGAGCGCACCGTTGTCGACCAGATCGATGGGCAGGACAAAGCCGCGGTCAAAGCTCTGATGCAGGTCGTCCAGCTGTTCTTCCGGCGCCCTGAGCGCACGCAGATACTCCCGACCGAAGTGTTTCCAGATCAGCCCGAAGGAGGAGTAGGGTTGATCATCGTCGCGCAACGGGCCTGGCCGTTGATGATGGTCGAACACTCCGGCCTCGGGATCATAGTCGCGGCCGACATCATAGATCAGCTTACCCTCGCCCGGCGCGATCCACGCGGCATCACGGGTCCGTACTAACTGGGCCTCCGGAAAGAGCTGCGTCAAGACGACCGAGGAAAGAAGTTCATCCGCGTGAAAGCCCCCTGAGTGGGTGACGAGGTGGGAGATGATCATGAATACTGCTCGCGCTGGTCTGGTATGCAAAGGGCCCGCGGATACCGAATGCCGCGTCGGGCGAAGTGAAGCGCCTAGCATGCCGAGCCGGATCTTGCGAGCCGCCTAATCCGCTTCAAAGCTCGGCAAGAGCGGGCAGTCTCTCGGTGGGATGAGGCAGCCATCTTTCTGCCTTCGCACCGGTCAGCCCTCAATGCCCGCCTCTCAGCCGCCCGACGATGCCAGTGGGAAAGAAGTAAACGCTCAGGATGAAGAGGACGCCGAGCCACAGCAGCCAGCGGTCGGGATCCAGCAGGCGCGACAGCAGCGGCAGAGCCTCGGTCGCCTCGGCGGCGCTTCCCATGAGGTCCTGCAAGTAGGTCTGGGCCAGCACCATGAGAGTGGCGCCGATTGCCGCGCCCCACATGGTGCCCATGCCGCCGATCACGACAATCAGCAGCAGGTCCAGCATGATCTCAAAGCTCAGGGTGGTGTCCGGACCGACGTAGCGCAGCCAGAGCGCAAACAAGCTGCCCGCCATGGCGGCCACCGCGGCCGAAATGCAGGTTGCGACCGTCCGGTAGCGGACCACGCGGTAGCCGATGGCCTCGGCGCGGAAGTCGTTTTCGCGGATCGCCTGGAGGACGCGGCCGAAGGGCGAGTTCACGATCCGAAGCAGCAGCAGGAAGAGCGCGAGCGACATGAAGAAGATCAGGTAGTAGTTCAGGATCTTGCCGGTAATGCTCACCCCCATGAATACGCCCATCCGGTTGGCGGGGCCGAGCGCGCGGGGAATCTGGAAGGTGAAGCCGTCCTCGCCGCCGGTGATCTGCGACAGCTGGCTGACCAGCACCGCGACGGCGGAGGCCACGGCGAGGGTGATCATGGCGAAGAAGATCGCGCGGACCCGAAGCGAGAAGAGCGCGATGACGAAGGCGAAGGCGGCGGCGAGCGCCGCACCCGCGAGCGAGCCGACGATCAGCGCCCCGAAGCCGCGTCCCATCTGCTGCGAGGCAAGGCCCACGCCGTAGGCCCCCATGCCGAAGAACATGGTGTGGGCGAAGCTCACCACGCCGGTGTAGCCCAGCAGCAGGTCGTAGCTTGCCGCCAGCAGGATGAAGACCGAGATCCGCGCCGCCGTTTCCAGCGACCGCACGCCAGGGAACAGGAAGGGGGCAAACAGCAGCCCGAGGAAGATCGCCAGGAGGATGAGGGTCAGCACGCGCGACCGCGGCCGGTCGCCGGAGATGAGGGTCATCAGCATGGGATCACTTCGCCTTCACGACGGGCTTCATGCCCTGGGGCCGCCACATCAGGATCGCGGTCATCAGGCCGATGTTGGAGATCAGCGCCAGCTTGGGTTCTAGGAAGGCGATGTAGTTCTGCAGCAGGCCCACCATGAGCGCACCGATGAAGGCGCCCTCGACCGAGCCGAGCCCGCCGATGATGACCACGATGAAGACGAGGATCATCATCTCCTCGCCCATGCCGGCCGTGATGACCTCTTGGTAGAGCCCCCACATGACGCCGCCGAGGCCCGCGAGCGCGGAACCTGCGATGAAGACGCCCACGAAGACGAGGCGCAGCCGGTAGCCCAGTGCCTCGACCATCTCGCCGTTTTCGACGCCCGCGCGCACGATGAGGCCGATCTTGGTGCGACGGAAAACCATGCGCATCGCGATGAAAAGCACGAGGCCGATGGCCACGGCCAGCAAGCGGTACTTTTCGAGCGCGGCACCCCAGAAAGTCACGGCGCCCTTGAGCGTTTCGGGCCGGGCAAAGAAGATCTCGTCGGGGCCCCATATCACGTGGATGAGCTGCTCGATGACGATCAAGCCGCCGACGGTGACAAGGATCTGCTTGAGGTGCGCGCCGTAGACGGGTTTCACGATGACCCTCTCGAAGGCCCAGCCCAGAAGGCCGGTGACTACCATGGCGGCAAGGACGGCCAGAAGCACCACGCAGAGGTTCAGCACCAGCGAGGGCGCCTGCGCCCATTGCGATAGGCCCAGCACCACGCTGATGCCGACGAAGGCCCCGACCGAGATGAAGGCGCCGTGGCCGAAGTTGATGACGTCCATCAGGCCGAAGACCAGCGTCAGCCCCGAAGCCATGATGAAGATCATCATGCCCATGGCGAGCCCAGAGACGGTCAGCGTGAGCCAGCTCGACGGATTGCCGATGGCTAGAAAGCCGAGCACCAGCAGGATCGGCACAAGAAGCACCGGCATGGCCTGCGCCATGCGGTCGACAATCGTGATACCGGCCATGGTGGGACGGTGATCGGGCGCGTCGGTCATGTCGCCTCCATGCTCAGGCCCATCAGGCGTTCCTGGAGGCCCGCGTCGGTTGCCAGCTCAGACATCGGGCCGGTCCAGACGATGCGCCCGTCGTCCATGACGGCGGCATGATCGCCCAGCGCCTTGGCCACGGCGAAGTTCTGTTCCACCAGCAGGATCGAAGCGCCCTGCGTCTTCAGCTCGCGAAGGGCGCCCGCCATGGTCGAGACGATCGCCGGGGCGAGGCCCTTGGTCGGCTCGTCAATGAGATAGAGCCTACGCTCCTCGGCCATGGCGCGCGCGATTGAGAGCATCTGCTTCTGCCCGCCCGAAAGCGTCCCCGCGGGCGATTTCCAGAAGGTGCGCAACGGCGGAAAGGCCCCGAAGATCCAGTCTCGGCGCGCAGGAACGAGCGGCCCCGAGACGGCGGCGAGGGTCATGTTCTCCTCGACCGTCAGGTCCGAGAAGATGCCCATGTCCTCGGGGACGTAGCCGATGCCCATGCGGGCGCGGTCGGCGGTCTTCGTCGCGGTGACATCCTCACCGTCGAAGAGAATGCGACCGGCGCGGGTACCCCAGTGGCCGATCGCGGTGCGCAGGGTCGTGGTCTTGCCGACCCCGTTGCGCCCCAGCAGCATGGTCACCGCGCCGCGCGGCACCTCGAGGTCGACACCCTGGAGGATGTGGTACTGGGCGATGTCGGTGTGGACGCCCTCGAGCCGCAGGATCGGATCAGACATCGGCAAGCTCCTTGCCCATGTAGGCCTCCTGCACGACGTCCGAGGCGATGACGTCTGCGGGATCGCCGTCCGCCACCAGCGCACCGTTGTGCAGCACGATGATGCGGTCGGCGAGCGTGCGGATCACGTCCATCTTGTGCTCGACCAGCAGGATGGTGCGGTCGGTATCGGCCTTCAGCTCGGCAATGAGATCCAGGACCACGGGCGCCTCGTCGGCGCTCATGCCCGCCGTGGGTTCGTCGAACATGTAGACCTTGGGATCGAGCGCGATCAGCATGGCGACCTCCAGCTTGCGCTGGTTGCCGTGGCTGAGTTCGCGGACAGGCTGGTCGCGAACGCCGTCGAGGCGGACGCGTTCGAGGACCGACATGGCCTCGGTCGTCAGGGCTGTGTGGCTGGCGGCCATGGAGAAGAGCGCACGTGACACCGGCCGGTGCGCCTGTATCGCGAGGCGGACGTTTTCGAGCACGGTCAGACCGGGAAAGAGGTTCGTCAGCTGAAAGGCTCGACCAAGCCCGCGCCGACAGCGGTCCGAGGGCGAAAGTCGGCCGATGTCCTCTCCCATGAGCTGCACGGTGCCGGACGTGGCGGGGATCTGCCCCGAGATGAGATTGAAATAGGTGGTCTTGCCGGCCCCGTTCGGGCCGACGATCGCGGTCAGCTCGCCGGCACGGAAGGTGCAACTGACGCCATCGACGGCCACATGGCCGCCGAAGCGCACGGTCAGGTCCGTCGTCTGAAGAAGGTCGGTCATGGGCCCCCGTGGACTCGCGGTCGAAGGAAGGAGGTGGGAAAGCTGGCACGGGCGGCGGGACCGGTCACCGGCCCCACCGTCCCGCGGCTCAGTTCCGGATGGGGATATCCATGTCGTCAATGCCCAGCTCACGCACGAGGACCGGAACACCGTAGTCCCTTCCCTCCTGCACCTCGGTGCGGAAGTGGTACATGGACTGCAGGGCCTGATGATCCTCGGGGCGGAAGCGCATGGTGCCCTTCGGCGTCTCCCACTCCATGCCTTCCATGGCCTCGATCAGAGCCTCGGTATCCTCGGCCCCGCCGGCCTTGCGGATCGCTTCAACCACGGCGATGCCCGCCGCCATGCCGCCAGCCGTGAAGAAGTCCGGCGGGCTGTCGTAGCGCTCCTGGTGCTGGGTCACGAGCCAGTCGTTCACTTCGTTGTCCGGGATCTCGTAGTAGTAGTAGGTCGCCCCTTCGAGCCCCGGCAGCTCCTTGTAGGCCGTCAGCGCGGCAAGGATGTTGCCCCCGGTCGCGATCTCTATGCCGAAGCGCGACGGGTCCATGGCGTTGATCTTGCCCATGGGGTTGCCGCCGCCAGCCCAGATGATGAAGAGCTTCTTCTCGCCCTTGACACCCTCCATCGCGTTGAAGATGCGTTCCGCCGCGGCGGTGAAGTCGGTGGTGTCGGTGGGCACGTATTCCTCGTGCGCCAGCGTCGCGCCCGTGCCTTCCAGCGCCTCCTTGAAGGCGGCCACACCATCGCGACCGAAGGCATAGTCCTGTGCGAGCGTGGCGATGGTCACCCCCTCGCCCCCGAGGGCCACGGCATTCGAGATCGCATCCTGCGAAGAGTTGCGCCCGGTACGGAAGATGTAGCGGTTCCAGGATTCGCCCGTGATCGAGTCCGCGACGGCGGGCTCGACGATCAGAAGGCGTTCATATTCCTGAGCGACCGGCAGCATGGCCAGCGCCACGCCGGAACTCACCGGCCCGACGGCGATCTGCGCGCCGTCGTCGCCGTAGGCCTCGGCCAGAACGGCCCGGGCAGTCGCCGGATCGAGCTGCGTGTCCTTTTCGATGACGGTGACCGGCTCTCCGTCAATCTCCATCGTTCCGTCGGTCGCGTATTCGAGGCCGAGCATCAGGCCGATGTGGCTCTGCTCGGCATAGGCTTCGAGCGCACCGGTCTTGCCATAGACATGGGCGATGGTGATGTCCGCCAGCGCAGCAGTGCCCGTGAGGGCGAACGCGGCAACCGCGGCCCCCAGAATTTTCGTGGTCGACATGCCAGTTTTCCTCCCTGGTCCCTGGGCCGATCATGACATGCGAAGCAATGTTCCTGTCAAGTTCGACCGGTGCAAATATCGAGCGGTCTCCAGACGCACCGCGCGAAGCGTCACCTTAAGATTTTCCATGCAGGCTTGCGCGGTGAAGGTTGCCTACGACAGGCGACCGGTTCTGCCTTTTTTGGAAGAATGAAACACTTCATCGAAGCTCTTGATCACCCTGTTTGGCTCTGCTCCGACGGGGGTGAATTGCTCGCACTCAGTCGCGGTGCGCGCCGGCTCACGACGCAGGCAGCCCCGGTCCCCGCCTGCGTCATCAAGGCAGTCACCGTGCTTAGAAGCGGCACACGCGATCGGCCGGTCGCTGAACCATGGAGCGCGGAGCCGGACGATCTGGACGCCCTAGTACTTGCCAAGTGGGTCGACCGCGAAGATCCGACTGCGGGGATCCTTGTCGAATTGACTTCAGAGCAAGGAGCAACGGCAAACGGAATGCTGGCCGGGGCACGCGGCTCGTTGCCCGCCCCTCTTGCCGATGGCTTCGTCCCGGTCACGATCCGGCCGGGCTCTGGAACCATCGCCTTTGGCCCGGGCGCTGCGGCTCTCGGCCTACCGGACGGCCGAGATCTGACATTCGGACAATTTCTCGAACGCATTCATGCGGAAGACGCGGACGTCTCGGCTTCGCTTCGAAACATGGCCGAGACCTGTCCACTGGGAGGGATCGACACTCGATTCCGGACCCTGGGCCCAGACGGCAGCTGGCTTTGGCTGCGTCTCACGGGGAGATGGCCAGAGGACAGAGGAACAGAACGACCGACAGAACTGATCTGCCTGATGCGGGATATCACGCCTGAACAGGAAGACATGCTTCGCCTCGAGGAAAGCGCCGAGGCCGCCAAGCGTCAGCTGAACCGGTTCCGCCAGATGGCGGACAATGCCCCGGGTGCTGTCTACGAGCGCGTCGACACCGTGGACGGGCAATGGGTCTATACCTACCATAGCGCAGGCATGCCGGACCTCTTCGGCGTAACCGCGGAAGAGATCCAGCGCGACGGTCGCGCCGTCTTCAAGCACATCGATGCCGACCAGAAACGAGAGATTGCCGCGCAGATCTCGGTCGTGCGCCAAACCGGAGAAGAGATCGAAAGGGTGCTGCACATCGCGCATCCGACTCGCGGAATGCGCGCCGTCATGTTGACGACACGTCCCTACACACAGCCGGACGGATCAACCATCTGGTTCGGGAACATGGCCGACATCACCGCCCAGGTCGCCGCCGAACGACGCGCGGCAGAAACGGCAGAGCAACTCCGCGCATCGCACGACAGACTGAACCGGCTGGCCGACAATGCCCCGGGCGCGCTCTGGGAGTACCGCGAAATGCCAGACGGGACCGTGGCCTTCGCATACTTCAGCGCAAGCCTGCCCGAGATGGTCGGCGTTGATGCCGAAACTCTACATCGGGATCCAACTTCCTGTTTGCGTTATGTCTCGGAATCCGATTCGCAGCAGTTGATAGAAAAATTTGAAATAGCCCGTGAAACCCATACCCCTTTCAGTTGCTCCTATACGCTGAACCATCCGCAACAGGGGGCGCGGAGGCTCCTGATTTCCGCCCAGCCATCGGAGATCGGCGACGGCGTAACCGCCTGGTTCGCGAACCTCCTCGACGTAACCAAACAGGAAGAAACCGAAGCCCGCGCCGCCATGGCATTCGAAGAACTGAAAGACCTGCACAAGCGGCTGAGCAGCCTCGCCGGGAATGCTCCCGCGGCTCTTTACGAATTTCGTATCGATGAAAATGGCAAGAGCGAATTCCCGTTCTTCACACCGCGCATGCCCGCACTAATGGGCGTCTCCGCCAAGGAGATCACCGAAAATGGCCAATCGGTCTTCGACGCTGTTCATCCAGAAGACTTGCCCGCCATCATAGCGGACACCGAACGATCACGCGAGACACTTGAGCAGTTCTCGCAAACGTTTCGCACCACAATGACAGAAGGCGGCGAGCGTTGGATCACAGCGACGGCAAAACCCATCGTCGAAAACGGAAGCGTCGCGCGCTGGTTCGGCTTCATGTTCGACGCGACCGAACGAATGGAAGCCGAGAAACGCGCCAACCAAGCCTCGGAAGAGCTACGCCGCGCGCATGCTCGCTTTCTCGTCATGGCAGACAATGCCCCAGGAGCGATATTCGAGTTCCGCCTCACGATCGATCGCAAGCTGCACTTTCTCTTTGTAAGCCCACAGCTTCCGGCCCTCCTCGGGGTGACATGCGAAAATATCCAGGAGGATGGATTCGCAGTCTATACCAATGTCCCCCGCGAAGATCGCGAGGCAAGTATCGCGCACATTCACCGGGCGATCAATTCTGGAAAGTCAGTCCGGTTTCGTCATCGCGTGAATCATCCCGAGCGGGGTGAGCGATGGGTATTGGTATCTCTGAGCCCGAACAAATATGACGACGATGGGGTAAACGGCTTCGGCAATGCCATTGATGTGACCGAGGATGTTCGGCGCGAGACCGAATTGCGCCGAACGCACGAGATGGCCGAAAAGATGCGTCGCGAGAATGAACACCAGGCTCTCCATGACGGACTGACGGGGCTCCCGAACCGGCGAAGCTATGACCGCGAGAGCGAGGTAACCGACCGGTTGATACCGTCGCCTGATCCTACGACTTCCAGTTCCACGGGAGCAGTTCGTCGAGGCGGTTGATCTTGTGATCGTGGATACGG
>NZ_QBKN01000003.1 GCF_003054175.1 Allosediminivita pacifica
CCGCTGCCTGCGTGTCTTCGCTCTTGATCGGCACCGTCCGCATGCTCGGTCTCTGGATTGCTTCACAGATCGCTTCCGCATCAGCCGCATCATTCTTCTGCCGCTTGACGAACGGCTTCACGTAGGCGGGCGGGATGAGCCGGACGTCGTGCCCGAGCCGGGTCAGTTCCCGGCCCCAGAAATGAGCACCTGCACAGGCCTCCATCGCCACAAGGCAATGCGGAAGCTTCGTGAAAAACTCCACGACCTGACATCTTCGAAGCTTCTTGCGCAGGGCCGCTTTGCCAAGGGCATCAGTTCCATGGACCTGAAACACATTCTTCGCCAGATCCAGTCCGACCGTGGTAATCTTTGACATGACCGCCTCCCATTAAGGATTGTTGCGATCCCACCTTGGCACAGCGATGCCGTCGGGGGGCGGTTACAGCATCAAAGCCGCCATCGACCAGAATGACACAGCGTTCGCCCTTGTGGTCTGTTTCGAGGGTGAAGCTCTCGCCACTGGCGAGTGGAAGCGCTGTGAATCTCGATGCCATGCCGCATACCTTTTAGCTATCAGTAGGTGCTGTCTTGCTTGAATGCCTCTGCCTGCAGTACTCCTATGTGTTGTGATTTGCCACAACCACCGTTCAACAGTTGGCCGCCTTCATCGTTTAAAACTTGAAGTGCGGACGTTTGAATGGGTCGGCGTTGGGTCACCTCTTTTCCCTGATTGCTGCACAAAGCACAAATGGCCGGTTTGCGGAGGCCGCAATGCGGCATAAGTGCGAACTTCGGAGGTCGGCTTTGGGCCGAAAGTGTCAGGCTGCGCGCAGAAGACTGCCAGAGGCAGCCATATCTACCTATTGGTCCGTGCCCAGCACCAACTCACAGAAGGCCCTCCGCCTCGGCCCGCCTACGGCCAACCATTTCGAGCAGCCAACCGAGCTCGGGATCTTCCCCTGGCTCCGTCAGCTCAGCCGTCAGCGTGGCGTAGTGCCTGACGTCTTGGGCCGACATGTCTGGGAACCAACGCATAAGCTCGAAGACCGCATCCAATCCCACTTGTACGAAGCTCGCGCGGTCTTCCCGGCTGATAGGATAGGGCTGACCAACGAAAAGGGCGTGCAGGTCGCAGTTGAAGCGACCATAGAGCCGCGCGACCGCGTCTGAGGGGATCGCGCGCTTGCCGCGCTCGAAGTCCTGGAGGGTCCGGCGGCTGACGTGCAGCACCTCTGCCATCTCCTCCTGGGACAGCTTGTGAGCCTTGCGCAGCGCCTTCAGGCGGATGTGGGGCTGGCAGATGTCTCGCCGCCGTTCACACTCTTCTTGGAACAGCTCGCGCTCCATCGCCTCGGAGGCTTCGTCGTCGTTCTCAGGCCGTGGGCCGAACCTGTACTCCGCCATTCCCTGCACTCCCAACTACCGGTATGCGCAATATACTGCGCAAAATTTTCAATTTGATCCTATTGTATCTCATTTCATTGCCTCAAGCCAGCAGGGGCAAGTACTGCTGGGGCATGCAGAAAGGAGCGCATGATGGACCAAATTGTTGAAGGAGGGCGGACACCCGAAGGCTGGTGCCAACTCATGGCAGAGCAGGGCATCCACCTGTCTGCACGAACGCTGCGGCAGAAGGCGCGGCAGTACGGCGCCTTCTACGCCATGGGGCAGGCGATGTTCCTGCTGCCATCGCACGTCGAGGTGATCCTGAAATTCGAGGCCGCGCGTCGCGCCCCCGGTTATCGCCGCA
Organism: Allosediminivita pacifica; assembly: GCF_003054175.1. Classification (GTDB taxonomy): domain Bacteria; phylum Pseudomonadota; class Alphaproteobacteria; order Rhodobacterales; family Rhodobacteraceae; genus Allosediminivita; species Allosediminivita pacifica. Next base: position 1,733 of record NZ_QBKN01000003.1, read on the forward strand.
ACCCGTCCGCTACGCGCTCGGCCCACTGACGTCATCCTGCGGAGGACCAGATGCCCGTATCCCGCCTGCATCCCGAGTACACCACCCCGACCGACCTTGCCGAACACCTCGGCATGTCGGCCCGGACGGTGAACGAGAAGGTGGCAGAGCTGGGGGCCTACGCCAAGCTGGGGCGTCGCAAGGTCATGTTTCCGCATCATGTGAACTCGTTCATGGAGGCAATCCAATGCCCCTCACCCTCTACCGACGCGGCGACGTCTGGCACTTCCGAGGGACGGTTTCCGGCAGGCGACTACGCGGCTCTACGGGCACGTCTGACCGGAACATCGCCGAGCGGATCAAGGCAGAAACGGAAGCCAAGGCATGGGACCGGAAGTTGGACGGGCCGGGCGCAGGGCTGACGATGGCGCAGGTCTTCACCGCATATCTGGACGCCGAAAAGCCGGAGCGGTTCCTGCTGCGCCTTGCGGATTTCTGGAAGGACATGCCCGTCGACGAGGTCCGCGCCGAAAAGATCCGCCAAGCCGCGCGGAAGATCTATCCGCATGCGGCAGAGCCGACCTGGAACCGACAGGTGATCAAGCCAACGCAGGCCGCGATCAATCACGCGGCCGAGCTTGGCTGGTGCCAGCGGCTCTCCGTGAAGCGCTACAGCGAAAACCCTGCGATCAAGACGCCAGCCACCCTGGCATGGGTGCGCGCCTTCGCCCGTCAGGCCGAGCAGGACGGGTTGCCGCACCTCGCAGCCATCTGCTTGTTCATGTATGGCACCGCCGCGCGGGTCGGGGAAGCCTGCCGCCTTCAGTGGCGGGATGTCGACCTGGCCGGATCAACCGCGAAAATCCAGCTGCACAAGCCTCGGCCGTGGAGCCGGATTGCCCACCTTCAGCCGGACCTCGTCCGGGCACTGGAGAGCATCCCCTCGAACCGCAAGCCGGACGAGAGCGTGTTTGGCTACGCCGGTCGCGGCAGTGTTCGGGGCCCATGGAACAACGTCGCCGCCCGCGCCGGGATCGAGCGCCTGACGCCCCATTGCTGCCGGCATGGCTTCGCCACCTCGATGCTGCGGAACGGCTATGACGTGAAGACCGTGGCAGAGCGTGGCGGCTGGAAGGATGCCACCACGGTGCTGCGAACCTACGCCCACGCGATCGAGGACAAGACCGTCACCGATACGCTGTTTGACACACCAGCGACACAGCGCCCCGACAAGGAGGATCCAAGCTCATGAAATATATGGATGAATTTGGGACAACGCCTGTCCCTCGTTGGGAGGGGGGTCCCACCGACGCGTCTACGCCTGCGCCAGCCGCACGGCAAGACGTGATTTGCGGCGAAAGCATCGCAAACGAGCCTGCCGCGCGGGCGCGTGGAGCGGATCGGAAACTTTGGCGGCGTGGTCCGGGGGCGCTGCCCCCGTCGCGGCGGGGCCGCGACTCCCCCGAGGTATTTGGGGCAAGAAGAAGCCGGTGGCAGCTGCGTCAGGGGCGCGTGCGGCGCCAGGTCCAGAGCAGGCAAGCGAGGATGACGCAGGCGCCGAGCAGGAGGTTCCAGGCCGGCACCTCGCCGAAGAAGAGCCACCCCGCGCCGGTGGCGAAGAGAATCGATCCGTAGGAGAGCGGTGCCAGCGCCGAGGCTTCGGCCGCGCGGTAGGCCCGCAGGAAGCAGTACTGCCCGGCCTGGGCGAGCGCGCCGATCCCCAGCAGCGCGGGCCAGGTTTCCCGCGCCACCGGCTGCCAGGCATGGGCGGCCGGCAGGGCGGTCAGAACCGTGAGGCCGAGGGTGTAGAAGAGCATCATCACGGTGGGGCTTTCGCGGCGCAGGGCGCGGGTCTGCACCAGCGCCAGCGCACCGAAGAGGACCGACAGGAAAGCGGCGGCGAGCCCCGCGAGGGGCAGCGCGCCCGGCGCGCCGCCCTTCAGGGAGGCGGCGATCTGCGGGCCGGTGGCGATCGCCACGCCGGCGACGATGCCCGCGGCGCCGACCCAGCGGGCGCGGGGGATCAGCTCGCCCAGCAGCAGGATCGAGAGCACCATGGTCACGATGGGGCGCAGGTAGCCGATGGCATTGACCATGGCGAGCGGCAGCGCCGCCAGCGCGTAGAAGTTGGCGTTGAGCGCCATGGCGTTGCAGAGCACCCGGAGCCCGTTTCGCCAGGGCTGGTGCAGGGCGAGCAGGTCGCGCCGGCGTTTCCAGATCAGCGGCAGGATCAGCAGGAGCCCGATCAGCGCGCGCAGGAAGACCACCTGCACCGAGGGCAGCGCCGTGCCGGTCATCTTCACCAGCACCGTCATGCCGGTGACGAGGGTCATGTCGGAGAGCAGCCATGCCAGACCGATGCCCGTACCGGCGGGCTCGGCGGCGGGGCCGTGGTCGGGCTCGGGCTGGCGGGGCATGGCGTGGCCTTTTGGGAACGGGTGCCCCCGCGGCGGCCGGGCCGCGGGGTTGAGGTCAGGCCGGCTGGACGAGGTTGGCAAGCAGGCGGAAGGCACCCGGTACGAGATGGTCGAGCTGGTGGTGCAGGACGAGGCTGCAATGGGTGTGGCGCCCCGCACCCACGGCCCCCGAGACAAGCGCGCCGGTGAGCGCCTCTTCGCCCGGGTCGGACATGGAGAGGAGCGGGGTGTAGGCCTCGTCCCAGTCGGAGGCGAAGTAGAGCCCGCGCTCCTTGTCCCAGCCCTCGAAATCCTCCGCGCCGATGGCGTTCGGGGTGGTGAGCAGCGCGTGATCCGGTGCGAGCACGGTGACCACGGCGGCGGGATCGGTGACGCGCCACCGCAGGGAAGGCCGACCGATGGTCAGGGGGCGTGGTGGCGTCGCCTGCGGGTCCCAGCCCTGGTCAGGGCGCTGGTAGAGCGTGACGAGGTGGCCTCCGGCCCTTGTGAAGGCATGCAAGCGGGGGATGGTGGCGGCGAGGTCGGGGCGGTTGCCGAAGGCCACGACCCCCACCAGCACCGTCGTGAAGCCGGAGAAATCCTCTTCCGCCGGGATGCGGTCCATGAGGGTGACGTCGAGGCCGATGCGGTGCATCCACGCGCCGACGCTATCGCCGGAGCCGATGTAGGCGATGCGCGCGCCCTCGGGCAGGGCGAGGTCCAGCGTCAGCACCTTGAGCATGGCGGGTTGCAGCAGGGTGACGGGGCCCGTGTGCGGGTAGTCCGCCGTTGCGGCGGTGTGTGCGGGGGCGCCGTCCACCATTGGGGTCAGCGTGGTGAGACCGGCGCCCTTGGCGGGCGTGACGGTGACCCGGCGGCCCTGCTGGTCGACCTGCCATCCCTCGGGCGCGTCGAAGGTCAGTGGCGTCTCGTCGGTGAGCGTGGCGGTGAGCGGGCCGGTGTCGCGGGTGCTGCGGACGAAGGCCGTGAGCGTCAGAGTGACGGTGCGGGCGGGAGTGAGCTGGACCGGCTCCTCGAGGTCGAGCGGCAGGGCCACCTGGCGGCCGGCGATGGTGGCCGAGAGATCGAGCCAGCCATGGCCGTTGCCGCCAAGCGGGTCGAACCCTTCGAGGAACGGCGCGGGGATCAGCGCGTCCGGCGCCACGTCGACGGGGATGTCGGCGCTGGCCCCGTCGAGCGGGGTGGCCGGCGCGGTGCAGCCCTCGGGCAGGCGCGGGGTGAGGGTGATGCCCTCTGCGGCGCAGGGCGTGGACTGGGCGACGTGCAGGGTGGCGCGGCTGCCGGGGATAAGGCGCGAGGGCGTGAGCGAGGTGACGGGCGAGAGGCCTGCGGCCTCTGCCATGGCGTGGGCCAGTTCGCGGCGCTTGCGGGCGATCCGGTGGCCATGCGCCTCGGCGAAATCCGGCGAGAGGCGGGACTGCGCGGCCTCGAGGTGCGCGTCGGCTTTTGCCAGATGGGGCAGCAGCGCTTCCGCATCTGGGAAGGTGGCACGGGCCGTCTCGATGGCGGCGGCGGCGGCGGCGACATCCTCGGTGGCCGGGCCCGAGAGGGGCGCGAGGTCGGCCAGCGTGCAGGGCAGATCCTCGGCCAGCCGTGTTTCGGGGGTGCCGTTCACGCGGTGCAGGTTCCAGGCGGTCTGGGGCGTGTCGGACCAGCTGCCCATGCCCTGCGTGGCGTGACGCAGGCGCGACCACTGGCCGATCTCGGCATAGGAGGCGCCGGTGGCGGCGTCGCGGGGGGCGGCCTCGATCCGCAGGGTGGCGGGGGGCGGCGGCACGGTGTCGTCATAGGTACCGCCACCGCCGCCCCAGGCGGGCAGATAGTGGTGGCTGACCTGCCATGCGGGCAGGTTGGTGTCGGGCAGGCCCGCGGGATCGGCGGCAAGCGCGATGGCATTGGCGGCGGCGCGGGTCATGGCGCGGTGGTGGCCGTGCTGGCCCGGCACGTCGAGGAAGGTGGGCAGGATTACGTCAGGCCGGTACAGGCGGTAGACGCGCGCCATGCGGGCGGTGATCAGCTCCTCACCCCAGCGGGCGAAGGTGGCGTCGCCGTCCTTGGAAAAGCCGAAATCGTGCTGCGGGTCGGACATGCCGAAGCCGGTCCAGGCGACGTCGCAGTCGATCACGCGGGCGGCCTCTTCCATCTCGCGCGTGCGCAGGAGGCCGAGCAGGCTGCCGCGTTCGGGGCCCAGGGCGTTCTGGCCGCCTTCGCCGCGGGTGGAACAGGCGATGACCACGCGCATGCCGAGGCCGTAGCGGAACCAGGCCAAGAGGCCGGAATGCTCGTCATCGGGGTGCGCGCCGGTGTTCATGACCGTGAGGACCGAGCCCAGCCGTGACAGCGCCCGGTCGAGGCGCATCAGCGCGGGGCGGGCTTCGCGGGCGGCGAGACGGTCGTGAACACTCATGTCTTACTCCTGTGGGACCGGTACGGGCTCGGCCAGGTCGAGCTGGGGGGTGATGGCGTTGAAAAAGGGCAGCGCCGCGGCGCCAAGCGCGGCGGAGCCCTGCCCCGCCTGCCCGCGCTGGACGCGGGGCAGCACCCGCGAGGGGCGGTTGGCAACCGAGGGCGGCACCTTGAGCCGCGCCACGAGATCGTCGAGCAGGCGGCCGGGCAGCTTGCCGCCGAGGATGACGGTCTGCGGGTCGAAGATGTTCTCGATCATGCCGATCATGGTGGCGAGATGCGGCGCGGCCGACGCCAGCCAGTCGTCGATGGCGGGATCGCCCGCGTCGATGCGGGCGCGGATCTCGTCGGCGCGCAGCACCCGGTCGGACGAGCCGAGATAGCCCGAGAGCGCGTGGATCGAGGCGTAGCCCTCGAGGCAGCCGGACTGGCCGCATTGGCAGGGCAGCCCGCCGGGCGCCACCGGAATATGGCCGATCTCGCCCGCGTTGCCGAAGGCGCCGCGCAGGGGCTGATCCTGCACGATGGCGCCGAGACCGATGCCGGCGCCGAAGTAGAGCATGCAGAAATGCCCGACGTTCTGGCCCTTGCCAAAGAGCATCTCGCCCACGGCGGCGGCGTTGGCGTCGTTGTCGACCACCACCGGCACGCCGAGGTCGCCCGAAAGGCGCCCGGCCACGTCGATGTCGGTCCAGTCCTTCAGCGTTGTCGGGCCGACACCGGAGAGGCCCTCGATGCCGAAGGGGCCGGGCATCACGACGCCCACGCCCATCAGGCGCGCGGACTGGCGGGCGATCAGGCGGCGGACTTCGTCGCCGATCAGGGCCAGCACGGCGTCGGGGCGCATGTCGTCGAGCGAGAAGCGCTCCTCGTGCCGCAGGTTGCCGCCGAGGTCGAGCAGCGTGGCCGTCAGTTCGCCCACCGAGATCTCGAGCCCGATGGTCACGGCGCCGTCGGGGTTGATGGCGTACTGGATCGGCGGAAGACCCCGGCCCGTCCGCTTGCGTCCCATATCAAGCAGCAGGCCGTCGGCGACCAGTTCCTCGATGATATTGGCCACCGCCTGGGTCGAGATGCCGGCGAGATCGGCCAGCGCTTTGCGCCCCTGCGGGCCGTTGCGGCGCAGGAGTTCCAGCAGCACGCGCCTGTTGTGCGACCGGGAGCGGCCGGGGTTCTTGCCCAGCGCGAGGGCGCCCCGGGGGCTGCGATGCGTACTGTCGGTCGGCGCCACTGTTCTGGTCACGGAACTCACCTTGCCTGTGATGGAGGGCCCGGAGTCTGACCCTGCCGCCACCTCTGTCAACTCTTGCAGGGGTCTTCACTTAACTCAAGTTAATTATCTTATTGACTCGGAGAGGTCCTCCATGCAGCCTTTGCCGCAGATCCCGGGGGTGTGCCTTCGGGACAAGCGCGCAGCGGACGCAGGCATCGCTCCGAAGAAGACGCGCTCATCCTGGCGGCCCCGCGTCGCATCCAACGGAGGTTCAAATGAAAAGACACATGACGGCGGCCCTGCTTTCGGGCACGGCCCTCTTCGCAGCCAGCGGCGCGCAGGCGGTCGAGATCGAGTACTGGCAGTACATCTACGAGACCCGCGTCACGGCGATGGACCAGCTGATCGAGATGTTCGAGGAACAGAACCCCGACATCACGGTGGAGCAGGTGACTTTCCCCTACTCGGATTACCAGACGCGCGTGATCGCGGCGAACATGGCCGGCAACGGCCCCGACGTGCTGCAGCTTTTCTACGGCTGGACGGACAACTTCGTGAACGGCGGCGTGCTTCAGCCGCTGTCGAAGGAGGCCTTCCCCGACGAGATGATCGAGGAGACCTTCTTCCCGATCGTCAGCGCCATGGAACGCAACGGCGATTACTACGGCCTGCCGACCGCGGTCCGGTCGCTGGCGCTGTTCTACAACAAGGCGCTTTTCGAGGAGGCCGGCATCGGCGGGCCGCCGGAAACGCTCGACGAGCTGGTCGAGACCGGCGCTGCGCTGGCCAAGAAGGACGACGCGGGCAACTACACCCAGGTCGGCCTGACGGTCGAGATGGGCGGCCAGGATCACCACTGGTGGCGTGAAGTGCTCGTCCGCCAGTTCGGCGGCGCGCCCTACAACGACGATTACACCGAGGTGACCTACAACGACGAGGCTGGCGTGGCCGCGACCGAGTGGTACACCGACCTCGACAAGGAACACGGCATCGGCACGCCGGGCTTCATGGACGAAGGGCAGGCCGCCTTCCGTGCGGGCCGCGCGGCGATGACCATCGACGGCACCTTCCGGCTTGGGTCCTTCTCGTCCATCGAGGACTTCGAATGGGGCGTGGCCGAGCTTCCGGCCAATGCGGACGGGCTGCAGTCCAACTACGCCTCCTACTTTGCCAACGGCATCGGTGCCGGGGCCGAGGGCGAGGAGCTGGAAGCTGCCGAGAAGTTCCTGAAGTTCATCACCTCGCCCGAGGCGATGCAGGTCTGGCTCGAGGTCGTGGGCGAACTGCCCGCCAGCCCCGAAGCGGCGCTGACCGAGGAGAACCTGGCCGACCCGATCTACGGGCCGTTCCTGAAGGGTCTCGAGTATGCCCACACGACCACCTTCTACGACGAGGCCGCCCAGCGGCAGGTGATCATGGACATGACGAACCGCATCTTCCTGGAGGATCAGCCGGTCGCGGAAAGCGTCGCCGAAGCTGCCGAGGAAGAGCAGGACATCATCGACGACTACCAGTAAGCGCACCGGCGGGAGGGGCCCTGCCCCTTTCGCCGCAGGGCCCGGCCGGCACAGGTCCGGGCCCGTACATGCGGCAGCCCGGTCCGCCGGGCGCCGTCCCGCTTTCCGCCGCAGCAGATGATCCCCGCAGGGCCCACGCGATCTGAAAGGAGCGCCGACGTCATGGCAACGACCGACACCCACCCGCCCGACGACCAGCCAGCGGCGCCGCGGCTGTCGATGCGGGTGCGCCGCGCGCTCTGGGTCTGGGGGTTCCTGGCCCTGCCGGTGCTGTTCTACAGCGTCATCCGTTTCTACCCGACGCTCGACGCCTTCCGGCTGTCGTTCACCGAGTGGAACCTGATGCGGCCGCCCAAGTTCATCGGGCTCGAGAACTACCGCGAGATGTTCGCGGACGAGGACTTCTGGCAGGTCTTCCGCAACACCTTTGCCTACCTGATCATGGGCACGCCGATCAGCCTGGTGGTGTCCTTCACCATCGCCTACTTCCTCGACAAGGTCCGCTTTGCGCACAACTTCCTGCGCGCGCTCTACTTCCTGCCGTTCCTGACCACCGCCTCGGCCATGGCCTGGGTCTGGCGCTGGTTCTATCAGCCGGCGCCCACGGGCATCATCAACTCGGTGCTGAGCCAGATGGGCATGGGGCAGATGGACTTCCTGCGCTCGACCACATGGGCACTGCCCTCGATCATGGTCACGGCGATCTGGGCGGGGCTCGGGTTCCAGATCATCATCTTCATGGCGGGCCTGCGGGCCATTCCCACCACCTACTACGAGGCCGCGCGCATCGACGGAGTGGGCGACTGGGCGATCCTGCGCAAGATCACCCTGCCGCTGCTGAAGCCCACGACGGTCTTTCTCGTCGTCTTCAGCTCGATCGGATTCCTGCGGATCTTCGACCAGGTCTACAACATGACCAACAACGACCCCGGCGGGCCGCTCAACAGCACCAAGCCGCTGGTCCTGATGATCTACCAGACCGCCTTTTCGTCCTTCCAGATGGGCGCCGCCGCGGCGCAGACCGTGGTGCTTTTCACGATCCTGCTGATCGTCTCGCTCCTGCAACTCTGGGTCCTGAGGGAACGCTGATGTCCGCCACCGCAACCGACATGCCCCTGCCCAAGGCCCGGATCCGACCGGGGCGGATCCTGCTCTGGACGGTGCTCTTCATCGGCGGAATGCTGATGATCACGCCGCTGCTGTTCATGTTCTCGACCTCGCTCAAGACCGCGGGGCAGGTCTATGACCTGCGGCTGATCCCCGAGAGCCCGACGCTTGCCAACTACGTGCAGCTTCTGACCGAGAACGGCTTTCTGCGCTGGTTCGTGAACTCGACCATCGTGGCGATCTGCGTGACCGCCTCGAACTGCTTCTTCGACAGCCTCGTCGGCTACACGCTCGCCAAGTTCCGGTTCCGCGGTCGGCAGTTCGTCTTCATCGCGATCCTGTCGACGCTGATGATCCCGACCGAGATGCTGGTGATCCCGTGGTACCTGATGTCGGCCAATTTCGGCTGGCTGGACAGCTACTGGGGCATCATGTTCCCGGGCATGATGACCGGCTTCGGCACCTTCCTGATGAAGCAGTTCTTCGAGACGGTGCCCGACGACTTCCTCGAGGCGGCGCGCATCGACGGGCTGAACGAATTCACCATCTGGTGGAAGATCGCCATGCCGCTGGTCACGCCGGCGCTTTCGGCGCTGGCGATCTTCACCTTCCTCGGAAACTGGACCGCCTTCTTCTGGCCGCTAATCGTGACCACCTCGAAGGAGCTCTACACCCTGCCCATCGGCCTGACCTCCTTCGCCGTGGAACAGCAGGTGCAGTGGGAAAAGATCATGACGGGCGCGGCGCTGGCCACGATCCCCACGCTGGTCGTCTTCCTGCTGCTGCAGCGCTTCATCGTGCGCGGCGTGATGCTGGCGGGGCTGAAGGGATGAACACGGACAGGACCATGAACACCAATGCGACAGACGACCGGACGCGCTTTCCCGACCCGGTCTACAAGGACACGGTGCTTGCGCCACTCTTCGATCACGCGCGCGACGACCACGCCGAGGGGTTCCGCCGCATCGACCGGGCGCATCTGGTGATGCTGGAAAAGACCGGTATCTTGCAGCGCGACGTGGCGGGCAGGATCGCCCGTGCGCTGGTCGAGATCGACGAGACGGTGGACCCGGCCCAGCTCGAATACACCGGCGAGGTCGAGGATTACTTTTTCCTGCGCGAGGCCGAGCTGAAGGCCCGCGTCGGCGCCGACACCGGCGGGCGGCTGCACACCGCGCGGTCGCGCAACGATATCGACCACACGCTGTTCAAGATGGCGCTGAAGGCGCGGCTTGCGGCCCTGCTGGACGAGGCGCGCGCGCTGCTGTCGGCCATGATCGACACCGCCGAGCGCGAGGCCGAGACGCTGATCGTGGCCTATACCCACGGCCAGCCGGCGCAGCCCACCACGTTTGGTCACTATCTTGGCGCGGCGATCGAGGTGCTGATCCGCGACATCGAGCGGCTCGAGGCGGCCCATGCCGTGGCGGACCTGAGCTCCATGGGGGCCGCCGCGATCACCACGAGCGGCTTCCCGGTGGACCGCGCCTTGGTGGCCGAGCTGCTGGGCTTCGGCGCGCCGCAGCGCAACAGCTATTCCTGCATCGCGGCCGTGGACTACACCACCGGCGCCTATGCGGCCGTCGAGCTGCTGTTCCTGCACCTCGGGCGGCTGATCCAGGATTTCCAGGTCTGGTCGAGCTTCGAGGTGGCGCAGATCTACGTGCCCAATGCCTTTGTGCAGATCAGCTCGATCATGCCGCAGAAGCGCAATCCGGTGCCCATCGAGCACATGCGCCACCTGTCGAGCCAGGCCATGGGGAAGGCCCGCATGATGAAGGACATCATGCACAACACGCCCTTCACCGACATGAACGACAGCGAGGGCGAGAGCCAGCAGGCGGGCTACGGCGCATTCGAGACCGGCAGCCGGGTGCTGCGCCTGCTGGCGGCCTTCGTGCCGGCGCTGAAGATCAACCCCGACCGGGTCGCGGCCAATATCGACCGCGCCTGCATCACCATCACCGAGCTGGCCGACACGCTTGTCCGCCACGAAGGCCTGTCCTTCCGTCAGGCACACGAGATCGCGGCAGCGACAGCGAAGGCCGTGGTGGCCGAGGGCGCCAGCCTGAGCGCGGGCTTCACACCCTTCGCGGCGGCCTTCCGCGAGGCCACGGACCGCGAGACGACCATGGACGAGGCGGGCTTCGCCGAGGCGGTGTCCCCCGAGTACTTCGTGGCGGTGCGCGACCGCTTCGGCGGCCCGGCCCCCGTGGCCATGGCCGAGGCGATCACCGCCTACCGCGCGGTGCTGTCGCGCTTCGAGGACACTGCGCGCGCCCGGCACGCGCAGGAAACACGGGCGGCCGAGGCGCTGGACGCCGCCTTCAACGCCCTGACGGAGGCCTGCTGAATGGCAACCATCGAGCTGAAATCCCTTGTGAAATCCTATGGCCGGACCGAGGTGATCCACTCCATCGACCTCGAGGTGCCCGATGGCGAGTTCGTCGTTTTCGTGGGCCCTTCGGGCTGCGGCAAGTCCACCACGCTGCGCATGATCGCGGGGCTGGAAGAGGTTTCGGGCGGCGAGGTGCGCATCGGCGGGCGGCTGGTGAACGAGGTCGACCCCAAGGCGCGCAACATCGCCATGGTCTTTCAGAACTACGCCATCTACCCGCACATGAGCGTGCGCCAGAACATCGCTTTCGGTCTTTATACGTCGAAGATGTCGAAGGAGGAGAAGAACGCCAAGGTCGAGGATGCGGCGCAGATGCTGGACCTGACCAATCTGCTGGACCGGCGGCCTTCGGCGCTGTCGGGCGGCCAGCGGCAGCGGGTCGCCATCGGCCGGGCCATGGTGCGCGATCCGGCGGCCTTCCTCTTCGACGAGCCGCTCTCGAACCTCGATGCGCAGCTGCGCGCCCAGATGCGGATCGAGATCAAAGCCCTGCACCAGCGGCTTGGCACGACGATCGCCTACGTGACCCACGATCAGGTCGAGGCCATGACCATGGCCGACCGTATCGTGGTGATGAAGGACGGCCATATCCTGCAGGCCGCCCCGCCGATGGAGATCTACGACAACCCCGTCGATGTCTTCACCGCGCGCTTCATCGGCACGCCCTCGATGAACATCCTGCCCGCCCGCCAGACCGGTGCGGGCATGGAGCTGGCCGAGGGTGCGCCTGCAGTACTGGCAGGCCTGCGACCCGCCGACCTGCGCGTGGGCGAGACCCCGCAGTCGGGAGGCATGGTTCTGAGCGGCACGGTCACCGCGGTCGAGCCGTTGGGCCCCGAGACACTGGTCCATTTCGAAACTGGCGGCCACGCGGTCATCGGCTCGGCCCCCGGGCACGAGATTCCGGCCATCGGCAGCACCGTCACCGCGGTCACCGCGCCGGGCAAGGTGCATCTCTTCGATCCGGAGACGGAGAAAGCGACGGGCCGTGCATGACCCAGGCGGTCTCCGATAGGACGTTGGGCGCCGGACCTTCGGCCAGCGCCCGGACCCGGCTTGCGCGGGCGCTTCGGCAGGGTGCGCCCGACAGCGGGATGTCCGGCACGGGCCTGCTGTTCGGCTGCGACGTGGGCGGCACCAAGGTGCAGTCGGTGATTTGCGATCTTGCGGGCACCGTGCTGGCGGAGGCGCGCGATGCCACCCCTCGGGCGGGCGGAGAAGCGGTACCCGACCTCATTGCGCGGCACCTTGCGCAGCTGACCATTGATGCCGGAGACGCCGGACCCGTGCTGGCTGCGGGCATCGGCCTGCCCGGGACGGTGCATCCGGTGACCGGCGACCTCAGCCGCGCGCCGAACCTGCCTGCCATGCCCTCGCGGGACCTGCGCGGCGCGCTTTCCGCGCGGCTGGGCCTGCCGGTGGCGGTCGAGAACGACGTGACGCTGGCAGCGCTCGGTGAGTGCTGGCGCGGGCACGGCGCGGACAGCGCTGCGGTGCGCGAGGGCGGGCTGGCCTTCGTGGCCCTGGGAACCGGCATCGGCATGGGGCTTGCCTGGGGCGACCGGATGCTGCGCGGGGCGCGCGGCGCGGCGGGCGAAATCGCCTGGCTGCCGATCGGCGGCGATCCCGCCGATCCGGGGGTCCACGAAATCGGCGCACTGGAAAGCGTAGTCGCGGGTGAGGTGCTGGCCGAGAGCTACCGGGCGCGTGGCGGTACACGGCCCGGCACGACCTTTCGCGAACTGACCCGCGACGGCACGCCCGATCCGCTGATGGAAGAGGTCCTGCAGGAGCTTGCCGGACGCGTGGCCCGAGCGGTCCTGTCCATCGAGGCGGTGCTCGACCCGGCGCTGGTGGTCTTTGGCGGCGGCATCGGATCCGGTGCCGACCTGCTGGCCCGGGTCGAGGCCGAGCTGGCCCAACTTTCGCCAGAGCCCGTCGCCTGCCGCATCAGCCGGCTGGGCAACCGGGCCGGCGCCATGGGGGCCGCCCGGGCGGCGGCGCTGACCCTCTGCGACCGGCTCGAGGAGGTCACCGCGTGAGCCTTGCCGAAAGAGATGGCGTCGTGTCCCGCCCCAGGCTGCGGGTACTTGACGACGCCGACACGGTGGCCACGGCGGCCGCCATGATGATCGCCGGGCATGTGGCAGGTTCGGGGCGACCCGTGATCGGGCTGGCCACCGGCCGGACACCGCTGGCAATCTATGCCCGGCTGGTCGCGGCCGCGCGCGACCGTCGGGCCGACTTTTCCCGCACAACGAGCTTCAATCTCGACGAATACCGCGGGCTTGGCCCCGAGCACACCGCCAGCTTTGCCGCCTACATGCGCCGAAATCTCTTCGACCATGTCGCGATGGGCGAGACGCATATGCCCGCGGGCTTGGGCAATGCCGAGGCGGAGGCAAGCAGCTACGAAGCCGCCATCGCCCGCGCCGGAGGAATCGGGCTGCAACTGCTGGGCATCGGGCGCAACGGGCACATCGCCTTCAACGAGCCGGGCGCGCGCTTTGACAGCCGCACCCGGGTGGTGCGCCTGGCCGAGGAAACGCGGGCGGCCAATGCCCCCGATTTCCCCGAGGGCGAGGCTGTTCCGGGCGAGGCCATGACCATGGGGATCGGCACGATCCTCGAGGCGAGGCGCATCCTGCTGGTCGCCACGGGCGCCGCCAAGCGGGCAGCGCTGGCACGGGCCGTGGCCGGGCCGCCAGACGCCACTTGCCCGGCCTCGGCGCTTCTGCTGCATCCCCACGTGACCATCCTGTGCGACCGCGAGGCGGCTGCCGATCTTGGCTGAGGCCTGCGGCAGCGGCCTGGGCGCGGGGAGGTTGCGCTCAATTCACCGGGCAAGACCCTTGATTTCGCGCGGTTGCGAGGCAAGATCGGTATCATGAACAGCCTGACGCCCTTTCCCGGCGGACCCCAGCCCGAGGTGGTCTCGTACCACCGGACCGAGCTGAACGTGATCCTGTCGCTCTACGGACGCATGGTGGCTGCGGGGGAGTGGCGCGACTACGGCATTTCCTCGCTGCGCGAAGTTGCCGTCTTCTCGGTCTTCCGCCGCACCGCCGAACACCCGCTCTACCGTATCGAGAAGCGCCCCCGCCTGCGCAACAGGCAGGGGCAATACGCGGTGATCGGCATGGACGGGCAGGTGCTCAAGCGGGGGCACGACCTGAAGACCGTGCTGCGCGTGCTGGAGCGCAAGCTGATCCGGCCCGTGGACGACTGAGCGGGTCTCAGCCCCGCCCGGCGAGCATCGCGCAGAGCAGTTCGAACATGACGGTCACGCCCAGGAAGGCGGTGTTGCCGCTGGCGTCGAAGGGCGGCGAGACCTCGACCATGTCGGCGCCGACGATGTTGAGCCCGTGCAAACCCCGGCAGACCTGCAGCGCCTGGTAGCTGTTCGGGCCGCCCACCTCGGGCGTGCCGGTGCCGGGCGCGAAGGTGGGGTCCACGAAGTCGATGTCGTAGCTGACGTAGGTGGGCAGGTCGCCGACCACGGCGCGGGCCTCTTCCATGACGGCCTCGGGGCCGCGGTCGAAGAATTCCTCGATCCGGACGATGCGGATGCCGTTGGCGGCGGCGAAATCCACGTCCTCGGTGTCGTACATACTGCCCCGGATGCCGATCTGGATCACGCGGGCCGGATCGAGCAGGCCCTCCTCCACCGCGCGGCGGAAGGGGGTGCCGTGGGTGTACATCGTGCCGCCGAAGTAGCTTTTGTAGAGATCCGTATGGCTGTCGAAGTGCACCATGCCCAGCGGGCCATCCTTGGCCAGCGCGCGCAGCACCGGCAGCGAGGTCAGGTGATCGCCGCCCGCCGTGAGGGGGCGGATGCCGGCCTGCACCAGATCGCCGTAGAAGCTGGTGATCCGGTCCATGCTGTCGGGAATGTCGGCAGGGTTCGGGCCGACATCGCCGAGATCGGCGCAGTTGGCGGCCTCGAACGGGCGCTGGCCGGTCACCGCGTGCTGGGCGCGGATCATGGTCGAGGCGTCGCGCAGCTGGCGCGGCGCGTGGCGCGGGCCGGGGCGGTTGGTGGTGCCGCTGTCCCAGGGCACGCCGGTGAGTCCGATCTCGACTTCATCGAAACGCGCGTGCCCGGGCGGGACGTGCGGCAGGCGCATGAAGGTCGGCACGCCGGCGAAGCGGGGCAGGTCGAAGCCGGAGACGGGGTGGAAGAAGGGGTCGGACGGCATGGTGATGCTCCTCTGATTGCGGCCAGAGTGGCGTCCTGAGTCCGGCGGTCAAGGCCCGTGGTGGTGGTCGGACCGGGGGCTCTGCCCCGGACCTCGAGGTATTTGCGGCGAGAAGACGCGCTGGCGCCGTCTCAGGACAGCCGGGCGTGGCGTGTGACAGGGCCGTCGCCCTGCGCCGCGATCCGGGCGATGGCGGGCTGCAACGGCTCGTAGGTGACCCGCATGTGGTGAGCGTTGGCGTGCAGGAGCGTGTCGGGGTCGGCAACCGAGCCCACGTGGCCCTTCCAGAAGATGAGGTCGCCGCGTTCGGGGGGCGTGCCCTCCGGCAGCGTGGTGCCGAGGTCGCGGAACTGCATGTCGCTGTCACCGGGAGCCGGGATACCGCAGAGCGCGAGCGAGAGCTGCACGATGCCGGAGCAGTCGATGCCCAGCGCGCTGTTGCCGCCCCAGAGGTAGGGCACGCCCAGCAGACGTTCGGCCACGGCGACGGGATCCTCTTCCGGCATCTCGATCGCGCGCAGGTGGGATTTCGGGACGAAGCCCCGGTCGGTTTCGAGGAACCTGCCCTCTGCGCCCGTCACGGTGAGCCGCGCGCCCATGGAGAGGTGCTGCAGATCCGGGCTTTTCATGTCGGGGGCCACGTAGGCGTGGGTGGCCATGGTGCTGACCACATGGGTGGGCGCGGTCGCGGGGCCGATGTGGCGGTGCGCGACATATCCGACATAGCCGTCCGCCGCGGCCCGCACGAAGGCCCAGCCTTCGTGCACCTCGTAGAGGGTGACCTCCGCGCCGGCCAGAAGCTGGCGGTCGCGCGCGCCACCGGGGGCGGCGCAGAGGTCGGCCACGGGGGCGGCGATGCTCGCGGCCTCTCCTGTCACGTAGCGGTCGGCGGTGACGATGCCGCGCAACTCCTCCGCGGCAACACGGCCGTTCGCGGGGGTCAGGCGGCGGTCGCTCAAAGCGGGAGAACCTTGTCGAGCGCGCCGAGGATGGCGCGCGGTCCCTGCCCCAGGCCGCCCTTGCTGCGACCCGGCGCGGCACTGGGCTGCCAGCCGTAGATGTCGAAATGGGCGTAGCGTGGCGTCGCCTCGACGAAGCGGCGCAGGAAGAGCGCGGCGGTGATCGAGCCCGCCATGCCGCCCGAGGGTGCGTTGTCGAGATCGGCGATGCCGGGCTCGATCATGCTCTCGTAGGGCTCCCAGAAGGGCATGCGCCAGAGCGGGTCGGCGGCCTCGGTGCCTGAGGCCTGCAAGGCAGCCGCGAGGGATTCGTCGTCGGTGTAGAAAGGCGCGAGGTCGGGGCCCAGCGCCACGCGGGCCGCGCCGGTGAGCGTCGCCATGGAGACGATGAGATCTGGCATCTCTTCGTCGGCGAGCGCCAGCGCATCGGCCAGCACCAGCCGCCCCTCCGCGTCGGTGTTGTTGATCTCGACCGTCAGCCCCTTGCGCGAGATCAGGATGTCCTGCGGGCGGAAGCTCTCGGGCGAGACGCTGTTTTCCACCGCCGGGATCAGCACCCGCAAGCGCAGCGGCAGGTTCAGCGCCATGATGATCTGGGCGAGCCCCAGCACGTTGGCCGCGCCGCCCATGTCCTTCTTCATCAGGCCCATGGAGCTGCCGGGCTTGAGGTTCAGCCCACCGGTGTCGAAGCAGACGCCCTTGCCGACGAGGGTCAGCGTCGGGCCGGTCTCGCCCCAGCGCATGTCGATGAGCCGCGGCTCCTGCGCCGAGGCGCGGCCCACCGCGTGGATCAGCGGCAGGTTGCGCGTGATGAGCGCTTCGCCGATGGTGACGGCGATGTCGGCGCCGAAGGTGCCCGCGAGGTTACGTGCCGCCGCTTCCAGCGCCTCGGGGCCCATGTCGTTGGCAGGGGTGTTGATCAGGTCGCGGGTGAGCGCCTCGCCGCGGGCGAGCGCCTCGATCCGGGTGGCCTCCACCCCGTCGGGGGCAACGAGTCCGGGCGTGTTGGGGGCGTTTTCGCGGTAGCGCGAGAAGCCGTAGGCCGCCAGCAGCCAGCCCAGCGTCTCGTTGGGCAGGTTCTCGGGCGCGATGCCGCCGGCGATCTCGTAGGTGCCGGGCGCGAGCTGCGGCAGCGCCGCGGCAAGCGGGAACCGGTGACGCGCGCGCTGCGCGGCTGTGCCATAGCCGGCAAGCGCGGCCTTTGGCCGGCCGTCGGGACCGGGGATCATCAGCGCCGTGCCCAGCGCGCCGGAGAAGCTGGAGGCCTCGATCCAGTTGCGGGTTGCGTCATCCTGCTGACCGGCCCAGGAGGCCAGGTCGTCGGGCTGCAGCACGTGGAGGG
This sequence comes from Allosediminivita pacifica, assembly GCF_003054175.1. GTDB lineage: Bacteria > Pseudomonadota > Alphaproteobacteria > Rhodobacterales > Rhodobacteraceae > Allosediminivita > Allosediminivita pacifica. Next base: position 19,270 of record NZ_QBKN01000003.1, read on the forward strand.
GACGGGTTTCGGCGCCGGCGTCGGCAAAGGCGAAGGGCATGGGCACTCCTGGCTACTCGGACGCCACAGACCTACGCCGCCGGTGTCGACCGGGCAAGTGGATTGCCCGGCGCCGCGGAGCGGGCACGCGTTTAGCCGGGCATGTCCTGCAGGTTGCAGAGCGCGGTCAGCGCCCCCTCGCCCACACGCAAGAGCCGCGCCAGCGTCGCCGCCTGCGCGACGGGATCGCCCATCTCGACGCAGGCCATCGCGTCGCGCGCCACGCGGGCAAGCCCAAGCAGGCCGATCTGTTCGGCGATGGCGGCGAGCCCGCGCAGGGCCTTGTGCAGATCCTCGACCGGGCCGGAACCGGCGAGGTCGTGCATCTGGCAGAGGCGGAGCGAAAGCTCCTCCATCGCGCGACACATCATGTCTTCGGCCATATGCGGCCCGAGTTCGTCACAAAGCGCCTGGACGGCCACAGTATCGAGCTGCGGTCGTTCCTTGGGCGCGAGCAGGATCACCCCGTTCACGTCATTCCCCAATCTCATTCGTCCCACCGGGGCGCAGCGTGACAGCCGCAGGTTCCCATTTCGTTAGACCGGATGCGGGTTTTTCCTCGAATTTCGCGCAAGGCCAGTCTAGATCACCGGGTGATCTTCAGAGCACACGGAGAGACCCGCATGCAGCACGCACGCCCCCTGCCCACCTATCTCGTCCAGCGCTATCTCGGGTGGAAGGCTACCACCTACAAGGAAAACCGCGCCTGGTACCGCCGTCTGGCCTCGGAAGGGCAGCGCCCGCGTGCGATGGTCATCGCCTGCTGCGACAGCCGCGTGCAGGTCACCTCGATCTTCGGCGCGGACCAGGGCGAGTTCTTCGTGCACCGCAACATTGCCAACCTCGTCCCGCCCTACGAGCCCGACGGCCAGCAGCACGGCACCTCGGCGGCGGTGGAATACGCCGTCACCGCGCTCAAGGTGGCGCACCTGATCGTGCTCGGCCATTCGCAGTGCGGCGGCGTGAAGGGGTGCCTTGACATGTGCCAGGGCCGCGCGCCGGAGCTCGAGGAGACATCGAGCTTCGTGGGTCGCTGGATGGACATCCTGCGCCCGGGCGTGGAAACGATCGACAGCCTGCCCGAGGACCAGCAGACCGAGGCGCTGGAAAAGGAAGCGGTGCTGACCTCGCTGCGCAACCTGATGACCTTCCCCTTTGTCGCCAAGGCGGTCGAGGAAGATGAGCTGACGTTGCACGGCACCTGGACCACCATCGGCGAAGGCGGGCTCGAGGCCTACGATCCGGCCCGCGGGCAGTTCCGGCCGGTCAACCCGACCGAGTGACCGTCCGGCACGGCGCGTAGGCGTTGCCCGCAAGTCCCGCCAGAGGCGGGCCAAGCCGCCGGCTGAGGCGGGTAAGCGGCGCGCCAAGATCCTCGGCGGTGCAGAGCATCCGGCCCTTGCGGTCCAGCACCACGAGGTGATCCTCGCGCAGCGCGACGGCGTAGCCCCGCGTGCGCAGCGCCTCCGACAGCCCTGTCCAGGACAGCGCTTCGTCGAACATCGGAGCAATCGACCTGCGCAGGGCATCGGTGGATGGCGCGTCGACGGGCATGGGTGTCCGGGTGAGGGAGCGGAACGAAAGACCGCGAAGTGTCGGCAACATGGCGAACACCTTGGCTGAGGGCTTCGGCCGGGCCGGGTGCGAAGCTTCGAATGTGATTGCGGGCTGCCGGGGAGAGGGGAACTGTCAGGCAGCCCGCGTTACGCCGGAATGCCGAGAGCAGGCATTCCGAAGGACGGGCCCTGCGGGCCCGCCAACCGAACCTCAGGCGAAAACGAAGCTCAGCCAGCTTCGCCGGGGCGGCGCCGGGCGCGCGCTGCGGGGGAGAAGGTCACGTTCGAAGGCGGTGAGCGCAGCGAGCCTGCGTGCGCGAGCGAGTTCAACGAAGGTCATGGGCATCGTCCTTGAGCGTGGGGCGAGAGGGTTTCCAGCCTGTTTCGGGTTCATGTCCCGGTGACGACCTTTGTATGGGACACCCTGTCCGAGGCCCAGCACACCGGGGGATAGTCGGCGCGCGCAGCCGGTCAGTAGACCCTATCCCTTCGGATAGGCGCCCTGACATCCACGATCATGACAAAGGTGTGAGGCGGGATTTTCAAATTTATATTGCGCACAATATAATTTGACGAACCCAAGCCAAGGAGACTTCCAATGTCCACCGTCTATACAGCCCGCGCAGAAGCCGTCGGCGGTCGCAACGGTACCGTCAAGACCGATGACGGCCTGCTCGATGTCCAGCTTGCCATCCCCGAGGCCATGGGTGGCAAAGGCGGCGCGACCAACCCCGAACAGCTTTTCGCAGCCGGCTATGCCGCCTGTTTCGCCAGCGCCGTGGTCCATGTCGCCAAGGATGCCGGCGCCCATGTCCGTGACCGCGACGTGCAGATCAACTCCGAGGTGGGCATCGGCCCGAACGACGCTGGCGGCTTCCAGCTCTCGGTGAAGCTCAACGTGACTCTCGCGGGTGTCGACCAGGCCAAAGCCGAGGAAATCGCCGAAGCCGCGCATCGGACCTGCCCGTATTCCAACGCCGTGGCCGGCAACGTGAACGTGGAGATTGCGGTCACTGCGAAATGACCCACATGGACCGGCATGGATGACGAAAACGATCCCCTTCGGCTCGACCGGCAAGTCTGCTTTCCGCTCTATGCCGCGTCCAACCGGCTGACCCGGGCCTACCGGCCGATCCTCGACCGGCTGGGGCTGACCTATGCGCAGTACCTGGTGATGCTGGTGCTGTGGGAGGAGGCCCCGCAGAGCGTCGGGTCCATAGGCGCGCGACTGCATCTCGACAGCGGCACGCTGACGCCGCTTCTCAAGCGGCTCGAGGCGGCGGGTCTGGTCACCCGCCGCCGCGATCCCGAGGACGAGCGGCGGCTGATCGTGACGCCGACCGAGACGGGTGCCGCCCTGCGCGCCGAGGCGCAGGATGTGCCGATGTCGCTCTGCGAGGCGCTTGGCCTGACCGAAGTCGAGATGCACGAGTTGGCCGGCGCCGTCGGCACCGTGACCCGGCTGCTGCAGCACGACACCTGAGCGGCTTTCCGCAGCACGTGACTTGAGCGTTGCCTCCGGATAAGCGAGAGCTTTCCCTGGAGAAACCGTGCACTGAGGGCAGGATGAGCGAACCGCACGAATGGGACGAGGCCACGTGGCGGGGTCTTGTCGACCAGGTCCGCGCCGGGCGCAATCTGCTGCCCGCGAAATGGCCCGGCGGCGCACGCTGCGCCGTGGCACTGAGCTTCGACAGCGATCACGAGACCAACGAGCTGCGCGATGGCGCAACATCCATCGCCCGGCTCAGTTGGGGCGAATACGGGGCGCGGCGTGGCATTCCCCGCATAAAGAAGGTTCTCGACCGCCACGGCGCGCGGGCAAGCTTCTTCGTGCCCGCGGTTTCGGCGCTGCTGCATCCCGAGGAGCAGGAGATGCTGGTCTCGGAAGGGCACGAGATCGGGCTGCACGGCTGGATCCACGAGCGCAACACCGCCGTCCCCGGCGATGCCGAGCGGGACCTGATGCTGCGCGCCGCCGATACGCTGGAGAAGATCACCGGCGTACGTCCTCAAGGGATGCGCACGCCCTCCTGGGACTATTCCCCGGTGACGCTCAAGATCGCGCGCGAGCTGGGGCTGCTCTACGACAGCTCGCTTTTTGCCGATGACGACCCCTACGAGATCCTCGACCACGGAGAGCCGACCGGCATGGTCGAGCTGCCGGTGGAGTGGATCCGCGACGATGCCGTCTACTTCATGATGAACCGCTTCGGCGCACAGCGCCCCTATACCCCGCCAGAGGACGTTCTCGACATCTTCAGGCGCGAGTTCGAAGGGGCCTATGCCGAGGGCGGACTGTTCCTGCTGACCATGCATCCGCATATCACCGGCTACAGGTCGCGGATCTTCATCCTAGATGAACTGCTGTCCCATATCGGGGCGAAGGGCGATTGCTGGATCGCCACACATGCCGAGATCGCGCGCTACTGCGCCGACCAGGCCGGACTGGAGACACTCTCATGAGCGGATATTCCCTTGCCATCCACGGCGGCGCCGGAACCATCCTGAAATCGAAGATGACGCCCGAGAAGGAGGCCGCCTACCGGGAGGGCCTGTCCACGGCGCTCGAAGCGGGCGAAGCCGTGCTGCGTAAGGGCGGCAGCGCCATGGATGCCGTCGAGGCCGCGGTCTGCGCGCTCGAGGACGAGCCGCTGTTCAACTCCGGGCGCGGGGCTGTCTATACCAGCGCCGGTGCCCAGGAGATGGACGCCTGCGTCATGGACGGGCGCGACCGCAGCGCCGGCGCCGTGGCGGGTATCTTCGGGCCGAAGAACCCCATCCGCCTGGCCCGCGCGGTGATGGAGCGCACGCCGCATGTGCTGCTGATCGGGCCGCGCGCGCTGGAGCTGGCGCAGGAGGCAGGGCTCGAGTTCGGCGACCGCGACTACTTCTTCGACCAGAAACGCTGGGACGCGCTGCAGAAGACGATGCAGATGCGCGAAAGCGGCGAAGAGGATGACGACCCCGCCCGCCGCCACGGCACAGTGGGCGCGGTCGCGCGCGACCGTGACGGCAACCTTGCCGCCGCCACCTCGACCGGCGGCATGACCGCCAAGATGCCCGGCCGCATCGGCGACACGCCGATTCCCGGGGCCGGCACCTTTGCCGACAACGCCACCTGCGCCGTCTCGGCCACCGGCCATGGAGAGGTCTTCATCCGCTACACCGCGGGGGCCGAGATCGCGGCGCGCATGCGCCACCTGGGCGAAACGCTGGAGCAGGCCGCCCGCCACGTGGTGATGGAGGATCTCGCGCCGAACGATGGATCGGGCGGTCTCGTGGCCGTGGATTCGGAGGGCAACATCACGCTGCCCTTCAATTGCGAGGGCATGTACCGCAGCAGCGTCCGCGAAGGCAGCGACCCGGAGACGGCCATCTACGCGGAGTGACCGGACCACCGGCCCGACACATCACGCGTCCCGGATGCGGGCATGCCCTGCCCCATCCGGGCCCAAAGCAAGTTCAGGCGATCGTGGTCTTGCCGCAGGGATCCCGCTCGCGATTGTAGGGCGTTTCAAGAAGCCGAAGGTAGAAGTCTTCGAGCTTGGCGTCCCGCTCGGAGGCGCAGAAACGCTCGCGCGCGGTCTCGAAGGCCGCCGTGGACATGGCCTCGACCCGATCCCGGTCCGCCATAAGGTCGCTGAGGTGCGCCAGAATCCCGTCGCCCACGTCGGCCGCGGTCTCGAGCAGGATCCGAGAATATTCGTCCCCGTCGTGATCATGTTTCCACAGAGGAGCCCAGACCCCGTTCGCATTGACTGGTACATCGACGAGGAACCCGGTCTCACCGTGAGAGATCAGCTCGGGCAGCGCACAGCAGGCGGTGCCGATGACCGGCACGCCCATCGCGAAGGATTCGATGACCGAATATCCATAGGTGTCCGACAAGGTCGGCAGCAGGCTCACGTCGACGGTGCTCATGAGCGCGAGGAGCTCCTCGTTGGCCATCTTGCCATGGTGCTGCACGTTCGGCAGGTCGATAGCCGAGAGCAGATCCTCGGCGAAGTCGAGGTTGCTGGGGTCGGTCCAGACGCCGCTGCCCGCGCCCATCGTCATGTCCGACACGATGTGAAATTCGATCGGCAGGCCCTCGTCATGGGCTCTGCGCGCGGCATGAAGAACGGAAAGCCCCCCTTTCCGCATGAAGTGCCCGCCCACGAAAATACATCGAAGGGTCTTTTCCTCGCGACGGTCCTTCCTGGGGCGGGTCTCCGGCACCTGGATGTTGGGGTGAATCGGATTCGTCAGCTTTTCCTGCAGCACATCGAAATAGGGACCGCCGCGGTGCTGGTCGAGAAACAAGCGGCGCGCGAAGTTCGAGATCGGCACGATCGCCCGGCACTTGGGATCGGCCAGGCGCCTGGAGAAAAAGCGGAAGGCGGCGCTGTTCTCGTAGCCGAAAAGGCGCGGCAGGTGGCTCTCGAAGGTGATGACGAAGGGCCGGGGGCCGACCGGAATGCGGTTGAAGGTGGCCACCAGATCCGCGTCGAACGTCGGCGTGAACAGCGCCACCTCGAGCGGCTGCCACAGCTTGTGGGCGGGAAGCCACTTCCGCGTGACAAGGCGCACATTCGTCGGGGTTCTGGGCGTGTTGAACTGCGCAGGATAACCATAAGGCCGCAGAACTTTCGGAGATCGTGTCATAATTCGGTCCGATCGGTCTCTGAAAAGTATCGGTAAGAAAAAAAATCAAGATATGTCTCTGAGCGTATCGCATCGCCCGCACTGGCAAAAGCAGTTTTCGGCCCGAAAACTGCCGCGGCGAGCGTTCTCACAGACTCTGCGCCCCTTTTCGGCAGGAATCCTCTGAGAACGAGACCATCGCTTGTTCGCGATGCACAAGCACATCCCAATGCCGAGGCATGCTGCCTCCGCGCGCATCATCCCATGATCGCCCGCATGCTTGAGACCAGCCAACTGCACTCTCGCGTCGCTTGCGCCTCCGGTCCGCGCAAAGCTAGAATACCGTATTTTCAAGCCTCGCCGGTGGTCGGCCCTGCACGGGCCATGACGTCACCGGACATTTCACATCAGGTACCAGGTTTATCTTCATGGCGAATTCCCCCGATCCCACAGTCATCTTCATCGCGGGCGAAGGGCGGTCCGGCTCGACCGTGCTCGACCGATGCATCGGCACCGTCGAAGGCGCCGCGTCCTTCAACGAGATGCACGAGATCGTCCACCAGTATCAGCGCAACAAGAAGCGCTGCAGCTGCGGCGTCTACCCCCAGGACTGCGCCTTCTGGCGCGAAGTCCTCGCGGACCCCGAGCTTGCCGCGGCGCTGCCCGAACTCGTCGACGGGTTCGAGCGCTACGATGGCTCTCGCCATACGGTGAAGCTGCTGCTCGGCGCCTATGGCAAGGCCGACCGCGAGCGCCTGACACGCTACGGCGCGCTGACGGCGCGGCTTTATCGGCGGATCGCCGAGGTGGCGGGAGTCTCGGTCATCGTCGATTCCTCGAAAAACCCGTCCCGGGCGCTGATCCTGAAGCGCTACGCCGGGCTCGACGTCTGGTGCCTGCACCTGGTCCGGAACCCGGTCTCGGTGGCCGAATCTTGGCGAAACGGCAAGGGCGCCATGGACGACAACCTGCCGACCTACACCCAGGGCCAGACCTACAAGCGCTGGATGCTGAAGAACCTGGCCTGCGAATCCCTGCGCCTGACCATGCCGTACAAGCGTGTGCGGTTCGAGCAGTTCACCGCCGCGCCCCAGGCCGGGCTGACCGAGATCAAGCAGTGGACTCCGGTGCTGCGCGGCCGTTCGGACGGTTTCGCCAGCGAATCCGAGGTGGATTTCGGCCCGTTCCACAGCCTGCAGGGCAACCCCGACCGCTTCGAGAACGGGCGCGTCACGATCCGGGCGAGCCGGGCTCGGCCGCTCGCCGACAGCGGGCTTTCCTGGGCGCAGCGCAACCTCGCCACGCGCTACGGCTACGGGGCCTGATCCGGTCCCGGTCTCAGCCGTTGAGCGCGGCGACCGCCCGCCGCAGGGTCGGGATCTGGGGCAGGATCGCCAGCGCCCATGAAAGGGGCAGCGCGGCGCAGGCGAGGCCGAGCATTTGCCAGCCACCGAAGACCTGCGCGCAGTAGGACATCACGGCCCAGGACACCGCCGAGGCTGCCGCTGCAATGGCCATCGAGCCGAAGACCGCCCGCTGCCTGACCGGGGCCACCTGCTGCGTGAACCAGACGTAGCGGGGAAGGTAGACGAGCGAAAAGACCGAGATCACGATCGAGACCACCTCGATCCCGAAGGGCACGGCGGCGGCAACGGCCAGGGTGCGCAGGATCGCCCTTTCGCTGACCATCCAGAGCCGCAGGCGCGTCCGGTCCATGGCCTGCAGCATGACCCCGGCGCTGCCGGTTGCGACCTCGATCATCATGCCCGGCGCAGCCAGCGCGAAGATCACCGCCGCCTGTCCCCAGGTGTCCGATAGCAGGAAGGGAAAGAGGTTGGCCGCGCTGCCGGCGAGGACAGCCATGGGGGGGAAGACCGCGACGGCAAGCAGCAGGCAGCTTGCCACGTAGACCTCGGCCACGTCCTTGAGATCGCGCTGGACCTTCGTCATCCGGACGTAGACCACCTGCGAGACCGGACCTGCCACGGCGTTGCGGGGCAAAGTCAGGAAGCGCTGCGCCATGGAGAAGAGGCCCACGGGCACGGCGCCGAGGAAGGCCCCGACCAGCAGCACCGGCCCCTGCCTCTGCGCGCTGAAGATGAGCGAAACGCCGACGTTGTCGCTGGCAAAGCGGATGTGGTTGCCAAGCGGCGTGAAGTTGCGCGGCGCGCCCGCGCGGAAGCTGCTGGAGAGCATGGTGCCGATGGTCTGGACGCCCGCGAGCACGATCTGCTGCGCCACCAGCGACCACACGCCGGCGCCCATCACCGCGAGGATCAGGACCGTCGCGATCCCCAGCACGCCGGCCACGGTCCGGATCAGCGCCAGCCGCGGGAACTGGCCGTCCTTTTCCATCTGGGCGCCAGCGACCGCCGAAAGCGCATTCAGGAAGGGCAGCGTCGCCAGCACCGCCACGAGCCCCAGCAGCGGCGGGCGGTCGAAGAGGGCCGCCCAGACCGGCGCTAGGGCGGCAAGCACGATCGACAGGGCCGCACCGATACCGGTCAGCAGCCAGAACACGCTGTTCCACTCGGCGTGATCGTAGGCCGTCTGACGGATCAGCGACCGGCCCATGCCGGCGTCGCTCAGCATCTGGGCGAAGATGACGATGCTCATGGCGATGGCCATGTCGCCGAACTCCGAGGGCGTGAGGAAACGCGCGACAACCGGAAGAACCAGGACCTGCGAGAGCGCAAGCAGGGTGCGCGACGCGCTCAGGGAGCCTGCGTTGACGAGAAATGTCTTTGCCATCGATTCGTACCGCTACGACCCTGTCACCTTGCACTCGTCACGCGCTGGCGCGGACACTCGTGCGTTACTAGGGCAACAGCTGCATCGGTCGTCAACTGCGGCATGTCCGACCGGACGACTCTTTGTGAGGGTGCAACTTTTTCTTGCCCGACCTCGCCAATTGACGACAATATCCCTGTGTCCGCCCAATTTTCCGGGCCTTCGTCGTGATGGCACGACGCCGAATTTTATTGAATGCGCATTTAGTCCCCTGGTGTTTTGGTATGCTACATATTCGACATGAAGATTATGACTCGCTGGAACGGTCCTCCGAACTGACCAATCCGAAACCGGCGGAAACCGCGGATGCGGCCGCCTCCACCGACACCTATGCCCTCAGGTTCGCCGGACGCTGGGGCGCCTGGCTTCTGAGCGTCCAGGCAGCGATCATCCTCGCCATGCTGCCCGACAAGCGCGAAAGCTCGGTGCTCGACGTCGGCGGCGGCCACGCCCAGATCGCGCCCGTGATGCGCGAAGAGGGCCACGATGTCCGCGTCATGGTCAGCGAAGAGGCCTCGACCGAGCGTCTTCTGCGCTCCGGTGTCCCGGCCGGGGACATCTCGGTCGGCTCGCTCATGGACCTGCCCTTCGCGGACCGCAGCTTCGACGCGGTCGTGTCGCTGCGCATGATGGCGCACGTCAAGGATCCTGCCGGCTATGTCGCCGAGCTCTGCCGTGTCGCCGATAAGGCCGTGATCCTCGACTACACCTGCAACCAGGGCGTGGGCCGAATCGGCACGTGGTTCTACCTGCCCAAGCGGCTGATCGAAGGCGACACCCGACGCTACAAGATCAGCGGCCGGGCCGAGATCGCCGAGATGCTGGAACGCAACGGTTTCGTCATCGACGAGCATCAGGGCCAGTTTGCCCTGCCGGTGGTGGTGCACCGCAAACTGAAGAACCCGAAGATTTCGAGCGCCATCGAACGCGTGCTGGCACCGCAGGCGCGGCGCTACGGCAACCCGGTCCTGCTGCGCGCGCGTCGGGCAACGGAGACCGCATGAGGATCCTGCTTCTCGCCCCCCAGCCCTTCTTTGTCCCACGTGGAACACCGATCGCCGTCCGGGCGCTGCTGCAGGTGCTGACCTCGCAGGGGCACAGGTGCGACGCCATCACCTTTCCCGAAGGCGAGGATCCGCAGATCGAAGGATGCCGTATCCTGCGCATCCCCACCCTGCCCGGCACCCGCAACATGCCCCCCGGCTTCTCGGCCAAGAAGGTCATCGCCGACATGGGGATGACCTGGCTTGCCTTCCGGCAGATGCGTCGCGAGCGCTACGATCTTGTCATCGGGGTCGAGGAAGCCGCCTTCATCGCCATGATGCTGCGCCCGGTTTTCAAGGTGCCCTACGTCTACGACATGGACAGCTCGATCCCCGAGCAGATGGACGACAAGTTCGGGCTGCCGGCCTGGCTTCGCAACGGGATCGCGCGGGTCGAGGGGCGCGCTGCTCGCAAGAGCATCGGCGCCCTGACCTGCTGCCGCGCGCTTCAAACGACGGTGGAATCCTACGCGCCCGGCCTGCCCGTGCAGACGATCGAGGATGTCTCGCTGATCGAGACGCCGGGCGAGCCCCCCGCCGACTGCCGCTTCGACGAACCCGTGGTGATGTATGTCGGCAACCTGGAGGGCTATCAGGGCGTCGACCTGCTGATCCGCGGCTTTGCCGAGGCGCTGGATCAGGGCCGCCGTGCCCGTCTGGTGATCATCGGCGGGACCGATGCGCATGTCGCTGCGCATGCGGAGATTGCCCGCGAGTTGGGCGTGCAAGACAGCGTGAGCCTGCTTGGCCCCCGCCCGGTCGAACGTATCGCCGATTACCTCGGGCAGGCCGATATCGTGGCCTCGCCCCGGACGCAGGGTCGCAACACACCGATGAAGGTCTATTCCTACCTCGACAGCGGCAAGCCGTTGATCGCCACCCGGCTGCCGACGCACACGCAGGTGCTCGACGACGAGATCTCGATGCTGGTAGCGCCCGATGCGGCGGACATGGCGCGGGGCCTCGGCGCCCTGCTCGATTCCCCCCAGTTGCGCGACCGGCTGGCGGCCAGCGCGAAACAGCGCGTGGCGGCCGAGTTCAGCCCCGAGGCCTACCGGCGCAAGCTCACGGGGTTCTTCGACCGCCACATCATGCCGCAGGTCGCCGGGCGCGCGAAGGTTCAGGCATAGCCCAGCGACGAGAGCCAGTGATTGAAATTGGCGGGCGCGGCGGCAAGCTCGCGCTCGCTGACCGTGTTGCGCCACTTGCCGATGGACGAGGTCGAGATGGCCCCCGCCACGCTGGCGTGGTGCTTCAGGCGTTCGACGTCGCCCATCGGGCCGACACTGGTCGACAGCATCGCCGGATCGAAGTCGAGCCGCGCCCAGTCGAAAACCTTGCCGAAGGCGGCCTCGGGGTCGGCGACGAGATCCTCGTAGCGCATCTGCAGCACGTTCGGCGACCAGCGCGCCAGCCGCGCGCAGGAGGCATTCGCATCGCCCCAGCGGCGCGCGGCGCCTTCAAAGGACCCGATCAGCCCGGAATCGCGATAGGACAGCGCCACGTCGCGCCCGTCCCGGACCAGCCAGAGGTAGCGGGCGTCCGGAAACCTCTGCGCGATGGAGGGCAGGTGGTAGGTGTTCCACGGGGTCTTGTCGCCCCAGCGCTGCGCGCCCGATCCGCTCTTGCAGGCGAGATAAAGGTAGAAGGCCTCGATCAGCGAGCGCAGGCGGCGGGGCCTGAGATGCTGCGCCTCAGTTGCGAATTCATCGAGGTTCGGCAGGCCGAAGGTGGGCCAGTGTTCGTGCTTTTCGAACTGGGCGCAGAAAAGCCAGACTCTTTCGCGCCACGACAGCATCATGGTCCGGGGCCAGAGCTCGATCAGTTCGCCCAGCACGTAGGTTTCGGGCGGAATGTATATCTGCCCCGAGGCCATCAGGATGCGACGCACCAGCGTGTTGCCGCTGCGCCCGGAGCCCACGACGAAGAGCGGCGCATCCTCACTCGCGGGGACAAGGCGGAGCCGGGGCATCGCGAAGGAATTGTACCGGCGAACGAGGTTTGAGGTGGTCCTGTACATGCGCGCGTCCTATCCGGTCAGGCCGGCCATGCGCCGGCGGTAGTGGCCCGTGAGCTTGCGGGCGACGGAAATGGGGCCTGCCGAGGCATCGCGGCGCGAGGTCACGCCGCGGTCCGCGATGATCCGCTCCAGCCGGGGGCCGATGGTCTCGCAGGCATAGTGGTCGATCATTTCCTGCCGGACGCGCGCCGCGCGCTGGCGGGCGGCGGCGGGGTTCTCGGCGATCCGATCCACCGCCGAGGCGACCTCGTTTGGCGTGCAGTACTGCGCCGCCTTGCCGAAGGTCCGTTCCAGCCGCGGGTCGAGCAGCAGGGGACGCCCGCAGAGCGCCGCCTCGACCACGGTCCGGCCAAAGGCCTCCTCGAAGCGCGGGTGGTAGAAGTAGACGAAGATGTCGAGCGAGTTGAGGAATTCGGCCACCGGTTCGGCGCCGAAGGCCACCACGTCCCAGCGGTCCGGATGGGCGCCAAGCTCTCGCAACGTGTCCACTGGGCAGCCAAGCACCCGCACCCGCAGGTTCGGCCCCGCCGGATAGGCCGCGTCATTGGCCGCCGCAGTTCCGGGAAACTTGAGCGGGTCGGCGCGGCTGTGCCGCCCGATGGTCAGCGGTGCATTCCCCGAGAAGGGCGCCCGGGTCACCTGCCAGCCGGCGACATCGAAGATGTTTGGCCAGTCGACCGAGGTCTGGCGGATGAAGGGCGCGAAGGCCGCGAGCTGCGCGCGGACAAGCCCCGAAACCGGCGCGAACCAGGCCTGGACGCCCAGGGCCGCGCGGGCCCGCCGGACGGCATCCGCGGGGTTGTACTCGACCGAGCCATCGGGTCGGAACGGCGGATGATGTGCGACGATCACGGCGCGCTCCGCCGACAGCCGGGCGCTTTCCTCAATGCCGCGGGAAAAGACCAGCGGGTGATGCAGGAAGGCGACCCGCCCATGCGCGCGGCAACCGGGCGACAGCAGGGTGACGCCCGGCAGGTCGGCCAGCGCCAGCGCCTTGGGGTTCGGCGCGTCGCGCGTGTCGTCGAGATAGGCGGACCGCACGAAGAGAAGCCCGACGTCGGCCCCGAGAGCGGACAGCGCCTGCACGTCGGCCACCAGCGCGGCCGTGCTGCCGCCGGAAAAGCGCGCGTCGGCGACGACAAGACAATCGAAGGACCGCGTCATGCCTTGCCCATCCCGGTGCGGCGCCGCAGGCGGCTCAGAAACTCGGTCGTCAGGCGCCCGATCAGGTCGAGACAGACCTTCGGAGGCGCCCAGAAACAGCGCGCCGCGGCGATTGGATCAGCCGCGCCCTTGGCGTCGATGAGACGGCGCCACGCAAGCTTGCGACGCTGTTCCAGAAGATGCGCCTCGATTGCGCGGCGGACGTCGGGCGACAGACCCGGGCGCGCCAGCATGGCGCGGTCGGCGGCGGCCAGGTGGGCGTGCGCCTCGGTCGGGTGCCGCCCCGAGAGAGACGAGCGCCGCACTGTCGCGACGTAGCCCGCAGGGCCGGTAAGCAGGAAGCGGGCGCCGTCGAGCAAGGCGTTGGCATAAAGCACGTAGTCCTCGCCCAGCCGGATGCGCGTGTCGTAGCCAAGGCCACGGCGCTCAAGAAAGCGGCGCGACATGAGGGGCTTCAGGAATCCCATCTCGCGCCGTCCGCCATGCCCCGTCGAGAGATTCGACAGCACGAACTCGGCGGGGCCCAGCGCCTGTGTGCCAGAAACACCTCCCAACATCGCCCGCCGCTCGGACGCGGGCGCGCCCTCGTCCACCTTCCAAAGATCGTCCGCCGCGAAGTCCGCATTCCGGCTTTCAGCCAGTTCGACGAGCAGCGCCAGGCGCTCCGGCTCCATCCAGTCGTCGGAATCGAGCACCGTGATCCAGGGCGCACCGCTCTCGGCGATCGCGCGGTTGCGCGCCGCGGCCGGCCCGCCGTTGCGATCCTGGCGCAGAAGCGTCAGTCGCGGATCCCGAGCGGCCGCCCGCGCGACAATCGCCGCCGTCGCGTCGGTCGAGCAGTCGTCGACCACGATCACCTCGACCGGCACGCTCTGGGCAAGGGCAGAATCCACGGCCCGCATGATGGTCGTCTCGGCGTTCCACGCGGCGATGACGACGGTCACCCTGGGATCGGCAGAGCCCCGGTCAGTCATTGACCTTCACCGCGTCCATGTCCCCGTCCGAGCACATCGGAGCATCTTCGCCCGGCGGACTGTAGGAAATGCAGTGATAGGTGGCGACGCTTTCGGTGTCGTCATCGGCCGAGCCCGACCAGCCGGCCTGCCCGCGCCCGCCGGTCCAGATGTTGATGTAGATGCGGCCGGGAATGTCGGGGATCGCGCGATCCGCGGCCTCGACGCGCAGCAGTTCGCGCCCGTTGGCGTACCAGACAAGCCGGTCGGGCAGCCAATCGAGCGTGTAGATGTTGGGTCCGTCGGCGGAGTCGAAACCGAGGTCGACCCATTCGCCCGGGAGCTTCTCGCCCTTGGCGAAGCGGTTCACCCAGACCTTCGTCGTGTCGCGCCCGAGAAACTCGAAGTCGATCTCGTCGTGCGGATCGCCGAAATAGGGTCCGGTGTAGGTGAAGAAACTCGAGATGACACCGTCACCGCGCCCGGCGGTCATGACCACCTCGTAGCGCCCGAAATGCGTGCGCCGAATACGCTGAAGCTCTCCGCCGAGGAAATCCTTGCTGGATTCATCGGGCGCCGGGTAGAGGCGCAGCTGCAAGGGCGATTCCCGTATCCCGTCGCGGGTGACCGCGTTGCGGGACCATGCCGTCCGGTAGTGCGAATCCCCGACCGCGAAATTGCTGATCCGCCAACCTTCGGGCAGCTGCCCGCCTGCGTCGAATTTTGATAGAAAGGCCCCTTCGGGGGCAGCAGTGACCGGTGGAGGCACGAATGCGAGGGTGACCCCGCACGCAATTCCGAATATCGCCTTACGGCGCAACGACAGAATTGTCTTACGCAAAACGCTAAGTATCATCATCTAAAAAACCGTGGCTACAATAGGATCCGAGTATGACCGAAAACGACGTCATGGCAACGGTCATTGTCGCCGCGTGGTGCGCCGAGGACCGTCTCGCGCGAAGTGTGCACAGCGCATTGTCACAGGACCTGCCCTCGATCGAGGTGATCGTGGTCGACGACGCCTCGCCGGACGGGACCGCGCAGCTGGCGCGACAGATGGCGGAAGCGGATCCGCGGATCCGGGTGGTATCGCTGGAGCGCAACGGTGGCCCCGCCGTCGCCCGGAACGCGGCCATCGACATCGCGCGCGGGAAATGGGTCGCGGTTCTCGACAGTGATGACGAGATGCGCCCCGGTCGCTTGGCCGGATTGACCGCTGCCGGCGAACGTCTCGGCGCCGATTGCGTCTACGACGACCTCCAGCCCGTCGATCCGGCGGGCCAGGACCTCGGGCCAAGCCACCTTGCCTCCCTGAATATCGCGCAGCCCGAACAATGGACGCTGGAGCGTTTCCTTTCGGGCTGCGGGGCACGACCCGGTCAGGCGGCGCTAGGCTACCTGAAACCCGTGATCCGGCGCAGCTTCATCGAGAAGACCGGCCTGCGCTACGATCCCTCGCTGCGCAACGGCGAGGACTTTCACCTCGTCGCGGAGTTGCTCGCGCTTGGCGGGGCGCTCTGGTTCGTCCCGGGTGCCGGCTATCTCTATACCCAGCGGGACGGCTCGATCTCGCGGCGGCTGGACCTTGGTCATGCCCGCGCCCTGACCGCCGCCGACAGCGCCTTCTGTTCGCGCCACGCCTCCTCGCTCAGTCCCGATGCCCGGCAACTCATGCGGGCGCGGGGCCGGAACCTCGCCGACATGATCGCGGTCGAGGCGGCGATCAACGCCATCAAGACCCGCCATTACGGCAAGGCCGCGGCCACCTTGGCCACCCGCCCCTCGGCCATGGTGCGACTCGCCGGGAAGGTGCGGGACAAGCTCGCGATTCGCTCAACCGCGTGATTCGCGCGGCACATGGCTTTGGCTTGCCCTAAAATCGGTCATAAATGGGGTAAAATCAGGGCGCCGGTCAAAGTCGCATCGCACATTTTGTGGTGATACAAGAAATTTGCACACCATATGGTTATGTGAAGTAATTCACATTGATCTGTACAGGAAACTGTTAACACATTCTTACCGACCTTGCCGGTGTCCGTGAACGTTCGGTCTTTTTTGTAAGGGTCACATTCTATGATGAGGGGGCGCTTATTTAGCCCCCGATTACTTTTGATCTCGGGGGCCAAAATGAGTCATCAGACCAACACGAGTGTGGAGGGCGGCGACGACCTTGCCGCTCCTCCGAGCCCACGCAAGTTGCACATTGCTCTGAAACGCACGATGGATGTCATCATCGGCTCGACGCTTTTTGTTTTCGCGCTGCCGCTGATGCTGCTGATCGCCGGGCTTATTGTCGCCCGCGACGGCGCCCCGGTGCTTTATGTTCATGAACGCATCGGCCGGAACGGGAAACCGTTCGGATGCCTCAAGTTCCGCACCATGGTCCGGGACTCCCAGGCGCGGCTGGACGACCTCCTCGCGCGTGACAGCTTTGCCCGGCACGAGTGGGAGCAGAAGCAGAAGCTCAGGAACGATCCCAGGATCCTGCCCTGGATCGGACCGCTTCTGCGAACTTCGAGCCTGGACGAGCTGCCGCAACTCTGGAACGTGCTGCGCGGGGACATGAGCCTGGTCGGACCGCGGCCGGTCGTCTGCTCGGAACTCAGCCGCTACGGGCTGGCGCAACACCTCTATACCTCGGTACGGCCCGGCCTGACCGGCCCCTGGCAGATCGGCGAACGGTCGGAAGGGGAATATGACGACCGCATCCGCACCGACGTCGACTACGTCCGCAACTGGTCGTTGCGACAGGATTTCATGATCATCCTGAAAACTGCGGAGATCGTTCTCTCGGGAGGGTCGAAAGGCGCTTACTGAGCCGAGACGTCAGCCCTTGGCCGACCGGGGATTGCCGACCACGCCGGAGTCGGCCTTTCCGTCGGCATCCTTCTTCCGACGTTCGGCCCGCGTACTGCGGACCTGGGCGACAACGATGGTCAGGACGGCGCCGGCCAACCAGAGGAAGAGAAGATAAAGCCAGAAGGGCATGGAGACGAAAAATGTCAGCACGACGGAAAGCACCGCGGCACACGCGTACCCCAGCAGAATGACTTTGATGTTGTTACCGATCATCTAGACTTCCCCTTCCGCGTGGGCTTGCGGCCCCTTGCGCTGACGAAAATCACCTGCCGCCAGCGACAAGCGAGTTACCCATAAGACGCGCCACACAGAACTAATTTTTGAACATAGAACAGTTTCAGCACAGGTCGAGAACTGAAATGCAACAGGGGAATTTCGGCAATACTGAGCCGCCGAATGGGCCGGCAATGGCAAAAGCTCGCCATGCGGCGCCCAAGTCACGTTTTCGGACTTGGGCGCTTCGGTCTTTGAAGGTTCTGATCGTTGCCGTCCTGATGATCTGGATCGTGCGCAATGCCGATACCGAATCGGTGTTCTCGGCGATGCGGCAGGCGAACCTGCCCCTCGTCGTGCTCGCGCTCGCGATGCAGGTCCTGGGCGCGGCGATCATGGCCGCGCGATGGCGGCTGCTCCTGCAGGTTCAGAATGTCTCTCCCAGCTTCGGCTACCTCTTCACCTCGACGGTGAGCGCGTTCTTCTTCCGGCAATTCCTGCCGTCGGTCGTCGGTGGAGACGCGATCCGCAGCGTGGCGGCCTGGCGCGCCGGTGCCGATCCGGGCTTTGCGGCACTGTCGCTTGTCGCCGACCGGCTGTTCGGCCTCCTTGCCCTGCTGCTGTTCCTGATCGGCGCGTCCTTCTTCATGATGCAGATCGCCGCCGACCTTCCCGGTCTCTGGGGCGGCTTGGCCGCCGCCGGAGCCATCGTCGGTGGTGGACTGCTGTTCCTCATGGCGCCGGGAAGCATCCGCCTGCCGGCAAGGACCCCCGCAAAGCTCGACAGGATCGTGCGCGCGACGCGCGTCTTTGCAGGATCGCACCGGATCGTGCCGGCCTGCCTCGGACTATCGATCCTGCTGCAGGTCAACGTCGTGACCTTCTACTGGGTGATCGGCCATGCGCTTGGCCTCGAGGTCCCCTACGCGGCCTATTATGTCATCGTTCCGATCGCGATTTTCGTCATGATGGTGCCATTTTCGATCAATGCCATCGGCATTCGCGAAGTGATATTCATATACTTGCTCGGAGTGTGGGGCGTGGATAGCGACCTCGCGCTCGCATTCGCCTGGGCCGAATTCGGCATCATCCTCTGTGCAGGGCTGCTCGGGGGAATTGTCTATATGACCCACAAGATGCCGGCCCGGATCGATATTGAAAGGTCCGGAGCAGAGACTCCGGCGAATGCCACCTGATTGATTTGCCCGGGTCAGCCGACAGCTTGTCGTGCCCCCGTACCATATAGAACGACGACATATTTCGACCGAAAGGCATTGTCATGCGCGTCAAGTCAGCCATTGAAAACGTCCTGCGAACTTCGCCCCCGCTTTATCGCCTGGGCTCGCGGATCTATCACAAGATGAACCCCGAATTCCGCACGCTGAGCCCGGGTGCGCCCGGCGCGATCCGCAAGGCCTTCGAACTGGGCCTCGTGGACAAGGATGCCCGCACGTTCGAGGGCGACTACCACGAGTTCGGTCTCTTCCGCGGCGGTACCTTCCTCGCCACGAGCCAGATCCTCGACGAGATGGGCCTGCAGGACGTGCGGCTCTACGGCTACGACTCCTTCGAGGGGCTTCCCGAGGCCACGGGCATCGACGCCGGCGACACGCGCTTCTTCGAGGGGCAGTTTGCCTGCTCGCGGCAGGATGTCGAGGCCAACCTCAAGGCGCACGGGATGGACATGTCCCGCGCGGTGCTGGTCGAAGGCTTCTACGAGGACACGCTGACCGAGGAGCTTCATCAGCAGCATCCCTTCCGCCCGGCCTCGGTCGTTCTGCTCGACTGCGACTACTACTCCTCCACCATCTGCGCGCTGAACTGGCTCGACCGCTATATCCGCGCGGGCACCGTTCTGCTGTTCGACGACTGGTTCAGCTACGGCAGCGATCCCGACCTGGGCCAGCCCAAGGCGCTGGATGACTGGCTTGCCGCCAATCCCCAGTGGAAGGTCGAGCAGCTTGACGATTTCGAGGCAAACGGGCGCGGCTTCATCGTCCGCAACAGCTGAACGCAGCGGGGGAACCGGACGTGACACAGTCGACCCACACGCCCATGTCCACGAGACCGGCTGAAAAGGACCGCGTCGTGGACATGCTCGGGTCCGAAGCCTCGGCGCTGTCGAAGTACCAGTCCGTCTTCGTCGGGCGCGAGGGACTTCTGGCGACGCTGAAGTACGACCTCGTGATGATGCTGGCTTCGGGCACGCGCGGCGCGCTCGGGCTGGCGCTGCGCAAGACACTCTACCCCGGCCTCTTCGGCCGGATCGGGGCGGGCGTCACCTTCGGGAGGGCGATCTCGCTGCGGTGTCCGGGGCGGATGTCGCTGGACGACAGCGTGATCATCGACGACAACTGCTCGCTCGACGCGCGCGGGGCCCGCACGCCGGCTGAATTCACCATCGGCGCGGGCACGCTCGTGGCCCGCGACACCATCCTGCTGGTCAAGCAGGGCTACCTGCGGATCGGCGAAAGATGCTCGATCGGCAGCCAGTGCTTCCTCGGCGCCGTCTCGGGCATCGAGATCGGGGATGACACGATCATCGCCGGGCAATGCTACTTCGGCGGCGGGCGCTATCGCACCAAGCTGGGTGCGGGTCCGATGCAGCAGCAGGGGCTGACGACGCGCGGACCCGTGGTGGTCGGCAGCGACGTCTGGATCGGCGCCGGGGTCAAGATCCTGGACGGGGTCCGGATCGGAGACGGGGCGATCATCGGCGCAGGCGCCGTGGTCACTTCGGACGTCGCGCCGAACACGATCGTCGGGGGTGTCCCGGCCCGGACGATCGGCGAAAGGACCTGAGGAAGCCGGAAATGACCATAAGTACCGAAATTTCCGGTCCCTCGTCAGGGGACCCCCGCGGTGCGCAGCCGTGACCGGCGAGATCAGCCGATCGCGCTTGTCGCTGCACGTGACGGCGCTGCTGATCTTCGCCTTCGCGGCGCTTCTCCGTGTCGGATTGCTGAACGCCCCCGGGGAATTCGACGAGTTTTACCACCTGCTCGCGGCGCGCGGCCTCATGGACAGCGGAGTGCCGCGGATCCTTGACGGTGAATACTGGCGCGGGGCGCTTTTCACCCGAATGGTCGCGGGGCTTTTCCATCTGACCGGGTCCGAGGACCTGCCCGTCGCCCGGGTGATTTCGGTCATCGCGGGTTCGCTGATCCCGGTCATGGTGTTCCTGTGGATCAGCAAGGTCGTCGGCACCGGGACCGCTGCGCTTGCGACGGCCTTCACCCTCTTCTGGCCGCAGGGCATCCTGGAATCGCAACTGGCCCGGTTCTACGCCCTGCATGTGCTGACGTTCCTGCTCGGGGCGGCCGCGTTTTACCTGCTGGTGGCGGGCGGCGTCTCCTCGCGGCTGATCTATGCGGCGCTGACGGCACTCGGCTGGACGCTCGCTATCCATTTCCAGATCAGCGCCGTCATCGGCGTCGGTGCCGCCTGCCTCGGCGGGATCTTCGTGCTTGTCATGCGCCAACGGATAAACCCGGCCGCGACCCTGCTGCTGTTGAGTCCGCTGATCGTCCTCGGCATCATCGCGGCGGTGGCTCTCGACGCGGCCAGCGTGCTTGCGAGGGCCTGGGAGTTCTACCGCTGGACGCCGGTGCATTCCGAACATCTGCGCAACTACTACGCCTTCTATTTCCAGCAGTTCGAGACCTGGTACGGCCTGATGTGGTTCGCGAGCCTCGCGCTGGTTCCGCTGGGTTTGCGCGCCAACCAGACGCTCGCCGTCTATTGCGCCACGATCTTCGTACTCTGCTTCCTGGCCCATTCCTTCGGGGGCATGAAGTCGTTGCGCTACATGTCCTACGCGACTCCGTTCCTTTTCGTGAACTGGGCCCTCGGCGTCCGGGTTCTCGTCGGCGTCCTCACCCGGCGCTTCTCGCCCAGGACGCGCAACACGATACTCGTCCTGAGCGGAATCCTGGTGGTGGTCGCCACGCTCTTCGTGCCGCGATCGCTGCAGCTTGCCTCGGGTGAGGGTCTGCCGGACCGTGGCGACTGGCGCGATGGCGCCGAGATCGTCGGCGAATGGCTGGAGGAAGCGCCCTTCATCGTCACCACCCGCGAGTTGCACCAGATCGCCTACCTCGGCGACTACGATGTCCTCTTCAGCGAAAGCCGCCGGTCCGAACTCAGCCCGCCCGAAGATTTCGGGGTGGATCCGCGCACCGGCCGGCCCGTGGTGGGCACCGAGGACAACATTATGCTGGTGATCCGCTGCGTGCCCGACGGGCTTCTCGTGACATCGCCCGACTGGTGGTACGACGCGGGCTTCAACGAGCTACTCGGACGCCAGATGGATGCCGAAGGTATCGTGTTCGACATCCGCGAAGACGACGCGATCACCGCGATCCGCTGGCACCGTGACGACGATACCCCCGCCGCCTGCGAGACGCTGCCGCGCGCGCTCCGAACCACGCCGCCGGAGGACGTGATCCCCTGAGGCGCGCGGCGCCCTTCAGCTCAGCACGGCGGCGGCGATCTCCTGGTGTGACTGGCGGAAGGTCTCTTCCGGCATCTCGAGGATGGCCCGCCTGCGCGCCATGGCATCGGCAGCCGTGATCCCCTCCAGACGCCGTACGAGCGCCTCGGGACTCGGCTCCGGCACCGCCCAGCCAAGGCCATCCGCCACGCGGCGCCCGGTTTCGGTGCCTTCGACCGCGATGGAGGGGCATCCGAAATACCCCGCCTCGTAGATGCGGTTCGGCAGCAGCCAGTTCGAATTGGTCCCCCACTGCCAGAGGTCCTGCGCCCAAACCATGTCGCAACCACGGTAGATCGCCTCGAGACCCTCGGGATACCCGTAGGCCCCGTGATAGGTGACGTTTTCGTGCCGCGCGATCATGTCGTCGAAGTCGGGCAGGATGTGCCGGTGGACGTTGCCGTGCATCTCGATCCGCACGCGCGATCCCATGCGCTCCGCGGTCTTCAGCAGGATCTCGAGGCTCTGCGGACAGCGCAGCGATCCGACCCAGCCCAGCACCAGCGGCCTGTCTTCCGCGGGCATGGCGAATTCCTCGGGGCGCGGACGGGCGGGACCGGCGTCGCCGACCCACATCTTGTTCTCCACCAGACGCACCTTGCCTGCCCAGCCCTGCATCGGTTCGAAATACTCGCGCTGGAAGGCCATCGACGAGATGATGATCGAGTCGGTCTGCCTGAGAAGTCCGCGTTCGACCGCGCGTGCGAGCCGCCCCTTCCGGCCGGCGTCCGTCATGATGTCGTGGATGTCGAGCGCCTCGTAGACCATGCGCGGCCGGGGACGGATCATCTGCCGGGCCGCGGCCGCAACGATCAGCATGTCGAGATTGCGGGCGACGATGGTCTTGCTCCCCGCCAGTTTGTCGCGGTTCTTCCAAAGGATCCCCATCGAGGCGATGATCCGCCTGATCCGCTGGCCCATGGCGGCGTTGCGCGTCTCGCCAAGGTCGACATTACGCCAGAAGGGGGCCGCGTCGTGGGTCATGTTGGAACGGCGCATGGTGAAGCCGGTCACGTCGAAGCCGCACTCCTGGTAGGCGCGGATCCGTCGGCGCTGTGCTGCCTCGGCGGCATCGTAGGCGAAGACGAGAAGCTTGTAGGGCGTGGCAACGTCGTTGGTGTCCATCCGGGACAGCTGGTTCATCGGTCCGCCCCCTTCTCCCAGGGGAGGCTTTCGCGGCCGAGCATCTCGCGCAGCCGGGCCATCTCGTCCGCGAAAAGATCGTGCAGGCCTTCTGCCGTTTCCGGACGCATCGGCGGGATTTCCTTGCCGACCTGGACGCTGTTGGCCTTGAGGACGCGCGAGACCGGCGAGGTTGCCTTGATCCGTGCAAGCACGCTTTCAAGCCCGCGCCGGCGCATGCAGTCGCCCCCCGCGCGAAGCCCGCCGCGCAGCCAGGGCAGCCGCGCCCGGTCGCTTTCGTTGCGGCGTTCGTGCAGGATCGCGCTGTCGAAATCCGCGTCCACCCCGAGGAACCGGAACAACCGGCGGGCAGAGGCGCCCGCGTCCGCCGAAATCTCCTCGGCAAAGAGCACCAGCATCTGATCCTCGGGAAAGACTTCGCGCCATCGCGCGAGATGCGTGGCATAGAGGCCCTGCTCGACGTAGGACGGGTTGTTTCTCATGCCGGTCTCGAAATCCACTGGGTCGATGTGACCCTTGATGATCTCGTGCAGGTGGTTCGAAAAAGCACGCTTCACCGGGTCCCGCAGCAGCAGAACGACCTTGAGGTCCGGGTTGTAGGCATGCGCGCGCCCGGGCGCCCGCGGATCGTGAAAGTACGAGGGCGAACTCTCGAACATCAGGGCACCGCCATCGCTGCGGTCGAAGTGGCTTTCATACCAGCGGTACCCCCGGTCGAAGAAGTAGCTGAAGAAGTCGAGTTCCTTGTCGGCGCTGACCCCGACCTGCGGGTGAGAGCCCGCGACGGAATGGATCCAGGAAGAAGCACACTTCTGCGCCCCGATCCCGATGGCACCGACAAGAGGGGGCTTTGCCCCGATCCTCGAGACGGACATGCAGGTCATTGCGCGCGCGGAAAAAGTTTCGATGGTCATTTGCTCACGGAGCTCCTGCCCTTCCAATGAATTTTCTTGAAATAAGATCGATCTCTGCCGCCAGGCACATGGCTTCGACCGAACAATGAGGCCGACACCACCTGACGTCTTCATCATGCGAAAAAGATCGCGTGCTGGCAATCGAATGTGGCCCTGGCGTGCTGGCTGAGCCCTAGACCGCCCGCGTTGGTGGCTTTTGGGGCACCGGTTCGAGCTCTGAGCTGCCGGCCCGGGTTTCGGCTGCTTGCGCGGGAAATGCCCCACGATTCTGATCAGGATCAGATACCTTCTCTCCCCTGCGACACCAACGAGCAGCAGAACCCCAATAATGTCAGGATAGGGCGATCTTCTATTCAACCATAAGCGGCAGACACCATTGTCGAAACAACCTTAATATCATCACCGGACGCGGCTTCATCCGGAACGATTGCCAGGAGCCCTGCGATAGCGATCCTGGTCACGCGAGCCAATTGGCGGTTTATGGATAATGCACTGGGCCTTTCTCATTGGACTGCCTGATTCTGCCCGATTTTTGTACTCATGCCGAGATGACAGGCGGCACTCGCAGCGGGACCTTCGCAGGCCTACCCGCGACGGCACAGGACTGTTTCGCAAAGCCGCCCCAACCATCTTTTGGCCTTGACTTTGCGGCACCCAGGGCGCCAAAATGATATAGATAATTTAGTTTTCGTTATTGAATATCTCATTTCCGCCCGCCGATATTTCGGGCGATTCTTGCCAAAGGCAGGTGCATTTTTTCCGGGGTTTTGTCCGACCGCGCCCTGCATTTAGATAAGATCGTATTGCCATGAACAGTTTTGTCGAATTCAGCCGGGATATCATCGAAGCCGAGAAGCTGATGATATCCACGTTTTCCGTAAGACCCGACGAAGTTCTCGTCGTCATTCCTGCCCTGAACGAAGCCACCCATATCGAGGCCTGCATCCGGTCGATCATCGAGTCCGACCCATTCTGCGAGGGCGTCAAGATCGCCGTCGCAGACGGTGGCAGTACCGATGGGACCCAGGCCATTGTTGACCGGATGACGCGCGAGTTTCCGAACATTCGCCTCGTCGATAACCCCGACAAAGTACAATCCGCCGGTATCAACAAGGCTGTTTCCGTTGTGGCGGACAAGCGGACACAGATCATCGTGCGCTGCGACGCCCATGCGGTCTATCCCGAGGGCTACGTGCGCCGCGTCGTCGAGACCTTCGCAGCGCATCCCGAGGCAGGGTCGGTGGTGGGCGTCCTCGACTCCCAGGGCGAGAACTGCTTCCAGCGGGCCAGCTCGTGGATCGTCGACACGCCCCTCGGCTCTGGCGGCTCCGCGCACCGTGGCGGGACCGAGTCCGGCTGGGTCGATCACGGCCACCACGCCGGTTTCCGGATCGAGTGGTTCCGGCACATCGGGGGCTACGACGCGTCCTTCTCGCACAACGAAGACGCCGAATACGATCACAGGCTCGGGCTTGCCGGCGGTCGGGTCTGGCTCGATGCGGGGCTGCGCACCGACTACGTGATGCGCCCGACGCCACGGGGGCTCTGGCTGCAGTACTGGCGGTACGGTCGCGGCCGCGCCCGGACCATCCTGAAGCACCGCATGAAGCCGAGACTGCGCCAGATGGTCCCGGCCGTGTCGCTTGCGATCCAGCTTCTGTGCCTTCTGGTCGCCCTCGCATGGCCGCCCGCGCTGGGTATTCCGGTCTTCTACTTCGGTGCCCTCGTGGCGACCTCGGTGGTCGCCGCCTACCAGATGCGCAGTGCCTGCGGGCTTTGGGCGGGTGTCGCCGAATTCATCATCCACAACGCCTGGGCCACGGGTTTCCTGTGGCAGCTTGCGAAAGGTCACCGCGGGAAATGACGACTGTCGCGATTACGCTCTGCACCTTCCGCCGGCCCGGAGTGGCCGATACCCTTCGTTCGATCTTTTCGCTGGAGCTGCCCAAGGGGGTGGATCTGCGCGTCATCGTTGCCGACAACGACACCGCTGAAAGCGGCCGCGCGGCGGTGGAGGGGGCCGCAGCCGATGCCCCCTGCCCCGTCACCTACCTGCATGCTCCCGCCGGCAATATCTCGATCGCGCGGAACGCCGGGCTCGACCATGCCGGCGATGCCGACTGGGTGGCCTTCCTGGACGATGACGAAGTCGCCGACCCCGAATGGCTCGCGCGGCTTCTGAACTGCGCGGCCGAAACCGGAAGCGACGCCGTCTTCGGCCCGTCCATCGCCGAATACGATCCCGGCGCGCCGGACTGGATGCGCAACGGCAGCTACCATTCCAACATCCCAGCATCCAACGCCGGCGACGTGATCACCGGCCACACCTGCAATGCGCTGGTACGCTGGAAGGGCAAGGCGTGGCGCGATATCCGGTTCGACCTGGAACGCGGCCGGTCGGGAGGAGAGGATACGGCCTATTTCTTCTGGCTGCATCGCGCCGGTGCGCGCTTCGCGCTCTGCCCCGAGGCCGTCGTGCGCGAGGTGGTAGAACCGCAGCGCCTGTCACTGCGCTGGCTGGCCAAGCGCAAGTTCCGCTGCGGCCAGAGCTTCTCGGCCTCGGCCACCGGGCGCTCCTCCAAGCTGCGCCTCGCGGCGGCTGCTTCGGCCAAGGCCTCGGCCTGCGCACTCGGCGCGGCCGCCAACCTGCTTTCGGCCGAGCGCCGGAACTATTGGCTGCTCAGGGGCCTGCTGCACGCAGGCGTCGTCGCCGGCTGCTTCAACATCCGCCAAACCAACATCTACGGGCTCGGCGACGCGGGCTGACCGCTCGGGCGCCTTAACTCGCAACACGCCGCCGCGGGCCGTCTTTCGACGACCCGCGGCGGTTTCACGTTCAGTAGTAGGGCGAGAGATCGCGGTCCGGCACCATCGAGTAGACCGCGGTGCGACTGTAGGCATCCACGTCCACCAGACGGCCAATCGCGGCGCGAAGCTCGTCGACCTGGCTGCCGTGCGGAACGACCATCACGACCGAATCCGACAGCCGCAGGATCGGCTGCGCATCCGACACCTGCAGCAGCGGCGCAGTGTCGATCACGACGGTGCCGAAATGCGCCTTCAGCTTCTCGACCAGCTCCGGCAGCTCCGGCCCCAGCAACGAGCCGGTGGGATCGGTGGACCCGCGGCGCGAGGTGATGACGTTCAGGTCGGATTCGCGATCCTTCTGCACCACCGCCGAAAGATCGCAGGCCCCCTCGAGAAGGTCGTTAAGGGCAAGCGAGGTGTGCAGGTTCAGAAGCCGCGCAATGTCGCCGCGGCGCAGGTCGGCGTCGATCAGGACGCAGGAGCGCCCCATGCGCGAGATCGACCGCGCGAGGTTGATCGCCGTGGTGGTCTTGCCCGCGCCGGCCAGGGGCGACACGACCGAGACCACGTTCGGCGCCTTGGCCGGTGACGACAGCAACACCGTCGTTCGCAGCGACCTTATCGCCTCGCCCAGTGGAGACGGCACCGGGCGCAGCGCGACGCGAAGCGGATCCTTGCGCCGTGCGATGCTGCGGACCACAGGCATCGGCACCACGTTGTAGGAGGGGAGAAGCGACTGTAGCTGCGTGGTCGAGGTCAGGCGCTTCTTGGAAAGGTGAAGCATGAAGACCAGCGCGACGCCGATGAAGACCCCGGCGAACCCGCCCAGCCCGGCAGAGAGCTTCTTGTTCGGGGCAAAGGGTGCTGCCGGCGGATCGGCGTAGTCGATGATCTCCGCATCGCCTTCCTGCAGATCGACGATCTCGCGCGTTTCGGTGAACCGGTCGAGGAACGTCTCGTAGACCAGCCGCGCCGCGTTCTGCTCCCGCTCGAGTTGGGCGAGCTGCACTTCGCGTTCCGCCTGCGCAATCGCCCGCTCCTCAAGCGCCCGAAGCTCGTCGCCCAGGGCCGAACGGCGGGCGGCCGTCAGCTCGACCTCGCGGGCCTGATCGTCTCGTAGTCGCATGATCTCGTCGGTGAGCGCCGTTTCAAGGCGCTCGATCTCGGATTGCACGCTGGCCAGCTGCGGAATATCCTCTCCGAACTGCGACCGCAGCCGGGTGGACCGCTCGCGCAGCTCGGCCAGGGTCGATTCCAGCCCGTCGATCACCGGCGAGGAGAACAGCCCGACCGTGGACAACGCGCCCTGCTCTTCGATCATCGCGTCGACGCCCCGCAAGTCCGAGGCCTGCTCGGCGTATTCCGCGGTGACCCCGCTCAGGCGGGTGGAGAGATCGCCGAGTTGCTGGTCAAGCTGCGACCGGTCGCCGAAACCTTCGGCGAGGTTCTGGTTGCGGAACTCGATGACCGCGCGCTCGCTGTCCTCCAGGCGGTTGCGCATCGACTCGAGGCGCCCTTCCAGCCCCGAGGTCACCCGGGACAGGATGCCGAAACGCCGGTCGATCTGGTCTTCCAAGTAGATGTCGACCAGCTTGTTGGGCACCGCCGCTGCAAGCATGCGGTCGTTCGAGATGAAGCGGATGTTGAGAAGGTTCGACCGGCCTTCCTGGCTCACCCGAAGGTTGGCAGACAGTTGGTCGACGTAGTCGGACTGGTCGCCGAGGATCGTCTTGCCGGTCAGTGCGGCGGTCTCGATGGTCAGGTCCTCGGCCTCGTCGCCCCCGGCCGCTTCGGGCGCGGCGGCCTCGCCGGTCTGCCCGAGCAGCCCCTTGATGAAGCCCACGGCCACATCCGACGCCTGATCGACAAGGCCCGGCCCCTCGTCCTCGGGGCCCAGCGCCGGGTTGAAGTCGGGATGGTTTTCCAGCTCCAGCGCCTCGGTCACGCGCGACAGCATCCGCGCCGAGGTCAGGATGGCGATTTCACCGGACACCGCGGCATCGTCGAGCCTCAGGTCCGGGAACATCGCGCCCATGGCGTCGTCGACGCGGCTTTTCTGCCCCAGCAGAAGCTTGGCCGATGACGTGTAGGAGGGCGGCACCTGAAGGACGAGGATCACCGCGATCAGCGTGCCGACGAAGCCGGCGCCGGCGATGATCCACCAGCCCCGCTTGAGGATCCCGAAGATCTGGCCGAAATCCAGGACGATATCCGTGTTCTTCTGCGTCAGGCGTAGAGGCTCCGTTCCCCGGGGGCCTATGATACTGTTCATGACTTATGCCGCTCTGTGCGCGGGCCGCGGTTCGGGCAGGTCACCCGAGGCGCGGTAGGCCGCGATGATGTCCCGCACCTCGCCAGCGAAGTCCTGCCGCGGCTCGTAGCCAAGCATCCTGCGCGACTTGGAAATGTCGTAGGCACGGTTCTTGATGAAGAAGGCCACGCGCCGCCGGAAAAGCGGCGGCTCGATGCCAAAGGGTTTGCAGACGATCTCGGTCGCATGCGCCAGCGCCATCATCGGCCCCACCGGCAGACGCAGGCTGGGCTCCGAGACGCCAAGCTGTGCCGCGATCTCGACGGCATTCTCGGCCAAGGTCATGTAGCGCTTGCCGCCGATCAGGAAGGCCTCGGCATTCAGATGCGTCGCCTCCATCGCAAGATGGAAGGCGCGCGCCACGTCGCGCACGTCGACCCAGTGGGTCAGCGCCTCGCCCTTGCCGACGTAGAAGAACCGGCCCTGCGCGATCAGGCGGAACATCTTGAGCGTCCGCTGATCTCCCGGCCCATAGACCATCGTGGGCCGCAGGGCGACGCCGCCGATCCGACCCTCGCGATAGGCCTCCATGGCAATCTGCTCGCCCTCGAGCTTCGTCACCTGGTAGATGTCGGTCGGCTTGAACGGATAGTCCTCGGCGGCGGGCGGATGGTCGATGTCGCTGTGGACCCCGTTGGTCGAGCAATGGATGAAACGCGGAACGCCGGCCGCGACCGCGGCGTCGATCATGTGGCGCACGCCGTCGGCGTTGATCGCGCGGAAGGTCTCTTCCGGAATGGCCGCCACCCGGAACACGGCGGCGATGTGGTAGACCCCCGCAACGCCGGCCACGGCGGGCGCTAGCGTCTCGGGCGCCTCGAGATCGGCGATGACCACCTCGTCGACGATCGGTCGCAGCGCCTCTGCCTGGGCCTCGGTCCGGACCATGGCCCGGACCCGGATGCCCTCGGACTTCAGATGATGCACGAGCGCGTTGCCGACAAAGCCCGCAGCGCCGGTCACGAGGAAGATGTCGTCTGCCATCGGCCTACACCGTCGTGCCCTGAAGACGTCCCGGGCGAACATTGGCAGCGGGCGCCTTGTGCTCGCCACTGGCCTCGTGGATCTCGGATTCCGGCGGCTGCGGGCCGGTGATGATCTCGGCCACGTCATACTGCTTCAGCTTGCGCGCCCCGGAGAAGACGATGATCTCGCCCACCAGACCGATGGCGAGGATCTGCACCCCAAGCACCACCATCATGACCGAGAAGATCAGCGCCGGCCGGTCGGCCAGAGCGGTGTCCCCGAAAAGCCGCGCACCGATGAGACCCAGCGTCAGGACTGCGCCAACAAGGAAGATCGGAAGTCCGATCGCCCCGAAGAAGCGCAGCGGACGGCGCAGGAACTTCAGCACCACGAAAAGCGCCAGCGCGTCGAACAGCGCCCGCACGTGCCCGAGCGGCTTGAAGACATAGGGTGCGTCCTTGGCGGATTCGCCTGTCATGGGCCGCATCGCGGCCTCGCCGAGCCGATGGCCACGCTGCGCAGCGATCACGGGCAGGAAGTGCTGCCGGACACCGAAGGTCGCCGTATCCTCAAGCACGCTGCGTTTGACAAGTCGCGCACGGCAGAAGGGGTCCGAGGGGGCCGCGCCGAAAAGCCGGCCGAGCAAGCGGCCGAACAGGCCACGGCGCAGACCTTGCCAGCCGCCGGTCGGCCGGCCGGTCCGGCTCGCCGACACCATGTCCTTGCCCTCGAGTTCGGCAAAGAGCGCGGGAAGATCGGCGGGCTCCACCTGGGCCCAGCCGGGGAGGATCAGGACAAGGTCGCCGCTGCTGCGCCGCAGGCCCGTGGCCAGGGCCGCGTCCTCGCCACCCCAGGGGCGCTGCCCGATGACGGTCATCTCGGACCAGTCGCGCGACATGCGCTGCAGGATTCCGACCTGTTCACCATGCGCCGCGTTCACGATGGCAAGGACCTCGTAGGTCCGGCCAAGGGCATCGAGATGCGGCCTGTAGGTTTCGAGCGTCTCGCGGACGCCCTCCTTCTGATCGGTCGTCACGAGAACGGTCAGCTGCGGCGTCTCCGCGCTTTCCTCCATATAATAGATGTCGGCCATGGATTACCTCTGGAAAACTATGGTGTGCCGGTCACCGGGACCGGACGAAAAATCAGTTCTGCCGCGACGTGAGGCGCGGGTTGCGGTCGGATTGAAATTGGAACGGAACGCTGGTCACGAGCCCCAGCAGGAGCAGGAACACCGCGAGCGACGCGGTCAGCGCAGCCACTGTCATGGGCACGACGGCAGGCGTGGATGCCGGGATGGCCGCAATTGCCACCACGGCCGCGAGCGCCGCCAGGAAGGCGATGCCGCTGAAACGGGCCAGCGGACGCCGCGCAAAGACCAGCAGGGTCGTGATGACCATGAGGTCGAGCAACACCTTCAGCACCCGCGACAGCCCGTACTTGGACTCGCCGAACTGCCGGGCGTGGTGCCTGACGCCCACCTCGGCCACGCGCGCGCCCATCGGGATCGACATCGCCGGAATGAAACGGTGCATGTCGGAATAGAGCGGCACCCGGCGGATCACCTCGGCGCGGTAGACCTTGAGCGAACAGCCGTTGTCGCGGATGGGCAGCCCCGTCGCTTTGCCGATCAGGTAGTTGGCGAGCTTGGACGGAAGCTTGCGCGACAGGAACTTGTCCTGCCGCTTGATGCGCCAGCCGACCACGAGATCATAGTCCTCGCCCAGCTTGTCGACCATCATCGGAATGTCGGCAGGATCGTTCTGCAGGTCGCCGTCCATTGTGACGAGGAACCGTCCCCGCGCGTGATCGATCCCGGCCTGCATGGCCGAGGTCTGCCCCGCGTTGCGGCGAAACCGTACGACCATGACCCTCGGGTCGGCGGCGGCGATCGCGCGAAGTCTGGGGATCGTGTCGTCCTTGCTTCCATCATCGACGAGGACGATCTCGAAGCTGTAGCCGCTCGGCTCCAGCGCTGCGACGATGGCCTCGTGAAGGGGCCCGACGCTCTCTTCTTCATTGTAAATCGGAACACAGACGGAAATATCCGGCTGAGCGGTCTCAAATGCGTTCAACGCCCTTCCCCCGTTCGTGAAGCCCACGGTGAGGCGAAATAAATTACTTAAACAGTCACGCGGTCAGAATATCACAGACCACCCCCATCAGGCGAGTTCGTCGGCCCGCCGTCAAGGTTTTACGGGATCGGTGCCCATTTTTTCGGACCGAAAGCCACGGAGCGGGGCGTCGCTGCCTCATTCGGACTCGGTCAGCACCGTGACGCGCAGCACGTCGCGCGGCTCGAGCAGGGTCGATTCGGTGGCCGGAATGCGCCGCTGGCCCGATCCGTCGTCGCGAAGGATGACGAATTCCAGCGAAGACTGCGCCTCGCCCTCCTCCTCTTCCTCGGCAAGCAGAATCTCGGCGCCGGCCAGTAGCTGCCGCGTCATGTCGCGGCGCGTCTCGAGCCGGTCGATCTGGCTCTGGGAGGTCTGAAGCTCCTGAAGAACCTGCAGCCGCCGTCCGGTCAAAAGGTCGTTGGCGTCCCGCTCCAGCTCGGAAATCTGCTGACGTGCGCGAAAGAGGCCAGTCTGGGCGTCCAACTCGCGCGCTTCCAGCTCGATCTGGGTGCGCTGCAGGTCGACCAGGGCCGGTGACCGCGCCAGACCGCGCTCGCGCAGTGTCTCCATGTTGCCGACCGATTCGCGCATCAGCTCGAGCTGCCGCTCGATACCGCCAAGCTTTTCCTGCAGCGAAGACACTTCTGCCTCGTGCAGCACCCGTTCTTCGCTGAGTGATTCAAGCGCGGTCTCGATCCGCGCCTGCCGGCTTTCGAACAGGCCGAGTTCCTGCGCGTAAAGTGCCTCCTGCGCCGCGCTGCCATCGGGATGCTCGGGCACTTCGGGCATCGGAAAGCTCTCCGCCTCGTTCATCTCGGCCTCGAGCCGGGCCAGCGTCATGCGTTCCCGAGCCAGGTCGATTCCAATCTCCTCGAGGTTGCCCGCCGACCGGATGGCGCTCGAAAGCGCCCCCTGCTGCGTTTCGGCAAGCCGGTAGGTGCCGCCTGCGAGGGCAAAGGCCTGTATGACATTCAGCCGCGGGGCGTAATCGTACTGGCCAGGCCGCGCGACGTCGCCCAGCACGAAGACCGGCCCGAATTCCGCGATCTCGACGGTGACGCTCGGCGCATCCGCAAGGCCCAGGCGCCCACGGTAGAGTTCGGCAAGCTGCTCCGAGAGGACGCCAGGCATGACCCCGGCGGCATCGACCGGCCCAAGCAAAGGCAACGCAAGCTGGCCGTTGGGGTCCAGGGCAAAGGTTCCGGCGAGCGCGTCGTAGGTCTCGAACTGGACGGTCAGCGCGTTCCAGGACAGCACCCTGACGGCGACACGATCGCCCGGCGCGAGGCGGTAGCCCTGACTCTCCTGTGCCGGAACCGGTGGCCCCGAGACGAAAACTGCCGCGAACAGCAGCACCCCGAAGACGACACGCAAGGTCGAGACGTTCTTGCTCCCATCGCGTGAAGAGGCTTTGAATGATCGTGTATAGTATGACGTAAAATATTGGATCAGCATTGATATGGCTTCGATCACGGCAATAATTCCGACTTACAACAGGGCAGGGTATTTGACGCAAGCTGTCAATGCCTTGCGCACCCAGACCCGCAGGCCCGGCGAAATCATTGTCTGGGACGATGGATCTACGGACGAAACCGAAGCCGTGGCCCGCGAACTCGGCAGCGCGATCAGGTACTTCCGCGCCGAGAACGGGGGAAAGTCGCGGGCGCTCAACGCGGCCATGGCCGAGGCCACCGGCGACCTGATCTGGATCTGCGACGACGACGACATCGCCCTTCCCGACGCCGCCGAAACCCTGGCCGGCATGCTGGACGCCGCGCCCGAAACCGGGATTGCCGGCGGCAGTTACCGCCGCTTCCGCGAGGATCGCGACGGCCGACGGCGCGAACAGGGGCCGGGCTATTGGCCCGACCTGTCCACCGGGACGCCGATGCGCCATCTGCTCGAGGACATTTTCCTGTTCCAGAACGCCACGATGGTGCGTCGCGAGATCTATGACCGGGCCGGCCCCTTCCGCGAGGACCTACCGCGCTCGATCGACTACGAGATGATCGTACGTCTCGGGCTGATCTCGCCCATCGCGCTGACGGACAAGCCGCTGTTCCTCCAGAGAAAACACGACGGCGACCGCGGCCCGGCAGCGGCCCGCCACGCCGCGTCGAAATCCGACGATGTCTGGAAACTCGCCGACCGCGAGATCTTTGCCGAGTTCCGCGAACAGATCCCGCTGAGCTTTTACGAAGCGATGTTCGAAGCCGAATCACCCGAATTCGCGCGGCGTGCGGCCCTGCTTCAGCGCGGCTGCGTGCATGCGCGCCGCACCGACTGGCCTTCCGCGCTCGAGGACTTCGAGGCCGCGGCCGATGCGGCCCCGATGCAACCGCTCTGCGAGGTCGAACGGCTGATCTGCCGCCGTGCCATGGGCGGCAAGCACGGCATCGAAGAGGCGCTCGCGCCCGAAACGCGGCGCCGTCTTGCCGGGCTTGGCCGGCGCGGCACGGCGGGGGCCTCCATCGCGCAGGCCCTTGTCCGGGGGCTGGCCTGGCGGCTCAAGGTGGCGGTCCGCGCGGGCCGGGTCGGGCCGGCGCGCGACATCCTGCGCCTGTCCTCGGGCCTCGCGTCGCCGCGGCTATTCGCCAGCGCACCGGGGCCCCAGACGCGCGAACGCCGCGACATTCCTGCCGCGGCGTTCTTCCAGTGCTGGAATGGTGCGGCCCCGCAGGGCCGCATCGCTCAGTAGAGTTCGAGCACGTCGTTCGCGAGCATGGTCTCCACGTCGAGACCGCGCCCGTCGCGAATCACGGCCACGTCCTCGAAATCCGACCCGGACCCGGAGAGGTCGACCTGCATGACGCTGACGGTGCCCTGGTCGACGAACCGCAGCCATCCCGAGGGATCCGCCGCGCCTTCGGGCACGAGCCCGATGACGGCAAGCATGTCCCCTTCGGAGGCGTCGAAGTCCTTCAGCTCGTCCACGCCCTGCCCGAGCGTCTCGGCCCGGAACACGAAGGTATCCGCGCCGACGCCGCCGAACAGCTTGTCGCCGCCGGCACCGCCGTCGAGGATGTCGTCGCCACCCTCGGCCCAGATCCGGTCGAGACCGGCACCACCGATCAGGATATCGGCGCCGCTTCCCCCCTTGAGGTAGTCGTCAGAGGCCGTTCCCATGTGGGTCGGATCGAGCCCGTCGTAGGGGTTTCCTTCTCCGCCGGTACCCGGCTCGGGCGACTCGGAGGCCGCGAGCGTGAGGCTGTCGCTCACCTTGGTAAGCGTGTTGCCAGCATCATCGGTGATGACCGCCGAGAACTCGATGCTGCCCGGCTCGAAGCCGCTCAGGTCGAATTCCACTGTGCCGTCGGCCGTGACCTTCTGGCCCGGGACGCCGGGATGCGAGACGACCTGGATCACCGCCGAGGCGTCCGCATCCAGACCGGAGACCTCGACGCTGACGGAGCCGTAGTCGCCGGGCATGATCTCGGTATCCGGGACCTGCAGGGCGAAGTTGCCGTCCTCGTCGGCGCTGGTGTCCGCCGGAGGGGTCTCGCCACCATCGGTCCCACCACCGGTTTCGCCGCCGTCAGCGGGCGTGGAGGTGGCGCCGATTTCCAGCGCGCCCTCTGCCAGCAGCCCCTCGACCGTGAGATCGCGGCCCCAGCGGAACTGCGCCATGGTCTCAAAGCCCGAGCCGGTGAGATCCACCTGCAACTCGCCCAGGGTGCCCGACTTGACGAAGCGCATCCAGTCGGCGGGGTCTGCGTCGACAAGCGCCTGCGGCACGTCGACGATCATCAGGGTATCCCCTTCGGAGACATTGAAGTCCTTGATGTCGTTGACATACCCGTTGGACGCATCGGTGGCCGACAGGACAAAATAGTCGGCGCCATCGCCACCTTTGACGATGTCAGCACCGCCGCCAGCCACGAGCACATCGTCACCCGAGGTACCGATCAAACGCTCGGTCTCGTCCGTGCCGCGCACGACGTTTTCCGGACCATCCCAGACGAAGTCGCCGGTCTCGGTCTGGCCACCGCCCGAGCCACCGCCAGTTTCGCCACCGGCCTCACCACCGGTTTCGCCGTCGGTTTCACCGCCCGAGCCAGCGCCGGTTTCACCGCCAGTTTCGCCACCGACCTCACCACCAGTCTCGCCACCGGTTTCGCCGCCAGTTTCCCCGCCGGTCTCACCGCCAGTCCCGCCGGAGCTTGCACCGCTGCCGTCGAGCTCGAAGCCATGGTCGAAGTCGGGGTTGTTGACCTCGGGCGTGGGATAGGAATCGAGCGCGTACTGCTCGAGGTAGCTGTCTTCGAACCCTTCGAGCTTGAGAACGACCACCACCGGGTGCTGGTCACCGCTCAGACGCTCGGTAATCCAGAAGACGACCGGGGCCACCCAGGCGCCACCCTCGGTCTGCCAGGTGCCGTGCTCCTCGAGGAACTCGTCCCGCGTGAAGTTGATGTGCCACTTTGTTTCGTAGTTCTCGAGCTTCAGCTTGGCTTCCTCGTCGGAAGACGCCTGGTTCTTGATGCTGCTGACGATGTTCTCGAAGAAACCCCGCTCTCCGAGCCCGTCGGTGATCGTCCCCGAGACGCTCACCTCGTTGTCGGTGGGCGTCAGGGTGATATCCGCGTCGCTGTCCAGCTCGAACTTGAGCCCCACGTTCGGATCGGCATCCTCTCGCGACATGACCTTCGGCAGCGGATTCTGGTAGTCGATACCGTATTGGGCGAAGTACTCCGTCCAGTAGTCGATATCCCCCCGGTCGCTGTCGTATTTGACGTCGAACATGGTGCGGACGTTGTTGGTCTCGACATCGAAGACCACAGCCTCGTGGCTGATCCCGTGCGACCTCCAAAGCAGGCCGAAGTCGCTGACACGCACATCGTTGAGTACGGCCGAAGAGTTCTTGCCCCACATGGTGAAGGCGATCCCGTCACCGCTCCAGTCGGAGTCGATGAACTCGTAGTTGAAGGCGTAGTTCTGCAGGTTGATCCCGTCCTTGCCGCCCCAGATGTCGAAATCCCTGATCACGCTCAGCGTGTCGCTATCGTCACCAAACTGGCGGTGAAACACGCGGAACGCTTCGGTCGAGGCGATCACCTCGTTGCCTTCGAAATCGGTGATGGCGCCTTCCTCGTGATCGACCGCCACGTCGAAGGGATTGGGATCGAACTGAAGCTGTTCGCGCTCGAACATCTTGCGGTGGATACCGTCGTTGGGCGCCCTGTCCGGATCGTCTTCCGGGAAGGCCTCCTGGCCGGAAAAGTTCCACCCCAGCTTGGAGTTCGCCGCGATGTTGTCCTGCTGGATGATGATCCGGGACTGGTTCTCGTAGGCCGCGCCCTGGTTGCCGTCGCCGTTCTTGTTCTCGGCGGCATAGCCCGTGATGCTGCTGACGAGGTTGTTGATCCAAGCCCCGGTCTCGTTGCCCCATTCGGACACGATCCCGCCGCCGGTGATGTCGAAGACGATGTTGTCGTTGACCATCGCGCGGCTCTCGTGCTGCACGATGCCCCAGCCCGGGCCGCCCGAAACGGCGTTCCCGATCAGGTTGCTGGTGTGGGCGTCGGCGTCGGTCCCGACCATGTGGAGGTGCAGCGGATAGCGGCCCTCGGGGTTGGTGTCGCTGATCGGAATGGTCTTGTCGGTCCGGCCGAGTTCCTCGAAGGCGGCGTAGCGCACGTCGTTGATCGAACCGTCCTCGGCGTTCGGCGTGTTGTTGTGGAGCATCACGTGACCGCGCGTGCCTTCGGGGTTTTCCGAGCTGAAGGTCACGTTCCGCGACAGGTTGCCGACGTAGATATCCGCTTCCTGTGTGGTCGGACGCTCGTGATCGTAGTCGAGAGGCTGATCGAAATAGATCGTATCCCCTTCGACGCGAACGATCTCACGGGTCTCGTCCTCGGTCATGAGCACGCCGTTGGCATCCTCGCCCAGGTAGCCGGTCCCCACCACGAGGATCGTGTCACCGGGCTGCCAGTTGGACAGATCGCCCTCGACCGCCATCGAAGTGGCGCCTGCGGGGACGTCTTCCTTGATGACGAGATGCGATTCCTTGGCAGCGCCCTGGATGTCGACCTCGCCGAATGCGACCATGCCGTGGCTGAGCATCTCGGGGTCGGCGTTCATGTCGATCGGGGTATCGCGGAAGACGATATCGATTTCCACGTCCGATGGAATCGGGTCGTCCACGGAACCCGCATCGAAGCTCGAACCTTCCGTCGTCAGGATGGTCTCGACCCGCATTTCGGTGCTGTGTTCCCGGGTGAACTTCAGCTCTCCGTCCACCCGCACTATTTCGAGGTTTGGCGAGCTCCGGACGTCATAAAGGATTGAAATTCCTTCAGGGATTTGTATACTTGAAGAGTCGTCGGGCACTTTGCCCCCGGCCCAGGTGCTTGGGTCGCTCCAGCTGCCGCTCCGTACTGCGACATGGGTTGCATCCTCGGGGGCGAGCAGATTGTAGGCTTGTTGCATGTGTTGAGTGTGGGAAGTTTCCATGGAATGCCTCTCTGGCAGGGGCTTTGAGTGTCGTTTTCAAACCCGCATGAGTGGTGCGGGGCTTTCAGGGTCGTTCTTCAGGTCGGCTGACGAACGACATAGGAAATCGACGTTAATGGCCACCTAAGATGAGCCGGCGGCAGGCGTGTAAAATCTGTCGCCGTATCGTGGTCAGTGCTCCTTTTCGGTGCGTTGTTTACGTTACGTCCCTGTTCTTAGGCGTGACTCAACTTGAAGATGAGTCCGCGCCTCCCGATTTGGCGCGAACGGCTGCTTGTTGCAATCTGTCAGAGCGATATTTCGGAAACGACGTTGCGGCCCGGCGGGAACATGCTGGAACTGTGATTTGAAGCGGCATTTTCTGGCGCAACTCGTGGCGGCACTCGGGCGATTCGCCTACTATTTGACGTTGTTGCCATGCCTTGGCCGGGCGGCGGCGATGGCCCCTATCCAGAAGACCATGTGGAAGATCACGAAGGGCTTGAGAAAGTCGGCCTCGGTCATGGTGCGGATGACCACGACCAGCATGTGTCCGAAAAAGTAGACCGAGGGCATCGATCCCTCACTCAGGGCCCGCCGGCTGATCACCCAGATCCCCCACAACAGCGCCGGCGCGACCATGGCGAGACCGATCAACCCCTGATGGACCGCGATCTCGTAGTAGCTGTTGTGAAAATTGAAGACATCCCACGGGCCCTTGTAGAACTCGAAGTAGATCCGCCGCACCAGCGGGGACTCGTCATAGCGCCAGAACCCGCCCGCGCCGGTGCCCAGCAGCGGCCGCTCCCGGATCTGGTCCTCGGCGTACTGCCAGAGCACCGTCCGCCCGGTCAGCGTGCTGTCCTTGCCGAACTGGCCCAGCACCGCGTCGACGGGGTCCACCTGCTGGTAGGGCAGGATCGACAGGGCCGCGACCAGCACCACCCCGAACAGCAGGAACAGCGTGGCCAACCGGCTTGGCCGCATCAGGCCGCCGCGCAGGATGATCGCCCCCGCCGTCAGCGTCAGCGCCGAGCCGAGCACAAGTAGCACCGCCGTGGCCGAGTTGCTGACCGTGGCCATGTAGGCGGCAATGGCCGCCATGACGAGCGAGCCCAGCCGCACCGGCCACCGCGTCCCCGGATCGAGGAACACGGCAAAGGTCACGTTCCACATGACGACCATGTTCTTGCCCATGGAGTTCTTCGACGAAAAGATCCCGAGCTCGCCCTGCCCCATGCCAAAGACGGCAATGAAGTTGATGACCCCGATGATGCTCGCGGCAAGGCAGATCGCGTGCATGATCTGCCGCGGTGTCAGGCTCGCCGCCACCTGGAAGCAGATCACCATGGTCAGCCCGAGGTAGAGAGCGAACTTCAGCGCCTCGACCGGGGCCACCGCCCAGCTGATCGACAGCAGGCACCAGATCGGGAACAGCATGATCACCCAGGCCCGCGCCAGCAGCGGGGCGATCAGCGCCTGGTCGCGCCAGATCGTGTAGGCGTAGTACAGCGCCAGCGGATAGAGCAGCAGGTCGTCGCCCGGAAACTGGACGAAGGTCACCATGGCCCAGAGCGTGAAGGTCAGGAAGTCCCTGCGCTCGGCGGTGATCCGAAGCGTCGGCCCAACCGGATTGCCGAAGCCTATATCCGCCATGTCGACGCTCCGTTTTCGTGCATTCCGCACAACTTCGATATTATTCTGAAAAGGGCCGTCCAAAGCAATTGAACATGCTGCCACCTGCGCGATGATGGCGGCATGGAAATGCTCCCGGACCCTCGACGATGACCAAATGCGCAGCCATCGACGGCCATGTTCACATCCACCCCCGCAGCGATCTCGCCCGGCTTCTGAACGCGGCGCTCGGCAACGTCCGGCACCACGCGGGCCCCGGGGCCGAGCCCTGTCTTCTGCTGACCGAGACCTCCGGCACCTTCGCCTTCGACGCCATCTGCGAGGGCACCCGCCGGGCCGAGGGATGGAGCCTCGAGCGTCACGCGAGTGACCCTGCCGCGATCCGGGCCGACAACGGAACCGACGGGCTCTCGATCATAGCAGGCCAGCAGATCGTGACACGCGAACGGCTCGAGGTCCTGGCCCTCGCCACCTGCCACCGGCACCCCGATGGTGCCCCGCTCGGCGACACGCTCGCCGCCCTGCGCGCGGCCCGCGTGCCCGCCGTGCTGCCCTGGGGTCTCGGCAAGTGGATGGGACAGCGCGGAAAGATCATCGCCGAAACCCTCTCCGGTGCCGGCCCGAAGCCACTGCTGGGCGACAACAAGGGGCGCCCGCGCGGCTGGCCGACCCCGGGCGCCTTCAGCGCGGACTCGGCCTGCATCGTGCTTCCCGGCTCCGACCCCCTGCCGATCCCCGGAAGCGAGGAGATCGCCGGCAGCTACGGCTTCCTGCTCGACCCGCCGCTCGACCCGGACCGGCCGGCGGCGGAGCTTTCCGAACGCCTGCTTGCGCTCGACACGCAGCCCCCCACCTTCGGCAGCAGGATGGGTCCGTTCGAGGCGGCCCGCGTGCAGGTGGCCCTGCGCCGTCACAAGAAGGCGGGTCCGGCGGCATGAACCGCGCGGCCCTCTCCGATCTTTCCGCCGCGCCGCTCGACGTGCTCGTCGTGGGCGGCGGGATCTACGGCATCATGGCGGCGCGCGATGCCGCCCTGCGAGGCCTGCGCGTGGCGCTTGTCGAACGGGGCGATTTCGGCGGCGAGACCTCGCACAACTCGCTCAAGATCATGCACGGCGGCATCCGCTATGTGCAGCACCTCGACTTCGGGCGCCTGCGCGCCTCGGCCCGCGAACGCGCCTTCTGGCAGGCGGCCGCGCCCGATCTCTCGCGCCCGCTCGATTTCGTCATCCCGCTCTTCGGTCACGGCATCCGCGGCCCCGAGGCCTTTGCCGCGGCGGCCAAGCTCTACACGCTCGCCTCCACCGGGCTGCGCGGGCCGGACTACGGCGGCGCCGGCATCGTCCTGCCCCGTACCGCCCGCAGGCAGCTCGGCGATCTCGCGCCCGAGGGACTGAGCGGCGGTGGCGTCTGGCGGGACGGGCATATCCAGGACATGAACCGGCTGCACCTGAGCGCCCTGCGCAGCGCCGCCGATCATGGCGCGCAGCTCGCCAACCATGTCGAGGTCATGTCGCTCGTGCGCGAGGGCGATGCCGTCACGGGCGCGCGCCTGCGCGATACGCTCTCGGGCAAAGAGACGACGGTCCGGGCGGGCGTCACGCTTGCCTGCGCCGGCGCCGCGACGCCGGACCTGGCCGAGGATGCGATCCCCGGTGCCTCGGCCCATTTCCCGGGCTTTGCCCGCGCCATGAACATCGTCGTCGACCGCCCCGCCCCGGACCGGGCCATGGGCATCGTCAGCCAGAGCCGCGCTGACGCGGTGGTCGACCGTGGCGGGCGCATGTATTTCTGCACCCCCTGGCAGGGGCGCATGATCATCGGCACGCAGGAAGACCCTGCTCCCGACCGCATCGCCCGGAACGCGGCGGATGTCGGCCCCTTCCTGAAGGACCTCGCGCAGGCCGCCCCGGCGCTTGGACTGACGGAGAAGGATGTCCTCTGGATCCACCAGGGGCTGATCCCGGCCGAAACCGACGACGGGCCCGGCGGCGTCAAGCGCATGACCAAGGGCACGCTGATCGATCACGCCGACGCGGATCGCACCCGCGGGCTGATCAGCGTGGTGGGGGTCAAGTACACCACCGCCCGGCTGATCGCCGAGCGCGCGGTCACCCGCGCCTGCGTCCAGCTCGGGCGCGAAGATGCCGTGGCCAGGGCCCCGCTCTCCATCGACACGCCGTTCGGGCAGGTCGGGGCAGAGATGACGTCGAATACCGACCCGCAGGTTCAGGAAAGACTGCGCGCCGCCTTCGAGACCGAGATGGCCATGACGCTGGCCGATGCCGTCATCCGCCGCACCCGGCTCGCCGAACGCGGCGACATCGGCGCAGGCGGCGTGGACCGTATGACCCGTCTGGCGGTGGAGGCAATGGGCTGGGACGAGGCCCGAGCCTCCCGCGAACGCGACGGGCTCGCAAGGGAACTGGCGGCAGCCACACCCTGAGGCCACCGCCGCGGCGCGATCAGACAATCAGAAGATCCCCGTCGTTCCAGAGCGTTTCCGCGTCGAGGTAGCGACCGTTGCGGATGTAGGCGAGCATGGTGAAATCGTCGCCGCCGCCATCAAGGTCCACCTCGATGCGCCCCTTGGTGCCCTGCGTCACGATCTGGACGAAACCGCTGATGTCGGAGCCGTCGTAGCCGGTGAACATGTCGCGGAACTCCAGCCGGTCGCCCTCGAGCACGTCGAAGTCCTTCAGGTCGTCGCCCGGTGACAGCAGATCCACGGGCAGGAAGACAAAGGTATCCGCCCCGTCCCCGCCGCGCAGGCTGTCGGGGTCCTCGCCGCCGATGATCGTGTCATCGCCGTCCTTGCCCTGGATGTTGTCGCCCCCGGCAAGCCCGTAGATCGTGGTGTTCTCTCCCGCGATCCCGCTCAGGGTATCGCCGCCGCTGGTGCCCACCACCTCGGGCCCGTCAGAGGGCGGCGGCGGGGGCGGCGGTGTCACCGTGTCGAGCGTCAGCCCCGGCCCCGAAACGCTCGCGGTGTTGGACGAGGTGTCGGTTGCCGTGACCGACGTGGTCAGCGCCCCGTCCGACAGCGTCGAGAGATCCATGACCACCGTGCCGTTCGCCGCGACGGTCCCGGACGTGACCGTGGTGGTGCCGTCGCTGACCGTGATCACCGCCGTGGCATCGCCGTCGAGGCCCGACAGCAGGAAGGACACCGCCCCGACCTCCGAGGAATCGATCGACTGGTCCGGCGCCGAGAGCGCCAGATTGCCGTCCTCGTCCGCCGAGGTATCCGGCGCCGCGGCCAGCGTCATCGCAGGGCCGCTCACCGTGGCCGTCGCATTTTCGGCATCGGTCGCGGTCAGCGTGCTGGTCAGCGGCCCGTCCGACAGGGTGGACAGGTCCAGCGTCACCGTCCCGTCGGCCAGGATCACGCCCGAGGTGACCTCGCCGCTGCCGTCGCTCAC
Organism: Allosediminivita pacifica; assembly: GCF_003054175.1. Classification (GTDB taxonomy): domain Bacteria; phylum Pseudomonadota; class Alphaproteobacteria; order Rhodobacterales; family Rhodobacteraceae; genus Allosediminivita; species Allosediminivita pacifica. The sequence continues at coordinate 62,776 of NZ_QBKN01000003.1, forward strand.
CGTCAGCACCGCGGTCGCGTCGGCGTCGAGCCCCGAGACCACGAAGTCGACCGCGCTAACCTCGCTCGCATCGATGGACAGATCAGGCGCGGTCAGCGCCAGGTTGCCATCGTCGTCGCCCGTGTTCGGCGGCGGCCCCGACGTCGTGACGATCAGGCTACCGTCGCCCCACATCGACTGCGCATCAAGGTAACGCCCGTTGCGGATGTAGGCGAGCATGGTGAAATCGTCGCCGCCGCCGTCAAGATCCACCTCAACCCGGCCCAGCGTGCCCTGGGTCACGATCCGGACAAACCCGCTGATGTCGGAGCCATCGTAGCCCGTGAACATGTCGCGGAACTCCAGCCGGTCGCCCTCGGCAAGGCTGAAGTCCTTCAGGTCATCGCCCGGCGCGATCAGGTCGTCGCTCAGGAAGACGAAGGTATCCGCCCCCGCCCCGCCGCGCAGCGTATCCGGATCGGCGCCACCGATGATCGTGTCGTTCCCGTCCTTGCCCTGGATGGTGTCGCTGCCGGCCAGACCGTAGATCGTGGTGTTCTCGCCCGCGATCCCGCTCAGCCCGTCATTGCCGCTCGTGCCCACCACTTCGGGCCCGTCAGGCGGCGGGGGCGGCGGTGTCGTCGCGGTGTCGAGCGTCAGACCGGGGCCCGAAACGCTGGCCGTGTTCGACGAGGTGTCCGTCGCCGTGACCGTGCTGGTCAGCGGCCCGTCAGAGAGCGTCGACAGATCCAGCACCACGGTGCCATTGGCCGCGATGGCTCCAGACGTGACCGTGTTGATCCCGTCGCTGACCGTGATCACCGCCGTGGCATCCCCGTCAAGCCCCGACAGCACGAAAGACACGGCCCCGACCTCGGTCCCGTCGATGGACAGGTCCGGTGCCGAAAGCGCCAGGTTCCCGTCCTCGTCCGCCGAGGTATCCGGCGTGGCAGAAAGCGTGAGGGCAGGTCCGGTCACCGTGGCTGTCGCGCTCTGGGCATCGGTCGCCGTCAGCGTCGTGGTCAGCGGCCCGTCCGACAGCGTCGAGAGGTCCAGCGTCACGGTCCCGTCCGCGAGGATGACGCCCGAGGTGACCTCGTTCACCCCGTCGCTAACCACAAGGATCGCCGTCGCATCGCCGTCGAGCCCGCTCACCACGAAGTCGACCGCGCCGACCTCGCTCGCGTCGATCGCGGTATCGGGCGCGGCAAGCGCGAGGTTGCCGTCGTCGTCACCGCTGTTGGGCGGCGGGCTCGCCACCGACAGTGTGACCCCCGGCAGGGTGATGGTCTCGCCCGTCGGCGTGCTCGCCGTGATCGAGGTGGTCACCGCCCCGTCCGCGAAGCCCGTCAGATCAACGGTATAAGTGCCGTTGGTCGCGGCCACCGCGGTCACGGTGTTGGTGCCGTCGGTCACGGTGATGACCGCATCCGCATCCGCGTCGAGCCCCGAAACGACAAGCTCGACCGCCGCGATCTCGGTCGCGTCGATGTAGAGATCCGGCGCCGTCAGGGCCAGGTTGCCGTCATCGTCGGCCGAGGCCAGCGGCGTCGCCGAGATCACGGGGCCCAGCGCGGCCGCGGTCAACCCGAGGATTTCGGCAAAATAGACGATGCCGCTGCCCGTATCGACGCCCAGCCGCACGCCGGAGGCGACATCCTGCAACACGAGGGCGGACATCATCTGGCTGGCGGTCAAGCCCAGTCCCTGCGCCATCCGCGCGAGGCTGATCCTATCACCTTCGGCCACCGAGAAGCCCGCGACCTTGTCGAGCGTGCCGCCCAGCGTATCGGCGCCGAAGACGATCACGTCGGCCCCGGCGCCCGCGTCGATGTAGTCGGACCCGCCGCCGCCATCGATCGTGTCGTCGCCCGAGGTGCCGCTGATGCGGTCGCCGCCGTCCCCGCCCAGCACCCGCTGCGTCTCCTGCATGAAGCGCTCATCCCCGGCGAAGGTCCCGGCGGTCAGGCCGATCTCGGCCTCGAGGAACGCCGACAAGGCATTGGCATAGGCCGCATAGGCGGCATCCGTGTAGTGCACGTTGTCCGGCGACAGGCCGGTGACATCCACGGGGTTCTGGAACAACAGGATATTGGGGTTCACCGCGGCCCGCGCCTGCACGGTCGCGATGATCCCGGGCACGTAGGTGCCGTTGCCTGCATCCCCGACGACCGTGGTGCCGTTCACGGTGGAATAGCCTTCGTTGAGGTAATGCGCGAAGATCTCCGGCGTGCCCGCCCGGACCTTCGGTGCCAGCGTCGAGATCACGAAGTAGGACTCGGCACTGCCCGGCATGGCGAGGAACTGGTCGATCGCCTTGCCGATGTTGTTCATGATCGAGGGGAACCGGCTCGAGAAGAAACCGCTCTCGCCGCTGTTGAAGTCGTTCGTCCCCGCCATGAACAGCACCACGTCGGGTGCGAAGGCATCGAGGTTGTCGGAAAGATCCGAGGCACCCGCGGCGCTGTCGTTGCGGACGATGTCGCGCAGGGGCATGCCGCCGATGGCGCTGTGCTCGGCGTCCATCATGCCGTCCGGGCCGCTTTCGAGGAAGCCGACGTAGTCGAACCAGCCCCCCGCATCGATGATGTTGTCGAAGAAATCCTGCCGGTAGCCGTCGCGCAGTTCTGGGACCTCGGTCGGGTCGTCGCCGTTCACCCAGCCCACCGTCAGCGAGTCGCCGATGGCAAGCACCTTGGCCGCCTCGGCGAAATAGCCCGCCTCCATATCGATCACGAGCCCCTCGGCCACCCCGGCAAAGGTGGCAGCACCGGTGGCATCGACAGGCACCGGGATCTCCGCCTCGGTGAACGAGAAGGACGTCACCTCCATCGAGGTCGAGATGTTCGGGTCGATGGCCCCGTGCCAACTCTCGAGGTTATCGGCCCCCGTCCACAGGCTGGTCATCACCCGCATCTGCTCGTCCGGGATCGGCAGGGGCGCGTTTTCGCCCCGCACTTCGTAGAACAGCCGGTCGTCGACGAACCAGCGGATCGCATCCGGCGCCCAGTCGATGCGGTAGTCGTGGAACCCCTCCGAGGCATCGAAGCCCAGCTCGATGTCCTCCTCGATGTGGTTCGCCAGCTTGTCGTCGTCGTAGTAGTAGTTGATGCTCACCTGGGTGGGGTTGTTGCCCAGGAATTCGAAGTCGATCTCGTTGTGCTTGTCCGCACCGAAGTATTCGCCGGTGTAGAGGAAGAAGGCCGAGACAGTCCCGGGCTCGCCGGAAGTCTTCAGGCTCATCTCGAAGGCTCCGTAGCCGAAGTAGTCGCGCGACTGGACCTCGGCCCCGGTAAAGGGCTTGCCATCCTTGTCGGCCCCGTCAAGTCCGAGCGTCAGGCTCCCCCCGCCCACTTGAACGTAGTCGGCTTCCCACGCGGTCTGGTTCCACGTGGAGGCCACTGCGAAGTCGGAACTGTTCCAGAAGGTCGTGTCGTAGGAATCGAACGAATCGGAAATCTCTTGTGCCACGAAAATTCCCCAAAAATAAAAGTTGGGCCGATACCGAAAAATTAATTCTTTTCAATAAAATGCGCCGGCAAAAATCACGCCGGCACATCTGGAAGGACCAAACCGGCCCGGCCAATATGAGGAAATAAGGCGCCTCCCGGGGCTTCATGTCAAGCGCAGCGGCCCTGACACCGTCCGATCCGGCGCCCCCGACGCGACGGCTGGCGCGTGAATTTGCGCTCTGCGGGATAGCCAGTCGCCCGGGAAGATGCACGGTCTACTGCCGTAAGGCAGGGCAGTTCCCCAAACGCAATCCGGCGCCACAGGGGCGCCGGACCGGATCATTTCAGCAATGTCGCGCAGAAGGCGTCTCAGCCCTTCTGCAGCACCTTCTGACCAAAGACCTCGGCGATCTGGACCGCGTTCAGGGCCGCGCCCTTGCGCAGGTTGTCCGACACGCACCAGAAGTTCAGGCCGTTGTCGATCGTGCTGTCCTGGCGGATGCGGCTGATGAAGGTCGCGAAATCGCCCACGCATTCGACCGGCGTCACGTAGCCGCCGTCCTCGCGCTTGTCGACGACCATGATGCCCGGCGCCTCGCGCAGGATGTCACGCGCCTCGTCCTCGTCGAGGAAATCCTCGGTCTCGATGTTCACCGATTCCGCGTGGCCGACGAAGACCGGCACCCGCACGCAGGTCGCCGTGACCTTGATCGACGGATCGACGATCTTCTTCGTCTCCACGACCATCTTCCACTCTTCCTTGGTGGAACCGTCTTCCATGAAGACGTCGATGTGCGGGATCACGTTGAAGGCGATCTGCTTCTGGAACTTCTTCGGCGGCACCTCGTCGGTCGGGTTGTAGATCGACTTGGTCTGGTTCCAGAGCTCGTCGACACCCTCTTTGCCCGCACCCGAGGTCGCCTGGTAGGTCGACACCACGACGCGCTTGATCTTGGCGCGGTCATGCAGCGGCTTCAGCGCCACCACCATCTGCGCGGTCGAGCAGTTGGGGTTGGCGATGATGTTCTTCTTGGAATAGCCCAGAACCGCGTCGGCGTTCACCTCCGGCACGACCAGCGGAACATCCGGGTCGTAGCGGTAGAGCGAGCTGTTGTCGATCACGACGCAGCCGGCCTTGGCGGCGATGGGCGCGTATTCCTTCGTCGCGTCCGAGCCGATGGCGAACAGCGCCATATCCCAGCCGGTGAAGTCGAACTGCGCGATGTCCTGGGTCTTGAGCGTCTTGTCCCCGAAGCTGACCTCGGTGCCGAGCGAACGGCGCGACGCCAGCGCGGCGATCTCGTCGACGGGGAATTCCCGCTCGGCGAGGATGTTCAGCATTTCGCGGCCCACATTGCCCGTGGCACCGGCGACAACGACCTTGTAGCCCATGTGGCTCTCCCATCATCATGTCTCTCGGCCCTGTCGGCAGGGCCGGGTTGGCGGGTTGTCTACCCCATGCCGCGTCGCAGTGAAAGGCCCCCGCAGAGGAAGGCCTCCCTCGCGTTAACCAAATTGCCGACACGGATTAACCCCGGTTTAACCCGTGACATGTCTGTTGGTTGCCGACCCGGCCGCCCCTGCGCGCGGTCCGGCAAGGAAGCCCGGATGATCTACGAATTCGTCTCGACCCTCTCGCGCCGTCGCAAGATCAGCCTCTTCGCGGCGATGGACGGGGCGACGATCGCCCTCGCCCTGCTCTGCGCCTGGCAGGTCATGCCGCAGCACATCGGTCCCGCGGAACTGCACGCCATCGGCGCGGCGGCCGTCGGTGCCGGCCTTGCCATGGGCCTCGGGCTCGGGCTCTACCGCCTCACGCTCAATGCCTACGAAACAAGGGGCCTGACCCGCACCGCCCTTTCGGCCGCCGCGGCAGGTCTCGCAGCACTCGGGATGGACCGTTACCTCGGCGCGGGCCTGCCGCTGCAGGGCTACGTGACCTTTGCCCTGCTCCTGATGGTGCTTGCCACCGGCTGGCGCGTGGCGCTGCGGCATGTGACGCTCGCCATCTACCGCCGCGGCCAGAAACGCATGCGGATCATCGTCTATGGCGCCGGTCAGACCGGGCAGCAGTTCGTCGCCGCCCTGCGCACCGATGCCGCCATCCTTCCGGTGGCCTTCGTCGACGACAATCCCACGGTCCAGGGCCAAAGCCTCATGGGCCTGCGGGTGCATGCCCCCACCAAGCTGCCCGACCTGATCGAACGTGGTGCCGTCGACCGCGTGGTGCTCACCATGCCCTCCATGAGCGCCGCCGCCCGTGCCCGCATCGCCCATGACCTGCGGCTCATCGGCTGCGAGGCGCATTCCCTCCCCTCCTTCGCCGAACTGGTGCGCGAGGGCGATCTTACCCGCCGCGCCACCCCCGTCTCGCTCGACTGCCTCGTGGGCCGCAACCGGCTCGAGAAGGAGCTGCCCGGCGTGCAGCACGTCTATTCCGGCCGCCGCATCCTGATCACCGGCGCGGGCGGCTCCATCGGGTCGGAACTCTGCCGTCAGCTTCTGGCCTGCCGGCCGGAAAAGCTCGTGCTGGTCGACCAGTCGGAACTCGCCCTCTACACGATCGAGAAGGAACTGCGCGAATTCGACCCGGGGATCGAAGTCGTGCCGGTCCTCGGCTCGGTACTCGAGGTCGACCTCATGCGCCGCACCATGGTGGAGCAGGAGGTCGAGATCGTGCTTCACGCCGCCGCCTACAAGCATGTCCCCATGGTCGAGGCGAATCCCCTGCGCGGGCTCGACAACAACGTCTTCGGCACCCGCAACATGGCCGAGGCCGCCCGCGACTGCGGCGTGGATCGCTTCGTGCTCGTTTCATCGGACAAGGCCGTGCGCCCCACGAACGTCATGGGGGCCTCCAAGCGCCTGTCGGAGCTGGTGGTGCAGGACCTGGCCGCGCGCCCCGGTGGGACGCGCTTTTCCATGGTCCGCTTCGGCAACGTGCTGGGATCGAGCGGCTCGGTCATTCCCCTCTTCGAGGAACAGATCGCCCGCGGCGGGCCGGTCACGCTCACGCACCCCGATGTCACCCGCTACTTCATGACGATCTCCGAGGCCGCGCGCCTCGTACTGCTGGCAGGCTCCTTCTCGCGCGGCGGCGATCTCTTCGTGCTCGACATGGGCAAACCCGTGCCCATCCGCCGTCTCGCCGTGCAGATGATCGAGGCCGCCGGTTATGCCGTGAAGGACGACGCCAACCCGCAGGGCGATATCGAGATCCGCATCACGGGTCTGCGCCAGGGCGAGAAGATGCACGAGGAACTGCTGATCGCGCCCGACATGCTGACCACGCCGCACCACAAGATCCTGCGCGCCCAGGAAGGCGCCCTTTCGGAGTTCGAGATCGCCACCGCCCTCAAGGACCTGCGTCGCGCCATCGACACGCTTGATGAAGACGGCGCGCGCGCTGTCATCGCCCGCTGGGTCGAAGGGCAGTTGCCCGCCGCCCCCCAGCGCGTGCTGCAGGGCGAACTCGGCTAGGGCCTCACCGCCCCGGAATGTCGCTGCGCGCGGGCTCGGGATGCCATTCCTCGATCTGGGCCGCGGCCTCCTCGGCCGTCTCCACGAAACGGAACAGGTCCAGATCCGCGCGGCTGATCGTGCCCGCATCGGCGAGCGCGTCCCAGTTCACGATAGTCTCCCAGAACTGCCGCCCGAACAGCAGGATCGGCAGTCGGTCCATCCGCCCCGTCTGGATCAGCGTCAGCGCCTCGAACAGCTCGTCCAGCGTCCCGAAGCCGCCGGGAAACACGCAGATCGCCCGCGCGCGCATCAGGAAATGCATCTTCCGGATCGCGAAATAGTGGAAGTTGAAGGCCAGGTCCGGCGTCACGTAGGCGTTGGGCGCCTGCTCGTGCGGCAGCACGATGTTCAACCCGATCGACACACCGCCCTCGTCCGCGGCGCCGCGGTTGCCGGCCTCCATCACGCCGGGGCCGCCGCCCGTCACCACCACGTAATCGCGGTTGCCCGAGGCCAGCGACTTGCGCGTCATCAGGCGGGCAAATTTGCGCGCCTCATCGTAGAAATGCGAAAGATCCGCCAGCGTCCGCGTTTTCGCGCCCTCCTTCTCGGCCGGTTCGGGAATGCGCGCGCCACCGAACAGCACGATGGTCGAATTCACCTCGTGCTCGTCCAGCAGAAGCTGGAATTTCAGCAGCTCCAGCTGAAGCCGCACAGGGCGCAGATCCTCGCGCGCGAGGAAATCGCCGTCGGTAAAGGCAAGCCGGTAGCTGGGCGACAGCGTCTGCGGCGTCTCGGGCACGTCCGCGGCGGTGCGCATGTCGGTGCCCGCGTCTCGGAAATGGCTGCGTCTGTCGTCGGTCATCGGGCCTACCTTCCTTGTCACGAAATCCTCCCCTATCGCCAAAGCCGACCGCGCACCAGCGGGGCCGCGACGCCACCGCGCCCCCGCAACCCGCAACGCTGCGCGATTGCGCGCCCGCCCCCGCCCGCGTAGAACCCGCCGCAAACGCCACGAGAGGGACGCTACCCATGTCGAACACCGAGCTGGAAACCGCGATCGAAGCGGCCTGGGAAAACCGGGCCGAGATCACCCCCGCCACCGGCGGCGAAACCCGCGAAGCCATCGAGTCCACGCTCGAGGCGCTCGATTCCGGAGAGCTGCGGGTGGCCGAACCCGGCACGGACGGTGAGTGGAAGGTGAACCAGTGGGCCAAGAAGGCCGTCCTGCTGGGCTTCCGCATCAAGGACATGGAAATTCACCCCGGCGGCCCGCAGGGCGGCGGCTGGTGGGACAAGGTGGACAGCAAGTTCGCCGGCTGGGGCGAGAACCGCTGGCGCGACGCCGGCTTCCGCGCCGTGCCCAACGCCGTGGTGCGCAAGTCCGCCCACATCGGCAAGGGCGTGGTGCTCATGCCCTCCTTCGTGAACCTCGGCGCATACGTCGACGAGGGCACCATGGTCGACACCTGGGCCACCGTCGGCAGCTGCGCGCAGATCGGCAAGGGCGTGCACCTCTCGGGCGGCGTCGGCATCGGCGGCGTGCTCGAACCCATGCAGGCCAACCCCACCATCATCGAGGACAACTGCTTCATCGGCGCCCGCTCCGAGGTGGTCGAAGGCGTGATCGTCCGCGAAGGCGCGGTGCTCGGCATGGGCGTCTACCTCGGCCAGTCCACCAAGATCGTCGACCGCGAGACGGGCGAGGTCTTCATGGGCGAAGTGCCGCCCTACTCGGTCGTTGTCTCGGGCTCCATGCCCACCAAGAACAACCTCAACCTCTACTGCGCCGTGATCGTGAAGCGCGTCGACGCGCAGACCCGCTCCAAGGTCGGCATCAACGAGCTGCTGCGCGACTGATCCAATCCCGGCGGCGGCGGGGTCAGGCAGATTTGACTGCACCGCCGTCGGGAACCTCCGGGCCCCTCACGCCGTTGCGATCCCGAGCGACAACGGAGGGCCTAATGGGCATCGGATTTCTTGGCGCGATCATCGTCGGCGGTCTCGCCGGCTGGATTGCCAGCAGCATCATGAACTCGGACACCGGGATTCTACTCAACATCATTCTCGGCATCGTCGGCGCCGTCGTGCTGAACGCGATCCTCGCGCTTTTCGGCATCTACGCGGCGAACGCATGGATCCCGCAGCTGATCGTCGGCATCATCGGCGCCTGCCTGCTGATCTGGGGCTACCGAAAGGTAAGCTGACGCGTCTGACCACGTGACGACCCAAGCGCCCGCCCTCCGGAATCCGGAGAGCGGGCGTTTTCATGTCCGGGGGTCGGCCCGGTCCAGCTGGCGCGCTTCCGCCCTGCTGAGCCGGGCAATCGCCGCCGCCTCGCAACCGCCGCTCTCGGCGAGCGCCCGGGCCCAAAGCTTGCGCAGCGACCTTGGCGACCAGGGCAGAGCTGCCTGCATGGCCCAGTGCCTGACGGGTTCGGGCAGCCTGTCATGTTCGCGCATCGGATCGCCCCGGCGACGGCCGTTGGCCAGCGCCGCGGGAAGGTTGCCGCTCATCCGCGCCGCCATTGCGGGAAGGGGTCGGAGATGGCCTGCGCCGCCGCCATGTCGACCCCCGCCTCGGTCCCGGCAAGGGCCGCATCCAGCGCGCCGCTGATCCGGTCGCGGTCCATGCCCGCCCCGATGAAGACGATCTCCTGCCGCCGGTCGCCGAAGGGCTCGGTCCAGTTCTCGGCAATCGCGGCCCGCGCCTCGGGGTGATCCGGCCAGCGTCCCTCGGGCACCGCCGCCCACCACAGCCCCAGCGGCCGCACCGAACTCAGCGCCCCCGCCATGGAAAACTCCGCCGCCCATTCGGGCCGCGTGGCGATCCAGAAGTGCCCCTTGGCCCGGATCACCCCGGGCAGGTCCCCGTTCAGCACCGCGTGCACCTTCTGCGGATCGAAGGGCCGCCGCGCCCGGTAGACGAAGGAAGACACACCGTATTCCTCGGTCTCGGGCACGTGGTCGGCAAAGCCGTAAAGTTCCTTGGCCCAGAGCGGATGCTCGTGCGCCCGATCGAAGTCGAACAGTCCCGTGTCCAGCACCGCGCCCGCATCGACTTCGGAATAATCGGTCTCGATCACCTTCGCGTCGGGGTTCAGCGCGGCGATGATCTTGCGCGCCGCCTCCACCCGCTGCGGCCCCGCGTCGCTCACCTTGTTCAGCACGATCACGTCGGCAAACTCCACCTGCTCCACCAGCAGATCCACGATGCTGCGATCATCGCCCTCGCCCGCCGTATCGCCCCGGTCCGCCAGGAAATCGTGGCTGGCGTAATCCTCGAGCAGATTCACCGCGTCGACCACCGTCACCATCGTGTCCAGCCGCGAGATGTCGGCAAGGCTCCGGCCCTGTTCGTCGCGGAAGGCAAAGCTCGCCGCGACGGGCAGCGGCTCGGCGATGCCGGTGGACTCGATCAGCAGGTAATCGTAGCGCCCACTTTCGGCCAGCCGGCGCACCTCGGTCAGAAGGTCCTCGCGCAGGGTGCAGCAGATGCAGCCGTTGGTCATCTCGACCAGCGTCTCGTCCGTCCGCGACAGCTCCGCCCCGCCCTGCCGGACAAGATCGGCGTCGATGTTCACCTCGGACATGTCGTTGACGATCACCGCCACGCGGCGGCCCTCGCGGTTGTTCAGCACGCGGTTCAGCAGCGTGGTCTTCCCCGATCCGAGAAAGCCGGACAGGACGGTGACGGGAAGCGGCGCGGGCATGGGGGCCTCCTTGCTCTGGTGGGTTCCGGGAATCTGTTATGTTATACTATTACATGCCCCGTCAAGCAGCCACCGCTTGACAGCACGCAGCGCTCCGCCGAAAGGGGCGGGATGAGCGAAAAGGACAAGAAAAAGCGCCAGCAGGTCTTCACCCTGGTGGTCGAGGTCGGACGCAAGACCGGCGACGGGCTGCCCGACAAGGCCACCGGCGCCGCGCTGATCTGCTATGCCTCGGGCGTGAGCGAGGACGAGGCCGTGCGCGAAACCGTGGCGATCCTCAAGCAGGCCGACATGGCCCCGCTTGACGTGACCGGCTACGGCACCCGCGACGAACGCGTGGCCCAGGGCCACGAGATCGACGCCGACGAAGCCGCCCTCATGGACCGCGCGCTGGCCGAAAACGCCGTCATCGTCGCCCAGGTGGAGCCCTTCTTCGACTGACGCCGATCTGTCGCGTTTGCCAAGCCCACGCCGGCGCGATAGCGATTGGGAGTCCCGCAACAGGAGCCTCCGATGAGCCTGACCGATCCCGCAGAGCTGACCGCGCGCCTCGTGCGCTGCCCCTCGGTGACCCCCGAGGACGCCGGGGCGCTGACGGTCCTGTCGGAGCTGCTCTCCGACGCCGGGTTCGAAGTGTTCGAGGTCAGCCGCGGCGGCATCCGGAACATCTTCGCCCGCTGGGGGGCCAAGGGCGCGAACCGCACGCTGGGCTTCAACGGCCACACCGATGTCGTGCCCGTCGGCAACCCCGATGACTGGACCCATGATCCCTTCGGCGCCGAAATCCACGACGGCCACATCTACGGGCGCGGCACCGTCGACATGAAATCCGGCGTCGCGGCCTTTGCCGCGGCCGCCGTCGATTTCGTCCGCGACACGCCGCCCGAGGGCGCCGTGGTGCTTGCCATCACCGGCGACGAGGAAGGCGAATCCATCGACGGCACGTGCGCCCTGCTCGACTGGATGGCCGACAACGGCGAAACCATGCAGGCCTGCATCGTTGGCGAACCCTCCTGCCCCGAAACCTTCGGCGAGATGATCAAGATCGGCCGCCGCGGCGCGCTCACCGCGTGGTTCACCGTGACCGGCGTTCAGGGGCATTCCGCCTACCCGCACAAGGCGCTGAACCCGATGCCGGCCATGGCCCGCCTGATGGACCGGCTCGCCACGCACGAACTCGACACCGGCACCGATCATTTCGATCCCTCGACGCTGGCGATCGTCACCATCGACACCGGCAACCCCGCCAACAACGTCATTCCCGCGCAGACCACCGGCTGCGTGAACATCCGCTTCAGCGACCTGCACACCGGCGCCTCGCTCGAGCGCTGGCTGACCGAGGAGGCCGCGAAGATCGACGCCGAGTTCGGCACCACGACCGAAGTCCGCTTCCGGCTGTCGGGCGAAAGCTTCCTGACGCCGCCGGGCGATCTGTCCGACCTGGTGGGCAAGGCGGTCGAGGCCGAAACCGGGATCAGCCCGGTGCTCTCGACCACGGGGGGCACCTCGGATGCGCGCTTCGTCAAGGATCACTGCCCGGTGGTGGAATTCGGCCTCGTCGGCCAACGCATGCACGCCGTGGACGAACGCGTGCCGGTGGAGCAGGTGCAGCAGCTCAAGGCGGTCTACACCCGCATCCTGCGAGAGTATTTCGCGTGACCGGGACGGTGGAGATCACCGACGACTTGCCGGCCTGCCATGCCCTTAGGCGCACCGTCTTCATCGAGGAACAGGGCATTTCCGAGCCCGACGAATGGGACGATCTCGACGCGGATGCCGTGCACCTTCTGGCCCGCATCGACGGGCGGCCCGTGGCCACCGCACGGCTTCTGCGGGACCACGAGATCGGCAAGATCGGTCGCATCTGCGTGCTCGAAGAGGCCCGCGGCACGGGCCTTGGCGCAGCACTCGTGCGCTTCGGGCTCGCGCATTTCGAGGCCGATCCCCACATCACCCGTGTCGAGCTGGGCGCGCAGGCCCATGCCGAGGGCTTCTACCGCAAGCTCGGCTTCATTCCCTTCGGCGATCTCTACGACGACGCGGGCATCCCGCACCGCATGATGCGCTGCACACTGTGACCCGCACCCTGATCGTCATGGTGAAAGAGCCCCGTCCGGGCCGCGTGAAAACCCGTCTGGGGCGCGAGATCGGGCATGTGGCGGCAACCTGGTGGTTCCGTCACCAGCTCCGCTCCCTGCTTCGCCGCCTGCGCGATCCGCGCTGGGATCTGGTGCTGGCTGTGGCACCCGATACCGCCGTGCTTTCACCTGTCTGGCCCTCGGACCTGCCGCGCGTCGCGCAGGGGGCCGGTGATCTCGGCGCGCGCATGGCGCGGGCCATGCGCAGCGCCCCGCCGGGGCCGGTCTGCGTCGTCGGAGCCGATATTCCCGGCATCACCCCCGCCCGAGTCTGGGCGGCCTTCCGCGCCATGGGCGGGCACGACGCGGTCTTCGGCCCTGGCGAGGATGGCGGCTACTGGCTCGTCGGGCTCCCCCACGGCAGACGGGTGCCGCAGGGCATGTTCGCAGGCGTGCGCTGGTCCACAGAACACGCGCTGGCCGACAGCGTCGCCTCTTTGGGCGGTGCGCGGGTGGCCTATGCCGAGGTTCTGGGCGACGTGGACACCGCCGCCGATCTGTCCCGCGTCGCGGGACAGTCCTAATAGATGGTTAAACCTCCCACTTAAGATATTGATTTTATTGCATCGAAAGGATGTCCCGGCCCGGGACACCTCTCTGTCCCTCCCCGCTCCCTTTCCGACGGCGCCCCGCCCCCTAGGTTTCCCGATGACGCCACCCCGGACCCGTGCTACGCGAGGATCATGTCCAGCTTGCCCACAAAACAGGATATCCTCGACTGGATCTCCGAGAACCCGACCCTCACCTCGAAGCGTGACATCGCCAAGGCCTTCGGGATCAAGGGCGCTGCCCGCATCGACCTCAAGCGCGTCCTCAAGGAGCTCGAGTCCGAGGGCCACCTCGAGAAGCGCAAGAAGACCTACCGCGACCCCGACCGCCTGCCGCCGGTGAGCGTCCTGCAGGTCAAGGCCCCTGACGACAATGGCGACCTCTACGCCCAGCCGCTCGAATGGCACGGCGAGGGGGTGGAGCCCGTGGTCCTCCTGATCCCCCGCAACACCGACCCTGCGCTCGGCGAAGGCGACCGCATCCTCGCCCGCCTCCAGGTCGTGCACGAAGAGGATCACAACTACGAGGCCCGCCTGATCCGCAGGATCGGCAACAGCCCCCAGAAGGTCGTCGGCATCTTCCGCAAGGGCGCCGAGGGCGGCCGGATCATGCCTATCGACAAGGGCTCGGACAAGGAATGGACCGTCGCCCCCGACGCCACCGGCGGCGCGCAGGAGGGCGAACTGGTCGAGGCCGAACAGGCCAGTCCCCGCAACACCCGCATGGGCCTGCCCAAGGCCCGCATCGTCATGCGCCTGGGCGATCCCACGGCCCCCCGCGCCGTCTCGCTGATCGCGATCCACCAGCACGGAATCCCCGACGACTTCCCCGCGGAAGTCGTGGCCGAGGCCGACCGCATGAAGCCCGCGGGCCTCAAAGGCCGCACCGACCTGCGTGAGCTGCCTCTGGTCACCATCGACCCTAGCGACGCCCGCGACCACGACGACGCCGTCTTTGCCGAGCCTGACGAAGACCCCAACAACGAGGGCGGCTTCGTCATCTGGGTCGCCATCGCCGACGTGGCCTATTACGTCCGCCCCGGATCGCAACTCGATCACGAGGCCCGCAAACGCGGCAACTCCAGCTATTTCCCCGACCGGGTCGTGCCCATGCTGCCCGACCGGCTCTCGGGCGATCTCTGTTCCCTCCACGAAGGCGTGCCGCGCGCCTGTATCGTCGCGCGCATCCGCATCGACGCCGACGGCAACAAGCTGGGCCAGAAATTCCACCGCGCCCTCATGCGCTCGCCCGCCTCGCTGACCTATCAGCAGGTGCAGGCGGCCATGGATGGCGAGCCCGACGACAAGACCGGCCCGCTGCTCGAACCGGTCATCAAGCCGCTCTACGACGCCTATGCCGCGCTCAAGGCCGCGCGCGGCCGCCGCCAACCGCTCGACCTCGACCTGCCTGAGCGCAGGATCGTGCTCGACGAGGACGGGACGGTGAAATCCGTCGACTTCACCGACCGGCTCGATGCCCACAAGCTGATCGAGGAATTCATGGTGCTGGCCAACGTGGCCGCAGCCGACACGCTCATCGCCAAGGACGTGCCGCTGCTATTCCGCGTCCACGAGGAGCCGCCGCAGGACAAGCTCGAAAGCCTGCGCGACACCGCCGAGGTGGCCGGTCTGACGCTCCCCAAGGGGCAGGTGCTCAAGACCGCGCACCTGAACAAGCTGCTGCACGACGCCGCCGGCAAGGAGGATGCCGAGCTCATCAACATCGCCACGCTGCGGTCGATGACGCAGGCCTACTACAGCCCCAAGAACTTCGGCCACTTCGGTCTCGCGCTGCAGAACTATGCCCACTTTACCTCGCCCATCCGCCGCTACGCGGACCTCATCGTGCACCGCGCGCTGATCACCGCGCATCACTGGAGTGACGACGGGCTGAGCGAGATGGACGTGGAAAAGCTGGAGGCGACGGGCAACCAGATCTCGGACACCGAGCGCCGCTCGATGCTGGCCGAGCGGGACACGACGGACCGTTACCTTGCCGCCTATCTGTCGGACCGGGTCGGCGCCGAGTTCACGGGCCGCATCAGCGGCATCGCCAAGTTCGGCGTTTTCGTGAAGCTGGACGAGACCGGCGCCGACGGGCTGGTGCCGATCTCGACGCTGGGGCGCGAGTTTTTCCACTTCGACCGGGACAGCGGCACGCTCATGGGTGCCGACAGCGGCCGGATCATTGCCCTTGGCCAGCGGGCCCGGGTCAAGTTGATCGAGGCCGCGCCGGTGACCGGCGGCATCGCCTTCGAGATGCTCGAGATCGAGGACGACAAGATCCCCGCCGGCGGCCGCCCGTCGCGCGGCAAGGGACGGGGCAAGGGCGGGCCGCCCCGCAAGCCCGGCACCTCCCCTCGCCGCAAGCCGGCGCAGGCCAAACGCAAGGATGCCAAGACCAAGCGCAAGGTCACGCGCCAGAAGCGCTCAAAGATCTAGCTTCAGGCAGGCTGCATGAGTGGTGCGTAAAGCGCCGCCCGACCGCGTTCGATATAATCCATCAGCCGGCGGTCCTCCCTAAGCGCCCGGCGCAGCCGCGTGTCCGCCGGCAGGTGGTCGATCCCGCTGAGGATCGCGAGAACCGAGGCATCGGCCAGGCAGGGCGTCTCGCCGAAGAGGAACCGGTGACCTTCGCCAAGGGCGCTCAGCGCCGCGAGGTCGGTGGAGAGATAGGCCTGCCGGTCCGCGTCGGAGAATCGCGCGATCCCCTGCCAGTGCAGGCCCGCACGCACGGCGTCGCGTGCCCCTTGGGCCACGGTCTCGCGCTTCTCCTCGGGCACTCCGGAAAAGACGATCGGCATGAAGGCCTGCCAGCCGGCCTCATCCACCCAGCGATCATGGACAAGACCAAGACGCAGGTGCTCTTCCGCGAGGCGCAGGGCAAGGTGGGCCTTGGCGCGGCCCTCTGCATCGCGCCCCGGATAGAGATCGATGCCCTGCGCCTCGAGCCAGTCAGCCATCAGGTTGCTGTCGGGAATGAGGCCGTCGTCGGTCTTCAGCACCGGCAGCTTTCCCAGCGGCATCGCAGCCAGATCGAAGGTAAGCTCGGGCTTCCAGTCCAAGCCCGCCATCTGCAGCAGACACATGGCCTTGGTGCAGAAGGGGCTGAGGCTGGGCTCGCCGAGACTGGCGGGAAAGGTGAGAAGGGTCAGCATGGTGGGCTCCTGTGGCCGGGTTGGATCGGCCATGATGTGCCACGTCCTCCTGTCAAGTATTGTCGGGATGGGGCATCATCGTCTCATCATGAGCCGCACCGAACGCCTGTTCCGCCTGATGGATGCCCTGCGTCACCTACCACCGCCGGTGACGGCTGCTCAGCTTGGCCAAGAGCTGGGCGTTTCGGAGCGCACGCTCTACCGCGATATCGAGGTCTTGCGGGGTCAGGGCGCTGTGATCGACGGTGCCGCGGGCTATGGCTACCGGCTGATCGAGGATTCCAGCCTTCCGCCGCAGAGCTTTGCCGAGGACGAGATCGAGGCGCTGGTACTCGGCCTGCGCGAGGTCGCCGCGCTAGGGGATCCCGCGCTGGCCAAGGCGGCGCGCCGCGCCCACGCCAAACTGCGGGCCCGCCTGCCGGAACGGCAGGCGCACCGGTTGCGGCATGCGGTGCTCACGGCCCATCGGTTCCAGCCGCCGCTGGCGCCCACCGTGGACGCCGCCGCCCTGCGCAAGGCCTGCTGGGACGAACACACGGTGACCTTCGCCTATTCCGACAAACACGGGCAGGACACCCGGCGCGACGTCCGGCCGCTGTCGATCCTACTGATGGACCGCAGCCACTGTCTGCTGGCCTGGTGCTGCCTGCGCGAGGATTTCCGGGCCTTCCGGTTGGACCGAATGACGGATCTCGAGGTCACGGGCACGTCCTTCCGGCCCTGCCGCGTGCCGCTTCTCCGCGAATTCCAAGAAAAACTGCGCGCCGAAACCAAGCTGTCCGGCGACGCCTTCTGAGAGATGTCAGAGCCGCGACAGCAGTTCGGTCTTCTTGGACTGGAACTCGTCGTCGCTGAGGATGCCGCGCGCGTGCAGATCGGCGAGCTTTTCGATCCGGCCGAAGATGTCGTCCTCGGTAGGCGACTGTGACGGGGGTGGGGCCTGGGGGGACTGCCAGGGTTGCTCCGGCTGCAACGGCTGCGGTGGCGCTTCGGGGGTGGGGGAATTGCCCTGCTGATCGGGCTGCCCGGAGGGCTGCCCGCCATCACCGGCGCCCTGGACCACAGGTAGATTGGCCACGCTGACGAGCCCATACTGGCTGGTGAAGGTCAGCGTCTGGTCGCCGCGCTGAGCCTGCCCGATGCCGCCGATATTGTGGTCGCCGGTGTCGTAGACGGTGACGCGGCCGTTGTCCGAAATGGCCAGCCGGCGCGCCTGCGGGAAGATGGCATAGCGCATGTTGTTCTGGCTTCCCTGCGAGGCGGGCTGCCCGAGTTCGGACGGCCAGCCGCGGTTCATCCCCATCCCGGAAGAGGCATAGCTGACACCGCTGCTGCCGCCCTGCCACTGCTGCTGGCCGGAGGAAACCTGCGGCTGCGGGACGGGCGCAAAAAGCGTCCGGTTCGACAACGCTCCCGAGACGTCGTTGCAGAGCGAATCCACGCGCGCTTTCAGGCCGTTGTTGAACATGTCTCCGATCATGATCATCCCGCCCATGGACCACTGGCCCATGCCGCCGAATTCGTGGTGCCCGAACTGCGCCTGACGGCCACCGCCGGACCAGACTGCACGCAACATGTGCTCCACCGCGTCCTGTGAAAAGCCGTGCCGCTGAGAGAGCTCTGAAATCAGCGCCCGCCCCTCGTCGTTCAGTTGCTGATGCATGGACCGGTCCTTCCCGAAAACGCGCTGCGGAATGGCAACGCGATTCGCCGGCACATTGCCAGCGCTGAATCGCAATGGCCGCTTCGCGCGAAAGGTTGCAGGAATTCTGCCGGGCGGGATCACCACGCTTTCCCGAGCGCACGTTTTGCAGTAGTTTTAACCAAAATATAATGAGCAGCAGAGCAGGATTCAGGCCATGGTCACGCGCTATCTGGCGGCATCTGCCGTCTTGTCCAGCATCGCCCTCGCGGCCGCCGCCGAAAGCCCGCAGCGTTCGCTGCGTCCGGTGGAGCGTCCCGGCGCGGTATCCTCCGCAGCGCCAGAGGTTGTCACCCGCGCCGCAACGGTCCTGTTGCCCAAGCAGGCAGCGCCCGGGCTTTCGCTTCGCCCGGAGGTGCGGCCGACCGAACTGGCCGCGCCCGGCGGGGAAACGCCCGGCTTTGCCGCCTGGATCCGCGATTTCCGCCCCCGGGCGCTGCGTCAGGGCATCAGCCCTTCGACCTTCGACCGGGCCTTTGCCGGCGTCCGCTTTGATCCCGATGTGGTGCGTCGCGACAGCAGCCAGGCCGAATTCGTCAAGCCGATCTGGGACTACCTCGACAGTGCCGCCTCTGATGCGCGCGTGCGCAACGGGCGCGAGGCGCTGCAGCGGCACGCCGACCTCATGAACCGGATCGAGGCGCGCTACGGTGTCGAGAAGGAAGTCGTGGCCGCCGTCTGGGGGCTGGAAACCGCCTACGGCACCTTCCGCGGCAGCGAACCGGTCATCGGCTCCATGGCCTCGCTCGCCTACGAGGGCCGGCGCCGCGCCTTCTTCGAGGAGCAGCTGGTCGCCGCGCTGAAGATCCTCGAACAGGGGCACACAACGCCCGCGAATCTCAAGGGCTCCTGGGCCGGGGCCATGGGGCACACGCAGTTCATGCCGACCTCCTTCCATGCGCTGGCGGTGGATTTCACCGGAGACGGGCGCCGCGACATCTGGAGCGACAACCCCGCCGACGCGCTGGCCTCGACCGCGCATTACCTGGCCGAACATGGCTGGAAGAAGGGCCAGCCCTGGGGGGTCGAGGTGCAGCTTCCGCGCGGCTTCGACTACAGCATGGCCCGCCGGGACGTGCACCGCATGCCAAGCCAATGGGCGCGGTTGGGCATTCGCGACATGAATGGCAACCCGGTGCGCGACTACGGGCAGGCCTCGGTCCTGCTGCCTGCGGGCGCCCGGGGTGCTGCCTTCCTGATCTTCGACAATTTCGATGCGATCGAACGCTACAACCCCGCCGACGCCTACGTGATCGGCGTCGGGCACCTGTCGGACCGGCTGCGAGGCGGCGGGCCGATCCGGGCGGACTGGCCACGGGGCGACCGGAACCTGAAGCGGTCTGAACGCGAAGAGCTGCAGAAGCGCCTGACCGCGGCGGGCTATGACACCAAGGGGATCGACGGGCGCATCGGCCCGCTGACGATCACCGCGCTACGCCGCTGGCAGGCCGCCAATGGACTGACCCCCGACGGTTATCCCTCGGTCTCGGTCCTGAGCCGGATGCGCTAGGACTCAGCCTTCGGGCAGGTCGTCCACATCCATGGCAAGATGCCGCCCGCCCCGCGCCCGGGCGAGCGCGATCTGCTTCTGCCGTTCGCGGAAACGCATCTTGTCCTCTTCCGAGGTCTCGTCGATGCAGTGATGGCAGGAGACGCCCTCTTCGTATTCCGGGCGGTCGCGATCTTCGGGCAGGATGGGCCTGCGGCAGGCGTGGCACAGTTCGTGCGGCCCCTCGCGCAGCCCGTGACCGACGCTGACCCGACCGTCGAAGACAAAGCAGTCACCGCGCCAGAGGCTGCCTTCCTGCGGGACCTGCTCGAGGTACTTCAGAATGCCGCCCTTGAGGTGGTAGACCTCGGGCACGCCCTGACCCAGCAGGAAGTTGGTGGATTTCTCGCAGCGGATGCCGCCGGTGCAGAACATGGCGATACGCTTGTTGTGGAAGCGGTCCTTGTTCTTCTCCCACCATTCAGGAAACTCGCGAAAACTCGTGGTTTCGGGATCAACGGCGCCCTCGAAACTGCCGATGGCCACTTCGTAATCGTTGCGCGTGTCGATCACCGCCACGTCGGGCGCGCTGATCAGCGCGTTCCAGTCCTGCGGATCGACGTAGTGGCCGACGCGGGCAAGCGGATCGACGTCCGGCTGGCCCATGGTCACGATCTCTTTCTTCAGGCGTATCTTCAGCCGGGCGAAGGGGCGTTCCGCCGCCGTCGAGAGCTTCCATTCGATATCGGCACAGCCGGGCAGGGTACGGACATGCGCCAGCACCGCGTCGATCCCGGCACGCGGACCGGCGATGGTGCCGTTGATGCCCTCATGGGCGATCAGCAGCGTGCCGGTGATGCCGTTGGCCTCGCACAGCGTCCGAAGCGGCCCGCGCAGGGCATCGGGATCTTCGAAGCGGGTGAAGTGGTAAAGGGCGCAGACGGTGAACATGGGCGGCAGATAAGAAAGCGCGACCGCGACGGCAAGCGGCTATTCCGCCGCAATGGCGAGCCCGTGCACGACCGCGGTAAAGACCTCGGCATCGACCGGAGTCGCGTCGGGGAAACTGCGGCCCATGGCAGACCGCACGGCGGAAAGCAGGCTGGAGCCGCCGACGTAGACGATCTGATCCACCTCGGCAGGGGTGCAGCCCGCCTGCTTAACGGTTTCGAGCGCCCCGGTCGCGATTTCGTCGGCGTATCCCTGAAGCGCGACCGTCAGGGCATGGGCCGGGAGCGTGGCGGAGAGGCCCTTCTCGACGACATGAAGCGCGATCTCGGCCGTTCCCTTCCCATTGGCAGCGATCTTGCCGGCCTCGACCGCATAGGCTACGTCGTGCCCAAGATGCGATTCCAATACCTCGGCGAGGCGCTCGAAGAGCCGCGGTTCCCTGGCCAGCCTGATCCAGCGCTCCACCTCGCGCTGCAGGCCCGCGTCGTAGACGAAGGGGATCTTCTCCCAGCTAGCGAGGTCCTGAAACAGCGCACGCGGCGCCGGGTGCGTCTTGCCGCCAAGCTCCGCGCCGATCATCGCCTCGTAGCCCAGAAGCGGCATCGCGTGGTTCAGGCTGAGCGCCTTGTCGAAATCCGTGCCGCCCAGACGGATACCGCCGCTGGCAAGGACCTGCGTCCTGCCGTCCTTCCGGTCGCAAAGCGTGAAGTCCGAGGTGCCCCCGCCGATGTCGACGATGAGCATGCGGCCCGTGCCATCGACCGCAAGCGCAGCCGCCTCGGGTTCCGGCAGGAAATCGACGGCATCGAAGCCGGCGACTACATAGGCTTCGGCCAGGTCCGTGGCGGCCTGCGCATCGCGCTCGGGCGAGGGGGAGTGGAAGTGTACCGGCCGGCCGGAGAGCGCCCTGTCGAACCGCAGGCCCGTATGTGCCTCGGACCGGGTTTTGATCTCGGCGAGAAAGCGGGCGATTACCTCGATCAGAGTCAGCTGTTCGTTCAGGATTCGGCGCTTCTCTCGTGCCAGCGGCGTTCCGAGGATGCTCTTGAGCGCGCGCATGAAGCGCCCCTCGGCCCCTTCCATCATCGCCCGTGCAGCGGCTGTGCCATAAAGATATCGGCGTTCGGCGAAATCCACGAATACCGCCGAAGGCAGCGTCTGTTCACCCGTCTCAAGCGGGATCGCGTAGGGTCGCCCGCCCGCGAGCACGCCCGCGCCGGTGTTTGAGGTGCCGAAATCGACGCCGAGCCGTGCCATGTCCAGGCCTCCGGTCCGAGAAGGCGCGAGGGGTAGCAAGCGGGCGCGGCCATGGCAATTCCCATTCGCGGCGCTAAGCTGCAGCACAGCAATAAAGGGAGATCCCCATGCAGGCACTCATCGTCGTCGATCTTCAGAACGATTTCTGCCCGGGCGGCTCGCTCGCCGTCGAGGGCGGAGACGAGATCGTGTCCTCCGTGAACGCGATGATGGACGAATACGAGGCTGTCATCCTCACGCAGGACTGGCACCCGAAGGATCACTCCTCCTTCGCCAGCCAACATAAAGGCAAGGCACCGATGGAGACCATTGAGATGCCCTACGGCACGCAGGTGCTCTGGCCCGACCACTGCATCCAGGGCTCGGAGGGCGCCGCCTTCCACCCGCACCTCGACACGATCCGGGCCGACCTGATCCTGCGCAAGGGGTTCCGGCCCAAGATCGACAGCTATTCGGCCTTTTTCGAGAACGACCACGAGACGGTCACCGGGTTGCACGGCTACCTGCAGGCCCGCGGCATCGACAAACTGACCTTCGTCGGTCTCGCGCTCGATTTCTGCGTTCACTGGTCGGCAGTGGATGCCGCAAAGCTCGGCTACGAGGTCACGGTGGTCGAAAGTGCTTGCCGGGCCATCGACCTCGGCGGCTCGCTGCAAGCAGCCAAGGCCGCCATGCACGAAGCGGGCGTGACCGTGAACTGACCCATGCGCCATTTGCCATTTCGTAAGATGGGGCCGGCTACTCTCGGAGAGGTTTTGTCGCGAGGGCCCGCCGATGACCGCCGCCCCAACGGGGAGCGATTGCCAGGATGAGCCGACGGCGTTTCGGGCCCTATATGGCCCTGAGACGTTGTTCTTCAGGTATGCACGGGCGCGGCTTCGCCAGTTTGCCCTTCGGCAGATCTCGACCGTGATCGGAGTTGCGATCCTTTGGGTCTCCGTTTCGGGAACGGCGGCGTCGGCAGCGCTCGCCATCGCGATTTCAGGAGAGACCATCGAGGGTCTGGTACTGGTCTGGGCCCTGCGCGCAACCAAGCACGGCAGACCCTTCGATCGCTTGCATGCGATCGCGACATGCGCCGGCGCACTTCAGGCCATGTCTCTCTCTGCCTGCGTGTTGCTTCTGGCAATTCTCGCCCCGGGAGCATCCGAGCGGTTGATCGCGCTGATATTCCTGATGGCCGCCGCCGTGAACGCTGGGTTTGCGCTGACACACGCGCCCACGGTGTCCAAGGTCAAGCTTGGCATGTTCGCCTCCTGTGCCCTGATCGCCTTGGTCTGGCAGGTTCATTCTGTGCGGGGCGCTCCGGTCAGCACGGCCATGGCGATACTCGAGGTCGCCGTGCTCAGCTATCTCGTCTACACTTTCGTGTCATTCGTCGTGAGGGCCTGGCGCCGTCGGATCGAAAATGAACACGCGCTGCTGAAAGGTGCCGAAGCCCTCGACAAGACGGTCCGGGATCTCCGCGCCTCGCAGGAAGAAGCCCAGCGGCTGGCGCTGGTGGCGAGCCAAGCAAACGACAGCGTGATCGAGACCGACCCGGCGCGCCGAATTACCTGGGTCAACCGCGCCTTCACCGAGATCACTGGTTACTCCCTTGAGGAAGCACTCGGCAAACGCCCGGAAGACCTGCTGGACGGGCCCGACACGAACCCGGAGGTCTCCCACGCTTTCACGCAAGCAGTCCGCCTTGCCACACCCCACCGGGCTGAAGTGATGAACTATCGCAAGGACGGCAGCCAGCTCTGGATGGACGTGAACCTCGTCCCCATCGCGGGAGCGGACGGCAAGGTCGAACGCGTCGTGTCGATCGAGCGTGACGTCACCGAAATGCGCCGGCAGGCCGAGGCACTGGCCGAGGCGCGCGACAAGGCCGAAGCGGCAGCGCGTGCGAAGGCGAGCTTTCTCGCGCACATGAGCCATGAGATCAGGACTCCGCTCGATGCCATCATCGGCATGGCCGATCTTCTGACTGAAGCTGGTCTGTCGGAACAGCATCACGAAGAGGCGATGACGATCCGCAATGCCTCGGAAGCCCTGCTCAAGATCATCAACGACATTCTCGATCTCTCGCGCCTGGGTGCCGACAAGCTGATGATGGATCCGCAGTCATTCGCACCCGCAAGCTGCCTTCGCGAAGTGATGACGATGATGCGGCCCCTCGCGCAGGAAAAGGGCCTGCGGCTCGACATGACCCACGAGACACAGCTTCCCGACAAGGCCGTTGCCGACGCTGGGCGGTTGCGGCAGGTCCTTGTGAACCTGTTGGGAAACGCGATCAAGTTCACCGAGCGGGGTACTGTTTCGGTAACGGCATCGGTGCGGCCGCACGGCGACGGCTGGATTTTGCAGGTGATCGTCCGTGATAGCGACGTCGGTGTGCCGCCTGAGCGTGCTGCGGCAATTTTCGAGGAGTTCGAGCAGGGTGATGCGGACACGACCCGCCGCTTCGGTGGCACGGGGCTCGGCCTGCCAATATCGCGCGCTCTGGCGCGCCGCATGGGTGGTGATATCGTGCTGATCGAGCCCGAAGGGCCGGATGCGACCGGGGCGACCTTCTCCCTGACGGTCCGTCTGGCACCTGACCGAAGAGGCATCACTCCCGAAACTAAGGCAGCCGCGTCGACATCAGCGCTTCCCCGGCTCCACATCCTGCTCGCCGAAGACAACGCCACGAACCGGCTTCTGGTCGCTCGCTTCCTCCAGGACGAGGCGGTGACGCTCACCATGGTCGAGAACGGCAGGCGAGCCATCGAGATCCTCTCGGAGACCTCGCCCGACGTGGTGCTCATGGACATGGCCATGCCCGAAATGGACGGTCTTGCGGCGACCCGTGCGATCCGGGCCAGCGATGGGCCGCAACCGCGCATCATCGCGCTGACGGCCAACGCCTCGGCAGACGACCGCGCGGCCTGTCTTTCCGCCGGGATGGACGACTTTCTGTCGAAACCCCTGCGCAAGCCGGAGCTTCTCGCGGCATTGGCGCGGGCGGCGGGTGGGCAGAAAGGCCTTTCACCTTCGGGCGGGGATACCGTATCACGGCCCGGCACAAGGGATGAGGCCTCGAAGTGGATATCGCCACCCGCGTCTGGAACCACAAGTGGAAGATCGATCCGATCGTCCGGTCGCTGATCGACACGGATTTCTACAAGCTGCTCATGTGTCAGTCCGTGTTCCGCAACAAGAGGGACACCCAAGTGACCTTCAGCCTGATCAACCGGACTGATAGCGTGCCGCTGGCAAAGCTGATCGACGAGGGTGAGCTGCGCGAGCAGCTTGACCACATCCGGTCAATCCGGCTCAGCCGCGGGGAGTCGACCTGGCTTCGGGGCAACACCTTCTACGGCAAGCGGCAGATGTTCCGGCCGGATTTCATGGAGTGGTTCGAGAACCTGCAGCTGCCACCCTACCACCTCGAGCGGGTGGGCGACCAGTACGAGCTGACCTTCGAGGGCAAGTGGCCCGAGGTGATGCTGTGGGAGATCCCGGCGCTGGCGGTGCTGATGGAGCTGCGGGGCCGCGCGGTTCTGCACGACATGGGGCGGTTCGAGCTTCAGGTGCTCTATGCCCGCGCGATGACCCGGGTCTGGGAGAAGGTGGAACATCTGCGGAAGGAGCCGGGGCTAAGGATCGCGGACTTCGGGACGCGGCGGCGACACAGCTTCCTCTGGCAGGACTGGTGCGTGCAGGCGATGATCGAGGGGCTGGGCGAGCGGTTCACGGGCACATCGAACTGCCTCATCGCGAAGAACCGCGACCTCGAGGCGATCGGGACCAATGCCCACGAGATGCCCATGGTCTACGCCGCGCTGGCCGAGACGGACGAGGATCTGGCGCGGGCGCCCTATGACGTGCTTGCCGACTGGCACGAGGAGCACGAGGGGAACCTGCGGATGATCCTGCCCGACACCTACGGCACGGCCGGCTTCCTCGAGCGGGCGCCAGACTGGCTGACCCAGTGGACGGGCATCCGGATCGACAGCGGCGATCCGGCGGAGGGCGCCGAGACGGCGATCCGGTGGTGGCAGGAGCGGGGCGAGGATCCGCGCGAGAAGCTCATCATCTTCTCGGACGGGCTCGACGAGCAGAAGATCCTGCAGCTTTACCACCAGTTTGCCGGGCGGGTGCGAGTGTCCTTCGGCTGGGGCACGCTGCTTACCAACGATTTCCGGGGGCTGGCTCCCGACGACCGGCTCGCGCCCTTCAGCCTGGTCTGCAAGGCAGTCAGCGCCGAGGGTCGGCCGACGGTCAAGCTGTCGGACAACCCCAACAAGGCGATGGGTCCGCAGACGGAAATCGATCGCTACAAGCGGGTCTTCGGGGTGGGGCAGCAGCAGGCCTTCGAGGTGGTCGTCTGAGATCGTCCCGGGGATGTCCCGGGCCGGGACATCCTCGCGCTCTATATGAATCAATAGGTTACAGAGATGAAGTAACCATATCTTAAGAGTGTCCCGCGGGACGGGGCCTTCGCGGCCCGCGATTTCGGCTCCCGCCCGTCCGCGAATCGTGCTTTCCAGAGCCCCGGGCGCACGTTAAGCACGGGCGCCAAGGAGTGACGGACATGAGCAAAATCGACCCGCAGCCGGGGATTCTCGATATCGCGCCCTACCAGGGCGGCAAGAGCGCCATCGAGGGTGTGACGAACGTCATCAAGCTCAGCTCGAACGAGAACCCGTTCGGACCGAGCCTTGCCGCGCAGGAAGCTGCGCGCCGCGTGCTGCACGAGATGCATCGCTATCCGTCCACGGACCACCGCAGCCTGCGGGAGGCCATCGCCGAGGTGCACGGGCTCGAGGCCGACCGGATCATCTGCGGCGTCGGCAGCGACGAGATCCTGCACCTGCTGTGCCAGTGCTACGCGGGGCCGGGCACCGAGGTAATCCACACCGAACACGGCTTTGCCATCTACAAGATCGGCGCGCTTGCTGCCGGGGCCACCCCGGTGGAAGTGCCCGAGCAGGAGCGCGTCACCGACGTGGACGCCATCCTGCGAGCCTGCAACGAACGCACGCGACTGGTTTTCATCGCCAACCCCAACAACCCGACCGGCACCATGATCGGCCTGGCCGAGATCGAGCGGCTGGCCGAAGGTCTGCCCGAGCAGTGCCTTCTGGTGCTGGACGGGGCCTATGCCGAATACGTCGAGGGCTACGACGGCGGCGCCAAGCTGGTGCATGCGCGCGACAACGTCGTGATGACGCGGACATTCTCGAAGATCTACGCGCTTGGCGGGATGCGCGTGGGCTGGGGCTATGGACCCGACCACGTGATCGACGTGCTGAACCGGGTGCGGGGGCCCTTCAACCTGTCCAACATCGCGCTGGCAGTGGCCGAGGCCTCGGTCCGCGACACGGCGCACGTGGAAAAGAGCCGCTGCGAGAACACGCGCCTGCGCGCCTGGCTGGCCGAGGCGCTGGCCGAGCACGGCGTGCCGTCGGACGCGTCTACCGCGAACTTCGTGCTGGCACGCTTCGCCAACCAAGACGAGGCCGAGGCCTGCAACGCCTACCTGCAGACGCAGGGGCTGATCGTGCGGCCGGTGGCGAGTTACAAGCTGCCGCACGCGCTGCGGATCACCGTGGGCGACGAGGCCTCGTGCCGGCGGGTGGCGCATTGCATCGGGCAGTTCAAGGCAGGCGCACGATGATCTACGGGAAGGTCGCGCTGATCGGGCTGGGCCTGATCGCGTCGTCGATGTTCTGGTCGACGCGGCGGGCCGGGGCTGCCGGCACCGTGGCGGGCTACGATCTCTCATCAGAAGCGCGCGACACGGCAAGGCGGATCGGTCTTTGCGACAACGTCTGCGACAGCGCCGTGGAGGCGGTGAAGGACGCGGATCTGGTGGTGCTTTGCGTGCCCGTGGGCGCCATGGGGGCCGTCGCTGCCGAGATCGGGCCGCACCTGAAACCCGGCGCCACACTCAGCGACGTCGGGTCGGTCAAGGGCCGCGTGATCGAGGAAGTGGGGCCGCACCTGCCCGGCGGCGTGCATTTCGTGCCGGGCCACCCGCTGGCCGGGACCGAGCATTCGGGCCCCGAGGCGGGGTTTTCGTCGCTGTTCGACAACCGCTGGTGCCTGCTGGTGCCGGTGGAGGGCACCGATCCCGAAGCGCTGGCGACGCTCAAGAGCTACTGGGAGGCGCTGCGCGCCAACGTCGAGGTCATGGACGCCGAGCACCACGACCTGGTGCTGGCGGTGACGTCGCATTGTCCGCACCTTATCGCCTACACGATGGTGGGCGTGGCCGACGACCTGCGCCGCGTGACCGACAGCGAGGTCATCAAGTATTCGGCCGCCGGTTTCCGGGACTTCACCCGTATCGCAGCCTCGGACCCGACCATGTGGCGCGACGTCTTCCTGTCGAACAAGGAGGCCACGCTGGAGATCCTCGGCCGCTTCACCGAGGAGCTTTTCGCGCTGCAGCGGGCCATCCGCACCGGCGACGGTGAGCATCTTCACGCCTATTTCACTCGCACCCGGGCCATCCGACGTGGCATTCTCGAAGCGGGGCAGGATACTGATGCCCCGGACTTTGGCCGTGTGAAGGTGGAACGATGAAGGCACTCGTGACCGCAATGCTGATCGGAAGCCTGCTGGCGCTGCCCGGTTGCGGTGCCGTGCAGAGCGGGGTCGGCGCGGTTGCACGCGGCTTTGCTGGATCCTCGGGCGGGGGGCTTTGCGGCGACCCGCGGCTGACCGGCGAGGAGGTGGGCCAGGTGCCCGGCAAGCTGCCGGCCTGCGGCATCGACGAGGGCGTGCGCGTGACCTCGGTCGAGGGCATTCCGCTGAGCCAGGCCGCGACGATCGACTGCCGGACGGCGCGGACGCTGGCCGACTGGGTCGAGGACACGATGATCCCGGCGGTCGGACGCCGGGGCGGCGGTGTTGCCGAGATCCGCGTGGCGGCGCACTACGCCTGCCGCACCCGCAACCACCAGGCGGGTGCCAAGGTGAGCGAGCACGGCAAGGGCCGGGCCATCGACATCTCGGCGCTGACGCTGGGCAACGGCGACGTGATCACCGTCGAGGACGGCTGGCGCGGCGGACGCCGGGACCGGCGGCTTCTGCGGCGCCTGCACGGCGAGGCCTGCGGGCCCTTCGGCACGGTGCTCGGGCCGGAATCGGACGCCTTCCACCAGGATCATTTCCATTTCGACACGGCCCGCTACCGCGGCGGCAGCTATTGCCGCTGAAACACCCGTGACCTGACGTTCCGGGCCGAAAGGTCCCGGGATCTTGAGGCAGATCAATGTTCCCCCGCGCGCTTTCTGGAATCGTTCCAATCGGGGCGCGCGAACGATCCTAGTCAGGACACACCAGGGGAGTTTGGTATGTTTCCGAAAACCATGGCCGCCGTCTGCGCATTGAGTACGGCGCTGGCGGCCCCCGCGCTTGCCCAGGAGGTGCGCGCAGACCTGAGGGACGAGGCGCTCGACATGTTCTCGCCGCTGCCCTCGACGATCCCGTCCGTCACCGACAACCCGATCACGGCCGAGAAGATCGACCTCGGCAAGGCGCTGTTCTTCGATCCGCGCATGTCGGCATCGGGGGTCTTTTCCTGCAACTCGTGCCACAACCTGGCCACCGGCGGGGACGACAACCTCGAGACCTCGATCGGGCACGGCTGGCAGAAGGGCCCGCGCAACGCGCCGACGGTGCTGAACGCGGTGTTCAACGCGGCACAGTTCTGGGACGGGCGGGCGCCCGACCTTGCCGCACAGGCCAAGGGCCCGGTTCAGGCGGGCGTCGAGATGGCCAACACGCCCGACAACGTGCTGGCGACGCTGAACTCGATGCCGCAGTACGTGGCATGGTTCCGGGGGGCCTTTCCCGAGCAGGACGAGCCGGTGAGCTTCGACAACTTCGCCAAGGCGATCGAGGCCTACGAGGCGACGCTGCTGACGCCCGCGCCGTTTGATGCCTGGCTGAACGGCAACGACGATGCACTGACCGAGGAGCAGGTGCGGGGCTTGCAGACCTTCGTGGATGCGGGCTGCGCCTCGTGCCACAACGGCATCAACCTGGGCGGGCAGGATTACTTCCCGTTCGGGCTTGTCGAGAAGCCGGGCGCGGACGTGCTGCCCGAGGACGACAAGGGGCGGTTCGCGGTGACCGAGACGGCCTACGACGAGTACGTCTTCCGCGCCGCGCCGCTGCGCAACATCGAGGTGACGGCGCCCTATTTCCACTCGGGCAAGGTCTGGGATCTGCGCACGGCCGTGGAGATCATGGCCAGCTCGCAGCTCGGGGCCGAACTGTCGGAGGGCGAGCTCGACGACGTGGTGGCCTTCCTCGGGTCGCTGACCGGCGAGATGCCGGAGGTGAGCTACCCGGTGCTGCCGGCCGAGACCGGCGACACGCCGCGGCCGACGGCGGCGATCGTTCAGTAGTCTCTGGGGCGCTTGCGAGAAGGAAGAGGGCGTTCCGCGCCCCCTTTCGCCTCTGCGCGGCTCAGCCGCCGGACATGAGCGCCTCGATGGCGGTGCGGGCCTCGGGGGAATTCCACTCGGCGTCGCCGGTGAGGCGCGCGACCTCCTGCCCTTCGGGGTTGAGGATGACGGTCACTGGCAGACCCAGCACCGACATCTCGCGCGAGAGGGTGGAACCCTGGTCACGGTGCAGGGGCAGGTTGTCGACGCCGATCTCGTCGAAGAAGTTCTGCATGGCCTGCGGCGGATTGCGGGTGGTGGCGATCGTGACGACCTCGAAATCCTCGCCGCCGCGGTCGGCCTGAAGCTGTGAAAGCGCGGGCATCTCGTGGCGGCAGGGCGCGCACCAGGTGGCCCAGAAGTTCACCAGGACCCACTTGCCCTGCCAGTCGGAAAGGTGCAGCGGCTCACCCTCGAAGGTGGTGAATTCCGACGTACCGGCGGGCTTGGGCGTGCTGTGAACGACGAGCTTCTTGAGGGCCGAGGTGCCTTCGGTCCCGGCGGTTGCGTCGATGGTCTCGGCGGACGGCGTTTCGGCGGCGGCGGAGATACCGTCTTCGGGGGGCGCATCCGCACCGGCGTCGGCAGATACGGCTTCTGCGGCCGGTTCCGCCTCTGGTTCGTCCGGCTCCTCGGTCACCGCACTCAGGGTTTCGGTCGGTGGCAGGTCGGTTGTGTGCCGCGGCCAGAGGACCACCCCGAGCGCGAGAATTGCACCTGCCCCAAAGGCGGTATAGAGCAGCGCGGACCGTTTCATGCATTCCTCCGAAGGGCCGTGATGACCGATAAGACCTCGAACCAGATGTGGGGCGGCCGGTTCGCCGACAGGCCGGATGCGATCATGGAGGCGATCAACGCCTCGATCGGATTCGACAAGCGGCTGGCCGCACAGGACATTGCCGGGTCGCGGGCCCATGCAGCTATGCTGGCCGCAACCGGCATTGTCGAGGATAATGACGTGGAGGCGATCCGGAAAGGATTGCTCACGGTGTTGTCAGAGATCGAGTCGGGTGACTTCGAGTTCTCGACCGCGCTGGAAGACATCCACATGAACGTCGAAGCGCGCCTGAAAGAGGTCGTGGGCGAGGCCGCCGGGCGGCTGCACACGGCGCGGTCGCGCAACGACCAGGTCGCCACCGATTTTCGGCTCTGGGTGAGGGATCAGCTCGACGCGGCCGAAAGCGGGTTGCTGGCGCTGATGCGCGCACTGGTGGCGCAGGCCGAGGCGGGCGCGGACTGGGTCATGCCGGGGTTCACGCACCTTCAGACCGCGCAGCCGGTGACCTGGGGCCATCACATGCTGGCCTATGTCGAGATGTTCTCGCGCGATCTGGGCCGGGTGCGCGATGCGCGGGCACGGATGAACGAGAGCCCGCTGGGCGCGGCGGCGCTTGCCGGTACCGGCTTCCCGATCGACCGCGAGATGACCGCCAAGGAGCTGGGCTTCGACCGGCCCATGGCCAATTCGCTGGATGCCGTGAGCGCACGGGACTTCGCGCTGGAATTCCTGAGTGCCGCCTCGATCAGCGCGATGCACCTGAGCCGCATGGCCGAGGAGCTGGTGATCTGGTCGTCGGCGCAGTTCCGGTTCGTGACCCTGTCGGACCGGTTCTCGACCGGGTCGTCGATCATGCCGCAGAAGAAGAACCCCGACGCCGCCGAGCTGATCCGCGCCAAGATCGGCCGGATCTTCGGGGCGAACGTCGCGCTGATGATGGTGATGAAGGGTCTTCCGCTCGCCTATTCCAAGGACATGCAGGAAGACAAGGAACAGGTCTTCGACGCGGCGGACAACTGGCTTCTGGCGCTGGCGGCCATGGAGGGCATGGTGCGCGACATGCAGGGCAACGTGCCCGCGCTGGAAGCCGCCGCATCGCACGGGTTCTCCACCGCGACCGACCTTGCCGATTGGCTGGTGCGCGAAACCGGGCTACCCTTCCGCGAGGCGCATCACGTGACGGGGAGCCTTGTGGCCATGGCCGAGAAGAAGGGCTGCGATCTGCCGGACCTGACACTGGCCGACATGCAGTCGGTCCATGGGTCGATCACCGAGGGCGTGTTCGAGGTTCTCGGCGTGCACAACTCGGTCGCGTCGCGGATGAGCTATGGGGGCACGGCGCCCGCGCGGGTGCGCGAGCAGGTGGCCCGCTGGCAGGAGATCCTCGGATGAAATGGCTCGGCGTCGCCCTGCTGCTGGGTTTCCTGGCGGGATGCGGCGTCGACGGGGCGCCGGTGCCGCCGGAGCCCGAAGAGGAAGAGGCTGGCCCGCAGGTGCATGGCACCATCGGCGTGGGTGTCGGGTCGCGCGGTGTGACCACGACAGGCTCGGTTTCGGCCACCTCGCGGCACGGGCCCGTCAGTTTCGGCCTTTCCTTCTGATGCCGCGCTGGATCTGGCTGGTGCTGGCGGCATGGGGCGCGGTGCATCCCTGGAGCTATTTCCTGCCCTACCTGCGCGAAAACGGCTGGTCGCTGAGCGGACTGAGCGATGCGTGGTACGTCAACGCAAGCAGCACGGGGCTGACCTGGGACCTGACCATCGTGGCAGTGGTGCTGACGGTCTGGATTCTGGTCGAGACCTTCCAGACGCGGGATTGGCGGCGGCTGATCGCGCTGCCTGTGGCCTTTGGCGTCGGCGTGAGCTGCGGGCTTCCGCTGTACCTCTGGCTGCGCGGGCGGCGCTGAGCGCGGTTTTCAGGGGGCGATCCAGCTTCCTGTCCACTGGCCGTCCATGCCCCGATCAAAGCGGGCCCGCGTGTGCCGCTCTTCCCCGATATGCAGGATGTCGGCGCGAGTGACGTGGATGCGGATGGCCGTGAAGCGGTCGGGGTCCGGATCGGGGTTGTGGTCCGCCGGGTCCTGCATCGGCGTGCCGGGCGGGGGCGTGCCGCCGTAGACCTGCCGGGGGCCTTCGGGGATCTTGGCCCAGCGGTCGCGGTCGCCGTGGATGAGCTCGGCCCGGCCGGTGAGGCGGATCTGCAGGCTGTCGGCGGGCATCCAGACCAGCAGCGCGGCCCGGGGATCGGTGGCGAGGTCAGCGACCTTGCCGGTGGCGCGGTCGCTCTGGATCTCGGCCACGTCGGCGTCCCAGCCGCGCAGGACGACCATGCGGAGGCTGGGGCCCTCCACCCCGCTGGTGGCGAGCACGGGCTGGCGGGCGGGGTGGTCGGCATCGGTGCGACCGCGGGACATGGCATCCCAGGCGCGCTGGCGGAAGTCTTCGGGTGTTTGCGTCACGTGGGGGTCAGAACCTGTCGAGAAGGCGTTCGAGGTAGTCGAGCTCGGCGGTGGAGCGGTCGCTTTCGCCCGAGCGGCGGCGCAGTTCCTCGAGCAGGTCGCGGGCGCGGCGGTAGACGTCTTCGCCCTGAAGCATGCCCTCGTCGCTGCCGAGCTGGCCGTTGGAGCCCGCGTTGCGGCCCAGCGGGTCGCGCTGCTGGCCGGGTTCGCCGCCCTGTGCGGTGCCCTGCTGGCCCTGCCCCTGCTGCTGTTGCTGGGCCATGGATTCGCCGAGATCGCGCATGCCCTCGCGCAGGGCCTCCATCGCGTCGGACTGGCGGTCGATGGCCTCGGGGAGGTCGCCGTCGCGCATCGCCTCGGCGGCGCCGTCCATGGCGTCCTCGGCACGGCCCAGCGCCTCGCCCGCGCGCTGGCCGGCCTCGCTGTTCTGGCCGGGGAGGTTGCGGCGCTGGCGGCCGAGTTCGTCGCGCAGTGCGCGCTGGCGCTCCTCGAGGCTGTCCTGCATGGACTGGCCGCCCTGGCCGTTCTGCCCCTGCAGGGTGCCTTGCCCCTGTCCTTGGCCTTGCCCCTCGCCTTCCTGCTGGCCGCGGCCTTCGCCCTGGCCCTGGTTTTGGCCCTGTTGCTGGCCGCCTTCGCCCTGCTGGCCTTCCTGGCCCTGCTGGCCGGGATTGAACTGCTCCTGGAGGTCGCGGAAAGCCTCGTCGCTGAGGCCCTGCTGGTTCCGCAGTGTCTCCGACAGTCCTTCCATGGCCTGTTCTCCGGGGCTTTGACCCTGGCCGCCCTGCCCTTGGGTGACCTGCATGTTCTCCATCATCTGGCGGAGCTGTTCGAGCGCCTCCTGCGCCTCGGCCATGCGGCCCTGTTCCATGAGTTCCTGGATGCGGTCCATCATTTCCTGGAGGTCGTTCTGCGACATCTCCATCATGTTCTGGTTGCCCGTCATCTGGTTTTCGGCGTTCGGGTTCTGCTGCTGTTCTCGGCTGAGCTGGCGGAGGTAGTCATCGGTGGCGCGGCGGAGTTCCTGCATGAGCTCGGCGATTTCCTGTTCCGAGGCGCCGTTCTTCATGGCCTCGTTCAGGCGGTCCTGCGCGCGCTGGAGCCGTTCGAGCGCGTCGTCGAGGTCACCCTCTTCGAGCGTGATGGCGAGGTCCCACATGTCCTGCGCCAGTTCGTCGAGCTGTTCGTCACTCATGCCGTAGCTGGCCAGAAGCTCCATCCGTTCGACCAGATGCTCGACCCGGAGGCGGTTCACGTCGGTGCGGAAGAGATCGCCCGCGTCGTACATGACGGCGCGCAGCAGAAGCGCCGCGTCGGCGGTGTTGTCGCGGTTCCAGAGCACGGCCTGCCGCTGTTCGATGACGGTGGCGGCCGTGGGGTCGAAAAAGTTGCGGCCGGGCAGGTCGATGACGGTGGGTTGCGAAAGGCCGGTCTGGCCGCGGTCGTCCGCGACCTCGAGTTCGAGGCTCACGGGCAGGTTGGCCCAGGGGTGCTGCGAGAAGTTGGCGGTGATGATTTCCTCGAAGTCCGCGCGGTCGCCGGTGACCGGCATGGGCAGCGGCATCTCGATCATGTCGCGCGGTTCGGGCTCGGCCGCGAGGGCGTAGCGGCGGGGCACCTCGGAGAGCGCGAGGGTGATGCGGGCGGTGCCCGAGGTCACGGCGTGGTCATCCTGCGCGGCGTAGGGGATCTGCGCCTCGCCCTCGTAGCTGGATTCGATCTCGCCCAGCTGGGTGACGGAAGGGGCCTCGTCGGGGATCATCGCGATGTCCCACGCGCGGCCGCCGGGGCCGTCGATGGCGACCTGACCGGAGCGGGCGACCTCGAAATCCTGCGCGGTGTCCTGCATCCCGTCGCCGGTCGTTTCGAGGGGACGTCCCGAGACGCTTTCCTCGACGCTGAGGGAGCCGACCTCGCCGTACATGCGCAGGGTGATCTGTGCGCCCTCGGGCACGTCGATGGCGGGCGCGGTGATGTCGTTGAGGTAGATCGAGGGCTGGCGGGTGTAGGCGGGGGGCTGCATCCAGCCTTCCCAGCTGGGGCCCTGCGCCAGTTCGGGCCCCCCTGCGCCCATCGTCGTGACCGATTGCACCCGCATGATCGATCCGAAGAGGATGGCGACGGACAGAGCCAGCAGCGCCACGTAGCGCAGCGCGAAGGGATCGGCGTCGGAGACGCGCAGGTCGGGCTGGGCGGCGCGGGCTTCGGCCAGGCGATTGCGCATGCGTTCCTGGTGGGCGCGCCAGACGGCGAGCGAGGCAGCGTCACCCGAGCCGATGGCCTGCCGGTCGAAGGCGGCCTGGATCGGATTGCCCCGGAGCGTGTCGTCGAGGCGGGCCAGCGCGCCGTCGCGCGAGGGCCAGCGGAAGGCGCGCAGCCCGCGGTAGCCGGTCCAGAGCGTTGCAAGAAGGGCAAGTACGCCCGCGCCCCAGACCCATTCGGTGGCCACCTCGTCCTGAAGGCCCAGCATAAGAAGGGCGAGCACCACGAAGAGCACCGACCACAGCGGCCAGAAGGCGCGCGTGACCCGTTCGGCCAGCATGCCCCACCACGTCAGGCGGAGGGGCCAGCGGATCCGGCGGAGGATGTCGGAAGGACCAGTGTGCTCGGGGGCCATGAGCTGCGCCTCGCATCGCTGTTGCCGCGAGGAGGATACCTCACAGCCATTCGGGAATGTTATCGCGGGATAGCATTTCTTCAAAGCTCGGCCTTGCCCGGATGACGGCATGTTGATCGCCGTGCGCCAGAATTTCGGGCACGAGCGGCCGCGAGTTGTACTCGCTGGACATGACGGCCCCGTAGGCGCCCGCCGAGCGGAAGGCGACGAGGTCGCCCGCCTTGAGCGGCGGCATGGGACGGGCCTTGGCGAAGGTGTCGCCGGACTCGCAAACCGGGCCGACGATGTCGTAGTTGCGCGTCTCGACTCCCGGGGCGGGCTGCTTCACGGGCACGATGTCGTGCCAGGCGTCGTACATGGCCGGGCGGATGAGGTCGTTCATGGCGGCGTCGAGGATCAGGAAATCGCGGCCTTCGCCCTCTTTCACGTAGATCACGCGCGAGACGAGGATGCCCGCGTTGCCCGCGATGAGGCGGCCGGGTTCGATCTCGATCTCGCAGCCCAGGTGGCCGACGGTGCGCTGGATGAGCGCGCCGTAGTCGGTGGGCAAGGGCGGCGCGTTGTTGTCGCGGGCATAGGGAATGCCGAGACCGCCGCCGAGGTCGAGGCGCGTGATCTCGTGCCCCTCGGCGCGGAGCTGTTCGGTGAGGTCGGCGACTTTGCGGTAGGCCATCTCGAAGGGTTCGAGGTCGGTCAGCTGCGAGCCGATGTGCACGTCGATGCCGGTGACCTTGATGCCCGGCAGGCTGGCGGCATGGGCATAGACCTCGCGCGCGCGGGCGATGGGGATGCCGAACTTGTTTTCCGACTTGCCGGTGGCGATCTTGGCGTGGGTCTTGGCGTCCACGTCGGGGTTCACGCGGATGGCGATGGGCACTTCCATGTTCCGCGCCGCGGCGAGCTCGGAAATCACGGCAAGCTCGGGTTCGCTTTCGACGTTGAACTGGCGGATGCCGCCCTCGAGCGCCTGCGCGATCTCTTCGCGCGTCTTGCCCACGCCGGAAAAGACGATGCGGTCGCCGGGCACGCCGGCGGCCTTGGCCCGCGCGTATTCGCCGCCCGAGACCACGTCCATGCCGGCGCCCTCGGCGGCGAGCGTCTTAAGGATGGCGAGGTTGCTGGCGGCCTTCATGGCGTAGCAGACGAGGTGCGGGCCCCAGCTCAGCGCCTCGTCGAAGAGGCGGTAGTGCCGCAGCAGGGTCGCCGTGGAATAGAGGTAGAAGGGCGTGCCGTGGGTGGCCGCGAGATCGGCGACGGGGACATCTTCGGCGTGAAGCTGGCCGTCGCGGTAGAGAAAGTGGTCCATGCCCGCCTCCGCGTGTGGTCGCGCCTCTGTATCGCGGGGCGGCGCGTCAGGCCAGCGGGCGGCGATTTTTCCGGTGGAAAAATCGTGGGGGCGCTGCCCCCGGCCCTTGCGGGCCTCCCCCGAGGTATTTGGGGCGAAAAGAAGCGCGGGGAGTCAGTTGTCGGGGTCGACGCGGCCGCGCAGGGCCTTTTTCTCGCCGCGCGCCTTCTTGCCCTCGATCCGGCGGCGTTTCGAGGCGAGCGTGGGGCGGGTGGGCACGCGGCGCTTGGGCTTTTCGCAGGCCTTGGCGATGAGATCGGCGAGGCGCTGGCGGGCGATTTCGCGGTTGCGGGCCTGGCTCCGTGTCTCGTCGACCTGCAGGACCACGGCGCCTTCCTTGGTCCAGCGGCGCCCGGCGAGGCGGCGCAGGCGGCCCTTCACGGGGCCGGGCAGGTTCGGGGAGCGGTCGGCCTCGAAGCGCAGCTCGACCGCGGAGGAGGTCTTGTTCACGTTCTGCCCGCCCGGTCCGGAGGCGCGGATGAACTGTTCGGTGATTTCCCAGTCCTCGATGCGGATGTCGTCTGTGATCTGCAGCATGGTGGTCCTTGTGCCCCGGGATGACGGCCCTGGAAAGACACAACTGGAAAGGGCCGCTCCGGTTTCTGGAGCGGCCCTTCGAGAATTCGGAGGCGGTGGCCGGTTAGGGCTTTCGCCAATTCGGGCGCGGTGCGCGCCAGGGGCTGCCCTAGCTCGCCTGCTCCCGAACTGTTCCGACACCTTTCTCCAATGCTTCTCTAGACACTGGATCACCTCCTTTCTCAATGTTGAAACCGTACATTGAAGGTGGCACGGACAGCGCCGTCGTCAAAGCTTTTTTTGCCCTCAGGCGGGAGCGGTATGGCCGGTTGCCCGCGCGACGATCAGTCGGAAGGGGACAAGGGCGATCATGGCGAGGGCGAGTTTCACCAGCCAGTCGGCCACGGCGAGCGAGACCCAGAGCGGCACGGCGGGGCCGGCGCCCAGGAGCGGCAGGACCTCGTTCGCCCAGGCGACGTCGTTGGCGGGCTCGAGGAAGGTGAGCCAGGCGGAGAAGGCCACGGTGAAGAAGATCGCCGTGTCGAGCGCGGAGCCCACAAGCGAGGAGGCGAGCGGCGCGCGCCACCACTTGCCGCCGCGCAGGCGGTCGAAGACGGCCACGTCCATGAGCTGCGCGGTCAGGAAGGCCGCGCCCGAGCCGATGGCCACGCGGAGCGTGACGAGGGGGCCGAATTCGCCCTGGATCTGGGTGCCGATGAGCGAGCAGAGGACGCCGACGACGAAGCCCGCGAAGACCACCTTGCGGGCGGGGCCGGGGCCGTAGAGGCGGTTCATCAGGTCGGTGACGAGGAAGGCGAGCGGGTAAGTGAAGGCCCCCCAGGTCAGCCACTGGCCGAGGAGGATCTGCACGAGGATGTTGGATGCGACCACGATGGCCGCCATGGCAAGGATGCCGGGGATGTGCTGTCGTGTCATGTGAGACCCGTTTTTTGCAAGGTTGCGGGGACTTGGCCCGCCGGGGTGGCGGACCCGGGGGCCTTAGCGGCAAATGCCCCCGCCTTGCAAGGTCTCAGTCGGCGAGGACCGCCGCGCACTGGGCAGGAAGATCGCCCATGGTAAGCTCTCGCCGGGGTGTGGGCGCGGGGGCGTCCGGGTCCGGCGGCGGCGGGTTGAGGATGTTGTTCACCCATTCCTGCGCCTGATCGCAGCCGTCGCCCGGTGGTGGCGGGGCCTGGTTCTCGCAGCCGCGGGCGCCGTCGGGGCAGTTCAGGCGGACGTGGAAGTGGTAGTGGTGGCCCCACCAGGGGCGGATCTTGCGCAGCCAGTCGCGGTCGCCGGTTTCCTCGTTGCACATGCGGACCTTGGCGCCCGGGAAGACGAAGATGCGGGCGACGCGCGGATCGCTGGCGGCGGCCTTGAGCAGCTGGTGGTGCTGCGGCGTCCAGTTGTCGTTGGTGTAGGCGCCGGAGGCGCGACGGAGCGAGATCGATGAGATGTTCTCGCGCTCGCTGCGGGAAAGGTTGAGGTTGTCCGCCGGGCGCATCCAGATGTCGGCGTCGAGCCCGACCTGGTGGCTGCGGTGGCCGGTGAGCATGGGGCCGCCGCGCGGCTGGCTCATGTCGCCGACGTAGAGACCGTTCCAGCCGGGAAGCTGCGCGGCCTTGCGCGAAAGGTCCTGCACGTAGTCGATGAGCTCGGGGTGGCCCCAATTGCGATTGCGCGACAGGCGCATAGCCTGCCAGGTGCTGCCCGTTTCGGGAAGCTGCTCGGCCCCCGCAAGACAGCCGCGGGCGTAGCCGCCGAAGGGTTCGGACCTCTGGGTCGAGGGTGTTGCCTCGGCGCCGAAGAGCTGTTTTGCCTCGCGCGTGGAAAGCACGGGGTCGATCGTGACGGTTTCGGCACGGTCGGGCCGGGCGCCGCAGGCCGCCAGTGTGGCGGTGAGGGCGAGCGCGGCCAGCGCGGATCTGATCATGTTGCCTGCCTCGTGCTTTCTGCACCTTGTGGATGGACCCACGCTAACAGCACCAACCCCAATGCGAAAAGCCCTACGATGGGGGTGACGCCCACGGATTGCGATCCCGTCAGGGACGTCGTCACGCCGATCATCAGCGGGGCCAGGAAGGACGTCGCCTTCCCGGACAGCGCATATAGGCCGAAGGCCTCGGTCATGCGGGCCGGATCGGCCTGCCGGACCATCATGGTGCGCGAGGCGGCCTGCAGCGTGCCGCCCGCGGCGCCGATGAGCGCCCCGAAGGCGAAGAAGGCCAGATCCGGGGCGCCGGAGCCTTCGGCCACGGGAAAGCCGAAGACGCTGGTCGGCGAGACGGTGACCACGCCGATGCCGACGAGCGAGAGCACGATCACGCTGACGGTTATGACGGGCTTGGGACCGAAGGCGCTGTCGGCAAGACCGCCGAGCGCGCTGAAGACGGCGCCCGCGATGATGGCGATAATGCCGAAGATGCCGACCTCGGTCACGGTCCAGCCGAGCACGCCCGAGGCGTAGATGCCGCCGAATGCGTACATGCCGTTGAGCGCGTCGCGATAGAACATGCTGGAGGCGAGGTAGGCGAAGAGCGAGCGCTGCGCCGGCAGGCGGCGTAGGGTGCCGCCCAGATCCGTCAGCGCCTTTCGGACCGCGCCGCGCGGGGCGGGGGCGCTGCGCGGGTCGCGGACCCACAGGAAAAAGGGCACCATGAAGACCGCGTACCAGATGGCCGTCAGGGGCCCCACGGCACGGGTGCCCTCGCGCGCGGCGGGGTCGAGACCGAGGATGGGCTCGATCCCGATCAGGGTGCGGCCGGTTTCGCCGCTTTCGGCAAAAAGCGTCAACATGAGCACCAGCGCCACCAGCCCGCCGCAGTAGCCGAAGGCCCAGCCGTTGCCCGAGATGCGCCCGATCGCCTCGGGCGGACCGAGGTCGGGCAGCATGGCGTTGGTGAAGATCGTCGCGAATTCCATCGCGACGAGGCCCAGCGCGAAGAAGAAGAGCGTCTGATAGAGGTCGAAATCCTGCGGGGATGCGTACCAGAGCATCGCGGCGCTGAGCACGTAGAGGACCGAGAAGATCCGGATCCAGCGCAGCCGGTGCCCGCCGGTGTCGGCAAGCGCCCCGAGCACGGGGGCAAGCAGGGCGATGGCCACGCCCGCCACGGCGATGCCGAAGCCCCAGGCGGCCTGGGCGCGGCTGCCGTCGCCGATGACCTCGTTCACGTAGGGCGCGAAGATGAAGGTCAGGAGAAGGGTGTTGTAGGGTTGGCTGGCCCAGTCGAAGAAGAACCAGCCCCAGATCCGCTTGCGCAGGACACCATCACTCATCGTCACCCCCTGTTGCGCGCGGATCAAACCCCGGCTGGGCGGCGGGGGCAAGGGGCCTTGGCCTGTCGCGGGTTCAGTCCCGGCGCGGCGGCCAGGGGCGCTGGTCCTCGGCGGCGATCCAGGCCCGGACCCAGTCGGGCAGCTCGGGCTGGACCAGCTTGGGGTCGAACTCCTTCATGATCTCGGCCGGGGGCACGATACCGTCGCGGCCCACCGCCGCGGTGCGCAGGATCGCCTGGCTCGCGCATTCGCCGCTCGTGCGCTTCCACAGGCTCTGCTCGATGTAGACGAAGCGATGATCCCAGCCGATGACGCGCGAATAGAGGTCCAGCCGGTCGAACATGCGCACGCGGCGCCGGTATCGGATGGCGGTACCGGCGACGGTCAGCCCCCAACCGCGGCGCTCCAGCACCGAGACGAGCCCCGAGCGCAGCGCGAGCGGGATGCGACCCAGATCGTAGAGCGTGAGGGTCCGGCCGTTGTTGAGTTCCTTCCACGGGTCGATGTCCCAGGGCCAGCAGATCAGCGAGGAATGGAAGGTCGCCAGCGGCTCCATGCGGGGCGCGCGGCGCGCACGGGCCGCGTGCAGGAAAAGACGCAGATACGGATACATGAGGCCCCCTTTCGGCAGGGTGGTGCCGCGCAGCGCCCGCCGCGTCAACCAAGACCGTGCGGCAGGGTTGCGCGACGCTGCGGAACACCCTAGGTCGGAACGCGGTGTGCACCCTGGCATGCGCCTCGACAGAAGGACCTCACGATGCAGTCGCTCTTCCAGATCCTGATGCTGATCCTCGACCTGATCTGGTTCATCATCATCGTGCACGTGATCATGAGCTGGCTGATCAACTTCCAGGTCCTGAACGTGCGCCAGCAGTTCGTCGGGCAGATCTGGTACGGGCTGAACCGTCTTCTGGAGCCGGCCTACGACAAGATCCGCAGCATCCTGCCGCCGATGGGCGGGCTCGACCTTGCGCCGCTGATCGCACTGATCCTGGTCTACGCGCTGCGCATCATCCTGCAGAACAACGCCGGGTTCTTCTACGCCTACTGAGGCGCGCCAGTCTTCTAGACCTTGGCGCCCTGCGCCATGCGGTTGAGGAACCGCTCGGCACCCTTGAGGATCTTGTCCCGCTTGTCGTCCTTCATGCGGTCCCAGATGGCGTACATCTGGCCCATGCGCGGATTGCCGGAAAAGCGGTCCCGGTGGCGGTCGAGGAAGTGCCAGTAGAGCAGGTTGAAGGGGCAGGCATTGTCGCCGGTCTTGTCCTTCACGTCGTAGGCGCAGCTCTTGCAGTAGTCCGACATCCTGTCGATGTAGTTGCCCGACGAGACGTAGGGTTTCGACGCGATGATGCCGCCATCGGCGAACTGGCTCATCCCTATCACGTTGGGCGCCTCGACCCATTCGTAGGCATCGGCGTAGACGCGCAGATACCAGTCGTGCACCTCGGCCGGGTCGATGCCCGCCAGAAGGGCGAAGTTGCCGGTGACCATGAGGCGCTGGATGTGGTGGGCGTAGGCCTCTTCCTGCGTTTCCGAGACCACTTTCGAGATGCAGCGCATGTCGGCTTG
This sequence comes from Allosediminivita pacifica, assembly GCF_003054175.1. Taxonomy (GTDB): domain Bacteria; phylum Pseudomonadota; class Alphaproteobacteria; order Rhodobacterales; family Rhodobacteraceae; genus Allosediminivita; species Allosediminivita pacifica. The sequence goes on from NZ_QBKN01000003.1 coordinate 105,615, forward strand.
GGCCCCCCAGAACATGGGCGGCAGGGCACGTGAGTGGCCGAGCGCGTTGCGCTTGGTGTAGTCGGGACCTTCGCGGAAGTAGATGCCGCGGATGTATTCTCGCCAGCCGATGATCTGGCGGATGAAGCCCTCGACAGCGTTCAGTGGCGCGTGCCCGTCGCGCCAGGCCTGTTCGGCGGCCTGGCAGACCTCGAGCGGGTCGAGCAGGCCGAGGTGGATGTAGGGCGAGATCATCGCGTGGTAGAGGAAGCCGTGGTCGCTCAGCATGGCGTCCTGGTAGTCGCCGAAGCTCGGCAGCGCGGTCTTGATGAAATGCGAAAGCGCGCGACGCGCCTGCCCCTGGTCGGTGGCGAACCAGAAGGGGCGCAGGGTGCCGAAGCTGTTGCCGAAGCGGCGCTCGACAAGGTCCAGCACCTCTTCGACGGTCTCGTCGGGGGTGAACTGCATGGGGCCGGTCGAGGGCACCTCGTCGGGCGCGGGTTTGCGGTTGTCGTGGTCGTAGTTCCACTTGCCCCCCGCGGGGTCGTCGCCCTCCATCAGCAGGCCGGTCTTGCGGCGCATGTCGCGGTAGAAATACTCCATCCGAAGCGCCTTGCGCCCCTTGGCCCAACCGTCGAAGTCGCGGTGGGAGGCGATGAAGCGCGTGTCCTCGCGCAGATGGACCTTGATGGGCGCGTTCTGCAGGGCCTCGATCAGGCGCCATTCGCCGGGTTCGGTGGCGATGACCTCGGAGGCGCCGGTTTCCTCGGCCCGGCGGAGCAGTTCGCCCACGATGGAACCGGCGTTGTCGGTATCGTCGAGCTGGGTGTAGCGCACGTCCCATCCCGCATCGCGCAGGCGGGCTGCGTGCTTGCGCATGGCGGCGAATATCAGGGCGATCTTCTTGGGGTGGTGCTGGACGTAGCTGGCCTCGTCGTCGACCTCGGCCATGACGACGGTGTCGGTCGTCTTGTCGGCCTCGCGCAGGGCGGCAATGTCTTCGGTCAGCTGGTCGCCGAGCACCAGGATCAGGCGGCTCACCAGGGGATCTCCATCCCGGCGTAGTCGTAGAAGCCGCCGGTGTGGTCGGGCGTGAGGGTGTCGAGCACGCCGATCAGCCGGTCGGCGGCGGTGTCGGGGTCCACCATGGGGTGGCGCGACTGGTAGTCGGCGGTGAAATCGGTGGCGACGGTGCCGGGATGCAGGCAGGCGACGCAGAGGTGGCGGTGGCTACGGGCCAGTTCCACGGCGGCACCGTGGGTCAGCTGGTTCAGCGCGGCCTTGGCGGTGCGGTAGGCATACCAGCCGCCAAGCGCGTTGTCGCCGATGCTGCCCACGCGGGCCGAGAGCACGGCGAAGGTTGCCGGATCGCGGCGGGGCAGCAGGCGCGTGGCATGCTTGAGCACGAGGGCCGGGCCAATGGCATTCAGGGCGAACTGGTCGTGCAGGGCCTTGGCGTTCAGCTCGCGCAGGCTCTTCTCTGGGCGGGCGTCGTTGATCTGCAGCGCACCGGTGGCCACGAAGATCAGGTCGAATGGCCCCTCGAGCCCGCCCAGCGCGACCTCGATGCTGGCCTCGTCGGTGAGATCTAGGCCATCGGCGCTGCGCGAGAGCGTGGTGACGTCATCGCCGCGCGCGGTGAGGGCGCGGGTCATGGCCGCGCCGATGCCGCCCGAGGCGCCGATGATGAGACTGCGTGTCATGCGGCGGTCAGCTAGCGGTGCGGCGCCCCGGTTCAAGACGGATCAGCGTTCGAGCAGGTCGCGATGGTAGCTGCGCAGGAAGAGCAGCCCTACGGCTGTGAGCAGGAGCGCGGTCCCGTAGACGAAGAGCGGGTTAACGTAATCGGCGGTGTAACTGTAATAGAAACCGCGCCGCACCTCGCCCGTGACATGCACCAGCGGGTTCCATTCCAGCCAGCCCCGGTAGGGTTCGGGGATGGATTCCGGCAGAATGATGACCCCGGAGATGAGAAAGAGTGGCCGACTTACGACGCCCCAGATGTTGCCCCAGAGGGGGCTTTGCGCGGTGAGGAGGCTGTTCAGGACGCCCACGCCGAAGCCAAAAGTGGCGGCCATGGCATAGCCGTTGAGGACTGCCCCGAGGTCGAGCACGGTGCGCGTGTCGTAGAGGCCAAGGATCATCAGGAAGAGGATGTAGCTGACCATCGCGTTGGTCAGCACCGCCAGCCCGAAGCGGGCGATGAGCGCATCCATGAACGTCACGCGCGGGTAGGCCAGGAGCTGCTTGGAGAACTGGATCGCCGTCTGCACCTTGTTGGCAATCATCAGGAAGAAGAAGAACGGCAGCAGGCCCGTGGCGTAGAAGATGGCGAAGTTCGAACCCAGCGGCGGCGAGCGGAAGCCGATGCTGAAAAGCCAGACCATGAGCGCGATGCCCAACGCCGGTTCGGCAACCGCCCAGAGATAGCCCCCCGGCGAGCGGCCATAGGTCGTCGACATCTCGCGCAGGATGAGCGCGAAGACGGTCCGCAGGGTCGCGGCGCGCGGCACCTGGTGGTGGACGCTGCGCAATCGTCCGGGGTGGTTGAGTCTCTGTGGCTCCATGTCTCTCCAATACCACCGGGCCGGCAAGGACCCTGAGATGAAATCCCGGCGCCCCCGGTCGGATCGAGGCCGCCGGGTACGGGCCTCAGCACAACATCACCCGGCTCGGTCAGCCTGGCATGAGCGGGAAGCGCCGGCCCCGTCACGCAGTCGTTTCACGTGTTACCTTCGCCAAGGTTTACCAAACCTTAATCCGTCATCTCAGCAGGCAGGTGCGTCACCTCTGCGAGTTCGATGCCGGCGCGCTCGACCGTGCCGATCCCGGCGTACATCCCGCCTCCGCCCGGAGCGCTGACAATCATTAAACATTGCGAAACCTTTGGCCTGATATTGGTCAAACGTAGTTGCCGAATGGTTGCGAAACGGAAGGGGACAAGCTTGGGACTCCGGACGAAGGGGCGTACTCCGTGATCCGTCGGATGGCCGGGCTTCATGCACGCTACGAGGCGACGCATCTCGCCCTCGCCACCCGCGGCGGCACAATCACCGACGCGAGCGGTGAACAGGCGGGGCACGTAGACCTTGTGCAGTTCAGTGGCGGGCGGCTGCGGGTCGCCGGCTGGGCCAGGGCGGACCGGGTGCGGCTTATCCACGGCGGCCACGAGGATTCGGGCTGTCCCCACCTGCGGCGGCCGGATGTGGCCTCGCAGCTCGGGCTTGTCGAAACGCTGGGCTTCGAACTGTCGGTTCCCGCCCGCCTCGCCGATCTTCGGTCGGAAGCGCCGCCGGGGCTGACCCTGACCGAGGAACAGGGCCGACCCCCGATCCTCCCCTTGAGCCTGAGGATCCCGATCTCGCGCCGGGCCCGTTTGCTCTGTGCAATACGCTTCCTGCGCGACGCGACGCTTGGCCTGCCAGCGGCACTGGGCTGGCTGGCGACACGCGACCCGATCTTCCGCGCCCGTTTCAAATCCCGGCTGCGGCTGAGCACACCGCTTGCCAGCGGGCCGCTCGAGCCGCGCCTTTTCGATGTGGAGCCTGCCGAGACGGCGCAGGCGGAACCCCGGATCACCATCGTCCTGCCGGTCTACAACGCTTTCGAGTTGCTGCAGCTCTGTCTCGAAAGGGTCGTGTCCCATACCGATTTGCCCTGGCGTCTGATCCTGATCGAGGACGGGTCGAGCGACGAGAGAGTGCGCCCCTTTCTGCGGGACTGGGCGCGTGACCGCGCCAATGTCGAACTGCTGGAAAACCCCGAGAACCTGGGTTTCATCCGGTCGGTGAACCGGGGGCTCGATCGGGCTCGGGATCGCGAGGGTCCGTCCGAGGGGCCGGTGGTCCTGCTCAACTCGGACGCGCTGGTCCCAGACAGATGGGCCTCGCGACTGGTCCGTCCGTTCGAGCGTGACCCCGGCGTGGCGAGCGTCACCCCGATGTCGAACGATGCGGAGATCTTTTCGACCCCGGTGATCTGCAGCCGCACCCAGCTGAGCCCGGGACAGGGCGACGCCATCGACCGCGTGGCAGCGGAATTCGCCCCAGAGGTCTTACTTTCGTCCGCACCCACCGGGGTGGGCTTCTGCATGGCAATGGGACGCGACTGGCTGGCGCGCGTGCCGCAGCTCGATACGGCCTTCGGGCGCGGCTACGGCGAGGAAGTGGACTGGTGCCGCAAGGTTGCCCGGCTTGGCGGCCGACACTTGGGGCTGCCGGGGCTCTTCGTCGAACATCGTGGTGGAGAGAGTTTCGGAAGCGCCGAGAAGCTGAGGCTCGTGGCGCACAACAACGAGATCATCTCCCGCCGCTATCCCGAATACGACCAGAGCGTGCAGGATTTCATCGCGGCCGATCCCCTGCGCACCGCGCGGCTTGCCCTCGGACTGGCCTGGGCCGGAAGTCTCGATCCGGCGCGCCCGGTGCCGATCTACATGGCGCACGACCTGGGCGGCGGGGCGGAGCACTACCTCGAACAACGGATCGAGGCGGATCTGGCCGAGGGGTGCCCATCGGTGGTCCTCCGCGTGGGCGGCTCGCGGCGGTGGCAGATCGAGCTGGCGACGCCGGGCGGGCGCTGCCACGGGCGCACCGACGACACCGCGCTGGCGAGGCGCCTGCTGTCCATCCTGCCCCGGCGGCACGTGGTCTATTCCTGCGGGGTGGGTGATCGCGACCCGGTGGAGCTTCCGCAGATGCTGCTGTCGCTGATGGTCGAGGACGGAAGCGCCGAGCTGCTGTTTCATGATTTCTACCCGCTGGCGCCCGCCTACACCCTGCTCGACCGTACCGGCGCCTATCGCGGGCCGCCTGTCGGCGCCGTCGAGGACCCCGGCTTCAGCGCACGTCGTCCCGACGGGACCCGCGTGGACCTCGCGACCTGGCAGGCGGCCTGGAAGGCCTTTGCCGAACGCGCCGACCTGGTCGTGTTTTCGCGCGACAGCGCCCGGATCGTTTCCGCCGTCTGGCCCGACCTGACGCCCCGCCTCTCGCTGCGCCCGCACCGGCTGCGCCACACACCGCCGCCGCTCCGGCCCGTACCGGACGGGCGGCCGGTGCTTGGTGTGCTCGGCAACATCGGCCTGCAGAAGGGGGCCGCTGTCGTGCAGACCCTTGGCCGACGGCTCGCCGCACCTGGCACGCCGGGGATGGTCCTGATCGGCAATATCGACCCGGCCTTTGCCCTTCCGCCGAAGGTGGAAGTGCATGGAAGCTACCGGGTCGAGGACCTGAGCCGGATCGCGCGGCAGCACGGGGTGACCCACTGGCTGATACCGTCGGTCTGGCCCGAAACCTTCTGCTACACGGTGCACGAGGCGCTGGCGACGGGGCTGCCGGTCATGGCCTTCGACATCGGCGCGCAGGGTGACGCCGTGCGCACGGCCGAAAACGGCATCGTCCTGCCATTCCACCCCGATGCGGATCTTGCCGCCAGGGTGATCGACGCCCTCCCACTTCTGGCAATGGACAAGGCATCTTGACCGAACGTATCGACATCGCCTGGCTGAAGGCGCGCGGGATCGAATGCCTGCCGCGGGGCAGCAAGACCGTCGGCCTTCCGCGCCATACCGTGATCGAGGCGCCCTCCAGCCTGAAATGGACCCAGTACGAGTACCTGATCGAGCTCGGCGCCTTTTCCTACCAAGTCTCCGGCTACTGCTTCGGGGCCCGGGTCGGGCGGTACTGTTCGTTCGGCGAGGAGGTGCAGATCGGCCGGCAGAACCACCCGATGACATGGATTTCGACCAGCCCGGCCTTTTATCTGGGTGACCGGATGATGGAGCTGGGCGGCGGGTTCGCCGGGGCCGAGCAGTACCACGACTACAAGTTCAGCTTCGAGGGCCCGCCGACGCGGCCGAAGATCACCGAGATCGGCAACGACGTCTGGATCGGCCACGGGGCGCAGATCATGGCAGGGGTGACGATCGGCGACGGTGCCGTCGTCGCCGCAGGGGCCGTCGTGAGCAAGGACGTACCGTCCTACGCGGTGGTGGCCGGCAACCCGGCCGTCATCAAGCGCTGGCGGGTGCCGCCCACGATGATCTCGCCCCTGCTGCGGCTGAAATGGTGGCGCTTTGCCCCCTGGCAGCTTGCCCATCTCGATCCCACGCGGCTGCACGACTTCGTGCAGGGCCTAGCGGCTCTGACGCAGGCGGAAGAATTCAAGCCCGACGTGGTGGATCTCAGGGAGAACACCAAATGACGCCGACCATCGTGTTCCTGCACATTCCCAAGACCGCGGGACAGACCATCCACACTGCGCTCGCCGGCGCAGTGGGGCCCGGCGCGGTCTCACCGGTCCGGGTGCACACGCAGGCCGGCACCGAGGGCCAGTTGCCGCCCGGGTACAGGCTCTACTCGGGGCACCTCGACTGGGACATGCTCGAAAGCCTGCCCGATCCCCGCTTCACCTTCACCGTCCTACGCGATCCGCTGGAGCGGATCGCGTCGTTCTACTTCTACCTCCGGCGCGAAGCGGCGCGGCTACCGCCCGAGGAACTGGCACATCCTTCCCGAACGGGTATGCGCATGGCGATGATGTGCGAACCGGATGACTATTTCTTCGGGGGCGACGAGGGCTGGAAGGGGTTCGTCCGCGACCATTACCACAGCGCCTATTGCGCCTACCTGGTCACCCGGCACCTGCGCGGCCACAGCGAAGTGGCGGACATGCCTGTCGAGGACCTGGTGACGCGGGCCGAATCCGTGGCCCGGAAGCTGGACGGGGTCTATGCCCTGGACGATCTAACCGCGCTTGAACGGGATCTGAAACAGCGCGCCGGACTGAGCGTGAGCCTCGCCGGCAGCTACGTGAACAGCGGACCCGAAAGGCCGGGCACGCGGCGCTGGCCCAAGCTCAGCGCGTTGATCCGCCGACCGGAAACACGCGAGGGGCTGCTGGAGTTCGCACGCGCGGACCAACTTCTGATGCAGAGGCTGGGACTCGGCGTGCTGGCGCCCGCCTAGACCCGCCCGGTCAGGGCGAGGAGCCGGAGCAGACGGTCGCCCTGCACGGTCTGCCGGTGCAGACCCAGATCTGGAAGGGCCCGCGCGAGGCTGCGCCCGCCCCTGCTCCGCGCCTGCGCAAAGGAATCGAGCAGGTCGCAGTTTGTTGGGGTAAGCATGGTGCGATGAGCCGTCAGCGCGGCAAGGTTGGCGTCGATCCAGCCGCCGTAGCGACGCCGCGCCACGAGACCCAGCCGCCGCAGCCGCCCGCGCACAGGGTCGTGGTGCCCGAGATGATTGCCCCCGTGCTGGCGATAGAGGACGAGCGGCGCGGGCTCGATCCCGACACGGCCGCCGATGCCGGTGACCACCTGATAGACCCACCAGTCGTGGTAGGGAACGCCCGCACGCAGGGCGGCGGGCACGGTCGCGGCCACGGCCCGCGCGGCGGCGGGTGAGAGCACGATGGTGTTGCCGGGCAGGATGTTCTGGACGAGCGCATTGCCAAAGGCGGGCGGGCGCGGAAAGACCCGACTTTCGCCCCGCGGCTCGAGCTTCGTGCCGGTGAGCACGGTACGGCAGACCCAGGCAAGCACCTCGCCCTCCTGCGCGCCGTGGGCGACAAGCCAGTCCGCCGCGCGCGAGAGCTTGCCGGGAAGCCAGACATCGTCCTGGTCGGAAAAGGCCATTGCGGCACCCGGCGCCGCCTCCACCCCGCGCTGCAGGAGGGTCAGGAAATTGGCCGCCGAGCCGTTGCGCGGACCGTCGGAGAGCCGGATTGCCCGGGTCGGGCTGGCCTTCGCGAAACGCATCAGGAGCCCCTGCGTGCCGTCGCGCGATCCGTCGTCGGAAACATCGAGAGACCAGTCCGGATGGCTCTGCGATTCATAACTTGTCAACTGTTCGGCGAGTTGATCGGCGCCGTTGCACGTCGCAAGAAGGATCCGGATGTGAAGATGCGGGCGTGTCACTGATCTCTCCCAAGGGGCCCGATCGGCCGGGATGACCTTGGCGGGCATTGGCCCGAGTTTTCGGGAGATCTGGTTAAGAGGGGGTTATGACAGCATTGAAATCGACGGCCCCGAGGCAGGAGGACGTCCCGACGCAGGACGAAGCGCCAGCGCGCAAACCCGAAATGGTTGCGCTTGTGGCGGAGCGGCAGCGCCTTGCCGAACAGATGGAGCGACTCAAGAACGAGAAGCTGCGTCACCAGGTGGTCGCGCTCGAGCGTGAAACCAACGCGGCGGCCGAAAAGGCGCAACCCAAACCCGGCCCGCATACGGACCACTCTGCCGTGGCGCCTTCGGTGCCAAAGGCTCGCCCGCGCAGACGGCACGTGCTCGCGCTGGCAAGCTTTCTGCTGCTCGTGGTGGCGCCTGTCGCCGTCTCGGCCTGGTATCTCTGGAGCCGGGCGCACGAACGCTACGTCTCCTACGCGGGGTTCTCTGTCCGGACCGAGGAGATCGGCTCGGCCTTCGAGCTTCTGGGGGGCGTGGCAGAGCTTTCGGGGTCATCTTCGTCGGACACCGATATCCTCTACAAGTTCATCCAGAGCCCCGAGCTGGTAGCCCGGATCGACCGGCAGATCGACCTGCGCGGCCTGTGGTCACGGCCCGGAACCGACTGGAGCGATCCAGGCGATGACCCCGTCTTTGCCTACAACCCCGAGGGCGTCGTGCAGACCCTGGCGCAATCGGGCTGATCGACCTCGAGGTGCAGGCCTTTTCCCCGGACGAAGCCCGTCGTATCGCGCAGCTTATCTACGACGAGAGCGCGGACATGATAAACGAGCTCTCGGCCATCGCGCGCGAGGATGCAACGCGTTACGCACTGGAGGAGCTCGAAAAAAGCGTGGACCGGCTCAAGGAAGCGCGGGCCGCGATGACCCAGTTCCGCAACCGGACACAGATCGTTGATCCCGGTGCATCGCTCGAAAGCCAGATGGGCCTGCTGAGCTCGCTGCAGGCGCAATTGGCGCAGACGCTGATCGACCTCGACATCCTGCGTCAGACTACCCGCGCCAACGATCCGCGCATCACGCAGACCGAGCGGCGGGTCGAAGTGATCGAACGCCGGATCAACGAGGAACGGCAGAAGGTAGGTCTGGGCACCGGCAGCGCCCGCGACGGCGAAGAGGCCTTTGCCGATCTCGTCGGCGAATACGAACGGCTCGCCGTGGATCTGGAGTTCGCGCAGCAGTCGTACACCGCGGCGCTGGCCTCTTACGACAGCGCGCTGGCCGAGGCCCAACGCCGGAGCCGCTACCTTGCCGCCCACGTCAGCCCCACCCTGCCCGAATCCGCCACCCGGCCGCAGCGCGGCAGCCTGCTGTCGCTCGTGGCGCTGTTCTCATTTCTGAGTTGGGCGGTACTGGTGCTGGCCGCCTATGCGATCCGGGACCGACGATGATCGTGCTGCGCGATCTCACCAAGCGGTTCCGCGGTGGTGGCACGACCAAGACCGTCGCCGACCGCATCAATGCCACCTTCCCGACAGGCATCGCAGTCGGACTGCTCGGACGAAATGGTGCCGGCAAGTCGACGCTGCTCAAGGTGATCGCCGGGACCTCGTCCCCCAGCTCTGGCGAGGTGCTGAGCGACGGCAACATCTCGTTTCCCGTGGGACTGGCGAGTTCGATGCACCCCGACATGACCGGCGCGCAGAACAGCCGTTTCGTCGCCCGCATCTATGGGGCCGATACCGGCGAGATGGTGAATTTCGTCCAGCGCTTCGCCGAACTGGGCGATCACTTTCACCTGCCGGTGCGGACCTATTCGTCGGGGATGAAGTCGCGGCTGACCTTTGGCATCAACATGGCGCTGCAGTTCGACACCTACCTGATCGACGAGATCACCGCCGCGGGCGATGCCGCGTTTCGTGAGAAGAGCCGGCATATTTTCCGGTCAAGGATGGAAAGGGCCGGGGCGATCTTCGTCAGCCACTCCATGCCCCAGATGCGCGAGATGTGCGAGGCGGGGGCTGTATTGGAGCAGGGGCAGCTAACCTACCACCCCGATATCGAAGACGCGATCCAGCACCACGAGGAGAACATGAAGCGCGCCCGCAGCCAGTGAGCCAGCCGCAACCAGATTCCACGGGCAGAGATCTCTCGCGAGGGAAATCCCGCCACCGGCGATGCGGCATCTCCGGCCAGCGTTGCGCCCTGCGCAGCGCTGTGCGAAATCGCTGGGGACGACCCCAACCGGAGATCCGCCATGGCCAGACAGGCACGCGCCTGGCAAAGGATGCTGTCGGGCCGCCGGCTCGACCTTCTCGATCCGACCCCGGTGGATATCGAGATCGAGGACATTGCCCACGGGCTGGCCTTCGTGGCGCGCTGGAACGGCCAGACGCGGGGCGACTACGCCTATTCCGTGGCCGAGCATTCGTTGCTGGTGGAAACGATCTTTGCCCGGATGTGCCCCCGGGCGGGCGCGGCGCAGCGGCTGACCGCGCTGCTGCACGATGCGCCGGAATACGTCATCGGCGACATGATCTCACCGGTGAAGGCGGCCGTGGGGCCCGGCTACGAGGCGCTCGACAAGCGGCTCAGCTCGGCGATCCACATCCGTTTCGGGCTGACCGCGGAAACGCCTGTGCGGCTGAAGAAGCAGATCAAGAAAGCCGACAAGGTGAGCGCCTGGATGGAAGCGACAGAGATCGCGGGCTTTACCACGGCGGAAGCGGACCGGTTCTTCGGCGCGCCGGACCGGGCTCTGATCGACGGCCTGTCGATCCGGCTACGCCCGCCGGTCGAGGTGCGCGCGGAATTCACCGCGCGGCACGAGGATCTTCTCAGGCAGATGTGAGCGGGGTCAGACCCGCATCGGCATGACCACGTAGACGGCCGAGGTGTCGGAGCCCTCGCGCATCAGCGTAGGATCACCCGCCGAGTTGAAGAGGAAGACGGCGTTTTCGCGGTCAACCTGGCTGGCGATTTCCAGCAGGTACTTGGCGTTGAAGCCGATTTCGAGCGGCTCGTCGCCATAGGCCACGGCGATTTCTTCCTCGGCGTTGCCGCTGTCCGGCGCGTTGACCGAAAGGACCAGTCGGTCCTCGTCCAGTTGCAGTTTCACGGCGCGCGAGCGCTCGGAGCTGACGGTGGCGACGCGGTCCACGGCCTTGGCGAAATCGCCGGCATCGACCTCGAGCTTGCGGGTGTTCCCCGAGGGGATGACGCGCGTGTAGTCGGGGAAGGTGCCGTCGATGACCTTGGAGGTCAGCGTGATGTCGGAGGTGGCGAAGCGCACCTTGGTCTCGGAAACGGAGACGGCGATGTCGGCATCGTCGTCGTCGAGCAGTTTGCGCAGCTCGCCCACGGTTTTGCGGGGCACGATGACGCCGGGCATGTCCTCGGCGCCCGAGAGCAGTTCGGCGTCGATGCGGGCGAGGCGGTGGCCGTCGGTGGCCACGCAGCGCAGGGCCCGGCCGTCTTCGCCGTCGGCCACGTGCATGTAGACGCCGTTAAGGTAGTATCGCGTTTCCTCGGTCGAGATCGCGAACTTCGACTTGTCGAAGAGCCGCCGAAGGACACCCGCCTTGGCCGAGAAGTTCGACGCGTATTCCGAGGAGGCCATCACGGGGAAGTCCTCTTTCGGGAGCGTAGCGAGCGAGAAGTTGGAGCGGCCCGCGGTCACGGTGAGGCGGCCGGCGGTGGTATCTTCGGCCAGCACGACCTGTGCCCCGTCGGGCAGCTTGCGTACGATCTCGTGCAGGGTGACGGCAGACACGGTGGTGCCGCCAGCGCGCTCGACCATGGCGGCCGCGCGATCCAGAACCTCGATATCGAGATCGGTGGCGCGGAAGGCGACGGTGTCGCCCTCGGCCTCGATCAGGACGTTGGCAAGGATCGGAATCGTGTTGCGCCGCTCGACGACAGACTGCGCCTGCGACACTGCACGCAGCAGCGTGCTCCGTTCCATGCTGACTTTCATCACTTGCTCCCCGTCCGGCCGGAGGCGCACCCTAGCCCGGTGCGCGCCCCGCTGGAAGTGTATTTTCGTGATTTGTCAGCCGGTTTCAAAGGGGCGTCAAGCGAATAGCCCACCTGCGCCCCCGATCCGGAGACAATCTGTGCCGCGTGGACATCAGGCTTCGAGCGCGCGGCGCAGAAGCTCGATGTCCTCGTCGATCTGGCCATCCTGGTGGCGCAGTTCCTCGATGCGCTTCACGCCGTGCATGACGGTCGTGTGGTCGCGTCCGCCGAAGCGGCGCCCGATCTCGGGAAGCGAGCGGCGGGTGAGTTGCTTGCAGAGATACATCGCCACCTGGCGCGGACGGGCGAAGACGCGCACGCGCTTGGGCCCGATCATGTCGGACAGGCGGATGTTGTAGTGCTCGGCCACCTTGCGCTGGATCTCCTCGATGGAGATCTTGCGTTCGGAGGCACGCAGCACATCGGCCAGGCTGTCCTGGACGAGATCCATCGTGATCGGCTTGCCCACGAGCGAGGCGAAGGCGAACAGCCGCGTCAGGGCGCCTTCGAGCACACGAACGTTGGTGCTGATGCGGTGGGCGAGGAATTCAAGGACGCCGTCCTCGATGTGCAGGCCCGGATAGAGGTTGCGGTAGCTGTCGACCTTGGACTGCAGGATGCCGAGGCGCAGTTCGTAGTCGGTCGGGTGCAGGTCGACGACCAGGCCGGACTGAAGGCGCGAGCGGATGCGGTTTTCGAGATCCTTGATCTCGTCCGGGGCGCGGTCAGCGGAAATGACGATCTGCTTGTTCTGGTCCACGAGCGCGTTGAACGTGTGGAAGAATTCTTCCTGCGTGCTGTCCTTGCCGGCGATGAACTGGACGTCGTCCACCATGAGCACGTCGACAGAGCGGAAGAGCTCCTTGAAATCCATCATGCGCTTTTCACGCAGGGCCTGCACGAAGCGGTACATGAACTGCTCGGCCGAGAGGTAGAGCACGTTGAGTTCCGGCATACGGGCGCGCAGTTCCCAGGCGATGGCGTGCATGAGGTGCGTCTTGCCGAGGCCGACGCCACCGTAAAGGAAGAGCGGGTTAAAGGTGACCTGACCGCCTTCGGCAACACGGCGCGCGGCGGCATGGGCCAGTTCGTTGGGCTTGCCGACGACGAAGCCGTCGAAGGTAAAGCGGGCATCGAGAGGGGCGCTCGGAAGGATATCGCTGCTGCGGCGGGATTCGCTGCGCGGCTCGGACCGGGCGTCCTGCTGCATCTGGGGCTGCGCTTCGGCGGCCGCGGAGGGACGGCGCTCTGCGGATGAATCACCCTGCCCCACGCGGAAGGCGAGACGGCGCACGTCGGGATCGCGGCGCGACATCTGCGCGAGCAGCAGGTCCCCGAAGTTCTGCGAGACATAGGATCCGAAGAAGTTTGTCGGCGCATGGAAGACCGCGATGCCGCTGTCCTCGATGCCCCGGAATTCGAGAGGCTCGATCCAGTTCCTGTAGTTATTCTCGCCCACTGTCTCGTACAGTTGCGTCTGCAGGTCGCCCCATTGCTCGAGTGTCATCTGTCCCCATTCCATCTGCTCAGCTTCCCGTTGCCGGACCCCTGTTCCGGCACGAGCCTCATATGACCTGGCAACAAGCATTCAGTCCCACGCAAATGACGCGTGAGAAGAAGGAGGATTCCCTCTGATACATAAGCATCTCGCGTCCGGTGGCCCGTCGCGTGACACCACAACCCTTGTGCTTCGTCTGGACATGCCCGGGACGGACCCGGGACTCTGCAATGCCGGCGGTTGGTCGGCACGTGCAGCACACCGAAATTCAGGACGCCCCCCAGCATCCGGAGCTTCGTTGTCTGCCCCCCAAGTTTATGTGACTCGCCAGAGGAAGTTACCAATCCCCGACAAGTGTCGGCAACTGATCTTGTGCCTTGACTCCGACTTAGTCGATTTTCGAATCTTGAGCTGTGTTCAAAAGGCACAGACACGAAAAAAGGCACCACATATCGTGGCGCCTTAGCACGCAACTACAAGATTTGCCGCGATTTTTTAGGGCAGTTCAGCCCAGCGCCTTCACGCGCGATGCCAGTCGGGACATCTTGCGGGACGCGGTATTCTTGTGGAAAACACCCTTGCTCACGCCGCGCATCAGCTCGGGCTGAGCGATGCGGAGAGCTTCCTGGGCCGCGGATTTATCGCCCGACGCGATCGCTTCCTCGACCTTGCGGAGGTAGGTGCGGATGCGCGAACGACGTGCCTTGTTGACGGAGAAGCGCTTTGCGTTCTGCAGCGCGCGTTTCTTTGCCTGGGGCGTATTTGCCATGGGGTTCGGTCCTTAGTTCGTCTCGGTTCGTGTCTGGCGCGCAAAATAGCCCGGGGACCCGAACTCTCGGGACCGATTCCTGCCAAGCGGGCAACACGCGCATGTATGACAGGCGCCTATAACGGCTGACCTGCGTCTTGGCCAGCCCCTTTCACCAGGGGCCGGCGGATTCCTCGGATTACCGGTCGCGGAACTGCGGCGAGCGCTTGTCGGCAAAGGCCGACATGCCCTCGTTCTGGTCCTCGGTCGCGAACATTGCATGGAACATGCGGCGTTCGTAGAGAAGACCTTCGCTGAGCGTCGTCTCGTAGGAGCGGTTCACCGCCTCCTTCACCGCCTTGGCGGTGAGCATCGACTTTTCGGCGACCTTCTCGGCGGCGGTGCGCGCCTCTTCCATGAGCTTCTTGGCCGGCACTACGCGGCTGACCAGCCCGGCGCGCTCGGCCTCTTCGGCATCCATGAAACGGCCGGTCAGGTGCATGTCCATCGATTTGGATTTGCCCACCAGACGCGTCAGGCGCTGGGTGCCGCCCATCCCGGCCACGATGCCGAGATTGATCTCGGGCTGGCCGAACTTGGCGGTGTCGGCGGCGATGATGAAGTCGCACATCATGGCCAACTCGCAGCCCCCGCCGAGCGCATAGCCCGAGACGGCCGCGATGACGGGCTTGCGGGTCCTCGTGATCGCCTCGGCCTCTCCGCCGAAGAAATCGAGCAGGAACATATCCACGAAGCTCTTTTCCGACATCTCCTTGATGTCGGCCCCGGCGGCAAAGGCCTTGGCCGAGCCGGTCAGGATGATGCAGCGGATCTTTTCGTTCCGATCGAGTTCGCCCAGCGCCTTGGCCAGCTCTCCGAGGAGCTGGACATTCAGCGCGTTGAGCGCGTCGGGGCGGTTGAGCTTGATGGTGGCGATGTGGTTCTCCACATCGACGACGATCGTCTCATAGGCCATGTCACTTGGCTCCGTCGTTGCCGTCAGAGGTGAAGCCTTAACACTGAACGCGGGGGGTTCAAGTTATCTTTGGCAGCGTGGACAATAGAAGGTCGAACGCGCGGATTGGACGACACGCGTTATGACGCCCCCGCAGCCCTCGCGCCGGCAGGGCAGTCCTTCGCGCCCGTAAGCGTCGAAACTGTGCTGGAAATAGCCCAGCTCTCCATCCGCCTGCCGGTAGTCGCGCAGGGACGAACCGCCCGCGGCAATCGCATCCGTCAGGACATCCCGGATGATCGGAACGAGAGCCCCGATCCGCGCGGCCGAGACCCGCCCCGCCTTGCGCGCGGGGTGAATCCGGGCGCGCCAGAGCGCCTCGCAGACGTATATGTTGCCAAGCCCCGCAACGATCTTCTGATCCAGCAGCGCGGCCTTCATCGTGGTGTTGCGGCCCTTCAGCGCCGCAACGAGATACTCGGGGTGAAAGGCATTGCCGAGCGGTTCCGGAGCGAGCGCCGCCAGCAAGGCGTGGTTTTCGGCCCCTTCGGTCTGCATCATGTCCATCGCCCCGAAGCGGCGCGGATCGTTGAAGGTGATGCGCGCACCGTTTTCCATGTGGAAAACCACGTGGTCGTGCTTTTCCGGTGCGGGGTGGTCGTGCACGAAGCGCCCGAGCGGATCTCCCGAGATCAGCATCCGGCCCGACATGCCCAGATGGATCAGCAGCGTCTCGCCGCGGTCGAGATCGGCAAGAATGTACTTGGACCGGCGACGCAGCTGCAGGACCCGCGCGCCGGTCAGCCTTTCGGCCATGCGCGGCGGAAAGGGCCAGCGCAGGTTGGGGCGGTTGACCTCGGCGCGCGCGATCACACCTCCCTCCATGACGGGGGTGAGGCCGCGACGCACTGTCTCGACTTCCGGCAATTCGGGCATTGGCTGGCCTCCGGCACGGGCGGCGCATTGCAGCGCCGGAGAGGCGCTCTATAAGAAAGCCGAGGAAAAAGGAAGCTTGCCGCCATGAGCGAAGAGACCGGAAAGACGACGCATTTCGGATTCCAGGAAGTGCCCGAGACCGAAAAGGCCGGGCGCGTGCGCGGGGTCTTCAACTCGGTGGCCTCCAAGTACGACGTGATGAACGACGCCATGTCGATGGGCATCCACCGGGTCTGGAAAGACGCGATGATGGACTGGCTGGCCCCGCGGCGCGGTCAGCGGCTGCTCGACGTGGCCGGCGGCACCGGCGACATCGCCTTCCGCTTCCTGAACCGGGCGGGCGACGCCCAGGCCACAGTTCTGGACATGACCGAGCCGATGCTGGTCGCGGGCAAGCAGCGCGCCGAGGCCGAAGCGATGTCGGACCGGCTCGACTGGGTGGTGGGCGACGCGATGGCCCTGCCCTTTGCCGATAACACCTTCGACGTCTACACGATCTCTTTCGGGATCCGGAACGTCACCCGCCCCGAGGACGCGCTGGCCGAGGCCTACCGCGTGCTGCGGCCGGGCGGGCGGCTCATGGTGCTGGAGTTCTCGCAGATCCCCAACGACCTGATGCAATGGGCCTACGATCTCTATTCCTTCAACATCATCCCGCGCCTGGGCCAGGTGATCGCCGGCGACCGCGACAGCTACCAGTACCTAGTGGAATCGATCCGGCGGTTTCCCGATCAGGAGACCTTCCTCGGGATGGTACAGGACGCGGGTTTCGGAAACGCCAAGTACCGCAACCTGACCATGGGCATCGCCTGCCTGCACTCCGGCTGGAAGATCTAGGCCTTGCGCGGTCCCCATAACATCTGGCGGCTGGTCCGCACCGGCGCGACCTTCGAAAGATCCGGCGCCATGGGCGTCGTTCTCGATGCCTTCGAGGCGCCCGCGCCGCTGCGCGTGGCCGCGCGCGTGCTTGGCTGGCCCTTCAAGTGGCTGGGCTACGAGGGCGACCCGACCCTGCCGCCCGTGGTGCGCGCGCTGCAGGCGCTGGGGCCGGCCTACATCAAGTTCGGGCAGATCATGTCGACCCGCCCCGACGTGGTGGGCTCGGAGCTCGCCGCGCAGCTGCGTGTGCTGCAGGACAAGCTCCCGCCCTTCTCGATCGAGGAAGCCAAGGTTCAGGTTCAACGGGAGCTCGGTCTGCGCGTGGACGAGATCTTTTCCGAGTTCAGTCCACCCGTGGCCGCCGCCTCGATCGCGCAGGTGCACAAGGCGCGCATGTCCGAGACCGGCGACGTGGTTGCGGTCAAGGTGCTGCGCCCCGGGATCGACCGCGCCTTCCGCACCGACATCGACGCATTCTATTTTGCCGCGGGCTTCGTCGAACTCTTCTCGCCCTCGAGCCGCCGTCTGCGCCCCCGCGACGTGGTCCGCCACTTCGAAGGCGTGGTGATGGGCGAGCTGGACCTGCGGCTGGAAGCAGCCAATGCCAGCGAATTCGCGGCCAATACCGAGCGTGACGAGGGCTTCCAGCTGCCGAGCGTGCAGTGGAGCCTGTCGGGGCGGCGGGTCATGACCATGAGCTGGGCGCAGGGCGTGCCGCTGGGCGACAACGATGCGATCGACGGCGCCGGACACGATCGGGCGCTTCTGTCCGAGCGCGTGCTGCAGCTGTTCCTGAACCACGCCCTGCGGGACGGCTATTTCCACGCCGACATGCACCAAGGCAACCTGAAGGTGGCCCCTAACGGGGACATCATCGCCTATGATTTCGGCATCATGGGGCATATCGACGAGTACACCCGCCGGGTCTATGCCGAGATCCTCTACGGGTTCATCCGGCGCGACTATCGGCGTGTGGCCGAGGTGCATTTCGAGGCGGGCTACGTGCCCGCCGACCGCGACGTGGATGAATTCGCGCGCGCCCTGCGCGCGGTGGGCGAGCCGATCTTCGGCATGGACGCGACGCGCATCTCCATGGGGCGGCTGCTGACCTACCTCTTCGAGGTGACCGAACGCTTCGGCATGGAAACGCGGACCGAACTGATCCTGCTGCAACGGACCATGGTGGTGGTCGAGGGCGTCGCGCGATCGCTCGATCCGCAGATGAACATCTGGAACGTCGCGAAGCCGGTCGTCGAGGGCTACATCCGGACCTACATTGGTCCGCGCGCGGCGGCCCGCGATCTTGCGGAGACCGTCAAGGTGCTGAGCCGTTTCGGGCCGCGCCTGCCCGCTCTGGTCGAGGAGGCCCTGATCCGCGGCACGCCCCATACGCCGACGCCCGAACCTAGCCGCTGGCTCGGCCGGCTGCTCTGGGGCGGGTCGGGCACGGCGATGGGGATCGGACTCTGCCTTCTGGTGCTCTTGCTCGCCTGAATGGGATCAGGCGGCCGGGCTGCGCAGTCCGCCGACCTCGTCGGCGGGAAGTTCGGTCCCGTCGCTCATCCGAAGGACGATGGCGCCATTCTCGCGGCGGGCCTCCTCGATGCGGCTGTAGGCCGGAACGAGCTGGCTGTTGAGAAGCCTGCTGCCCTCGTAGCTTTCGACCTGGAAGGTATAGGTCCCGGCGGGCACCGGGGTTCCGGTCTCATCGAGGCCGGTCCAGAGAACCGCCTCCTCGCCAACTTCGAGCCCGAAGCGTTGGACCAGAGTTCCCTTCTCGTCCCGTACCAGCAGGGCGGCGCTGTCCGCATTCGGGGCGTAGTCCGGCCGCACGGCGATCGGCGTGCCGTCATAACGCACCGGCGCGTTGACCAGCCCTTCCATCCCCACGAAGCCACCCATCTGCTGGAGCGAGCCTCCCCCCAGCAGGTCCTGCAATCCGGTGAGCAGGTCGTTTGTCAGGACCTGCTGTTCGACCCCCGAGAAGGTGGCAAGCTGGGTGGCATAGTCGGTCGCGTCGACCGGATTGAGCGGGTCCTGGTTCTGCACCTGAACGGTGAGCATGCGCAGGAAGGTATCGAAGTCGGAACTGATGTTGGTCCCTCCGCCGAGATCGACGCCCGGTTGCTGTTCGGAGGATTGCGCGGCCGCGGAACGGGCCTGGGGAGTTGTGCTGGTGACCGGATCCATGGGTTTCCTCACATCATGATGTCGAGCGACGCATTCCCGCCCGACCCGGGCGTGGGGCGCGGCGTGGGGGCGGGGCGTGATTCTGTATCGGGCGCGCCGGCAGAGGCAGCTGCCCCGCCTCCAGCGCCGGCAGCCCCAGGCCGCTGCTCGCGGCCGCCGGAGAAGCTGAACTGGGTTCCCGAGTAACCCAGATCCTGCAGGGCGCGGGCAAGCTGGTCGATATGACGCCGCATGAGATCGAGCGTCTCGCCCCGCTCTGCGCTGACAACGACCGTCATGCCCTGATCGAGCGGGACCATCTGGAGCCTGACACGTCCCAGTTCCTCAGGCCGCAACTGGATCTCCACCCCGCCTTCGGAAAGGCGGTGCAGGACCTCGGTAACTTGGCGCATGACCTGCTGGGGAACCTCGGGCCGCGGGGTCTGGGACACCTGAGTGGGCGCTGGCGTGCCGCGGAGATCCGTGGAGAATTGCGACACTTGCGGATCACCCTCAGCCGCGCGAGAACTGCCCTTCTCGCGTAACTCCTGGACAGCGAATGCCGCGGTCATTCCGGACCGTGCGGGTGCGGAAGCCGTTCGCGCCGACCAGAGCGCCGTGAAGGGCTCCCTAAGGGGGGCAGACCGTTCGGCGGATTGGGCCAGCGGAGGCTCTTTCACCGGGTCCCCTGCGGCATGAGAATTTTCTATAGTCGGCAAGACGGGCCGGCGTGAAGCAGCGGGCTCTGCTTGTGACGCAGCAGGCGGTATGACCGTTCCCGGGCCGGGTGTCCTATCCGACGATTTGCCTTGGTCCGACACCTTTTCGGTCAAGGTTCCGGGAATCGGCTCCGGTTGGCTTGCCCGCGAGAGCGGTTCCTTGACCGGAGCCATGACCCTGACGTCGATATCCGCGTCGCCCATGGCTGATCCGTCGGATTTGGAACTCCGCACGGTCGCTTCAGCCCCACCCTTCGCCATCCGGGTCATCCCCGCCGGGACAGGAATATCGCCGCGGGGTGCGGGCGCCTTGGGTCCGGGCTCCAGCATCGTGGTTTCAGGTTGCCTTGCGGGCATACGCGCTTCGACGATCCGCTGCGCGGTCGTATTTTCGGCGCGCGCGTTGCGTCGCGCCGGACTACCCTCAACGTGTTGCATCGGTTTTTCTGTAGCTTGGCCCATTCCGGGCATCGAGAGCGGCACAGAGCCACGAGCACCCGCTTCGATTGTATCCATCGTCGGTCGCTTGTCGCCGAAGGTATGCTCCGAAACATCCGCAGCCGTTTTTGTCGATTCCATCTGCGGCATTTTCGCTGCGCCCGAGGATGGCGTGTGAGGCAGACGCGCCTCGACATGCGCCGGATCGGGCAGGTCCGCGGACCGCGCCATCGGGTCGGCCTGGCCCATGACGACGGGGGCTGCAGGTTCAGCCGCGGACGGGGACACGGGGTCGGGAGCGGACGATCCCGTGCTCGCCGGAACCTTGCCGATCTCCGTGTGATCCGAGGTCATCCGCTCGTCGTCGCCCGGATCAAGAAGGTCGACCAGATCTTCGCCGTCGCCCTCGGAAATAACCTCCTCGCCCGCTTCCTCCGCGGTATCGCCTGTGA
Organism: Allosediminivita pacifica; assembly: GCF_003054175.1. Classification (GTDB taxonomy): domain Bacteria; phylum Pseudomonadota; class Alphaproteobacteria; order Rhodobacterales; family Rhodobacteraceae; genus Allosediminivita; species Allosediminivita pacifica. The sequence goes on from NZ_QBKN01000003.1 coordinate 126,310, forward strand.
TCTCGGGCGCCTCTTCGACGGCGTCTTTCTCGGGCGTGGCAACTTCGTGCGAGGCGGGCTGCTGCCCCGCCCCACCCCTAGAGGTGAGCGCGAAGTGCACCACCTCGAAGCTGTCGCCCCCCGAAAGGGCCTGTTCCGGGCGCGGCGCCGGCGCGGGGCCGATCAGACCGCCTGTGGACGTGACAAGCATGCGTGCTCCAAGGATTTCTTCCCCTGATGCAGTCTAGAACGAAGGTCTTAGGAACTGTTTACCGCCGCCTGATCATCGGCCGGGACGTGAAGATCGTCCGGCGGCAACCAAGACGCCCAGCGCTCAAAGGCCATGTCCAAACCGCGCTCGAAGTGGCGGGCGTATCGGGATGTCTGAAAGAGAGGCTCGGTCGATCGGGCGCGGCCCAGCCGATCCCGGAGGATGGCGAGCCGCTCGGGTGACAGCATGAGATCCAGAACGAGCGATTCGTAGGTCTGCGGATCGTTCGTGACGAGCTCTGGCAGGCCGACGTTGTACAGGAGGCTACCTGCCACTCGCGCCGCGAACTGACGACCCTGCATGGTCACGACCGGCAGGCCCGCCCAGAGCGCGTCAGTGGCAGTCGTGTGCGCATTGACGTTGAAAGTGTCGACGAAGAGGTCCGCGTGACGGTGCCGCGCGAGATGAAGTTCCGGGCCGCACCGCTCCGCGAAGACAAGCCTCCTGGGGTCGATGCCGCGCAGCTCGGCTGCGCGAGTGAGGTTTTCCTCGGCCCATCGGTTGGTGCGCAGCAGCCAAAGGACCGCGCCATCGACACGCGCCAGCAGTCGCATCCAGATGTCGAGCTCGGCCCTCGAAATCTTGTAGCTCTGGTTGAAGCAGCAGAGCACGAGACCCTCGGACGGCAAGCCATGATCCTCGCGGGTGTCTTCGACAGGCGCGATCGGCCGGAGATCGTCGTTGGGCTGATAGCAGTCCGGGAGGTAGATGACCTTCTCTGAATAGTGGGGCCGCTCAGCCTCGGGGATGACATGACGGTCTGCAACGACGTAGTCGCACCATTCCGCCCTGAGCGAACCCGGATAGCCAAGGTAGCTCAGTTGAAGAGGCGCGACCCGATCTGCGAGCAGCCCCGCCCGCGACCCCTGCGTGTAGCCCTTGAGATCGATGGCGATATCGAGATCGCCGGTCCTGGCAAACTCGGCAATGGCGACATCCGAAAAACCCTGCACATCGTGGAAGTGGTCCACCATGCCGCCCGACGCGAGGTCCTGTTGGTGCGAATCGCGCACTGTGCCATAGCTGAAGGCGTGAACCTCGAACCGGGTTCGATCGTGGTGCCGCAGCAGGCCCGCCATCAAGTGCAGCGTCGCGTGGTTGTGCAGGTCCGACGAGAAATACCCGATCCGCAGCCTCGGACGTCGTGGCCGGGCGGGTACGGTCAGGGGCGGCAGGTGCGATCTGTGCCGACGCTGGTCGTAGAGCCGGGACCGGGCGAGTTGCCTTTCCGGCGAATCCTCGAAGGCGAGCGTGGTGAACGGTGGGATTTCCGCCCCTTCGATTCCGAGCGTCTCTGCCACCGCCGCGAAGGCATCGAAGCTCTGGAATTCGCACATTTGCGCCTCGACATGCAGCTTCTGGGCGCGCGAGAAAGCCATCTCCGGCCGCGCGGCAAGAGCCCGGCGGAAGTGCATCTCAGCCCCCGGAAGATCACCCTCGGTCCAGCGGCGGATCGCCATGTTGTTGTTGGCCTCGGCATTGGCCGGATCGAAGGCGAGCGCACGCTCGTAGCAGGCGCCCGCCTCGTCCTCGCGACCAAGGCGCGCAAGAATATTTCCGAGGTTGTTGTGCGCCAAGGCGTTTTCGAGATCAGACTCGAGCGCCTCGAGATAGCAATGCGCCGCTTCCTCAAGCCGGGAAGCGTCAGCGAAAAGATTGCCGAGATCGACCAGCGCTGGCGCAGAACCGGGTCGCAGGGCAACAGCCTGTCGCAGTTCGGCTTCCGCGGCGCCTTCATCTCCGGCCGCACGCAGCGTCAGCCCGAGGTTGCGCCGGATCTCGGGATTGTCCGGCGCGATTTCGACCGCCTGCGTGAAGGCCGTAATGGCGTCGGCAATCCGCCCCTGCTGCTTGAGAGTTGTCCCGAGGTTGTTCCGCACCTCGGCATCGTCCGGTACAGCCGCAAGGCGCTGCTCCAGCACCTCGGCGGCTTCGGCGGGCCGCGCTGCGGCGAGCAACAGGCCCCAGAGGTTCGTGGTCGCGTCGCGATGATCCGGCGCATGAGAGAGCGCGGTTCGGTAGGCGGATTCCCCCCCCGCCAGATCGCCGGCGTGCTGCAATGCTCGACCGAGATTGTAGTGGGCCTCTGCAAAGCCGGGGCGAAGCTCGATGGCCTTGCAGTAGGCAGCGATGGCCGCGTCACGCCGATCCAGATCGAGCAGGGCGTTGCCGAGGTTCATGTGGGCGCTTGAATGAGCCGGCGCGAGCCGGGTGGCCTCGCCAAAGGCCTCGACCGCGGAGTCCGGTCTCCCGGCTCGGGCCAGCGCGGCACCGAAGATGTTCCAGAGCGGCGCCGAAGTCGGCGTCTCGGCCAGTCTCTCCTGCGCGAGGCGAACGACCGCGTCGTGGTCCCCGGCTTCGAAAAGGGCAACAAGGTCCTGCCCCGGAGCATCGGCTGGAGGGCCTGCCGAAACCGGCGCGCGGAGCTCGGCGAGCATGTCGCGCGCGCGGCGGTTCCCGGGAAAACTCTCGAGCACAGTGCCGCAAATGGCGCGCGCCGCCTCCGTATCACCGCGACGGGCGGCTGAACGTGCCCGTGCAATGGCTTCGCTGACCTTGATCCGTGCCATGGCCGCTTACCCCACCCGACGCAGGAAGCCGCCCGGTGCCACGGTGACGAGCAGCCGGGCATCGATGTCGCTGTCGATCTCGAACTGCGGCACACCGGGCTCGGCCATGAAGGCGGCGATGGCGCTGCGCGGGTTGGCCTCGCGGGTCCAGGGGCGATCAGGGTAGCTGTCGTCGGGCATCTCGGCGATGATGGTGTCGAAGACCACGCAGTATGAGCCCACTGTCACCAGCGGTGCATAGGCCCGGAGCTCCTCCAGCACGTGTTCGTGGGTATGGTTGCTGTCGAGAAGGACAAGCACACGCCCGGCGCCCTCGGCGCGCTTCATCACCTCGGCGACAATGGCCGCATCGGTGCTGGAGCCCTGCAGGAGGTCAATCCGTGGGGAAAGCGGATGGGCTTCGATCGCGGCGCGATTGTGCGGCCTGATGTCGATGTCGATGCCGAGCACCCGGGCTCCCGCCGGCCCGCCGCAGAGGGCGACGAGCTCGAGGATGCTGGCGGACAGGATAAGCGACCCGCCGCGCGCCACGCCCGTTTCGATCACGAGATCCGGGCGGATCTGCCAGATCAGCTGCTGGATGGCGACGATGTCCTGCGGATGCTGTATGACCGGACGCCCGAGCCATTCGAAATGGTAGGAATAATGGTGTGGCTGGCTCAGACGCATCCATTCCGCGGTGACCGCCCTGAGATCGGGATCACGGCCCTGGGCGCGCACCTCTTCGACGCATATGCGGTCAAATTCGCTCTGATCGTCCATCAGGCTCCTTTCCGGCCCCAGCAGGCCATGGGTTCGTGCGGCGGATAGGGAAAATGGCCCGGGTTCAGCGCGATTCCTGCGCCCCGCTCGGTCAGCCAGTCCTCGACAAGACCGCGTACCGAGCGGGGCGTGCCGCTGCAGATGTTCACCGGACCATCGGGCGCGGTCTCGAGCGCGTCGCAAAGCTGCCGGGCGGCTTCGGTTACGTGGATGTAGTCGCGCAACTGCTCGCCAGGGGACATGTCGAAGCGCGCATCCCCGCGAGCCACGGCGGCTTCGAGCTGTGCGAACAGCGATTTCGGCCGCTGCCCCGGACCGTGGAGGTAAAAGAGCCGCGCCCAGACGATGTCGGCCCCGTAGCGCGGCGCAAGCAGGCGCAGCTGGCGGTGCAGGCCGTCCTTGGCCACGGCGTAGGAAGTTTGCGGTTCTGTTGGGGTGTCGGCGGCAAGCGCCCCCTCACGCAAACCGTATTCCTGGCAGGTGCCCGTGACGAGGACACGCCGAACCCCGGCATCGAGCGCCGCCTTCACGAGGCGGTAGCTTGCCGGAAGCGCGGATTCGACATGGGACAGGCTGTTGTAGTCGTCGAGATCGGGCCAGGCGAGGTGGACCAGCGCGTCGGCCGAGAAATCCGGCGTATCGCCTGCGTCGGCCAACAGGTCGAAACGCGATATTCGGACATCCGCCAGCCTGGCTATCGCAGGGTCCGCCGGATCGCGCAGCAGCGCATGAACCCGGTGGCCGGCGTCCAGGAGCCACCCCATGAGGGCCCGCCCGACAAAACCAGTCGCACCCGTCATCACCACGTCCATGCCATGCCGCCCCGCGCCATTCTGCCGCCTCTCTGCCCGGCCCCGGAAGGCCGGCGATAAGCGCGGTGATAGCGGTCGGAGGGTTAAGACGCGGATAACGCGGGGCGAATCTCGCAAAGGGCAAAACCGGGATTCGGTTTACCGCAATTTTACCCCGATCCCCCCAAGGTCCGGACAGCCGGAGAACCCGGCGCTTCTGAGGGGCCAAGATGAAAGTCGTCATCCTCGCGGGGGGCCTCGGCACCCGCATCAGCGAAGAATCACACCTTCGGCCGAAACCGATGATCGAGATCGGCGGAAAGCCGATCCTGTGGCACATCATGAAGATCTTCGGCGCGCAGGGCATGACCGACTTCGTCATCTGCTGCGGCTACAAGGGCTACATGATCAAGGAGTATTTCGCGAACTACTTCCTGCACAACGCGGACATCACCGTCGACATGACATCGGGCGGGATGGAGATCCTGCAAAACGGCGCCGAACCCTGGCGCGTGACGCTTCTAGACACGGGCGAAGAGACCCAGACCGGCGGTCGGCTGGCCCTGGCGAAAGAACACCTGACCGAGACATTCTGCCTGACCTACGGGGACGGCGTGGCAAATATCGACGTGGCCGGTCTGATCGAATTTCACCGCCGCGAGGGCACAGAGGCCACGGTGACCGCTGTGCAGCCGAGCGGACGTTTCGGCGCCATAGAGATAGAAGGCGCGCGGGCCCGACGGTTCTTCGAGAAGCCGCCCGGCGATGGCCACTGGGTCAGCGGTGGTTTTTTCGTCTGCGAACCCTCTGTGCTGAGCCGGATCAACGATCCAGGCACGATCTGGGAAAAGGAACCTCTCGAACGCCTGTCCCGCGAGGACCAGCTCTCGGTCTACAAGCACGAAGGCTTCTGGGCGGCGATGGACACGCTGCGCGACAAGGTCTTTCTCGAACGGCTCTGGAGCGAGGGCAACGCCCCCTGGAAGGTCTGGGCGTGAGCGCGGCCTGGCAGGGGCGCCGGGTACTCGTGACCGGGCACACCGGCTTCAAGGGGGCGTGGCTTTCCATGCTGCTCCTGCATCGCGGCGCAACCGTTCACGGAATCTCCCTTCCGGCCGAGGCAGGCTCTCTCTTCGAGACCGCTCTTCTGCAGGAACTGGTGACCTCGGTCACATGCGACCTGCGCGACCCGTCGCACTTGCGCGAAGAGGTGAAGCGCGCCGATCCGGAGGTTGTCTTCCACCTCGCAGCGCAGCCGCTCGTGCTCCGCTCCTACGCGGACCCGCAGGAAAGCTGGGCCACAAATGTCATGGGAACGCTGCATCTTCTGGAGGCGCTGCGGGCCCTTGATCGTCCGCTGACACTCGTCGTGACCACCACAGACAAGGTCTACGCCGGCGCGCCCGAGGCGGGCGCCTTTCGCGAAAGCGACCGGCTGGGCGGCCACGATCCCTATTCCGCCAGCAAGGCCGCCTGCGAAATCCTTCTGCAAAGCCATCGCGCCTCTTTCCTCGACGAGGCCGGAATCAGGCTGGGTGTCGCGCGCGCGGGCAACGTGATCGGCGGTGGCGACTGGGCACCGGACCGGATCCTGCCGGACCTCGTGCGTGCGCGCCTCGCCGGTCGCCCGCTCGAACTGCGGCACCCCGAGGCGGTTCGCCCCTGGCAGCATGTGCTCGACCCGCTCAACGGGTACATTTCGATGGCCGAGAGCCTCGAGAAGGGGGAGGCGCTTCCCGCTGCGCTCAACTTCGGGCCGGACCCGGAAGACGAAAGGACCGTGGCCGAACTGGTCAGCGAGGCCGAGAGGTGCTGGCCGCAGGATCATGGGTCACCGCCCTCCCCCGTCGCCGCGCCCCCCCGGCAGAGAGAAGCCGCGCGTCTCGCCCTTTCGACGGATCTTGTCCGCAGGAGCCTCGGCTGGCGCCCAAAGTGGGGCTTTGCGCAGAGCGTCGAGCAGACCATGCAATGGTATCGCGGGGTCTGCGAGGGCGCATCGGCCCGCGCCGTGACCGAAGCGCAGATCGCGCTCTTTGAGGCGGCATGATGCAGATCCTGCCGCTCGACATACCCGGGGCCTTCCACGTCCTGCCTGAGCCGTTCACCGACGCGCGCGGCAGCTTCTCGCGGCTGACCTGCCGCCAGAGCTTTGCACGCCACGGGATCGGCACGGACTGGGTCCAGACCAACGCCTCGTTCACGCGCGAGCGCGGCACGGTCCGGGGGCTGCACTACCAGACCGGCGCTGCGGCCGAGGACAAGCTTGTCTGCTGCCTTGAGGGGGCTGTCTTCGACGTCCTGGTCGATCTCAGGCGCCATTCGCCGACCTTCGGTCAGTGGCGTGCTGTCGAGCTTTCCGCCGAGCGCCGCGACTCGGTCTTTCTTCCGGCGGGACTTGCCCACGGCTTTCAGGCCCTGAGGGACGGGACGCTTCTTCACTACAGCCACAGCCAGGCCTTTGCGCCCGACCGTCAGGGTGGGCTGCACCACGCCGATCCCGACCTTTCCATCCCCTGGCCCCTGCCCGTCCGGAACCTCTCCGAACGCGATGCGCAACTTCCCAATCTTGCGAGCCTTGCCGAATGTCCGACATGACCTGCCGCCACTGCCGTGCCCCGCTCTATAAGAAGATCCTGGACCTGGGTCATGCCCCGCCATCAAACGCCTACCTCACGCAGGCGGCGCTTGCCGAACCCGAGACCTGGTATCCTCTTCAGCTGTTTCTCTGCACCGGTTGCGGGTTGGTTCAGACCCGCGATTTCGCGGCTCCCGAAGACATATTCGGATCGGACTACGTCTACTTTTCCTCAGCGTCGGAACACTGGCTGGGCCACGCGGCACGCTTCTGTCGTGCCGCGACGGAGCGCCTGGGACTCGACAAGGACAGCCACGTGGTCGAGATCGCATCCAACGACGGGTACCTGCTGCGCAATTTCGTGCGCGCCGGGATTTCCTGTCTCGGCATCGAGCCGACGGCGAGCACCGCCGAGGCCGCGCGGGCCTGGGACGTTCCGGTGCGGCAAGCCTTCTTCGGCAAAACGCTGGCCAGCGAACTGCGACAGGACCGTGCCGCGGACCTGTTGATCGGCAACAACGTCCTGGCCCATGTGCCAGACATCAACGATTTCGCGGAAGGTCTCGCGACCCTGCTGGCGCCGGAAGGCGCGATCTCGCTCGAGTTTCCGCATCTGCTGAGGCTGGTCGAGGAAGGGCAGTTCGACACCGTCTATCACGAACACTACTCCTACCTCTCGCTCGGCACCGTCTCGCGGATCCTTGGGGCGGCGGGGCTTCGGGTCTTCGACGTGGAAGAGCTTCCGACCCACGGGGGAAGCCTGAGGATCTGGGCCTGTCACAAGGCGGCTGCGCAGAAGATGGCTTCGTCCGTCGCGCAGGCTCTCCAGCACGAAGAGGCGTGCGGCATTACCGAACCCGCCTATTTCGAAGACCTGCAGGCCCGCGCAGATAAAGCGGCCGCGGCACTTCGGAACTTTCTTGCGGACTGCGAACGACACAATCAACGGGTCGCGGCCTACGGGGCCGCGGCCAAGGGCACCACCTTGCTGAACTACGCCCGCACCGACGCCCGTCAGATCGCCTATGTCTGCGATGGCGCGCCTTTCAAGCAGGGACGCTTTCTGCCCGGCTGCCACGTGCCGGTGGTCGGGCCGGAGGTCCTGCGAGGCGATCCGCCCGACAAGCTGCTGATCCTGCCTTGGAACCTCGTGGACGAAATCGCGCCCGCGCTGCGCTGGCTCGAGAAGGAGCACGGTACGGAACTGATGACCACGCTTCCCGAACCGCGCCCCCTCGCCCATGGCGCCGCGGAGATCCCCCACGCGGCCGGAGCCGGCGGATGACACGTCCGAAGCTCAGCATCTGCATTCCGACTTACAACCGTGCGCCGCTCTTGCGGTCGTTGCTCCTGCAACTCGTCCAGGATCTGGATCGACTGCCCTTCGCGACCGAGGTCGTGGTTGCCGACAACGCCTCTGAGGACGAGACCCAGTCCGTGTTGGAAGAGTTCGCATCGCTTCTTCCCCTGAGACACGTGCGGCACGAAACCAATATCGGCGCCGTCGCGAACGTGCAGCACGTGACCAGGATGGCCGAAGGGGACTATGCACTCTATCTCGCCGATGACGACAGGCTCGTTCCATCGGGGGTGGTCGCCGCAATCGATCTCCTTGAGGAGCACCCGCAGGCGGCGGCACTTTATGCGCCTTGGTCCCTGGTGGATCTTCACGATCGGCGGGACCTCGGACAGTTCTATCAACAGCCGGAAACCGTGACCATCACGCGCGGCGACTATTCCCATCTCGCAGAACACGTCGCCGCTCACGGGATCTTCTCGGAGATTTCGATCCTGCGGACCGAGGTAGTCAGCAGGATCAGACCGCTCATGAACGACCTCGCATTCTGGGGCTTCACCTTTCCCTGCGAGTATCTTGCCGTCGGCGACCTGATCTATGCGCACAGGCCCTTCTACGCGTCGATCACTCGGCATGATGCCGGGACCCAACGCGGGGGCTTACACCGAGCGCGTTGAGCCCTGCGATGACCTCTGAGAGCGAGGTACCATTTGGTATCTCGGCCAAGCCGATGCCAGGCTCCTCGACGATATCGGCACGGGTGCGTGGGACCACCACCGTCTCGCCCTCGGCAAATGGGTTCGGCTGAACAGCGATAGGGGCCTCCTCGATGCGCAGCGTCAGGTTTCCCTGCGACACCGCGACCCTTGAGATCCGGACATCCTCGCCCATGACAATCGTTCCAGAGCGCTGGTCGACCACGACGCGGGCCCGGCGCTCCGGTTCAACCGCGAGGTTCTCGATCCGGTAGATGGCCCTGGCCGGGGAACCAGCACCTGTCTTGTGAAGATCGAGCCGCACGGTTCCTGCATCAAGCATCACGGCCGCAGTACCGCCCACCGACCTGTTGATTACCTCTTCGATGCGCGCCGCCGTGGTAAAATCCGGTTCTCGAAGAGCGAGCCTCAGACTGGTCATCTGCGTGAAGTCGAACTCGACCTCGCGCTCGATACGGGCCCCGCCGGGAATAACGCCGGCTGTCGGCACGCCCTGGATCACGCGCGCGGCCTCGCCTTGGGCCTCAGCGCCGCCTGCGATCACCGTCCCCTGCGCCACCGCGTAGATCTGACCGTCGGCCGCATTGAGCGGTGTCATGATAAGCGTTCCGCCAAGCAAACTGGTCGCATCGCCGATCGCCGAGACCGTCACGTCTATCGAACTGCCGGCGCGCGCAAAGGGAGGCAGCCGTCCCGTCACAAAGACCGCGGCCACGTTCCTGGGGCGAAATTGCTCGCCGTTCACGTTAACACCCAGCCGCTCCAGCATATTCGCCATGATTTCTTCGGTGAAGGGAGCGTTTCGGAGGCCATCGCCGCTCCCGTTCAGACCGACAACGAGTCCGTATCCCACAAGGTCGTTGGACCGCACGCCATCGACCTCGACGAGGTCCTTGATCCTCACCGACTGCGCCTGCACCGCGGCCGCCAATGAAATAATGGCCAGCACGCAGGCAAGCAGGTAACGCCAATTCATCAAAGGTACCCCGCCAGCGAAAGGCGCTGAGATCGGGCAGTGATGGCGTAAAGGCTTTCAAGCTGTCCGCGGATACTCTCGTATCGCGAGGCGGTCTCGTATTGATCCGTACCAACCAGGTCGAGCCGGGCGATTTGTGTGGCGGTACGCTCGCTTTCGTTTCGCGCCCCCGTCTCCTCGATCCGAGCTTCGAGGGAGCCGAGACCCGACCTTAGTTCGGTCACGGTTTCGAGAGCCGACCTGGCCTGCAGTCCCGCAGTGCGAAGGGCCTCGACTTTCCCGTCGGGGCTGAGGCCGCTACTCGGATCCGCGGCAAGTGCAGCCATTGCGAGTGACTTCATAAGGTCACGAAATGCCTGATTGTCGGCCCTGATATCGATGTCGGCGCTCTCACTGTCACTGAGCGGGATAGGTGAAAGACTTTCCGTGGCGCCCTGATAGGTCGAGGTCTCGAAACCGCCACCGGGCGTGTCGAACCAGGCATCGAGCTGCGCCTGAACTCCGGCCACGGAGGTTTCTCCGCTGACCAGCGGGCGAAGGTCATCGAGCAGGGTCTCCGCATCCTCCAGAGGCGCGCGATCCGTAGCCGTACCGGAGAACAGAAAACGACCCGCCACAGAGCGGTTGAGACCGCCTACGACACTTTCGAGTGCCTCGCCGGCATCCTTGGACATGGTGGCGAGAAAGGCTGGCGATGGAGTCAGCTCCGACGACAGAAGGACGTTGGAAAGCTCATCGCTGCGAGATTGGAGCTGGTCCAAGGTGGTCTGCATGGATTGCGAAAGGATCGTGGCCTCGTTGTTGTTGATCCGGTACGTCTCAAGCCGTTCGATTGACATGTCGATCGACAGAAGCCCGGCCACGTCGCCCTTGAGATGCGCGGCAGGATCCTTGACGAAACCGGTGGCGATCTCGGTGGCGAGGGTATCCATCTCAGTCTTGAGACGGGTGTGTTCACTGCGCAGTAGAAGACTGCGTGCCATGTCGCCAATCGGCTGCATGATAAGACTCCCTTAAATACTGAGCAGGCGTTCCATGAGGTCGTCGACGACCGACATGACTTGTGCGTTTGCGGCATAATGCTGCTCGATCTCCATGAGACGCTGGAGCTCCTGATCGGTATCGACACCGATGGACAACTCCATCTCGCGCAGGGCCAGCTGGCTTGCCGCCTGGTAGGTCTGCTCGGAATCCCGACGCACCCTAGCCCCGGCTACATCCGAGACGAAGCTCGAGACGAAATCGGTGTAGCTGCGCGCGGAGGGGTCGAGTGAGGCGCTGGCCGGGGCTGCCACCTCGGAGAGTGCGCCACTGATGGCGTTCAGCAGATCGGCATCGCCGACCTCGCCCTGAGACGTCGCATAGAGCCCATCTCGAAGTCGCCAAGTTCCGCCGCTGCCTGGTGCGACAAGGCTGTTCAGTTCGATCGTCTGCGCAAACCCGACCTCGTCAGCCGCAGCGAAGGGCGTCCCGGCATTGGTGAATAGCCCAGCGGCAGTAGCACCTATCGTGGCATCGGGCCCACCCTGGCCGAGTCGCTCTGTCAGCTCGCGTGCGAGACCGTCGAGTTCGGCCTGCCGCGTGACCGCGATTTCGTCACGTATCTCGAACTGTGCCGCAATCGTGCCACCGGCGAAGACACCGGCACCGCTGGTATCGATTGGTTTGCCGTTTATCGTCATCCCCGAGAGCTGACCGCCGGCCTGCGTCATTTCCGGCCCGATCGCGTTTCTCCCAGAAAAACCAATCTCGGCCTTGAGGCCGCCATCCAGCAATATGGCTCCACGCTTCGTGAAAAGCGAAACCTCGCCATTGTCGCGCTCGACCATGCGCAACGGGACCATCTCGGAGACGCCGTCGATGATCCTCTGGCGCTCGTCAAGAAGCGCGGCCGTGTCGCCCTTTCTTGCTTTCGCGCGGACGATTTCCTGGTTGAGTTCGTCGACACGGGTCAGTGTTTGATTCAGACGGTCCACCTGCAGCCCGATGCTGCGGTCCGCGGCCTGACGCCCAGCCTGGAGCTCGTCGGAAACGTCATTGAATTTGCGCGCAAGGTTGGCACCCGCATGCGCCACGGATTCGAGACGTTGAGCCGAGGACGGGTTCGCTGCGGCCACGATCAGGGCATTCTCGAACGCGGCAATCCGCATGGGAAGCGAACCTTGTACGTCCGAGCTTCCCACGGCATCCTCCAGCCCACTGGCAAATGTCTGCAGCGTCGAGGAATTGCCCAGTCGCGCATCAGCCTGGCGGCGATCCGCGATCACCGCCGGGTCGCTCCGGCGCAGCACGCCATGGATCTCGACCCCCCCGGACGTGCCGATGGAAGAGGGCGTGAGTTCGAGTGAGCGACGCCCATATCCCTCGGTCGTCGCGTTGGAGATGTTGCTCGCGACCAGGCTTGCGCCGCGCGCGTTTGCGGTCAGACCGCTGAAGGCGTTGTAGAGGGCTCCTGTCAGGGACATGCGCCACACTCCTCACTCATGGGTACCGGGTCATCGCTTGATGTTCGTGGTTTCCTGCAGCATCTCGTCGACGGTCTGGATGACCTTGGCGTTGGACGAGTAGGCGCGCTGGGTCTGGATCATGTTGGTAAGCTCGGCGGCGACCTCCGCGGTCGACCCCTCTCGCGCGAAGCCGATGACTTCGCCCGTGGGTCCGGTGCCCGCGTCCCAAAGGTAGTACGAGCCGCTATCGAAAGTCGTCATGTATGTCTGTCCGGACATGGTCTTCATGCCATCCGGGTTGGGCATGGAAGCGATGGGCACCTGGTAGATGGTTCGGGTGACACCCGTGTCAAAAAGCGCATTTACGAAGCCCCGCTCGTCCACTTCGACCGACGTCATGGTGCCGACGGGGGTACCGTCCTTGCTGATATTCAGGGGTGCGAAGCTGTCTGCGAGCTGGGTGAGTCCATCGCTGGTCCCCGGGGCCCCGAGATCGATCTCCATCGGGCCGCCGTTCGTCGTCACGATCAGGGTACCCGTCGTATTGTTGTAGGCACCGCCGGTCACGGGACCGGGCTGGGCTACGCTCTGGATGGAGCCGCCATTCGCGCTGCCCTGGTTAAAGGTGACGGTATAAACGCCGATGGGATTGCCGGCGGCGGGGGTTGCCGAGTCCGAAATCGTCATCGTCCATTCGTTGGACCGCCCCGTGGCGGGAACGGTCGGGGTGAAGGTGGTGTCGAGCGTCTCGGAGACGCCAAGGTTGTCGTAGTACTCGACCGAGACGTCGTAGGGAGCCCCCGCGGAGCCCGCATAGGTATCGGTCGCCGGAAGATTGATCCCGAGACCGACCTCGGACGTAGGTTCGCCGGTCAGGGAGGTCGTGTTGATTTGCACCGGCTCGAGCGCGGTGGAACTGTCCCTCGGAAAAACGGGGATCGTCCCGTCCGGGTTGGCCGGCCAGCCCATCAGCGTGAGGCCCGATTCGGTGTTGAGATAGCCGTTTGCGTCCGGCCGGAAGGAGCCGGTCGTGGTCAACAACATCTGCGGATTGGCTATGCCTGCCTTCACCTCGACGGTGCTGGCGACGGGCAGGAAACCGTCGCCCCGGATGGCCAGGTCCGTGGCATTGCTTGTGCCGACCACGGTGCCATTCTGACTGATGATACGCTGCGTGTCGGCGCGCACACCCCCCGCACTGTAGGTGCCGCCGCTTTCGCCGATGACCATCGACTGGAAATCGGCTTCGACCCTCTTGTAACCGTAGGTGCTGGAGTTGGCGATGTTGTCGGAGATGGTCGCCAGCCGCGTCGCGTTGACCGACAGGCCAGCCACACCGGCACTGAACGAGGAGGTGATCGACATTGACGCGCCTTTCTGGTGTCTCGGAGCAGTTCCCTGGCCTTTCTTCATAAGGCCGCAGGCTTAATGCCCCGCTAACATCTAAGATTGCGTTGACTTCGATCTCTTCTTCCGGTGCTCAGACATCGCGCAGGAAGACCACCTCCAGACGGTTGTTGCGGAAGTCCATCCGGTTGGGACGTGCCGGCTCCCGGTCTGCGTGTGCGGTGGTACGGCTGATGCGCTGTTCCGGCATGCCGGTCTCGGTAAGAAGTCGGCGGAACATGTCCGCCCGCGCACCGGAAAGATCCCAGGACGGGTTCTCTCTCAGGACAAGCGGGTAGGAGGCAGTGTGCCCCTCCACCGCGAGCGGGTTCGTCACCACCGCAGACGCCGTCACGATAAGCCGGGCGAGTTCACGCAGACGGTTGGTCGGCTCCGCCCCGTCGAAGAGCGGTGCCTCGGCGGTCTCGAACAGTTCGACCACAAGCCCCTCATCCGTCACGCGGGTAACGATGTGCTCCAGCAGCTCGTCGGCGACCATGCTCTCGCCACTGCGCCCCATGAGAAGCGCCTCGACCGCCTCGAAGACCTCGTCCTCTTGCTCGGTCTGGCCTTCGCTCTCGGCAGGTCCGTCGCTGAACGATCCCCGCGCGGCAGATTGCTCGGTCGGATTCAGGCTCGTGGCACCAGTGCCCACGCGTGGCAAGGTATTCTCGGAAAAGACGGAATCGCCCCCGAAGGAACCGTCACCGCCACCGGAGACTCGATTGATGACAATATTCGGACTAAAGTAGTCCGCGATGCCCTTACGCTGTTTTTCGGTTGTCGCATTCAACAGCCACATCAGGAGGAAGAAGGCCATCATCGCGGTAACGAAGTCGGCATACGCCACCTTCCAGGCACCACCATGATGCCCGCCGCCATTTATGACCTTTTTCCGCTTGATGATGACTGGCGCGACATTGCTGTCAGACGCCATTTCCACCACCTTTGTTCTCACCCAACGACAGGATGTACTCGCGCAGGTTTACCGCTGGCTTAAGGATTCAAATGTGAGGTTTCCGCGCCCGGTCACGCAGGGAAACGGATCGCAGGACCGTCGCAAGCATGAGCCGAAGATCGAGGCAGATCGTCCGACGCTCCTGATAGATGAGGTCTAGCCGCGCCTTGCGGGGAACGCAGCGACGGCAATAGACGGCCTCGGTCTGCTCGGCCGTCCCGCATCCTGCCAGAAGGCGTTCTTCGGTTCTGTGAAAGGCAAGGGTGGCAAGTCCCGTGATCCCCGGTCGGGATTTCAGGACGTGCGCATAGAGTTCCGGCTCCATCTCGACATAGCGGCGCAGGGGCGGACGCGGACCGACGAAGCTCAGATCCCCGCGCAGCACATTCCAGAGCTGTGGCAATTCATCCAGACGGTAGCGCCTGAGGATACGCCCGGTGCCCGTGATGCGCGCGGTCTTGTCACCGCCGGAAACACCGCGGTCCCACGCATCCGGGCGCATGGTGCGGAATTTCCAAAGTTGGAATGGCCGGGGGCCCGTGGTCATGCGCTCGGAAATGTAGAGGACAGGGCGACCGTCACGAAGCAGGATGGTCAGCGCGATCGCTGCAATCAGGGGAGCCAGCGCGACCGACAGCAGCAGAGCCGCAACGAGATCCAGGGCGCGCTTGCCTGCGGTCACGGCCAGATCTCCCCGGTGTGTGCGTCTTCGACCAGCCAGGCCGGATCGGCAGAGGAGATTGAAAGCGGACAGATTTCGCCAAGCCGTGCGGTATCGAGGACCAGGCGCTCTGTCGCGATGCCCGGGGCCGAACGCCAGTCGATAGAGCACCGGGCCGCGCGGGCGATCTCGTCCATGCAGACCGGCGCCGGTGCGCCGACATTGAAGATGCGGTCGGCGGCGGCTGCGGGGGCCTCGAGCATCGCGGCAGTGACGCGGGCAAGATCGGTTGGTCCGATGTAGCTCCGCCAGGGGCCGCGCCCCGAAGGAAAGCGATCGAGCGTCACACGAACGCCCGGCCGCATGTTCGCAAAGAGGCTTTCGGCCCCGGCGACATTCCCGATCCGGAGGATCGTCGTCGGGAGATGATCGTCCGCCAGCTCGGCAATACGACGCTCCATCGCAAGCTTTGCTTGACCGTAGGGCGTGAAAGGCGCCGGGTCAGTGACCTCGGAAACAGGGGTGTCAGAAGGCGCGTAGACGGCGGCAGAAGAACAATGGATGACCCGCGCCGCGCCGAGCGCGATGGCGAGGGCCTGCGCCTGTTCCGCAAGGTAGCTGTTCATGGCAAGCGCATCCGGCGCGCTGCCCGTGACACCCCAGAAGGCCACAACCGCACCCACCCTTGGAAGGCCATCGTGCGGCGTGCCGGGAACCCATCGCAAGGTCCCGTCCCCTGTCCCGCGTGTCACCGGAACCAACCGCCGGTCAGAGACGACGGGCCAGGCCGCGCGAACCATCCGGCCAAGTTTGCCCCCTGCCCCAAGTAGCAGCACGTCATCCTGCGGTGCAGTTGCCACGTTGTTGGCCCTTGCTGTCCATTCAATTGAACTCAAGCCTATCCAGACCGGGTTATCAAAGCTAGAAGGCTGAAGAGGAGAGGATTTCTGCGGAAAGGAGAGCGGAGTCGTGCGCACCGGTATCGTGCTTTGCATCGCACTTTCGCTCGTTTCGGCGTGCAGTACGCCGCGCGGCGCGGCCCTGCGCCAGGAAGTTCTGCACGAGGCGAAAGCGGAAACGCCCACGTTCGAAGTGGTGCCCGTCACGCGGGACAACCTCCCTGCCCTTGCGCAATGGCCCGTCGCCGACAAGACCGGTCACTATCTCTGGCCCAAGGCCCAGAGCGGGCCTGCGTCGAATACGATCCGCAGCGGTGACAGCATTGATCTCGTGATCTGGGACAGCCAGGAAAATTCTCTCCTGACCAATCCGGGCGAGAAATTCACGCGCATCACGGATGAGATGGTCGCGCCCGACGGATCGATCTTCCTGCCCTACGTCGGCAAGATGAAGGTCAGCGGCCTGACACACCCGATCGCGCACGCGAACAGGTCCAGCAGCGGCTCGAGGCGATCGTTCCCTCGGCGCAAGTCCAACTCAGCTTCGAACAGGGTCGCGACAACGCCGTCGAGGCGGTCAGTGGCCTGGCATCGCCGGGAAGCTACCCCCTGCCCTCGCAGAATTACCGGATCCTCGGGCTGATCTCGGACGCCGGTGGCATTCCGCCCGGCATGCGCAACCCGCAGGTGCGCCTGCTCCGCGGAAGCGAAACCTACCAGATCTCGGCCGACCGCCTTTTCGAGAGCGCGACGCGCAATGCCCTGCTTCGTCCCGGTGACGCGGTCGTGGTCGAGGAGGATGACCGCAGCTTCATCGCGCTCGGCGCATCCGGAAACGAAGACCTGATCCACTTCACCAAGGATCGCCTGACAGCGCTTGAAGCGCTGGCGCTGATGAACGGACTCGACGACAGGAGCGCGGACCCGGGCGGTGTTCTCATATTGCGCGACCAGGGCGCCGAATACGCCGGCAAGCCCGGCTACGGGCCTGGACCCGGCCCGGTGGTCTTCACCGTAGATCTGACCAGCGCGGACGGGCTTTTTGCGGCCGGCCGCTTCCCGATCCAACCCGGCGATACGGTGCTTGCGACAGCCTCGCCGATCACGGGCGTCCAGAACGTGTTCACGCTTCTCGGAAGCGCCGTGGGCCTCGGGCGAAACGTGTACGCCCTGCGATAAGGACAGGGGCGCCCCCGTTTCCGAAGGACGCCCCATCTGGCCGTAAACCGGCCGGATTACTCCGCAGAGGGACCGACCGACGCGAGGTAGGCCCAGATGTCGGGAGCATCGTCCTCGTTGCGCAGCTTGAAGGCCATCCGGCCGCGCGCACCGTCGTCGTCCAGGTAGTCCCGCAGGAAAGCCGTCGGATCCATGACGTAGGACGCGAATTCCTCTTCGTTCCAGACAAGGCCTGCTTCGGCGGCGTCCGTGATGGCATCGGAGTACCGGAAGTCCTCGACCGCGGCGGCCTCGCGCCCGACGACGCCGTAAAGGTTCGGGCCGACACGGCCCCCACGAACGATCGTTTCGCCCTCGTCGTCAACGACGCTGTGGCAGGACTTGCACTGATTGAAGGCCCGTTCGCCGGCCTCGGCGTCTCCGCTCACCTCTTGGGCGTGAGCGGTGCCTACCAGTGCCAGCGTGGCGAGGACCGTTGCAATCTTGAGTTTCATCAGACTTTCTCCCGTAGCACGTCTCCCGACGACGACGCTATCGCAGCAGGTTCAGGGGCAACAAGGGGAAAGCCCCCGGCGCGGGCGCGACATCCCGCCATGTACGCTCCCCCCGGACGGAAGCAGGCGCAGGGCAGGTTAGGGCGCCCAATCCCCCGCTTTTCCCTATTCACTTTGACAAAGTGCGGCCTATTTCTAACTATTAGGTCGGCCCGCGCGTCCACCGCCAACACGATAGACGCTTGCCAAGCGGGCCAGTTAGGAAAACCGATGCCGACAGATCGTTCATTCGAACGCGGCGCCGAAGCTCAAGATCGGCCCGAAGTCGCCGCTTTGGCAAGAAACGTCATCTCGGTTCTGAACCTACGCCCCGATACCAAGGACCGCCGGATGCCGGCGGCGATGCGAGAAAGACTGATGCGGCAGGCGCTTGAGCCAACAGGCTTCGATATCGAGGCCGTGTTGGGCGAGCTTCTGCAAGCCCGCATGGCGCCGGAAGACATCACGGATCTCTGTATTCCAGAGGTGGCGCGAGAGATCGGCGTCCTCTGGGTCGAGGACCGGCTGAGCTTCGCGCAGGTCAGCATCGCGTCTGCGCGGCTACAGGGGCTCGTGACCCGCCTGTCACGACAGTGGCCAGATGATGAAAGTGATTCTACCGACGTCAGTGCGCTCCTGGTGCTTCAGAAGGGCGACTCCCACACGCTGGGTACCCATGTCGCGGCAGCGCAACTTCGCCGCCTAGGAGTTTCGGTGCGGATGCTCTTCGGCGCCGACGAGGATATGCTGCTTCGCACGCTGAGCGAAGAGCGACATGACCTCGTTCTCTTCTCCTGTTCGCGGGTTGAAAACCTTGAAACGATCTCCGGGCAGGCTAAACGGATCAAACTTGGGTTCCCCAATTCCCCGCCGCTGGTGCTGGGGGGCATCGTGCTCGGACTGACGGATCGCGTGAAGGAAAGAAGCGGTGTGGATCTGGTCACGAACGAAGTCGGCGCGGCACTGAAAATGTACGAGCAGGACAAGCGGGCAAAACGCCCGGCAGTGGTGCGATAAGGGATGAACAGCGAAGGTACGAGTTCATGGGATGAGGGTTCCGTGCCCTTCATAAGGGCGGAAGACCTGTCCGGGCTCATCGCTGCGGCATCCGACATCGCACTCAGTGTCTCGCGCGACGGAACGATCCTTTCCGTGATCACCGACGCCGACGATACCGGTTTCGGCGATCTGTCCCGCTGGCAGGGCCGCCCGGTCGAGGACGTGCTGACGGTCGAATCTATCCCGAAGTTCCAAGCAGTGCTTGAACGGTTCCTTTCCGGAGATCCGCCCGACCGACCGGTCGAGCTCAACCACACCGATGGGCGATCCCCCGAATTTCCGGTCCGGTACAGGGTTCACGCTCCGGGTAGCGACGAGATGTTCTTCATGCTCGGGCGCGACCTACGGTCGGTCGCAGAAGCGCAACAGCAGCTCGTGCAGGCCCAGATGTCTCTCGAGCAAGGCTACGAGGCCAGGCGCGAGTTCGACGTGCGCTACAGGCTGCTGATGCGCATGACACTCGATCCCATTCTCTTTGTCTCGGTCGGACGGGGTCGGATCAAGGATCTGAACGACCCTGCGGCAGCGCTTCTCGGAACCGACCGCGAGTCCCTGATCGGGGCACCCTTCGCGGAGCAGTTCCGGGACAGACGCCAAGAGGAATTCATCGAGGGTCTGGTGAACGCCGCCCTTTCCGAAACCTCTTCCGGCGTCGAGGTCAGTGCACGGCGCAGTCGCAAGAAGATCGACATTGTCCCAAGGATCTTGAGGGCGGCTGGCGAAAGGATCCCGATCTGCCGGATTCGCGCCACAGATGACCCCGAACGACAGCTCGACGAACTCGGTCCGTCGCTGAGGGGGCTTTACGACAAGGGGGCCGATGCCGTCGTCTTCACCGCGCCGACGGGCGTGATCACAAGCTGCAACAACGCGTTCCTAGACCTGACGGATTCCGTGACTCTCGCGGACGTAAAGGGTCGCAGTCTCTCAGACTACCTCTCGCGCGGACAAGTCGATCTCTCCGTTCTGATCGACAATGCCTGCAAGGCGGGACCCATGCGGATCTACGCGACCCGTATCTCGAGCGATCTCGGGGTCAGCACCGCAGTCGAGATATCGACGACCCGCCTTGACGACCGCGCCGACGGCGGACTCGCTTTTGTGCTTCGCGATGCAAGCCGCTTGGAAACCATGAGAAGCCCTTCCCCGCAGGGGACCGACGACGCGAACCGGAGCGTGATGGAACTTGTGGGATCCGCGTCGCTGAAGGAAATCGTCTCTGAAACCACGGATGTCATCGAGAAGATGTGCATCGAGACCGCAGTCACCTTGACCCGCAACAATCGTGTCGCCGCGGCCGAGATGCTTGGCCTTTCCCGCCAGTCCCTCTATGTGAAGCTTAGAAAGTACGGGCTGCTGAACAAGGATTTCGACGCGGAATAGCCGTCGGGGTCCGACCGACCGGCTCGGTTGAAAGGCATTCCGGGGAGTAGCGACCGCTATGACCATCCACATCCCTGCCTGGGTCGAAGAGACGCTCGTTCCGGTCGAAAAGCTCGAAGTGCACCGGCTCGGTCTTCGCCACATGGCAGTGTCGGTCTTCGTGCTGCGCGGCGAGGAGGTCCTCCTGCAGCGCAGGGCGATGGGCAAGTACCATACGCCCGGGCTCTGGGCGAACACCTGCTGCACCCATCCCGACTGGAACGAGGCGCCCCGGGATTGCGCCACCAGGCGCCTGCGCGAGGAACTCGGGGTGACCGGGCTCACCCCCAACTTTCGCAAGACGGTTGAATACCGCGCCGAAGTCGGAAACGACATGATCGAGCACGAAGTTGTCGACATCTTTGTGGCCGACGCGACCGCCGACCTCGAAATAGCACCCGATCCCTCCGAGGTAATGGAAACGCGCTGGGTCTTGCGTGGCGCGCTCGAGGCATGGATCCGAAGAGCGCCCTCGGACTTCACACCTTGGATGCGCATCTACCTCGAGCGATATACCGGCGTAATTTTCGGTTAGGCCTCGCTTGACCCACGGCTCGGGTTGAGCCGTCGAATTTCCGTATTTAGTGCTGTGGCGACGCTAATCCACAATATGTACGGTAAAAACAATAGCCCCGCTGCCGGCGCGACCTGCCACATGGCAATGATCGAGGCAATCAGCGTCAGCCAGAGCGCCAAGATGATCATCAGGCCTGCCGTGATCCGCTTCAATCCGAAGAACACCGGAGTCCAGAGCCCGTTCAGCGCGATCTGAAGGGCCCAGAGCGCCATGGCAATCCCGTTTCCGTCGTGCTGCGCGACGATCGCACCTGCCGCCGAAATGCAAAGGTAGATCGTGCCCCAGGCCACCGGGAACGCGCGGTTGGGCGGCGTCCAGCGCGGCTTGTTCAGACCCTCGTACCAAGTACCGGGTGAGAAAAGCGCGCCGGTCGAACCCGCAGCCAAACAGGCCGCGAGGAATATCACGAAGAGCAGCAGAAACATGGTCGGTCATCCTTTGATCGTCGGACCTACGCCTAGGGCGGGATCATCGCGCGTCTTCCCCTCCCTCCGGAAGGAGCCAGACCACAATGCGCTTGAACCTGACAGAATGGCAGGTGATAGCGATAGCATGCGATCTCTTCGCTTCTTCGTGGAAAACGCGCCCTTTCTCGGCGCGGGTGTTCTCCTCACCTTTCTGTCCAGCTTTGGCCAGACCTTCTTCATTTCCGTCTTCGCCGGCGAAATCCGGAGCACCTTCGACCTAAGCCACGGGGCCTGGGGCACCCTATACGCGGCCAGCACCACGCTGGCGGCGCTTGCGATGATCTGGTCGGGGCCTCTGACGGACCGGTTCCGCACGCGGGCCCTTGGCGCAATCGTGCTTGTCGCCCTTGCCGGGTCCTGCCTTACCATGGCCCTGAACCCCGCCGTCATCCTTTTGCCGGTCATCATCTTCCTGCTGCGGTTCTGCGGGCAGGGCATGACCGGCCACATCGCCATGGTGTCGATGTCGCGCTGGTTCGTGGCCAGCCGGGGCAGGGCGCTTGCCACGGCGCGCCTTGGCGTCGCAGCCGGCGAAGCGATCCTGCCGCTGACCGTCGTGGCCACGATGGCCGCCACGGGATGGCACGTCCCATGGGTGCTGGCGGCAATCGTCTGCCTTGTCGCAATCCCCGGCCTGTGGCGCCTGCTGCGACTGGAACGCGAGCCGAAGTCGCATGCCGCCGAGGACAGCTCACTCGGCATGGACGGACGTCACTGGCGGCGGCCCGAAGTCCTGCGGCACTGGCTTTTCTGGGTCATGGCGCCCGCAATCATGGGCCCCAGCGCCTTCATGACGGCCTTCTTCTTCCAGCAGGTGGAATATGCCGCCCAGAAGGGTTGGGGTCACCTGGAGCTTGTGGCGCTTTTCCCGATCTACACGGGCCTTTCGATGGTCTCGATGATCCTGACGGGCCTGGCGATCGACCGGTTCGGGGCAGGGCGGCTGATGCCGCTGGCCCTGGCCCCGATGGCGGTGGCCTTCGCGCTTTACGGCAGCACCGAGAGCCTCGCGCTCACCATGCTCGGCCTGACGTTCATGGCCATCGGAGCAGGGGCCTACGGCACGCTGCCGCCGGCATTCTGGGCGGAATACTACGGAACCGGGCACCTTGGCGCGATCAAGTCGCTGGCCATTGCGCTGATGGTCTTCGGGTCGGCGCTGGGTCCGGGTCTGACGGGGATCCTGATCGACGCGGGCGTCGGCATCGAGACCCAGTTTCTCTGGGTGGCGGTCTACTTTACGGCAACTTCCCTGCTTATCGCGGTCGGCATTTCCTGGGCCCGCAAGCGGCTCCCGCCGGGCACGATCGGCTAGCGCGCGCGGCGCAGGTAGACGTAAAGCGCCCCATCGCCCCCGTGGCGGATATGAGCCGGAGCCGTCTGCAGCACCGCCTGGGCAAGCGGCTGCTGCTGCAACCACATGGGCACCTGTCGCTTGAGCACCCCGCGCGGCCGTGGCAGCGGATCGTAGGGATCCTCCCGCGCGCCCTTGCCGGTGATCACCAGCACCAGCCGCAGACCACGCCCCTGGGATTGCAGGATGAAGCGATTCAGCGCGCCATGCGCCCGGTCCAGCGTCATACCATGAAGGTCGATCCGTGCCTCCGGCGAAAGCTTGCCGCGCTTCAGCCGCGTGAAGGCCTTGGAATCCATGCGCACCGGCTGGCCCCGCAACCGGTCAGAGCTGGTTTCGGGCGGGATCAGCGTTTCGGTCTTTCGACGCGCCGACTCTCCGACGTCGAAGGGCGAGAGCGGCTCGCGGCTCTCGCCATTCTCTTTCGGCTTCGCCTTGGCGGGCGAGGGCGTGGCACCTTCGGCCTGCTTGCGCTTCTTCTGCGGGTGCAGGGGGTCCGCGCTGCGCGCGACCTGATCCCAGAGCTCGCGCTCCTCGGGGAGAAGACGGCGCTTGCGGGTCATTGCGACTGGACGGGCAGCAGGGCGTAGGCGCGCTGAATGGGCATGAGCACGACCATGCGCCCGCCATCCTTGATCCGCCCGGCTTCGCGGCCGGCGGTATCCCCGGTTCCGAAGAAAATGTCCGCGCGCTGCGCTCCCTTGATCGCCGACCCCGTGTCCTGCGCGACCATCAGGCGGTGCATCGGCACCTCGCCCTCCTTCTCGATCCAGACGGGGGCGCCCAGAGGGACGAAGGCGGGATCGACGGCAATGGTGCGTTCCGGCGTGATCGAGCGGTTCATCGCGCCGAGCGGGCCGCGGTCGGCAGGCACTTCGCTCACCTCGCGGAAGAAGACATAGCTGTCGTTGTGCATGAGCAGGTCCATGCCATCTTCCGGATTGCGGCGCACCCAGTTTGCGATCACCAGCGCCGAAACCTGATGGGGTTCGTAGACCCCGCGGCGCACCAGCTCCTGACCGATCGAGCGGTAGAGGTGCCCGTTCGCACCGCCGTAGCCCACGCGGATCACCCGCCCGTCGGGAAACCGGATCCGGCCGGACCCCTGCACCTGGAGAAAGAACTTCTCCACCGGGTCGTCGACCCAGGCGATCTCGAGGCCGCGATCTTTCATCACGCCGCTCTCGAGGATCTCGCGACGGGTCAGCCAAGGCTGGTTTTCCTGCGCCTCTGTCGGCATCCGGTAGAGCGGGTAGCGGAACGTCTCGGTCTCGACCGGCGAGCCATCGAGCTCGGGCTCGAAGTAGCCCGTGAAAAGCGCCGCCGTCTCCGGCTCCCGGATCAGTACGGGGCGGAAGAACAGCTCGAAGAACTGCCGCGCATCGCGTGTGTCGGCGGCCAGACGGCAAAGCGCGACCCAGTCGGGATCGCGCATGTCTCCACAGGTCTCGCGAAAAACCGAAAGGGCCGCGGCATGATCGTCCGCGGCCCAGTCCTCAAGATCCTCGAAACCGAGGATCGAATAACTCGTCTCATCCTCGGCCAAAG
The DNA here is from genome assembly GCF_003054175.1 of Allosediminivita pacifica. GTDB lineage: Bacteria > Pseudomonadota > Alphaproteobacteria > Rhodobacterales > Rhodobacteraceae > Allosediminivita > Allosediminivita pacifica. Next base: position 150,737 of record NZ_QBKN01000003.1, read on the forward strand.
TGCCCGTCCCCCAGATGCCGCAGATGATCGCGAAAGCTGCCAGGAGCGTTCGCGTCATTCGTCCGTTGCGACGAGCAGCCAGTTCGGGTCGTCACTGCCCATCTCGCGTGCGAAGGTCCAGATGTCTTTCTGGCGCTTCACCGCGGTGGCGCTGCCCTCGATCACCTCGCCTTCGGCGTTCTTGACCACCGAGGTCAGCTCGCCGACGAACCGGACCGTAAGCTCAGCCTTGCGGGTGTCGGGATCGAAGGTCGCCTCATTCAGCGACATCTCGCGCACGCCGACGAACTCGGCCTCGATGGTCAGGCCCTGCTGCTCGCGCTGCTCGACGACGGCGGCGAAGCTCTCGTAGACGTCGGTTTCGAGGAAGGGGCGCAGCTCTTCCATCTCGCCGCGTTCGAAGCCCATGAGGATCCACTCGTAGGCGCCACGTGCGCCCGAAAGGAACTCGGATACGCTGAAGGCGGGTTCGACCCGCTTCATCTCGGCCAGGGCCTTGGCGGACTCGGAGTTCTCGGGAACGTGATCGATGATATCGTGATCGGGCCCCCCGTCGATCACCTCGAAGTCGCGCCGGGCAGGGGCCGGCTGGCCCTGGCCCTTCGGCGCGGGCGGCTTCTCGAAGCCTTCGCGCGACCCCAGCACGCTGCGCAGGCGCAGTATGAGGAAGACGGCGATGCCAGCAAGAACCAGCAGTTGAAGGATGGGGGAGTTCATCGGCACCTCGGTCTTGGGGGTGTCATGGCATTCTTTGCGTTGCCTTCCTATGTAGGGGAGGCACCGGGACGAGTCCACAACCCCGGCGGCGAAAGGAGTTTCGACATGCGGCTGTTTCTGGCCTTCCTTCTGGTCCCGCTCATCGAGATCGCCCTGTTCATCCAGGTCGGCGGATTGATCGGGCTGTGGCCGACACTGGCGATCGTTGTGCTGACGGCGGTGCTTGGCACATACATGGTCAAGGCCGAGGGTCGGGCGGCGATCAACAACCTGCGCCGCGCCTTCGAAACGCTGGACGATCCCTCCGAGCCGCTGGCCCACGGGGCGATGATCCTGATCTCGGGCGCACTCCTGCTGACCCCGGGGTTCTTTACCGATGCCGTCGGCTTTGCGCTCCTTGTCCCCGGTGTCCGCAGCGCGGCTTTCCACTGGCTCAAGACCAAGGTGAAGGTTCAGCGCTTCGAGATGGGCACAAACGCCGGCCCGCAACGTCCCACGCACGATACCCGCAGGCCCACGCCGGGCGCCCGCCATGGCGCCGGCGAGGTGATCGAGGGCGATTATACCGAGGTCTCGGACGACAAACGGCCCAATCACCCGGGTTCGGGCTGGACCCAGCACTGACAGGCATTGAGACAGGCGTGAGTGGCTGTTAATCCCTTGGCCAACCTATAAGCCCAGCGGAGAGCGAAATTCATGGCACAGGAAAACGGCGTTGCCGACGAAGCGGCCGCAGCCGCGCAGCAACCCCAGGTCAAGATGAACGTCCTCGCACAGTTCGTGCGGGATCTGTCCTTCGAGAACATCGTCTCGCAAAAAGGCGTCTCGGGGCAGGTCCAGCCCGACGTTCAGGTCCAGGTGAACCTGGATGCCAAGAAGCGGCCGACCGAAAACCAGTACGAAGTGGTGATGAAGCTGAAGGTGGACTCCAAGTCCAAGGAGACCGGGGATCAGCTTTTCCTGCTTGAGATGGACTACGCCGGCGTGTTCCACGTCGAAAACGTTTCCGAGGCGCAGCTGCATCCCTTCCTGCTGATCGAATGCCCGCGGATGCTCTTCCCCTTCGCCCGCCGCATCGTTTCCGACGTGACGCGCGACGGCGGTTTCCCGCCGCTGAACCTCGAGACCATCGATTTCCTCGCGCTCTACCGCAACGAGATCAAGCGCCGCATGGATGCGGGCGAGCTCAAGCGGACGGATCAGGCCGACGCCTGATCCTCGTCCCGAAGCCAGAGGGCATTGTCCCCGAGCTTCTCGACAAAGGCGGCGTGAGCCGCCTTTTCGTTTTCCGACAGGCGGCTCGGCAACGGCTGGGGTCGCGGACGGGGGCGCCAATTCAGGTCTTGTTCGGTCACCGCCTTGCGGGTCCGGTCCGGCGCGGCAAGACCGAAGTCGGGCTGCTTGCCGCCGATCAGCTCCAGATAGACCTCGGCAAGGATTTCACTGTCGAGAAGCGCTCCGTGCAGCGTCCGCGAGGCGTTATCGATCCCGAAGCGGCGGCAAAGCGCATCAAGCGATGCGGGGCTGCCCGGGAACTTGCGGCGAGCGATTTCCAGCGTGTCGATGGCACAATCCGGGGGCAGGCGAGGCCGCTTGCACCAGCCGATCTCGGCGTTGAGGAATTTCACGTCGAAGGCGGCGTTGTGGATGATGAGCTTGGCGCCATCCACGAAGCTCAGGAACTCGTCCACGACCTCTTCGAACAGCGGCTTGTCGCGCAGGAACTCATCACCAAGCCCGTGCACCTTGAAAGCCTCTTCCGGCATGGCACGCTGCGGGTTGATGTACTTGTGAAAGGTCTCGCCGGTCGGCATGTGGTTGAAAAGCTCGACCGCGCCGATTTCGACGATGCGGTCTCCGGTCTCCGGCTCGAAACCCGTGGTTTCGGTGTCGAGGACGATTTCACGCATGATCTGGTAGGCCTTCCCGAATAGACTTCAATATAGTGTGGACTTGTGCCCGCGCACCTTCAAGCGTCTCGGTCTCGATGACCCAAGTGGCGCGGGTGCATTTCTCTTCGTTCGGCATCTGCCGCGCAAGGATGCGTTCGAAATCCTCGTTTGTCATACTGCCCCGCGCGAGGACACGCTTACGCTGGGTTTCACGTGAAACCGATACGCATGCGGTGCCGTCCATCTCGGCCTCCGCACCCGTCTCGAACAGCAACGGAATGTCGTAGACACAGATTTGAGCCGCATGTTCCTGGGCGAAGGTCTCGCGATCATGCCGGACCAGCGGGTGAACGATCGCCTCGATGCGGGGCAGAGCCGTGTCATCCCTTGCGATGATCTGTCGAAGCCTGTCGCGCGAGACAGCCCCTGCCTCGATCGCCGAAGGAAAGACTTCCCCAATCGGCGCGATGGCTGCGCCACCTTGGGAATAAAGACGGTGAACCGCGGCGTCCGCGTCCCAGACCGGACAGCCCTCTTCGGCGAACATGGCCGCGGTGGTCGACTTTCCCATCCCGATGGATCCTGTCAGGCCCAGCCGGTAGGTCATCCCAGAACGGCCTGCCTCAGATCATCGTCCACCTCGGGGCGAAGTCCGAACCACCGCTCGAACCCGGGAACGGCCTGGTGAAGCAGCATCCCGAGCCCGTCGACCACGGTGCAACCCTGATCGCGCGCCTCGCGCAACAACCGTGTTTCCAGCGGTGCATAGACGATGTCGGTGACGACCATGCTCTTGTCGAGCGCATCCAGCGGCACGCGAAGCTCGGGTTTGCCCGTCATACCCAGCGATGTCGTGTTGACCACCGTTGACGCGCCCTCGATCGCGTTGCCGGCCTGAACCCACTCGACGACCTTCAGCCGGTTTCCGAAGTCCTCGCGAAGCGTGTCGGCACGGATGCGCGTACGGTTGCTGATCCGGATCTCGGGCACGCCCGCATCAAGCAGAGAGGCGACAACAGCCCGAGCCGCACCGCCCGCGCCCAGCACGACGGCCGGCCCCGATGTCGGGTCCCAGCCCTCGGCGGACTGGCGCAGGTTCTCGATGAACCCGTAGCCGTCGGTGTTGTCGGCATGGATCTTACCGTCTTTCCGGAAGATCAGCGTATTAGCCGCACCGATGAGCGCCGCGCGGTCCGAAGTCAGATCCGCGATGTCCATCACCGTCTCCTTGTAGGGGACAGTGATGTTCACGCCGACAAAGCCGAGCTCGGGAAGCATCCGCAGCGCATCGGCAAGGCGGTCCGGGGCGATATCCATTGGGACGTAGTGACCCCGGATGCCATAGCGGCAAAGCCAGTGACCGTGCAGGAACGGCGACCGGGAATGCGCGACCGGAGAGCCGATGACACCGGCCAGAGGAATACGGGGTGCATCGCTCATGCGGGCAACCTTCCTGTCAGGGTGAGATGGTTCAGCAGTTCGATCAGCGGTAACCCGAGGATCGTGAAATAGTCACCCTGGATCTGCGAAAACAGCCGGACGCCCTCTGCCTCGAGCTTGTAGCCGCCGAGAGAGCTCGCGATGTCGGGCCAGGCGCGGTCGAGATAGTCATCAAGCGCGGCGTCCGAGATATCGCGCATGGCCAAGCGCGCCACTCCGACGTGCCGCCAGACCGGTTCGGCATCCTCATAGAGCACGGCCGCAGACAACAGATGGTGCGTCTTGCCTCTCAGAGCCCTGATGTGATCCCGCGCATCGTCCCGGGTGGCGGGCTTTGAAAAGATCTCGCCATCGCAGGACAGCACCTGGTCGCAGCCAAGAACTGGCACTTCGGCCCCCTTCGATGCGATGCGCCGGGCCTTCGCTTCGGCAAGGGCATCGGCGACTTCGCGAGGGGGCGCCCCCTCCTCTGTAAGCGACGCTCGGATGGCTTCTTCGTCCAGCGAGGGCGAATCGATCTCGAGTCGAAGTCCCGCGTTGCGGAGAATCTGAGCGCGTATGGCGGAGCCCGAAGCCAGTATGAGGTCCAAAGACATGGGGATAACTCGGTGGCCAAACAGTGAAAATTCGCCGGGGCAGTTCTGGGGAAAATCCGACCCGCATGCAAGGCTGGGGAGGATCCCCCACCTTTTGCGTCGCGCCGGATGAGTCGCTCGCATGTGAGTATGAATACCTTGCCGGTCGGCCTCGACCCCGGGTCCGACCGGATTTCCCGCGGAGAGCGCACAGAGGGTGAAACCCGCCTGTGGGCTTTTATCTATTTGCTAACAATCGTTAATTTTCTATCACTCCCGTTGTGCCCCCGGTTCTCCCCCATAACAATCCACAGGACGCGGCTTGTGTAAAAGTCTTGGGGTCGTTCAAGGATCCACAGAGAGAGTGCCTCGTAACTACAAAAACTTCACTTATCTTTCTGTTCTGATTTGAGAGGAGATCCGCCCCGAACGGCGCAATTGACTCCGACCCGTCCAAGCCGCTAAACGACGACAACTCCCGGTCCCGGGAGCGACTTCCCAGACAAAGACATCGATGCAGGCAGGATCTAGCCTGTCATGAGGTATGGAATGAACGACGAAATCGTCGAAACCAGAGAAACTGACGAAACCGTCGAGACACTGAATCTCGCGGATCTGAAGGCGAAGAGCCCGAAGGATCTGCTCTCCATGGCCGAAGAGCTCGAGATCGAGAACGCTTCGACCATGCGCAAGGGCGAGATGATGTTCCAGATCCTTCGCGAACGCGCGGATGAGGGCTGGGAAGTCTCTGGTGACGGTGTTCTCGAGGTGCTCCAGGACGGTTTCGGCTTCCTGCGGTCGCCCGAGGCGAACTATCTGCCGGGTCCGGACGACATCTATGTCTCGCCCGACATGATCCGGAAGTACTCACTGCGGACCGGTGACAGCATAGAAGGCGAAATACGCGCCCCCGATGGCGAAGAACGCTACTTCGGTCTCGTCAGCGTTACCAAGATCAACTTCGAGGTACCCGAGAAGGCGCGCCACAAGATTGCCTTCGACAACCTGACACCGCTCTATCCTGACGAACGTCTGACGATGGAGGTCGAGGATCCGACGATCAAGGACAAGTCCGCCCGGATCATCGACCTGGTCGCCCCGATCGGGAAAGGCCAGCGGGCGCTGATCGTGGCGCCACCGCGGACCGGTAAGACGGTCCTGCTCCAGAACATCGCCAATTCGATCGAGACGAACCATCCCGAGTGCTACCTCATCGTGCTTCTCATCGACGAGCGCCCGGAAGAGGTCACCGATATGCAGCGGTCAGTGAAGGGGGAGGTGATCTCCTCGACCTTTGACGAACCCGCGACACGTCACGTGGCCGTCAGCGAAATGGTCATCGAAAAGGCCAAGCGTCTTGTCGAGCATAAGCGAGATGTTGTTATTCTTCTCGACTCTATCACAAGACTTGGTAGGGCGTTCAACACCGTGGTGCCCTCGTCGGGCAAGGTTCTGACCGGTGGTGTGGACGCGAACGCGCTTCAGCGGCCGAAACGCTTCTTTGGCGCGGCGCGGAACATCGAAGAGGGTGGCTCGCTCACCATCATCTCGACCGCGCTGATCGATACCGGCAGCCGCATGGATGAGGTGATCTTCGAAGAGTTCAAGGGCACCGGCAACTCCGAGATCGTTCTGGACCGCAAGGTCGCGGACAAGCGGGTCTTCCCGGCGATCGACATCCTCAAGTCCGGCACGCGGAAAGAGGATCTTCTGGTCGAGAAGTCCGATCTTCAGAAGACCTTCGTCCTGCGTCGTATCCTCAACCCGATGGGGACGACGGACGCGGTGGAATTCCTGCTCTCGAAGCTCAAGCAGACCAAGACGAACTCCGAGTTCTTCGACTCGATGAACAGTTAGGCCAATGTCGGACACGATCTTTGCCCTGGCCAGCGCCCCCGGCCGGGCGGGGGTGTCTGTCATCCGCGTCTCAGGTCCGCAGGCGTTCGAGGTCGCGCGCCTTATTTGCGGTGACCTCCCACAGGCGAGGTGCGCAACACTACGGCGTCTGAGCGATGCGACGGGTCAGTTCCTGGACGAAGCGCTTGTCCTTGTCTTCGAACCTGGGCGGAGCTTTACCGGGGAAGCTGTGGTCGAGTTCCAGGTGCATGGCAGTGCCGCAGTGATCGGAGCTGTGCTCCGGACCCTTTCCGAGATCGAGGGATGCCGACAGGCCGAACCGGGCGAATTCACCCGCCGCGCTCTCGAAAACGAGCGAATGGACCTGACGCAGGTCGAAGCCCTGGCTGATCTCATCGACGCCGAGACAGAATCTCAGCGACGCCAAGCACTTAGGGTACTTTCAGGCGCGCTCGGCGACCTCGTGGGGCAGTGGCGCAAGGACGTTATCCGGGCGGGGGCCTTGATCGAAGCCACGATCGACTTCGCCGACGAGGAAGTGCCGACAGATGTGACGCCAGAGGTTTCTGCGCTGCTCGACTCCGTTCTCGCTGGCCTGTCGCGTGAGCTTTCGGGCCTTTCGGCAGCGGAGCGTGTCAGGACTGGGTTCGAGGTGGCGATTGTAGGCCCCCCCAATGCCGGGAAGTCGACGTTGCTGAACTACCTTGCAGGGCGCGAGGCGGCCATCACTTCAGATATTGCCGGAACCACGCGCGATGTGATCGAAGTGAGGATGGAAATCGCCGGGCTGGCGGTGACGCTGCTCGATACCGCGGGTCTGCGCGAAACCTCGGACGCGGTGGAAACGCTTGGCGTCGACCTTGCGCGTCGCAGGGCACTGGCTGCGGACCTTCGGATTCACCTTCTTCCGGCTGGCACGAATCCGCTCATCGAGGTCACAGATGGAGACATCCTGGTCGCCGCCAAGGCGGATTCGATGGTTGGTGGATCTGGCGTTTCGGGCCTGACCGGGCGGGGCGTGCCGGAGCTTTTGGAGAATATCGGGGCGAGATTGTGTGACAGGACGGCTGATGCAGGGCTGGCGGCGCGCGAACGGCATAGGGTTGTTCTTGGCGAGGGTAAGGCCCATTTGTTGGCAGCGCGGGACTTGTTGAATCAGGGCGCCGAAATGTATGACTTGGCGGCAGAGGAACTCCGCGCTGGAGCGCGCGTGCTTTCCTCGCTTCTGGGGCACGTGGATGTGGAAGATCTTCTGGACGAAATCTTCTCCAGCTTCTGTGTCGGGAAATGAAGGGTGTTTCACGTGAAACAATTGTCGTTTGATGTGATTGTGGTCGGCGGCGGCCACGCCGGAACCGAGGCTGCTGCCGCGGCCGCCCGTATGGGGGCGCGCACGGCATTGGTCACCCTTCGCAAATCGGACCTCGGCGTCATGTCCTGTAACCCGGCCATTGGCGGTTTAGGAAAAGGGCATCTCGTTCGCGAGATCGACGCGATGGACGGCATCATGGGCCGGGTCGCGGATGCGTCCGGGATCCAATACCGGCTGTTGAACCGCCGTAAAGGCCCGGCGGTTCAGGGACCTCGCGCCCAGGCTGACAGAAAACTCTACCGCGCGGCCATGTCTTCTGAAATCGAGGGGACCGAAGGACTTACGGTGATCGAGGCCGAGGTGACCGACTTTCTGATGGAAGGCGATACGGTTGCAGGAATTCGGCTGAAGGACGGTACCGACATATCAGCGCCGCAAGTCGTCCTGACGACTGGAACCTTCCTGCGCGGTGTTATCCATATCGGTGATGTTTCGCGGCCCGGCGGGCGTATGGGTTCGGATCCGTCGGTGAATCTCGCCGAAAGAATCGATTCCTTTGGATTGCCGCTTGGGCGCCTCAAAACCGGGACACCACCGAGGCTCGACGGTCGGACTATCGACTGGGATCGGCTGGAATCGCAGCCCGGTGACGAGGAACCGGTGCTCTTCTCGTTTCTCTCGCGCGCGCCGGCGGCGCGGCAGGTGGCTTGCGGTATCACGCACACGACCGAAGCCACCCACGCCATTATCAACGAGAACCTTCACCGGTCGGCGATGTACGGCGGTCATATCGACGGGATTGGGCCACGATACTGTCCCTCCATCGAGGACAAGGTCGTGCGATTTGCCGACAAGACTTCGCACCAGATCTTCTTGGAGCCGGAAGGGCTCGACGATACCACGGTATATCCGAACGGCATCTCGACCTCGCTGCCCGAAGACGTGCAGAAGGCTTATGTCGCGACGATCCCCGGTCTTGAGCGAGCCGAGATTGTGCAGCCTGGCTATGCGATCGAATACGATTACGTTGATCCTCGAGCGCTCGATATCTCGCTGTCGGTGCGAGACGTGGACGGGTTGTTTCTCGCGGGCCAGATCAATGGAACGACCGGATATGAAGAAGCAGCGGCGCAAGGGCTCGTTGCAGGTCTCAACGCGACAGCGCGGGCACTAGGGCGGGATCCGGTCACGTTCGGTCGGAGCGATTCCTATATCGGCGTGATGCTGGATGACCTGACGACACGTGGCGTCAGCGAGCCCTATCGCATGTTCACCTCCCGAGCTGAATTTAGGCTTTCGTTGCGGGCCGACAACGCTGACCAGAGGCTGACGCCCAAAGCTCTTGAAGCCGGCTGTGCGAGTGACAGACGCCGAGAAGTCTTTGAAAACAAGATGGAAAAGCTCGAGCAGGGGCACGAGATGCTTAGGGCGCGAAGCTACACACCCAAGGATCTTCGGTCCCTTGGATTGAATGTAAATCAAGATGGGCAACGGCGCTCGGGACTCGAGGCGCTTGCGCTGCCGGAAGTGACCTTCGCGATGTTGGCAGGCCAGGACGCCGAGCTGAGCGTGGTCGATCATGACACTGCGCGCCAGATCGAACGGGAGGCGCTATACGCGAACTATATTGCGCGGCAGGAACGCGATGTTGCAAATCTTCGCAGGGAAGAGGACATCCGCATTCCGAGCGACTTCGATTACAGGGAACTTGGTGGGCTGTCGAACGAATTGCGAAACAAGCTCGACGTGGCGCGCCCTGAGAATCTTGCTCAGGCCGGTCGGCTTGACGGTATGACTCCCGCGGCGCTGACCTTGATCCTTGCGCGGCTTCGCCAACAATCACGCAAGGCCACTGCGTAAGATGCTTGCCTCTGCTCTGGAACCACTGAATGTTTCACGTGAAACAGAGCAGCGCCTTGGCGTGCTAGCCGACCTTGTTCAGAAGTGGTCTCCGAGGATCAACCTTGTCGCAAGAAGCACCTTGGGCGAAGTGGAATCTAGGCACATCGCGGACTCGGTTCAGCTTTTCGGGATCGCACCAGAGGTGACCAAATGGGTGGATCTGGGCAGCGGCGGCGGTTTTCCGGGGCTTGTCATCGCTGTTCTTGCGGCGGAGCTGAGACCCGAGATGTCGGTCGTGATGGTCGAGAGTGATACCAGAAAGTGCGTCTTCCTCCGAACGGCATTGCGCGAACTTGGTGTCGAGGGGCAAGTCATGCAGTCCCGGATCGAAGCGCTCTCGCCGCTGGATGCGGACCTTGTCAGCGCCCGTGCGCTTGCGCCGCTACCTAAACTTCTCGGATACGCGAAGCGCCACATGGCGATCGACGCAATGGCGCTGTTTCCCAAGGGGTCAAACTGGCAATCGGAGTTGTCCGAGGCCCGCAAGTCATGGCACTTTGATCTGGAAACGCATACAAGCGTCGTCGATCCATCAAGCGTCATCCTAGAAGTCCGGGAGTTGTCGAATGCCTGAGTCTGTCCCGCGCTCCGGTCCAAAAATCATCGCGATTGCCAACCAGAAGGGCGGGGTCGGCAAAACCACGACGACGATAAACCTTGGAGCGGCACTTTGTGAAACCGGGCTCAATGTTCTGGTCGTCGATCTTGACCCGCAGGGCAACGCCTCGACAGGGCTCGGTATCGAACCAGAGGATCGCGAGAAGACCACCTACGATTTCCTCCTTGGCGAGGTGACCGCCGAAGATGCCATCGTCCCGACCGGCACCGAGAGGCTCTCGTTAATCCCTGCCACCGTGGATCTGAGCTCTGCCGACATGGAAATGATGTCGAACAAGCGTCGGTCCTGGCTTCTGCGCGACGCGTTGCGCAAGTCCGAGATCGAAAGCATGGGCTTCGACTACGTGCTTATCGACTGTCCGCCATCGCTGAACCTGCTCACCGTGAACGCGATGGTTTCCGCACATTCGGTGCTCGTGCCGCTGCAAAGTGAGTTCTTTGCACTGGAGGGGCTGTCCCAACTCATGCTGACAATCCGGGAAGTGCGGCAGAGCGCGAATGCGGATCTCCGGATTGAGGGTATCGTCCTGACTATGTTCGATGCGCGCAACAATCTGTCGCAAATGGTCGAGGCCGATGCGCGGGACAACCTTCACGACCTCGTCTTCCGGACAGTGATCCCCCGGAACGTCAGGGTCAGCGAGGCGCCGTCTTACGCGCAGCCCGTGCTCAGCTACGACACGACCTCAAAGGGGGCCGCCGCCTATCGTGCGCTGGCGGCTGAACTCCTCAAGAAAAACACGCCCGTCGCTGCATGAGGCAGCATCCACAAGAGGCAGACATGGCAGAAAAGAACGAAAAACGTCGCGGCCTGGGCCGTGGGCTCTCCGCCCTCATGGCGGATGTCGAACCGCAGACGACCGAGACGCCGGAAGGGGGCGCGCGGCGCCCGGAACGGGTTGTTCCGGTTGAGAAAATCGTACCCAATCCGGACCAGCCGCGCCGCACGTTTACGGACGAGCAGCTGCGCGAACTGGCCGATTCCATTCGCTCGAAGGGCGTCATCCAGCCTCTGATCGTGCGGCAGTCGCCCAAGAACCCCGATCTGTTCGAGATCGTTGCCGGTGAACGTCGCTGGCGCGCGGCGCAGTTGGCGCAACTTCACGAGCTTCCGATCATCGTTCGCGAGTTCAACGATACCGAGGTTCTCGAGATCGCGATCATCGAGAACATCCAGCGTGCTGACCTCAACCCGATCGAGGAAGCTGCCGGATATCGTCAGTTGATGTTCAAGTTCGGCCATACGCAGGAAAAGCTGGCCGAGGCTCTGGGTAAAAGCCGCAGCCACATCGCCAACATGATGCGTCTGCTGAACCTGCCGGAGGGCATCCGAGGCCACGTCTCGGAAGGTCGACTCAGCGCAGGCCACGCACGGGCTCTCATCACAGCGCCGAATGCCGAGGAGCTTGCCAAGCAGGTCGTGGCGAAGGGGCTTTCGGTGCGTGAAACCGAACGGCTGGTGAAGCAGGCGGCTCCGCGTGACACGCCGCCCAAGCCCACTGCCGCCCGTGGAGCGACGGAGAAAGATGCGGATACCAAGGCCCTGGAGGGCGATCTCTCGGCGGCGCTTGGCATGAAGGTCAGCATCGATCACAAGGCCGACGACGAATCCGGGCAGGTCACGGTGTCGTACAAGACGCTCGAACAGCTGGACGCGCTCTGCGCGATCCTCAGTCAGTCCTGATCGGGAAGAAGCTCTGTCACGACGGCGTTGAGGACCATACGGCCTCGCGCCGTCACACCAAATCGGGTGCTCTCTTTCCAGAGAACACCGATATCTTGTAGCGCAGCAAGCTTTTCTTGCGCGATGCCACCGGGCGCCATGCGTTCGAGACGATCTATGTCGACACCCTCGCACACCCGCAGCCCCATCAGCATGTATTCCCCGGCTTGGGTGGGGCCATCCAGCTCGGCAACACTTCGATGGCCCGATCCCGCCTCGGCGGCCTCAAGCCATTTGCCCGGCGCCGTCCAGTCCTCGGTCGCGTGTTTGCGGCCGTCGATGGTGACGCGCCCATGCGCGCCGGGGCCGACGCCCACATAGTCCCCATAGTGCCAATAGACGAGGTTGTGGCGCGATTCAGCGCCGGGGCGGGCATGGTTCGACACTTCGTAGGCCGGGTAGCCTGCGGCCTCGCAGAGCGCCTGTGTGAGCTCGTACATGTCCGCGGCAAGATCTTCGTCGGGAAGCCCACGCAGACCGCCTGCCGCATGACGCGCGCCGAAGGCGGTGCCGGGTTCAATGGTCAGTTGGTAGAGCGACATGTGATCCACGGCTAGAGCCAGCGCAGATCGAAGCTCCGTCTCCCAGTCGGCCAGCGTCTGGTTCTGGCGCGCGTAGATCAGGTCAAAGCTGACCCGGTCAAAGGTGTCCCGCGCGGTGTCGAAGGCCACCTGCGCTTCGGCCGCGCTGTGCAGGCGCCCCAGGCGCCTCAGGTCGGCATCGTTGAGTGCCTGGACACCCAGCGAGACGCGGTTGACCCCGGCGCTCGCGAACCCCTGGAAACGCGCGGCTTCGACCGAACGGGGGTTGGCTTCCAGCGTGATCTCGATGTCGTTGGCCCAAGTCCAGCCGTCCCGCGCGGCGCGCAGGACGGTCTCGACCGTCTCGGGTTTCATCAGGGACGGGGTGCCGCCCCCGAAGAAGATCGACTTGAGCACCCGGCCGGGGGTGAGGGCGGCAGACCGGGCGATTTCGGCGGCGAGGGCGCGGGCCCAGCGGTCCTGATCCACGTTTGCAACCACGTGTGAGTTGAAGTCGCAGTAGGGGCACTTGGCCTCGCAGAAGGGCCAGTGGACGTAGAGGGCAAATCCGCCTTCGCGCCAGTCCTCACTCAAAGCAGCCGGCCATCAGCTTGGCGAAGGCATCGGCGCGGTGGCTGATGCGGTTCTTTTCCCAGCGGTCCATCTCGCCGAAGGTCACGTCGTAGCCCTGCGGCACGAAAATCGGATCATAGCCGTGGCCCTGATCGCCGCGCATGGGCCAGGTCACCTTGCCCTCCATCACCCCCGGAAAGACCTCGTCGTGGCCGTCGGGCCAGGCGAGGACAAGCGTGCAGCAGAAGCGCGCCGTCCAGGGTTCCGCAGCGCCGCTTTCGACCAGCTTGTCGTGCGTCTTGGTCATCGCCATGACGAAATCCCGGCCATCCGGCGTTTCGGCCCAGTCGGCGGTGTAAACGCCTGGCGCGCCGTCCAGCGCGTCGATGGCGATGCCGGAATCGTCCGAAAGGGCAGGGAGGCCCGTGGCCTTCGCCGCCGCATGGGCCTTGATCCGCGCGTTCTCGACAAAGGTCGTGCCAGTTTCCTCGGGCTCGGGCAGCCCCTTTTCCTTGGCCCCCACGACGGTCACGCCGTAGGGCTCCAGAAGCGCCGCGATCTCTTCCAGTTTGCCTTGGTTGTGGGTTGCGACCAGAAGCGTCTTTTCCTCGAACTTCCGGGTCATGCCAGCGCCGCCTGTTGTGCGGCGACCAGCTCGCCCACGCCCTTTTCCGCAAGGTCCATCAGCGTGCCCATCTGCGCGCGAGAGAAGGTTGCGCCCTCGGCGGACATCTGCACCTCGATGATCTGACCGTCTCCACGCAGGATGAAGTTGCCGTCCACGCCGGCTTCGCTGTCCTCGGCATAGTCGAGGTCGAGCAACGGCTGCCCCGCATAGATCCCGCAGCTGACGGCGGCGACGGGCGAAACAAGGGGGTCCATCTTGATGTCGCCGGCCTTCATCAGCCGGTTCACGGCCATGCGCAGCGCAACCCAGCCGCCTGTGATGGCGGCGCAACGCGTGCCGCCGTCGGCTTGGATCACGTCGCAATCGACGGTGATCTGCCGTTCGCCAAGCGCCTGCCGGTCGACGCCGGCACGAAGGCTCCGGCCGATCAGGCGCTGGATCTCGATGGTGCGGCCACCCTGCTTGCCGGCCTGAGCCTCGCGCCGCATGCGCGAGCTGGTGGAGCGGGGCAGCATGCCGTACTCGGCGGTCACCCAGCCCTGTCCCGCGCCCTTCAGGAACGGCGGCACACGCTCTTCGAGAGAGGCGGTGCAAAGTACCTGCGTGTCGCCGATCCGGATGAGGCACGAGCCCTCGGCATGCTTGCTCACCCCGGTTTCGATTGAAACGGCGCGCATTTCGCTTAGATCACGTCCCGAAGGTCTCACGGCATATCCCCTTTGAATGTTGCGGTCCGGATAGCCGTGGGCAGGGTTCATCTGCAACCCCGATTGACGCTGCGCCTGCGGGGATTTTAATGGACGACGGCGCTTGGAAAGAGGCATGAAAGAGGCATCCGAACTGCTCGAACAGCTCAATGACCGTTCTCGCGAGGTCTTTCGCCGGGTGGTCGAAGGCTATCTGGACAGCGGCGAACCGGTGGGCTCGCGGACGCTGACGCGAAGCCTGAGCGAGAAGGTCTCGGCCGCGACCATCCGCAACGTGATGCAGGACCTCGAATATCTCGGCCTGCTCGACAGCCCCCATGTCAGCGCGGGCCGCGTGCCGACCCAGCTCGGCCTGCGCATGTTCGTCGACGGTCTGCTCGAGGTGCGCGAGCTGGACCAGAGCGACCGGGTAAAGATCGACGCCACGATGGGCTCGAACACCAATGACGTCGGCGGTCTGCTGGATCAGGTCAGTTCCGCGCTGTCAGGGGTGACGCAGGGCGCTTCGCTGGTCCTCACGCCCAAACATGAGGCCGCGCTCAAGCATATCGAGTTCGTGAGCCTGTCGCGGGACCGGGCGCTGGTCGTGATCGTCTTCGCCGATGGCCACGTCGAGAACCGTCTTTTCGCGCCGCCGCCGGGCCAGACGCCAAGCTCGATGCGCGAGGCGGCGAATTTCCTCAACGCGCTGATCGAGGGCAAGACGTTATCCGAGCTGCGCACGACCATGGTGCAGGAGATTGCCAAACGGCGGCAGGAACTCGATACGCTTGCGGCGGATCTCGTCGAATCGGGCATCGCGGCTTGGGAAACCGGCAGCGAGAACCCCGGACGGCTCATCGTGCGGGGCCGCGCGAATCTGCTGGGGGACACCGGCGCCGCCGACGAGGAACTGGAACGCATCCGTCAGCTTTTCGACGATCTCGAACGCAAGCAGGATATCGCCGAATTCCTCCAGCTCACCGACGAGAGTGAGGGCGTGAGGATCTTCATCGGCTCCGAGAACAAACTTTTTTCGCTTTCGGGTTCCTCTCTGGTGGTCTCTCCTTATATGAACGCGGATCGGAAAATCATCGGCGCCGTGGGCGTAATCGGCCCCACGCGCCTCAACTACGGTCGGATCGTCCCGATCGTGGACTACACGGCACAGCTGGTCGGCAAGTTGATCGCCGACCGGACATAGAGGTTAGGAATGGCAGACCCGAAGAACGACGACTTTCTCGATGACATCGAGGCAGCCGAAGCCGAGGAAACGGAGGTCCACGCGCAGGAGATCGACGGCAAGGCCGCCGATCTGGAGGCACTGGCCGCCGAACGGGACGACTACAAGGACAAGTTCGTCCGCGCCCTCGCCGATGCCGAAAACGCGCGCAAGCGTGCAGACAAGGACCGTCGCGAGGCGCAGGCCTACGGCGGCACCCGCATCGCGCGTGATCTTCTGCCGGTTTACGACAACCTGAACCGCGCACTGGCCGCCGCTAAGGAAGAAGGCGAACTGGCCTCGCCCGCGCTTGTGGAGGGCGTGGAACTTACCCTGCGCGAACTGATGGCCGTCTTCGAGCGCCACGGCGTGACGCGCATCACGCCCGAGCCGGGCGACAAGTTCGACCCGCAGAACCACGAGGCCATGTACGAGGCCCCGGTTCCCGGCACCACCGCCGGCGAGATCATCCAGGTCCAGGCCGAGGGCTTCTACCTGCACGACCGCCTGCTGCGCCCCGCACAGGTTGGCGTGAGCTCGAACACGGGCGGCTGAGCTAACCGTCTGACGTCACCGAAGACCGTTGCAAGCCGGGCCGTTGCCCGGCTTGATGCGTTTCATGCCCGCGATTTGAGCTCGTAGAGCGCTTGCAGCGCCTCGCGCGGGGTCATCTCGTCCGGGTGCAGCCCCTCGAGGTAGTCGACCAGCTCGGAGGATACCGCAGCCGCTGCTGGCGCCGACGCCTCGCGTTGAGCTACCGCAGAGAACAGCGGCAGGTCGTCGATCAGCGCCGATGGGCTCGTGCGGTCCCGGTCGCCCTCCTCGAGCCGTTCCAGGACCTCTCTCGCGCGTTCGACCACCGCACGCGGCAGCCCGGCAAGCTGGCCGACCTGCACCCCGTAGGACCGATCCGCCGCGCCCTCGCGCACCTCGTGCAGGAAGATTACTTCGCCTTCCCACTCCTTCACGGCCACCGTGGCGTTGCGCACGCCCTCCAGCCTCCCCGCCAAGGCCGTCAGCTCGTGGTAGTGCGTGGCGAACAGCCCCCGCACGCGGTTCACGTCGTGCAGGTGCTCCAGCGTCGCCCAGGCGATGCTGAGCCCGTCATAGGTCGCCGTGCCGCGCCCGATCTCGTCGAGGATCACAAGCGCCCGGTCGTCCGCCTGGTTCAGGATCGCTGCTGTTTCAACCATCTCGACCATGAAGGTCGAGCGCCCGCGGGCAAGGTCGTCCGACGCGCCCACGCGGCTGAAGATCTGGCTGACCACGCCGATATGCGCCGACTGTGCCGGCACGTAGCTGCCCATCTGCGCCAGCAGGGCGATCAGCGCGTTCTGGCGCAGGAAGGTCGACTTACCGGCCATGTTCGGACCCGTCAGCAGCGTCAGCGCCGCCGCATCGCCCTCGGCATCCAGCCCGCAGTCATTGGCAATGAAGGGCGTGCCCTCGCGCTTCAGCGCCTGCTCGACCACGGGGTGACGACCGCCCTCGATGGAAAAGGCGCGGCTGTCGTCGACCTTGGGTCGCGTCCAGTCCTGCGCCCGCGAGAGATCGGCCAGCGCCAGCGTCAGGTCGAACTCGGCCAGCGCCTGCCCGCATTCGGCAATCGCGGGCGCGTGCTCCAGCACCTTGGCGCGCAACTCCTCGAAGATCCGCTTCTCGATCGCCAGCGCCTCCGCCCCGGCGTTCAGGATGCGGGTCTCCAGCTCGGAAAGCTCCACCGTCGTGAACCGGACCTGGTTCGCGGTGGTCTGGCGGTGGATGAACTGGTCCGACATTCCCCGCATCTTTTCGGCGTGGGTCGCCGTGCATTCGATGAAGTAGCCCAGCACGTTGTTGTGCTTGATCTTCAGCGAATTGATGCCCGTCTGCTCGACATACTCGGCCTGCATCCGCGCGATCACGCCCCGGCCTTCGTCCCGCAGCGTCCGCGACTCGTCGAGCGGCGTGTCATAGCCGTTCGCAACGAACCCGCCATCCCGTGTCAGGAGCGGCGGTTCCGCGATCAGCGCGTCTTCCAACAGGTCGCCGACGTCCTCGTGGCCGCGCAACGCCTCGCAAGCCTCGGCCAGAAGGGGCGGAAGCTCCATCCCGCCAAGGCTGCCGCACAGCGCTGCGGCCTGCCCCAGGGCGTTGCGTATGGCGGCAAGGTCGCGCGGACCGCCCCGGTCGAGCCCCAGCCGCGACAGCGCGCGGTCGAGGTCGGGCACCTTGCGCAGACCCTCGCGCAGCGGCGCGCTGTCCATGGAAAGCGCCCAGTCGATCGCCTCGAGCCTGCCACGGATCACGTCCAGATCGCGCGATGGCGCCGAAAGCCGCCGTTCCAGCAGGCGCGCACCGCCTGGCGTCACCGTCCGGTCGATCGTGGAAAGCAGGGCACCCTGCCGCCCGCCGTTCAGCGAATAGGTCAGCTCGAGGTTTCGCCGCGTGGCCGCGTCGATCTGCAGAAGCCGCGATACCGCCTCGGCCTTTGGCGGTTGCAGAAGCGGCAGCCGGCCCTTCTGCGTGATCTCGAGGTAATCGACTAGCGCCCCCATGGACGACAGCTCGGCCCGCCCGAAATCGCCGAAGCCCGACAGCGTCTGCACGCTGAACAGGTTGCAAAGCCGGTCATCCCCGGCGGCACTGTCGAAGGACGCGCGCCCCAGCACCGTCGGCCAAAGGCCAAGGTCCGCGAAGACCGGCCGCAATTCTTCCTCAAGGCTTTCTGAGATCAGCACTTCCGATGGCGAAAGCCGCGCAAGCTCTGCCCCGATCCGCGCCCGCGACAGCGGTTCCACGTGAAACGAACCGGTCGAGATATCGCACCACGCAAGGGAAAATTCGCCACGAAGCCCCGCGATGGAGGCAAGGTAGTTGTGCCGCCGCGCCTCGAGCAGCGTCTCCTCGGTCAACGTACCAGGGGTGACCAATCGCACCACCTCGCGCCGCACCACCGACTTTGACCCGCGCTTCTTGGCTTCCTTCGGATCCTCCATCTGCTCGCAGACGGCGACGCGAAAGCCCTTACGGATCAGTGTCAGAAGATAGCCCTCGGCGGAATGCACCGGCACGCCGCACATGGGGATGTCGTCGCTCTCGTGTTTGCCGCGCTTGGTCAGCGCGATGTCCAGCGCCTCGGCCGCGGCGACGGCGTCGTCGAAGAACAGCTCGTAGAAATCGCCCATCCGGTAGAACAGCAGCGCGTCGGGATGCTGCGCCTTGATCTCCAGATACTGCGCCATCATCGGCGTCATCGCGGGCTTGGCGACGGGCGCGTTCTGCGTCTCCGTCATCTCTGCCGGGGGGGTGCTGGGCAAGGCCGTCTCCTGGGCATCTCGGGGGGTCTGTCGAGCCGAAACCCTAGCGAAAGCCTCGCGCGGGTGAAAGATCTCGGAACCGGATCGGGTTCCGGCCCCTTTGGTCACATGTGCTTTACCCGAAGTCTCGAGCGCAGCCACCCGAAGAAGGGGCACGCAACCCAACAGAGGGGATACCCATGAAAAACCGAATCCCACAGGAGCGGCTGTGGATCTTCCCGAAGGTGAACAAGCCGGTGTTCACGGCCTCCGCGGTCATCATCGTCGGCTTCATCCTCTTCGGCGCGATCTTCAGCGATCTGGCGAATACCCTGTTCGTCGGTGCTCAGACTCTTCTGACAACCTATCTCGGCTTCACGCTGGTGGTTTTTGTAAATCTGCTGCTGATCTTCGTCATCATGATGGCCGTCGGGCCCTTTGGTGACGTGCGGCTTGGCCGGATGGACGAAGAGGCGGAATACGATCTCTTCTCGTGGACGGCGATGCTGTTCTCGGCGGGGATCGGCATCGGGCTCATCTACTGGGGTGTGGCCGAGCCGATGTATCACTACTTCGCGCCACCCCTGACCGAGGCCGAGACACTCCAGTCCGCGCAGGAGGCCATGTCGCTCGCCTTCATGCACTGGGGGTTCCACGCCTGGGCCATCTACGCGGTGATGGCGCTGGCACTGGCCTACTACCACTTCCGCAAGGGGCTGCCGCTGACCGTGCGATCGGCGCTCTATCCGCTTCTGGGTGAGCGGATCTACGGTTTCTGGGGGGATCTGGTGGACGTGCTGGCGGTCTTTGGCACGATGTTCGGCATCGTGACCTCGCTGGGCCTGGGCGCGATCCAGGTGAATGCGGGCCTCAACGACGTATTCGGTGTGCCGCAAAACGCCTTCATGCAGGTCCTGATCATCGCGGGCATCACCTTCATGGCCACCATGTCGGTGGTCGCGGGGCTCGACGGCGGCATCAAGCGGCTGTCCAACCTCAACATCATCCTCACCATCGTACTGCTGGTGTTCATGGTCGTGGTCGGCCCGACGCTGTTCATCTTCGACAGCTTTGTCGACAACTACGGCCGCTACCTGACCGACCTCGTCCGTCTCGGCACGTGGAACGAGGGCTGGACCGGCGGAAGCTGGCAGAACAGCTGGACGATCTTCTACTGGGCCTGGTGGATCAGCTGGACACCCTTCGTCGGCGTCTTCATCGCCCGCATCAGCCGTGGTCGCACGGTGCGCGAGTTCATGGTGGGCGTCATGCTGATCCCCGCGTCGATCATGTTTTTCTGGTTCACCGCCTTCGGCGGCACCGCCATCAAGATCTCGCTCGACGGCGACCCGGCCCTGGTCGAGGCGACGCGCGAGAACTACGCGCAGACGATGTTCGCCTTGCTGGATTACTTCCCCCTCTCGAGCATCATGTCGATGTTCGCGGTGGTGCTCATCATCATGTGGTTCGTGACCTCGTCGGATTCCGGCAGCTTCGTCATCGACATGCTGACCGCTGGCGGCGATCCCGACCCACCGAAGGTGCAGCGGGTCTTCTGGGCCGTGGCCGAGGGCTGCGTGGCCTCCGTGCTACTGGTCGCGGGCGGGCTCGAGGCGCTGCAGGCGGCTGCCGTGGTTGCGGGCTTCCCCTTCGCGGTGGTGCTGGTCTTCATAACCTTCGGGCTCTGGCGGGCGTTGCGATGGGACGGCCTCATGGTCCACCGTCATCGCCTGCGCTACCGCAGCGATACCGAGGCGGATCACAATATGCCCTCCGAGGTGAACGGCCCGCTTTTCCCCGACAGTTTCGGGCAGGCCCACGCGGAGCAGGGACCGCCCGACGCCTACGGGGCACGCCAGCCGGGCGAGTGACCCGGCCGCGCGAAGACATAAAGGGGCGCCCGCCGGGCGCCCCTTTTTCGTGAGGCGCGTACAGATCATTGAAGGGGACGGGCAGAGACCGCTAAGAACGTCGGGCAGCCGAGGAGGAGACACCCCCAGATGTCCAAGTTCAACCTGACGCGCGAAGAAGCGCTGGCCTTCCACCACGATCCCTTCCCGGGGAAATGGGAGGTGAACGCGACCGTCCCCATGACGACGCAGCGCGACCTGAGCCTGGCCTATTCCCCCGGCGTCGCCATCCCTTGCGAGGAAATCGCCAAGAACCCCGAAACGGCCTACGACTACACCAACAAGGGCAACCTGGTCGCCGTGATCTCCAACGGCACGGCAGTGCTCGGTCTCGGCAACCTCGGGGCGCTGGGATCGAAACCGGTGATGGAGGGCAAGTCGGTGCTCTTCAAGCGCTTCGCCGACGTGAACAGCATCGACATCGAGCTCGACACCGAGGACCCGGACGCCTTCTGCCAGGCGGTCAAGCTCATGGGGCCGACCTTCGGGGGCATCAACCTCGAGGACATCAAGGCGCCCGAGTGCTTCATCATCGAGCAGCGTCTCAAGGAAGAGATGGACATCCCGGTCTTCCATGACGATCAGCACGGCACCGCCGTGATCTGTGCCGCGGGCCTGATCAATGCGCTGCATCTTTCGGACAAGAAGATCGAGGACGTGAAGATCGTCCTCAACGGGGCAGGGGCCGCCGGCATCGCCTGCATCGAGCTGCTGAAGAGCATGGGCGCCCGGCATGAGAACTGCATCTGCTGCGACACCAAGGGCGTGATCTACCAGGGCCGTACCGAGGGCATGAACCAGTGGAAGTCGGCCCACGCCGTCGATACGAAGCTGCGCACGCTGGAAGAGGCAATGAAAGACGCCGACGTCTTTCTCGGTGTTTCGGTCAAGGGCGCCGTCACGCAGGACATGGTCGCCTCCATGGCGGACAACCCGGTGATCTTCGCCATGGCGAACCCCGACCCCGAGATCACGCCCGAAGAGGCGCGCGAGGTGCGCGCCGACGCCATCGTCGCCACCGGCCGCAGTGACTACCCGAACCAGGTCAACAACGTCCTTGGCTTTCCCTACCTCTTCCGCGGCGCGCTCGACATCCACGCCCGCGCCATCAATGACGAGATGAAGATCGCCTGCGCCGAGGCTCTGGCCAAGATCGCGCGAGAGGACGTGCCCGACGAAGTCGCGCTCGCCTACGGCAAGAATCTCAGTTTCGGGCGCGACTACATCATTCCTACGCCCTTCGATCCCCGGCTGATCCACCGTATTCCCCCGGCCGTGGCCAAGGCGGGCATGGACACCGGCGCCGCGCGCCGCCCCATCGTCGACATGCGCAGCTACGAGGACAGTCTCAAGTCGCGCATGGACCCGACCGCCAGCATCCTGCGTGGCTTGCACAACCGCGCGCGTCAGGCGCAATCGCGCATGATCTTTGCCGAGGGCGACGACGTCCGCGTCCTGCGCGCCGCCGTCATGTATCAGCGCAGCGGCCTCGGGAAGGCGATCGTCGTGGGCCGCGAAGCCGACGTGAAGGAAAAGCTCGAAGGCGCGGGCCTCGCAGATGCGGTGCGCGAGCTCGAGATCGTCAACGCCGCCAACACTCGGCACCTCGAGACCTACAAGGAATTCCTCTACGCCCGCCTGCAACGCAAGGGCATGGACCGGCAGGACGTCCACCGTCTTGCGGCGCGCGACCGCCACGTCTTCGCGGCGCTCATGTTGGCCCATGGCCATGGCGACGGGCTGATCACCGGCGCCACGCGCAAGTCGGCGCATGTAATGAGCCGGCTGAACTACGTCTTCGATGCCGACGCGGAGCAGGGTGCTGCCGGCGTCACGGCGGTCCTCCACCGCGGCCGGATCGTGCTGATCGCCGACACGCTGGTGCACGAATGGCCGGACGAACACGACCTGGCCAATATCGCGGAACGCGCTGCAGACGTGGCCCGGCACCTCGGGCTCGAACCGCGCGTGGCCTTTGTCAGCTTCTCGACCTTCGGCTATCCGGTTTCCGAACGTGCGACCAAGATGCACCTCGCGCCCGAGATCCTCGACCAGCGCGGCGCGCGCTTCGAGTACGAGGGGGAGATGACCGTCGACGTGGCCCTGAACCCGCGTGCCCAAGCCCAGTACCCGTTCCAGCGTCTGAGCGGGCCCGCCAACATCCTCGTGGTGCCTGCCCGCCATTCCGCGTCGATCAGCACGAAGCTCATGCAGGAGATGGCGGGAGCGACGGTGATCGGCCCGATCCTCGCCGGCGTCGACAAGTCGATCCAGATCTGTTCGACCAACATGACCGCGAACGACATCCTCAACATGGCCGTGCTCGCCGCCTGCGACCTTCGCTGAGCCCGCAATCCCCAGGAAAGGGTTTCACGTGACGATCTACAACCTCGGCTCGATCAATGCGGATCTCGTCTACCGCGTCCCGCATCTGCCCGCCCCGGGCGAGACGATCTCGACAACCGAGATCTCCAAGGGCCTCGGTGGAAAGGGCGCCAACATGTCGGTGGCGGCGGCGCGGGCTGCCGCGCGCGTCGTGCACATCGGCGCAGTCGGGCCCGATGGGGCCTGGGCGGTGGACAGGCTCATGGAATATGGCGTCGACACGCGCCGCATCGCGACGCTGCCTGAGATGACGGGGCACGCCGTCATCGCGGTCGACGACGCGGGCGAGAACACGATCCTCCTGCACGGCGGCGCCAACACCGCCCTGCGCGAGGCCGATCTGGCCGAGGCGCTGGAACCCTCCAGGGAAGGCGATTTCTTCCTCTTCCAGAACGAGACCACCTGCCAGCGCGAGGCGGCCGAGATCGCCTCGCGTCAGGGGCTGCGCGTGGCCTATGCCGCCGCGCCGTTCGACGCGGCGGCCGTGCAGGCGGTCATGCCGCTTCTCGATCTTCTCGTCCTCAACAGCGTCGAGGGGGCGCAGCTTGAAGAGGCGACCGGCCTCGCCCCCGAAGCGCTGCCCGTGCGGGACGTGGTCGTCACGCTGGGCGCCGATGGCTGCCGCTGGATCGAAACCGACAGCGGCACGTCGCGCCACTTCCCGGCCATTCCCGTGGTGCCGGTGGACACCACCGGCGCCGGCGACACCTTCACGGGCTACCTGCTGGCCGGCCTCGACCGCGGCTTGCCCATGGCGCAGGCGCTGGTCCTTGCCCAGAGGGCGGCGGCGCTCATGGTCACGCGCCATGGCACCGCCGATGTCATTCCCGACCTCAAGGAGGTGCAGGACCTCAGGTTCTAGCTGCCCGCGAAGGGCGCGGCGTCGCCCCAGAGCTCGCGCACGCGTTCGTCGCGGGCGCAGGCTGCGCGATACCGCGCGTAGGCGTCCGCCCGGTCGACGTAGCCGAAGCGCGTCAGCGTCTTCTCGGTGCTCTTGTAGTAGTCTTGGTGATAGTCCTCGGCTTCGTAGAAGGCCTCCAGCGGCAGGATCGGCGTCACGATCTCCTGCCCCAGCACCTGCGCGGCCTCGGCCTTGGCGGCCTCTGCCGCCTGCCGTTCCTCGGGCCCGTCCACAAAGATCGCCGTGCGGTAGCTGTTGCCGCGGTCACAGAACTGCCCGCCCGCATCCCGAGGATCGACCGAGCGGAAGAACAGGTCGTAAAGCTGCCGAGCCTTGACCGTATCGGGATCGTATTCGATCCGCGCGGCCTCGTAGTGGCCGGTGCCGCCGGCCACGACCTGTTTGTAGGTCGGATCCTCGACCGTGCCGCCGGTGTAACCCGAGACGACCTCGGAGACCCCTTGGACCTTCTCGAAATCGGCCTCCACGCACCAGAAGCAGCCGCCGGCGACGACGATCTCGGCCGCCGAAGCCCTTTGCGCGGCCAGCATTGGCGTGGCGAGCGCCATCAGGGTCATTGCAATAATACGCATTTCCACCTCCATTTTGCCTGATCGTGGAGCATCTCGGCCTCGTGTCAAAGCGCTGCGACACGCTTTCACCCCATGGTGAGATTGCGTGACGCCCGCGCCGGGCCTAGAGCAACAGGCATGGATCAGGTGACAACACATCAGGCTCAGGAAGACGCTCGCAACGAAGAGGTCCTCATCTGGGTCAACGGCACGCTGAAACCGCGCAACGAAGCGGTGGTCAGCGTCTTCGATTCCGGCTTCATGCTGGGTGACGGGATCTGGGAAGGGCTGAGGCTCTACGAGGGGCGCTGGGCCTTTCTCGACGACCACCTTGACCGCCTGTTCGAGGCGTCGCTGGCCGTCGACCTCGACATCGGCATGGACCGCGACGGCGTCATCGCGGCGCTCGAGGAAACCCGCAAGGCCAACGGCATGGAAACCGACGCCCACGCGCGCCTGATGGTGACGCGCGGCGTCAAGGCCCGGCCCTTCCAGCACCCCGCGCTCAGCCGCTCCGGCCCCACGGTCGTGATCATCATGGAGCATTCGCGCCCCGCGCTGCCGCGCCCCATCCGCCTTGCCACGGTGCCGCACCTGCGCGGTCTGCCGATGACGCAGGACCCCAAGCTCAACTCGCATTCCAAGCTGAACTGCATCCTTGCCTGTATCGCCGCCGAAAAGGCCGGCGCGGACGAGGCGCTGATGCTCGACGTGCATGGCTTCGTGAACACGACCAACGCCTGCAACTTCTTCATCGTCCGCAAGGGCGAGGTTTGGACCTCCACCGGCGACTACTGCATGAACGGCATCACCCGGCAGAAGGTCATCGACGTCTGTCGTGCCGATGGCATTCCTGTGTACGAACGCAACTTCTCGCTCGTGGACACCTACGGCGCGGACGAGGCCTTCCTGACAGGCACCTTCGGCGCGCAGACGCCTGTAAGCAACATCGACGGCCGCACCATCGGCACAGGCGAGCTTGGCCCCATGACCGAACGCATCCGGGGCCTCTACTACGATCTCGTCAAGAAGGACGCCGCCCCATGAACATCGCGATGTGGAGCGGGCCGCGGAACCTCTCCTCGGCCATGATGTACGCCTTCGATCAGCGCGCCGACTGCGCAGTGATCGACGAGCCGTTCTACGGCCCCTACCTGCGCATGACGGGCCTCACCCACCCCATGGCGGACGAGATCATGGCCTCGCGCCCCGAGGATGCGGAAACCGTGCAGGACCAGCTGCGCGGGCCCGCCCCGGGCGGCAAGGCGCATTTCTACCAGAAGCAAATGTGCCAGCACATGATCCCCGGCATGCCGCGCGACTTCATGGCCGACTGCGTCAACGTCTTCCTGATCCGGCATCCCGCCCGCGTCGCCTCGAGCTTTCTCAAGGGATACCCCGAGACCGTCGCGACCGACCTCGGCTATGACCTCCAGGCCGAGCTTTTCGACGAGGTGAAGGCCATGGGCCAGGAACCCGTCGTCATCGACAGCGCCGACATCCGTGAAGACCCCGAGGGTATGCTGCGCGCACTTTGCGAGGCGATCGGCATTCCCTTCGATCCGGCGATGCTCTCCTGGCCCTCCGGTCCCAAGGGTTGCGACGGCGTCTGGGCGCCGCACTGGTACAAGAGCCTGCACGCTAGCACAGGCTTTGCCGGGGCCGAGGGGCCGCTGCCCGAGGTGACAGGTCGTGTCGGCGAATTGGTGGAAGAAACGATGCCCTACTACCAGCGCCTTGCCAGCCGGACACTCGCGCGGGTGTAATGCTTCCTCCTTCGCGACGCTTCGGACCTGACCCGCGCGCTCAATTCTGGGTGTAAAGCCCTATGGAGCCCACCTGGCAGTCCCGCCCTCGGATCGTGTCGGTCAGCGCCGGGTCGATCCGCTTGCCGGCCCCCGCCTGCAAGGCCCGGTGCAGGTCCTCTGCCGGTTCGGGGCAGGCCACGGCATAGAGCTGGTCCGCCCCGGTCGGCGGCACCACTGCGAAGGTGGCCGAGATCCCTTCGGACGCCACCAGCCCTCCGCCCGGCCTTTCGGGAAAGAGCGGCTGGATATTGCCGTTGGCGGCCACGTTGAACAGCGTGAGATAGGGCTTCGCCTCGCTTGGCGGCACGAAGTCGAAACTCGCTTCCTGTCCGAGCGACAGCGTGCCGTTGCCATGCTGCGCGGTGATCGACACCGGCGGTTCGGAGGCCACGGTGAGCGAATCCAGCGTCGCGAGGCCGATCGCCCGCGCCACCAGCGCGTCCGCTTCCTTCGGCCAGTCGTCCGAGCGGTTCTCACCCGTCGATGCGCTGACGCTCGTGATGCGGTCGCCGGTGTGGTTGTAGACATCCCAAAGCCCGGCGCCCTGTTCCTCGAAGGTCAGGACCGCCCCTGTCGGTACGCGCGTGATCTTCTCGGGATCGAGCCCCGGCGGCAGCGCGCCGAGAAAGTTGACCGACACGCGCTCGGGCGCCCTTGGCGCCTGTGGTCGCGTGTCGCGCGCCGCCGTCAGCGACAGGACCCGCTGGTCGTCACCCTCGGGGAAAAGCCGCGGCTGCTGGCTCTGGTTCATCCGGGCAAAGACCCGCTGTTCGAGGAAAGACGCCAACTCCCCGCGGCTCAGGGCATTGTCGCCGTCCGTGTCCGCCGCCCCCGAAAGCGCCTCGGCGAAATACCACGACAGAGCGCCGTGCATCTTGCCGTCTATCTCGGTCTCGTTGATCCGTAGCACCTCGCTCGCAGTGGCGAGGATCTGCGTCAGGTGGGGCAGGCCCTCGAAGCTCTCGCTGTCGGGCGTTGGCGGCACGTTGGCAAGGCTCGGATCCGGCAGCCCGTCGAAGATCCCGCCGAAGCGCGACACCGTGAAGGCCGCCGACCGCACAAGCCCGCCCGCGTGACAGGAGTCGAAGACCCAGACCACCTGGTATTCCGACGCGCCCTGCATCAGTGTGCGCAGCTCGTCGTCCGACAGCCGACCCGTTCCGGGACGCGAAGGATCGAAGTCGTGGAACATGATGATCTCGTCGAGCCCGTCGTCCTCGTCGTATGGCTCCGAGGCCTCGCGCTCCTGCGCGCCATGCCCGGCAAAGGTCACGATCAGCGTGTCGCCGGGGTCGGCCGCGGCCTTCAGCCGCTCGAAGGCATCGAGAAAGGCCTGCACCGTCGCGCCCTCGTCCATCAGCACGCGATCCTCGGCCAGCTCGACACCGGCCGCACGCAGCGCCGTGGCCACGGTCTCGGCATCGTTGCGGGCGCCCAGAAGATCGTAGGGCTGTCCACGGGGCATGCCTGCCGAGTAGGGCTGGAAGGCGGCGTATTCGTTGATGCCCACCACCAGTGCATGCTGATCGGCACGGGCAGGGTTCGCCGCAAACAGGGCCAAAGCCGCTGCGGCCAAAAGAGCTCTGCTATTCATTTTCAAAAATCACTTCTATCCGACGCGCGATAAGGCGCTGCTGCTCCGGCGTGTAAATGCCTTGCTCCAGGATGCGCGGCTGGTCCTCACCACCCCGCCCATCCACCCGGATGACTGCCCCGACACCGCGTCCCTCAAGGTAATCCCGCACCGCCTCGGCACGCTCGAGGGACAGGATGCGGTTTTCAAGGCTCGGTCCCTCGGCGTCCGTATGCCCGACGATCCGCAGCGGGATGCCCGACGGCAGGCCGCGCAGGTAGCCGGCAAGGGCCCGCGCCTCCTCCTCCGACTCCCGCGTCAGCCTGTCGGTGCCCGGCTCGAAACGCAGCGGTAGAAGGATGCGGTCGATCCCGCCCGAGGCCGAGGCCACCACGTTGTAGGCGTCGCCCTCCGTCCCGCCACGCAGTCCGAGCTCAAGCGCCCGCATCACGCCGCTCACGCTGCCGTCGACACGGATCGTGGCCCGCGTCGATCCGCTGACCAGCATGGCTTCCTGCGCCAGCGCGACAAGCCGCGGCACTGCCGGCTCGAGCCCTGGGTTCTGCGCAGTCACATCTGCCGCGCCCAGCGTGTCGAGTGCGAGGTTGTAGGCCCGCGCCGCCTCGTCGAAGGCGCCCCTCCGGGTGGCCAGCGCCCCGCGCATCGCCAGCACCTCCCAGTGCATCAACGGCGCGCTGTCGAGCAGCGCCTCGGCTTGCTCGGCCTCCCCCGACTGCAACAGTGAGCTCGCCCTCCGTGCAGCCAGTGACGAGGTTGCCTGAAGCGCGGTCCGGACCACCTCGGGATCGCAGCCAAGGTCCCGCAGCCCGCGCGCCTTGCGGATCAGCTCGGACACCGGGGTGACCGGGGCCTGGGCATCCCATGCCTCGCGCGCCGAGGCACAGTCCGCCGAAGCGGCCCCGGTGAAAAGCAGGAAAGCGGCTGTGGCAGCAAGCGGTTTCATGGTCAGAACCTTGCGGAGTGCTCTGGATTCAACTCAGGTTGCCTCCGTTCATTGGTCAAGCGTCAGCAAGCGCAGCGTTTCGTCGTCCGAGGCCGAGATGATCTGCCGGCCGCCCGGCCCCACCGCCACGGCACGGATCTGGTCTCCGTGACCGCCCAGCACGCGGCGCACGCGCAGTTCCCGGTCGCGCAGCTGCACCTGACTGTCGTCCGATCCCGTCACGAGGAACTCGCTCGACGGCGAGGCGGCGATGCTGGTCACGCCTGCGACCGGCGCATCGGCCAGCCGCCAGGTGTCGCCTGACCGGGTCCAGGCCAGCACCATCTCGTCCTGCGTCGTGGCGTAGAGCGTCTGCCCGTCCGGTGCGAAGGAGACCGAGGTGATCCAGGCCTCGGCATCGCCGAGATCGGCCAGAAGCGCCTCGGTCCGTGCATCCCAGATCCGCACCGTCCGGTCGTAGCTTCCCGAGGCAATCAGGTTGCCGTCGGGACTGAAGGCCACCCCGGTGACCCAGTCGCTGTGCGCGTCGACGACCTGCGGCGGCGCATCCTCGCGCCCCCAGATCCGCACCGACCCGTCGGGCAACCCGGCAGCGATCCGGTCGCTGCCGGGGCCGACCACCGCCGACTGCACGAAGGTATTGCCCGTCTCGATGCTGCGTCGCTGGGTCAGGCGGCGGGTGTCCCAGACCGTGATCCGGCCCTCGTCCGACGCCGAGATGAAGAACTGCCCGTCGGGGCTGAATGCCACCGATGTCACGTCCTTCTCGTGTCCGGTCAGTGTCTGGCGCAACCGACCGGTTTCCGCGTCCCAGACGCGGACGGTGTTGTCGTTGCCCCCCGACACGATGAGTTCGCCGCGCGGGTCGAAGGCGACGGCGCGCACCACTTCGGTATGCCCGCGCAGCACCTGCGATCCGAAGGTGTCGCGCCGCCAGGCCGCGAGGCTGGCAGCGGGTCCCGAGGGCTGCACAGCGGGGCCGGGGTCGTCCTGCTGCTGGACCGCCGGCACCAGCCGTGCGCCGTCCTGCCCCTGCTGCCCCTGCGCCTGCCGCAGTTGGGCGTTCAGCCGCGCGATCTCGGCCTGCGCCTCGTCGCGGGCCTGCTGAAGCTCACGCCGCAGTGCCGCGCTCGTGTTGCGTTCTGCGCTCAGTTGCCGTTCCAGTTCGGCATCCGAGGTATTCCCGTTCGCCTGCGCCTTGTCGAGCTGATCGCGCAGCGCCGCCACCTCTTGGGTCTCCCCGAGCGAGGCGGCATCGAGCTGCGATTGCAGCTTTCGCGCGGCGGTTTCGGCGTCTGCAAGCCGCTGCTCCAGTGCCGCGACCTCGGTGCCGCGCTGCTGGCGGACGTTTTCGAGCTGCGCCGACAGGATGGTGATGCGGTTCTCTGCATCGGCAAGCTGCCCGGCCCCGACCGTCAGCCGGTCGCGCAGGGCTTCGGTCTCGTTTTCGGCCTGCGTCGCCCGAGCATGAAGCGCCGCCACATCCGTCGGGATCTCGGGCAATCGGCTTCCGAACGACCCCGACACCGCCGCCATTGCGACCGCTCCGATCGCCAGCCCCGCGACCGAGGCGAGCAGCAGCTTGCCCAGGATCGGCTCTGGCGGCGCGGGCGGATGGTGCGCGGCGGCGTAGTTCTGCGCCACGCTCTGACCCAGGGCCATCGTGTCCGGCATCACGGGGCGCAGCATCTCCTGCCACTCTCCGGCACTCTGGATCCGGTCTCGCCGCGCCAGCGACAGCGTCTGGTCGATCGAGGCGAGAAAAACCGGCGGATAGCCGGGGTGGTTGCCGGTCAGCGGCACCAGCGGATCGGTCTTCTGTTCGGCCAGCGCCTGGTTGCGCTCGGGCGCGGGCGGCGGCGCATGTCCGGTGATGGCCGCGTAGAAGGTCGCCGCCACCGAGTAGAGGTCGCTCGCCAGGCCCTGCTCCACCCCGGTGATGTAGAATTCGTTCGGAGAATAGCCGTCGGCCACCACCGGCAGGGTCGACAGCTTCACGCTCTGCTTGGTCGCCTCCACCCGCGCCGCGCCGAAGTCGATCACCACAGGCTTGCCCTCTGGATCGACGAGGATATTCCCCGGCTTGATGTCGCGGTGCAGGATGTTCGCAGAATGCACGGTCGCGACGGCGCTCAGAAGGTAATGCGCGAACATCATCACGTAGTCCGGGGTCAGCCGTTCGGGGTAGCGATCGATGACCGTCTGGAAATCCGACCCCTGAACGTAGTTCATCACCATGTAGGCGGTGCCGTTCTCGGTGAAAGCCGTCAGCACGTTCACCACGTGGGGCGAGTTCAGCCCAGCAAGCGTCTCGGCCTCGCGCAGGAACAGCGCGATGCACTTCTCGAAGGTCGGTTCGCTGCTTTTCGAGGCCGGCCGCACCCGGGTGTCATGCGTTCGCCGCGACAGGCCCGCCGGAAAGCATTCCTTGATGACAACATCGCGGCCGAACCGGTCCTGCGCCATGTAAGTCATTCCGAAGCCGCCGGAGGCGAGGAAGCGGGTGATGGTGTACTGCCCGTCCGCAAGCGTCGCGCCGGGGGGCAACTGCGTGTCGGAAAGCTCTTCAAGGTCGGTCATCTGTGAAACCTATGCGATCGGGCTCAAATAAACTTACCTAACGTTACTCTCTCGAACTCCGGCTGTCAGCCAGCCGCGCGGGGGCGTGATCCTGCCGTGATGCGTCATGTCACGAGCAGGTAGACGGCGCTCAGCGTGATCCAGAGCGCCGCCAGCGTCTTGAGCCAGAGCGGCCCCAGCCACCCGGCGATGATCCGTGCGATGAAGCCGCCCAGCATGGCGCCGGGGATTGCGATGAGCGCCACCTCGGGGCGCAGGAAACCCGCCCAGATGTTGAACCAGATCCCGGTGATCACGCAGATCACCGACACCCAGACCGCCGCCGCGATGGCGATCCGCGTGGGGTACTTCCGCAGCAGCAGGTAGATCGCCATGAACTCTCCGATCCCCACCGAAAAAAGTGCCGTGACGAAGCCGCCCGCCGCGCCGAGGATCAACAGCATGTAGAGATCGAAGCGCGTCAGGTGCAGGCGCCGCTCGCTCGCGGGCTGGCGCCTCTGGACCCAGGTGAAGACCAGCAAAAAGACCCCCAGCGCCAGCGAGGCCACCTTGAACCACGCGATCAGCGAGGCGCCGTCGACGGCCCGAACGATGAAGATCTGGGTGAAGAGCAGCACCGGGATCCCCAGCGCCAGCGGCGCAAAGACGACGCCCTGTAGCGTCGTTCCGGGCACCTTCTCCTTCCAGGGCAAGGAATCCTTCACGAAGATCGCCCAGGCCCAGGTCAGCGTGCCCACCGACATGCCAAAGCACTGGATCGCAAAGGAGACGGCGACGGATTCCTTGGGCCCGAGCTCGGCCAGCCTGCGGAACTCCGGCGCGATCATGATCGCGCCGTCCTGAAGTGCCGCAAAGACCGGCACGAAAACCACGCCGCCTCCGGTGCCCGTGGCATTGGCGATGATCGCGCCCAGGACGCCCACGGGGAAAAACAGCCAGAGTGCCGCGACCGCATCGAGGCTCAGGTCCGAGCCGCGGAACAGAAGGATCCACCCGATCACCAGCAGCACCAGATGGATCGGGATCCAGATGCGTACGAGGCGGGCCATTTCTCAAAGCCTCCCGAACCGGCCGCCCTTGTAGCGCCAGCGCACGAAGAGCACGGCCAGCGGCCCGAGCAGGAGGACAAAGCCGATCAGAAAGACCCAGGCGAAGTGGAAGCTGGCCAGCCGAATGGTCTCGCCCCGCTGAAAGGCGAACTCGTCCAGCCAGGGAATCCACTCCAGCGACGCCAGCGACAGCACGATCACGAATTCGATGATCGAGAAGAAGAATTGATAGGCGAAGGGCCAGTCGCGGTCCCAGCGCAGCCGCTGGATCAGGATGTAGAGCGGATCGAGGATCACGCCCACGACCAGCAGCGCCAGAAGCACCCCCAGAAGCATGAGCAGCAGCCCGCCGTCGTAGGGCAGCCCGCCCACGAAAAGCGCGTAGAGAAGGGTGACCGGCAGGCCGACGACGATGATCAGGAAGAGGCGGGTCTCGATACGTCCGCGAAGGGTGGGCAACATGGCAGATCTCGCAAGCAGGTCAGGGGGTTGAGCCTGCGCACCAGCGCAGCCATTGGATCGCGGAGCGCGCCGGCCCGATGGGCCGCATGGCGGTCAACCGGTTGGCGCCGATGTCGTCGACCGAGCGCAGCGCCGCGTATTGCAGCCCGAGAAAGCTGTCGACGGCAAGGTATGGGCCTCCGGCGGTCACCTGGCCCGCGGCGTAGACACGGCCGCTGCCGTTGCGCAGCCCCTCGATTTCGAAGGCATTGCTGACCTCCAATCCCGTGCGCGGCCCCGGCTGCCACGTCCCGTCGCGCTCGCGCCAGGCGTGGTTCTGCGGCAGCTCGTAGGTGTTGAGCAGGTCGGCCAGGAACAGCGACCGCGACAGGTCCGCGACCAGCCCGGTGCAGTCGACAAGGTAGTCGGCCTCGAAGCTCTGGTCGAACCCGTCGGGTGTCTTGATGTCGATGCCGAGCTTCTCGCCCCGGACCGCGATGTGCTTCACCGATCCGAAGATCGCCCGGTACCAGCCTTCTTCGCCGCCCCGCTCGCCGATGGCGATCCAGTCCGAGCGTTCCGCGGTGGTCGTTCCGCCAAGCTGGCTGAGGATCCTACCGCGTTCCTCTGCGTCCGCGTTCTCGTATTTCAGCCGCACGTCGCCCCCCCACGAGGCCTTGGGCCAGTTGAAGGGCTGCAGTTCCACGTGCCCGCGCACCGGCCGCCGCGCCCAGCCGTATTTCGCGCCCTGCTGGCCACGGATGGGGCTGCGGATTGAATGCAGGATGACGATGTTGGGATTTCGGGCGCGCGCCTCGCTGAGGCGCTGCAGGATGCGGCTCGCCACGATCCCGCGCCCGCGCACCATGATGTTTACCGGCTCGGTCGAACTCTCGATCTTCTGGTAGATGTGTTCGTGCGGCTCGTAGGCATTGGCCACCAGCGATCGCATTTCCGGGTGCCGGCCTAGGAAATCCTGGAAATCGTCGACGAAGCGCGTCGCCGGGTAGCCGGTCGAAACATGCACGATCTTCGCGAGCGTGACCTGATTGCGCTGCTCTTCGGGCACGACATCGCGGCTCGCGCGCCAATAGATGGCGTAGCGCCCGTCCGAGGTCTTGCGCAGCGCCTGAACCAGCCCTTTGCGGAACATCCGGCTCCAGTTGATGCGCTTCATCTCGCGATCGAAGCTGCGAAAGACCCGGCCCGCGCGAGGCGTGTAGCTCTCGGCCAGCGTGGGTTCGCCGAAGACCTGGAAGGCATAGCGCGGATTTCCGGTCGTCACGCTCTCGCGCAGTGCATAGCCCGGAAAACCCCAGATATTGTCGGGTGTGGAGGCCGAATTCGACCGCAGCCTTTCATGATCGGGGATCTGGCTGTTGGCGCAGTAGCGCGCATAGGTGGCGTAGGGGATGTCCTCGGGGCCGATGGCGACGATGTCGTCCTCGTGAACGCCATAGCAGCGCAGGTGGTCGATCCAGACGAAAGACCCGATGCCCGCCCCGATGGCACAATAGGCGATCTCCGAGACAGGGCGCCCGCCGGTATGCACCTCCGACACGTCAACCGTTCCGCGCGCGGGGATGTCCGGCGGCAGCCCGTTGTTCTCGGGGGTGGCAGGCGTGATGTAGCGCGATTGCGGCCCGACCGGCGCGGTCTGCGCCTCGACCTCCTCGTAGCGCACCGTGACGGAGGTGTCCGCGGCACTGATGCGCTGCCCGGTCGTGATGCGCGCACTGCCGAGCCCAACGCCGGCAAGCTGCGTCCCGTTGGTACTGCCGAGATCCGTGACAGTCAGGCCCTGCGCGTCGGCGACAAGCTCGAAATGCCGGCGCGACACCCCCTGGCCCGGCAGGGTGACACCGCCCGGGCCGGGATCGCGCCCGAAAATCAGGCTGTCACCGTGGGCTAGCTCGCGCGTTTCGGACAGGGTGCTGCCCGAACCGCCGTCGCTTGCCTCTATCGTGACCCGGAACATCAGGCGCGACCCTCTGTAGAGCTCGGGTCGACGAGGAACCGCGTTTCGGCGTTGATCAGCCGCGTCCCGCAATGCGCGCAGTTGTCGGACCGCGCGTAGCCGTTCGACATGTTGCAGTTCTGGCAGACGAGCACCGTCTGACCCGCCTCGGTGGCGCGGAAGACCGCGCCGCCGATCTCGATCGTGTCGAGATTGCCCAACGGCCGTGGTGTCGTGCCCAGAGCCCCGCGGTTGACCCTCACCCGGGTTGCCTCGCCTTCGGGACGGGCCAGCACCAGCACGCCGTCCTCGGTCGCACCGATGACGCCCGCCAGCGTCCGCCCCTCGCGCTGGGGCAGTGCCAACAGGTCCTCGACCAGTGCCATCGGGTAAGTCTTGATGCTCAGCCCCGCCGGGCCGGTCGAAAACACCATGGCGGTGTGGCCGAGGTCGGTATCCCCGCCGCCATCCTGCGACAGCGACAGAACAGATCCCCCGGCAAGATGGACGTGGCGCGGTTCGGGCGGGGGCGGCGGCGCGGGTGGTTCCTCGCGGGCGGGCGCTTCGGCCTCGGAAGCCTCATTCGCCGGTAGCGCGCCGACGACCACCTCCATCATGAGCCCGGGAATGCGCAGCCCGGTAGGCTGTCCCGACGGCAGGTCGAGCCCGTTCGACTTGTCGACCGGACGGCTGCGTCCGTCATGGTCCAGCCGCATCACCCCGTTGCGCGACGTGTCCTGCAGCCAGGCATCACCGCTTCCCGCGGCGAGAACCTTGCAGTGCGAACGCGAGACCTCGGGGCATGTCCACTTCAGGGCGTAGACGTCGCCCGAACCGGTGCTGATGCGGAGGTAGTCGGTATCCTCTTCGCGGCCAATTTCGACCGGCAGCGTCAGCTCGAAATCCGAAAGCAGCGTCTCGCCCGTGGACTCGGCCTTTATCGTCAAATGTATGATTGCCATGCCGGTATCCCGGGTAAAAAATGGTGTCTCAAATCATGTCGTCATGACTGCCGCGTCAGGTGTCGGCGGGCCATTCAATCTTGAACTCGGCCTCGCCGAGCGAAATGCGGTCGCCGGGATCGAATTCGGCGGCCTCTACCTTTTCGCCGTTGACGAAGACGCCGTTGGTCGACCCGAGGTCGGAAATCCGCATCAGCCCGTCCCGCCCGACGTTCAGCTGCGCGTGCACGCGACTGACCGAGGTGTCGTCGAAGATCACCGAGTTCTGTTCGCCCCGGCCCATCGTGATCTCTGGCTCGAAGATCGGCATCCGCTCGCCCGTCGCGCTCTTGATCAGCGTCGCATAGGGATGCTGCACCTGCCGTGTCTGCGCGGCGCCCTCGGCCACCCGTGTCACCCCGGCCATCTTGGTGACCGTGTCGGCCTGTTGCGTCGGCGTGGCCTGATGTGTCGGGGTCGCAGGCTGGCGGGCCGATTGGGGCGCGACGGGTGCAAGCCGCGGCGCCGCAGCGGCGGGCTGCGGAGAGGGGATGCCACCCGAGGTTTCGCGCACCGGTCCGCTCCGGCGTCCCATGAGGGAAAGCAGGATGATCAGCAGCAGAAGAAGACCGCCCGCGACGGCGTACCACCACCAGGGCACGCTCAGCACCCAGCCAAGCACCCGGTCGACGATCCCGTCAGGCTCATCGACCTGACCGAAGATGGTTCCGCCGGTGGTCTGCGT
This sequence comes from Allosediminivita pacifica, assembly GCF_003054175.1. Classification (GTDB taxonomy): domain Bacteria; phylum Pseudomonadota; class Alphaproteobacteria; order Rhodobacterales; family Rhodobacteraceae; genus Allosediminivita; species Allosediminivita pacifica. The sequence continues at coordinate 187,507 of NZ_QBKN01000003.1, forward strand.
CTCGCCGCCCGACTGTGCGTCGGCCGAAAGGCCGGTGATCGAGACAGGCAGTTCCACGGCAATCCGCTCGGTCGGCCCTTCGGCATAGGTCAGGACCAGCTCCAGCGGAAAGGCGATGTCCCCGTCGTCCAGCACATCCTCGGAAATTGCCAGCGTGCCGCCGCCGATCAGCAGGTCCTCGACCTCCTGGATCGACGCCGTGTCGAAATCGCCCGTCCCCACGGGGCCGACGAAGGACGTCCCGCCGGTCTCGTTGGCCAGCCGTTCCAGCGACTGGGTCAACGGGCGTTCGCTGTTGGCCCTGATAGACCCGGCGCCCACGATCTGCACGCCTGCCTCGTTGGCCGCCTCGACAACCTCGGCCAGCGAAAAGGCCGAATCCTCAGCCTCGCCGTCCGAGAAGATCATGAGCACGCGGCGCTGGGCGGGGATCCTCTCCAGCTGCCGGATCGACTCGATGGCGGATTCGTAGAGAAAGGTGTTCAGCCCGTCCGCCGTGATGTCGCCGTTGTCGAGCGCCTGCAGCACCGCGGCCCGGTCGGCCGAGATGTCGGCGTCCATGCCCAGCGTCGCGTCGAAGCTGTTGACGCCGACAGCCACCGCCTCGGGCAGGCTGGCCACGAGATCGCGCGCGGCCTCGATATTCTGCTCGAGGATCGGCCTGCGGTTGCCAAGCTGCCCCGAGTTGCTGCCGACCGAGGTGTCGAACAGCAAAAGCAGCGCGGCGCCCGCGCCGGCCTGCTCGAAACTGCGGTAGGTGTGCTGGATCGGCCGGCCATTCGCGTCTGTCAGCAGGCTGGTGTCGAACCCGCTGCGCCCGGTGGCCCCGACCTGGCAGACCTGGCCTTCGACAAGCTGGAAGGTGCCTTCGCTGCAGACCGCCCTCGCGCCGCCGTCCTGCGCCTGTGCCGCCTGGCCGGCGAGAACAAGCGCAAGTGCCGGTATCAGGGCACGCCCGCGGGCCAGAATTGAAGTGAATACGGGAATGCGGGCGAATTTCGCGATCATGGCAATACAACTTTTGATAAAAATCTCTGTTAAGTAAGCTTATCGACTTCCCTTGCGTCAAGTTTCTTGCGGTAGGTGCGGCGCGGCAAGTCAGGTATTCACGCCCTCAGGCCGGCCAGCTTGCGCCTTTAGCAGGACCACGCCCACGGCGGCGGGTCGAATCCCCGTGCCCGGCTATTCCCAGAATTTGATCCGGCGCGAGATCGACCGAAGCCGGGAGGGGCTCGTAGGCTCGGCGGCAGTCCCGATCGGTTCCGCCTCGGGAGTTTGCTGCGTGATCTCGCCGATCTCGGGCCGTGGCCGCGTCATGCTGCCGGTGATCGCCCCTGGCATCCCGGTCCCGCAGGGTCGCAGCACACAAATCGAGACGTTGTCCTGATGCGGATCGTCCAGCATCTGCAGCGCCTCGAGCAGCGCATTGCAGATCCGGGCGCTGGACGCGTTCAACGCCATCTCGGCCAAGATACACTCGATCCGCGACGCATCGAGAAACTGCAACCCGTCGCTCGCCACGATCAATACGTCGTCCGGGCGCAGGTCGAAGCCCTCCGCGCTCAGGTCGATGCGGGCCACTTCCGTGCCCGACAGCACCGAGGTCAGCGCGTTGCGGTCCGGGTGATTGCGCCCGGCTTCGGCCGACAGTTCACCCTGCTGGACCATCCGGTCGATCACCGGCGCCATCGAATGGTCCTCGTTCAGCAACCTAAGCCGTCCCTCGCGCCAGAGGTAAAGCGGGCTGTCCCCCACCGATGTCCAGTAGAGCCGGGCGTCGCAGAGGATCGCGGTGATCAGCGTCGTGCCCATGCGCGCGGTCCCCGAAGCACCTCCGGCCTCGTCGGCCAGCGCGCGGTTCGCACGGCGCACCGCCGCCCTCAGGTGGGCCGCGATATTGGTCTCGAAGTCCTCACCCTCGTGGATCGCCTGGCCAAGGCTGCGTGACACGGTCTGGACCGCCAGCCCCGAGGCCACGTCACCGGCGGCATGCCCGCCCATGCCATCTGCCAGAACCACGTAGCCGCGCGCACCGTCCTCGACGAAATCCTGCAGCAACGAGTCTTCCTGATAGGGGCGGGCCCCCTGCCAAAGAACACTGGCAACATCGAAACACATCTTGTGCGCCCCCATGGCGCTGCCGTCGCTTTGCATCAGTCGAGTTCGGCCCAGTCGAAGTCCGGTCCGCAGAAGGCGACGAAGCGCAGATGCGTCTCGCCGATCTCCAGCATGTCGCCGTGGTTGAGCTGCTGCGGCGTCATGACGGCGGTCTCGTTGAGACGGACAAGATTCCGCTGCCCGGCGTGGTTGAAGAAGAAGCTCCGCTCACGCGGCTCGTAGACAAGGATGGCATGCGCCTCGCGCGAGATGGCGCCATCGCCGAAATCGAGGCAGATCGCCCGTTCGGGATCGCGGCCGATGTCGTTCAGCCCCTCGTGGATCTCGACCGCCTTTCCCTGGCCGGGGCCTTTCATCACCACAAGCCAACCCGTGACGGGCAGGTCGGGGGCATCCGCCATGGGGGTGTCGTCGGTGGCGCCGGCCTCGGCTGCGGCCTTGGCGGCCTCCTCGCCAAGGCGTGTGCCGATGATGCGCGTCTTCGGCGGGGCCGTCGCGGCGGGCTGCGCCGTGCCGCGGGACGCACCGCCCGTCCGGGAAATCAGTCGGGTATTCTTATCGCCGCGGTCATTCGGCATATCACTCTCCATTATCTCATCGAAAAGATTGATTTGGTAAAAATTGGTAACGGAAGGATTGCCCGTTAACGTTGGGTCAGGCAACAAAAAGCGCGCGGGGCCCATCTTTTCTTGAGACGCACATGCACTCTGGCACAGCACCTGAAGACGCGCATCACCGTCTCAGGCAGAGGCTCAGCGCTCCAGCCGGGCCCGCGTCACGGGGCAGCGTTCGCCGCCGTAGAAGGTGGAAATCACCTGCGAAAACACTGGATCGGCGCCGGGCGCGGCCTCGAAAAGCGTCATGCAGGATCGCACCTTGAGCGCGTCGACAGGCCCCAGGATCTCTTCGGCGCTGCTGTCGGAGTGTTTCAGCAGCGTGCGCGACGCCGTCACAAGACGCGCCCCCAGCACGGGGTGCGCAAGGTACTCCTCCGCCTCGCCCGCACCCGAAAGCCCGAAATGCCGTGCCCGCGGCGACCGGCCCAGCTCCTCGAGCTGGGGGAAGATCCACCAGATCCAGTGTGTGAGCTTCTGCCCGGTCTCCAGCTCGCGCAGGGCCACCGGCCAGCTTTCGTCCTGTGCGTCGAGAAATTCCTGAATCGTCGCCATGATGCCATCGTATCAGCCGGGGGCGTCGGACTGAACCCGGCGTGGCGGCAACACGCACGGTCCGTGTGCGTCTGCGCGCCTGTTGAAACGACCGCCGAGGGCCTACCTGTGGAGCGAACCAACGGAGGCAGATCATGGAACTGGGGCTTTACACATTCGGCGACATCGGCACGGACCCCGCCACCGGAACGATGGTCGATGCCCACCAGCGCCTGAACAACCTCATGGAAGAAATCGAGATCGCCGATCAGGTCGGGCTCGACATCTTCGGGCTGGGCGAACACCACCGCCCGAACTACGCCATCACCTCGCCGCCGGTCACCCTGGCGGGCGCGGCGCGCACCACCAAGAACATCCGCCTCAGCTCTGCGGTTTCGGTGCTCAGCTCCGACGACCCGATCCGCGTCTTCCAGCAGTATTCCACGCTGGACAACCTCACCAACGGGCGGGCCGAGCTCATGGTGGGCCGGGGATCGTTCATCGAGAGCTTCCCGCTGTTCGGATACCAGCTCGACGACTACAACGAGCTCTTCGACGAAAAGCTCGCCATGCTCATGCAGATCAACGAGCGTGAGGCGCTGGAGTGGCCGGGCACCAAGTTCACCCCCAAGGTCGACGGGCTGGGCGTCTACCCGCGCCCCGTGCAGGGAAAGCTTCCGCTCTGGGTCGCCGTGGGCGGCACGCCGCAAAGCGCCGTTCGCGCGGGCATGAACGGGCTGCCCATGGCCATCGCCGTCATCGGGGGCCGCCCGCGCCAGTTCGCGCCGCTGGCCGACCTTTACCGCCGTGCCGCCGCGCACGAAGGCAACGAGGACAAGGCCCGCATTTCGCTCAACGTGCACGGCTTCGTGGGCGAGGACAGCCAGAAGGCAGCCGACCTCTTCTTCCCGGCGCAGAAGGCCGTCATGGACCAGATCGGCCGCGAACGCGGCTGGCCGCCGCAAAGTCGCGCGCAATACGACGCCTCGATCTCGCCCGAGGGGGCCATGTTCGTGGGTAGCCCCGCGCAGCTCGTGGACAAGATCCTGAGCCTGAAAGAGGACATCGGCTTCGACCGCGTGACCATCCAGATGGCCATCGGGATCATCGAGCACCGTGAAATGCTCAAAGCCATCGAGGTGCTGGGCACACAGGTCGCGCCGGAACTGCGCAAGGCTTGAACGCGGACCGCCCGGGACAAGGGCCGCAGGCCCGCCGGGCGAGCGCCGGACCGTCCCCGCGGTCTGGCGCTTTTGTCATTGCAGGGCTGGGATCAGGGGTCGTTCGGGTTTGGCGGGCATAAAGTGCTGACCTCAGAGGTTGCAGCGCCATACCACGGTCCGGCGCGCGCCCGGCTCGTCTGAGGATCCGGGCCCTCCGTACTGAAACTCAGCCGAAGGGCCCTGCCGTCTTACTTCGTCCGACGCTGCCGCGCCGCCAGCAGCCGCAGCCGCAGCGCGTTCAGCTGGATGAAGCCCGCCGCGTCCTTCTGGTCGTAGGCACCGGCGTCGTCCTCGAAGGTCACGTGCGCCTCGGAATACAGGCTCTGGTCCGACCAGCGCCCGATCGTCCGCGCCGAGCCCTTGTAGAGCTTCAGCCGCACGGTGCCGCTCACGCGTTCCTGGCTCTTGTCGATCAGCGCCTGCAGCATCTCGCGCTCGGGCGAGAACCAGAAGCCGTTGTAGATCAGCTCCGCGTAGCGCGGCATGATCGAATCCTTCAGGTGCCCCGCGCCGCTGTCGAGCGTGATCTGCTCGATCCCGCGGTGCGCCTCGAGCAGCACGGTGCCGCCGGGCGTCTCGTAGATGCCGCGCGACTTCATCCCGACGAAGCGGTTCTCGACGAAGTCGAGCCGCCCGATGCCGTGACGCCCGCCCAGCTCGTTGAGGTTGGTCAGCACCGCGGCGGGCGACATCTCGTGACCGTTGATGGCCACGGCATCACCCTTCTCGAAGGTGATTTCCACGTATTCCGGCGTGTCGGGCGCATCCTCGGGCGCGACCGTGCGCTGGTAGACGTAATCCGGCGCGTCCTCGGCGGGATCTTCCAGCACCTTGCCCTCGGACGAGGTGTGCAGAAGGTTCGCGTCCACGCTGAAGGGCGCCTCGCCGCGCTTGTCCTTGGCGATCGGGATCTGGTTCTTCTCGGCAAAGTCCAGAAGCGCCGTGCGCGAGGACAGGTCCCATTCACGCCAGGGCGCGATCACCTGGATATCGGGGTCGAGCGCCGCGGCGCTCAACTCGAAGCGCACTTGGTCGTTGCCCTTGCCGGTCGCGCCGTGCGCCACGGCATCTGCGCCGGTCTCGTGCGCGATCTCCACCAGCCGCTTGGAGATCAGCGGCCGCGCGATCGAGGTGCCCAGCAGGTAGAGCCCCTCGTAGATCGCGTTGGCGCGGAACATCGGGAAGACGAAGTCGCGCACGAATTCCTCGCGCACATCCTCGATGTAGATGTTCTCGGGGGCGATCCCCAGCATCTGCGCCTTCTCGCGCGCGGGCTCCAGCTCCTCGCCCTGGCCGAGGTCGGCGGTGAACGTGACCACCTCGCAACCGTACTCGGTTTGCAGCCATTTCAGGATGATCGACGTATCGAGACCGCCGGAATACGCGAGGACGACTTTCTTGGGCGCGGACATGTGGGCTCCTTCACATTCTCGCGCGGCGGAGTAGCCGCTTTTCGCCGTCCCCGCAAGCTGGCCCCGTTGACGCCGTGGTCGCGACCCGACATGGCTGTGTCCGGCCAGAAGGGGAGACGGCGATGAAGGGATGGCAGATCTTCGTGCACTCGGTGCGCCTGATCGTGAACAACCTCGGCGACGCGCTGCGCGTGTCGGCGCTGCTCTACCTCGTCCAGGTGGCCCACCAGATCTACGCCTTCGCCTACCTGCCGGCCCGTCCGACGGGCGGGGAGGGGCTTTCGCCCGAAGAGATCGGCGCGTCCGGGCAGGGCGGCATGGCGCTGTTGCTGTTCCTCGCCTTCATCGTCTCCAGCCTCTGGATCGCCGTGGGCTGGCACCGCTTCGTGCTGGAAGAGGAATACCCCCGCGGGTGGATTCCGCAGTGGCACGGCGGCGCGATGCTCTCCTACCTCTGGCGCTCGATCCTCGTGTTCCTCGCCGTGGGCGCGCTCATGTTCGTGGCGCTCTTCGTGATCGCGATGGTGGCGCTCGTCTCGCCTGCGCTGATTGCGGTCTTCGGGCTCGGCATCGTGGGCCTCGGATCCTACCTCTTCTTCCGGCTGGGCGTGACGCTGCCTGCGACGGCGGTGGGCCACAAGCTGTCGCTGCGCGAAAGCTGGAAGGCCACCCGCGATCGCGACGGCGCCATCGTGATCCTTGCCTTCATCACCATCGCCGCCACGGCCCTGATCCAGCTTCCGAACTTCGCGGGCGAGCCGCGCAGCCTGCTGACGCTGGTCTACACGCTGGTGACCGGCTGGATCGCCACCATGGTCGGCATCTCGGTCCTGACCACGCTCTACGGCCATTACGTGCAGGGCCGCCCCATCGACTGACTTGCGCGAAGCCCGTCCTTGCGGCAAGGCAATCCCATGAGTGATTTCGCCGATAAGGCCCGTGCCGCCGAAGCCGCGCTGCGCGATGTCTTCCCGCCCACGCCGCTGCAGCGCAACGCCTACCTGTCCGAGAAGACGGGCGCCGACGTGTGGCTCAAGCGCGAGGACCTCGCCCCCGTGCGCAGCTACAAGCTGCGCGGCGCCTTCAACGCCATGCGCAAGCGCCCCGAGGCCGAGCTGATCGTGGCCGCCAGCGCCGGCAACCACGCGCAGGGCGTGGCCTACATGTGCGCCCAGTTCGGCAAGAGGGGCGTGATCTTCATGCCCGTCACCACGCCCCAGCAGAAGATCCAGAAGACCCGCGCCTTCGGCGGCGACGCGATCGAGATCCGGCTGACCGGCGACTATTTCGACGACTGCCTTCACGCCGCGCAAAGCTACTGTGCGGAAGAGGGCGGCGTCTTCCTGTCGCCCTTCGACAATCCCGACGTGATCGAGGGGCAGGCCTCTGTCGCGGTCGAGATCGAGGCCCAGCTTGGCGGCGCGCCCGATCACATGGTGATTCCCGTGGGCGGGGGCGGTCTGGCCTCGGGCTGTCTCGGCTACTTCGGCACCGCCTGCCAGTATTCGCTGGTGGAACCCGCCGGGGGCGCGAGCCTGCGCGCCGCGCTCGCTGCCGGTCACCCGGTCACGCTGCCCAAGGTCGACACCTTCGCCGACGGCGCCGCCGTGGCCCGCATCGGTGCCGCGCCCTTCGAAATCCTCAAGGACGTGGGCCTGGCCAGCACGCTCACCGTGGACGAGGATCGACTCTGCATCACCATGCTCGACCTGCTCAACGTCGAGGGCATCGTGCTCGAACCCGCGGGCGCGCTCTCCATCGACGCGCTGGGCGACTTGGGCCAGGTGATCCGCGGCAAGCGCGTGGTCTGCGTGACCTCAGGTGGCAATTTCGACTTCGAGCGCCTGCCAGAGGTCAAGGAACGCGCGCAGCGCTACGCCGGGCTGAAAAAGTACTTCATCCTGCGTCTTCCGCAGCGGCCCGGCGCGCTCAAGACCTTCCTCGAGCTGCTCGGCCCCGACGACGACATCGCCCGGTTCGAGTATCTCAAGAAGTCCGCGCGCAACTTCGGCTCGGTCCTCATCGGGATCGAAACAAGCGATCCCAACAACTTCGAGCGCTTCTTCGCGCGTCTCGACGCCAACGGCTACCTCTACGAGGACATCACTCGCAACGAGGTCCTGTCGCAGTTCCTGGTCTGAGCGGCGCGGCTGTCAGGCGGCAAATCGGCGGGGCAGGGTTTCCAGAAACTCGTCCCGCGAGCGTTCAAAGCTGTCTCGCACCTGAGCGGCCGTGACCGCAAAGGGATCGCCCGCCGCGGCGCGTTCCTCGCCCTCGCGGCATATCGCGACCAGGTCCGCAAAGCCGAGGTTCAGCGCCGCCCCCTTCAGAAAGTGCATCTGTTCCTCCACCGCCTTCGGATGCGGTGGCGTGCGATGCAGTTCCTCGATCGCCGCGGAGACCTCCGTGACGAAGAGATCCACGATCTCACCAAAATCCTCCGGCCCGATTTCCTCGCGCAGCTCCGCTACCCGGTCCCAGACGATCATCTCAGCACCTCCGCGACGGCCAGTTTGCCACTCCGCGGGTGAACGAATTCTTATGACGGTCGCAAATTCGTCTCGAATTCCCGCCTTCAGCCACGGTTAAGCCTACCTGCCTATTTCTGCGGCAAGGCGGGCGGCCGATGCGCCCGCAAGGCCCCACAATTCAGGGACGGACACCACGGGTGCAGTCACAAGGCTCGATGCAGTTTCCGCCGGTCGGCGGCACCGACGCCCTCCGGCGGGTGCTTGTCGTCGACGATTCCCGGCTGCAGCTCCGGATCCTTGCCGGGATGCTGCGCCGTCGCGGATTCGAGGTAATGGAAGCCACCTCCGGCGCGGCCGCGCTCGACCTCTGCGCCACGGCGCCCCCCGACCTGGTGCTTTCCGACTGGATGATGCCGGGGCTCGACGGCTTGGAACTCTGCCGCCGCTTCCGCGAGCTTCCCCACGAACGCTACGGCTATTTCATCCTTCTCACCTCGAAAAGCGACAAGTCCGCCGTCACCGAAGGGCTTGATGCAGGGGCCGACGATTTCCTGACCAAGCCGGTGGACGGTGACGAGCTCCTTGCACGGATCAACGCCGGCGCCCGCGTCCTGCAGATGCAGCGCGAACTGGCGGAAAAGAACCGCATCGTGACCGAGACCCTGGCCGAACTTCAACGCGCCCACGACGCGATCGAACGGGACCTGCGGCAGGCCCGCGTGATCCAGCAGGCGCTGGTGCCCGAACGGGTGCGCGACTTCGGCAACTCCCGGGTCAGCCTGCTGCTCCAGCCCTGCGGCCACGTGGGCGGCGATCTCGTCGGCATGTTCGGCAGTGGCGAAAGCGGGCTGGCGCTCTACTGCATCGATGTCTCGGGCCACGGCATCACCTCGGCCATGGTGACCGCCCGCGTCGCGGGCTATCTGTCGCCGAAATTTCCCGACCAGAATCTCGGGATCGAGAGAACGATCTCTTTCGGCCCCGCAATGCGCCCGCCCCAAGACACCGCGCGCATGCTCAATGCCCGCCTCGCCGGCGATCCGGGGGTCGAGGACTACCTGACCATGGCCTATATCGCGGGCGACCTTGCGACGGGAGAGATGACGCTCGTGCAGGCGGGCCACCCGCCGCCGATGCTGCTGCGCGCCGACGGCATGCTGCAGTTCTTGGGCAACGGCGGGTTGCCCATCGGCCTTGTCCCCGACGCCACCTACGACCCCGTGCCCTTCAAGCTCGGTCCGGGCGACCGGCTGCTGCTCTATTCCGACGGCTTTACCGAAACCGTCATGCGCGACGGCGAGATGCTGGGCGAGGCGGGGCTCGCCGGCCTCTTCCGTGCCGCGGCGGCACAGGCCCAGGGCCCGGAGCTTCTGGACGATCTCTTCTGGCGGCTCAGCTCTGGCATGGCGCCGGGCGGGCCGCTTCGCGACGATGTCTCCGCCGCACTTCTTGAATATGGCGAACCGCTTGCCTGCTAGATGTCAAAGACAGAACCGCGCCACGAAATCCCGGTCGCCCGCGTTGCCAAGCGCATCCGCCGCAAGCTGCGGCGTCATCCAGAGCGCCATGTGGTCGGGCTCGGAGGGCGGACCGTAGGCGCGTACCGGTCGCGCCATGTAGATGATGCAGAGCTTTTCGGCCCAGAGATCGTACTCGGGCATGTAGGTGAACCGCCGGAAGGCCCCCAGCCGCTGCGGGGCGGCTATGCGCCAGCCGGTCTCTTCCAGAACCTCGCGGTGCAGCGCCGCCAGCGGCTGTTCTCCGGGATCGATTCCCCCGCCGGGAAGCTGGAATTCCGACAGCGGCGTGGCCTGGTGAGTCACCAGCAACTGCCCCTCGCGCGGCAGGATGGCGTAGACGCCCCGCCGCAGCGTATAGTGGCGTCCCGGCTCGGGCGCCTCTCCATGGCGTCGGATCATCCCCTTTTTCCCCCTGCCATTCGCGCTTATATGGCGCCGATATGCCAACTCCCGTCCCGCAAGGAAACCCCATGACCCTCAGCGAGAAGATCGCCTGGGACGATAGCGTCCTTCCATTTCAGCTCGACCGCTCGGACATGCGCGGCCGCGTGGCGCGGCTCGACGGCGTCCTGTCGGGCGTCCTGAACCAGCACGATTACCCCGATCCGGTCGAGGCGCTCGTCGCCGAGATGACCCTCCTGACCGCGCTGATCGGCCAGACCGTCAAGCTGCGCTGGAAGCTGTCCCTGCAGGTGCAGACCGACGGCCCCGTGCGCATGATCGCGACCGACTACTACGGCCCCTCCGAAGAGGGCGAGCCCGCCAAGATCCGTGCCTACGCCAGCTTCGACCGTGACCGCGTGACCGATGCCCCGGGCTTCGATCAGCTCGGCAAGGGCTACTTCGCCATCATGATCGACCAGGGCCAGGGCACCACGCCCTACCAGGGCATCACGCCCATCGCGGGCACCTCGCTCGCCGATTGCGCCGAAAGCTACTTTGCCCAGTCCGAACAGCTGCCCACGCGCTTCGCGCTCTCCTTCGGCAAGTCGACCGAAAAGGGCGTGGCCGAACACTGGCGCGCCGGCGGCATCATGCTGCAGCACATGCCCAAGGCCTCGCCCTTCGTGAATGCCGAGGGCGGTTCGGGCCAGGACGGCCTGCTCACCTCCGAGGATCTCGTCGAGGGCGAGGACGACGAGCACTGGCGCCGCGCGACCTTCCACCTCGCCACGGTGGAACAGATGGAACTCATCGGCCCCAGCGTGCCGCCGACGGACCTGCTCGTGCGGCTCTTCCACGAGGAACAGCCCCGCGTCTACGACAGCCAGCCGGTGCGTTTCGGCTGCACCTGCTCCGAGGACCGGGTGCGCAAGTCGCTCTCGATCTACTCGGCCAAGGACATCGAGAAGATGACCACCGACGAGGGCATCGTGACCGCCGACTGCCAGTTCTGCGGCGCGCATTACGAGCTCGACCCCGAAACCGTCGGGTTCGAGGCCAAGAAGTGAGCGCGCCCGCGGCCGGCCCCCGGTGCGATGACCAGATCGCGGCGCTGCGCCGCGCGCTGGCCGCGGAACGTGCGCCTTCTTCCGATTTCGACCTGAACCCCAAGGTCGAGCTTCCGCCGGGCCGCAAGCTGCGCCCGGCGGGGGTGCTCGCGGCCTTCCTGCCGTCCGATGACGGGCTGCGGCTGATCCTGACCAAGCGGTCCTCCCGCCTGAAACATCACCCCGGCCAGATCGCCTTCCCGGGTGGCAAGCAGGAAGAAACCGACGCCGACCCCACCGCCGCCGCCCTGCGCGAGGCGCAGGAGGAAGTCGGCCTCGACCCCGCCTCGGTGGAAATACTCGGCACGCTGCCCACCCATGAAACCGTCACCAGCTTCCTGATGACTCCGGTGGTGGGCCTCGTCACCGGCCGCTTCGATCCCATAGCCGAACCCGGCGAGGTCGAAGAGGTCTTCACCGTGCCCTTCGACCACGTCACCGACCCGGCGCGCTTCTCGGTCCAGTGGCGGCGCTGGCGCGGGCAGCGCAGGCACTACTACACCGCTCCCTACGGCCCCTATTACATCTGGGGCGCCACCGCCCGCATCCTGCGGGGGCTTGCCGACCGGATGGCCCCATGACCCGCGTTTCGGGCGACTGGCTGACAAGGGACAGCACGCAGGCCGTCATGGCCATGCTGACCGAGGCGGGCCACGCGGCCCACGCCGTTGGTGGCTGCGTCCGCAACGCCCTTCTGGGCGCACCCGTCACCGACGTGGACATCGCCACCGATGCCCGCCCCGAACGCGTGACCGAACTCGCCCAGGCCGCGGGCCTGAAACCCGTACCCACCGGCATCGACCACGGCACCGTCACCGTGGTTGCCGCGGGCGAGGGGTTCGAGGTCACCACCTACCGCGCCGACGTGGAAACCGACGGCCGCCGCGCCGTGGTCCGCTTTTCCACCGACATGGTCGAGGATGCGCGCCGTCGCGACTTCACCATGAACGCCCTTTACGCCGCGCCCGATGGCTCCGTCACCGATCCGCTCGGCGGTCTGCCCGACCTCCACGCCCGCCGCGTCCGCTTCATCGAGGACGCCACCCGCCGCATCCGCGAGGACTACCTCCGCATCCTGCGCTTCTTCCGCTTCTCCGCCTGGTACGGCGATCCGGACAACGGCTGGGACGCCGAGGCGCTCGCCGCCATCGCCGAGAACCTCGCCGGCATCGCGACGCTCTCGCGCGAACGAGTCGGGCAGGAGGTGCTCAAGCTCATGGCCGCGCCTGATCCCGCCCCCGCCCTCGCCGTCATGGCGCAGACCGGCGCGCTCGCCGCGACTTTGCCCGGCGCGGTTCCCGACCCGCTCGGCCCGCTGGTGGCCATCGAGGCGCAGCTTGGCCTTTCCCCGGACGGCCTGCGCCGCCTCGCCGTCACGGGGTTCGAGGATGCAAAGGCCCTGCGGCTTTCCAAGGCGCAGGCGAAACGGCTCGACCGTTTGCGCGACCTCACGGGCAGCCCGCAGGACCTGCCCGAAATCGCCTGGCGCCACGGCCCGGCCACCGCCCGCGACACCGCCGCCCTGCGCGCGGCCAGCCTTGGTCAGTGGCCCGACCCCGATACCGAGGCTCGCATCGCACGAGGCGCGCAGGCGAAGTTCCCCGTCACCGCCCGTGATCTCATGCCCGATTACGAGGGCGCCGCGCTGGGCAGACGCCTGCAGGAGCTGGAGGCCGACTGGATCGCCTCCGGCATGACGCGCACCCGCGCGCAGCTTCTCGCCGCCAAGGGGTGACTTGCTCGCGCGGCTCGGCTAAGACCGGGGCAGCTCATCGGAGGACGCTGCATGGATCGTGACAGGACAGTTTTCAGCCCCGCCTGAAATCGCCTGCACGCGCGCGGGCATTTCCGCGGCCCGCCCTCCCCAGCCAGCTCCATCCGTTAAGGCGCCTCCGCCATGTTCCGTTACTTCGAAAATCTCGTCGATCCCTATGCCCCTTATGCGCAGACGGATCGCCCCCCGCAGAAACTGCTGCCCTTCCTCATGGGCTTCGCGCGACCCTTCCGCGGCGTCTTCATCGCCGCCACGCTGCTCTCCATCGTCGTGGCCGCGGTCGAGGTCGGGCTGATCGGCGTCATGGGCTGGGTGGTCGACACCCTCTCCGGGGATCCCGCGCAGGTCTGGGCCGATCACTGGCCCGCGCTCGTGGGGCTCGCCGTCTTCGTGCTGCTCATCCGCCCGGTGATCCAGGCGCTCGACGTGCTGCTGCTCAACAACGCCATCATGCCGAACTTCGGCACGATCATCCGCTGGCGGGCGCACAGCCACGTCATGCGCCAGTCCGTCGGCTGGTTCGAGAACGACTTTGCAGGGCGCATCGCCAACCGCATCATGCAGACGCCCCCCGCCGCGGGCGAGGCCGTCTTCCAGGTCTTCGACGCGATCACCTTCTCGCTCGCCTACCTCGTCGGCGCGCTCTTCCTGCTGGGCGACGCCGATCCGCGCCTGATGCTGCCGCTGGTGCTCTGGCTCGGGCTCTACGCGCTGCTCATGCGCTGGACGATCCTGCGCGTCGGCCCGGCCTCCAAGGCCGCCTCCGATGCCCGGTCCGAGGTCACGGGCCGCGTCGTCGATGCCTACACGAACGTGCACGCGGTCAAGATGTTCGCCCACCACGACCGCGAACTCGACTACGCGAAGGAATCGATCGAGGACGCCCGCCGCACCTTCGCCGCCGAGATGCGGATCTTCACCATCATGGACGTGGCGCTGGTGACGCTGAACGGCGTGCTCATCGTCGGCGTGGTCGGTTGGGCCATCGCGCTCTGGATGCAGGGCGCGGCCTCGGCCGGTGTCGTGGCCGCCGCCACCGCGCTCACCCTGCGGCTCAACGCCATGACCGGCTGGATCATGTGGGCGCTGACCTCCTTCTTCCGCCAGCTCGGCGTCGTGGCCGAGGGTATGGAGACCATCGCCCAGCCCGTCACGCTCGTGGATCACCCCGGCGCGAAACCGCTCGAACTCACCAAGGGCCGGATCGAGATCCAGAACCTCTCGCACCACTACGGGCGCGGGGCAGGCGGGCTCGACCGCATCGACCTGACGATCGAGCCGGGCGAAAAGGTGGGCCTCGTGGGTCGCTCCGGCGCGGGAAAGTCGACGCTCGTGAAGCTGCTCCTGCGCTTCTACGACGTGGAAAGTGGCCGCATCCTCATCGACGGGCAGGACATCGGCCACGTCACGCAGGACAGCCTGCGCGGCAATATCGGCATGGTCCAGCAGGACAGCGCGCTCCTGCACCGCTCGGTGCGCGACAACATCCTCTACGGCCGCCCAGATGCCTCCGAGACCGAGATGATCGAGGCCGCGAAGAAGGCGCAGGCCCACGACTTCATCCTCGATCTCGCCGATCCCAAGGGCAACACCGGCTACGACGCGCAGGTGGGCGAGCGGGGCATCAAGCTCTCGGGCGGCCAGCGCCAGCGGATCACGCTCGCCCGCGCCATCCTAAAGGATGCGCCCATTCTCCTGCTGGACGAGGCCACCAGCGCCCTCGATTCCGAGGTCGAGGCCGCCATCCAGGACACGCTCTACGGCATGATGGAGGGCAAGACGGTCATCGCCATCGCGCACCGCCTGTCCACCATCGCCCAGATGGACCGCATCCTCGTCATGGACGAGGGTCGCATCGTGGAACAGGGCAGCCATGACGGGCTTCTCTCCGAGGGCGGGCTATATGCCTCCCTCTGGGCCCGTCAGTCGGGTGGGTTTATCGGTAAGGACGCGGCGGAATGATCCCCAGCTTTTTCAGTGAGTTCATCAGGAAGGCGGGCGACCAGATCGACCCGGAACAACCCGCCGAGGGCCCGCCGCCGACCACCCTGCGCCCCTTCATGATGTGGTGCCTCAAGGGCGGCTGGTTCATCATCTGGCTCGGCGTGGCGATTTCCGTCACCGCCGGCGTGACCGAGGTGCTCTCGATGTATCTCCTCGGCCGCGTCGTCGACGCGGTCGACGCCACCCTGACCGAGGGCATCCCGCTCGTCTCGCACCTGTGGCTTTTCGTCGGCGGCGTGTTCCTGCTGCTGGTCGCCCGCCCGCTGCTCTTCGGCGGGCTGGCGCTGACCCAATCGGTCATGATCGGCCCCAACATCTTCAAGCTGGTGCTCGCGCGGCTCTACCGCTGGACCATCGGCCAGTCGGTCAGCTTCTTCGACAACGACTTCGCCGGGCGCGTCGCCCAGAAAAAGGTGCAGGCCGCCCGGTCGCTCATGGAAATCGTGGTCGAATCCGTCAACGCCATCACCTTCGGCCTCTCCACCGTCATCGGCACCGCCTTCCTTCTGGGCGGGGTCAGCCTCTGGCTTGTCGTCCTTCTGGTGGCGTGGTTCGCGCTCTACCTCGGCTTCCTGCGGGTGATGCTGCCGCTCATCCGCAGCCGCTCCGCCGCCCGGGCCGAGGCGCAGGCCATGGTCACCGGCCAGGTCGTCGACACCATCAGCAACATCAAGACGGTCAAGCTCTTCGCGGGCTCCCGGCACGAGGATGAACGCGCCCTCGGCGCCATGTCCGAACTGCGCGACAAGGCGCTGGTCTTCGGTGAGGCGACCACTGTCTTCCGGCTCGGCCTCATCTTCATCGCGGGCCTGCTGCCCGTCGTCATGGTCGCCGCCGCCATCGCCCTGCGCGGCGCGGGCGTGTCGCCCGGCGACATCGCCGCCACCGGGGCGGTGACCATCCGGCTCGCGCAGATGACCGGCTGGATCAGCTTCACGCTCATGGTCATCTACGGCCACCTGGGCGAGGTCGAGGACGGGATGCGCACCATCGCGCCCGCCCGCCGCATCGACGACGCCCCCGGCGCGCAGGACCTCATGGTGCCCAACGGAGAAATCGCCTTCGACGACATCACCTTCGCCTACGGCGGCGAGGGTGGCGGGGTCGAGGGGATCGACCTGACCATCCGCCCGGGCGAAAAGCTCGCCATCGTGGGTGAAAGCGGCGCGGGCAAGTCCACCATGGTCGCCCTGCTCATGCGGCTCTACGACACCGAACAGGGCGTCCTGCGGATCGACGGACAGGATATCTCCGGGGTGACGCAGGACAGCCTGCGCGCCCAGATCGGCATGGTCACGCAGGAAACGGCCATGTTCAATCGCTCCGCGCTCGACAACATCCGCTACGGCCGCCCTGATGCCACCCCGGAGGAAGTCGAGGCCGCCGCCCGCAAGGCCGAGGCGCACGATTTCATCCTGAACCTGCGCGACGCCCGGGGCCGCCAGGGCTATGAGGCGCACTTGGGCGAACGGGGCGTGAAGCTTTCGGGCGGCCAGCGTCAGCGCATCGCGCTCGCCCGGGCCATCCTCAAGGACGCGCCGATCCTGGTGCTGGACGAGGCCACGAGCGCGCTCGATTCCGAGGTCGAGGCCGCGATCCAGACCGCGCTCGACCGCGTGATGGAAGGCAAGACCGTGCTGGCCATCGCGCACCGGCTGTCCACGATCTCGAGCATGGACCGGATCATCGTCATGCATGGCGGGCACATCGTCGAGGAAGGCAACCACGACGAGCTGCTCGAGAAACGCGGCCTCTATGCCCGCTACTGGGACCGCCAGTCCGGCGGCTTCCTCGGCGCGGACGAGGGCTCGGAGGCCGCCGAGTGATCCGGCGCCTCGCGCGGCTGATCGACCCCTTCGCGGAGGCCTCCGGCCCGCCGCCCCGCAGGCCGTGGCCCTTCATGCGCTGGGCGCTCGCGGGCGCATGGCCCGCGATCTGGCTCACGGTGCTGGTGACCGGCCTCACCGGCCTGTCGGAACTCGTGACCGCCCGCTTCACCGGCTGGGTGATCGACGCGGCCTCGGGCGCGGCGGGGCAGGGCGACTTCTGGGGCAGCTTCTGGCCGGTCATCCTTTTCGGTCTGGGCTTCTTCCTGCTGCTGCGCCCGGTGCTTTTCGTCTTCGACGCCGCCGTCTCGGGCGTCATGCTGGGGCCGAACCTCTTTCCGCTGGTGCTGGCCCGACTGAACCGCCACGTGCTCGGCCACTCGATGCGCTTCTTCGAGAACGACTTTGCCGGACGCATCAGCCAGAAGGCGCTCCAGACCGCCCGATCGCTCACCGACCTCGTGCTCGAGGTGACCGACGTGGTGGTCTTCTCGCTCGCCATGTTCGTGGGCTCCTTCGTCCTCATGGCGATGATCGACGCGCGGCTGTTGCTCGTCTTCGCGGTCTGGGCGGTGCTCTACGCCGCGGCGCTGTGGTACTTCATCCCGCGCGTGCAGACCCGTTCGGCCAGCCGCGCCGGGGCGCGCACGCAGGTCAGCGGCCAGATCGTCGACGCCTATTCCAACATCGCCACGGTCAAGCTCTTCGCCCGCGACGGCGACGAGGACCGTGCCACGCTTTCCGCGCTCGACACCTTCCGCGACCGATCGCTCGACTTCGGCACGCTTTCGGCCGTCTTCCGCATGGTGCTCATGGCGCTTGGCGGCATCCTGCCCGTGGTCTCGATCCTCGGCGCGCTCTTCCTCTGGACCCGCGGTGCGGCCACCCCGGGCGAGATCGCGACAACCGCCATGATCACCACGCGCCTGTCGATGCTGACCAACCGGCTGGGCCGGGCGTCGCTGTCGATGTTCACCCACGTGGGCGAGATCCAGGACGGTATCGACACGCTGACCCCCGCGCACGAGATCACCGACGCCGACCGGCCCCGCGACGTCCGCGGCGCAAAGGGCGCGATCCGCTTCGAGGACGTGTCCTTCGGCTACGGCACCGACAGCCACGCACTGACGCACTTCGACCTCGCGATTTCGCCCGGCGAGAAGGTGGCGCTTGTCGGCGGCTCGGGCGCGGGCAAAAGCACCGCCGTCTCGCTGCTCCTGCGGCTGCACGACGTCGAGGGCGGGCGCATCACGCTCGACGGCACCGACATCCGCGAAATCGCCCAGACCTCGCTGCGCGACCAGGTCGCCGTGGTCCGGCAGGACACCAACATGTTCAACCGCTCGGCGCTCGACAACATCCGCTACGGCCGCCCCGAGGCCACGCTGGACGAGGTGCAGGACGCCGCGCGCCGCGCCTCGGCGCACGAATTCATCCTCGGGCTGCGCGACAATTCCGGGCGCACCGGCTACGACGCGCGGCTGGGTGAACGCGGCGTGAAGCTGTCCGGCGGCCAACGCCAGCGCATCGCGCTCGCCCGCGCGATCCTCAAGGACGCGCCGGTGCTGGTGCTGGACGAGGCCACCAGCGCGCTCGATTCGGAGGTCGAGGCCGAGATCCAGCAGGCGCTCGAGGCCGTGATGCAGGGCAAGACCGTGCTCGCCATCGCGCACCGGCTCTCGACCATCTCGGCCATGGACCGGATCGTGGTGCTGGACGCGGGCTCCATCGTGGAGCAGGGCGCCCACGACGAGTTGCTGGTCCGCCGCGGCCTTTATGCCCGCTACTGGGCGCGGCAGTCGGGCGGTTTCCTCAACGCGGCCGAGTGATTCGATGGGGCGCGCGTGCCGCGCGCGCAGGTTGCCTCGCATGCGCTCGGGCCGTGGGTTGCGGGCGGTGCACCCTTGCGCATTGCGTTAAGCCCGTGTTTGGCGGTGCTTGAGTATTTGGACCAAGAAGAAGCAGGGGCGCAGATGGCGGTTGAACGGCACGTGATCCAACGGCTGGGGCACCAGGGCGACGGGATCGCGCCCGGGCCGGTCTTCGTGCCGGGGGTGCTGCCCGGCGAGGAGGTCGAGGGCGAGGTGACGGGCCAGCACATGGCCCGGCCTAAGATCCTTGCCCCGGTCGAGGCGCGCGTCTCGCCCCCCTGCCGTCACGCCAAAAGCTGCGGCGGCTGCCAGTTGCAGCACGCCGCGCCGGATTTTACCGCCACGTGGAAGACCGGGGTCATTGCCAGGGCGCTCGAGGCTCAGGGGCTCGACACTGATATCCGGCCCATCGTGACATCGCCGCCGCAGTCGCGACGGCGCGCCCGGTTCTCGGCGCGGCGCACCAAGAAGGGGGCGCTTGCGGGCTTCCACCAGAAGGCCTCGGACGTGATCGTCGCGGTGCCGGACTGCATCCTGGTCACCCCCGCGCTCGCCGCCGCCCTGCCCATGGTCGAGGAGTTGGCCGTGCTGGGCGCCAGCCGCAAGGGCGAGCTTTCGGTGCTGGTGACCGAGACGCTCGCGGGGCTCGACGTGCATGCCACGGGCGGTAAGCCGCTCGACGGCGATCTGCGCGTGGGTCTCGCCGCGCTGGGCGAAAAGCACGATCTTGCGCGGATTTCCTGGGAGGACGAGGCCCTGACCCGCCGTCCGCCGCATCTTGCCTTCGGCAATGCCACCGTGGTGCCGCCGCCGGGGGCCTTCCTGCAGCCCACGCAGGAGGGCGCCGACACGCTGGTCGACGGGATCGTCGAGGCGCTGGAGGGTGCAAAGGAGGTGGCCGATCTCTTTGCCGGCTGTGGCACCTTCGCCCTGCCGCTGGCGGGCACGCGCAACGTGCACGCGGTCGAGGGTGACCGCGCCATGACTGCCGCGCTGGACGAGGGCTGGCGCAAGGGTCGCGGCCTGCGCCGGGTGACGACCGAGACGCGGGACCTTTTCCGCAACCCGCTGCTGCCCGACGAGATGACCCGCTACGACGGCGTGGTCATCGACCCGCCCCGCGCCGGGGCCGAGGCGCAGGTGACCCAGATCGCCGCGGCGAAGATCCCGCGCGTGGCCCACGTGTCCTGCAACCCGGTCACCTTCGCCCGCGACTGCGCCACGCTGGTGGCGGCGGGCTACGCCCTCGAATGGGTGCAGCCCGTTGACCAGTTCCGCTGGTCCACCCATGTGGAATGCGTTGCAAGCCTGCGTCTCGGGGGACGGAAATGACCAAACGCGCGCGCCTCGCCCGGTTTATGGACCGGGCGGACGTCCAGAATGCCATCATCGCGGTGATCGTGGTCAACGCGGTCATCCTCGGGATGGAGACCTCCGACACCCTCATGGCCCGCTGGGGCACGCTGATCCGCGTGCTGGACATGGCCTGCCTCGCCATCTTCGTCGCCGAGCTGATCGCCAAGATGGTGGCCCACGGGACCCGCTTCTTCCGCAATGGCTGGAACGTCTTCGATTTCGTGATCGTCGGCATCTCGCTTGTGCCGGCAGGGCAGGGGATCTCGGTCCTGCGGGCGCTGCGGGTGCTGCGGGTCATGCGCGTGATCTCGGTCGCGCCGCGGCTGCGCCGCGTGGTCGAGGGGTTCATCACCGCGCTGCCGGGCATGGGCAGCGTGTTCCTGCTGATGGCGCTGATCTTCTACATCGGCGCGGTGATCGCGACCAAGCTCTTCTCCGACGCCTTTCCCGAATGGTTCGGCGATCTCGCCCGCTCGGCCTACACGCTCTTCCAGGTCATGACGCTGGAGAGCTGGTCCATGGGCATCGTCCGCCCGGTGATGGAGACCTACCCCCAGGCCTGGCTCTTCTTCGTGCCCTTCATCATGATCACCTCCTTCGCGGTGGTGAACCTGTTGGTCGGTCTCATCGTGAACTCCATGCAGGACGCCCACGAACGCGAGACCGGAGAAGCCACCGATGCCTACCGCGACGCGGTGCTCGCGCGGCTCGAGGCCATCGAAAAACGACTGGCCGAGGCCGAACGCACGAAGGATTGAAGTGTCGCGATGCCCCGTCCTGCGGTATGGTTCCCGAAAACGAGCAGAACCCAAAAATAAACGAGCAGGACAGTATGCGGGCACTCTTCTTTTGCCTGATCGCGGTGATGGGCCTTGCCCTTGCCGGGTGCGGCCACAACAAGTTCAAGACCTATAACGGCCCCGAGGTGACCCAGGTGTTGGTGAACAAGGGGGCGCGCCGGATGTACCTTCTGCACCACACCCGCGTGCTCGAGGCCTACGACATCGGGCTCGGCTTCGCGCCCGCGGGTCACAAGCAGATCGAAGGCGACGGGCGCACGCCCGAGGGCGACTACATCATCGACCGGCGCAATCCCGACAGCAAATTTCACCTCAGCATCGGGGTGTCCTATCCCAACCCATACGACCGTGCCTTTGCCGAGGCGCTCGAGAAGTCGCCCGGCGGCGACATCTTCATCCACGGGCGACCGCCGGAATACCGCAAGGGCGGGCGTGACTGGACCGCGGGCTGCATCGCCGTGACCGACCGCGAGATCGAGGAGATCTACGCGATGGTCCGCAACGGCACCCCGATCCGCATCACGCCCTGACCGGGATCAGGCGGGGCGCTCTCCGGGCGTCCCGCCCCCTGGCGTCGGCGACAGATCCGGTGCGCCGAGAACCATGGTCCACCAGATCTTGCCGTTGTTCTCCTGGTACCAGTCGAAGCCGAGATCGCGCGCGGAATCGTCGAGGATCACCTCGCGGATATTCTCGTCCTGCATCCAGGCGGTGAGCGTCTCCAGCTCGCTCTCGTAGGTTTCCGAGATTGCCTCGCCCACGAGCCGCCCCTGGTAACCGACACGCCGCACCCGGTCGATCGGCGAAGAGCCGTCCGAGCCGAAGTGCCACGGGCGGTTCTGGACCGACATGTCGCGCGAGTGCGTGGCCGCGGCCGCGTTGAGCTGGGCGTTCAGCTGCAGCGGAGGGTGACCGCCCGCCTGACGCAGCGCGTTCACCGAATCGAGCATCCGGTACTGCACGCGGCCTTCATCACCGATCCGGTAGACTTGGGGCAGCGGGCGGCCGTCGGGGCCGTAGCGCCGGGCCGGCGGTGGCGGTGGCGCGCAGGCCGCAAGCCCGCCCGCGGCTGTCGCGAGAAGAAAAAAGCGCCGTGTAAGTCTGTTGTCCATATCTGTCTTCCCGCTCCTATTCACCCGGACCGGCTTACCCCCTGCCGAGTGGCCGTTCAAACTCACAATCCCGCGCATCGGGCCGATGACGGGCCTTTGATTTGCGAATGCGGCATTCGCGCAATATTATCCAACCGTTGCATGCACAAATTGACGGGATTGTGAGATGACTCGGAAGGCACGACATCTTCTGGACAGACGCGCGTTTCTGGCCGGAACCGCGGCGACCCTCGGCACACCCGCTCTGGCGCAAAGCGTGACGGGGCAGGGCACGACGGAAGTGGAGGACGATATCTCCCAGATCGTGCGCCGGAACGTATCGAGCTTCCGCACGCTCGACTGGCAGCCGTACTTCGACAACCTGAACAAGGGCGCCATCCTCGTCGACATCGACTCGCGCGCGCTCCATTACTGGACCGAGGCGGCGGAGTACTACCTCTACCCGACCTCCGTGCCGCTGACCGAGGACCTGACGCGCCGCGGCCGGACCCGCGTGACGCTCAAGGACCCCGAGCCCGACTGGCGTCCGACGCCCTCCATGAAGCAGCGCAACCCCGAGTGGCCGGACTACGTCGGCCCCGGCCCGGACAACCCGCTCGGCACCCGCGCGCTGCACCTCAGCTGGACCTACTACCGGATCCACGGCACCCACGACACGCGCAAGATCGGTCGCCGTTCGTCGAATGGCTGCATCGGCCTCTACAACCAGCACATCGAAGAGCTTTACGAGATGGCAGAGGTCGGAACGCAGGTGTTGCTTATTTGACGACAGGGCAGAAAACGCCGATGCGGCGCGATCTTCCAGCAATTGCAATCGTCTGAATTTGCTGCTTAGTGAGAGATACGAGGTAAGTCTTGGGTGCCTGTCGTAAGGTCTATAACGGGCCACGCCGGGCTAACTGTCTGGAGGACACTATGAAGAAACTCGCTCTCGCCGCAGCCTTCGCAGGCGCCGCAACCACCGCAATGGCCGGCTCCTACGAAGCACCCGCAAAAGACTACGTGGTCATGGAGCCCGAAGTCGTCGTTGAAGAAACTCAGCAGAGCTCTTCCTCGGCCGGCATCCTGATCCCGCTGGTCCTGATCGCCGTCGTCGCTGCTGCTGCAAGCTGATCGACCGATCCACGGAAAAGAAAAAGGCGGTGCTTAGGCACCGCCTTTTTTTATGTGCCGAACGGGCCCGCCGCGCCTAGCGCAGCCAGCCGCCCAGGTTGTCGTCGATGACCTTGCACAGTGCCCCGATGTGGGCATCGTCGTCGTTGAGGCAGGGGATGTAGGTAAAGCGCTCGCCACCGGCCTCTTCGAAGCTCTCCTTGATCTCCTCGTTGATCTCTTCGAGCGTCTCGATGCAGTCGGCGCTGAAGGCCGGCGCACAGACCGCGATGTCGGTCTTGCCCTCTTCCTTGGCCAGCCGCGCGACCTCTTCCACCGTGTAGGGTTTCAGCCATTCCTCGGGGCCGAATCGGCTCTGGAACGTGGTCGTGATCTCGGTCTCTGACCAGCCCAGCCGCTCCTTCAGAAGCCGCGTCGTCTTCTGGCACTGGCAGTGGTAGGGATCACCCTCCATCAGGTAGCGATGCGGCAAGCCGTGGTAGGAACACACCAGCACGTCGGGCTTCTTGTCGAGCTTCCCGTAGGCGCGTTCCACCGACTGGGCCAGCGCCTCGATGTACATCGGCTCCGAGAAATACGGATCGACCACCCGCGCCGTGGGTTGCCACTTCTCCTTCTTCAGCGCGTCGAAGAACTTGTCGTTCGCCGTGGCCGAGGTCGCGCCCGCGTATTGCGGGTAGAGCGGGAAGAACAGGATCTTGTGGCATCCGGCCTCGACCATCTCGCGCACCTTGCTAGGCGTCGAGGGGTTGCCGTAGCGCATGCAGAAATCGACCATCACGTCGGGGCCGTACTGCGCCTCCATCGTCTCGCGGATCTTCGCGGTCTGCGCCTTGGTGATCGTCATCAGCGGGCTTTCGTCCGCCTCGTGGTTCCAGATCGACTTGTAGGCCGCGCCGCTCTTCGACGGGCGCGTGCTCAGGATCACCAGCTGCAACAGCGGCTGCCAGAGCCATGGCGAATAATCGATCACCCGCCGGTCGCTCAGGAACTCGCCCAGGTAGCGGCGCATTGACCAGTAATCGTAGTGATCCGGCGTGCCGAGGTTGGCCAACAGGATCCCCACCTTGGGGCGCGGCAGCTTCGGGTGGTCGGACGGGGCTTGCTCGGGTTTCACGGCAGGTTGGCTGGCGTCAAGCATCGGGTCCCATCCTCTGTTTCTGATACGCGCCTTACCTATCCTGCCCGCCCCGCGCGTCAATCTTTGAGCGGCGTCTCAGGCGTGTTCAGCGCTTCCGAAAGACGATGGGTCGCAGACCCGGGCCGCAGCGGCTGCGGCTGGCTTTCGTCCGGTGACCAGCCCGTCAGCGTGATGACCTCGAAGGTCGCCTCCACCTTGCCCTCGTCGGTGGCAAAGCCCTCTTGGTAAAGCTCCGCCGCCCGGATCAGCACCGACCGCCGCGTCGGCCGCCGCAGCCGCGCCTGCAGCGCATTGCCCTCGCCCATGGCCCGCAGGTCCCGCATCAGGTGCAGCGCGCTGTCGTAATGCACCCGCAGCGGAAAGGAATCCGCCACCGGCAGCGCAAGCCCCGCCCGCTGCAGCAGCGCGCCCAGATCGCGGATCTCGGCCATCGGCGCCACGCGGGGCGAAATCCCCCCTGTGATCTCGGCCTCCGCCGACCCCAATGCCGCGCGCAGCTCGTGCAGCGTCTGTCCGCCCAGCGACACCGCCAGCATCAGTCCGTCCGGCTGCATCGCTCGGCGGCACTGGACAAGCTGCCCGATCGGATCGTCCGCCCAGTGCAGCCCCATGGCGTGGATCACCAGGTCATGCGCACCGGGCTGCAGGTCCAGCACCGGCGTATCCTCGACCACTCGCGCGCCGGGCAGAAAACCCTGCCACAGGTCCGGGAAAGGCGTCACGATGGCGGGCTTGGTTAACTGCCGCGTAACCATCTCGAGTCGATCCTGAACCTCCTCCCGCGCGGTTTCGTGGAGGAAGAATTCACTGGCCTTCGCCCGGTGGCGGGCAAGGGCGGCACGGTCGGTCAGATGCGGGGTCTCGGACATGAGGGGCAGATAGGATGGGCGTGACCCGGATGCAAACGCTGGTGCGGATGATCTACCCGCCGCGGTGCCTGTCCTGCGGTGGCATGGTGGAAAGCGATTTCGCCCTTTGCCCCGATTGCTGGCGCGACACGCCCTTTGTTTCCGGTCTCGGCTGCGATGCCTGCGACGCGCCGCTGCCCGGAACCTCCGACCGTGCCGAGCTCTGCGACGATTGCCTGACCAACGCCCGTCCTTGGGCGCAGGGCCGTGCCGCGCTGCTCTACCGCGACCGGGGCCGCGAACTCGCGATGGCGCTCAAGCACGCCGACCGCCACGACATCGCGACCCCCGCCGCGCAGTGGATGGCCCGCCGCCTGATGCCCATCCGGCGCGAGAACTGGCTGGTGGTCCCCGTCCCGCTGCATTTCGGCCGCCACCTGCGCCGCCGCTACAACCAGGCCGCGCTGCTGGCCCGCCCGCTCGCCCGCATCCTCGACGTGGGCTACTGTCCTGACGCGCTCTGTCGTCCGAAACCTACCCCGCAGCTTAAGGGCAAGGACCGCGAGGAACGCTTCGCGGCCCTCGAAGGCTCGCTCAAGGTCACCCCGTCACGGCGCGAATTCCTCGAAGACCGCCCCGTCCTGCTGGTCGACGACGTGATGACCTCCGGCGCCACCCTCGCCGCCGGGGCCGAGGCCTGTCTCGCCGCCGGAGCGACCGAGGTCTGCGTCGCGGTGCTGGCACGCGTTGCCAAGGCTTCCTAAATCAGGGACAAACCCCGAAAGGAGCCGACCATGCAAAAAGTCGAGATCTACACCACCCCCATCTGCGGGTTCTGCCACGCCGCCAAGCGCCTGCTCAGCCAGAAGGGCGTCGCATTCACCGAGATCGACGTCATGCGTGACCAGTCCCGCAAGTCCGAGATGATGGACCGGGCCGCCGGCCGCCACACCGTGCCGCAGATCTTCGTCGGCGACACCCACGTCGGTGGTTGCGACGAGCTCTATGCCCTCGACCGCGATGGCAAGCTCGACCCGCTGCTCGCCGGCTGATGCGCGCGGCGCTGCTTCAGCTCACCTCGGGCGATGACCCGCGGGCCAACCTCGACACTGTCTTGCCAATGCTGCGCGACGCGGCGGATCAGGGCGCGCAGATCGCCCTGACGCCCGAGGTCACCAACTGCGTCTCGCTGGACCGCGCCCACCAGAGAACCGTGCTGGAATACGAGGAAGACGACATCTTCCTCACGACCCTGAAGTCCGAGGCCGCGCGCCTCGGGCTCTGGGTGCTCGCGGGTTCCCTCGCGCTGAGGGCCGAACCGCCGGAAACCCGCTTCGTGAACCGCTCGATCCTCATCGACGACGCGGGCAACGTCGCCGCGCGCTACGACAAGATGCACATGTTCGACGTCGAGGTGAGCGAGACCGAGACCTTCCGCGAATCCTCGGGCTACGCCCCCGGCGACCGCGCTGTCACCGCACGCACGCCCTTCGGCACGCTCGGCATGACGGTCTGCTACGACCTGCGCTTCCCCTATCTCTACCGGGCGCTGGCGCAGGCCGGCGCGCAGGTGCTCTGCGTGCCCTCGGCCTTTTCGCCCGGCACGGGGCCGTGGCACTGGCAACCGCTTCTTCAGGCCCGCGCGATCGAAACCGGCTGCTACGTCCTCGCCCTCGCCCAGACCGGCACCCACCCGGCGCAGCGGGGCCGCACGCGCAAGACCTACGGCCACAGCCTCGTCGTGTCGCCCTGGGGCGAGGTGCTGCTCGATGCCGGGACCGACCCGGGCCTGCACGTCATCGACCTCGACCTGACCCGCGTCGACGAAGCCCGCCGCAAGGTGCCCGCGCTCACCCACGACCGCAGCTTCACGGGGCCGGCATGAGCGACGCCGGCGCGCTTGCCATCACCCTCTTCGGCGAACTTCTGACCGCCGACCAGCTCCTGCGTGCCCGCCTCACCCGTGTCATGCCCAACCGGATGGAAATCTCGCATTTCTCCGTCCTGAACCACCTCGCGCGCGGCGGCGAAAAGACCCCCGCCCAACTGGCCCGCGCCTTCCACGTCACACGCGGCGCCATGACCAACACGCTGGGCAAGCTGGAAATCGCGGGCTACGTGCACGTCCGCCCCGACTGGGACGACGCCCGCCGCAAGCTCGTCTCGATCAGCCCCGCCGGCCAGTCCGCCCGCGAGGCGGCGCTCGCCGCCATCACCCCCGTAGTGACCGAGCTCATGGACGAACTGGGCGAAACAAAGGTCCGCGCCGCGCTGCCGGTCCTGCGCGAACTGCGTGTCAAGCTCGAGCGCGACGTCTGAACAGGCGCAGCCCGCCCCCGCTTCTTCTTGGCTCAAATACTCCCGGGGTGAATGGCCCCGCAGGGGCCAGAGGGGCAGCGCCCCTGCGCGCCGTCCGGGGCCCGGCACAGCGCCCCGTTTCCCCCGCGACAGGCCCGCTCAGCCCGACCTGATCCCCCCGGTTCCCGGCCGCTTGTCAAACTCATGTGATGGAAACCTCACCGGCACATGGCGTTCCAGCCCTACAGAATTGACACCGAGAGGTTCGAGATGAGCAACGAGATCAAGACGGTGAACCCCGCCACCGAAGAAACCATCACGACCTATGACCAGATGGACGAAAACCAGGCCTTCGACGCGATCGAGGCCTGCCACGCCGCCTTCGACCAATGGCGGCTGAAAAGCACTCAGGAACGTGCCGAGATCATCCGTGGCGTGGGCCAGGCCCTGCGCGACAACAAGGAAGAGTTCGCGCAACTGATGACGCAGGAGGTCGGCAAGCTGATCGGCGACAGCCGTGACGAGGTCGAACTTTGCGCCTCGATCTGCGACTTCACCGCCGAAAACGGCCCCTCCGAACTGGCCGACGAGGAACGCGACATCCCCGGCGGCACCGGCGTCGTGACCTACGCCCCCGTGGGCGTGATCTACGGCATCCAGCCCTGGAACTTCCCCAGCTATCAGGCCGTGCGCTACACCATCGCCAACCTGATGGCCGGCAACGGCGTCCTGCTCAAGCACGCCGAGAACTGCACCGGCAGCGGCCTCTTCCTCAAGAAGGTGCTGGAAGCCGGCGGTCTGCCCAAGGACCTCTTCACCGTGCTGGTCATCGACCACGACACGTCCGACAAGATCATCGGCCACAAGCTGGTGCGCGGCGTGACCATGACCGGCAGCGACAAGGCCGGCGCCATCATCGCACAGAAGGCCGCCGAGCATCTCAAGAAATCCGTGCTCGAGCTCGGCTCCAACGATGCCTACATCGTGCTCGACGACGCCGATCTTGACGTGGCTGTCGATGCCTGCGTGCAGGGCCGGATGTACAACAACGGCCAGACTTGCGTGAACGCCAAGCGCTTCGTCGTGACCGACAAGAACTACGACGAGTTCGTCAATCGCTACGTCGAGAAGGTGAAGGCCATCGAGTTGGGCGATCCGACCGACGACAACACCAAGCTCGGCCCCATGTCCCGCACCGACCTGCGCGATGACCTGCACCAGCAGGTTCAGGACAGCGTGGCCAACGGCGCCCGCGTTCTCGCTGGCGGTGAAGTGCCGGACAAGCCCGGCGCCTGGTACCCGGCCACCGTCCTCGTCGACGTGAAGCCCGGCCAGCCCGCCTATGACGACGAGCTCTTCGGCCCGGTCGCCTCGATCATCCGTGCCAAGGATGACGAAGACGCCATGCGCATCGCCAACGACAGCCGCTACGGCCTCGGCGGCGGTATCTTCTCCAAGGACGAGAAGCGCGCCCGCGAACTGGCGTCCAGGCACTTCGACACCGGCATGGTCTCGGTCAACGGCTTCAACATCGCGATCCCCAACATGCCCTTCGGCGGCGTGAAGGACTCCGGCTACGGCCGCGAACACGGCGGCTTCGGCATGAAGGAGTTCGTGAACATCAAGTCGGTCTACATCTCCGAAGCGGCGTAAGCCCCGGATCCTCGACCAACGAAAAAGGCGGGCCCCGGCCCGCCTTTTTTGCATCCATGACCCGGGCGGCCCCTAAGCCCGCGGCGCCAGCGCGGCCGTCACGTAGTTCACGCTCAGGTCCCGGTCGCTGATCTTCCAGCCCCAGGTCACCGGGTTGAACACGAAGCCCTTGCGGTCCACCGGCTCCAGCCCCGCCTTCGACAGCAATTCGTAAAGCTCGTCCGGCGTGATGAACTTCGACCATTCGTGTGTGCCCTTGGGCAGCCAGCGCATCACGTACTCCGCCCCCACGATCGCCATGCCGAAGCTCTTGGCATTGCGGTTGATGGTGGAACACAGGTGCAGCCCCCCGGGATTCAGCAGCGCGCGGCAGGCCGACAGGTAGGCCAGCGGGTCCGACACGTGCTCGACCACCTCCATGTTCAGCACCACGTCGAACCCCTCGCCCGCCTCGGCCAGCGCCTCGGCCGTGGTGTGGCGATAGTCGATCTCGAGCCCCGACTGCGCCGCATGGGTCTGCGCCACGGGAATGTTGCCCGCCGCCGCGTCCACGCCCACCACCTCGGCCCCGAGCCGCGCCATGGGCTCGCACAGCAGCCCCCCGCCGCAGCCGATGTCGACGATCCGGAGTCCGGCAAAGGGCGCCTCGCCCGACAGATCCCGGTCGAACTCTCCCGCGATCTGCGTGGTGATGTAGTCCAGCCGGCAGGGCTGCAGCATGTGCAGCGGCTTGAACTTGCCCTCCGGGTCCCACCATTCGGCCGCCATTGCCTCGAACTTGGCGATTTCCGCGGGGTCGACGGTAACGGTCATGGCAATCTCCCATGGTCTTTTGCCTGTCTGGCGCAATATATGTAGGCCATGGACAAATACCCGAGCCAAAAGCGCGCAGTGCAGTATCTCTATCCCGCCATCGACCCGTTCGACACCCGAATGATCGAGGTGGGCGACGGGCATACCATCTACGTGGAGCAATGCGGCAACCCGCAGGGCATCCCGGTCATCGTCCTGCACGGGGGGCCCGGCGGCGGCTGCAGCCCTGCCATGCGCCGCTACTTCGATCCCAAGGTCTACCGCACGGTGCTGTTCGACCAGCGCGGCTGCGGGCGCTCGCGGCCCCACGCCAGCGTCGAGGCCAATACCACCTGGCACCTGGTCTCCGACATCGAGCGCATCCGCACGGATCTGGACATCGACAAGGCCGTGGTCTTCGGCGGCAGCTGGGGGGCCACGCTCTCGCTCATCTACGCGATTTCCCACCCCGAGGCGGTCTCGCACCTCGTCCTGCGCGGCGTCTTCATGATGACCCAGGCCGAGCTCGACTGGTTCTACGGCGGCGGCGCGGGGCAGTTCTGGCCCGAACCCTGGGCCCGCTTCAGCGATCTCATCCCCAAGGACGAGCGCGGCGACATGATCGCTGCCTACCATCAACGGCTCTTCTCCGGCGACCACCAGACCGAGACCCGATACGCCCGCGCCTGGAGCGGCTGGGAAAATGCGCTCGCCTCGGTCTACTCATCGGGGCAAGGGGGCGAGGCGCCGGGCGAATACGCCCGCGCCTTCGCCCGGCTGGAAAACCACTACTTCACCAACCGCGGCTTCCTCGAACACGACGGCTGGATCCTCGACAACGCCCAGGTGCTGAAAGGCATCCCTGGCGTCATCGTCCAGGGCCGCTACGACATGATCTGCCCGCCCGTCCGCGCGTGGGAGCTTGCCCGCGCCTGGCCCGACTGCGACCTGCGGATGATCCGCAACGCCGGACACGCCCTGTCCGAACCCGGCATCAGTGCCGAACTCGTGCGCGTCATGGACGGGATTGCCGAAAGCTTCGCCTAGAAGCGACCCGGGGATCTTCCATAAGCGACACGAATGTCGGAAATAAGACACAGCCTCTTTACATGGTGTGTTCCGGGCGTCAGGTTGCGCGCAACAACAACAAAATCCACAGGGCACCTTGAACGCTGTTCTCAAGATCATCCTCCAGCGTCTCGCGCTGGGCGTACTGACGCTTTTCATCGTCTCGATCGTGATCTTCCTGGCAGTGAACATGCTGCCGGGCGATTTCGCCGAGGCGATCCTTGGTCAGGGCGCCACGCCCGAGGCGGTCGCCGCCATCCGACGTGACCTTGGCCTCGACCAGCCTCTGGTCGTACGCTACTGGGACTGGCTCTCCGGGGTGCTGCAAGGCGACCTGGGCAATTCCTTCGCGCAGGCGAACTTCTCGGCCTTCGTCGGCTCCGAAAGCGGCGGCAATGCCGGCGTCGCGCAGCAGATCGCCCCCCGCTTTGCCAATACCATGTTCCTCGCGGGCGTCACCGCCTGCATCGCGGTCCCGCTGGCAGTGGGCCTCGGGGTGCTCGCGGCGCTCTACCGCAACTCTGCCTTCGACAAGGCGGCGAACGTCTTCACGCTCAGCTCGATCTCCAGCCCGGAATTCTTCCTGGCCTACGTGCTGATCCTGTTTCTCGCCGTGCTGAACCCGATGTTGCCGTCGCTGTCGAACATCTATCCCGACATGGGCATCGCCGAACGCCTGCAGAAGACGCTGCTGCCCGCGCTGACGCTGACACTGGTGGTGACCGCGCACATGATGCGCATGACCCGCGCCGCGATCATCAACCTGTTGGCCAGCCCCTACATCGAGATGGCGCGCCTCAAGGGGGTGAAGCCCCTGCGCATCATTACGCACCACGCGCTGCCCAACGCGCTCGCGCCGATCATCAACGTGATCGCGCTGAACCTCGCCTATCTCATCACCGGCGTTGTCGTGGTCGAGGTGGTCTTCGTCTACCCGGGCATCGGCCAGCTCTTCGTGGACAGCGTGAAAATCCGTGACATCCCCGTGGTGCAGGCCTGCTGCCTGATCTTTGCGGCCGCCTACATCCTTCTGAACCTGCTGGCCGACATCCTGTCGATCCTCTCCAACCCGAGGCTGAGGCACAAGCGATGACCGCACTGCTCTACATCCTTGCCGCCCTCGTCATCCTGCTGGCGCTGGGCTGGCTTGCCCGCTTTGTGGGCCAGAAGGCCACTGGCAACAAACCCCTCTTCCGGGACATGCCGCTGGCGGTGGCCTTCGGCTACGTGCTGGGCGCGGCCATCGTGATCGCGGGCATCTGGTACTACTTCCAGCCCGTCACCACCGAACAGGGCACACCGGACGCGGGCGTGACCTTCTTCCACTGGGCGGTGCACGGCTTCATCCTTGCGGCCATCGCGGCCTTCCTCTTCCGCCTGCTCGGGCGCCACGTGGGCACCGCCGGCTCGAAGAAGCTCTTCCGCCACATGCCGCTCACCGCGGCCTTCGGTATCCTCGTGATCATCCTCTACGCCTTCACCGCGATTTTCGCGGGCGTGCTGGCCCCCTATGGCCAGGAAGAGGTCTTCGCCCAGGTCAACGCCCTGCCCGGCGGCGATGCGTCTGTCGGCGGCAATCCCGATCACCCGCTTGGCACCGACCAGATCGGCCGCGATCTCATGAGCCGCCTGATCTATGGCGCGCAGAACACCGT
Source organism: Allosediminivita pacifica (assembly GCF_003054175.1). Classification (GTDB taxonomy): domain Bacteria; phylum Pseudomonadota; class Alphaproteobacteria; order Rhodobacterales; family Rhodobacteraceae; genus Allosediminivita; species Allosediminivita pacifica. The sequence continues at coordinate 220,200 of NZ_QBKN01000003.1, forward strand.
GGGCATCGCCTTCGCGACCACGCTCATCGCCTTCCTGCTGGGCGGCTCTCTCGGGTTCCTCGCGGCGACCATCCAGGGCTGGCTCGACCAGGTCCTGTCGCGCGTCGTCGACGTTCTCATGGCGATCCCCAGCCTGATCTTCGCGCTGCTCCTGATGACCATCGCCAGCGCCTGGGCGGGCTCGCAGCAATGGCTGCTGACCGTCTACATGGTCGTCATCATCGCCGTCATCGACAGCACGCGGGTCTTCCGGCTGGCGCGCGCCGTCGGCATGAACATCGTCGTCATGGACTACATCGAGGCCGCCAAGCTGCGCGGCGAGGGGCTCGGCTACCTCATCTTCCGCGAGATCCTGCCAAACGCCACCGCGCCGCTGCTCGCGGAATTCGGGCTGCGCTTCTGCTTCGTCTTCCTGACGATCGCGGCGCTGTCCTTCCTTGGCGTGGGCATTCAGCCGCCGCTGGCGGACTGGGGTACCATGGTCCGCGACCTCGCGCAGTTCATCAACTTCGCGGCCTTCAGCCCGCTCACCGCGGCCCTGCCGATCATGGCGGCGGGGGCCATCGCGCTCCTGACCGTCGCGGTGAACTTCGTGGTGGACTGGATGCTGCAAAAATCCTCGGGGCTGAAGGAATGACCGACAGCGACAAGGGCCAGCCTCTCGTCGAGATCCGCGACCTCCGCATCGAAGGCCGCAGCGACGAGGACTGGAATCCCATCATCAAGGGCGTCGACCTCACCCTCCACAAGGGCGAGGTCCTCGGCCTCATCGGCGAAAGCGGCGCGGGCAAGTCCACGCTCGGCCTCGCCGCCATGGGTTTTGCCCGCGACGGCGTGCGCATCTCCGGCGGTTCGGTCATGTTCGACGGCATCGACCTGCTCGCCGCCAGCGCCGAGACCAAGCGCAAGCTGGTGGGCAAGCGGATCGCGTACGTGGCGCAGTCCGCCGCCGCCAGCTTCAATCCCGCGCACAAACTTATCGACCAGCACGCCGAGGCGCCGATCAACCACGGCACCGCCACCAAGGCCGAGGCCGAGCAAGACGGGATGGAGCTCTACCGCCGCCTGCGCCTGCCCAACCCGGACGAGATCGGCTTCCGCTACCCGCACCAGGTCTCCGGCGGCCAGCTGCAGCGCGCCATGACCGCCATGGCCATGTCCTGCCGGCCCGACCTCATCATCTTCGACGAACCGACCACCGCGCTCGACGTCACCACCCAGATCGAGGTGCTCGCCGCCATCCGCGACGTGGTCGAACAGTTCGGCACCGCCGCCATCTACATCACCCACGACCTTGCCGTGGTTGCCCAGATGGCCGACCGCATCAAGGTCCTGCTCCGCGGTGAGGAAGTCGAGGAGAACGAGACCCGCGAGATGCTCTCCAATCCCAAGGAAGAGTACACCCGCAGCCTCTGGGCCGTGCGCAGCTTCGAGCGCCCCGAAAAGCCGCCGGTGCCGACCGACGCCACGCCCGTCGTATCGGTCCAGAACGTCACCGCCGCCTACGGCAAGGTGCAGGTCCTGCACGACGTCAGCTTCGACATCCACGCCGGGCGCACCGTCGCCGTCGTGGGCGAAAGCGGCTCGGGCAAGTCGACCACCGCCCGCGTCATCACCGGCCTCCTGCCGCCCAAGGCCGGGCAGGTTGAACTCGACGGTCAGATCCTGCCCCCTGACTACCGCAAGCGCAGCAAGGAACAGCTGCGGCAGGTCCAGATGATCTACCAGATGGCCGACACCGCGCTGAACCCGCGCAAGACCATCGGCGAAATCATCGGCCGCCCGGTGCAGTTCTACATGGGCCTCACCGGCCGCAAGAAGCGCGACCGCGTGGCCGACCTGCTCGACCAGATCGAGCTTCCGGCAGAAACCTACCTCGACCGCCTGCCGTCCGAGCTTTCGGGCGGCCAGAAGCAGCGCATCGGCATCGCCCGTGCGCTTGCCGCCGAGCCCAAGTTCATCATCTGCGACGAGGTCACCAGCGCGCTCGACCAGCTCGTGGCCGAGGGCATCCTGCGGCTTCTTGCCCGCCTTCAGGACGAGTTGAACCTCGCCTACATGTTCATCACCCACGACCTTGCCACGGTGAAGGCCATCGCCGACGAGGTCGTCGTGATGAAGGACGGCGAGGTGATGGAACAGGGCTCCAAGGCGCAGATGTTCACGCCGCCGCACCATCCCTACACCGACCTTCTGCTCAGCTCGGTGCCAGAGATGGACCCGGACTGGCTCACCAACCTTCTGGCCGAACGCGGACGTGACAACATCGGCGATGCGGCTTCGGATAAGATAGACTGAGAATCGCAGGCGGGAGGGATGCCCGCCAACGACCAATAAATAGGGAGACTTCAATGACTCGCATTTCCAGACGCGGACTTCTGACCACCGGCGCCGCAGCCGGTGTCCTCGCCGCCAGCGGCCTGCCGCTCCGCGCCCAGGCCAAGCGCGGCGGCCGCCTCCGGGTGGGCCTCGCGGGCGCCAACAGCTCCGACAGCTGGGATGGCCGCACGCACTCCGACACCTTCATGATCTCGGCCGGCCAGGGCGCCGTCTTCGACACGCTGACCGAGAATGCCGCCGACGGCTCGCTCCGGGGCGAGCTCGCAACCGATTGGGAGGCCTCGCCCGACGCCAAGACCTGGACCTTCAACCTGCGCCAGGGCGTCACCTTCCACAACGGCAAGAGCTTCGGCGCCGACGACGTGATCGAAAGCCTCCAGCTCCACGTCGCCGAGGGCTCCAAGTCCGCCGCCCAGCCCATCGTCTCCTCCATCACCGAGATGAAGAAGACCGGCGACCACCAGGTCCAGTTCACGCTGGCCGAGGGCAACGCCGACTTCCCCTACCTGATGTCGGACTACCACCTGCTGATGTACCCGGCCGGCCAGATCGAGGAAGCCATCGCCAACGGTATCGGCACCGGCATGTACAAGGTCCAGAGCTTCGAGCCCGGCGTGCGCTTCGTGGGCACCCGCGTGGACAGCCACTACAAGGACGGCGAAGCCGGCTGGTTCGACGAGCTCGAGTTCATCGCGATCAACGACACCACCGCCCGCATGAACGCGCTGATGACCAACCAGGTCGACGCCATCAACCGCATCGACTTCAAGACGGAATCGCTGCTCAAGGCGAACCCGCAGATCCGCATCCAGGAAGTGACGGGCAACCAGCACTACACCTTCCCGATGCTGACCAACGTGGCGCCCTTCAACGACGTCAACGTGCGCCGCGCGCTCAAGTACGGCATCAACCGCCAGGAACTCGTCGACAAGATCCTGCTGGGCCATGGCCAGGTCGCCAACGACACCCCCATCGGCCCCGCCAACCAGTACTACTTCGAGAACATGGAACAGCTCGCCTACGATCCCGATCAGGCGAAGTACCACCTCAAGCAGGCCGGTCTCGACAGCCTCGACATCGACCTCTCGGCCTCCAACGCGGCCTTCGCCGGCGCGGTCGACGCGGCGCAGCTCTTCCAGGCCTCGGCCAAGGCGGGCGGCATCAACATCAACGTGGTGCAGGAACCGGCGGACGGCTACTGGTCCAACGTCTGGCTCAAGAAACCCTTCTGCGCCAGCTACTGGTCCGGCCGCGCCACCGAAGACTGGATGTTCTCGTCGGCCTACGAGGCCGGCGCCCCCTGGAACGACAGCCAGTGGGACGCGGACGACAGCGCCCGCTTCCAGAACCTGCTGATCGAGGCCCGCGCCGAGCTCGACTCCGACAAGCGCCGCGAGATGTACCACGAGATGCAGCAGATCCTGCGCGACGACGGCGGCGTGCTGGTGCCCATGTTCGCCAACTTCGTCGAGGCGATGAACACCAAGGTCCAGACCCCCGACGTGATCGGCAACCTCTGGCAGATGGACAACTCCCGCTTCGCCGAACGCTGGTGGATGTCCTGATTCCCGCCTGAAGGTCCCACATCACAAGCGCCCCGCCGGAAACGGCGGGGCGTTTTCTTTTGGGCCGCGACCCCGGGAAGGCGAATCCGCCGAACCGCCTCGGGCCGGTCTCTCCTCAAAGGTGGCTGTCTCATCCGTTGGGAAGGGTTTCGCGCAGCACGTCGATGAAGCCACGCAAACCGGCTGGCAAATGGCGCCGCCCGGGATAGTAAAGACACAAGCCCGGTCCGGCAGGGCACCATTGTTCGAGAACCAGCTCGAGCTGGCCATTCCCAAGCGCCGCGCGCGCCGCAATTTCCGGGACATAGGCGATCCCCATCCCCGACGCGGCGGCTTCGACCATCAGTCCGACATGGTCCAACGTCAGAACGCCGGGCACGTCGATGCTGAGCCGTTCGTCCTCGGTTTCGAATTCCCAGGAATAGGCGGCACCGCTCGGCATGCGGTGGCGGATGCACCTGTGGTGCGCCAGGGCGGCTGGCTCCACGGGGGCGGGATGGGTCGCAAGATAGTCCGGCGACGCGACCGCGACGAAGCGCTCGGGCCCGCCGAAGGGCACCGCGATCATATCCAGCGGCACCGCGTCGCGGAAACGCACGCCCGCGTCAAAGCCCTGGGCGACGATGTCGACAAAGCGACCCTCGCTGGAAAGATCCAGCTGCATGCGGGGGTGGCGCTGGAGGAAGGTCGGCACGACATGTTGCATCAGCAGACGCACGACACTCTCGGACGCGTTGATCCGCAGCAATCCGGAGGGGCCGCCTTGCCGCTCCGCGAGATCATCGAAGATCGTCTCCAGGTCCCCCATCACGGGTTTGACGCGCGCCAGAAGCTCCGCGCCCTGCTCGGTGAGCGATACGCTGCGTGTGGTGCGATGAAACAGTCGCATCTCCAACCGCTCTTCCAGCACCCGAACCGTATGGCTGAGCGCCGAGCGTGACACGCCCAACTCATCGGCCGCGCGGCTGAAGCTGCAGTGCCGGGCAAGCGTGGCAAAGGCGGTGAGGTCGGAAAGTGGCGGGACTACTGTCAAATTCTTCTCACCAATGCATGCGATATGTTGAGGATACCGGATCAATCCGTTCGGCGCCAAGTAGGAAGGACGACGACAAAAGGAGTTTTCCATTGACCAAGACATGGTTCATCACTGGCGCCGCACGGGGATTTGGCCGTCTCCTGACCGAAAAGCTGCTGGCGCGCGGGGACAAGGTTTTCGCAACGGTGCGTCGCGAAGGTTCGCTGACATTGGAGCACCCGAACCTGCGTGTGCTGCACATGGATTTGACAGACCCGGCCTCGATCCGTGGCAGCATCGACGCAGCTTTTCGTGAAGGTCGGATCGACGTCATCATCGCAAATGCCGGCTACGGGCTTTTCGGCGCCGCCGAGGAACTGAGCGACGCGGCCATTTCCCGCCAGATTGCGACAAACCTGACCGGTGCAATCGATCTCGTGCGTGCAGCCCTGCCGCATCTGCGGGGTCAACAGGGCGGGCGCTTTTTGCAGGTCTCCTCCGAAGGGGGCCAGTTGGCCTATCCCGGCTTCAGCCTCTATCACGCGACGAAATGGGGCATCGAGGGCTTCATCGAAGCTGTCGCGCAGGAAGTCGCGGGCTTCGGGATCGAGATGACACTGATCGAGCCCGGGCCCACCGCCACGGAGTTCGCCACATCGGTCGATATGGCGCAGACCATACCCGCCTACGAGGAAAGTAACGTGGGCGCCGTACGTCGCGACCTGCGCGCGATTGCCGAGGGAGGCACGGGCGACAGCTTCGCCGGACTCGCCGATGCCGGGCGCAGCGTGGACGCGATGATCGCCCTCGCCGAGCAGCAGGAGCTACCGCGCAGGCTGGTCCTGGGCAGCACGGCTTTCGACAATATCGGTGCCACGCTCAGGGCCCGTTTGTCGGAACTGAAGGCGCAGCGGGATGTACCGCTGGCCGCCGACTGAGAATGGGGCGGGCGAAGCTGGAACGGGCGCAAATGCTTGGGCTTCGTGCGCCCCACCGTGTGTTCCTGCCGCTCGTGTCACGCGAGGGTTTGTCCAGGCGGGCTCTAGCTGGATATCTGCCAGACACCTGACACGGCGCCTTGGCGGTAGGGCACGACCGCCCGTTTCCTCACGCCCCGGTCAGCATGGCGCGCTTCGGGCTTAGTATGCGCAACAGATCCCCTCCCCCTGTCAGGGGGAGGGCCAGGGAGGGGGCGTCCAGGGGGTGTGGACGAGTCGGAAGCCGCGCTGAAACGCCCCTCGCGCGGAGAGCGCAACACATCCCCTCTCCCCTTGGGGGAGAGGGCCAGAGTGAAAGAGCTGAAACGCCCCTCCCGTGGGACATTCCTAAGAAACGGCAAATTCGTCTCTGTAACCCATTGATTTATATACGTCCGAAAAATGTCCCACCGTGGGACACCCTCAGAGCACGTAGCGGCTGAGGTCCGTCGAGCGGGTCAGCTCGCCCAGGTGATGCTCCACGAAATCGGCATCCACCACGACCTTCTCCCCGGTCTTGTCGGGCGCCGTGAAGCTCAGCTCCTCGAAGACCCGCTCCATGACCGTATAAAGCCGCCGGGCCCCGATATTCTCCACCGACTGGTTCACGTCGGCGGCGATCTTGGCCAGCGCCGCGATGCCTTCTTCAGTGAATTCCACGGTGACCTGCTCGGTCTCCATCAGGGCGGTATATTGCCGGGTCAGGGCGTTGTCCGTCTCGGTCAGAATTCGCACGAAGTCCTGCTCGGACAGGGCCGAGAGGTTCACCCGGATCGGCAGCCGCCCCTGCAACTCGGGCAGCAGGTCCGAGGGTTTGGCGATGTGGAAGGCGCCCGAGGCGATGAAGAGGATGTGGTCGGTCTTCACCGCGCCATGCTTGGTCGAGACGGTGGTGCCCTCGATCAGCGGCAGCAGGTCGCGCTGCACCCCCTCGCGGCTCACGTCGCCGCCGCGGGCGTCCGAGCGGGCCGTGACCTTGTCGATTTCGTCGAGGAAGACGATCCCGTTCTGCTCGACCGAGGTCAGCGCCGCCTGCTTGACCTGCTCGTCGTCCAGCAGCTTGTCGGCCTCTTCCTGGATCAGGATCTCGTAGCTCTCGGAGACCTTCATCCGCTTGCGGGTGGTCTTGCCGCCGAAGGCTTTCCCGAAGATGTCGCCGAGGTTCATCATCCCCATCTGGCCGCCGCCGGGCTGGCCGGGGATCTCCATCCCCTGGAACGGGTTCTGGTTCTCGCTCACGTCGAGCTCGATCTCGGTGTCGTCCAGCTCGCCGTTCCGCAGCTTCTTGCGGAACATCTCGCGCGTGCCCTCGCGGGCGTCGGACCCGGCGATGGCGGCGATGACCCGGTCCTCGGCCGCCTGGTGGGCCGAGGCCTTCACGTCCTCGCGCATCTGTTCGCGGGTCTGGGCGATGGCAGCGTCGACAAGATCACGCACGATCTGCTCCACGTCGCGGCCCACGTAGCCCACCTCGGTGAACTTGGTGGCCTCGACCTTGATGAAGGGCGCGCGGGCGAGCTTGGCCAGGCGGCGCGAGATCTCGGTCTTGCCGACGCCGGTGGGGCCGATCATCAGGATGTTCTTGGGATAGACCTCGTCGCGGAGGTCGTCCGACAGCTGCTTGCGCCGCCAACGGTTGCGCAGCGCCACGGCCACGGCGCGCTTGGCGTCCGCCTGCCCGATGATGAAGCGGTCGAGCTCGGAGACGATTTCGCGGGGGGTGAGATCGGTCATGAAGTGTCCTTGAGAATGACGGGAGCCGGAGGGACGGGCGCTCAGCCCTTGATCCGCTCGACCGTCAGGTTTCCGTTGGTGAAGACGCAGATGCCCGAGGCGATCTCCATCGCGCGGCGGGCGACGGCTTCGGCGTCGCGGTCGCTGTCCATCATGGCCCGGGCGGCGGCGAGGGCGTAGTTGCCGCCCGATCCGATGGCGGCGATGTCGTCCTCGGGTTCGAGCACGTCGCCGGCGCCGGTTATGACGTAGAGATCGCGGCCGTCGGTGACGATCAGCATGGCCTCGAGCTTCTGGAGGTACTTGTCGGTGCGCCAGTCCTTGGCGAGCTCGACGCAGGCGCGCTGAAGCTGGCCGGGAGTGGCTTCGAGCTTGGTTTCCAGCCTCTCGAGCAGGGCGAAGGCGTCGGCGGTGGAGCCGGCGAAGCCGCAGACGACGTCATAGCCGCCGGGCGAGATGCGCCGCACCTTGCGGGCGCTGCCCTTGATGACGGTGTTGCCGAGGCTCACCTGCCCGTCGCCGGCCACGACCACTTCGCCGCCCTTGCGGACGCCGACGATGGTGGTGCCATGCCAGCCGGGAAACTCCTGTTCGGACATGTTGTTCTTCCTTTCCGTGCTGCGGGCCATATGGGGGTATGGGGAGGGCGGCGCAAGCCGACGCCGCGGGTGTCCCGGGCCGGGACATTTTTCAGTCCTTTAGAAATCAATAGGTTAGTCTGTGCGGTTTACCGCTTCTTAAGAATGTCCCGGATTGGGCGGCGCCGGAGTGCCGCGGGTCCAGGGTGCAACCTCTGCCCTGCGCGGGCCGTTCCGTGACCGGAACGATGGAGATTGAAATGGACGAAAAGACGCTCAATTCGCTGCGCGGTGCGATCGCGGAATGGGAGGCCGAGACCTTCCATCTGCCCGAGGTCTGGGGCGAGACATGGGACGACCTGCCCATCGGCGAGAAGGTCAAGACCGGCAATGCCTTCCTGCGGGCCGTACGCGATGGACGCGTGCCCGAGGCCGAGGATACCGGGCGCAAGGCCGGTGGCGGGAGGATCTACCGGAAGGTGCAGTAGCGCCAAGCTGGGCCGCCTATGTCGAAGCGGTCATCCGGCGCGAGGGTCCAGAGTGTGGGAGATGGCTATTCTCGTGGCAATGAGGTCGAGCCGGGCATGGCAGCCGCGCGCGGTGGCGATCCGGACCGATGATCCCCTTGGTTTATCTCCGCAAATCCGGATGACCTCGACACGAGGGGCCTAGCGTCACCAGATCGCCGCCGCGTGGGGGCGCGGCTGCGATGCGCGGCGGGGCTGACGCCCCTTGATTCCGCGCCGGGGGCTTCGCTTTCGGTCGGTAATTGGCCCGAGCCGGACCGTCATTGCGGATGGCCTGAGCGGCGGCACAGCGGACTTTGCTACCCTCCGGGCCATGCCCTGACAGGCCCGGAACAAGGGGCTTCAGCCCCGCCGGGCCAGCGCCGGACCGTCCGGGCGGTCTGGCGCTTTGGCAATTGCAGGGCATCGTTCAGAGGTCATCCGGGCTTGGCCGAGATAAAGCGCGGACCTCAGAGGGCGCGGCGCCAAACCACGGTCCGGCGCTGGCCCGGCGTCGGTCGCACGAGTATCAAGGGAGAGATGGGCTCATTGCGGACCTTCTCTGCGAATGGCCCGAGTCGCGGCACTGCGGGACAAAGGGTGCATTCGCTGCGGATGCGCAGATGGCTGCTTCAGGTTTGGCGCACCGATAGGACATTGCAGCAGGTCGCGCCGGTTAGTCC
>NZ_QBKN01000004.1 GCF_003054175.1 Allosediminivita pacifica
TGTCCTGAACGTCTACACCGCGCTCGGCATACCCGTAACAGAGCCCGTAGGATAAGTGCGTCTGGGGAAAGGGGAAGTCCGGGCTTCACGCGCTTCGCGCAACAAAGCCGCTTCGCGTGACCCTTTTGGCGCAAAGTCTATGGAAACTGGAGAAGAGACCGAGCGGGTACGCCGGTACCGCTTTCGGCTTGCCTGAGTTCTCCCCCTACCCCCTTCCCGCGCAATAGCACCGATCCCGGCTTCGGCTGAACATGCGCTTACAGATTAACTCGGGCAGTTGCAGCGGTGCGAAAGCTCTTGGGGAGCAACTCACGATCTACGTGGCCAAGATCGGTTAACAATGGCTGTGGAAATCCAGCCGTTATTGAACGACCAGGTAACAACAGTTGACGGAGGTTTCGTGGCCTTCGTTGCTTTATTGACCTGATAACGATGGTGCTATCGGATTCATGCTCTGATGATAACTCCCGCTCCTCCCCAGCGTTGGCATGCCAAGTCCGACTGCGACCGCGCCGCCAGAGCCTGATCCAAGTTTTCCACATCCGAAACCCACTTACCCCTAGTAGCCCGAAAGGCAGCGCATAGGATTAAGGCTATGAAACGCCCGCAACTCACTACTGAGCCTACAGGCCTCCAGCGGCAGCACGCTGCGGCGCATTGCGGCGTCTCCCCTGGTCACTTCGATCGTATGGTTTGCGAAGGCACTCTGCCTGCACCGCGCGCACTCGGCGGCGTCAACATTTGGCTTCGGCCCGAACTCGACGCGGCCCTCTACGCGATCTCACCCAAGGACGAAAACGGGGGAGGCACGTCATGCGACGCGGCGTTCGGGCTAAGCTGAAGCACCTAAACCCATCAGGCCGCTTCCCGAGTGGCAATGTCCGGTTCTACTACCGTCCCAAGGGACAGCGCGGCATCGCCATGCCCGACCTGCCGCCCGATGATCCAGCCTTCCTAAACGCCTACGCCAAGGCTGCCGGCGTGCGACCGCGGCGCCCGTCGCGCGAGGGTAGCATCGCATCCGGGGTCGAGCTCTATAAAGCGAGCGACCAGTTCCGCGCCCTCGCGCAGGGCACCCGCAATGCACGGGGGCGCATGCTCGACGATGTTGCGGAGCGGTACGGCCACGCCAGTCGCCGGGATCTGGCATCGAAGCACATTACCAAGGATCTGTCCGGCTTCAGCGCCCACGCCCGGAACAACCGGCTCAAGATGTGGCGCGGGTTCTGCAAGTGGATGGTCGAACACGACGAACTCCCTCACGACCCGAGCGATGGGCTCAAGAAATCCCCCACCACGAAGAGCGACGGGCACGTCCCCTGGTCGCATGACGAGATCGAAGCGTTCCGCGCCTACTGGCCCTTGGGCAGCGTCGAGCGCCTCGCCTTCGAGCTGATCTACTGGACAGGGGCCCGCGTATCGGACGCCGTGCGCCTGGGCCCCGGCAACGTCGATCGCGAAGGCTGGATGACATTCCGCCAGCAGAAGACCGGCGGCGAGGTCTGGATCCCTTTCAATCGCGAGCTTCCCGAGTTCGTTGAACCGGCTGAACCCGACCTTTCGCTCCTGAAGCAGGCGATCAACGCCAGAAACGAACGGCAGATGACCTTCCTGCACACGCAGAAGGGGGCATCCCGTTCATCGAAGGCAGTCTCGCAATGGTTCGCCGCGAAGGCCCGCAAGGCCGGCGTAGCGGACCGGACAGCTCATGGCCTCCGAAAGGCACGGGCGAAAGGGCTGGCAGAGATGGGCGGCTCCGCGCCGCAGATCGGCGCTTGGACCGGCCACGAGAGCCTCAAGGAGATCGAGCGGTACATCAAGGATTTCAGCAAGAGGAGGGCCCTCTCAAGAGCAAAAGAGGAACAAAAAGTTCCAACTTCTACAACGAAGTTCCAAATCGAAGGAAAAAGCAGTGCATAGCCAGCATCTTAGCGAAGTGGTGGTGACCCCGGCAGGATTCGAACCTGCAACCTGCCCCTTAGGAGGGGGCTGCTCTATCCAGTTGAGCCACGGGGCCGCCGCGGCCCTCTTAGCGGCATTCGCCGGGCTTGTCATGCCCCTGAACGCCAGCGCCGCCGCGGCACGGCGGCCAAACCCCGCAAGCCCGCTTGCGCGCGGCAAGCGACGCAGCGTATCGTCACCCCATATCGATGGGAGGATGTGAAAAGTGCGTGCCGACGATCCCCGCCCGCTCACCCTGCGCGACGTGTCCGAGGCCTCCGGCGTCTCCGAGATGACGGTCAGCCGCGTACTCCGCAACCGTGGCGACGTCAGCCAGTCGACGCGCGAGAGGGTGCTCGAGGCCGCCAAGTCGCTGGGCTATGTGCCCAACAAGATCGCGGGTGCCCTCGCCTCGCAGCGGGTGAACCTCGTCGCGGTCATCATCCCCTCCCTACGCAACATGGTCTTTCCCGAGGTCATGTCCGGCATCTCCGGCGTGCTCGAGGAAACCGTGCTCCAGCCGGTGGTGGGCGTGACAGACTACCTCCCCGAAAAGGAAGAGCGCGCCCTCTACGAGATGCTCTCCTGGCGGCCCTCGGGCGTCATCATCGCCGGGCTCGAACACACCGAGGCCTCCAAGGCCATGCTGCGTGCCTCCGGCATCCCCGTGGTCGAGATCATGGACACCGACGGCAAGCCCATCGACTGCGCAGTGGGCATCTCGCACCGTCGCGCGGGCCGCGAGATGGCGCGCGCCATCCTGAAGCAGGGCTACGAACGTATCGGCTTCATGGGCACCAAGATGCCGCTCGACCACCGCGCGCGCAAACGCTTCGAGGGCTTCACCCAGGCGCTCGCCAAGGAGGGCGTCGAGGTCGTCGACCAGGAATTCTACTCCGGCGGCTCGGCGCTCGCCAAGGGCCGCGAGATGACAAAGGCCATGCTCGCCCGCGAACCCGAGCTCGACTTCCTTTACTACTCCAACGACATGATCGCCGCCGGCGGCCTTCTGCACCTTCTGGACGAGGGCATCGAGATCCCCGGCCAGATCGGCCTTGCGGGCTTCAACAACGTGGAGCTTCTCGAGGGGCTGCCACGACGTCTCGCCACGATGGACGCCTGCCGGACGGAAATCGGCGTCAAGGCAGCGCAGATCATCGCCGCACGCGTGCAGGACCCAGACGCCGAGCATGAAAAAATGATCGAGCTTTCGCCCAAGGTCCAGCCCGGCGACACGCTGCGCCGCCGCTGATCTCCGTGTTGCGCCTCACCAACGCCGAGGCGCGCGCGCTCTTCCTTGCGCGCCACGGGCTTGCCGATCCGCCCGCAGGGCCCGGCAAGGGCGCCGACCTGATGCAGGTCATCCGCGACCTCGGCTTCGTGCAGGTGGATTCCGTCCGAACCGTGGAACGCGCCCACCACATGATCCTGCGCGCGCGCCGCCCGGCCTACCGCCCCCGCAACATCGCGGCCCCCCTCGAACGCGACCGCGCGCTCTTCGAACACTGGACCCACGACGCCTCGGTCATCCCCATGGAGTTCTGGCCACACTGGCGCCTGCGCTTCGCCCGTGACGCCGCCAAGCTGCGGCACCGTTGGGAAAGGGAACGCCGCGAGTGCTTCGGCGAGAAGCTCGAGCAGGTGCTGGATCACGTCCACGCCCACGGCCCCGTGACCTCGGCCGAGGTCGGCGCCGAGGAATCCCGAAGCTCCGGCGGCTGGTGGGACTGGCACCCCTCGAAGACTGCGCTCGAATACCTCTGGCGGGCGGGCCACCTCTCGGTCACCCGGCGCGAGAATTTCCGCAAGGTCTACGACCTGACGGAGCGCGTGATCCCCGACCACATCCGCGCGATCCACCCAGACCCCGAGGACAGCATCGATTGGCTCTGCAACGCCGCCGTCGACCGGCTGGGCTTCGCAACCTCGGGCGAGATCGCCGCCTTCTGGGCCATCGTCACACCCGCCGAGGCCAAGGACTGGTGCCAAGGCCAACTCGACACGGGCTCGCTTGAACCTGTCGAGGTCACCTGCGCCGACGGCAACCTGCGGCGTCACCTCGCCCGCCCCGGCCTGCGCGACACGCTGCCCGAAAGCCTGCCGAAACGCCTCCGTATCCTCAGCCCCTTCGACCCCGCCCTGCGCGACCGCACCCGGGCCGAACGGCTCTTCGGTTTCCGCTACCGGATCGAGATCTTCACCCCCGCCCACAAGCGGGACTACGGCTACTACGTCTTCCCCATGCTCGAGGGTGACCGGCTCACCGGCCGCATCGACATCTCCGCCGACCGGCTGAACGGGGCCCTGAATGTCACCGCGCTCTGGCCCGAGAAGGGCGTCAAATGGGGTGGCGGGCGGCAGGCACGGCTCGAGGCCGAGCTCGACCGTATGGCCCGCTTCGCCGGGCTCGAGGCCGTCACCTGGTCGCCCCGATGGCTCCGGACCTGAGACTTCTTCTCGCTCCAAATACCTCGGGGGAGTCCCGCAGGGACGGGGGCAGAGCCCCCTCTTCCAACCGGGCAAAGCAAGGTGTCCCTGGCCGGGACATTTTCCAGACCAAGCAAAATCAATGACTTGAACAGTGCAGGCAGGGCTTTGTTAACTTGTCTCCGCCCGCGTCCCGCATTCACCCCTCGCGCCCGAAGGGCGCGCGGATCGGCCCGCGCAGGCGGGCCGAAACCTCAGCCGACCTGCGCCCCGCGCGACCAGACACCCCGCACCAAGGGCACGTGCGCGGCCAGCCGGAAGCGCAGAAGATCCGCGCGCAAGCCGACCTCCAGCCGTCCGCGATCGGCAAGCCCCACCGCGGCCGCGGGCGCCGAGGTCGCCGTTGCCAGCCCACGCGCCATGTCGCCCCAATCCTCGCCCAGTTTCACCGCCGCCTGCAGCAGCGCCGCGGGCACGTAGTCCGACGACACGATGTCCAGCAGTCCCGCCTCGGCCAGTTCCGCCGCCGCCACGTTGCCCGAGTGCGAGCCGCCCCGGATCAGGTTGGGCGCGCCCATCATCACCGCGATGCCATTGTCGCGGCAGGCCTGCGCGGCCTCGAGCGTCGTTGGGAACTCCGCCAGCCGGATACCGTGCGCGGCCGAAACCGCCACCTGTTCCGCCGTGGTGTCGTCGTGGCTTGCCAGAACCGCCCCGAAGCGCGCCGCCTCCGAGACCGCCGCGCGTTCGTGCGCCGCACCATGCTTGTCCCGCAACGCCTTGAGCGAGGCCACATGCTCGGCGAATTCGGCATCGTTCATGCCGCGCTTGCCCTTCACGTATTGCTCCAGCTTCGAAAGATCGCGGAACTGCCGCTGCCCCGGCGTGTGGTCCATGAGACTCACGAGCCCCACGCGGTCCTCGGGGCCGAACTCGGTCAGCTCCTCGGCCAGCGTCTCGGAGCAGACCTCGGCGCGCAGGTGCAGGAAGTGGCTGATCTTCAGCATGTCCTGCGCCCGCAATTCCAGAAGCTCGCGCGACAGCGCCCGCGCGTAACGGATGTAGCGCCCTTTGCCCGAGGGGATCGATCCGACGCGCAGGGCGTCGAAGACCGTGGTGATGCCCGTCGAGGCCAGCTCGCCGTCATGCGCGGCGATCGCCGCCGCGTGGGGCCAGTCAACCCCCGGGCGCGGTTCGATATGGCGCTCGATGTTGTCGGTGTGAAGTTCGATCAGACCGGGCGAAACGTAGTCGCCGCCGCAATCCACGGCGCCCCCGGGCACCGTGTCCCCTTCGCCCAGGTCCGCGATCAATCCGTCATGAATGCGGATCCAACCCCGCATGCAGCCGGTTGGTAACACGAGCGTGGCATTGGCAAGCGTGAGCTCGCCTGTCACACGGACGTTATCCGAGGGGCTCACCACCCCCGCGTCAAGAACCGAGGTTGTCATGCGTTACTCCAGATACGCTGTCTACTATACCCTGCCCGATACGCCGCTCGACCGGTTTGGCGCGGCCTGGCTGGGCTGGAATGCCAAGACCGGCGAACGCAGCGGTCCACCGGAGATCGAGGGCCTGCCGAAACCCGCCCACGAGTTGACGGAAACGCCGCGCAAGTACGGGCTTCACGGCACGATCAAGCCGCCCTTCCGCCTGGCCGAGGGCACGGACACGGCGTCGCTGCGCAAGGCGCTCGCGGCGCTCTGTGCGCGCCACCCGGCGGTCGAGATGACGGCCCTGCAGCTGACCCGGCTGGGCAGCTTCCTCGCGCTGACGCCCACCGGCAACACCGAGGCGCTGCAGGCCCTGGCCGGCCGCGTGGTCGAGCGGCTCGACCGTTTCCGCGCGCCGCTGACCGAGGACGAACTGGCCCGCCGCCGCAAGGCGCGGCTGTCGGAACGGCAGGAGGAGAACCTCGACCGCTGGGGCTATCCCTACGTGATGGAGGATTTCCGCTTTCACATGACCCTGACCGGACGCCTGAGTGCCGAGGAACTGGAACAGACCCGCGTGGTGCTGCTGCCGCAGATCGCGACCTACCTGGAAGCGCCGTTCTGCATCGACGCGCTGACGCTCTGCGGCGAGGATGAGGACGGGCGCTTCCACGAGTTGCACCGCTACGCGCTCGCCGGCTGAAGCGCGGCGCGCACGGCGGCCACGGTGTCGTCGAGCGCGCCGGAATTGTCGACCTCGATGACCGGCAGCCCCCCGGGGATCGGGAAGCCGCTGCGCTTCAGCCGCCGCTCGATCTCGGCCGCATCCTCACGCCCCCGCCCCGCCAGCCGCTGCGCCAGCACCGAGGCCGGCGCCGTCAGCGACAGCACGACAAAGCGCGGGAACCGCAGCTGCGCCGCGCGCAGCACGCCCCGCGACAGGTTCGCCAGCACGTCGTGTCCCTGTGCCAACTGCTGCTCCACCGCGACCGGGATGCCATAGGCCAGCCCGTGCGCCCGCCACGACAGGGCAAAGGCGCCCTCCGCCTCCATCCTGGCGAAGCCTGTCTCGCTCACCGCCTCGTAATCCTCGCCCCCCGCCTCGGGCGCGCGGGTGATGACCCGGCGCACGGTGGCGAACCGCGGATCGGCCGCCTCCAGCGCCGCCATGACGCTGTCCTTGCCGACCCCCGAAGGCCCGACAACGGCGATGAAGCGCCCCCGGTCCATCAGGCGGCGGCCTTGGGGCTGAACCGGGTCACGTCGACCTCGCGGTCGCAGACCCGCGCACGCGCCTCGCCGTCGTGGAAGATCCCCACGATGGCCGCGCCGCGCGCCTTGGCCTCCTCGATCAGCCCCAGAACCGTTTCGCGGTTGGTGGCGTCGAGCGAGGCGGTCGGTTCGTCCAGCAGCAGCGCGGGATAGTCATGGGCGAAACCGCGCGCGATGTTCACGCGCTGCTGTTCGCCGCCGGAAAAGGTCGTGGGCGACAGGCCCCAAAGACGCTCGGGGATGTTGAGCCGCGTCAGCAGCCCGCGCGCCACATCGCGCGCCGCCTCCGTCTCGTGGCCCAGTTGCAGTAGCGGGTCGGCCACCACGTCCAGCGTCGGCACGCGCGGCACCACCCGCAGGAACTGGCTGACGTAGCCCAGCACCTCGCGGCGCAGGGCGATCACCTCGCGCGGCTCGGCCACGGCAAGGTCGGTGCCGCCCACCAGGATCTGCCCCGAGGCGGCGCGGTAGTTGCCGTAGATCATCCGCATCAGCGTCGACTTGCCCGCGCCCGAGGCGCCCGTCAGGGCCACGCATTCGCCGGGTGCCACCGACAGGCCCGCGCCCTCCATGACCCGGATCACGGCGCTGCCCTGGTTGTGCAGGGTAAAGGTCTTGGACACGTCCCGCAGCTCGATCATCGGCATCATAGCCAGCCCTTCCATCGGAAATAGAGAAACGATCCCACCACCGAGAACAGCATCAGCCCCGTGGCGATCAGGTAGCCGTGGGGGTGGTCGAGCCCCGGCAGGTTGGTGAAGTTCATGCCGTAGACCGAGGCCACGAGCGTTGGCGGCAGGAACAGCATGGCCACGACCGACACGATCTGGCCCGTCGCGGTCTGCTCCAGCGTGACCATGCCGAGGATCACGTCGGTCACGTGCGCGACGCGCCCGGACAGGAAATCCGCGTGCACCACAAGCGCCTGGATGTCGCGTGTGTTGGCCTTGACCAGCGGGCGCAGGGCGCGCTCCACCTGCCCCTCGCGGCCCAGCCCGAAGACCGTCAGCGCGCGCTCCATCGACAGCAGCGCCAGCCGGTAGCGCGCCAGGTCCTCGCCCTTGCTGCCCACCTCGCGCAGCAGCGCGCTCAGGTCGCGGTCGCGCTCCACCTTGGGGTCGAACAGCCGGTGGGAAGCCGCGTCGAGTGACCGGCCGACGGCCTCCAGAAGATCGGCGAGCCGCGCGACGATCTCCTCCACCAGCCCCAGGAAGAGGTGCAGGTGCGTGGCGCAGCCGGCGCTGTTGCTGTCGGCATGGCGCGGGAAGGTCGTGAAGGGGCGCGGGTCGTGGTAACGCACGGTGATCATCTTGTCGGGCGTCAGCAGGAAGGCCACGGGCCCGAAGAGCGGACGCTTGTCCACGTCGAAGGCCGGCAGCCCCACGGTCAGCACCTCGACGTCGCCGGTGCGGTAAAGCCGGTTGGAGACCTCGATCTCCTCCATGTCCTCGAGCGTCGGCACCTCGAGGCCCAGCGCCTCCACTGCCGCCACCTGGTCCGGCTCGGGGCAGTAGAGGTCGATCCAGTCGGCCTCGGCAAGGTCGGGCGGCATGGGCAGCGGGGTGACCGCGTGGCCCTCGATCCGGTAGGCGAAAAGCATCTCAGACCTGCAGGACGCTTGAGACGAGAAGTTGCGTATAGGCGTGCTGCGGGTCGTCCAGCACCTGGTCGGTCAGTCCCTGTTCCACCACGTGTCCATCCTTCATCACCATGAGCCTGTCCGCCAGCAGCCGCACCACGGCAAGGTCGTGGGTCACGATGATGGCGCTCAGCCCCATCTCTCGCACCAGCCCGCGCAGGAGGTCCAGCAGCCGGGCCTGCACGCTCACGTCCAGGCCGCCGGTCGGCTCGTCCATGAACACAAGCCTCGGCCCGGTGACAAGGTTGCGGGCGATCTGCAGACGCTGCTGCATGCCCCCGGAAAAGGCCGTGGGCCGGTCGTCCATGCGGTCCGCGTCGATCTCGACCCGGCCCAGCCAGTCCTCGGCCCTATCGCGGATCTGCCCGTAGTGCCGCGCGCCCACGGCCATGAGCCGCTCACCCACGTTGCCGCCCGCGCTCACGTTCATGCGCAGCCCGTCGCGCGCGTGCTGATGGACGAACGCCCAGTCCGTCCGCCCCAGCATCCGTCGCTCGGGCTCGCTCATGGTCACGGTGTCGACCATGCCCCGCTCCCGCGTGTCGAACATCACCCGGCCCGTGTCGGGCGCCAGTTGCCCGGCCAGGCAATTGAGCAGCGTCGTCTTGCCCGACCCGCTCTCGCCCACGATCCCCATGACCTCGCCCGGCCACAGATCGAACGAGACCTCCGCGCACCCGATCCGCGCCCCGTAGCGCTTGCCGATCTCCTCGACCCGCAGCAGCGGCCCGGCCGGGGGCACCGCCGCGCCACTCGCAACCTGCGCGCCCCCTCTCCCCTCGGGGGAGAGGGCCGGGGTGAGGGGGAACAGCGCGTCGCCCAAAGATTTCATGCCACCTGCTCCTCGCCCTGCGCGCCGACGAACCCCGCCTCGCGGCGGCTGCGGCAGTAATCCGTGTCCGAACAGACGAAGATCCGCCCGCCCGCGTCGTCGGTGATGACCTCGTCGAGGTAGCTGTTCTCCGCCCCGCAAAGATCGCAGGCCGCGTCGGCCTTCGACGCCTCGAAGGGGAAGTCCTCGAAATCGAGGCTCACCACCTGCGTCCAGGGCGGCAGCGCGTAGATCCGCTGCTCGCGCCCGGCGCCGAAAAGCTGGATCGCGCCGCAGTCAGACATCTTGGGATTGTCGAACTTCGGGATCGGCGAGGGATCCATCACGTAGCGCCCCTCGACCTTGACCGGATAGGCATAGGCCGTCGCGATCTGCCCGTGCCGCGCGATGTCCTCGTAGAGCTTCACATGCATGAGCCCGTATTCCTCCAGCGCATGCATCTTGCGCGTCTCGGTCTCGCGCGGCTCCAAGAACCGCAGCGGCTCCGGAATCGGCACCTGGTAGACCAGAATCTGCCCCTCGGTCAGCGGCACCTCGGGGATGCGGTGGCGGGTCTGGATGACCGTGGCCTCGGCGGTCGCCTCGGTCGTCGCCACCCCCGCCGTGCGCTCGAAGAACTTGCGGATCGAGACCGCGTTGGTGGTGTCGTCCGCCCCCTGGTCGATGACCTTGAGACGGTCGTCGGGCGTCAGCGTCGCGGCGCTCACCTGCACGCCGCCGGTACCCCAGCCATAGGGCATCGGCATCTCGCGGCTGGCAAAGGGCACCTGGTAGCCGGGAATGGCCAGCCCCTTGAGGATCGCGCGCCGGATCATGCGCTTGGTCTGCTCGTCGAGGTACGCGAAGTTGTAGGCGGTATCGGTCATTGCTCTCTCCCTCTGGCGTCGAGGATGGCTTGGCCCACGCCGTCAGGGTTTCCAAGGATCTCGGGATTCCAGAAGCGCAGGACGGTCAGGCCCTGCCCGACCATCCATGTGTCCCGGCGGGCGTCGCGCGCGGTGTCCGCGTGCTGTCCACCGTCGACCTCGACGACAAGTCGCGCCTCGGCACAGTAGAAATCGGCGATGTAGGGCCCCACCGGCACCTGGCGGCGGAACTTCAGTCCGCCGAGTTGACGTCGGCGCAGGATCTGCCAGAGCGCGCGTTCGGCGCGGGTCTGCTCGCGGCGCAACCGCCGTGCCTGCAGTGTCTGGATCCCGGTCTGTCGCAAGGGCGACCTCCCCCTCACCCCGGCCCTCTCCCCCGAGGGGAGAGGGAGGGCACGGGCGTCACCCTCGCGCAAACACGGTAAACCGTGGGTAAACGCGACAAGACCGGCGGTGGGAGCATTCCCTCTCCCCTTGGGGGAGAGGGTCAGGGTGAGGGGGAAGAGCGCAACGCTCATGCCACCTCTCCCCCGCCGTCCGCCTCGCGCCGCAACCGGCGCACCAGCTCCAGCTCGGCCTGGAAATCCACGTAATGCGGCAGCTTGATGTGCTCGAGGAACCCCGTCGCCTGGATGTTGTCTGAATGGTACAGCACGAACTCCGCGTCCTGCGCCGGTGCCCCGCTGTTGTCCTCGCCCAGCTCTTCCCAGCGCAGCGCCCGGTCGACCAGCGCCATGGAGATCGCCTTGCGCTCGGTCTGGCCGAAGACCAGCCCGTAGCCGCGGGTGAACTGTGGCGGCTCGGTCTTGGAGCCCCGGAACTGGTTCACTGTTTCGCATTCGGTCAGCTCGACTTCGCCGATCTCGATGACAAAGCCCAGCTCGGGCACCTCCATCTCGACCGCCACCGTGCCGATGCGCAGCTCGCCCACGAAGGCGTGGTTGCGCGCATAGCCGCGCTGGGTCGAATAGGCCATGCCGAGGATGAAGCCCTCGTCGCCACGCGCCAGCGCCTGCAGGCGCAGCGCGCGTTCGGCGGGCAACTCCAGCGGCTCGCGCGTCAGGTCCGGCGGCACAGCGTCCGAGGGCGCCTCCTGCTCAATCAGGCCCTCGCGGTTGAGGAAACCGGTGATGTGCGGCACCTCCGCGGCCATCGCATCGGTGCGTGG
This sequence comes from Allosediminivita pacifica, assembly GCF_003054175.1. Classification (GTDB taxonomy): domain Bacteria; phylum Pseudomonadota; class Alphaproteobacteria; order Rhodobacterales; family Rhodobacteraceae; genus Allosediminivita; species Allosediminivita pacifica. Next base: position 11,579 of record NZ_QBKN01000004.1, read on the forward strand.
CGCGACGGGTGCCTCGCCCTCGGCGGCCAGCGTGAAATCCAGCATGCGGTGCGTGTAATCGAAGGTCGGCCCCAGCACCTGCCCGCCAGGCGCGTCCTTGAAGGTGGCCGAGATGCGGCGGATGACGGCCATGCGGTCGGTCTCGACCGGGGCGGTGCCGCCGAAACGGGGCAGCGTGGTGCGGTAGGCCCGCACGAGGAAGATCGCCTCGATCAGGTCACCGCGCGCCTGCTTGATCGCCAGCGCCGCGAGATCGGGATCGTAGAGCGATCCCTCCGCCATCACCCGGTTCACCGCCAGCGCCATCTGCTCGCGGATCTGGTCCACCGTCAGCTCGGGCACATCCCTGTCACCGCGCCGGGCCTCGCCCAGCCAGGCGTGGGCGTTGTCGATGGCGCGCTCGCCGCCCTTGACCGCAACATACATGGCTCAGCCCTCCACCGTGATGCTGCGCGGCAGGGCGGCCAGCTGCGCCCCGGCGGTGAAGTAGAAATCCACCCCCAGCGGATAGAGCATGGCATTGCGCTGGAAGGCCGCGACCTCGGGCAGCGACAGCGCCGCCCGCTCGCGGATGCCGGGTCCGCTGAGCGTCGCCCCACCGGCCTCCAGCGCCGACATTTCGACCACCAGCGTGGTGGAGCGGTCGGGATACTGCGCCGTGCCCACCGGAAACCGGTCGAGCGGCTGCAGCGCCGCCCAGTCGCCCAGCGCGAACATGGCCTTTTCCGCGCCCACCAGCGGCGCGCCGGTGTGAAAGACAACCCAGTCGCGCACGGCGGCGCAGTCGTGCGCCCCCGCCAGGTGCAGCGGCGTTTCCGCGTCGCAAAGCGTCAGCAGCAGCACGCCCGCCGCCTGCGACAGCGGCGCGGGCGGCTCGGCCCCCGCGACCGTCTGGATCGTGCCGGGACGGGCCATGGCCTCCATCGCCGCGCGAAAGGCATGGGCCGCATCGACCGCCGGATCGGCGAACCCGCCCTGAAGCGCCTCTGTCTGCATCAGTCCTCTCCCCGCGCCATGGTGAAGAATTCCACCTTCGTCGCCGCCGCCTTCTCGGCCCGCGCCCGGGCCGTGGCCTGCATCTCGTCGCCCAGCGGATCGAGCACCGCCGCGCGCACCCGCGCCGCCGCCTCGGTCTGCATCAGCGCGTCGACCCGCGCCGCCACTTCGGCCTTGGCCTTGTCGCGGCCCTGCACGTAGCCGTGGCCGACCGTGCCGCAGGGCAGCTGCAACGCGCAGCGCGTCACCGTCATCTCGCCAAGGTTGAAGGGCGCGCCCGTGGCGCCTGCCCGGCCGCGCACCATGACGGCCCCGACCTCGGGTGGCCGCAGCCAGGTGACCTCTCCGCCCGCGTCCAGATCGGACCACAGCGCCCTGAGCCGCGCCGCGGGCGCCCGGGCCAGCAGCCCCATCCAGTCCTTGCGTTCCAGCGCCGCGCCCATCGCGACCTCCTGTTTTGGGTAAAACCGACATCTTGCGGAGTTGTCGGTATTTATATACAACTAGACAAATACCGAAATCCCCTTTCCCGGGCAAGCCCCGCAAGCATGAAGGTTCCGTGACATGGGCCGCACCGCGCTCTGGACCGCCATTTCCGACAGTCTCACCGCCGACATCGCGGGCGGCCGCTACCGCGCGGGCGACAAGCTCCCGACCGAGGCCGAGCTCGCCGCCCGCTTCGGCGTGAACCGCCATACCGTGCGACGCGCGCTCGAGGCGCTGCACGACCGCGGCCTCACCCACGCCCGTCGCGGCGCGGGCGTCTTCGTGGCCTCGCGGCCGACCGACTATCCCATCGGCCGCCGCACCCGCTTTCACCAGAACCTGCGCGCCGCCGGTCAGGAACCGGGGAAGGAGATCCTCGCCCTCGAGACCCGCCGCGCCGACCCGCGCGAGGCCGAGGCGCTGCAGCTGACCGAAGGCGCTACGGTGCACGCCTACGACGGCCTGTCCTTCGCCGATGGCGTGCCCATCGCCACCTTCCGCAGCGTCTTCCCGGCGGATGCCCTGCCCGGCCTGCCCGACCACCTGCGCGAGACTCGCTCCGTGACCGAGGCGCTCGCCCGGTGCGGCGTGCCGGACTACACCCGGACCTCCACCCGCCTCACCGCCAAGGCCGCCAGTGCCACGCAGGCCCTGCACCTGCGCATCGACGAGGGCGCGCCGATCCTGCGAAGCGTCGGCATCAACGTCGATCCCGACGGCCGCCCCGTCGAATACGGGCGCACCTGGTTCGCGGGCGACCGCGTGACGCTGGTCATGGGCGACGAGACCGACTGAGCGCCGCCCGGGCCAGGCAATGACGCGAAACGGCAGAGTGTTTTGCCCGCCAAAGGCGAAACCCGCTCTGGACGCCCTTGTTTTATTGACACTTTCGTGCGGCTGTCACCTGCCCTACACAAACCGGCGCTATATCGCCCGGACACCCCAAGGTCCGAGCAGACAGATGACCCCAGATCCCGCCTCCCTGCGTCTCACCGGCGCCACGGTGCTGCGCGACGGCGCCCTGCAGCAGCGCTCCGTCGCGATCGAGGAGGGGCGTATCTCGAAGGGTCCCCTGCCCGAGGTGGATCTGCGCGGCTACTACGTGCTGCCGGGCATCATCGACCTGCATGGCGACGCCTTCGAGCGGCAGCTCGCGCCACGGCCCTCCGCGCCCTTTCCCGTGGCCACCGCCCTGCGGGGCACCGACCGCGAAGCCGCCGCCAACGGCATCACCACCGCCTGGCTGGCCCACAGCTGGAGCTGGGAGGGCGGCCACCGCAGTCCCGAACATGCCGAGATGTTCCTGCAGGCGCTCGGCACCTACCGCCGCGAGGCGATGACCGACCTGCGTGTGCAGATCCGCTGCGAGACCCATACCGCCGAGACCATGGACCGGCTGCTGGCCGCCGTCCGGCGTCACCGCGTCGACTACGTGGTCTTCAACAATCACCTCGACGAGACGCTGCAGACGGTGGAGCTCGACCCCGCGCGGCTGGCGCAGGGGGCCCGGGCCGCGGGCCGGACGCCCGAGCAGCACCTCGCCATCCTGCGCGCCGCCGCGCAGCAGAAACGCGATGTGCCGCGCTATCTCTGCCGCCTGGCCGAAGCCTTCGACACGCTGGGCGTGACCTACGGCAGCCATGACGATCACGACGGCGAAACGCGCGAGTTCTACTCGATGATCGGCGCCAAGCTCTGCGAGTTTCCCACCCGCCGCGCCGCAGCGGCGCTGGCCCGCGCGGTGGGCGATCCGATCCTCATGGGGGCGCCGAACGTGGTACGTGGTGGATCGCAGTCGGGCAATATCGCCGCAAGCGACCTGCTGCGCGCGGGGCTCTGCGATGCGCTGGTGTCGGACTACTACTATCCCGCGCTGGCGCAGGCGGCCTTCCGGCTGGCCGACGAGGGGCTGATGGATCTGCCGCGCGCCTGGGCCATGATCTCCGAACGGCCAGCCGAGATCATCCGCCTGCCCGATCGCGGCGTGATCGACTACGGGCGCCGCGCCGACCTGACCATCGTCAACGCGACCACCCGCGGGATCGAGGCGACCATCGCAGGCGGCTGCATCACGCATCTTGCCGGCGAGGCGGCGGCGCGGTTCCTCGGCCAGCGCAGCGCGCTGCGCATGGCTGCCGAATAAGTTTGTCCGAACCGTTACGCCACTGTCATCCGAGCCCGCTAGGCAAGGCCGTGTGAGTGTGACCGCGCGGGAGACCCGGCGATTTCCGGGCCCCGCTGATCGTTTCAGGCACCCCAAGCCGCGTAACGAGTCATTTGATCCGCCATTTTTCGACGAAAGGGGGATGGCCTGCGCCATCCCCCTATTTCGTTGCGCGGGTCAGCTGGTCGACCCGAAATCCTCGACCAGCGCGAACCTTTCCCAGACAAGCATCATGTCGGGGGAAAACCCGCCGTTGCGCTCGAAATAGGCGCGATGCCCGGCCTGCCAGTCCTCGAGGCTCTCATCCTCGCCCTCGGCGAGCGCCATCTCCTCGGTCACCTCGTCGAAGCGGCACTGCACCAGCTCCACCGTCTCGATCACCAGCCCCGGGGTTCCCTCCCAGGTCAGCGCGATGTCGCGGCGCCCGACCCGCGGCATGGCCTCGCCGCCCTCGTAGTCGCGCAGCGCCCCGCAGGTGGCCCGCTTGCGCCCCGTCCGGACAAGTGCAAGCAGCTCGGCGCAGAGCGTGGCATTGTCACCGAACCTGAAGGTTTCGGCCCCGGGATAGCGGCGCATCAGGGTTTCGAGGTCGGTTGTCATCGGGGTTTCCTCTGGCGGTTCGGCGGCTGTGTTCTTTGCCCGGCGCGGTTCATGTCTGACGACACTAGCCCGCATTCCCCGCCCGGATCAGGAGGTGTCAGCCCCGCCCGGCGAACGCCGGGGGCTTCGCGCCCAGACGACGGCCTGTCAGCCTTCGTATTTCTCCAGGAAAGCCGCCACGTTCAGGCTCCGGAAATCCTCCAGCGCCTGCCGCAGGCGGTCGTGCTCCCAGTCCCACCAGCCCAGCGCGATCAGCCGGTCGGCAAGGTGGCGGGACAGGCGGTCGCGCACATGCTTGGCGGGCACACCGGCCACGATTTCGTAGGGCGAGACATCGTGCGTGACGATGGCGCCTGCCGCCACGACCGCGCCATGGCCGAGCGTGATCCCGGGCTTCACCTGTGCATTGTGCCCGATCCAGGTATCGTGGCCGATCCGCGCCTTGCGGGCCCGACGCTTCTCGAACCAGGCGGCATCGTCCTCGGCGTCCTCCCAGTATGAGGCCGAGCGGTACATGAAGTGATGCAGGCTTGCCCGGTCGAGCGGGTGATCCGTGGCGCCGATGCGGGCATAGCTCGCGATATTGGCGAACTTGCCGATCTCGGCGTTGGCGATGTCGCACATGCGGTCGCAATAGCTGTAGTCGCCGAGGCGGCTGTAGGCCACGCGGCTGCCCTTGCCGATCTCGGTATAGGCGCCGAACTGGCTGTCGATGATGGAGCAATCCTCGTGGATGAGGGGGCCTTTGGGGTCGAGCTTGGTCATGGGGCTTTTCCGGCGATTCTTAACAGGAGGTTAAACCGTCTCTGTAAGCTATTGAAATCCTTGAAGCGGAAAAATGTCCCGGCGCGGGACATCCCGGGACAGCCTCAGTGGCCGCCCTCGCCCCCGCCGGAAATCAGCCGCCGCCGCAGGATGCCCGAGAGCCAGTCCATGAGCATCACCACCAGCACGATCAGGATGATGTAGTAGGTGACCTCCTCCCAATCCTTCTGGGTGATCATCGCCTGCGTCAGCATCAACCCGATGCCCCCGCCCGTGATCGCCCCGATCACCGTGGCCGACCGGGTGTTGGATTCGAAGAAGTAGAGCACCTGGCTCAGCAGCACCGGCGTGACCTGCGGGATCACCCCGAAGCGGTAGCGCTGCACCGCCCGCGCCCCCGTCGAGCGCACGCCCTCGATCTGCTTCTCGTCGACGTTTTCCAGCGCCTCCGAGAACATCTTGCCGAAGCTGCCGGTGTCGGTCAGCAGGATCGCCAGCGACCCGGTCAGCGGCCCCGGCCCGAAGGCCCGCGCCAGCACGATGGTCCAGATCAGCGCGTCGACACCGCGGCACAGATCGAAGATCCGGCGGCAGAGCTGCCGGACCACCACCAGCGGCGTGAAGTTCCGCGCCGCGAGGAAGGCCAGCGGCAGCGCCACGATGGCCGCGCCGAAGGTGCCGAGGAAGGCCATGAGCACCGTCTCGACGATGGCCCAGGCCACGTCCGAATGGCGCCACATCTCGTTGTGCCAGAAGTCATCCCAGATCTCCCCCGCCTCGCCCGAGGTAGCGCGGGACAGAAGCGCGCCCGGCGCCATGCCGTGATAGGGGCTGTCGAGGGTGAAGAAGAAAAGCTCCCAGCCCATCGCGTAGCGGAAGACCTCGGTCCGGTTGCGGGTGATCGTCACCCGGCCCGCGTCGGTCGTCACCATGACCCGGTTGCGCGCGGCCGAGATGAAGTCGGGCATCGGCCCGTCCGGATAGGTCGCCTCGACCCCACGCCCCTCGGACTTGGCCGAGATCGTGCCGTAGCCGGGCACGTCGTATTCCACGTGGTCGGGGTAGTAGCGCACCTCGTGCCCCTTGGGCAGCGTGACCGTGGTCACGTCGCCGTCGACAGAGACCCAGTCGGGATACGTGCCTTCAGGGTATTCGCCCTTCCGCTCGCCCTCGATGGCGAAGGTGATTTCCCCCGTGCGGTTGTCGCGCTCGACATGGGTCTTGTAGCTGTAGGTGTCCCGCACGAGGATCGCGCCGTTTTCCGGGCGGGCGCGGTCGATCAGGCCCGGCACGTCGAAGGCGAAGAAGGCATAGACGAGGTAGGCCAGCACCAGCGCGGGCAGCCCGAAGGACCACAGCCGCTTGGTGCGGAACATGCCTTCGGCGCGGCTTTTCAGATCATCGGCGGACAGCGGGGCAGAGGCGGAAAGCATGGTCATGCGAGAAGGTCCTTCCGGCTGCCGTGGGTCAGGCGATCACGCAGCGCGCTGCCGATCTGGTCCACCGCGACGATGGTGATGAAGAGAAGAAGGAAGATCGCCGCCGCCTGGTCGTAGCGGCCGACGCCCCAGGCCATGGCGTTCTTCAGCTCGTAGCCGATGCCGCCCGCGCCGACGAAGCCGAGGATCGCCGAGGCGCGGATGTTGATCTCGAAGCGCAGCAGCGCGTAGCTCAGCCAGTTGGGCGCCACCTGCGGCACCACGCCCAGAAGCATCCTCTGCGTCCATGTGGCCCCAACCGAGGCCAGCCCGTCCACCGGCTTGAGCGAGGCGTTCTCGTTCACCTCGGAGAAGAGCTTGCCCAGCGCGCCGACGGTGTGGAAGGCGATGGCGATCATCGCGGGCACCGGCCCGCCGCCCAGGACGAAGATCAGGATCAGGGCGATGACGATCTCGGGGATCGCGCGCATGATGTCCATCATGCGCCGCCACAGCGGGATCAGCCGCGGCCAAAGCGCCATGCCACGCGTCGAGAGCATCGAAAGCACGGCACCCCCGAAGGCGCCGACCAGCGTCGCCACGGCAGCGATGTTGATGGTCTCGATCAGCGCCGGAAGATACTCCAGCAGGTTTTCCGGCAACCTGCCGATCTTCTCGCCCGCCTCGGACAGGACGGCGGCCGGGAAGTCGAAGATCTGGTGAAGCCCCTCCCAGAACCCGCCTGCGTTCCGTTCGTCCGCGGTGATGAAGCCGCCCGCCATGAGCGCGACGAAGATCGCCAGCAGGACCGCGCCGTATATACGCTTGCGACGTGTCTGGGCGATGTAGCTTTCGCGGATATGCGCCGTCGCGCTTCCGTATGCGGGGGCTGCGGTCTGATCTGCCATGGAAGGTCCCGGAAAAGGGAAAGGGCCCGCGAAACTGCGGGCCCTTTCGGATGTGAAGGATCAGTTGTTGATCACGGACTCGCGGGCGGCGACGATCGACTTGTAATGGTCGTGGGTCACCGGAACGAAGTCCTTCGCCTCGCCTGCGGCCACACCGTAGGCGCACTCGGCGTCTTCTTCCCACATGTCGGCCAGGATCTCGGTCACGGTGTCCTTGACGTCCTGCGGCAGCGCCTGGCGGATCACGAAGGGCCCGTTGGGAATGATCTCCGACTGCCAGATCTGGGTCAGTTCGTTCATGTCGACCAGCCCGGCATCGACAGCCTTGCGCAGCGCGCCGTTGTTGTAGCCGTCTTCCCAGTTGCCGAGGCCGTCGGCCCAAGTCACGCCGGCGTCGACGTCGCCGTTGTTGACCGCGACGATGGTCTGCTCGTGGCCGCCGGTAAAGACGACGTCCGAGAAGTAGTCGCCCGGCTCCATCGAGTAGCCTGCCTCGGAGATCTCGACCGAGGGGATCAGGTAGCCGGAGGTCGAGTTCGGGTCACCGAAGCCGAAGGTCTTGCCTTGCATGTCGTCGAGGCTTTCGATGCCGCTTTCGGTGCGCGCGAACCCGATCGAGTAGTAGCCGATGGAGCCGTCGATGTTCTGGGTGGTCAGGACCGGCTCGACGGCCTCGGGGTCGGCGATATAGGTGCCTGCGTAGGAGGACGCACCCATCATGGCCGCGTCGATGCTGCCGCCCAGAAGGCCCTGCATCACGCCGTTGTAGTCGGCCGGGGTGAAGACCTTCACCTCGACGCCGAGCGCGTCGGCGATCTTGTCGGCAAAGCACTGGTTCGTTGCCATACGGTCCTGGGCATTCTCACCGCCCAGCACGCCGAGGCGGAACTCGGTGATTTCGCCCTGCGCCAGCGCCGGTGCGGCGAGCGCGGTGGTTGCCACGAGGGCAGCGAGCAGTTTGTTCATGGGACGTCCCCTTGGTTGTTGACCCGTCCCGCAGATGCGAGCGGGCGTTCGTGGTTGCTTGGGTTCAGACAAGGGCCTCGGCATCGCGGATGCGGGCCTGCTGAGGGGTCTCCAGAGCATTGATATCCGTGGAGGTCGCCCCTTCGGAGAAATCGGCACCGGCCCCGTAGATGTCGCGGGCCGCGCCGGTGGTAAGCTGGTCGGGCCGGCCGTCGAAGACGATCTTGCCGTTGCGCATGCCGATCACGCGGTCGCAGTAGTTCCGCGCGGTATCCAGCGTGTGCAGGTTGGCGATCACCATGCGGCCGTCTTCCTCGTGGATGCGGCGCAGGGCATCCATGACGATCTGCGCGTTCATCGGGTCGAGGCTCGCGATGGGTTCGTCGGCGAGGATGATCTGCGGGTCCTGCATGAGCGCCCGGGCGATGGCGACGCGCTGCTGCTGGCCGCCGGACAGCGCCTCGGCGCGCTTGGGGGCGTGCTCGGCGATGCCGAGGCGGTCGAGGATCTCGATCGCCTTGTGAATGTCCTCGGTCGGATAGAGGTTGAACAGCGTCGCCATGGTGGAGCGCTTGTTCAGCGTGCCGTGCAGGACGTTCGACACCACGTCGAGACGCGGCACGAGGTTGAACTGCTGGAAGATCATCGCGCACTGGGACTGCCATTCGCGCTTGGCACGTCCGGTAAGGTGGGTCACGTCACGGTCGTTGAACCGAATCGCGCCTTCCGAAGACTCCGTCAGACGGTTGATCATCCGCAGCAGCGTCGACTTGCCCGCGCCGGAGGCACCGATGATGCCGACCATGGCCGGTTTCCCGATGTGGAAATCCGCCGTGTCCACGGCAACGTTCGCGCCAAAGCGTTTTGTGAGTTTCTCGATCCGCAACACTGCGTTCCCCCTGTCTTCGAGGGGCCGCATACGGGGCCAGATCAAAGATCAGGTGACGGATTTGCAAATCTTTGGTGACACCCGCTGCAGCGCGGCATCGCTCGAAAGAGCCATGCATTGACGTTTTGGCGGCTATTCCAGCGTGCGGGTACCGCTTCGGGCCTGTTGGGTCTATCTGTATGCCGCAACGCAGAAACGCATCACCCGACGCAAACCGACAGGTAAAGCTCATGGCAGACATCACACATTCCGCACCGTCCCACAGCCGTATCGGCAACGTGTTCGCCCATGTCGGCGCCGTTCTGACCAAGATGACCGAATCCAACCATCGCGTCCGTCAAGCAAAGCGCCTTCACGAGATGAGCGATGCCGAGCTGGCCGCACGTGGCCTGAAGCGTGACGAGATCGCACACCACGTCTTCCGCGACCTGTTCTACATCTGAGGCTCGCGACAGACCACTTCGGTGTACGACATGGCGGCCGACGCCAAGAACAGAGGCCCGCGCCACCCGGCGCAGGGCCTTTTTTCGTGCCCGCCCGGCGGGCGGCTTCCTTCAGCCCCTCGCATCACCACCACATGGCCGGCCCGCAAACGAAAAAGGCCGCCCCGGAGGGCGGCCTTTCGTAAAGCGGCACAGAACCTGAGATCAGTTCTGCGCGTAGAATTCGATGACGAGGTTCGGCTCCATCATGACCGGGTAGGGCACGTCGCCCAGTGCCGGCGTCCGCACGAAGGTGGCGGTCATCTTGGAGTGGTCGGCCTCGATGTAGTCGGGCACGTCGCGCTCGGGCAGCTGGGTGGCCTCGATCACGGAAGCGAGCTGCTTGGACTTCTCGCGGACCTCGATCACGTCGCCTTCCTTGACCCGGTAGGACGGAATGTTCACGCGCTGACCATTCACCAGAACGTGGCCGTGGTTCACGAACTGACGTGCTGCGAAGACGGTGGGCACGAACTTGGCGCGGTAAACGACGGCGTCGAGACGGCGCTCGAGCAGGCCGATGAGAAGTTCACCGGTGTCGCCGCGCAGACGCTCGGCTTCGCCGTAGATGCGGCGGAACTGCTTCTCGGTCAGGTCGCCGTAGTAGCCCTTGAGCTTCTGCTTGGCGCGCAGCTGCAGACCGAAGTCCGAAACCTTGCCCTTGCGGCGCTGGCCGTGCTGGCCGGGGCCGTATTCGCGGCGGTTCACCGGGGACTTCGGGCGGCCCCAGATGTTTTCGCCCATACGGCGGTCGATCTTGTACTTGGCAGAGGTGCGTTTGGTCACCGTCTGATCTCCTTCATATTGTGAGAAGGGCGTTGTCCTTTGCCTTGCGGTTCATCCCGCGCGGCCGACAGGTCATCCCCTTGCGGGGGCCACCAACACCAATGAAGGCGCGCGTATACACCCTCAGCCGTGACTGTCAACGGCTTCCCGTCCTCCTACGACGCCTCGGCATCCGGAAAATGCCTTCGCGCCGGGATCCTCCCACCGTTCCGGGCCGCGCTGCAGCCCGCCCTTGCACCGGGCCCACGCATGCGCCACGCTGTGATCTGCCGGGGTGAGTGGGCTGAACCGTTCAGCCTTCCCGGAAAAATGAGGGGTGGGTGGCGCGCCGTCCGTAGAGACAGAGGCGTGACCCCATGAGACCCCGGACCGTCTTGGTGGAGGGAAGACTTCATGACGAACGTGGTGATCGCATCGGCCGGCCGGACAGCCGTCGGCAGCTTTGGGGGGGCATTCGCCAACACCCCTGCGCATGACCTTGGCGCCGCGGTGCTTCAGGGCCTTGTGGAACGGGCCGGAATCGACAAGAGCGAGGTCTCCGAGACCATCCTCGGGCAGGTGCTGACCGCAGGACAGGGCCAAAACCCCGCCCGCCAGGCCCACATCAACGCCGGACTCCCGAAGGAAAGCGCGGCATGGGGCATCAACCAGGTCTGCGGCTCGGGCCTGCGCGCCGTCGCCCTCGGTGTCCAGCACATCCTGCTGGGCGATGCGACCATCGTCGCCGCCGGCGGGCAGGAGAACATGTCCATGTCGCCCCACTGCGCGAACCTGCGCCAGGGTCACAAGATGGGCGACATGAAGTACATCGACACCATGATCAAGGACGGCCTATGGGATGCCTTCAACGGCTATCACATGGGTCAGACCGCCGAGAACGTCGCCGAGAAATGGCAGATCTCTCGCGAGATGCAGGACGAATTCGCTCTTGCCTCGCAAAACAAGGCCGAGGCTGCACAGACCGCCGGCCGGTTCGACGATGAGGTGATCCCCTACACCGTCTCGACCCGCAAGGGCGACATCGTCGTCGATAAGGACGAATACATCCGCTACGGCGCCACCATGGAAGGCATGCAGAAACTGCGCCCCGCCTTCACCAAGGACGGCTCCGTCACCGCGGCCAACGCCAGCGGCATCAACGACGGCGCCGCCGGCGCCCTGCTCATGACCGCCGAAGAGGCCGAGAAGCGCGGCATCGAACCGCTGGCCCGCGTGGTATCCTACGCGACCGCCGGACTCGACCCGTCGATCATGGGTGCGGGGCCGATCTACGCGTCGCGCAAGGCGCTGGAGAAGGCCGGCTGGAAGGTCGACGACCTCGACCTGATCGAGGCCAACGAGGCCTTTGCCGCGCAGGCCTGTGCCGTGAACAAGGACATGGGCTGGGACCCGGACAAGGTGAACGTAAACGGCGGTGCGATCGCGATCGGCCACCCGATCGGCGCCTCGGGCGCGCGCGTTCTGAATACGCTGCTGTTCGAGATGAAGCGGCGCGGCGCCAAGAAGGGGCTCGCCACGCTCTGCATCGGTGGCGGTATGGGCGTCGCCCTGTGCGTCGAGCGCCCCTGAGCACAGGAGGGCGGGGCCAGCGCCCCGCCTTTTTCATATGAAGCTGCCCAACTCCCCCGAACAGATCGTCTTTTCCGGTGGCGGCCTGCGTTGCTTCTGGCAGGGCGGCGCCATGGAAGTCCTGACCCGGCACATGAAGCTGGAACCCGCACGCGTGACCGGGGTCTCGGGCGGCGCCCTGTCGGCGGTGGGCTATCTTAGCGGCTGCGAGCGGCGGTTGCTCGACATGATGTGCGAGGCCTTTTCCGAGCAGGACTACAATCACAACCTGCTGGATCCGCGACAGATCTTCGAGCGTGACGGCCATGGCATCACCTCGCACCAGCAGATCTACTGCGAGGTGGTCGAGAAGGTTATCACGGACGAGGCGGCCCAGCGCGTGGCCGACGGTCCGCAGCTGCAGATCCTCGTCGCCCACCCGCCTGAACATGACTGGCCGAAGCTCTCCGGCGCGGCCATGACCCTCTTCTACGAGGCCGAGCTGCACCTGATCGGTTCGCCGCATTTTGCCTGGGCCGAGAAGGTGGGCCTGACCTCGACGCTCGTCGACGCCAATCTCGCGGCGCGCGAGGGGCGGCTGGCAGAACTGGTCTGCGCGGCTGCGGTGATTCCCCCGGTCTTCGAGCCCCCCGAATGGGACGACCGCCCAGTGATCGACGGCGGCATGGCCGACCAGGCCCCGATGCCCGATCCGGACCGCGGCGACACGCTGATCTTGCTGACGCGCAACAACAAGCGCCTGCCCACGTCGGACCGCCGCTACTACGTCCATCCCAGCAAAGAGACCTCGGCAGACAAGATCGACTTCACCGATCCCGAGAAGCTCAAGGCAACGTGGGAACAGGGGGAAACGGATGCGCGCAGCTGGCTTGACGGGGCTTTGGAAAGCTGATTTGCACTTGTAATAATATTGCGCAAAACGCGCGCTAAAATGTAACAGAGTTACGTACCTTTTTTGGAGGAGGGAGAAGGACATGGCACGCACTGCACTGGTGACCGGCGGCAGCCGCGGTATCGGCGAGGCGATTTCCAAGGCGCTCAAGGGCGCCGGCTACGACGTCGCCGCGACCTACGCCGGCAATGACGAAAAGGCTGCAGCCTTCACCGAAGCGACCGGTATCAAGACCTACAAGTGGAACGTCGGCGACTACGAGGATTCGAAAGCTGGGATCGAGCAGGTCGAAGCGGATCTCGGCCCGATCGACGTGGTCGTCGCCAACGCCGGCATCACCCGCGACGCCCCCTTCCACAAGATGACCCCCGACCAGTGGCAGGAGGTCATCGACACCAACCTGACCGGCGTCTTCAACACCGTCCACCCGCTCTGGCCCGGCATGCGCGACCGCGGCTTCGGCCGCGTCATCGTAATCTCGTCCATCAATGGTCAGAAGGGCCAGTTCGGCCAGGTGAACTATGCCGCGACGAAGGCGGGCGACCTCGGCATCATCAAGTCGCTGGCCCAGGAAGGCGCAAAGAAGGGCATCACCGCCAACGCCATCTGCCCGGGCTACATCGCGACCGAGATGGTCATGGCCGTTCCCGAGAAGGTGCGCGAGAGCATCATCTCGCAGATCCCCGTGGGCCGGCTTGGCGAACCCGACGAGATCGCGCGCTGCGTGGTCTTCCTCGCCTCCGACGACGCCGGCTTCATCAACGGCTCGACCATCACCGCGAACGGCGGCCAGTTCTTCGTCTGACCCGCCGCCACCGGCACGACCACCCCAAGGGCCCCGCCGTCGATCGCGCGGGGCCTTTTCGCGCCCGCCCTTCTTTTCGCCGAAAATACCTCGGGGGAGGCCCGCAGGGCCGGGGGCAGAGCCCCCACCCGCGCGAACAACCGTGCAAATGCGCACCAACGTCGCGCGGAATTCGCCGCTGCACGGCAGGAATGCGCAGACTATCTTGACCAGCATCGCAATGGCTCAGGAGGCCCTCAATGCTGACGCAGATCAACGGGCTGCATCATGTCACCGCAATGGCGGCGAACGCCCAGACCAACAACGATTTCTTCACGAAGGTCCTTGGCCTGCGCCGGGTGAAGACCACCGTCAACTTCGACGCACCGGACGTCTATCACCTCTACTACGGTGACGAGGTCGGAACGCCCGGGTCGGTCATGACCTATTTTCCCTTCCCCAACGCCGCGCGGGGCCGCCCCGGCACCGGAGAGGTGGGGACCACCGTCTTTTCCGTCCCAGGCGGCGCCCTGCCCTTCTGGCAGGATCGCCTCGCAGCGCACCGGATGACGGGCGTTGAAAGCACCACCCGCTTCGGCGAGGCACGGCTGAGCTTCGCCGGGCCCGACGGCGACGGGCTTGCCCTGGTCGAAGCTGCGGATGATCGCGCGCCCTGGACCACCGCTGAGATCTCCGAGGAGGTTGCCATCCGCGGCTTTCATTCCGTCGACATGCGCCTGTCGACCCGCGGCGCGGAGGCCAATATCGAGCTTCTGCGCTTCATGGGCTACGAGCTGGTCGCGACCGAGGACAATGTCACGCGGATGCGCGTGGCAGGTGGCAACGGCGCCGACGTCGTGGATATTACCGAGTCCGACCTGCCCTTTGCCGCGCAGGGGGCCGGCAGCGTGCATCATGTCGCCTTCTCGGTGAAGGATCGCGCGACGCAGCTGGAGGTCCGGCAGGCGCTTGTCGACGCAGGCGCGCAGATCACGCCGGTGATCGATCGCGACTATTTCTGGGCGGTCTATTTCCGCAGCCCGGGCGGCGTCCTGTTCGAGATTGCGACCGACGAGCCCGGCTTTGACCGGGATGAGGATCGCGACAGTCTCGGGCAAGCCCTCAAGCTTCCCACCCAGCACGAACACCTGCGCCCGAAACTCGAGAAGATCCTGGAGCCGATCCGTGACTGACACATCCTACCACTGTGCCGAGACAGAGGGCGCCGAAGGCGCGCCCCTCGTCTTCACCTTTCACGGGACGGGCGGCAACGAACAGCAGTTCCACGACCTGCCCTCCCGCGTGCTTCCCGGAGCGCATGTTATCTCGCCGCGCGGGAACGTGTCCGAGCATGGGGCCCTGCGCTATTTCCAGCGTCGGGCGGAAGGGCTTTACGACATGGCCGACCTCGCTACGCGGACCGAGGCCATGGCCGGGTTCATCGCGCATCACAAGGCGCGGGTGGGGGCCGAGCGGGTGATCGGCCTTGGCTATTCGAACGGGGCGAACATCCTTGCCTCGGTCGCCTTCAAGCACGCGGGGCTGTTCAGCGATCTGGCCCTGCTGCATCCGCTGATTCCGTGGACGCCGGATCCGCAACCGCGACTTGCAGGAACACGTGTCCTCGTGACGGCGGGGGAACGCGATCCGATCTGCCCGGCCCCCATGACGCGTGAGCTGACAGGCTGGTTCGAATCGCAGGGCGCCTCGCTGGAGGTGACCTGGCATGCCGGCGGGCACGAGATCGCAGAGGCCGAGCTTGCCTCGCTGCTTCGCTTCCTCGCCGGGTAAAACGAAAAAAGCCCCTCGCAACCAGCGAGGGGCTGAAAACCTGCGTTTTTCCGGGAACCGACCGCCCTGCGTGGGCAGGCCGTCAGTCAGCCTTAGGCGGTCCCCGAAAGTCGCGTGATCTCTTCCTTGAGCTTGAGCTTACGTCTTTTGAGTTCCGAGAGCCGTAGCGCATCCATGCCCGGATTGCGCTGCGCCTCCTCCACCTCCTCCGAGAGGATACGGTGTTTCTTCTTCAACTCTTGCACGTGGGAAGTCAGGCTCATGAGACCCTCCAGCTGTTCGGTTGGACCTACAGTGCAGCACATTGTCATCTCTCTGTCACGCTGCACGCGCACGCATCGTGAACCGCCTGTAATAAACACAATGTTAACCGGCACAATCATGCCGGGAATTGCAGCGAACTCCCGCCTTTGACGATTGACGCTGCGGCATCCGAGTAATCGTCGCGGCCCCCGCCATGCGTCGAGCCCCGGTGAATCACAAAGGGCGGATGGAATCGGAAGTCCGACCGGCCCTCCTTGCGACCGCGCAGCAGGACCAAGCGCGGCGCTCTCCCCTCCCGCGCGGCGAGGGGCAGAAGCTCGAGTGAGCCCATGCAGGCGGCCATTGCGCTCATCAGTTCCGGCAGGCGTTCTGCACGCTGTATGAAGGTCGCGATCCCGCGCGGTTTCAACCGCTTTGCCGCGGTGCGGACCCAGTCCGAAAGCGGGGTTTCCCCGGCCACCGCCATCTCGCGGTCGGCCGCATCGGCGCCAGTACGCCGCGCCTTTTCGAAGTAGGGCGGGTTCGCGATCACATGATCGAAGGAGCGCGCCTTGAACGCCGACGGCAGCGCAGCAAGATCGCCCTCCCAGATGGAGCCGGAAAGGCCGTTCAATTCGAGGTTGCGGCGGGCAAGGTCAGCGTAGCCGGGCTGGATCTCGACCCCGGCCAGCGCCACCCCTGGAACGCGCCGCCCGAGGCAGCAGAGCGCAGGACCTCCGCCGCAGCCGAGTTCGAGCACGGACTGGCCGGGGCGCGCGGGCACGCTGGCGGCAAGAAGAACCGGATCGAGGCCTGCGCGATAGCCCGACACGGGCTGCAGCAACCTCACGCGCCCGTCGAGCAGGCCGTTTTCGGCGAGCTCTTCCGGCGCGAAGGGCTCAACCCTCAAAGGAAACTCCGTTCTCGCGCAGGACCTGTCGGGCGCGTGGCAGCTCGGCGCTGCGCACCATCAGCCGGCGCGGCAGAATGCCCAGCGACCCCTCAAGGACGCTCATGTTTACGTCCAGCTCGAAGCTGTCTATACCCTCGTCATCGAGAAGGGTTTTCGCCAGCGGGATCAGGGTGATGTCGGTGGTACGCAGCAGCTCTTCCATGGCAGCGATGTAAGGGCAGGCGCGCGGGATTGTCGAGCCTTGCCGCAGGAGAGAGATGAGCTTGGACCAGCCTCGGGCAAAGCCACAGGAACGTCTCGCCGCCGCGCTGGCAGGCGACATGGACGCCGTCAACACGCTCATCCGCGAGCGGATGGCCTCGGAGCATGCGCCGCGCATCCCCGAGGTGACGGCGCATCTTGTCGAGGCCGGTGGCAAGCGGCTGCGGCCCATGCTGACGCTCGCCTCGGCGCGACTCTGCGGGTACGAGGGGCCCTACCACGTGCATCTCGCCGCCACGGTGGAGTTCATCCACACCGCGACGCTGCTTCACGACGACGTCGTGGACGAAAGCGAAAAGCGGCGCGGGCGGCCCACGGCGAACCTGCTGTGGGACAACAAGTCGAGCGTGCTGGTGGGCGACTACCTTTTCGCGCGGTCCTTCCAGCTGATGACCGAGACGGGCAACATGCGGGTCCTGCGGATCCTGTCGAACGCGGCCGCGACCATCGCCGAGGGTGAGGTGCTGCAGCTGACGGCGGCGCAGGATCTGGGCACGACCGAGGACATCTACCTGCAGGTCATTCGCGGCAAGACGGCGGCGCTGTTCTCGGCGGCGACCGAGGTCGGCGGCGTCATCGCCGAGCGTCCCGAGGAAGAGGTGCAGGCGCTGCATGCCTATGGCGACGCGCTGGGGATCGCCTTTCAGATCGCGGACGATCTGCTCGACTACTGGGGTGGCGAGCAGACCGGCAAGAACCTGGGCGACGACTTCCGCGAGCGGAAGCTGACGCTGCCGGTGATCAGGGCGGTGGCCGCCGCGGATGCCGAGGAGCGGGCCTTCTGGAAAAGGACCATCGAGAAGGGCGACCAGCGCGAGGGCGACCTCGAACAGGCGCTTGCCCTGCTGGACCGGCACGGCGCGCTCGAGAGCACGCGGGAGACCGCGCGGGAATGGTCCGCCAAGGCCCGGGAGGCGCTTGAAGCCCTGCCGCCGCACGAGCTTCGGGACATGCTTTCCGACCTTGCCGACTACGTGGTCGCGCGGCTGGCCTGAGGGGTGTCCCGCGCCGGGACATCTTTAGCCCCTATATAAATCAATGACTTACAGATTCGCATTAACCGGGACTTAACGTTTCGGCGTCTCGCGACCTGTCCACGTGGCCTGCCCTGCGGGCTTCCGCCGGGGCGGGGGAACGAATGCCCCGACCCGTGCGCTTTCCGATCAGACCCGCCCGTGGGCGCAGTCCCGGCGCGGCGCATGAACAGGAAAGGCAGCGGTATGAAACAGGTCAGCATTAAGGCCCCCGGCGGGCTCGACAACCTCGTCACCAGCGACGTGGAGGACCCGAAGGCCCCCGGCGCCGGTGAGATCACCATCCGCATCAAGGCAAGCTCGCTCAACTTCCACGACTACATGGTCGCCAAGAACGAGGGCGCGGCCGAGGACGGGCGCATTCCCATGGCCGATGGCGCCGGCACCATCGAGGCCCTGGGCGAAGGCGTCGAGGAATTTGCGGAGGGCGACAGCGTCGTGTCGTGCTTTTTCCCCGACTGGCAGTCCGGCGATGCGCGCCCTTCGGATTTCAAGCGCACGCCCGGCGACGGCATCGACGGCTATGCCCGCGAGCGCGTGACCGTGCCCGCAAGCTGGGTCACGCACGCGCCGAAAGGCTGGAGCCACGAAGAGGCCGCGACGATCACCACGGCAGGACTGACCGCCTGGCGCGCGCTGGTCGTGGACGGCGGCATCAAGGCGGGTGACACCGTGGCGGTGCTGGGCACCGGCGGCGTGTCGATCTATGCGCTGCAACTGGCGAAGGCCATGGGCGCCACGGTGATCGCCACATCCTCGTCCGACGAGAAGCTGGAGCGCGTGAAAGAGCTCGGCGCCGATCACGTCATCAACTACCGCTCCACCCCCGAGTGGGGCAAGGAGATGCGCAATCTGACCGACGGGCGCGGCGTGGACATCGTGGTCGAGGTCGGCGGTCCCGCCACCCTGCCCCAGTCAATCACGGCCGGGCGCACCGGCGCACATCTGGCGCTGATCGGGGTGCTGACCGGCGCCGGCGGCGAGATCCCCACGGCGCATCTGATGTCGCGTCAGCAGCGGCTTCAGGGGCTCATCGTCGGGTCGCGCACGCACCAGAAGGACTTCGTGCGTGCGCTGGACGTGCTGGGCGTGAAGCCGGTCATCGACAGCCGCTATGCGCTGGACGACCTGGCCGATGCCTTCCGTCACCAGGAAAGCGGCAAGCACTTCGGCAAGATCTGCGTGACGATGTGAGGTCGTGCTCCGGCGGGCCGAGGGGCCTGCCGGGGCTCAAGGGCCCCGCCGCGGGCAAGGCGGTGGCACGCGCGCCGGGCCTTTCGTCGACATGCCCATACGTGAGCCGCGCATCGCAGCCGCGCGCGGTGGCGATCCGAACCGCTGATCCGCGCGCTTTATCACTGCAAGTTCGGAAGACCTCGACACGAAGCGCTCAACGTTACCAAATCGCCGCCTCGTGGGGGCGCGGTCATGCCGTAGGCATGCTTCCAGCATGACGATGCGCGGCGGGCCTACGGCCCTTGTTCCGCGCTGGGGGCTTCGCGCTTGTAGGTCGCCTTTTGCGTCTGCCCTACCGCAGCTCCGTCGCCACCACCCACCAGTCAGGGTTCGCCGCCGTGATCCGGTCTGCGGCGGCCTGCGCGGTCCCCGCATCGGGATAGAGCCCAAAACAGGTCGCGCCGGAGCCCGACATGCGCGCAAGCAGCGCATCGCCCAGCGCCGAGAGCACATCGCTGATGACGGGCTGCACGGCGCGCGCCGGGGCTTCAAGATCGTTGCGCTGCGCCGCGATCCAGTCGAGCCAGTCGCCCGAGGGCAGCGGCGCCAGCCCGGGGTTGTCGCGGCGTTCCAGCCCGGAGAAGACGGCGCCCGTAGGCACCTCGACCCCGGGGTTGACCAGTACAGCCTGCAGCGCCGGCATATCGAGCGGCGTGATCTCTTCGCCGATGCCCGCCATGCGCGCCGCGCGGCCCGCCATGCAAACCGGCACATCGGCGCCCAGCGTCACTGTGTCGAAACCGCAGTCGCGTCCGTAAAGGTGCTCCATCCCGCGCAGCACGGCAGCCGCGTCGGATGATCCGCCGCCGATGCCCGCCGCCGCGGGCAGGTACTTTTCAAGCGTGATCGCCACACCTTCGCCGAAGCGCGCGGCGGCCTTCCAGCAGAGGTTGCGCGCGTCCTCGGGCACGCCCGACGCGCGCGGGCCCGTCACCCTCAGCGAAATCTCGTCGGCGCGGCTAAGGTGCACCACGTCGCCCACCCCGGCAAACATCACGAGCGAGTCGAGCAGGTGATAGCCGTCGGCCCGGCGGCCGGTGACATGCAGGGCGAGGTTGACCTTGGCCGGAGCGGCGCGCCTCAGCGGTTCACTCACCTTCCGCCACGCGCAGCGGCGGTGCGCCTTCCTCGGCCAGCACCTGGTCGAGCCCGACGTCGAGCTTGCGGCGGATGCGCTCGGGATCGACATCCTCGGCCGCGCCGTCCCAGCGGGCGAAGGAGAGCGCGCGCTTCCACTGGAATTCGGCCTCGAGCTTGCGGCCCACAGCCCAGTAGACGTCGCCGAGGTGATCGTTGACCACAGGGTCCACCGGCATCAGCTCGGCGGCGCGTTCCATGTGGCCCACGGCCTCGTCGTAGCGGCCGAGGCGGTAGAGCGCCCAGCCGAGCGAATCGATGATGTAGCCGGCGTCGGGCTGGGCCTCGACGGCCTGCTCGATCATGCCGAGCGCCTCGTCGAGGTTCTCTTGCTTCTCGACCATGGAATAGCCGAGGTAGTTCAGCACCTGCGGCTGACCGGGATTGAGTTCGAGCGCGCGGCGGAAGTCGGCCTCGGCACCCTCCCAGTTGTCGGTGCGCTCGTACATCGTGCCGCGCACGTAGAAGAGATACCACTCGCGTTCGCCGATCTCGCCCGAGAGGTCGATGGCGCGGGTATAGGCCTGGGCGGCGTCGGCGTAACGGTCCTGCTGGCGCATGAGATCGCCGAGCGTGGTGTGCACCACGGGCAGGTCGCCGTTGGTTTCCTCGAGCTGATGCAGGACGCGTTCGGCGGCGTCGAGCTTGTCCTGGGCGCGCAGGGCGGCGACACGGCCCAGTTCGGCGGCGTGGTAGGCGGGATCGTCCTGCGGCACCTCGGCGTAGGTCTTCACCGCGAGCTCATGCTGGTCCATGTCCTCGAGGATCTCGGCCGAGAGCAGGATCGCGTCGGTAAAGCCGGGACGGATGTACTCGGCCATGCGCGAATGCAGCAGGATCAGGTCGGCGCCGTTCTCGGGGTTCATGAGGATGGCGAGGGTGTAGAAGACCTCGGCCATGCCGTCGCGGGCGGTGCGGACGTGGGTGAACTCGGGCGTGTTTCCGGCGGCGAGCGTCTCGCGCAGGGCGGCAAGCTCGGGATCGAGGGTGTCGCCGAAGGAGTCGTCGATGAGGGTCACGGCCTCGGACTGGCGGTCGAGCTGGCCGAGGATCTGGGCGCGGGCGATGACGCCGCGGCGGTTCATCTGCAGGGCGCCGGCGGTTTCGGCGTCGAGCAGGGCACCGGCGCTTTCGAAATCGCCGACCGAGGCCATTGCCATGGCCTTGTGGTAGGTGGCGAACTCGGCGAGCCCCTGGGTCTTGGCGGCCTCGTCGAAGGCGACGATGGCGCCGCTCATGTCGCCACGGCCCAGCTCGGCCCAGGCCTTGAGCACGCCGTCGGCCAGCGGGCCGATGCCCCGCTGGTTGCCGAGCGCGTTGAGGAGGGCGTCGTAGTTCTCGGCACGGGCGTCGCGCACGATGCGGGCCATGTCGGCAAGGCGGCTCTGGGTGAGGCCGGCGTCGATCATGCGGTCGGCCAGTTCGCCGGCGCGGTCGAAATCGGCGAGCGACATGCGTGCGAGGAGCGCGTTCTCGAGCAGTTCGGGGTTTTCCGGATCGGCTCGGACGGCGCGACCGAAGTACTTGGCCGCCGCCTCGAAATCGCCCGCGAACCTGGCCTGGCGCGCGGCCAGATAGTCCCCGGCGAGCCCCTGCGCCATGGCCGGGCCCGAGAGGGAGGTTGCCAGAAGCAGTGTCCCGATTGCCTTCGTGAATGCGCTCACGTCCGAACTCCTGATCAGTCTTGTTGCTCTTGCCTGCTTGGCGCCAAGCCTAACGGGTCGCACAACGGGTATGCAATGCCGCACAAGGGCCCTTTGGGGCGTTGACGGTCACGAATGCGCGCGGCTCGAAGGATCGTAGGGGCAAGCCCCCGGGGATGGCGTTGACACGGGCCCAAAACCACGGGACGCTGTCCCGCAGCCGGCTGCCCTGATCCGCGCGCCCCCCACAGGATCCGGCGATATCCAGCCACGCGAAACACGCGCGCCCCGCCCTGGGCGCTGGCCGGTTGGAGGGCACCGCTTGCAAAGACACGACCTAGAAATCCTTTTGCTTGGCATGGAGGCCGTGACAGTCCTCCGGATGGGGTTCGCCTGCCTCGTGGCGCTCTGCCTGCTGGCGATCTCGCGGAGCGGGAAGCCGTTTCCCTGGCGCTGGCTGTCGCTCGTGCTGGGGATCACGATGGTGCTGGCCTTTTGCATCCCATGGGCCATCACGACCTACACGGTCACGAGGCTCACCGACGCGGACACCCTTTTCTTCCTGCCGGCGGAGGAGGTAGGCCCCTCCTCCAAGGTGCTCTACGATGCCTATCACCGGTGGAATGACTACCACCTGATGATCATCACCGGATCGCTCCTGACCTTTCCCCTGACGCTGATCGTCATGGCCCAGGCCGCGGCGCTGATGATCCTCGGCCTCTACCGGACCGCCCGGCCGCGGGATGGGTGAGATCAGGGGCGGGAGAGCAAGTTGGCATTCTCGGAGCCGGCATCGCATGTCTTGCCGGAAGGCTCTGGCTTCCGTGGAGCCCGAATCCCTGATTGGCCGCGTTGCTGTCCTTTCGTATAGCAAGCGGCGAAGGTCTGGTTTGAGCCCAGCCCCAATGAATAGTGTGTAATGCGAATGTCGACTTTCAAAATAGCCGCCGGGGTCTCACATACTATGTGTTATGTGATGGAAGCGGGTTCAGGCAGTGCGGGTCTAGTCTTCGGCGCTAAACCCTACTTCTGACCAAAGCATAGTACGCGCCTCTTCCCACAGTTCATATTCCTCCCCGCTAATATAGTCGAGAGCGCGATAGAGGCGAGTAACTGCTTCTTGCTGTTCACCCGTGGCGAAAAGACACTTGGCCTCCTCCACCCAAGCTCGATTTCTTTTCCTAATCAAATTATTGAATGTTTTTTATGCGGATATCAATTCATTCAAAAGAGATCGATTTCTGGCGACAATCTCCCTATCGTCTCGACCAGCGTCATAATACGGTTCATTGCCACGCCTAATCAGATTCGAGACGTGATTTGCAGCTTCATAAAATTCGACCATTTCCGGAAGCGCAGCTTCGCATTTCCCATCGCCTACAAGCACCATATAAGCGTCTTCCATCTTTTCAAGGTCTGCAAGCGTCGTAACGGTCTCCCCTTCCTCGAATAATTCGTAACGCGAGCGATCAGTATCGCCTAATTCTTGGGCCACGGCAGCATTGGCGCTGATAAGTAGAAATAATGCTGCTAGCAGGCGTTTCTTCATACGATTTTTCTCTCAATTTTCGCAGATATGGGAAGTGAGCGTAGCAATCTTCAAAAACCCTCAAAACCTGACACCTGGAGACTGAAAGCTTCGCATTGCTTGCTATCACTAAGCTGGCAAACCTATGCTAAACTACCACGTTTCCAATGCAAGCTTTCTGCGTCGCCACTCTCGGCCAAAGGAAATGGGTTCCATTCGTCATCTTTTCTGAAATACACACTTCAGATCCAGTAAATCGAGCAATGAACCGTAGAAGTTTAAGGCGGAAAGTCCGCTGTGCTGCCGCTCAGGCCACCTGCAGCGAAGGTCCGGTCCGAGCACCATCGGATTGTTGCTCGTGCGACCGAAGCCGGGCCAGCACCGGACCGTGGTTTGGCGCAGCTACGCTTGATGTAGGCGCTTTATTTCGGCCAAGTCCGGATGACCTTTGAACGATGCTCTGCAATTGCCAAAGCGCCAGACCGCCCGGACGGTCCGGCGCTGGCCCGGCGGGGCTGACGCCCCTTGTTCCGGGCCTGTCGGGGCATGGCTCGGAGGGTAGCAAAGTCCCCCTAACCGCCATTACGCCCCTCGCAGCAAAAAGGCCGCTTTCGCGGCCTTTCCAACTGCATTGACCGAACCGAGGCCGGACGGCACGCCCTCACATGTTCGGATAATTCGGGCCGTCGCCGCCCTGCGGGACCGTCCAGTTGATGTTCTGGGCCGGGTCCTTGATGTCGCAGGTTTTGCAGTGGACGCAGTTCTGGAAGTTGATGACGAACTTGGCCTCTTCGCCCTCTTCCTGCACGAATTCGTAGACGCCCGCCGGGCAGTAGCGCTGCGAGGGACCCGCGTATTCGGCGAGGTCCACCTTCACCGGCACCTCGGGGTCCTTGAGCCTGAGGTGCGGCGGCTGGCTTTCCTCGTGGTTGGTGAAGGAGTAGCTGACGTTGGTCAGGCGGTCGAAGCTGAGCTTGCCGTCGGGCTTGGGGTAGTCGATCGGCTTGAAATCGGCGGCCTTGCCGGTGGCTTCGGCGTCGCTCTTGCCGTGCCCCATGGTGCCCAGCAGCGAGAAGCCCCAGGTGTTGGTCCACATGTCCATGCCGCCAAGGCCGAGCGAGGCCGCGAGGCCGTACTTGGACCAGAGCGGCTTGAGGTTGCGGACCTTCTTGAGGTCGGCGCCGATGTCGCCCTCGCGCACCTCGGTCTCGTAGGCGTCCAGCTCGTCACCCGCGCGGCCGGCCTTGAGCGCCTCGACCGCGGCGTCGGCGGCGGCGATGCCCGAGAGCATGGCGTTGTGGTTGCCCTTGATGCGCGGCACGTTGACCATGCCGACCGAGCAGCCCAGCAGGGCGACGCCAGGCGCGACCATCTTGGGCATGGACTGGTAGCCACCCTCGGAAATGGCGCGCGCGCCGTAGGCGATGCGCTTGCCGCCTTCCAGCAGCTCGGCCACCACCGGGTGGTGCTTGAAGCGCTGGAATTCCATGTAAGGGTAAAGGTGCGGGTTGCGGTAGTTCAAGTGGACGACGAAGCCCACGTAGACCTGGTTGTTGTCCAGGTGGTAGATGAAGCTGCCGCCGCCGGCATTCTTGCCCAGGGGCCAGCCCATGGTGTGGGTGACCGTGCCCTCGCGGTGCTTGTCGGGATCGATCTCCCAGATTTCCTTCATGCCGAGGCCGAACTTCTGCGGCTCTTTCCCCTCGGAAAGGTTGTACTTGGCCAAGACTTCCTTCGAGAGCGACCCGCGCACGCCTTCGCCGAGGAAGACGTACTTGCCGTGCAGCTCCATGCCCGGCTCGTAGCCGTCGCCGGGGGTGCCGTCGGGGTTGCGACCGAATTCACCCGCGACCACGCCCTTCACCTCGCCGTTCTCGCCGTAGACGAGCTCGGAGCAGGACATGCCGGGGAAGATCTCGACGCCCAGCGCCTCGGCCTGTTCGGCCAGCCAGCGGCAGACGTTGCCCATCGAGACGATATAGTTGCCGTGGTTGTTCATCAGCGGCGGCATCGGCCAGTTGGGCACGCGCAGGCGGCCGCCCTCGCCGAGGATGAGGAAGTTGTCCTCGCGCACGGGGACGTTCAGGGGCGCGCCCTTTTCCTTCCAGTCGGGGATCAGCCGGTCCATGCCCACCGGGTCGAGCACGGCGCCCGACAGGATGTGCGCGCCGACCTCGGAGCCCTTTTCGAGCAGGACGACCTCGAGATCCGGGTCGTTCTGCTTCAGGCGGATCGCCGCCGAGAGCCCAGCCGGCCCTCCGCCCACGATCACCACGTCGTATTCCATTGCCTCGCGCTCGATGTCGCTCATGGCGACGGCCCTCCCCGATCTGTTCTCGTCTCCGCCGCATTGACGTAGCGCGGCTTTGTTCCAACGGTCAATTGCGACACCACGTTGCAAGTTTCCAGTGCAGGGCCCCCACCCGGACCTGGAGGGCGGGCGTTCTGCCTAGCACTTGGGCGTTCCGGCGACCGCTGCAGGACAGAGTGGCAAGCGGGATGCCGCCCCGAAGATCTTGAATTGACAGGATTTGTCCGCTGTCGCCTTGTGCGGGGGAAGCGACGGGCTGTCCGACGGACCCGTTTCGACCGCGGTGTTGCCGTTAACCGGCTTCGCAACGCCCGGCAGCCGCCCCGCGCGGCGATCAGGTGGCGCGTACCGGCCGGTTGCCGGCGCCCCTTCCCTTGCAATCGCGTCTGTGATTGTATCTCTAGTCTCAGAAGAAGACGCAACAGGGACGGCCCCGACGGGCCGTCCCGTTTGCAATGGGAAGTCGTGATGGAAAAGATCCCGATGACGCGCGCGGGCTACAACGCGCTGGAAAAGGAACTCAAGACGCTCAAGTCCGAAGAGCGTCCCGCGATCATCCGTGCCATCGCCGAGGCGCGCGAGCACGGGGACCTGTCGGAGAACGCCGAGTACCATTCCGCCCGCGAGAAGCAGAGCTTTATCGAGGGCCGCATCAAGGAGATCGAGGGTCTTCTGGGCATGGCCGACGTGATCGACCCGACCAAGCTTTCGGGCTCGGTCAAGTTCGGCGCGACCGTGACCGTGGTCGACGAGGACACCGACGACGAGAAGACCTGGCAGATCGTGGGCGAGCAGGAGGCCAACATCGAGAAGGGCCTGCTGAACGTGAAATCCCCGATCGCGCGGGCGCTCATCGGCAAGGACGAGGGCGACAGCGTCGAGGTGCGTACGCCCGGCGGCGACAAGGCCTACGAGATCCTGAAGATCGAGTACAAATAGGACACCGCGAATGGCCGAACGTGCCGAGCCCGCCGACACCGCCCCGCGCAACGATCCGCCGGGCCTGTCCAACCGGCAGGGCGAGGGGATCGGGCTGACCGGTCCCGACATCGCCGCCATTGCGGCGAGCGTCGTGTGGCTGGTCGTCTGCGTGATCTTCCTGACCGCGGGCGGCGAAGGAGCGGGGTCCGGCCTTGTGACAACGGCCGCGGTCATCCTGCCGATCATGACGATCTGGGCGGTGGCCATCGTGGCGCGCGCGGCGCGGGTGATCCAGGATGAAAGCCGCCGCTTGCAGATCACCGTCGACGGGCTGCGCAAGGCCTATCTCTCGCAGGCGCAGGCGGGCCGTGCGGACAATCCGCAGAACGCGATCATGCGCAAGCTGACCGAGATCTCGGCCTCGCAAAAGACCTTCGAGGCGACGCTGGCGATGGTCGGCTCGGCCCGGATGGCGGAGGGCGCCGCGCAGGCGGGCGCCCCCGAGGCGGGGCCCGAGGACCAGCCGCCGCTGTCGCTCGGCACGCCTGCCGAGGCGATGCAGCCGCCGCTGGCCAACGAAGACTACATCTCGGCCCTGAACTTCCCCGAGACGGCCGAGGACGAGGCGGGCTTTGCCGCGCTGCGCCGGGCGCTTCGGGACCACCAGACCGCGCAGCTGATCCGGGCCAGCCAGGACATCCTGACGCTGATGAGCCAGGAAGGCATCTACATGGACGACCTGCAGCCCGACATGGCGCGGGCCGAGACCTGGCGCGCCTTTGCCGAGGGCGCCCGCGGGCGCGAGATCGCGGCGCTTGGCGGAGTGCAGGACCGTGCGACGCTGGCCCTGACGGCGGGACGGATGAAGCAGGACCCGATCTTCCGCGATGCCGCGCACCACTTCCTGCGCCGTTTCGACCAGAGCTTTGCCGCCTTCTCGCAGCGCGCCAGCGACGCCGAGGTGCAGGCCTTTGCCGACACACGCACGGCGCGCGCCTTCATGATCCTCGGCCGGGTAGCGGGCACCTTCGACTGAGCGGCTAGAGCGCGTCGCGTAGCAGCTCCGCCCGCCCGGCGCCGAGGATCCAGCCCTCGACGGGATCGCCCTCGCGCAGCAGGTCGTCCAGCACCTCCGGCGCTAGCCGCGACAGCGCCTGCGCTAGCACGCGCACCTGCGCGCGGTCCTTGATCTCGCTCCGCCCGCGGTGCGCTTCTATGGTGTCCGCGATGAGCGAGGGGAAAAGCTCCACCAGAACGATCTGCGCATCCGGCGCCTCGAAGGGGGCGACGGCGAGGCTGCGGCCGAAGTAGCGGCGCAGCGCCTGAAGCCGGGGCACGCCCAGCAGCGCCTGCGATCCGACCGATCCGGTGGTGTAGAGCTTCCAGCAGGGCTGGGCGCCGGGGAGCATCTGTTCCACCCCGCGCTTTTCGGGCAACCCGTGGTCATGGCGCAAAGTGCCCTTCGCGGGCAGCACCGCGTCGTCGATCCCCGCCGGGCAGCCCCAGAAGGGGCCGACGCCCGGAAACTTCGCGTTGATCGCGCGCGCCACGTCGAAGCGATTGTTGGCGTTGCCCTCGTCGTCCTCGACCATGGGGGCAAGCCAGTCCCAGAAGACCAGCGGATCGTCGAACCCCGTCAGGGCCTTCGCAAAGCCGCGCGGCCAGGCGAAGGGAAAGTCGAACCCCGCCACCACGCGGCGGCCAGCGGCAACCTCGGCCTCGAACAGGTCGGCGAGCCAGGCCGTCGCCGCGTGGCGGGTGCGGTGGTAGGAGCAGGCAAGCCCGCCGCCCGAGACCACCGCGATCCAGATGGAATCCTTGGTGGGCCGCGCGGGCGAGGGCAGCGCGCGGGCCGACCAGTCGACGACGACGAAGGTGTCGAAGGGTTTCATGCCAGAATCTCCTCTGCCTGTGCCAGGTCCTCGGGGGTGTTGATGTTCAGGAAGGGGTCGAAAGCCCCGACCGGGAAGCGGGCGCGTGCCGCGCCGTGGTCCTCGGCCCAGCGGCCGACCTTGTGCTCTCCGCGGTCGAGCGCCTGGCGCAGCGCGCCGCGCAGGCTGACCGGCCATAGGCCGAAGGCCGGGTGCAGGCGCGTGGTTTCGGCCAACGCGAGGCGCGGGTCGCGCCCCTCGGAGGCGAGGAGGAGGCGCGGCACGAGGTCTTCGGGGAAGAAGGGCGTGTCGACGGCGACGCTGACGACGTGGTCGGCCCCCTGCCCCGCCGCCCAGTCGAGCGCGGCCAGCACACCCGCGAGCGGCCCGGCGAAACCCCCGACCGGATCTGAGAGCACCGGCAGCGCCGTGCCGAAGCGCGCGGCGTCGCCCGAGGCCGACAGCGCCATGTCCGCCACCTGCGGCCCCAGCCGTTCCTCGGCCCGGTCGAGCAAAGTTCGCCCGCCAAGCCGCAGCAGCGCCTTGTCGGCATCGCCCATGCGCCGCCCCTGCCCTCCGGCAAGGATCACGCCGAGGGGGGCGGCCCTCATGGGGTGCCCCCGGTTTGCATCTCCCCGCGGGCGGGGCTAGGGCAATGGGCAATCAGTTCTTCCAGCATCGGGATCAGGCAATGGCGGCGGACGGCGCGATGTCAAGTTACCGGCGGGGTATCCGTGACGGTCTGCCCTTCATCGTGATGGTGGGGCCCTTCGGCCTGCTCTTCGGGGTGGTGGCGACCGAGGCGGGCCTCAGCGTCTTCGAATCGCTCACCTTCTCGATCGTGGTGATCGCCGGGGCCTCGCAGTTCACGGCACTCCAGCTCATGCAGGACAACGCGCCGACGCTGGTGGTGCTGGGCTCGGCGCTGGCGGTGAACCTGCGCATGGCGATGTATTCGGCCTCGATCACGCCGCACCTGGGCGCGCTGCCCTTCTGGAAGCGGGCGGTGACCGCCTATTTCATGGTCGACCAGACCTACGCGGGCTCGATCCTCGAATACGAGCGGCGCACCGGCATGAGCGTGGGCGAGAAATTCGCCTATTTCATGGGCATGGCCACGCCGATCTGCCCCGCGTGGTACATTCTCACGCTGGTGGGCGCCTTGGTGGGCGGCGCGATCCCCGAGGGCATCGGGCTCGACTTCGCGCTGCCGCTGGCCTTCATCGCGATGGTGGCGCCGGCGCTGCGGACGCCCAACCACGTGGTGGCGATGGTGACCGCGGTGGTGGCCTCGTTGCTGTTTGCCTGGCTGCCCTACAACCTCGGGCTCATCGTGGCGGGGCTTGCCGGGATGATGGCCGGGGCCGAGATGGAACGGAGGCGCGGCGCATGATCGAGGACAAGGTCGAGCTCTGGGTGGTGATCTTCGGGCTGGGGCTGGGCAGCTTCGGGCTGCGGTTTCTGTTCCTGGGGCTGGTGGGCGACCGGACGCTGCCGGGCTGGCTGATGCGCCACCTGCGCTACACGCCGGTGGCGATCCTGCCGGCGCTGGTGGCGCCGCTGGTGCTGTGGCCGACATCCACCGATGGCGAGGTCGATCCCGGCCGGATCCTCGCCGCCTTCGTGGCGCTGGCGGTGGGCTATGTCAGCAAGAACGTGATCGCGGCGATCCTGTCGGGCGCGGCGGCCTTTGCCGTACTGGCCTGGATCGGGCTCTGAGAGGGTAGTCGGACGAGCGGGAGGGACTCGCGCTCGCCCGGCGGGCCTGAGGTCCCTGGTCCGGCCTAGCCGTCGACCTGCGCCTCGAACTCGGCCTCGGCGAGGCCCTTGTCGTCGGAATCGTTCTCGCGCAGCACCCGTTCGGTCACGCCGTCGAGGCGCCCGAACTGCTTGGCGAGATTGTTGGGGAATAGCGTGCGGCGGACGCCTTCGAAGCCGGGAAGCTGCGCCAGGATAGCGGAGGTGGCCGTGGTGCAGGCCGCCGAGGGCACGGTGCCGTTGGCCTGGACCAGCCGCAGCGCCTGTTCGGCGACCTCGGGCGGGACTTCCTTGCGCTGGATGCGCACGTGGTATGTCTCGCGCGCGTGGGCCCGTTCGTACCAGCCCTCGATCTGCGGAGTGATGCCGTAGAGCACGTCGCCGATCTCGGGCATGATGCTGAGCTCGACCGACCCTGCGGGATCGAAGATCACCCGCTGCGAGGCATTGATCATCATCGAGGTATGCGCCCCGGCTCCGGTCCGGTTGCTGATCATGGTGTAGAGCGTGATGGCGGGCGGGCCGTCATGCACGTAGGCCGCAGCGGCGGCTTCCTGCGGGGTGGCGTCCTTGGTGGACTGGAGCGCGGCGCCGCAGCCGGCCAGCAGCAGGACGGCACAAAGCATGGCAAGGCGCGGAAGCGCCCTGCCCCGGGTCGTGAAGGTCAAGTTCAGACCCGGAAGATGGCGAGGAAGAGGACGACCAGGAGGATGACGATGCAGGTGCGGATCGTCATCTTGACGAAGCCCTCGAAGGTCTTCTCCTGCTCGGTGATGTCCATGCTGCCGTGCTTGTGTTCCGCCATGGTCCTGCCCTTGCAATTCGCGTGTCGGCGTATCGGTTAGCGCATCGCGCGCCACCTGTCACGGCGGCAATGCGGCGCAAGTGCCGGAAAGATGCGCGTGATCTACACTTGTCGTCAGATCGCGCGAAAGGCCCAGGCGCCGTCGGCACGCAGCGCGCGCGTGGCCCGGCCCGCGTGCCAGAGATGCAGGCAGTGGGCCATGGCCTCGACCAGTGCCAGACCGTACTGGCTGCCGCGGATTTCGCGTCCGAAAAGGGGCATGAAGCAGTCGCCCGCCGCCTGCGGCGTGGCCAGGTGTGCCACCAGCCGGTCGAGCGCGCTGTGATGGTTTTCCTCAAGCTGCCGCAGCCGGGCGGGCAGGCCGGTGAAGGGCATCTTGTGGCCGGGAAGGACGAAGTGATCCTCGCGGGCGTGGCGCCCCAGCCGGTCGCAGGCCTCGATCCAGCCGGCGAGGGGATCGCCCTCGGGCTCGGTCGCGTAGACGCCGATGTTGGGGCTGATCGACGGCAGGAGCTGGTCGCCGCCGATGACAAGCGAATCGTCCCGGCTCCAGAAGGTGGCGTGTTCGGGTGCGTGGCCGTTGCCCATGCGCACATCCCAGCGCCGCCCGCCGATGTCGATGACATCACCCTCGGCCACGCGGGTGAAACCGGCCTCGATCGGCGCGGTGCAGTCCGCGAAGTTGAAGGGGCGCTCGTCCTGCCGCTGCGCCAGCACACCGGCGTCCATGCCACAGAGCCGCCAGAAATCGAGCTGCGCCTGCGTCGGGCGGTCCTGCACGTCGAGCTGCAGCATCCGGGTGAAGAGATAGGCGGTGCGCGTCGTCACCAGTTCGGCGTCCAGCGCGGACTGGAACCAGCCGGCGAGCCCGACGTGATCGGGGTGGTGATGGGTCACGATGAGGCGCGAGACGGGCCGGCCTTGCAGCGGGCCGGATATCAGCTGCTGCCAGGCCTCGCGGGTGGTCGCGGAATCGAAGCCGGTGTCCACCACGGTCCAGCTTTGGCCCTCGTCGAGGGCGTAGACGTTCACGTGGTCGAGCTTCATCGGCAGCGGAAGCCGCATCCAGAGCACACCATCGGCCACCTCGACCGCCTCGCCCGGTGCCGGGGGCTCGGCGTGGGGGTAGCGGATCGGGGAGGTGGCGCCGTCCATCACGCCGCGAGATCCTCGGCCGTGATGGCCGAGACGGCGTCGCCGCCCTCGCGCGCCTCGGCCAGCGCGCTGGCGTGTTCGGGCAGCAGGCGGGTCATGTAGACCGCGGCGAGCCGGGCCGGCGCGCCCTCGGGGTCAGCCATGGCGGCGCGCAGGTGGGCCTGGCCGCCGAGCACGCGGGCAAAGCCGTGCAGGTAGGCGCTGGCGCCGGGCAGACGCGCGCCCATGTCCTGCGCCACCATCCATTCAGTCGCCTCGCGCAGGGTCTCGGTCGCCTGCCAGAGCGGTTCGGCGAGGTCGGGATGCGTGGCGCGGGCAGATTCGGCATCGGCCTGCATCTCGTCGATGAGGCGGAAGGCGGCCTCGCCCCCGTCCATGAGCTTGCGGCCCGCGAGGTCGATGGCCTGGATGCCGTTGGTGCCCTCGTAGATCGCGGTGACCCGCACATCGCGGAAGAACTGCGCGGCGCCGGTTTCCTCGACGAAGCCCATGCCGCCGTGGACCTGGATGCCGGTGTCGGCCACGCGCATGCCCGTTTCGGTGCCGAAGGACTTGGCGATGGGCGTGAGGAAAGCCGCCCGCGCGGCCCAGTCCTCGTGGCCGGTGGCGTGCTGCATGTCGATGGCCACGGCACAAGCCATGGCGATGGAGCGCGCGGCGAAGACCTCGGCCTTCATCTGGGCGAGCATCCGCTTCACGTCGGGATGGCCGAAGATGGTGCCGGTGGGTGACTTGCCCTGCACGCGGTCCTGCGCGAAGGCGAGCGCATGCTGCAGCGCGCCCTCGGCCGCGCCGATGCCCTGCCCGCCGACCCCGAGCCGCGCGTTGTTCATCATCGTAAACATGGCCTTCATACCACCATGTTCGGTGCCGATGAGCCAGCCTGTCGCGCCCTCGTAGCTCATCACGCAGGTGGGCGAGCCGTGCTGACCCATCTTTTCCTCGAGACTGACCACGCGAAGTTCGTTCGCGCGGCCCGGCGTGCCATCCGATTCGGGAATGTACTTGGGCACGATGAAGAGGCTGATGCCCTTGGTGCCCGGCGCGGCGTCAGGAAGGCGCGCGAGCACGAGGTGGCAGACGTTCTCGGAGAAATCGTTGTCGCCCCAAGAGATGTAGATCTTCTGGCCGGTGATGGCGTAGCTGCCGTCGCCGTTGGGTTCGGCCTTGGTGGTGAGCGCCCCCACGTCGGAGCCGGCCTGCGGCTCGGTCAGGTTCATGGTGCCGGTCCATTCGCCGCTGGTGAGCCTGGGCAGGTAGAGTGCCTTGATCTCGTCGCTGGCGTGGTTTTCCAGCGCCTCGATCTGGCCTTGGCTCATCAGGGGGGCGAGCTGCAGCGAGAGGCAGGCGGCGCTCATCATCTCGTTCACGGCGGTGGCGAGCGTCATCGGAAGGCCCATGCCGCCGTATTCGGGATCGGCGGGCAGCGAGACCCAGCCGCCCTCGGCAATAGCGCGGTAGCCCTCGGCGTAGCCCGTGGGGGTGCGCAGGATGCCGCCCTCGAGCTTGGCGCCCTCGGTGTCGCCGACACGCTGAAGCGGGGCGAGCACTTCCTCGCAGAGCCGGCCGGCCTCGGTCAGGATGGCCGAGACGGTGTCGGGCGTGGCCTCGGAAAAGCGCTGGGTCGCGGCGACCTTGTGGAAGCCGACCACGTGGTCGAGGATCAGGCGGTAGCAATCGATGGGAGCGGTATAAGGCATTTGGGTCTCACGATTGTCTCGGACTTGGCAAATGTGCCGGGCTTCGGTACCAAGAAGCCCGCCCCGGTGTCCGATCAAGCTATGTCGGCGGGGCCCACCCTCCAACCAGAACGCGGCGTCAAAGCACATGACCCAGACCGAGACTTCGAGCCTGGCCCCCGATGCGGAGGGGCTGGCGCGGGCGGCAGAGATCCTGCGCGGCGGGGGGCTTGTCGCCTTTCCCACGGAGACCGTCTACGGGCTGGGCGCCGATGCCTGCAACGACCGCGCGGTGGCGGCGATCTACGAGGCGAAGGGCCGGCCGAGCTTCAACCCGCTGATCGCGCATTTCCCCTCGGCCGAGGCGGCGCAGGCCTACGTGCAGTGGTCGGACGCCGCCGACATGGTGGCCGCGGCCTTCTGGCCGGGGCCGCTGACGCTGGTGCTGCCGCTGCGCGCGGGCTGCGGCATCTCGCGGCTGGTGACGGCGGGGCTGGAGACGCTGGCGGTGCGGGTGCCCGCGGCGCCGCTGGCGCGGGACCTGCTGGAGCGGGTCGGCGGGCCGGTGGCGGCGCCTTCGGCGAACCGGTCGGGGCAGATCAGCCCGACGCGGCCCGAGCATGTGCTGGCGGGCCTCTCGGGGCGCATCGACGCCGTGGTGAATGCCGGGCGCTGCGACGTGGGGCTCGAATCGACGATCCTGGGGCTTGCGGGCCGTCCAACGCTGATGCGCCCGGGCGGCATCCCGCGCGAGGCGCTGGAGAAGGCGCTGGGCCGCCGCGTGGCCGAACGGCGCGAGGCCGAGGCCATCGCCGCGCCGGGGCAGATGGCCTCGCACTACGCGCCGCGGGCGGGGATGCGCCTCAACGCCGCCGAATGGCAGCCGGGCGAGACGCGGCTGGGCTTCGGCAAGGTGGACTGCGATCTGAACCTGTCGCGGGCGGGCGATCTGACCGAGGCGGCGGCCAATCTCTTCGAGTACCTGCACCGGCTGGACGCGGAGGGGGCGGAGGTCATCGCCGTCTCGCCCGTGCCGCACGTGGGGCTGGGCGTGGCGATCAATGACCGGCTGAGCCGCGCCGCCGCGCCGCGGGACTGAGCGCGCCTGCCCCGTCGGGGCGCCGGTGGCTGTCGGTGTGCCCGTGGGGCTCTGCCCCACACCCCGGAATATTTATGCCAAGAAGAAGGCCGGGGCGCGGGATCACCCCCAGGCGGCGTTCTGCAGCACGACGCGGTAGCCGTCGGGATCCTCGAAGGTGCGGCCCTGCCGGTCCCAGTAGGGGTTGAAGGCAGGGACGGGCGGGTAGCCCGCCTGCTCCATCCGGGTGACGGCGGTCTGCCAGTCATCAGGGTCGGGCAGGTAGAGCACGGCGAGATTGTCCTGCGTCGGCGCCCGGCCCGCCGAATGGCCCCGGCAGCGGGTGAACTCGAAATGCCAGGGCGCATCGGGATGGCCGAGGATGATTCCGTCGAAGCCTGCGTGATCGTCGAAGCGCCCCAGAAGTCGCAGGCCGAGCCCGTCGCGGTAGAAGGGCAGCAGCGCGTCGAGGTCGTCGCTGGGCCGGGCGATGCGCAGGACGGGAGTCACCGAGCCGCCCCGCCCGCCAGGGCCCCGGCGATCAGCTGCATCCCCTGCGTCACGTCGGCCTCCATGGCGGCGGCGGCGGCGCGAGCGTCGCCTGTCTCGAGCGCGGCGAGCAGGTCCTTGTGCAGGTCGGGCAGGTTGCCGGTGCCCATCTGCCCGCAGCCCACGCGCAGAGATGGTCCGAAGCGCAGCCAGAGCCCCTCGACCAGGGCGGTAAGGATGGGCGCTTCTGCGAGATCGTTCAGCGCCGCGTGGAAGGCGTGGTTTTCCTTGAGGTAGAGGCGGATGTCCCCCTGCGCGATGGCTGTGTCCAGCCGGGCGTCGATGCGGCGCAGACCGGCCACGTCGCCCCCGGTCACCCGCCCGGCGGCCCGCGCCGCGAGACGCGGCTCGAGCGCCTGTCGCGCCTCGGTCAGTTCCGCCACCGCGCCGGCATCGAGCACCGGCACCTGGATGCGGCGGTTGCCGAGCGATTCGAGCGCGCCCTCGGCAGTAAGCCGGCGCAGCGCCTCGCGCACCGGCGTCATGCCGACGCCGAGCCGGGCCACCAGACCCTGTATCGTCACCGGCTCGCCCGGCGCGAGCTCGCCGAAAAGGACAAGATCCCGCAGGTCGCGGTAGACCACCTCGTGCGCGGGAAGCCCCGCCCGTCCTGCCTGTGCCGACAAACTCACCCTTTGCCTCCGAATTGAGCCATTGGCCCTCTGCATCGCCTTGCACCGCGCGAGGGCCCGTGGAAACATCGCCAAAGTTGCCCGGCAAGGCAATGTTTGATCAAATCCGGGCGAGGGGCGCGAAAAGACCCCCGACACCCATGGGAGTATGAGATGACCAAGACACTTTCGGCATTTGCCGCGACCCTTGCGCTGACGGCCACCGCCGCGGCCGCACAGGAGGTCCGGGTCTACAACTGGTCCGACTACATCGACGAGGACCTGCTGACGCAGTTCGAGGAAGAGACCGGCATCGAGCTGATCTACGACGTCTTCGACAGCAACGAGCTTCTCGAGACCAAGATGCTGGCGGGAGGATCGGGCTACGACGTGGTGGTGCCCACCGGCACCTTCCTGCAGCGCCAGATCCAGGCGGGCGCCTTCCAGAAGCTCGACAAGTCGAAGCTGCCCAACCTCGACAACATGTGGGACGTGATCCAGGAGCGGACCGAGACCTACGATCCGGGCAACGAGTACTCGATCAACTACATGTGGGGCACCACCGGCATCGGCGCGAACGTGGGCGCGGTGCAGGAAGCGCTGGGCGAGGACGCGCCGCTGGGCAGCCTCGACCTGATCTTCGATCCCGAGAACATGGAAAAGCTGGCCGAGTGCGGCGTGATGTTCCTCGACGCGCCGACCGAGATGATCCCCGCCGCGCTGACCTACCTGGGCGAGGACCCCGACCAGAAGGACGAGGAAGCGCTCGACCGCGCCGCCGAAGTGCTGACCGCGGTGCGCCCCTACGTACAGAAGTTCCATTCCAGCGAATACATCAACGCGCTGGCCAACGGCGAGATCTGCGTGGCCTTCGGCTGGTCGGGTGACGTGCTGCAGGCGCGCGACCGCGCGGCCGATGCCGACAACGGCGTCGAGATCGTCTACAACGCGCCGTCCGAGGGCGCGCTGATGTGGTTCGACCAGATGGCGATTCCCGAGGACGCGCCGAACCCCGACGCGGCGCATGAATTCCTGAACTTCATCATGGATGCCGAGAACATGGCGCAGGCGTCGAACTACGTCTACTATGCCAACGGCAACGAGGCCTCGCAGGAATACCTCAACGAGGACATCATCGACGACCCGGCGATCTACCCCGACGAGGCGACGCTGGAGAACCTCTACACGGTGACGCCCTTCCCGCCGCGCGAGCAGCGCAACCTGACGCGGACCTGGACCCGCATCAAGTCGGGCACCTGACCTTCCCGGACCCCGGCCCGCGCGACGACGCTTCGCGCGGGCCTTCCTTTTGCCTGACGAGTGCCCATGGCCCAGCCCTCTCCCAAGCCCAAACCCTCTCCCGAGACCGCGGTCTTCGAGCCCTGGAACGATCCCGAGGCCAAGCCGCTGATCGAGTTCCGGAACGTGACCAAGCGGTTCGGCGAGTTCACCGCCATCGACGACCTGTCGCTCAGGATCTACGAGCGCGAGTTCTTTGCCCTGCTGGGGCCCTCGGGCTGCGGCAAGACCACGATGATGCGCATGCTGGCGGGCTTCGAGGCGCCGACCGAGGGGCATATCCTGCTTGGCGGGCAGGCGATCGACACCGTGCCGCCGAACAAGCGGGCGGTGAACATGATGTTCCAGAGCTACGCGCTGTTCCCGCACCTGACGGTCTTCGACAACATCGCCTTCGGCCTGCGCCGCGAGAGCCGCGACGACGAGAAGATCGAGGCGCGCGTGGAGGAGATGCTGCGGCTGACGCGGCTGAGCAAGTTCGCCAGCCGCAAGCCGCACCAGATTTCCGGCGGGCAGCGGCAGCGGGTGGCGCTGGCGCGCTCGCTCGCGAAGGCGCCGAAGCTGCTGCTTCTGGACGAACCGCTGGGGGCGCTGGACAAGAAGCTGCGCGAAGAGACGCAGTTCGAGCTCATGGACATCCAGGAAAAGACCGGCACCACCTTCGTGATCGTGACCCACGACCAGGAAGAGGCCATGACGGTCGCAAGCCGCGTGGCGGTGATGGACGAGGGGCGCATCGTGCAGGTGGCGACGCCCGAGGTGATCTACGAGGCACCGAACTCGGTCTATGTGGCCGATTTCATCGGCGACGTGAACCTGATCCGCGGCACGGCGAAGGCGCGCGGCGAGGGAACGGCGCCCGCCGCCAACGAGGCCCCGCAGGAGGAAGCCCCAGGCACCACCGCGCCGCCGGCATCGGCGCCTGCGCCCGCGACCGGCCGGCACGATCCGCAACCCAACGCCATGGGCCGCTGGCTGCACGACCGGCTGCTCTCGCCTGTGATCGGCCCGCGCCGGGATCAGCCCAAGGCGCTGCCCGCGCCCGAGGCCGCGGCAGAGCTTCCGCCACCGGCGCCCGCGCCGGAAAGCGCCACGGACATTCCCGAAGGCGGCATCGAGATCCACTGGTCCGAAGGTGCCGCTCCCATCGTGGCGAGCAGCGGCGACCCGGCACTCGACGGGCAGCAGGTGGTGCTGTCGCTGCGCCCCGAGAAGGTCAGCATCGCCAAGGAGAAGCCGCAGGCGCACAACGCCCTGCCCGGCCGCGTCATCGACATCGCCTACCTCGGCAACATCTCCACCTACCACGTGGAGCTGCCCGACGGCACGATGATCAAGGCTCAGATGGCCAACACCCGCCGCATCGCGCGGCGCGACATCACCTGGGAAGACGAGGTCTGGGTGTCTTTCACCGCCACCGCCGGCGTCGTCCTGACGGAGTGAGCCCATGCGCCGCCTGATCATCGTCGCCGTGCCCTATCTCTGGTTGCTGGCGCTCTTCCTGATCCCCTTCCTGATCGTGCTGAAGATCTCGCTCAGCGACATCGCGCTGGCGCGGCCGCCTTACATGCCGCAGCTCGACCTCTCGGGCGGCTGGCAGGCCATTCGAGACTTCGTCAGTCAGCTCGACTTCGAGAACTTCGTCTTCCTGACCACCGACGATCTTTACTGGAAGGCCTACCTCAGCTCGCTGCGGATCGCGGCGGTGGCCACTTTCATCACGCTTCTGGTGGGCTATCCCATCGCCTACGCCATGGCCCGCGCCACCCCCGAATGGCGCCCCACCCTGCTGATGCTGGTGATCCTGCCCTTCTGGACCAGCTTCCTGATCCGCGTCTATTCGTGGATGGGGATCCTCGGCAACGAGGGCGTGCTGAACCAGGTCCTGCTCTGGGCGGGCCTCATCACCGAGCCGCTGCAGATCCTCAACACCACGACCGCGGTCTACATCGGCATCGTCTATACCTACCTGCCCTTCATGATCCTGCCGATCTACTCGACGCTGGAGCGCATGGACGAAAGCCTGCTCGAGGCGGCCGAGGACCTGGGCTGCTCGCGGCTCTCGGCCTTCTGGCTGGTAACCTTCCCGCTCTCTCGCAACGGCATCGTGGCGGGCTGCTTCCTCGTCTTCATCCCCGCCATCGGCGAGTTCGTGATCCCCTCGCTGCTGGGCGGTTCGCAGACGCTGATGATCGGCAAGGTCCTGTGGGAGGAGTTCTTCAACAACCGCGACTGGCCCGTGGCCAGCGCCGTGGCCGTGGTGCTGCTGCTCATCCTCATCATCCCGATCGTGCTTTTCCAGCGCACCGAGGAAAAGGCGCGGGAGGCCGAAAGATGACCCGAACCGCGCTTCTTCTCGCTGAAAATACCTCGGGGGAGTCCCGCAGGGACGGGGGCAGAGCCCCCAACCACGCCGGAGGCAAGGCGACATGAGACGGTTTTCCTGGTTCAACGCCACCTCGCTGACGCTCGGCTTTGCCTTCCTCTACCTGCCGATGATCATCCTGGTGATCTACAGCTTCAACCGAAGCCAGCTTGTCACCGTCTGGGCGGGTTTCTCGACCCGCTGGTACGGCGAGCTGCTGACCAACCAGGAGTTCCTCGACGCGGCTTGGGTCACGCTCAAGGTGGCGGTCTTCTCCTCCACGCTCGCCACGGTGCTGGGCACCATGGCGGCCTATGCCATCGTGCGCATGGGCCGCTTTCCGGGCCGGACGCTGTTTTCGGGCATGATCTATGCCCCGCTCGTCATGCCCGAGGTCATCACCGGCCTGTCGCTGCTGCTGCTCTTCATCGGCATCGGGCTCGACCGCGGCGTGCTGACCATCGTGCTGGCGCATACCACCTTTTCGATGTGCTACGTCTCGGTGGTGGTGTCGTCGCGGCTGGCGAACTTCGACCGCGCGCTGGAGGAAGCGGCGCTGGATCTGGGCTGTTCGCCCTTCGATGCCTTTCGCCTCGTGACCCTGCCGATCATCGCGCCCGCGGTGATCTCGGGCTGGCTGCTGGCCTTCACGCTCTCGCTCGACGATCTCGTCATCGCGAGCTTCACCACCGGCCCCTCGGCCACGACGCTGCCGATCAAGATCTTCTCGTCGATCCGGCTGGGCGTCAGCCCCGAGATCAACGCCCTGTCTACGGTGCTGATCGGGATCGTGACGGTTGGGGTCATCACGGCCTCGCTGATCTCGAAACGTGCCGCGGTGCAAGCCGAGCGGGAAACCCGGGCCGGGGAACGCACCACCGGATGAAACGACTCTACGAGGCGGGCGCCTACGGCCCGCAAGGCGATTGCTGGTGGGCCGAGGGCGCCGCACCGCTTGAATGGCCGGCCATCGACGGCGACACGCATTGCGACGTGGCGGTGATCGGTGGCGGTTTCACGGGGCTGTCGACCGCGTTGCACCTCGCCGAAGGCGGCGCGGATGTCCTTGTGGTCGAAGCCGGGCACCCGGGCTATGGCGCCTCGGGGCGCAACGGCGGGTTCTGCTGTCTCGGCGGGGCCAAGGCGCCCGATGCGCTGCTGAAGCGCCGCTTCGGTGAGGCGGGCCTTGCCGAGTGGCAGGCGACCGAGAAAGCCGCCATCGCCACCGCCGAGGGGCTGATCGAGACCCATGGCATGGAGGTGCAGCGCCATTCGCGGGGCGAGACCCAGCTGGCCCACAACGCGAAAGCCTGGCGCGGCATGCAGGGCGGCATCGGCGACGTGGAACGGGCCTATGGCGTGACGCCCGAGCTGACCGCGCCCGACGCGCTGCGGCAGGCGGGGCTGGGCGGTCCGTGGCACGGCGCCATGACCATCCCGCTGGGCTTTGCGCTG
Source organism: Allosediminivita pacifica (assembly GCF_003054175.1). Lineage (GTDB taxonomy): Bacteria > Pseudomonadota > Alphaproteobacteria > Rhodobacterales > Rhodobacteraceae > Allosediminivita > Allosediminivita pacifica. The sequence goes on from NZ_QBKN01000004.1 coordinate 52,927, forward strand.
AACCCGCGCGCCTACCACGCGGGCCTTGGTCGTGCGGCGGCGGGTGCAGGCGCGCGGCTCGCCTCGGACAGCCCCGTGACGGGCCTTGGCCCCGACGGCGCGCGCTGGCGGCTGACCACGCCACGCGGCACGGTGAGCGCCGACCAGGTGGTGATTGCCACCAACGGCTATTCCTCCGAGGATCTGCCCGACTGGCTGCGCGCCCGCACCCTGCCCGTTCTGTCGAGCGTCATCGTCACGCGCCCCCTGACGCAGGCCGAGCAGGCGGCGCAGGGGTGGACCAGCGGGCAGATGAGCTTCGACACGCGGCAGCTGCTGCATTACTTCCGGCTAATGCCTGACGGGCGGTTCCTGTTCGGGATGCGCGGCGGGCTGCGGGCCACGGCTTCGGCCGACCGCGCCATCGCCAAGCGCATCCGGCGGAATTTCCACGCGCTGTTCCCAGCGTGGAAGGATGTGGAGATCACGCACAGCTGGTCCGGTCTGGTCTGCCTGCTCGCAGGGCTTACGCCCTTTGCGGGCGCGGTGCCGGGGCATCCGGGGCTATTCGCAGCCATGGGGTACCACGGAAACGGCGTGGCCATGGCGACGCATGCGGGGCGGCTGCTGGCCGATCACATGACGCGCGGCGGCGAGATCCCCGCCGCCATGCGCACGCCCCCGGCGCGCTTTCCGCTGGGGCGGCACCGGCGGGTGCTGCTGCGCCCCGCCTATGTCGGGGCCGAGCTTTTCGACCTCTAGCGTTCCGCGCAGGGACCGCCCTGCATGCAGGTCTGCACCGCGTCGAGCGCCTCGGGCGCAGGATTAGGGTGCAGATTGCCGGGACAGGGGCTGGCGAGCGCGACGTACCCGTCCCCCTCCTTCAGCAGGAAGGCGAGGTAGCGGGTGTCGCTGGCAGGGCTGGCGCACCAGGGGCCCGCGCAGGTGGCGCGCAGGGTGATGTCGCGGTCGAAGGGAATGGTAAAGCCCTCCTTCGAGAGGCCCTGCCCCTCGATCCGTGCGGGGATCTCGACCGCGTCTCGGGGCGCCTGGGCGCCAAGGTCGGTCTTGGGCAGCAGGTCCTCGTCGAAGCGCATCTCGCCGTCGACGACGATCCAGCTCCGGTCGTCCGCGGCGGCGCGCCGGAAATCGGCCTGCGGGTCGGCCTGCATGCAGCTGAGCGCGACGGCAGGTCCGGCGGCGGTGAGGGCCAGGATGAAGGCAAGCGCGCGCATCACAAGTGCCCCCGGAAGGCCGCGATGACCTGCTCGTAGACGGGGCGCTTGAAGGGCACGATCTGGCCCAGCACCTCGTCCGCGGGCAGCCAGCACCATTTCGAGAACTCGGGGTGGTCGGTGTCGATGCGCACCTGGTCGTCGCGGCCGTGGAAGCGCAGCAGGAACCACTTCTGCTCCTGCCCCTTGAACTTGCCCTTCCAGATCTTTGGCACGATGTCGTGCGGCAGGTCGTAGGAGAGCCAACCCTCGGTTTCTGCCTCGACGGTGACGAGGTCGGGGGTGACGCCGATTTCCTCTTCCAGCTCGCGCAGCGCGGCGTCCCTGGGGGTTTCGCCTTCGTCGATGCCGCCCTGGGGCATCTGCCAGGCGGGGACCTCGCTGTCGATGCGCTGGCCGACGAAGGCCTCGCCTGCCTCATTGACAAGCATGACGCCGACGTTGCGGCGATAGGGAAGCTTGGCGATGTCTTCGGGGGTCATGTCGGGCCTTCTTGCCGGGAGTCACGCAGTAGCCGCTGTCGGGCGGGGTGTCTCGACTTGTAGAGGTGCCGCGCCCAGAGCGCAAAGAGCGGTGTGAGCGCGCCCGCGTCGATGGCGATTGTCTCGTGCACCCGGCAGCCGCCTGTGGTGGGCCAGACCTGCAGCCAGTGTTCCCAGTGGCGCACGCCGGCGCCACTTTCAAGCGAGTGGAAGCGGCGGGCGCGGTCGTCGCACTCGAGCACCTCCATGGCGTAGGGCTGCGGCGGGAGGCGCCCGAAGAGAGAGACCGTTACCTCGATCCTCTGGCCCGCGCGGATGCGGCCCGAGGGCAGGCCCTGCATCACGATGCGCGGCCGGTTGACCTCGGCCATAGCATCGAGATCGGTGACCAGCGCCCAGAGCCGGGCGGCATCGGCGTTGTAGTCGTGACTGAGGCGGATCTTCCGCATGCGGCTTTGCCCTGGGGGATACGTCTCGATCAACCGTTTCGCGGCGACGGCATTCCCCGACGTCGCCGAAGGGAAAACCGTGCCCTGCGCGGGGACCCGGACGGAAAACGGGCGGGGTCCCTGCCCCGCCCGTCCGCAATCATTCCTCGGCTTCGGAGGTCTCTTCGTCGTCCGAGCCGGTATCGGCGCCGGCCGAGGGAGCCTCGGGCCCGAGCGCCGAGAGGCCCTTGAGGATGTCGAGCGCGTAGGCCAGCTGGTAGTCCTCCTCGCGGAGGCGGGCGGCTTCCTCGGCCTGGGCGCGGTCTTCCTCGATCTGGCGGATCTCGTCCTCGGTCAGGCTGTCGTTGTCGAGCCGGCCGCGCAGGTCGGCCTCGGAGCGGGAGAAGCCCTCGGGCGCTTCCTCGTCCTCGGCGGGTTCCTCGGTGCGGGGCGGCTGGTGCACGACGATATCGGGCGAGATGCCCAGCGCCTGGATCGAGCGGCCCGAGGGCGTGTAGTAGCGCGCGGTGGTCAGGCGCATCGCGCCGTCGCCCCGCAGCGGCATCACGGTCTGGACCGAGCCCTTCCCGAAACTCTTGGTGCCCACGACGATGGCGCGGCGGTGATCCTGCAGGGCACCCGCGACGATTTCCGAGGCCGAGGCGGAGCCGCCGTTGATCAGCACGACGAGGGGCTTGCCGCCCGCGAGGTCGCCTTCGGAGGCGTTGTAGCGGTCGCCCTCGGCGGGATCGCGGCCGCGGGTCGAGACGATCTCGCCCTGTTCAAGGAAGGCATCCGAGACACGGATCGCCTGGCTGAGCAGGCCGCCGGGGTTGTTGCGCAGGTCGAGCACGATGCCGTTGACGCTGTCCATGCCGCCCGCTTCCTCGATCTGCTCCTCGAGCCCGTCGCGGAGGTTGGGGAAGGTCTGGTCGTTGAAGGTGGTGACGCGCAGCACGACGGTGTCGCCCTCGGTGCGGGCACGCACGGCGGTGAGCGTGATGGTGTCGCGGGTAATGGTGACGTCGAACGGCTCTTCCTCGCCCTCGCGCACCACGGTCACGACGATGTCGGACCCCACCGGGCCGCGCATCAGGTCGACCGCGTCGTTGAGCGTCAGGCCCAGCACGGATTCACCGTCGACATGGGTGATGAAATCGCCCGCCTCGATGCCCGCTTCCTGCGCCGGGGTGCCGTCCATGGGCGACACGACCTTCACGAAACCGTCTTCCTGCGTGACCTCGATCCCGAGGCCGCCGAACTCACCGCGCGTCTGGACGCGCATGTCCTCGGCATCTTCGGGGGGCAGGTAGCTGGAGTGCGGGTCGAGCGAGGTCAGCATGCCGTTGATGGCAGCCTCGATCAGCTCTTCCTCGTCGACCTCCTCGACGTACTGGGCGCGGATCCGCTCGAAGATGTCGCCGAAGAGATCGAGCTGCTCGTAAACGCTGGAGCTTCGGTTTCCCTCCTGCGCCAGCAGCGGCCCGACCAGCTGCGTCGTCGCCACGACGCCGGCGAGCGTGCCGGCCGCGGCGGCCATCACGAATTTCTGCATTGTGCTCGTCATCCCTTGTCGGTTGCGAACCACGTGCGTGGATCGACAGGCGTATCGCCTTCCCTGACTTCTATATAGAGCGTCTCGGTTCGCCCAGCGCCAGTGGTTTCACTTGTCGGTGACCCCGTCCCTCCGGAGCCCATGAGCCCGACGGGACTGCCCTCGGGCAGCACCTGCCCCATCTGACCGAAGACCCGATCGAGCCCCGCCAGAACGAACAGCAGATCGGGCTGGGGTTCAAGGATGGTCACCAGCCCGTAGTCGAGAAGCGGGCCGTTGTAGCGGATTGTTGCTGCCACCGGCGTCGTCACGAGCGCCTGCGGCCGCGTTGCGATCACCAGGCCGGGGCGCGCGACACCCGCGGCGTCCTCTTCCCCCGGCGCGCGCAACACGACACCGCTGACCGGCAGGGGCAGGTCGCCCTTGCGGTCGTCGATGCTCGCCCCCTCGGGCGCTGTGGCCACCTCCTCGCCCCCGGCGAGGTCGGCGAGGCCCGAGGCAAAGCCTTCGAGCGTCTCGGTCGAGGAGATGAGGATCGCGGTGCGGATCTGGTCCTCGGTGTAGCGTTGCGGCAGGTCGGTGCGGTCGGCGATGGCCTGGCTGAGCGCACTGCGCGCGGCCTGAACTTCCGAAAGCCCTTCCTGCAGGGTCTCGGCGGCGTTTTCCTGAAGCTGGCGCAGGGCGGCGACCTCTTCGAGGTCGGCACGCAGGTCCTCGGCGCGGGCGTTCAGGCCCGGGGCGACGGCGGCGACCAGCATCCCGGCGCGGGCGCTGCCGAGCGGGCCTTCGGGGTGCAGCATGACCTGGGGGCCGGGCCGGCCCGAGTTGGACATGAGCGCGCCCAGAAGCTGGCTGACCTCGCCTTCCTGCGCGCGAAGCTTGCGGGTGATCTCGGTCTCGCGGACGGCGGCGGCGCGCAGGCCGGTGCGCATCGCCGCAAGCCCGTCCTCGTAAGCCCGTACCGCATCGGTCAGCGCCGCGACCCTGTCGCTGGCGCCCTCGGCCTGGTCCATGCGGAGCGAAGCGGCCTCGAGATCGCGGGCCGCTTGCCGTGCGCCTTCGGCGGCGTCCTGCGCGAAGGCAGGCGCGGCGGCGAGGGCCAGGACAAGGACGAGCCGGCGGATCACTTGATGAGGCTTTCCCCGGTCATTTCCTCGGGCTGGTCGAGCCCCATGAGCTGCAGCAGCGTGGGTGCCAGATCGGCCAGCCGCCCACCGTCGCGCAGCGTCGCGCCCTCGGGGCCGCCGAAGAGGATCACCGGCACCGGGTTCAGCGTGTGCGAGGTGTGCGGGCCGCCGGTGTCGGGATCGACCATGGTCTCGCAATTGCCGTGGTCGGCGGTGACGATCATGGCGCCGTCGGTGCCCTCCAGCGCCTCCAGCACGCGGCCGAGCCCGGCATCGACGGCCTCGCAGGCCTTGATGGCAGCGTCGAGATCGCCGGTGTGGCCCACCATGTCGGGGTTGGCGAAGTTGGTGACGATCAGGTCGTAGCCCTGCTCGATGGCCTCGACGAACTTGTCCGTCACCTCGCCGGCGCTCATCTCGGGCTGCATGTCGTAGGTGGCGACCGAGGGCGACTTGGGCATGAAGCGGTCCTCGCCCTCCTCGGGGTCTTCCTTGCCGCCGTTGAGGAAGAAGGTCACGTGCGGGTATTTCTCGGTCTCGGCTAAACGGAACTGACGTTTGCGATGCTTGGCCACCCATTCGCCCAGCGTGTTGACGATGACCCGCTTGGGGTAGGCAGCGCCCATGTAGGCGTTGTGCTTGTCGGAGTACTCGACCATGCCCAGAAGCGCCGAAAGGTCGGGCTTGTCGCGTTCGAACCCGTCGAAGTCGGGCGCGCCGATGGCGGCGAGGATCTCTCGCGCGCGGTCGGCGCGGAAGTTGAGGCAGAAGTAGCCGTCGCCGGGTCTCAGACCCTCGTAGCCTTCGATCACCGTGGCGGGGATGAATTCGTCCGTCTTGCCGTTGTCGTAGCTCTGGTTGACGGCGGTCACGGCGTCGGGGGCGGTGGCCTGCCCCTTGGCGTCGATCATCGCGTCATAGGCCTGCTGCACGCGGTCCCAGCGGTTGTCGCGGTCCAAGGCGAAGTAGCGGCCGATGACGGTGGCGATGGTGACGCCCTCGGGGCACCAGTCCTGCAGATCCTTGAGGAAGCCGTCGGCGGACTTGGGCGCCACGTCGCGGCCGTCGGTGATGGCGTGGATCACCACCGGCACGCCCTTGTCGGAGATGAGCTTGGCGGTGGCCTTGATGTGTTCGATGTGGCCGTGCACGCCGCCGTCCGAGACCACGCCCATGAGATGCGCGCGGCCGCCGGCGTCCTTCACGGTTTTGGCGAAGTCGAGGATGGCCTCGTTCTCGAAGAAGCTGCCGTCCTCGATGGCGAGGTCGATCTGGCCGAGGTCCATGGCGACGACGCGGCCCGCGCCGATGTTGGTGTGGCCGACCTCGGAGTTGCCCATCTGGCCGGTGGGCAGGCCCACGTCGGGGCCGTGGGTGGTCAGCGTGCTGTGCGGGCAGCTTGCCATGAGGCGGTCGAAGTTGGGGGTGTTTGCCAGCGCCGGGGCGTTGGCCTCGGTCTCCTCGCGCAGGCCCCAGCCGTCGAGGATGGTGAGGATGACGGGTTTGCTCATGGGGTGCCTCCGACCGGTTTTGACAGGGGTCTAGCAGAGGTTGCGCGGGATGTGGAGAGGGGGGCTTCAGCGAGCGTGCTGGGGTGTCCCGGGGCGGGACATCCCGGCAGATCAATGAAATCAATGGCTTGATCGGGCGCATTTACCGGGACTTAAGAATGCCCCCTGCGTGGACGCTGTCTCTCCTTCTGCTGGTCGAGGCTGGTGGGGCGAGGCCATGCCATTGACCCGGTCATGGCGGGGTGACCCGGGCTCCGCGCGCTCGTCGCTGAAAACATGCCCCCGGCATGTTTTCCGGGCACTCCGAGCCCCTCACCCTATCCCTCCCCCGGTGGGGAGAGGGGACCTGTCGTGCGGGTTTCGTGTGGGCGCTTATCCCTGCCGCCCCCTCCCCAACCCTCCGCCTGGCGGAGGAAGGGGGTGCGTTGCGCGTCGTGGCGACCAGAGCGCATCTGCGCGCGCCGCGATGCTGCTCAGCTTGTCATTCGGAAGTCGGCGTGGTCGTGATGACTGGACAAGGCCAGGTTGCGCTCCAGTTCCTGCGCAAGACCGACACCGCACGCCCCCCGGAGGACGAGACCATGCAGACCAAGACCCTGACCCTTCCGCTGATCGCCTCCGGCGCCGTGCTCTGCGCCCTGCCCGCCGCCGCGCAGCAGCGCCAGCTGCAGTTCGAGCTGGGCGCCGGCGCGAAGATGGCCCCCGCCTACGAGGGTTCCGAGGATTACGAGGCCTCGCCCAGCTTCTTCGGCTCGGTGAGTACGCTGAATTTCTGGTTCCTCGACCTGAGCACCAAGGATGGCAACGGATTTGCCATCGGGCCGTCCTTCGGCGTGGTCTCGGACCGCGACGACGGGGATCACGACCGGCTCGAGGGGATCGACGACGTGGATTTCGCGCTCGAGCTGGGTCTGAAGGCCAAGTACCGCTACGAATCCTGGGAGGTCTTCGGCGCCATCCGCCAGGGTGTGACCGGGCACGAGGGGCTCGTGGGCGACCTGGGGGTCGACTACATCGCCTTCCCCTCGCTGGATTCGGAATTCCGCATCGGCCCGCGCGTCACCTATGCCGACGACGAATACATGGAGACCTATTTCTCGGTGCCGAACGGCGCGCGCCTAGCCTCCTACGATGCCGACGGCGGGCTCAAGAGCTACGGGCTGGAGATGTCCTACAAGCAGGACCTGACCGAGAAGTGGGCGGTGAAGGGCACCGTGACCTGGGACCGGCTGGCCGGTGACGTGGAAGATTCGCCTATCGTGCAGGACCGCGACCAGGGGTCGGTGGGCGTGACGCTGATCCGGGAGTTCGACTGGCGGTGGTGAGGGCCTAGGCCACGGCTTGAGAGTGTGAGCGCCGTTCGCGATTGCGGGCGGCGTTTTTCGTGGGAGCTGGCTGCGGGCCGCTTGAGCGCGAAGCCCCCAGCGCGGAATCAAGGGGCGTCAGCCCCGCCGCGCATCGCAGCCGCGCCCCCACGCGGCGGCGATTTGGTGAGGCTGGGTGCCTCGTGTCAGGGTCTTCCGGACTTGCGGGCATAAATCGAGAGGATCAGCCGTCGGCATCGCCACCGCGCGCGGCTGCCATGCGCGGCTCTGCACACTACCCCTAATAACGCTCCCAGAGCCAACCGAGACGCCCGGGCATCACGTCCAACTCCTGATGGACCTCACGTTGTAGGCCATGCTCCATTCCGCCCGGAACCAGGGACGAAGCCCCGCCGGGCGAGCGCCGGACCGTCCCCGCGGTCTGGCGCTTTGGCAGCCGGGCAGCGTTCGCAGGTCAGGCGGATTTGGCCGGCATAAAGCGCCTACCCCGGAGGTCGCAACGCCACACCACGGTCCGGCGCACGCCCGGCTTGCGGTTCAGCGGGTGCCAGAGCCTTGCTGCCGCATCTCGGCAACCGCGCCCACCGGGGCTCCGCCCGTGATCTGCACAAAGGCTCCCCCGGAGCCTTTGCCGGCCCCGAAGGGGCCGGTCAGCAGATCACCCCTGCAGCGACTTCACCACAAGCTCGCCCTCTTCGCGGGCCTTGATGGCCTGGGCGGCGGCGTGGGCGCCGGCGGCGGTCGTGAAGTAGGGGATCTTGTCGTAGAGGGCGACGGAGCGGATCTCGCGCGAGTCCGACACCGCGGCGGCGCCTTCGGTGGTGTTCATCACCAGCTGGATGCCGCCGTCCTTCATCAGGTCGACGATGTTGGGACGGCCCTCGTAGACCTTCTTGACCGTCTCGCAGGCCATGCCGTGGCCCTTGAGGAACCCGGCCGTGCCGGAGGTGGCGACCAGCTTGAAGCCGAGGTCGACCAGCGTGCGGGCGGTCTCGACCAGCTGGTCGGTCTTGTCCTCGTCCTTGATCGACAGGAAGACCGCGCCCTCGGTGGGCAGGATGTTGCCCGCGCCCATCTGCGCCTTGAGGAAGGCGCGCGGGAAGCTGCGGTCCCAGCCCATGACCTCGCCCGTGGAGCGCATCTCGGGGCCGAGCAGCGTGTCGACGCCCGGGAAGCGGGCGAAGGGCAGCACGGCTTCCTTGACGGAGAACCAGGGCATCATGGGATCGGCCAGCGTCGTGGGATCGGCGAGCGGCAGGGTGGTGTCGTAGTCGGCGTCCTTGGGATAGGCGTCGCGCAGCGGGAAGTTCGACAGCGGCTCACCGGCCATGACGCGGGCGGCGATGGCGGCGATGGCGCTGTCGGTGGCCTTGGCGACGAAGGGCACCGTGCGCGAGGCGCGCGGGTTGACCTCGATGAGGTAGATCGTGCCGTCCTTGACCGCGTACTGCACGTTCATGAGGCCGACGACGCCCAGCGCGCGGGCAAGCGCCTCGGTCTGGCGGCGGACCTCATCGAGGGTCGCGTCGTCCAGCGAATAGGGCGGCAGGGAGCAGGCGCTGTCGCCGGAGTGGACGCCGGCTTCCTCGATGTGCTGCATGATGCCTGCCACGTGCACCTGCGTGCCGTCGCAGAGCGCGTCGACGTCAAGCTCCACAGCGCCGGCGAGGTAGCTGTCGAGCAGGACGGGGTTCTTGCCGGAGACCACCACGGCGTCGTTGATGTAGCGCTCGAGGCTGGGCATGTCGCGGACGATCTCCATCGCGCGGCCGCCCAGCACGTAGGAGGGGCGGATCACCAGCGGGAAGCCGATGTCCTTGGCGATGGCGAAGGCCTGTTCCTCGGTCGAGGCGATGCCGTTGCGCGGCTGGCGCAGGTCGAGCTTGTTCACGAGCGCCTGGAAGCGTTCGCGGTCCTCGGCGAGGTCGATGGCGTCGGGCGTGGTGCCGAGGATCGGGATGCCCTCGGCCTCGAGATCGTTGGCGAGCTTGAGCGGCGTCTGGCCGCCGAACTGCACGATGACGCCGTGCAGGGTGCCGTTCTCCTGCTCGACGCGGAGGATCTCCATGACGTGCTCGAAGGTGAGCGGCTCGAAGTAGAGCCGGTCCGAGGTGTCGTAGTCGGTGCTGACGGTTTCGGGGTTACAGTTGACCATGATGGTCTCGTAGCCCTGCTTGGTCAGCGCGAAACAGGCGTGGCAGCAGCAGTAGTCGAACTCGATGCCCTGGCCGATCCGGTTGGGACCGCCGCCGAGGATGACCACCTTCTTGCGGTCGGTGGGGCGCGCCTCGTCCTCGACCTCGCCCATCATGGGGGCCTCGTAGGTCGAGTACATGTAGGGGGTCTGGGCCTCGAACTCGGCCGCGCAGGTGTCGATGCGCTTGAAGACGGCGGTGACGCCGAGATCGGTGCGCTTCTTGCGGACCTGCATTTCGGTCAGCCCGGCAAGCGCGGCGAGCCGCATGTCGGTGAAGCCCAGCATCTTGAGCGCGCGCATCTCCTGCTCGCCGGCGGGGAGGCCCTTGGCGCGGACCTCGGCCTCGGCCTCGACGATCTCGCGGATGCGGGCGAGGAACCAGGGATCGAAGCTGGTGACGCCGTGGATATCGTCGTCCGAGAGGCCGTGGCGCATGGCCTGGGCGATGGTGCGCAGGCGGTCGGGCGTCTGCTGCGAGAGCGCCTTGATGACGGCGGCTCGGTCGGCCTCGGACGTGGCCTGCCCGCCCGGGGCAGCGGCTTCGGGCGAGAGCCCCGGAATGGCGATCTCGTCAAAGCCCGAGAGGCCGGTTTCCATGCTGGCGAGCGCCTTTTGCAGGCTTTCGTGGATGGTGCGGCCGATGGCCATGCCCTCGCCCACCGACTTCATGGCGGTGGTCAGCGTCGGCTCGGAGCCGGGGAACTTCTCGAAGGCGAAGCGCGGGATCTTGGTGACGACATAGTCGATGGTCGGCTCGAAGGAGGCCGGCGTCACCTTGGTGATGTCGTTGTCGAGCTCGTCGAGCGTGTAGCCGACGGCAAGCTTGGCCGCGATCTTGGCGATCGGGAAGCCGGTGGCCTTGGAGGCCAGCGCCGAGGAGCGCGACACGCGCGGGTTCATCTCGATCACGACCATGCGGCCGTTGTCGGGGTTCACGGCCCACTGCACGTTCGATCCGCCGGTCTCGACCCCGATCTCGCGCAGGACGGCGATGCTGCCCGAGCGCATGAGCTGGTATTCCTTGTCGGTGAGGGTCAGCGCCGGGGCCACGGTGATCGAATCGCCGGTGTGCACGCCCATGGGGTCCACGTTCTCGATCGAACAGACGATGATCGCGTTGTCCGCCTTGTCGCGGACGACCTCCATCTCGAATTCCTTCCAGCCCAGCAGCGACTCGTCCACGAGGATCTGCCCCACGGGCGAGGCATCCATGCCGGAGCGGCAGTAGTGGATGTAGTCCTCGCGGTTGTAGGCGACGCCGCCACCGGTGCCGCCGAGCGTGTAGGCGGGCCGGATGATCGCCGGAAGACCCACGGTTTCCAGCGCCTCAAGCGCGCGGGCGACGCCGGCGTCGAGGTCGCGCTTGCCTTTTTCGCCCATGGGGGCGGTGACGATGGTGGCGGCGGGGTTCTCGAGGCCGATGCGTTCCATCGCCTCGCGGAAGAGCGCGCGGTCCTCGGCCATCTCGATGGCCTCGCGGTTGGCGCCGATCATCTCGACGCCGAATTTCTCGAGCACGCCCATTTCCTCGAGCTTGAGCGAGGTGTTGAGGCCGGTCTGCCCGCCCATGGTGGGCAGCAGCGCGTCGGGGCGTTCCTTCTCGATGATCTTGGCGACCACCTCGGGGGTGATGGGCTCGATGTAGGTGGCATCGGCCAGCTCGGGGTCGGTCATGATCGTGGCGGGGTTGGAGTTCACCAGGATGACCCGGTAGCCTTCCTCGCGCAGGGCCTTGCAGGCCTGGGCGCCGGAATAGTCGAACTCGCAGGCCTGCCCGATGATGATCGGCCCCGCTCCGATGATCATGATCGAGGAAATGTCGGTTCTCTTGGGCATCGGGGGACCTCTTGGCACGGCATGCGTCGGGCGCCGCGGTGGCGGCGTGCAAATTGCGGCGGTTATAGTCACGCAGGGGGCGCGTGCAACCCCGTCCCTTACCCCTGCGGAACAAAGCCCGCGGCGGGGAGAAGGTGGCTCCCCCGCAGGTTGTCGAAGGGTGTCGGCGTGGCGCGTCGGCGCCTTCCGCGCGCGTCCCGCGACCGGGAGGGCCGCGGCACTGGCACCGCGGCACAAGGCGTGGTTAAACCCCGCCCGGAGAAACCTCAGGAGCCTGCCCAATGCCCATCGTCTCGCTCATCGCGGCGCCCGGCGCGCTGGACCCCGCGCTGGCCCATTCGCTGCGCAACGCCTGGGGCGGCGGCGACGTGTCGTGGCTGGCCCCAGACGAGGCCGCCGAGTTCCCCGTCGCGGAGGTGCCGGGGAATTTCGAGGCGATCCGCGCGGAGCTGGGCGCGCAGGCGGACGTGAACCTTGTCCCCGACAATGGACGGCGCAAGAAGATGCTGCTGGCCGACATGGACAGCACCATGATCGGGCAGGAGTGCATCGACGAGCTGGCCGATGTGGCGGGCGTTGGCGCGCAGGTGAAGGAGATCACCGCGCGGGCCATGAACGGCGAGCTCGATTTCGAGGGCGCGTTGCTCGAGCGCGTGGCGCTGCTCAAGGGCCTGCCCGAGGCGGTGATCGACCGGGTGATCGCCGAGCGCATCACCCTGGCGCCCGGCGGGGCGGTGCTTGTGGCCACGATGCGCGCGGCCGGTGGCCACGCGGCGCTGGTTTCTGGCGGGTTCACGGCGTTTACCGCGCGGGTGGCCGCCCTGCTGGGCTTCGACGAGGAACAGGCCAACACGCTGATCGTGGAGGGCGGCCACCTGACCGGCGATGTCGGTCGCCCGATCCTGGGGCGCGAGGCGAAGATCGCGGCGCTGGAGAGCATCACGGCCCGGCTGGGGATCACCGAGGACGATGTCATCGCGGTGGGCGACGGGGCCAACGACCTCGGCATGCTGGGGCGTGCGGGCATGGGCGTGGCCGCGCATGCCAAGCCGAGCGTGCAGGCGCAATGCGCGCTGCGGGTGAACCGGGGCGACCTGACGGCGCTTCTGTACCTGCAGGGCTATGCGAGGTCCGAGTTCGCCGCGGCCTAAGCCCGGCTCCCTGCGGCGCAGGGGGCTCTGCCCCCGTCGCGGCGGGGCCGCGACTCCCCCGGAGTATTTGGGCCAAGAAGAAGCGGCGGGGCGGACGCTCACGAACAGGCGATAATCTGCCTAAAGCCCTTTCGCTTTCCGGCGATTTCAGGCTAGTCTGCCGCCGTCGAGATGGACGTGCGGCGCGCCTGCGGTAAAGGGCGAGACAGCTCCCCGGGCGCTGCCGGGATTGAGGCAAAGACGGCTGGAGGCTTCTGGAATGACTATCGGCATCGGGCGCGTGCTTTCCGTTTGCGCGCTTGCGCTTTGGGCCGGGATGGCGCCGGCGCAGGAAGAGAGCAATAACCGCGTGGACGCGATGACCGACTGGTCGGTCTTCGTGGGCGACGACCCGCGCGAGTGCTGGGCCGTGACCACCTTCAAGGAAAGTGTGAACACCAAGGACGGCCGCGTCGTCTCGGTGAACCGCGGCGAGATCCTTCTGATGGTCTTCTACCGCCCGGGCGCCGAGGTTCAGGGACAGGTGGCCTTTACCGGTGGCTATCCCTTTGCCAACGGGTCGACCGTGAACGCGACCGTCGGCGACACCGAGTTCGAGCTCTATACCGAGGGCGAATGGGCCTGGCCCGCGACCCCGCAGGATGACGCGCGCATGATCACCGCCATGAAGCGCGGCGCCGACGCGGTGCTGACGGCGGTGTCGAGCCGCGGCACGACGACCAAGGACACCTTCTCGCTCTTCGGCTTTACCGCCGCCGTGGAAGACGCCGAGCAGCGCTGTTCGAGCTGACCCTTGGGTGGGCCGCGGGGTTGAAAGCCCGGGCCCGCGCGACGACATCGGGATCACCACACCGGCCGGGCCATGGCGCCCGGCCATGTTTTCTTTGGCAAAGCGGCGCGAATCCTGTATCTGGCGGGCTTCGTTTCGCAAGGGAGCTGTTTGACATGACGGCCGACACCCCCATCACGCAGGACATGCTGACCCTGCCCCGCAAGCTGCCCGACAGCGAGAAGGTGAACCTGATCGGTCTCACCCGGGACGAGCTGCGCGCGGCGCTTCTCGAGGCGGGCACGCCCGAGAAGCAGGTGAAGATGCGGGTGAACCAGCTGTGGCAGTGGCTCTATTACTGGGGCGTGCGCGATTTCGGCGCGATGACCAACCTCGCCAAGCCCTACCGCGCGCTGCTGGACGAGAGCTTCGAGATCCGCCTGCCCGAGATCGTGTCCAAGAACGTCTCGGCCGACGGGACGCGCAAGTACCTGATCCGGATCGCCGGCGGGCATGAGGTGGAGATGGTCTACATCCCCGAGGAGGATCGCGGGACGCTCTGCATCTCCTCGCAGGTGGGCTGCACGCTGACCTGTTCCTTCTGCCACACGGGCACGCAGCGGCTTGTCCGCAACCTGACCGCGGGCGAGATCGTGGGCCAGGTCATGCTGGCGCGCGACGACCTGGACGAATGGCCCGACAAGGGCGCGCCGAAGAACGAGACGCGGCTTCTGTCGAACATCGTGCTGATGGGCATGGGCGAGCCGCTTTACAACTTCGACAACGTGCGCGACGCCATGAAGATCGTGATGGACGGCGAGGGCATCGCCCTGTCGCGGCGGCGGATCACCCTGTCGACGAGCGGCGTGGTGCCCGAGATCGCGCGCTGTGCCGAGGAGATCGGCTGTCTCATGGCGGTGAGCTTCCACGCCACCACCGACGAGGTGCGCAACAAGCTGGTGCCGATCAACAAGCGCTGGAACATCGAGGCGCTGCTGGGCGCGCTGCGGGAATACCCGCGGCTGTCGAACTCGGAACGCATCACCTTCGAATACGTGATGCTGAAGGACGTGAACGACAGCGATGCCGACGCGCGGCGGCTGGTGAACCTGATCAAGGGCATTCCGGCCAAGATCAACTTGATCCCCTTCAACGAGTGGCCCGGCGCGCCCTACGAGCGCAGCGACTGGGAGCGGATCGAGCGCTTTGCCGACATCGTGCACAAGGCGGGCTATGCCAGCCCCATCCGCACGCCGCGGGGCGAGGACATCATGGCGGCCTGCGGGCAGCTCAAGTCCGCGACCGAGCGCGAGCGCAAGTCGCGCAAGCAGGTCCAGGCGGAGGCCGGGCTGGGCTGAGCGTCCCCCTCCTTGCGACCCGATTTCTGGCGGCCCCGGCGCGGAAGATGCGCCGGGGCCGTTTTGCTTGTGCGGGGCGGGATTGACTATCTTGAGTATTTTAGTCAGAAATTGTGCCGTGTCTTCCGGTGGAGCCCGACATGCCCCCTGCCCTGTCCCGACCCGATCCCGTCCCTGCCTCCGCGCGGGAGCGCACGTCATGAGGTTCGAGACGCTTCAGGCGGCAAGCGGCGGGTTGCGCGGGCCGGAACGGCGGGTGATCGCGGTGCTGCGCGCGGGCGTGGCCGGGGGCACGGCGCTGGAGGCCCTGAAGCAGGATCTGGGCGAGGCGCTTGGCGCGGGACGTGCGGCGGCCTGCCTTGCCGGGTTCGCCGGGATGCGCGACATCATCCGGCGCCACGGCTGGCACGTGCCGGTGGTCCTGCCCGAGGATGCGCAGGGCTGGTCCGAGGACGAGCTGAGCCTTGCGCGCTTCGTGCTGGCGGCCAGCGAGCAGCAGCGCGACGTGGCACTGGCCGAGGCGAGCTTTCTCGTCTCGCCCATGGGGCTTCTGCCGCTGCTCGAGGCCGGGATGCAGGCGGGCCTGCCGCTGCTGTGCGAGGAATGCCGCGCGCGACTGGCCTTGCAGGGGCCGATGGGCCGGGCCTGACAAGGTTCCTCGCACGGGGCTTGACCTTCCAGCTACGGGAACCCCTAAGTAAGGGGCAGCCCGAGGAAAGGACACGCCATGAAGGACATGAGCGACAGCCACACGCTGCGATTCGAAGTGACCGGCCTGAACTGCGCCGGCTGCGCGGGGCGCGCCGAGCGCGCGCTTGGCGCGGTGCCGGGCGTCGAGGAGGCCGGGGTGAACTTTGCCACGCGGCAGGCGACCGTTACCGGCGGGGCCACCCCCGATGCGCTGCGCGACGCGCTGAAGCAGGCGGGCTATCCGGCTGGCGAAAAGCGCGTGCGCCTGATGATCGAGGGGATGAGCTGTGCCTCTTGCGCGGGGCGCGTGGAACGGGCGCTGACCGGCGTGCCGGGGGTCGTTGCGGCCAGCGTGAACCTTGCCAGCGAAACGGCCGAGGTCACGGTGCTGGACGGTGCCGCCGATCCGCAGGAGCTGGCGCAGGTGGTGACCGAGACCGGCTACCCGGCGCATCCCGAGACTGAGGACGAGAGCGACACCGACGACCGCAAGGACGCCGAGCGCCGCGCGCTGCGGCGTGACACGCTGGTGGCGGGCGCGCTGACCCTGCCGGTCTTCGTGATCGAGATGGGCGGCCACGTGATCCCGGGCTTCCGCGAGGCGGTGCAGGGGCTGATCGGGCAGACCGGGTCGTGGCTACTGCAATTCGTGCTGGTGACGTTGGTGCTGGCGATCCCGGGGCGGCGGTTCTACCGCATCGGGCTGCCGTTGCTGGCCAAGGGGTCGCCGGACATGAATTCGCTCGTGGCGCTGGGGACGCTGGCGGCCTGGGGCTATTCGACGGTGGCGCTGTTCCTGCCCGGGCTGCTGCCCGAGGGCACGCGGGCCGTCTATTTCGAGGCGGCGGGCGTGATCGTGACGCTCATCCTGCTGGGCCGTTGGCTCGAGGCGCGGGCCAAGGGCCGCACCGGGGCCGCGATCGAGCGGCTGGTGAGCCTGCGGCCAGACACGGCGCGGGTGGCGCGTGACGGCCAGGTGGTCGAGGTGCCGCTGGCCGAGTTGTCGGTGGGCGACGTGGTGCAGGTGCGCCCGGGTGAGCGGATCGCCGTGGACGGCGAGGTGACCGAGGGCCGGTCCTACGTGGACGAGAGCATGGTCACGGGCGAGCCGGTGCCGGTCGAGAAGCTGCCGGGCGCGACCGTCGTGGGCGGCACGGTGAACGGTCAGGGCGCGCTGAGCTTCCGCGCGACCGCCGTGGGCCGCGACACGGTGCTGTCGCGCATCGTCCGCATGGTCGAGGACGCGCAGGGCGCCAAGCTGCCGATCCAGGCGCTGGCGGACAAGGTGGTGCGGGTCTTCGTGCCCGTGGTGATGGCGGTGGCGGCGGCCACGGTGCTGACATGGCTGATCTTCGGGCCGAACCTGACCTATGCGCTGGTCGCCGGTGTCTCGGTTCTCATCATCGCCTGCCCCTGCGCCATGGGGCTGGCCACGCCGACCTCGATCATGGTGGGCACGGGCCGCGCGGCCGAGCTGGGGGTGCTGTTCCGCAAGGGCGACGCGCTGCAGCGGCTGGACGGCGTGAAGGTCGTGGCCTTCGACAAGACCGGCACGTTGACCGAGGGCCGGCCCGAGCTGGTGCGCCGCGTTGCCGCCGAGGGGTTCGAGGCGGATGCCGTCTTGCGGCTCGCGGCATCGGCCGAGGGCGGGTCCGAACACCCCATCGCGCGGGCGCTTGAACGCGCCGCCGGGGCCGATCTGCCGCGTGCCGAGGGGGTCGAGGCGATCCCCGGCCACGGGCTGCGCGCCACGGTCGAGGGGCGCGCGGTGCTGGTGGGCGCCGAGCGGCTGATGAAACGCGAGGGCATTGCGCTGGGGGACATGGGGCAGGAGCTGCGATCCATGTCCGCCAAGGGGCAGACGCCGGTGCTGGTGGCCGTGGACGGCGTGATCGCCGGAGGTTTTGCCGTGGCCGACAGGGTGAAGCCGGGCGCGAAGGCGGCCGTGGCGGCGCTGCATGAACGCGGCCTCAAGGTGGCCATGGTCACCGGCGACACGCAGGCGACGGCGGATGCCATCGCCGCCGAGGTGGGCATCGACGTGGTGCGCGCGGGCGTTCTGCCCGAGGGCAAGGTGGATGCCGTGCGCGACCTGCAGCGACAGTACGGGGCAGTGGCCTTCGTGGGCGACGGCATCAACGACGCGCCCGCGCTGGCCGAGGCCGAGGTGGGTCTTGCCATCGGCACCGGCACCGACGTGGCGGTCGAGGCGGCGGACGTGGTCATGGTCTCGGGTGACGTGGCGGGCGCGGTCAACGCGCTGCACGTGAGCCGGTCGGTCATGCGCAACATCCGCCAGAACCTGATCTGGGCCTTCGGCTACAATGTGGCGCTGATCCCGGTGGCGGCGGGGGTGCTTTATCCCGCATTCGGGGTACTGCTGTCGCCGATGCTGGCGGCGGGGGCGATGGCGCTGTCGTCGGTCTTCGTGCTGAGCAACGCGCTGCGCCTGCGGGGGCTGCGCGCGGCGCAGGCCGAGGGGGCGGAGAGCGCACCGGAACTCAAGGAGGCACGCGCATGAACATCGGGGATGTCGCCAAGCGGGCCGGGCTGCCGGCCAAGACGATCCGCTACTACGAAGACATCGGGCTGGTGAAGCCGAAGCGGGACGCCAACGGCTACCGCGCCTTTGCCGAGAAGGACCTGCACCGGCTGGCCTTTCTTGCCCGGGCGCGGGCGCTGGGGTTCTCGATCGAGGAATGCCGCAAGCTGATCTCGCTTTACGATGACGAGAACCGGGCGAGCGCCGACGTGAAGGAGGTGGCCGAGGGCCACCTCACCCAGATCGACGCGAAGATCGCGCAGCTGCAGGAGATGCGGGCGACGTTGGCGGAGCTGGTTCGCTGCTGTCACGGCGACGACCGGCCCGACTGTCCGATCCTCGCCGATCTGGACGGCAGCGGCGTTCAGGCCGCGTCGTAAGGGTAGCGGCCCGGCTGCGTGTCGGGCAGCGGCTCGGGCTGCAGGCTGTAGAGGATGTCGTCGCGAAGCAATTCCCAGCGGCCGAGCGCGGCGCGGGCGGCGGGCTCGGGCTTGCCGGCGATGATGGCGGCAACCTGCTCGGCGTGCTTTTCCTGCGCCCGGAGCAGACGGTCGCGCAGCTTGAGGTCGGGACTGTCGTAGAGCGGGCCGATCAGGCGCGTGAGGTCGACCATCATGCGCTCCATCGCCGGGCTCAGGTAGGCATTGTCCGCCTGGTCGGTGATGCGACGCTGCAGGGCGTGCTCGGCGAGCGCCACCTCCTGCCAGTCGCTGTCGCCGGCCGAAACGACGCGGTCGAGCGCCGGTTCGAGACCCTCGTCCCCTTTTCCGGCGGCAAGCCGCGCCGCGGTGGCAAGCAGGACCGGCGCCAGCTGGAAGATCTGCGAGAGCGATTCCACGCCGAGCGGCGAGACGCGAGCCCCCCGGTTGCGGGCCAGTTGCAGGTAACCCGCCCCTGCGAGCGTCTGGAACACCTCGCGGGCGGGGGTGCGGGAGAGGCCGTAGCGCGTCGCGACCACCTGTTCCTCAACCTCGACGCCGGGGCACAGATCGAGCACGAGCACCCGCTTTCGCAGGTCCACCAGGCATAGGCCCTTGGGCGAGGTATCGGTCGTTTCAATCATGGGTTGAATTTTCTTTAAGTGCGAGAACTCTTCAAGTTCGATGATTTTCGACGGCGGTTTTCCGCACAGGGTAACCCCGCATTTACGAGCCTCTGAAAAAGTGATCCCGCCACGGCGGCAGGGCGAAAAATGCAATTCCTAATTGTAGACGATCACGATCTGGTACGCGAAACAATCGCCGCCTTCCTGGATCACGAGGGCATCGCCAATGTGGAAACTGCCCCGGGGCTCGAGGACGCACTGGAAAAACTCGCCGCCACCGGCGGTTACGATCTGGTCCTTTTAGACTATGACATGCCCGGAATGAACGGGCTGGCGGGGCTGATGCAGGTGCAGTCGGCGAACAATGGCCGACCGGTCGCCCTGATTTCGGGCACTGCCTCGCCCGAGGTGGCGCGCATGGCGCTCGAGGCGGGCGCCGCGGGCTTCATCCCCAAGACAATGCCCTCGCAGGGAATGGCCAGCGCGGTGCGCATGATGGCCGCAGGAGAGGTCTTTGCCCCCTATTCGTTTCTGCGGCAGGCCGATACGTCGGGCGGCCCCGACCTGACCAACCGCGAGCGCGAGGTGCTGCGCGGGCTCTGCGCGGGGCTGTCCAACAAGGAAATCGCGCGCGAACTGGGCCTTCAGGAGGTGACGGCCAAGCTGCACGTGCGCACGCTCAGCCGCAAGCTGGGTGCGCGCAACCGCACCCATGCCGCCACCATCGCCAAGGATCTGAAGCTCGGCTGAGGATTCAGGGCAGGAGTTCGAACTTCGTCACGTCCACCATGCCGCGATCGGTGATCTTGAGCGCGGGAATGACCGGCAGGGCAAGGAAGGCGAGTTGCAGGAAGGGCTCCTCCAGCGTGACGCCCAGCCCCTTGGCGGCGGCGCGCAGGGCGACCAGCCGGTCGCGGACCTCCTCGAAGGGATCGAGGCTCATCAGCCCGGCGACGGGCAGCGCCAGTTCGGCGAGGATCTTGCCCCCGTCGGCCACGACGAACCCGCCTTCGAGCTCGGCCAGCCGGTTGGCGGCCAGCGCCATGTCGGCGTAGTCGATCCCGACGCAGGCGATGTTGTGGTGATCGTGGCAGACGGTCGAGGCGATGGCGCCCGATTGCAGGCCGAAGCCCCGGACAAAGCCGGTGGCGATGTTGCCGTTCCTGCCGTGGCGCTCGATCACCGCAATGCGCACCAGGTCGCGGGCGGGATCTGGGCGCTTGTCGCCGTCCTCGGCCTCGATCTCCTCGGTCAGGTGGTCGGTGAGGATCTGGCCCTCGCGGATGCCGATCACAGGCGTTTCGGCGCGATTGCCCGCGTTGCGGAAACTGTCGGGCGTGACGGTGGGCGCCTTGACCGAATCGCGGCCGACGGGCGCGACAGTGCCGCGCGTGGCGAAGGCCGCGTCATCCACCACGCGGCCACCGGCGAGGACAAGCTGCGCATTGCAGGCCTCGAGGCTGTCGACGGCGACGATGTCGGCGCGGCGGCCCGGGGCGATCATGCCGCGGTCCTTGAGCCCGAAGGCCTCGGCCGCGGACAGGGTCGCGGCGCGGTAGACGGCCAGCGGCGAACAGCCCAGCGCGATCAGGGTGCGGATCATGTAGTCGAGGTGGCCGTGTTCGCCGATGTCGAGTGGATTCCGGTCGTCGGTGCAGAGGCACATGTAGGGCGCGGTGAGATCCGTCAGCAGCGGCTGCAGGGCGTGCATGTCCTTGCTGACCGAGCCTTCGCGGATCAGCACGCGCATCCCCTTCTGCAGCTTTTCGCGCGCTTCCTCGGGGCTCGTGGCCTCGTGTTCCGTGCGGATGCCGGCGGCGATGTAGGCGTTGAGGTCGCGGCCCGAGAGCAGCGGGCAGTGGCCGTCGATGTGGCCGCCCTCGAAGAGCCGCAGCTTCTTCATGGCCTCGGGGTCGCGGAAGATCACGCCGGGGTAGTTCATGAACTCGGCCAGGCCGATGCCCGAGGGGTGGGTCATGAGCGGCGCGAGGTCGTCGGCCCGCAGCTCGGCCCCGGCGGTTTCCATGTGGGTCGAGGGCACGCAGGAGGACAGCTGGACGCGGATGTCCATGAGCGTGTGGGCGCTGGACTCCTGGAAGTAGCGGATGCCGTCGGCGCCGATGACGTTGGCGATCTCGTGCGGGTCGCAGATGGCGGTGGTGACGCCGCGCGGGGTCACGCAGCGGTCGAACTCAAAGGGCGTGACGAGGCTGCTTTCGATATGCAGATGCGTGTCGATGAAGCCCGGCACGAGGATCAGGCCGGTGACGTCGATGACCTCTGCCCCCTCGTAGGTCTCGCAGGTGCCGACGATGACGCCGTCGCAGATGGCCACGTCGCCCTCGAGCAGGGCGCCGGTCATGAGATCGAGCAGCCGCCCGCCGCGCAGGACGAGATCGGCGGGCGTGTCGCCCCTGCCCTGCGAGATGCGTGTTTCCAGGTCGCTCATTCCTGCCCCCTTTGCCGCGGTTTCGGGCGACAGTGCCACAGGCCGCGCGGGGTGGGAACGGGGCCGAAGCGCACGCCGCCCGATCGGGGCGGGCGCAGATTCCTGACGGGGGATTTGTATTACTTATTGACAAGAGATGAATCTGGCGCTGTATTTGTCCTACAAATAAGGGAGGGACACCATGCGCGTCAGAGCGGCCGTGCATCGCGACATCGATGTGGCGCGGATCGACAACCGGCTTTACTCGGCTTTCATCGAGCACATGGGCCGGGCGATCTACTCGGGCATCTACGAACCGGGCCACCCCGAGGCCGACGCCCACGGCTTTCGCCGGGACGTGGCAGCCATGGTTCGCGATCTTCAGATCCCCGCGATCCGCTATCCGGGCGGCAACTTCGTGTCGGCCTACCGCTGGGAGGACGGCATCGGCCCGAAAGAGGACCGGCCCGTGCGGCTGGACCTTGCCTGGCGGTCGAAGGAGACCAACCAGGTCGGCATCAACGAATTCGCAGTCTGGGCGCAGGACGTCGACATCGAGATGATGCTGGCGGTGAACCTCGGGTCGCGCGGACTGGAGGAGGCCCGCGATTTCGTCGAGTACGTGAACCACCCCTCGGGCACCTACTGGTCGGACCTGCGCCGCAGCCACGGGGTGGAAAACCCCTACGACGTGAAGATGTGGTGCCTCGGCAACGAGATGGACGGCCCCTGGCAGATCGGCCACAAGGAGGCCAAGGAATACGGCCGCCTCGCCGACGAGACCGCCAAGGCGCTGAAGGCGCTGACACCGGATGCCGAGCTGATCGTCTGCGGGTCCTCCAACGACGAGATGCCCACCTACCCCGACTGGGAACGCGAGGTGCTGGAAGAGTGCTACGAGAACGTGCACTACATCTCGCTGCACAAGTATTTCGGCAATTCCTCGAACGACACGCTGAACTTCTTCGGCAAGGTCGAGGAGACGGGCCGCTACATCCAGTCCATCGCGGGGGTGATCGACTTCGTGAAGGCCAAGAAGCGGGCCAAGAACGACGTCCACATCTGCTTCGACGAATGGAACGTCTGGTACCACATCCGCGAGGAAGACAGCCGCCGCTGGCATTCCTGGGACTGGCCCGAGGCGCCGGACCTGCTGGAAGAGAACTACAACTTCGAGGACGCGCTGTTCGTCGCGAGCCTGCTCAACGAGTTCATCCGCCGGTCGGACCGGGTGAAGATCGCCTGCATCGCGCAGCTGGTGAACGTGATCGCGCCGATCCGCGCCGAACGCGGCGGCCCGGCCTGGCGGCAGACGATCTACTGGCCTTACCAGATGGCGTCGCTTTACGGGCGCGGGAAGGCGCTGCGCGTGGCGGTGGACGGGCCGACCTACGACTGCCACGTGGCCGATGACGTGAACTACCTCGATGCCTCGGCGGTGCACGACGACGCGGGCGGAGCGCTGACGCTGTTCCTCGTGAACCGGCACCTGAGCGAACCCGCGGACCTGCGGTTCGAGCTGACGGGTTTTGCGGGCGCCACGATCGAGTTCCACAAGACCATGGCGGGCCACGATCTGCGTGCCACCAACGGGCCGGGGCGCGAGGACATCGCCATGGCGCAGGGCAGCGGGCTTGGCGTGGAGGACGGGGTGCTGGGCGGCAGCCTGCCGCCGCTCTCCTACCACGTCGTCCGGCTGAGGGTGTGAGCCATGTCCGGCGTGACCCTGAAGAACGTGCGCAAGGCCTTCGGCGCGGTGGACGTCATCAAGGACGTGTCGCTGGAGGTGCCGAAGGGTGAATTCGGCGTCTTCGTCGGCCCCTCGGGCTGCGGCAAGTCCACGCTTCTGCGGATGATCGCGGGGCTGGAGGACACCTCCGGCGGCGTGATCGAGATCGGCGGGCGGGACGTGACCAACGAGGAACCCGCCAAGCGCGGGGTGGCCATGGTGTTCCAGAGCTACGCGCTCTACCCGCACCTGAGCGTGTTCGAGAACATGGCCTTTTCGCTACGGCTGGCGCGTGCCTCCAAAAGCGAGGCCAAGCGCAAGGTGCACGAGGCGGCCGAGATCCTGCAGCTGACCGATCACCTCGACAAGAAGCCCTCGGCCCTGTCGGGCGGGCAGCGCCAGCGGGTCGCCATCGGCCGGGCCATCGTGCGCGAGCCGGAGGTGTTCCTGTTCGACGAGCCGCTGTCGAACCTCGACGCGGAGCTTCGGGTGCAGATGCGGCTGGAGCTTACCCGTCTGCACAAGCAGATCGGCGCGACGATGATCTACGTCACCCACGACCAGGTCGAGGCGATGACGCTGGCCGACGACATCTTCGTTCTGCGCGGCGGCGTGGTGCAGCAGGCGGGCACGCCGCTGACGCTTTACGACGATCCCGACAACCGCTTCGTGGCGGGCTTCATCGGGTCGCCGGCGATGAATTTCCTGCAGGGCCGGGTCACGCGCCGGACCGAGGGCGGCATGGCCGTCGCGGTCGAGGACGGCGAGCTGGAGGTGCGCGTCGAGGGCGCCGCTCCCGGCGAGGGCACCGACCTTGTGGTGGGCGTGCGCCCCGAGCATCTTGGCCCCGTCGAAAGCGGCGGTTTCACCGCGCAGGTGGAGATGAGCGAAGAGCTTGGCGGCAATTCCTACGTGCATTCGACCCCGCCCTCGGGCGGCGGCGACATCGTCTTCGAACGGCGCGGCGTGCGCGAGCGGCTGACGGGACAGACCGTCCGCCTCGGCGCGGTGCCGGAGAACGTGTTTGCCTTCACGCCGGACGGCGTGCGGGTGAGATAGCCCCGCGAGGGGCGCAAACCGGGGACGGGATCACGCGGTAAGGAGGCCGCGCCGGACCCCGCAAACAGCGGAGGAGAGAAACATGAAGACGAGACATTTCCTTGCGGCATCGGTGGCAGCCCTGGTGGCCGGCCCCGCCATGGCGCAGCAGACGGTCACATGGTGGGACTTCCTCGCCGGTGGCGACGGCGTGCGGATGAAGGCGCTGATCGAGGAGTTCAACGAGGAACACCCCGACATCCAGATCGAGGGCACGACGCTGGAATGGGGCGTGCCCTTCTACACCAAGGTGCGCACCG
This sequence comes from Allosediminivita pacifica, assembly GCF_003054175.1. GTDB lineage: Bacteria > Pseudomonadota > Alphaproteobacteria > Rhodobacterales > Rhodobacteraceae > Allosediminivita > Allosediminivita pacifica. The sequence continues at coordinate 77,672 of NZ_QBKN01000004.1, forward strand.
CCGCCGCCGTGGGACAGGGCCCCGACGTGATGACCTATCACCTGTCGCGCCTGCCGCTGGGCCTCGAGGAAGGCGTGCTGACGCCGATCACCGCCGAGGACATGGAGGCCGCGGGCCTGAGCGAGGGCGATTTCTTCGAAAGCTCGCTGAACGCCGCGAAGGGGCCGGACGGCACGCTCTACGCGGTACCCTTCGATATCCACTCCATCGTGCTCTACTACAACAAGTCGCTGCTCGAGGGGACCGACTTCCTCGATGACAATGGCGAACTGACCGGCATCGAGAGCCTCGAGGATTTCGAGGCGGCGCTGGCGGCCGTGCAGGAAAACGGGTCGAGCGCGCCGGTCTCTTACGCGACGGGCGATGACGGCGGCGTCTACCGGGTCTTCTACACGCTCCTGCAGCAGCAGGGCGGCGAGCTGATCTCGGAAGATGGCGAGGTCCTGCCGGGCGACAGCGTGGAAAAGGCCGAAACCGCCATCGCCACCATGACAAAGTGGTTCGAGGAAGGCTGGCAGCCCGAGCAGGCGCTCTACGAGGCGTCGGTTGCGCTCTTCACCTCGGGCAAGTCGGGCTTCCACATGAACGGCGTCTGGGAAGTGCCCACGATGATCGACCTCGCCGAAAGCGGCGAGCTCGGCTTCGAATGGGGCGCGGTCGAAGTGCCGCAGCTCATGGACGAGCAGACCACCTGGGCCGACAGCCACGCCTTTGCCATTCCGGTGCAGGGCGACGGCGAGATGGACGCCGAGAAGCGCGAGGCGGTGATGACCGTGATCGGCTGGATGAACGAGCATTCGCTGGACTGGGCCGGTGCGGGCCACATCCCCGCCTACAAGCCCGTCGCCGAGAGCGCCGAGTTCCAGGAGATGGAGCCGAACGCGACCTATTCGTCGCTGGCCGACAACGCGAGCTACGATCCCCGGTCCGAGATCGCCGGCGTCGCCTCGCCCGCCTATGACGCCGCGGTGAACATCATCGCCCCGGCGATCCACGGCTACATGTCGCCCGAAGAGGCGGTGGAGCAGATCAAGGGCGAGCTGTCCCGCGCGATGAACTGAGCCGCGCAGCACGCATCCTCCCGTCCCCGGCCTTCGTGCCGGGGGCACCCATTCCGAACGACCGAGGCCGCCCATGGCGATGATACGCGACAGACGCAGGCACAAGCTTGTCGCCTATTCCCTCATCCTGCCCTTCGTGGCGATCTTCTCGCTGGTCTTTGCCTATCCGACCTTCGAGGTGATCCGGATGAGCTTTACCAATGCCCCGCTGATCGGCGAGGGCGAGTGGGTGGGCTGGGCCAACTACCGCGAACTCCTGACCGACCGGCTGTTCTACACCTCGCTCAAGAACAACGGCTATTTCGTACTGCTGACGGTGATCCCGACCACGGCGCTGGCGCTGCTGATAGCGACGCTCGTGAACCGGCTTTCGGGCCGCATGCAGGCGCTGGCACTGGTGCTGTTCTTCATGCCCTACGTGCTGCCGGTCTCGGTGGTGACGCAGATCTGGGCCTGGATGCTCGACTTCCAGTTCGGCATCCTGCAGCCCGCCATCGCCTTTTTCACCGGCAAGCCGGTGCCCGTCTTCAAGAACCCCAACTGGGTCATGCCCACGATCGCCGTGGTGACGATCTGGTGGACCAACGGCTTCAACGTGCTGCTTTTCCTCGCCGGGCTGCGCAACATCCCCTCCGAGCTCTACGAGGCCTCGGCGCTGGACGGCGCGACCAAGTGGCAGCAGTTCAAGCGCGTGACATGGCCGCTGCTGTGGCCCGTGACGGCGCTGGTGCTGACGCTCCAGCTCATCCTGCAGCTCAAGCTTTTCGACCAGGTCTACCTGCTGTCCGAGGGCGGGCCCTTCAACTCCAGCTACGTGCTGCTGCTGATGGTCTACCGCGAGGCCTTCCAGCTCAACAACGGCGGCTATGCCTCGGCCGTGGCGCTGGTGCTGTTCCTCGTCATCATGGTGGTGTCCGTCCTGCAGTTCCAGCTTCTGCGCATCGGGGGTAAGAACAAATGACCACGACCCGCAAGATCGAGAACACGGTCCTGACGGCCATCACGCTGGTGGCCGGCGCGATCTGGATCTTTCCCATCTACTGGGCCTTCGTCACGTCGATCCGCACGGAATCCCGCGTGGTCTCCGAAAGCGCGGGGCTCTGGCCGGACGAGCTGAACCTGTCGTCCTACGTGGACGCGCTGTTCAACACGCAGCTCATCAACTGGTACATCAACTCGATCGCCACCGCGGTCATCACCACCGCGGTGGTGCTGGTGACGGGCATGATGTGCGCCTACGCCATCTCGCAGATGCGGTTCCCGGGGCGGCGGCTGCTTTACGGCGTGGTGCTGGCAAGCTTCATGGTGCCCACGCAGGCGCTGGTGGTATCGCAGTTCATCCTCATGAACGACATGGGCTTCATCAACAGCTGGGCGGGCATCATCCTGCCTCAGCTCATCGTTCCGGTGGTCATCATCGTCTACAAGCAGTTCTTCGACGCGGTCCCCAAGGAGATGAAGGAGGCCGTGGTGCTGGACGGCGGCGGGGATTACACGCTGCTCTTCAAGGTCTACCTGCCGCTCAACTGGGGCATCACCACGGCGCTGGGGATCATCACCTTCATCATGACCTGGAACCAGTTCTTCTGGCCCTTCCTGGTGGTCACGACCGAGGACATGATGACGATCCCGGTGGGCATCACGCAGGTCAACGACGCCTTCGGCGTGGCCTACGCGCGGATCATGTCGGTCGCCCTGCTGGCCGCGGCGCCGGTGGTGATCGCCTACCTGATCTTCCAGAAAAAGGTGACCGAGGCGGTGATGATCTCGTCGGGTGTGAAGGGGTAAGGCGGGGCGTTTGAAGCCCCGCCGCGCATCTCAGCCGCGCACCGTGTGTCGTGTCAGGCCCTCGAAAACCGGGTGTTCAGCCGGGCGGCCGCCGGACCGTGGTTTGGCGCTGCAACCTCTGGGGCAGGCACTTTATGCCAGCCATGTCCGGATAACCTTCGATCGCTGCCCGGCACCGGCAAAGCGCCAGACCGCGGGGACGGTCCGGCGCTCGCCCGGCGGGGCTGACGCCCCTTGTTCCGGGCGAATACGGCCCCGAAACACAAAAGCGCTCTCCGGAGGTCTTGCACCCCCTACCGCGCCACCGGCAGGCCGAGGTCGAAGACCGTGGTGCCCGAGGAATCCAGCAGCGCCGTGTCGATCAGTTCGGCCATCAACCGGCGCGCGCCACCCGCATCCCCCGCCTCGATCCGCTCGAAGACGGCGGCGTGTTCGTCCACGGGGTTGCGCGTGTGCGGGTTGGGCATGTCGCGGTAGCGGAAGGCCGTGGTGAAGGCCACCGCCGCGCAGATCCCCGATTCCAGCGTCATCAGCACCGGGTTGTGCGACGCCCGCAGGATCGCGCGGTGAAAGCCCGCGTCGGCCTGGTGCCAGCTGTCCTCGGTCATCTCGCAGCTGCGCATGTCGTGCAGCGCGCCGCGGAAGGCGGCGAGGTCCTCGTCGGTGCGGCGGGTGGCGGCAAAGGCGGCCGAGGGCGGCTCGACCATGGCGCGCACCTCGTAGAGCGAGCGGATGAACCAGTCGGGTGGCGCGCCGTCGGCGAAGAACCACCGCACCACGTCGGGGTCGAGAAGCGTCCAGTTCTCGCGCGGGGCGACGCGGGTGCCGGTGCGCGTGCGGCTGATGAGCATGCCCTTGCCCGCGATCGAGCGCAGCGCCTCGCGGTAGGCGCCGCGCGACACGCCCGCCAGCTCGCAGAACTCCAGCTCCTTCGGCACGGGCTCGCCTTCGGCCAGATCACCCGAGACGATGCGATGGCCGATCCAGTCGGCGATCTCGCCGTTGATGCGGCGGGCCGAATGGGTGGAAAAGGTGATCTGGCGCGGGTCCGAAGGCATGTCGATCCGATGCGGGTCGCGGGGTCGCGCAAGCCTATCAGCAACGCGCCACGAGGGCCAATCCATTGCCGCCTGCGCGGGTGCTCAGAAGGACAGGCGGTAGGAGAGCGAGAGACTGCCGCCGAGAGGCCCCTGCCCGCCGTCCTCGGAAGGGTTCCACGGCCAGCGGTTGCCGCCGTAGTTGGCGTAGCTGACCTGCACGCGGTCGTTGATCTGGTAGCTGGCGGTATAGGTGAAATCCGGGTTCCACGATTCCTGCTCGCCCGCGGCATAGGCGTAGGCGGTCAGCCCCACGCGGAGCTTGTCGGTTACCGGCGCCGCGCAGCCCAGCGTGGCGGAGCCCTCGCGCGGGTCGGGCAGCGCAATGCCGAGCGTGCAGGACATCTCGCGCCCCTCGCCCAGCGGCAGGCTCACCGGGGGCAGGCGCAGCGCGGCGCGCAAGCTGCCGTCGATGAGCGAAGAGACGACATCGGCATCTTCGCCCGAGAAGCGCGCGGTGTAGCTGGAATAGGAGAGGCTGAGGCTGTCGGTGACGCGGTAGCTCAGGGCGTAGGTGAAATCGGGGTCCCAGGGCGCCTGCTGCCCGGGCACCGGGTAGTGGACGAGCGAGACGCGCAGCGAGATGCGCTCGCCCAGCCGAGCGCCGCAGCCAAGGCTCACGCGCAGCTTGCCGTAGCGCGTCCGCTGGTCGTCGTGGTCGCTGTAGCGCAGGGTCGCGCCGCTGCTGACGGAACAGGAGAGGTCGTAGCGCTCGGCCAGCGTCGGGCGGTCGTCCTCCGTGGCCTCGGCCACGGCGGCGGGCCCTGGCGCCGGGGCGCGGGCGGTTTGTGCAGGTCTCGGTGATCGAGAGGCACAGGCATCGGGATAGGTCGGATCGGGCGCGACACAGTCGGCCGCGGTCCGGGTCTCGGTGACGTCTTCGGCCACGGGGGCCTCGGGCGCGGGTGGCTCTGCCTCGGCCGTCTCGGCCGGGGCCGCCTCGGGCGGTGCGGGCGGCGGTGGCGGGACCTCGGCCACGGGCGGCGTGCCCGTCCCGGCAAGAATCCACTCGGCGAGGTAGCGGGCGAGGCTGCGACCGTCGATCGGATCGGGAAGATCGGGCCGCGGCGCGCCGGTAGCAGGCACGGTCTCGACCACGCTCTCGCCATCGGAGATCTGGCAGGCCTCGCCGGAGGTACACTTCAGGATGAACGCGGCGGCAGCACGCGGATCGTCCGGCAGGACGAGCGCGGAGCCGTCAGGAAAGAGCCGGTAGCTCCAGCCGCCGACAGTGCCACTCTGGTAGCGAGACCAGGCGAAGACGTTGGGCGTGTCCTCGAGCAGTTCCTCGGCCCCGGGCACCGCCGGGTCGGCCGTATCGACGAAGCCGGCGCCGGGAGCTTGCTGGCGCCAGTCGGGCACAGGGGCGGGCTCGACGGCCTGCGCGAGCAGGAGCCCCGGCGGCAGACCCGGCACCTCGAGCCAGGGGTCGCTGCGCGCCGCCGAGGCGCCCGTGGCGCCCAGACAGGCCGTCATCCCCAGACAGATCGTGCGGCGAAGCCCTTGCATCACCTCAGTCCTCGCAGAACGCGGAATCGAGCGCCGTTACGGCCGCCTGCGGCGAAAGCTGCGCCGCCTCGGGGCCCAGCGCGGCGACAAGCGCCTCGCGCGTGCGTGCCCCCATGAGACCGTCAATTGGACCCGGGTCGAAACCCTCGGCCTCCAGAAGACGCTGCAGCGTGCGCACGGGCGGAACGCCGGGACCGATCCCGTCGAGACCGCAGGCCTCGGCCGGGCGCAGCTGGGACTCGAACTCTTCGTCCGCGGTGGCGGCGCTCTGGCCACCCTGCCCTGTTTCGATGGCCGCGGGGCGATCCGCACCGTCGCCTGCGTCAGCGGCGTCAGGTACACCGGGGACGTTCGCGCGACGCGCACCAAGGGCCCCGGCAGCCGTGGCAAGGCCGGCCCCGGAATCGAAAAGCCGCGCCTCGCCGGTCACACCCGCCTCGGGCGGCAGACCCTGCAGGGTGGCGGCGGGATCGGGTCCGAAGTCCGCAGCACTGACAGCTTCGCCCAGCAGGCAACGGCCCAGCGCCTCGGCCACGGGAAGGGCCGCTGACGGCACCTCGCCGCTGCGCTGCTGCTCGCAGGTCCCGGCGCCGGGATCGCAGAGCACGGCAACCTGCCACTCAGGCGCCTCGCGGGTGGGCGCAAGCAGGCCGGTGATGTCGCTCGAGAGCTGGTAGACGTGGCCCGCCACGCGCCCCTCCTGCCAGATGCCGGGATAGCGCGCCGTGGGCACGTCGGCGAAGCGGCGCTCGACCGCGCTCGCCCCCGGCAGCGGGCGGTCGAAGTTCGCCCCGACGCAGGGTTCGGCCTGCGCCAGCGCCGCGCCGGGCAAGGTCAACAGGAAGACCAGCGCCGCCGCTCTCATTGGTCCGCCTGCCGCATGAGCGGGCCGTGCGCCTTGAAGGCCAGCGCCGCCAGCACCACCGCGTTGGTGTTCGCCGTGGTCGAGGTGTTGGGCTCCCCGCTCGCCTCGTAGATCCCCTCGGCAAAGCCCTTCTCGGGGTCCGCCACCGCGGCCACGGCCTCGACCAGCCGCGCGGTGTAGTCGGTCCCGAACAGCGCGTCCCAGCCGAAGGCGGCCTTGGTTGCGACGGTGCGGCGGTCGTCGATGCGCTCGCCCCGGAAGGTCAGCACGGCCCATGACTCCCCCCCGCCCCAGACCGAGGCATAGGCAAAGTAGGGCGCGCCGTTCAGATGGCTTTCGGTGACGGCGGTCAGTTCCCCGGTCTCCTCGAAGCGGGCCTCCTGCGCGCGGTAGATGGCGGTGGCAAAGCGGTGCGAGCGAGCATCGAAGCCGAATTCCATCCCGTCGAAAAGGTAAGGCTCGCTCACGACGAAGGCGGGGGTAGTGCCGCGGTGCAGGCGCGTGTCTACCGGAATCGGCTGGCCCGCGACCTCCTGCACCATGAGATTGTCCTCGACCTCGTAGGCCCGGTAGACGTCGTAGCCGAAGAGCATCATGGCCTTCGCGGCATATTGCTCGTAGCCGACGCGACCTTCCTGGTTCTCGCGCGTTTCGCCGTCGATCACGTTGGTGCCGATGAGTTCGCCGTCCTGCACCATGCGGTCGAGATCCCAGCCGCCCAGAAGTGCCTCGACCTGCGGGGCGAGCTCCGGGTGGTTGCGTTCGACCAGGCCCAGCGCCGCGACGACGCGCGCGATGTCGAGCGCCGACCAACCCAGCCCCCGCTCGGACGGGGTGTTGGAATAGTCCACGAGCGCCAGCGTACGGGCGTGGTAGGCCTTGTTGGGCAGCGTATCCTCGAAGAGCCGCAGCCGCGACAGGCTGTCGAGCACCCGGGTCAGGCGGTCCTCGGCCTCGGCCTCGTTGATCAGGTCCAGCCGTTCGGCCGAGAGCACCGCGACGATGTAGGAGCCCGTCTCCCACATGGTGGTCGAGGGGTAGTCGTGAACGGAGTTGGCGAGCCCCGTGTCGGCGTTCACGTTGTTCTCGAAATAGGTCCAGGCGATGCGGGCGTGGCGCATGTCGCGTGTCGTGCTCTGGCCGCGCACGGCGAGCGGAAGCGGATCGACTGCCTCGAACGGGGCCATGATATCAGGTCCTGCAGTCTCGGTCTCGGGCACGGTCTCGGCCTGCGCGGGCGGGGTTTCGGTCGCGGTCTCGGCGGGGGCGACCTGCTCGGCCGCCTGGGGCGGGTCGCCCAGCGTTTCCAGCCAGAGCACGAGCGCGAGGCCCGAGACAAGGGCCACGAGAAAGACGATGTGCCCGCGGGCGCGGACGAGGTTTCTGCGGAAGCTCATTAGGATGCCTCCTCCTGCGGTGTCTGTGGTGGCTGCCAGAGCGCGGCCCGGACCATCCCTGCCATGGCGGCGCAGTTGTTGAGCCCCCAGAGCGCGTTGGTCACGACGCCGGTCAGCGTATGCGGCGTGTCGGCCAGCAGCAGCGCGCCGACGCCCCAGGCGATGCCCGCAGCCGTGAGGATCAGCACGCCGAGCTGCGGGCGCACGAGCTTGAGGAAATTGCCGGACTGGCGGTCCTTGGGCGTGACCGGGAACGAGATCTTCTTGCCGCTGAGCACGGTCCAGATGGCGCGCAGCCCGAGCGGGAAGAACGACAGGTAGCTGGCCTTCGAGGCATAGCCCGAGATGCCCCATGTCCCCACCATCATCGCCAGTTCCAGCGTCACCAGGAAGGGCACCACGTGCACGAAGAAGTCGTTGGTGTAGGCCGAGACCGGCGCGATGCCGAAGAACAGGTAGACGACCGGCGCGAAGAGGAAGACCACGTTCCAGATCGGGCCGAGGTAGGAATAGAAGGTCGTGCCGTACATCAGCCGCTGCGGCAGGGTCAGGCCGGGGCGGAACATGGCGTTGTCGTTGACCATGATGTCGAGGCTGCCGCCGGCGTACTTGAACCGCTGGATCGACCAGGTCAGCAGGTCCTGCGGCGAGAGCATCTTGGATTCGACGTAAGGATGCTGCCAGGACTTCCAGCCGCGCTCGCGGTCCGAGTGCAGCACGATGGAAGTGTAGATGTCCTCGGACACGTGGAAGCGGTAGGGCGTCAGCACCTCGGTCGCGACCGCCTCGCTGCGGATCGCCTCCATGAGGGCGGGATCGACCCGGCGCTCGCGGCTTTCGAGCGTGATCTCCTCCTCGGCGGCCAGAACCCGGCGTTCGACGCTGTCGCCGAAGCTGCGCAGGGCCGCCTCCATCACCGCCTCGCGGCGGTGGATCGACCCGGCGCCGCAACAGAACGAGGCATTGGCCCGGTTCCGGCGCCGCTGGATCACGTCGTAGAACATCTGCGGGTCGTTCACGAAGGGGTCCGCGCCGAAGCGGATCTCGCCCACGAGATGCTCGACCACCCAGCCGAGCCCACCGCCGACCATGCCTGCACGGCGACGCAAGCGACGGGTCAGCGTCTCGCCCTCGGGCAGGTCGTAGAACCACTGGGGCGTCTGCACCCAGGCCATCTTTGGATCGCGGAAATACCCCAGGGTGCGGGCCAGCAGCGTCGGGAAGGGGCGGGTGTCGGCATCGCAGATGACGATGAAGTCGCCCGAGGTCCGCTCCATCGCGTTGCGCAGGTTGCCGGCCTTGAAACCCTCGTTGCTGTCGCGCGTAATGTAGCCGGCGCCCTCCTCCTCGGCCACGGCGCGCATGGCGGGCCGCTTGCCGTCGTCCAGCACGTGGATGCGGATGTCGATGGGATGCGGGTAGTCGAGTTTCTTCGAATCCCGGATACCGAGGCGCACCAGCTCGGGTTCCTCGTTGTAGGTGGCGAAGAGGATGTCCACGACGATGGGGCGCCCGGCCTCTGGCGTGTCGGGCACCACCTCCTCGATCAGCGCGGGCGCCTCGGGCACCTCGACCGGCTGATCCTTCCAGAGGTTGTAGACGAAGAGGATCAGGCCGATGTAGGCGGCGCTTTCGGCCAGCACCAGCGGAAGCGCGAACCACATGGCGTCGGGGTTCAGCGAATGCAGCCAGCGCCAGCCGATGTACCAGCCGCCCACCACCAGCGCGACGACGGCAAGGAACTGCCAAAGCGCCTCTCGCGTGGCCGAGTAGGGCAGCGGCGCGGGCGGGCGGCGGTGCTCGAAGGCGCGGAAGTAGTCGTCCATTGCGGGCCTATTCCTGCTTGGCCGAGCGCACCCGGGCCGCGTCCCAGGGCGTCGGTCCGAGTCCGATGGTCCAGGCCAGCGGGCGGATCTTCTCGATCCCGAGCGCCAGCACGAAAGACGCGGGCAGGACGACGGCAAACCGGCTGATGACAAGCGCCGCGGGGTTCATGAAATCGGCCACGCCGGAGGTGAACACGGCGATGTCGAAGAGGTCGATCAGCATCGGGTGAACGAGGTAGACGCCGAAGGTGTAGCGCGCCCACTTCGACCAGGACGGCGCCCAGTCGCGGTACTGACCGCCCATGAAGATGCAGAAGATGAACAGCGGCATCAGGAAGTGGCCGAAATAGTCCCAGCCGCCGCGGATGCCCCACTGCCCCTCGAACAGGGCGTGGCCGAAGAAGGGGAGCGTGGCGATGTAGGCCATGGAGGCGAAGTAGAACGCGCCGCGCCGGATCAGCCGCGATTCCCCGCGCGGTATCCCGTCGCGCCAGAGCGAGTAGAGCGCGAAGGCGGCGAAGCCGTAGCCCACGTAGGCCCAGACCTTGGTGATCCGGACAAGGTAGGCCCGCGTCAGCGGCTCCATCTCGAGCGACCAGAGGTAGCCGTGTACGTGGTCCATCGCCCCCAGCGTGGCAAAGACCATGATCCCGAGGATCGGGTAACGCATGGCGATGCGCATCACCGGGAAGAACAGGAAGATCGCGAAAAGCGTGGGCAGGAAGTGCATGTGGTACTGCGACCGGCCCAGCAGGAAGTAGGCGACCCAGGTGTCGGGGTCCGATAGCCGCGCGAGGTACTGCGGCGCGTAGCCAAAGGCTTCGGCCTTGGCGAGCCGGAAGAATGCGTAGAACAGCGTCCAGAAGGCGAAGGGCACCAGCAGCCGCTGGGCCTGCGTCGTGATCGCCTCGCGGTAGGTCGGCCGGTTCCGGTCCACCCGCATCGCCATGAGGAAGAGCGAGAAGAAGAAGAACATCTCCGAGCCCGAGAACTCGCCCACGGAGCGCAGGAAGACGGGCACGATGCGGTCGGCAGTGTCTGCGCCGGGAAAGGGGCGCCCGGCGAAGTTGGTGGTCGAATGGATCAGCACGACGCCCAGCGCAGCACAGACGCGGTTGGCGTCGAACCAGACGAGGCGGGGCTTCTCCGGCGCGCTCATGGCAGCCAGTCCTGCGGCGGCCGGCACTGGCGGGGCAGCACGACACGCGGCTGCGGCTTCTCGAACTCCTGCGCCTCGGGGCGGCAGTCGGTGGCGGCGATGCCCGCCTCGCGCTGCAGCGGGCGGCAGTAGGTGAACTCCTCCCACGGGACCGAGGGCTGCACCGTGGGCAGGTCCTCGCAGGCGCAGCAGGTGACCTCGACCTCCATGGGTTCGGGCAGGCACTTGTTGGTGCGGATCGGGGTGCCGTCCCAGGCCATGTCCCAGAAGCTGGTGTTGTCGTTGGCGAACTTCAGGATCGGCCCCTGCTCCTTGTAGAGCAGCGCGGCGAGGATGATGCCGTTGTTGTTGGCCGTCTGCAGCGGGATGTAGCCGTTGCCGTTCTCGTAGAGCCCCTCGAAGAAGCCGCCCTCGGCCTCCGACAGGTCGGCCACCGTCTCGAACAGCAGGTCGGTGTAGGGATGATCCCAAAGCGCCCACATGCCGATGGCCGCCTTGGAGGCCACCGCTGCGCGGTCGGGCTGGTAGACGTCGCTGGGGTCGAGCGTGTTCCAGGCATAGCCGTCGGCGAAGATTGAATCGTAGACGAAGTAGGGCTTGCCATCGACCTGGTGCTCGGACCGGGCTGTGATGATGCCGGTGGATTCGAAGCGCCGCTGCTGGACGAGGAAGATGCGGTGCGCGAACTCGGCCCGCCAGCCCTGCGATGCCACGCCCCGCCCGTCGGGATCGTCCACCGGCAGGTCCCAGCCAAGCTCGAGCCCGTCGAGCAGGTAGCTTTCGGTCAGCACGTAGTTCTGGTTGTGGAAGACGCGCGGGTCGCGGCCGTCGTAGGGCACCTCCACGTCGTAGATCGTGGTGTATTCCAGCGGCGCGGGGTCAAGCGCTCCCCAGACGTCGAACCCCCAGAGCGCAAAGCCCTTGGCGGCGTATTCCTCGTAGCCGAGCCTTCCCTCCTGAACGTAGCGGGTGGAGCCGTCCCCACGCACGAGCGAGCCGAAAAGCCGCCCGTCCTCGTTCACGATGTTGCAGAAGTTCCAGCGCAGCGGGACATTGTCGACCCCGTTGGCGAGGTAGGGGTAGCGTTCCTTCAGGATGCGCAGCCAGACCAGCATCCGCCCCATGTCGAGCACCGAGTAGCCGACTTCGCCCGGCTGGTTGGCGTAGTTCACCTTCTCGCCGGTCTGGGTGTTGTAGACCTTGTTGGGCGCCTCTCCGTTGAAGAGCGACAGGTTGCGCAGTGTCCCGATGAGCTGCGTCGCGCGGCTGTCGAAAGTGCGCTTGTCGATGATGCCCAGCTCGTAGGCCGCGACCAGCCCGCTGATGTAGGAGGCCGTGTCCCAGAGCGTGGTCGAGGGATAGGCACCCACGGCGTTCACCAGCCCGGTCTCGGGTTGGTAGCGCTCGACGAAATAGCTCCAGGCGGTGCGGGCCATCTCCATCTCGCGCTCGGTCAGCGGGCCGTGGCGGCCGAAGGGCGCGTCGGCATCTTCGGCCTGCGCCTCGGACCCGGTGGTCGCGTCGTCCTGTGCCAGCGCGGTCTGACCCGGCCAGGCCATTGCAAGGCAGAGCAGCCAGGCCGGGGCGGACCGGGTGGAACGCCGTTCAGTCATGCATGTTCTCCGGAAAGTTTCTCGGGCGCCATATCGGAAAGCAGGCGGGACAGTTCCGCGTGGAAGGACCGGATCACGTCGGTCAACGCGCGGAAATCGCTCGGCGCCTCTGCGCGCGCATCGTCAAGCGACTCGAGCGCGCGGCACCGCGCCGCGAAGCCCGGGCAACCCAGCGTTGCAGAGATCCCGCTTACCGAATGCAGCGCGCGCCGGCGCTGATCCCGGGGCGGCTCGTCGGTGACCGTGGGGGTTTCCGCTTCGAGGGTGACGAGATGCCGGTCCAGGTCCGAAAGCGCCGCGCGCAGCATGTCCCCCGCGACCTCCGGCCCGAACTCGGAGAAAAGCCCTGCGACCCGCGCCCGCAGGTCATCCGTCTCCTCGAACTGCTCGGGCGCGGACGCCGGAGCGGCGGTGTCCTGCAGCGCGACCGCGGTGGCGGCGGTCTCCACGGGCTCGCCGCGGCGTGCGGCCGGGTCTTTCCAGCGATCGAGCGCCATGGCGAGTTGTTCGCGGATCAGCGGCTTGGTCAGCACCTCGTCGAACCCGGCCTCGCGGAAATGTGCCTGCTGGTCCGGGCGGATATGGGCCGTGAGGCCTATGATCGGGATCTGCGCCGCCTTCGAGGGCAGCTCGCGGATCCGCCGGGTGGCGGCGGTGCCGTCCATCACCGGCATCGAGACATCCATGAGGACGAGATCGTAGTCGAACTGCTCCAGCGCCTCGACCGCCTCGGCGCCATTGCGCACGATATCGGTGTTCTGGCCCAGCCGGTCGAGCATGGCGCGGGCGACGATCTGGTTGGTGCTGTTGTCCTCGGCCACGAGGATGCGCATACGCGGCAGCTCGGGCAGCGGGCGCGCCGGCGATGCCTCGCCATGCGCCTCGGCCGGCCGGACGGGCACGTCGATCCAGAACACCGTCCCTTCGCCTTCGGTACTTTCGAAATCTATCTCGCCGTGCATCATTTCGACCAGGCTGCGGCTGATAGACAGGCCCAGCCCCGTGCCGACAAGCCGGTTGGAATAGGACGCCCCGAGCTGGTCGAACTTGGCGAAGACCCTCGACTGGTGCTCGGCGGGGATGCCAGGCCCGGTGTCGGTCACGCAGAAGCGCAGACGCAGGGGCTCGTCACCGCGCGGCTCGAGCCGCTTCACCTCGAGGATCACGCTGCCTTTCTCGGTGAATTTCACCGAGTTGCTGACGAGGTTGGCCAGCACCTGACGGATGCGCCCCGAGTCGGCGGTGATCCATGGCGGGATGTCCTCGGCGATGCGGCTGTCGAGCAGCACGCCCTTGTCGCGCGCCTTCTGCGCATAGAGGTGGATCACGCTGCGCACGAGACCGTAGAGCTCGAAGGGTCCCTCTTCCAGTTCCAGTCGGCCCGCCTCGATCTTGGAGGCGTCGAGGATGTCGTTGAGGATGACCAGCAGGGCATTGGCGCTGCTGCGCGCGATGGAAAGCTGCTCGCGCTGCTCGGGCGAGAGCGGCGTGTCCTCGAGCACCCCGAGCATCCCCAGCACGCCGTTCATGGGCGTGCGCAGCTCGTGGCTCATGACGGCGAGGAACTCGGTCTTTGCCTCGTTGGCACGCTCGGCCTCGGCCACCGCATCCTTGAGCTTGTTCTCGCGCTCGATCTCGTCGGTCACGTCACGCAGGACGCCGGACATGACGTGCGGCTTGCCCTCGCCGTCGAAGGTCAGTTCCACGGCGACCCTCACGTTGATCTCTGCCCCGTCGATCCGTGTCAGCACCGCGTCCACGGTGTTGCGATGAACGTGGTAGGGCGTCGCCTCGCGCGTGAGTTCGTCGAGACGCTGCTGCAGGCGTTCCTGGCCGTTCTCGCCCATCACGCGCGAGAAGGTCACGGGCCCTGCCTCGACCGGCCGGCCCACGTGCCTGTGGAATTCGTCCGACCAGTAGATATCGCCCGACTTGAAGTCCTCGCGGAAGATGCCGAGTTCGGCCACCCGCACGGCGGCGGCCAGCTTGTCCTCGCTCTCGCGCAGCTCGCGGCGCTGGCGCGCCTCTTCGGTGACATCCCGCACGGTCGAAAGCAGGTGGATCGGCGTGCCCTTGTCGTCGGCGAGCAGTTCCGACAGGGCCTCGACCTCGAGCACGCGTCCGTCGCGGGCGCGCACCTGGTAGGTTACCTCGCGCCGCTCAGGCCGCCCGCTCTTGCGCGAGGCCTCGAGCGCGACGCGTTCGCTCTCGACCACGGCCTCCTCGTACTCGGGCAGGAGCATGCCCTGGAATTCCGCGCCGGTCATCACGCCACCCGGTTCGAGCGCGAGCATCCGGGCGTATTCGTCAGACCATGTCACGACGTCGCGAACGAAATCCCAGCGCACGGTGCCGATGCGGGCGATGCGCTCGGCGTCGCTGAGCTGCCGCGTGAGCGCGGTCAACCTGCGGCTGCTGGCCCGGTAGCGGGTGGCCTGGAAGATCAGGATCCCCAGCAGCCCGAGGTAGATGAGGATGTGTTCGGGATCGATGCCCATCATGCGCCCGCCTCCCGCAGGAACGTCAGCTCCAGCCGGTTGCGTCCCTCGGCCGGTTCAAATCTCAGCCCGTCCACGAAATGGCAGATGAGGCTCAGGCCGCGGCCGTTCTCGGCCAGCGGATCCACTTCGGCGATGTCGCCGACATCCTTGAAGAGATCGACCGCCCCCTGCCGGCCTGCGTCGATGATCTCGACCCGCACCTCGGCCTCGCCAATCGAGGCGACGACCCGGATCGGCTGGCCTGCGCTTCCGGTGTCGCCGTGCTTCACGGCATTGGCCAGGGCCTCGGTCACCGCGATCTCGAGCGCCGAGAGCTTGTCCTCCGACAGCGCCGCCTCGAGCTGCGCCTTGAGCGAGATGACGACCGGATCGACCTCGCCAAGACTTGGCGGCATCTCGAGAACAATCGTCATCCGACGCGCTCCGCCAGTGCCGCCACGGCGGCATCCCGGCCGGGGTAGCTGCTGAAGACCCGGTCCATGCGGGTGATCTTGAACATCTGCTGCACGTTGCCGGACAGGCCGCAAAGCACCACCTCGCCACGGGCGCCGACACGCTTGAGCAGCCCGACAAGCGCCCCGATCCCCGAGGAGTCGATGAAGCTCACTCCGGTCAGGTCGATGACCAGCCGGTCGTGCTTGCTGTCGATGAGCCCGAAGACCTCTTCCTTGAAGCCGGTGGCATTGGCTGCGGTCAGCCGCTCGACCACGGGGTCGATCACGCAGATGCCGTGTTCCGCGTGTTCCTGTGTCTTGATCATGGCGCCGCTATCCTTTCGCAGACCAGAACGGTGAGATCATCGTCGAGCGGGCGCGTCTCGCGCCAGCAGTTGAGGGCATCGACCAGCTTGCCGGGAATCGCGGCGGGGTCCGTCGTCGATGCATTGAGGACCTGCGCCAGCCCCTCGTCGCCGAATGCCCTGCCCGCGGGGTCTTCAGCCTCGGTGGCGCCGTCCGAATAGAGGGCAAGGAACTCGCCCTCGCTCAGGCTGATCTCGCCGCTCTCGAAAGTGGCGGAGGAGAGCAGCGCCACGGGGAAGCCCCCGTCCCCGACCCTGCGGCTCGCGCCTGCAGGTGTCATGATGCAGGGCGAGGGATAGCCGGCCTGGCAGAAGTGCAGGGTATCGCTCGTTTCGTCGAGGATCCCGGCGAACATGGTGAAATACTCAGTCCCGTCGTCGGTGTAGAAACGCGCGTTAAGCGCGCGGACCAGCTCTGCCGGATCGGGATTGCCCACGGCATCGAAGACGTGGGCGCGAAAATAATCCGCCGTCAGCAGGTGCCCAAGCGCCACCGACATGAGCGAGGCGTGGACCCCGTGCCCGGCCACGTCGACGGCATAGAACCCGGTCAGCCCGTCCCCGAGCGGGAAGTACCCGAACATGTCGCCGGACAGGATGTGCGAGGGCATGAAGGCCGAGTGAAAGGCGCAGCCGCCGACACGGGAATGAGCCGCGGGCAGAAGGCGCCTCTGGGCGTCCGCCGCTGCGCGCAGGTCCGCCTCGATCTGCTCCTTGGCCTCGGCCAGGATCCGGTTGCGGGTGGCAAGCTGACGTTCACGCTGAAGCAGCCGACCCGCGGACCTCATCCGCGCGGTCAGGCTGGCCGTGTCCAGCGGCTTGGCCATGAAATCGTCGACGCCGGCCTCGAGCGCGAGCTCGCGCTCGTGCCCCTGGTTCTGGGCCGTCAGCATCAGGATGTGGATGTAGTTGTCACCCGAGTCGCGCCGCACCTCGCGGGCAAGCTCGTGACCGTCGATACCGGGCATGTCGAGATCGCAGACAAGGATCTGCGCGGCCCCGCCGCGGATCAGCTCCAGCGCCTCGGTGCCGTTCGCGGCATCGATCGGCGTGTAGCCGAGCTTGCGCAGCACCGCCGAGGTATAGGCGCGCTGAAGGGCGTCGTCATCGGCGACAACGACCCCGAGGGGCTCTTCCTGGCGAAGGCCCTCCACAGAGACCAGCTCATCGTACAAACGCGCCTCGATTGAAAAGTTCACCCCAGCATCAACCTAGAGAAGTCTCAAAAGATATCAAAGGCTAACGCCTGCGGACCGGTGCGCTGCGCGCCTCATCATGTCCGATACGCCACAGTTTCCGGCGCAGCCATTCCGGCCTCTTTCGGACAACCCAGCGGCAAAAGAAACCAAAATGAAAGAGGTAAACGCGGACCCCTCCAAATCTCCATATCAGCGCCATTTTCTGACCGCTGTTTCGCCTCGGACGAGCGCCGCGCAGCGGGGAACTTGCACGGCGACGGGGGTGTTGAGCCAAGTCCACGTTTTCCGAGGTTCCCCATGCCCGACGACCGCCCCGACGGTGCCTATGCCCCCGACCAACAGAACCCCGACACGCCCGTCTACGACCGCCCGACCGGCGGCTGGGGATCTCTCGAGGGCATCACGCGTACCATCCCGGCGGCGCGCCCCTCGGCGGTGGCGGCCAAGATCCTCAAGGACCTGAACAAGCCCGGCGGGGTGATGTGTTCTTCCTGCGCCTGGGCCAAGCCCGCCAAGCCCAACACATTCGAGTTCTGCGAGAACGGTGCCAAGGCGACCTTGTGGGAGCTTGACCGCCGCCGCGCCGACGCGGCCTTTTTTGCCGACCACCCGGTCTCGGAGCTGCGGTCTTGGCATGACCACGATCTCGAAACCACGGGCCGCCTGACCGAGCCGCTGCGCTACGACCCCGAAACCGACCGCTACGTGGCCGTCGAATGGGACGAGGTCTTTGCCACCATCGGCCAGGAGCTGCGCGCCATGGACCCGCAGGAGGCCGTCTTCTACGCCTCCGGGCACGCGGGACTCGAGGCGTCCTACCTCTACGCGCTTTTCGCGCGCGCCATGGGCCACCAGAACCTGCCGCAATCCTCGAACATGTGCCACGAGACGACCAGCGTGAACCTGCTGAACTACATCGGCACGCCGGTCGGCACCTGCACGCTCGAGGATTTCGACCACTGCGACGCGATCTTCTTCTTCGGGCAGAACACCGGCAGCAACAGCCCGCGGTTCCTTCACAACCTGCAAGACGCGGCAGAGCGCGGTTGCCGGATCGTGACCTTCAACCCGCTGCGCGAACGCGGCCTGATCGAGTTCGCGAACCCCGCCAGCGTCAAGGACATGGCGCTGGGCAACTCGACCGAGATTTCCGAGAAATACTACCAGGTCCGCCCCGGCGGTGACGTGGCCGTGCTGGCGGGCATGATGAAATGCGTGCTGGAGGCCGAGGACGCCGCCCCCGGCACCGTGCTCGACCGCGACTTCATCGACACCCAGACCGACGGTTTCGACGACACCGTCGCCGCCGTCCGTGCCGCCGACTGGGCCGAGATCGAGCACCATTCCGGCCTGCCCCGCGCCATGATCGAGGAAGCCGCCGGGATCTACATGAGCTCCGAGCGCGCCATCGGCATCTACGGCATGGGCCTGACCCAGCACGTGAACGGTTGGCTGAACCTCGGGATGCTGTGCAACCTCTTCCTGATGCGCGGCAACGTGGGCCGCAAGGGCACCGGCATCTCGCCCGTGCGCGGGCACTCCAACGTGCAGGGCCAGCGCACCGTGGGCGTGGGCGAGAAATCCGCCCACATGCCCGGCGACAAGCTGGCAGAGCTGTTCGGCATCACCCCGCCCGATCAGGAAGGACTGAACGCCGTGCACGCCTGTGAGGCGATGCTCGAGGGCCGGGTGAAGGCGATGATTTCGCTCGGCGGCAACCTCGTGCGCGCCCTGCCCGACCGCGAACGCATGGAACGCGCCTGGAGCGACCTGCCCCTGACCGTGAACATCGCGACCAAGCTCAACCGCTCGCACCTCGCCCCCGGCAAGACGGCCTTCCTTCTGCCCTGCCTCGGGCGCACCGACGAGGACGTGCAGGAGGGCGGGCCGCAGGCCGTGTCGATGGAGGACACCATGTCCCACATCGTCGCCTCCATCGGCCACGCGCAGCCGCCGGGGCCGCAGGTCATGTCCGAGACCGCCATCGTGGCCCGCATGGCCGAGGTGACGCTTGATCCCAACCCGCGCCTGAAGTGGCGCGAGTGGACGGCCAACTACGACCTCATCCGCGAGCTGATCGCGCAGACCTTCCCCGACGATTTCTCGGGCTTCAACGAACGCCTGTTCGAGCCGGGCGGATTCTACCGCGGCAACCCCGCCCGCGAGTGGAACTGGAAGACCGACACGGGCCGCGCGCATTTCACCGCGCCCACAACCCTGTCGGCGCTGGGCCTGCCGCCCGAGGGTGAGGATGTCATGACGCTGGTCACTCTGCGGTCGAACGACCAGTTCAACACCACGATCTACGGCTTCAGCGACCGCCTGCGCGGGCTTTCGGACCGCGAGGTGGTGCTGATCTCGCCGCAGGAGATGGAGCGGCTGGAGCTTGCCGAAGGGCAGGAGGTCTCGCTTGTCTGCGCGGTCGAGGACGGCATCGAGCATACCGCTGCGGGCCTGAAGGTCACCGCTTACGACCTGCCGCCGGGAACGCTCGCGGGATACTATCCCGAGCTCAACGGGCTGGTGCCGCTGTCCTATCACGAGAAGAATTCCCAGACGCCGGCCTACAAGGGTGTACCCGTGCGAATCCTCGCCGCCTAAGTCACGCCAGCGCCAGACACGTCAAAGCCGCCGGGCCCCGGGCCACGGCGGCTTCTTACGTGCGGCGATCATCGCCCCGTGAGTGGTGGCACGCAAAAAGCAGAATGGCCGGCAAATCCGGCCAAACTACGGAAATTTCGCGGGAATTCTTAATTGGTCGGAGTGGCGAGATTCGAACTCACGACCCCTGCCTCCCGAAGACAGTGCTCTACCAGGCTGAGCTACACTCCGACCGTGGCGCGTGCATTAGACCAAGCCGCCCCCTTTGACAAGGGCTCATTCGGCCGGCTGACGCGACCTCCGCATGGTGGGCATCAGGTTGCGAACGCGGGGCGCCGTGCCGGTCTCGAACCGGGTCCGGGACCGCAGCACCGGACGCTTGGACTTCGAGTCCGGGTTGCCCTCGCGGACCACGATGTAGACACCCGATCCGATGATGATCAGCGCGCCTACAGCGGTCCAGAGGTCCGGGAATTCGTCGAAGAAGAGCGCGCCGTAGACGCTCGCCCAGAGGATCTGCGAATACTGCATCGGCGCCACGATCACCGCCTCGCCCGCCTTGTAGGCCGCGATGATCAGCGTCTGGCCCGCGTAGACCATGACTGCCATCACGACGAAGCCGCCCATGTGCTCGATCGGCATGGGCTCGTAGACGAAAGGCAGGATCGCCCCCATGACGATGAAATTGGCCAGCATCGGGTAGAGCATCAGCACCACGCTGCGTTCGTCCTGGCCGATCTTTCGCACGATGATCGCCGCAAGCGCCCCGAAAAAGGCCGCGATCAGTGCCGTTAGGTGTCCCAGTCCCAGTTCGACCGATCCGGGCCGCAGCACCACCAGCACGCCGATCAGGCCCACCACGACGGCCGCGCCCCGGCGTATCCGGATCGTCTCGCCCAGGATCGGGACCGAGAGAATCGTGATGATCAGCGGCGAGGCGAAGACGATCGCGTAGACCTGCGCCAACGGCAGATGCGAAAAGGCATAGAAGGCCGACGCGCCTGTGATGACCGCGGAAATCGTACGCAGCGCCGTCCACCACGGGTGGATGGGGCGCAGGTGTCCGGGCTGGCGTTCGCGGATCAGCAGCAGCGTCACCAGCGGAAAGCCGAAGAGCACGCTGAAGAAGACCAGCTGGAAGGCGGAATAGCTGCTGCCCAGCGTTTTGACGATCACGTCGTGCGTGGCCAGGATACCAAAAGCGATGAGCGCGAGAAGCGCGCCTCGTACGTTTGCGGACATGTGGGAACGCCTGTTCTGTGTTCAGATCACGCTAGATCATGCCCCGGCGGGATCAAGTGTTCCGCCGGGGGGAATGATTCAAATCGGACCCGGATCAGGCGAGAGGCCGCTCAAACAGGCGCCGGCCTCAGAGGCTGGCCTCGAGCGCCGCGACGATGGCATCGCCCATTTCCGCGGTGGTGACGGGCTGCACGCCCTCTTCGCCCAGCAGGTCCGCGGTGCGCAGGCCGTCGGCCAGAACCTTTTCCACCGCCTGCTCGAGGCGGGTCGCCTCGTCGCCCTTGTCGAAGCTGTAGCGCAGCGCCATGGCGAAGCTCAGGATGCAGGCGATGGGGTTGGCCTTGCCCTGCCCCGCGATGTCCGGCGCGGAACCGTGTACCGGCTCGTAAAGCGCCTTGGGCCGACCGTTGGCCATGGGCGCGCCAAGCGAGGCGGAGGGCAGCATGCCGAGCGAGCCGGTCAGCATCGCAGCGGCGTCGGACAGAAGGTCGCCGAACAGGTTGTCGGTCACGATCACGTCGAACTGCTTGGGCCAGCGGCAGAGCTGCATGGCGCCGGCGTCGGCGTACATGTGCGACAGCTCGACCTCGGGATAGTCCTTGGCCACCTCGGTCACGACCTCGCGCCACAGCACGCCGGATTCCATGACGTTGGCCTTTTCCATGGAACACAGCTTCTTGCCGCGCTTCATGGCCAGTTCGAAGGCGTTGCGCGCGACGCGGTCGATCTCGGATTCGGTGTAGCGCTGGGTGTTGATGCCCACGCGCTCGTTGCCTTCCTCGATGATGCCGCGCGGCTCGCCGAAGTAGATGCCGCTGGTCAGTTCGCGCACGATCATGATGTCGAGGCCCGCGACCACGTCCTTTTTCAGCGACGAGAAATCCGCCAGCGCGTCGAAGCACTGCGCCGGGCGCAGGTTGGCGAAAAGATCCATCTCTTTGCGCAGGCGCAGCAGGCCGCGCTCGGGCTTCACGCTGAAGTCGAGCGCGTCGTATTTCGGGCCGCCCACGGCGCCCAGCAGGACGGCGTCGACCTCCTGCGCCTTGGCCATGGTCTCGTCCGTCAGGGGCGTGCCGTGCGCGTCGTAGGCCGAGCCGCCCACAAGGTCCTCGCTCACGTCGAAGGGCAGGTCGCGGCTGGTGCCGAACCAGTCGATCACCTTGCGCACCTCGGCCATGACTTCGGGTCCGATGCCGTCGCCGGGCAGGATGAGAAGCGAGGGGTTGGTCATGTCGGTCACGTCCCTTTTCTTGCGGTTGAACTCGCCTAGCCCGGGGGCCACGCGGGGTCAAGAAAGCCGGGGGTGCCGCCACGGGCGCGGTAATGCCCCGACCTCAGGAAAACGTGTGGGAACGGGCCGCTGCGGGGCCGGGTTTTGGCCTGCGAACCCCAGATACAGGCAAAAGGAGCACGCCATGCTCACCCCCCGCCAACCCGTCCCCGCGCTCAACGTCTCGACCCTCGACGGCAACGGCTTCGACCTGCGCCGCGACATGGGCGAGAACGGCGCGTTGATCGTCTTCTACCGCGGCCTGCACTGCCCGCTCTGCCAGAAGCAACTGCAGGAGATCGAGGACCACGCCGACCGCGCGACCGAGCTTGGCCTGTCGGTCGTGCTCGTCAGCGGCGACGGCATGACCCGCGCCAAGGAAATGGCCGGCGCCACCGGCGTGCATAAGACGCCCATGGGCTATGACCTCACCATGACCGAGGCCCGCGAATGGGGGCTGTGGATCTCGACCGCGCGCGAGGGCTCGGACGAGCCGCAGCTTTTTAACGAGCCGGGCATCTTCCACGTCCTGCCCGACGGCACGCTCTATTCGGCATGGGTGCAGTCGCATCCCTTCGCGCGCCCGGCCTTCGGCGACATCCTCGGGATGGTGAAGTTCCGCATCGACAACGCCTACCCGGCCCGCGGCGACTACACCGGCCCGCTGGCCGAACACGACGGCGGCCTGATGATCGAGGCGCAGGACGGCCCCGCCGCCGAAGCCTACGGCACCTGAGCCAGGAGGCCCTCGGCGAGGGCGTCCCAAACATGCCTGAGGCGCGGCGTGTGCCTCAGGCGTTCGTGCGCGGCGAGCCAGACCGGCAGCGTCGGCAGCGGAAAATCGGGCATCAGCCGTTCCAGCCCCGGATCACGGTCGGCCACCGCGCACATGGCGAAGCCGACGCCGCAGCCCGCGCGCAGAAGCTGGTGATAGATGTTCTGGTCGTCGCAGCGCGTGGCGAACCAGTCCCGCTCAGCCGGGACCCCGAAATCGCGCATCCCCTTCAACATGAGATCGGACCGGTCGTAACCCACCAAATGGTGCGACCAGATCTCCTCTGTCGTCCGCGGTCGCCCCCGGCGGTCGAGGTAGTCCGTCGCGGCATAGATCCCGATGGGCAGGTCCCCAAGGTGGCGTGTCACCACGTCGAGTTGCGTCGGGCGGTACATCCGCACGGCAATGTCCGCCTCGCGGTAAAGCAGGTTCTCGCTCCGGTCGCTGGGCACGAGGTCAATGGTGATCGCGGGCTCGTCCTGCCTGATCCGCGCGATGATCTGCGGCAACAGGTTGTGCGAGGCAAAGACGCTCGCCGTGATCCGCACCGGCCCCGCCAGCCGCTCGGTCCGCCCCGCCGCAGCGAGCGACAGGGCGCCGGCGGCCTCGGCCATGGCCCGGGCATGGGGGTGCAGCGCGGCGCCCGCATCGGTCAGCTCGAGCCCGCGCGGCCGACGCCGGAACAGCGTCACGTCCAGCGCCTCTTCCATCCGGGCCACGTGGCGCCCGGCGGTGGGCTGCGACAGCCCCATCCGCCGTGCAGCGCCGGATAGCGATCCGGTCTCGGCCACGGCGAGAAAGGTCTGGATCAGCGTCCAGTCAAGCTTGGCAAGCGAGCTATCCATTCATTCATGAATACACGCCCTGCAATTTGAGTCAATTTCCAAACAATCGCGCAGGCCCGATCCTGTCGTCGCCACATATGGAGACGACAATGAAGAAAGATGTCCTTATCCTCGGTGGGTCTGGCCGCTTCGGCCGCCAGGCGGCCGAGGCCTTCTGGAACGCGGGCTGGCACGTGCGGCTCTTCGACCGCAAATCCGACGACCTGACCGAGGCCGCCCGTGGCGCCCATACGATCGTGAATGCCTGGAACCCCGCCTATCCCGAGTGGCCGGCGCAGCTGCCCGGGCTCACCCGCGCCGTGATCGCCGCGGCCCGTACTAGCGGCGCCCGCGTGGTGCTGCCCGGCAACGTCTATGTCTTCGGGCCGGACTGCCCCGCGCCATGGGGCGCTGACAGCCCACGCCGCGCCAACAACCCGCTGGGCCGCCTGCGGATCGAGATGGAACAGGCCTATCGCGATGCTGGCGTGCCCACGCTGATCCTGCGGGCGGGCGATTTCCTCGATACCGAGGCCAGCGGCAACTGGTTCGACAGGATGATCGCCCCCTCGCTGAAACGCGGCGTGCTCAGCTGGCCGGGGCGCACCGACATCCCCCATGCCTGGGCGTGGCTGCCCGACATGGCGCGCGCGGCGGAGCTGTTGGCCCGGCGGTACGACCTGCCCCGCCACGCCGATGTGCCCTTCCCCGGCTACACCCTCTCGGGCGATCAGATGGCGGGGCTTGCTGCCAAGGCGCTCGGCCGGCCCGTGCGGACCCGGCGGACGAGCTGGCTGCCCCTGCGCCTTGCCCGGCCGGTCTGGCCCATGGCCAAGGGAATGCTGGAGATGCGCTACCTGTGGGAGACGCCGCACCGGCTCGACGAGAGTACCTTCCGGACGCTTCTGCCGGATTTCGCGGTCACTGGCCCGGAAGAGGCGCTGCGGAGGGCGATCGCCCCGGTTCTGGCCCGCCGCTCGTGGCAAGATCGGCCCAGACCAGCGCGTGCGGCCCCACCGTCGGAACAGCATCAATGAGCCCCGCCGCAACGACCGACAGCGTCGCATCTGGCAGCACGTAGCTCACCCGCATGGGGCCGGTACTGTCCCAGGTGACGGTCGGGCTGCCCGGTAGGGGATCCCGAAGGCGCGGATGCGACAGGATCGCCTGCACCCCCTCGCGGCGGCCATCGCCGCGGTCGGGATCGGCGTTGAGATTGCCCAGCAGGATCACCGGCACTTCGGGCGCGGGTGCAGGGGCCGCCAGCAGCCGCCCGTCGAGCCAATGCGCCCAGAGCAGGACCTCGTCGTGATTGCGGCGGCCATTGCGATCCTCGGGCCCGTCGAAGACCGGGGGCGTCGCGGCCAGCGTCATCAGGATCACCGGCCCGTCCGGAGCCTCGGCCCGCAGCGCCCAGTGGCCGCTCGTGGAAAGCCGCTGGATGTCGAAGCCGGGGTCTTCTTGGATCATCAGGCTGTCCGGTACGTTGCACCAGAGCTGGTCGGTCAGGTCGAGTTCGAGCGCCAGCGGAAGGCGCGACAGCACCGCCATCCCGCCCTGCCCCGAGAACCGCCCGTAGCCCTGCGCATCGCGCGGCCCGCCAAGCCGACCGTCGCCGTCGAGGTCGAGCCCCGTAGGCATCCCCGTGTTCGGCCGTTGTGCAAAGATGTAGGAATAGTCGAGCCCGCCTGCCCCGAGCAGGTCGCGCAGCTCGCCAAGCGCCAGAAGGTCGTAGTCGTAGTCGAAATCCGTCAGCAGCAGAACGTCCGGCGCGGCGTCGAGGATGGGCCCAAGCGCGTCGGCGAAGTCCCCGCGCTCCATGTCGCGCAGCAGCAGGCCCGGCCCCCTGC
Source organism: Allosediminivita pacifica (assembly GCF_003054175.1). GTDB lineage: Bacteria > Pseudomonadota > Alphaproteobacteria > Rhodobacterales > Rhodobacteraceae > Allosediminivita > Allosediminivita pacifica. The sequence goes on from NZ_QBKN01000004.1 coordinate 103,048, forward strand.
GGCTGAACTCGCCGGCCCAGGTCGCCACGCGCAGGGTGTCGGCGAGCGCCGGCGGAGCGAGAAGCAGCAGGAGCAGCGCAAGCAGACCTAGACGATCTGCATGTCGACGTCCTCGGCCTCCGCATAGGCGCGGCGCCGCTTGTCGGCGATGAGATCGGCAATGCGGGCCAGCGCCACGCCGCGCATGATGAGACCGGTTGGAACGAATGCCCATATGCAGACTGTCCAGATGAGCGGCTGCGGCTCGGCGAGATCGGGACCTAAGCCCATCGCCACCGCCGCCTCGAGGATTGGCGGGATCAGGAATGGCAGCGCCACACCTAATGCGAGGTTAAAATGGCTGTCCCGCTTCAGCCGCCGGATCACATCCCCTCCGGTCGTCGGATCAAAGAGCGGCAGATTCACCCAAAAGTTGAAAGCCCCCTGCCGGACGGGCCAGTTCAGAACCCGCACCATCAGCACGAAGACGGCAAGGAAGACCAGCGAGACCAGAATCGCCAGGCCGGCGTGAGTCATCAGTCGCAGATGGTCGACGAGATCCGCCCCCTGGGGCTGCGCGAAGGCCAAGAGGCGCACCGGCGAGAAGGGAAAATCCAGCGTCAGCCCGAGGTTCAGGCCGACCAGGCGGCATACGTCGGAAAAGCCCGACGGGGCCTGTTCGCCGTGGGTTGTCACCACCAGCAGGAACATGGTCAGGAACGGTCCCGCAAAGCGTATCCTGTTGAAGGGAGGCGCATTTCTGAAGTCGAGCAGGGAGGGGTAGTCGCTGTTGTACTCGAAGAAGACGAGCAGGCCCGCAAAGACGGAAAAGAGCACCGCGATCTCGACCGTGTCCGCGTCGCTGGGCAGGAAAAGGGCGGGCACGGCCACAAGCGTGGACACGAGTAAGCCCCTTACGGCTGCCGCGAACACGCGCCTGATCAACTTTTTGCCCCTTCGGTCGCAAGCGGGCCGTTTGCCAGCTGGGCCCCCATTGGTCTGGCTGCCATCCGTCGAGCATGACGGAACGCCTCAATCCTGCCCAATCTCTGCCCCCAAAAGACGCACTTGACAACCACGCCGTGTAAACGTGGTTCGAATCTAAGGCAAATTGAAGGTGTATATGGTGCGGGAATGCATCAATTCACCGACCCCAATGTGTCAGTCTCGAGACGCCTACGATATGTAGGCGCCCAACAAATAACCCGCGCCACATATAGGGCGCGGGCCTTCATGTCGGGTTAGCCTTTGTGGCAGAATCGTCGTAACGTCACCTGCCCGGATCCACGGGAAGCGCGCCCTTCTAGCCGGTTTTCCGCCTCTCCCTGGGCTCAGACCCAGGGCCTGGATTGCGCCAGACCGGACTCGAAGGAATCGATTTCGGCGGCTTTCTGCAGGGTCAGCCCGATGTCGTCGAGGCCGTTGAGCAGGCAGTGCTTCTTGAAGCTGTCGATCTCGAAGGTGATCACCTGCCCGTCAGAGGTGGTGATCTCCTGCTTTTCGAGGTCGATCGTCATGCGGGCGTTCTGCCCCTTCTCGGCGTCCTTCATCAGCAGGTCGACCTGCTCCTGCGGCAGCGGGATCGGCAGGATGCCGTTCTTGAAGCAGTTGTTGTAGAAGATGTCGGCAAAGCTGGGCGCGATCACGCAGCGGATGCCGAAATCCTTGATCGCCCAGGGCGCATGCTCGCGCGAGGAGCCGCAGCCGAAGTTGTCGCCTGCCACCAGGATCTCTGCCTCGCGGTAGGCGGGCTTGTTCAGCACGAAATCCGGGTTCTCGTTGCCGTCGTCGTCAAAGCGCATCTCGTCAAAGAGGTTCTTGCCGAGCCCCTCGCGCTTGATCGTCTTGAGGAACTGCTTGGGGATGATCATGTCGGTGTCGACGTTGATGATCGGCAGCGGCGCCGCGATCCCGGTGAGCTTGTCGAACTTGTCCATCTCAGAAATTCTCCATGGTGTAGATCACCTGGCCGTTCTCGGTCACCGTCCCCTGGACGAGCACGGTGTCGTCGATGCGCTCGACCTCGTAGGTCCCGCCCGCGAAGTTGCCGCTTGTCGTGCAGGTGCCGCCGAAGGCGACCATGCCGTTCCCGGTCGCGCTCTCGGCATAGTCCGACACGCCGCGTGTCGAGCAGCCCGCCGAGAGGTAAAGCCGCACCTGCTCAGCGGTAAAGCCTGCCGGGTTGTAGCTGCCGCTCAGGACACCGTTGGTCTGCCGGAAGGTGAAGAAATCAGGGTCCTGCGTGCCGGTGCCGCCTTCGCAGGCAGCCAGCAGCAGGGCAATCGTCGCCGCGACGGCGGCACGCGGAAGGGTCGGTTTCATTGCTGTCATTCCTCGTGTTTGGAGGGTACCGGCGCGCATCAGCCGCACTCCCCGCCGAAGCGGACGAGCCCGTCGCCGGTGGGCGCCTCGCCGTAGGAGACCAACCGCCCCGAGGGGCAGTTGACGCCAGCGTAGCGCTGGATGTCCTGCGCGGTCCAGCTTGCGGGGTTGTAGACGCCCCGCAGCTCGCGACCGTCGGATTCGACGACGAAGAGGTCCTCGGCCGGTCCGACCGTGGACGCCCCCGCAGCGGCGGGCCTCGGCGCGGGGCCCGGACCGGGCTCCATCGTCTCGCAACCGGCCAGCAGCAGACCCGCCGCGGCCAGAAGCCCCGGCAGGATCACGCCCCGGGCTGTCATGCCGGCTCTCCTTCGCCCATGAGCTCGCGCACGTCGGTCAGACGGCCGGTCACGGCCGCTGCCGCCGCCATAGCGGGCGACATCAGGTGCGTGCGTCCGCCACGGCCCTGCCGACCCTCGAAGTTGCGGTTCGAGGTAGCGGCGCAGCGTTCGCCCGGCGCCAACTGGTCGGGGTTCATGGCAAGGCACATGGAACAGCCCGCCATCCGCCATTCGAAGCCCGCGTCGGTGAAGATATCGGCAAGACCTTCTTCCTCGGCCTGGGCGCGCACGAGCCCAGAGCCCGGAACCACCATGGCCCGCAGGCCGTCGGCAATCTTCTTGCCCTTCACGATCTCGGCCGCGGCACGCAGGTCCTCGATCCGGCCGTTGGTGCAGGAGCCGATGAAGACCGTATCGATCTTGATGTCCGACAGCTTCTGGCCGGCCTCGAGCCCCATGTACTTGAGCGCGCGGCGTGCGGCGTCGACCTTGCCGCCCGAGAAGCTCTCGGGATCCGGCACCACGTCGGTGATCGGCAGCACATCCTCGGGCGACGTGCCCCAGGTGACGACCGGCGCGATATCCTCGCCGCGGATGGTCACGACCTTGTCCCAGTGCGCGTCCTCGTCCGAGAAGAGCGTCTTCCACCAGGCAAGCGCCGCTTCCCACTGGGCGCCCTTCGGCGCGTGGGCGCGACCCTTCACGTATTCGAAGGTCTTTTCGTCCGGCGCGATCAGGCCGGCACGGGCGCCGCCCTCGATCGCCATGTTGCAGACGGTCATGCGGCCTTCCATTGACAGCGAACGGATCGCCTCGCCGCAGTATTCGATCACGTGGCCGGTTCCGCCGGCGGTGCCGGTGGCGCCGATGACCGACAGCGTGATGTCCTTGGCGGTCACGCCCGGCGCCAGCTGGCCGGTGATCTCGACCTTCATGTTCTTGGACTTGGTCTGGATCAGCGTCTGCGTGGCCAGCACGTGCTCGACCTCGGAGGTGCCGATGCCGTGCGCCAGCGCGCCGAAGGCGCCGTGGGTCGCGGTGTGGCTGTCACCGCAGACGATGGTCATGCCCGGCAGGGTCCACCCGTTCTCGGGGCCGATGATGTGCACGATGCCCTGGCGGATGTCCGAGACGGGATAGTAGTTGATCCCGAAGTCCTTGGCATTGGTGTCCAGCGCCTCGACCTGGATGCGGCTTTCGGGATTCTCGATCCCGTTCACGCGGTCGGGCGTGGTCGGCACGTTGTGGTCCGGCACGGCGATGGTCATCTCCGGCTTGCGGACCTTGCGACCGGCCATGCGCAGACCTTCAAAGGCCTGCGGGCTGGTCACCTCGTGGACGAGGTGCCGGTCGATGTAGAGCAGCGAGGTGCCGTCCTCGTCTTCATGGACGAGGTGGGCGTCCCAGATCTTGTCGTAAAGCGTCTTGGGGGACATAGCGGGAAGCTCCCGGTTTCTGTGGCGATGGCTTGGAAACGAGCGGTATCGGCGCACGTGAGCGTATCACGCGCGGTCCACGGCATCATAGCCGGGCGAGCACCGTGTGCGTCGCACCGTGGAAGCGTTCGCGCAGCCGGGCGCGGTCGCCGATATTCATGAGCAGAGTCATGCCTGCGACATACAGAGTGCAGCGCCTCCGATCAAGGGCGGGCCTGAGACGCAAGGTCACAGCGTCCCGGGGCGGGCTTGTTTGAACCAATCGCCTCCCCATCTGGTTATCCTGTCGCAATCACCCGAGGAAGGCCCCATGCCCACCGCGCTCAACATGCTGAACCTGGCCCTGATGGCCGTGCTGTGTGCAGCGGCGCTGTCGGTACACATGGGCGGCCCTTCCCTGACCGCCGTGCAGGGCTTCCCGCTTCCCTGACAGGACGCGCCGACCCGTGACGGCACGTCGCCGTGCCCCGCGGGATGACATCGCTCCCCACGGGCCGCATAGTTCCGGCACTTCGAGGGGGAGGAGATCCACATGCAGGACGACATCGTGATTCTGGGCGGCGCCCGCACCGCCATCGGAACATTTGGCGGCAGCCTCGCGGGCACACCGCCGATCGAACTGGCCACCGCCGCCACCAGGGCGGCGCTCGAACGCTCGGGTGTCGAGGGCGGCCAGGTGGGCCACGTGGTTTTCGGCCACGTCATCAACACCGAACCGCGCGACATGTACCTCAGCCGCGTCGCCGCCATGCAGGCGGGCGTGCCCGAAACCACCCCCGCCATGAACGTGAACCGCCTTTGCGGCTCGGGCGCGCAGGCCATTGTCTCGGGGGTGCAGTCGCTGATGCTGGACGACGCCGACTTTGCCCTTGTCGGCGGGGCCGAGACCATGTCGCGTTCGCCCTTCATCATCCCCGACCAGCGCTGGGGCGCCAAGATGGGCGACGTGAAGACGCTCGACATGATGCTGGGCGCGCTGAACTGCCCGTTCGGCACCGGCCACATGGGCGTCACCGCCGAGAACGTGGCCTCGGAACACGATATCAGCCGCGAGGACCAGGACGCCTTCGCGCTGGAAAGCCAGCGCCGAGCCACCAGTGCCATCGAGCAGGGCCTCTTTGCCGACCAGATCACGCCGGTCGAGGTGAAGCGCAAGCGCGAAGTTGTGGAGTTCAAAACGGACGAGCATCCCAAGGCGACCTCGGCCGAGGCGCTTGCCGGGCTGCGCCCCGCCTTCCAGAAGGAGGGCACCGTGACCGCGGGCAACGCCAGCGGCATCAACGACGGCGCCGCGGCGCTGGTCATGGCCCGCGCCGGGGCTGCCGAAAAGGCGGGGCTCAAGCCGCGCGCCCGCGTGCTGGGCTACGCCCATGCCGGCGTCCGCCCCGAGGTTATGGGCGTCGGCCCGATCCCGGCGGTGCAGTCGCTGCTGGAACGCACCGGTCTCGCCATCTCGGACTTCGACCTGATCGAATCGAACGAGGCCTTTGCCGCGCAAGCCATCGCCGTGAACCGGGCGCTGGGGCTCGACACCGACAAGGTGAATCCCAACGGCGGGGCCATCGCGCTGGGCCACCCGGTGGGTGCCACCGGTGCCATCCTGACCGTGAAGGCGCTTTACGAGCTGGAACGCACCGGCGGCCGCCGCGCCATCGTCACCATGTGCATCGGCGGTGGCCAAGGCATCGCGCTCGCCATCGAGCGGCTCTGACCCCTACAGGCTGCGGCTCTTCTCGACCGCCGCATCCAGCGCCTCGGCCATCTGGTCGGGGATGGGCGAGGCGCGCAGCACCCGCAAGCCCGCTGCCGTGGTCCCGTCATAGTCGATCATCTGCTGCACGTGGTCCGTGGGGGTCTTGTCGCCCTCGGCCATCATCTCGCCTGCCGCGCGGAAGAGCTGTCGCACGGCGCGGTCGGCCATGCGCGGGTCGATCCCCCGCGCCTCGGCATAGCCTGCCATTACCTCGGCGAAATAGGCGGCGAAGCCCGGCACCGGACCTGTGAGCGCGGTGAAAAGGTCGAGCTGCGCCTCGTCCTTCAGCTCGTCGGTCTTGCCCAGCGCCTCGAAGATCCGCGTCACCGTGGTCTTGTCGCGCAGCGCCACGCCCGACCCTGCGACCCAGGGGGCATAGGCCAGCCGCTTGACCGCCGCCGGGCTGCACATGGCCCGCACTACGCGCGGGCCGCCGGCAATCGCCTCGAGCCGGTCCATGGTCACGCCCGCCATGACAGAAATCACCAGTCGGTCGGGCGCATCCAGCCGCAGCGCATCTGCCGAGGCCGGCGGCACCGACAGCAGGATCACGTCGCAGGCGCCCGCCAGCACCGACGGGTCGCGCGTCGCGTTCACGTCCAGCGGCAGTCCGCCCCGGCTGCCCCGCCGGCTGCAGATCCAGAGATCGTCGGGCGCCACGATCCCGCTATCCAGTAGACCCCGCGCCATCGCGCCCCCGAGCATGCCGTTGCCGCCGAGGATACCGATCGTGAAGCTCTCGCGTGCCATGGGCTCTCCTTTCGCAGTCCGATGCCCAGCCTGCGCCCACGCGGCGGGATTGGCAATCAGGGCTATTTCATAGTAAAAAACTCAGACATCCCCTTGCGCCGGTCGTCGCGCCCCGCGACAGTGCCGCCGCAACGACAAATCCCGGAGGACTTTAGGCATGCACCAGGCACGCGCAGCGCTGGAAATCGAGACGGCGACGGCCTTCACCGCCTTCCGGCAGGTGGCCGACCTCTGGGAATCGCCCGCCCGGGCCGAGGGCGACGCCCTGCACATCGCCCTGCCCACCGGCACGGTCACGGTCCTGCCCGGCACCGGGTCCGGCACCGCGCTGCGGGTGGAATGCCCCGACGCGGGCGCCCTGCAGGGGCTGCGCGACACGCTGGACGAGATCATGTCCCACCACGGCGTCAGCCGCCGCTGGGAGGGCACGGGCGCCGGCCAGCGCCCCGCCAACCTCTCGCTCGGCAAAGTGGCCTCGGTCACCCGGATCTCGCCCTCCTTCACCCGCGTCGTGGTCGAGGGACCCGAGCTTGCCCGCCTTGCCACCGGCGGTTTGCACTTTCGCATCCTCTTCGGCCCCGAGGGTGCCGACTGGCCCGCGCTCGACGAAGGCGGCGTGACCCGCTGGCCCGGCGGCGCGGGCGCCTGGCACCGCCCCGTCTACACCGTCCGCGAGATCGAGACCGACGGCGCCACTGCGCGGCTGTCCTTCGACGTTTTCCGCCACGACGGCGGCCGGACCACCGGGTGGACCGACCGCGTGCAGCCCGGCGAGGAAGTCGCCCTCACCGGCCCCGGCGGCCACGGCATCCCCGAGCCCACGGGCTGGATCGGCCTTGTCGGTGACGAAACCGCCGTCCCCGCCATCGCCCGCACCCTTGCCGCCCTGCCCGAGGGCACCCGCGGCGAGGCAATCCTCTTTGTCCCCGAGAGCGGCGACATGGCGGACCTGCCCCGGCCTTCGGGTGTCTCGCTGCGCTGGATCGGTCGTGACGAAGGCGTCACGCCGCTTCAGGCGATGCAGTCGGTCGCGATCCCCGAGGACGACCGCCACGTCCTTTTCGCGGGCGAAAAATCCGAGGCGCTCGCCGCGCGGGCCTGGCTGCAGGAGCAGGGCCTGACCCGCGGCGAATTCCTTGCCGCGACCTACTGGATCCGCGACTGAGCGGGCGCCCGCAAATGAGCGGGCGCCCCGCAAAGCGGCATCACCCGCGCGAGCCGCAGCATCTCTTCCAGCAGGGGGCCCGTATCGTTGCCCTCGCAGAGGATCATCGCGTGGCCCGCCGCTTCTTCGGGCCGTCCCCGCGCCATCGAACGGCATGCGTTCAGCAGCAGCCGTTCGTGCGCGCAGAGCGTGGCCGCGCAATGCGGGCAATCGGGGTTCGAGAACTGAAAGGTGCTGCGCCGCGCGCAACGCATCTTCTGGATGACGTGAAAGACCGCGTGCACAAGCTCGGGCGCCGCATCCCGGCCCAGCCAGCTTTCCGCCCCCAACATCGCCCGCGTCCAGCCCTCGGTCTGGGGATCGGCGAAGGACTGGAAGAAATACCGCGCCACGGTCAGCACGAAGAACTCCTCGCGGTCCAGACCGCCGATCCCGGCCTGCCACCCCGCCTCGTGCCGGCAGCCGCGGCTTTCCTGCCTGTCGTGACGCGCCATCGTTCCGCTCCCTGTCGGGGCCCATCGGGCCGTTGAAGATACCTGAATCCAGGTCGGCTGGCCCGTGGTGACGGCTGGCATATTATTTCTGACAAAAACGATAAGTTATCGCAACCCTGCTTGTGCCGTATGGTGCAAAGAACGGCCAAGCACCCGTATGCTAACGCAATTCGATCCGCACGCGGCCCGATTGCCCCGCCGCGTCGATCACCGACAGCGTGGTGAACCCCGGCCCCGCGACGGGGGCCAGGAACTCCGGGACGTGGCGGCCGGTCTCGGCCACCGCGCCGTCGACCAGCAGCGTGTAGGGCGGCGTGCCCCCGCGCAGCTTGACGGGCACCGCCCCTGAGGCCTCCAGCCGCGCGCCCTCGGGCGGAAAGGTCAGGTCCAGCCCCGGGTCATCCGCCTGCGGGCCGAAGCGCTGCAGCGCGCGCGGCAGATGCGCGTTGTCCACCATCAACGTCTCGGGCGGAGGGGCTGGCAGCGGCGCCGGGCCCGTACGCGCCCGCTCCAATGCCCGGAACAGCGCGGGCGCCGCGAGATCGCCGCCAAAGGCGCCAGGCACCGGCGTGCCGTCCGCGCGCCCGATCCAGACACCCGCCACGTGGCGCCCGTCCCAACCCAGCGCCCAGGCATCGCGGTGCCCGTAGGAGGTGCCCGTCTTCCACGCGACCCGTCCCGGTGCCCCCGCGCTGGGCGGCGGTGGGATCTGCGCCAGCACGTGCCCCACCTGCCAGGCCGAGGCGCGTGACATGATCCGCGCAGACTGCCCCTCGGGCGCGTCCACCCGCCAGTGCAAAGGCAGGGCCACTCCGCCCCGCGCCTGTGCCGCATAAAACTGCACCATTTCCTCGAGCGTCAGCCCCACGCCGCCCAGCGCCAGCGCGAGCCCCGGCCGTCCGCCCGCCAGTTCCGGCGCCAGCCCCGCGCGTTCCAGCGCCGCCATGAGCTGCGCCGGACCCAGCGCCTCGGTCAGCCGCACCACGGGGATGTTCAGCGACAGTTGCAGCGCGCGTGCAGCACTCACCTCACCCCGGAACGTCCCGTCGAAATTCTGCGGTGCATAGCGACCGAAACGCACCGGCGCGTCGAGGATCAGCGTCTCCGGGTGCGCCAGGCCCCGGTCGAAGGCGAGCCCGTAGACCAGCGGCTTCAGCGTCGAGCCCGGCGACCGCTTGGCCTGCGTCATGTCCACGAACCCGCGCGAGACCGTGTCGGTGTAGTCGGGCGCACCGACCGAGGCGAGCACCTCGCCGCTTTCCACGTCGGCCAGCACCAGTGCCATGGACAGCCGCGGATCGCGACCGGCCATGTGGTGGCGCACCAGATCCTCCATAGCGCGCTGCAGGTCCGCATCCAGCGTCAGCCGGTGCACCCCCGGGCCCGCCGCCACGGCCCGGTCGGCCATGTGCGGCGCAAGGAAGGGCATCTCGTGCCGCGCCGGGGGCACCGGATCACCGGCCAGAACGCGCGCCGCCTCGGGGGCGATCACGCCGAGGTCGCCCATCCGCGCCAGCACCCGGTCGCGTGCGGCCTTCGCCACCTCCGGCTGCCGGTCGGGCCGGCGCGCCTCGGGCGACTGCGGCAGGGCCACCAGCAGCGCCGCCTCGGGTGCCGTCAGCCGTGCGGGCTCTTTCCCCAGCCAGGCGAGGCTCGCCGCGCGCACGCCTTCGACATTCCCGCCGTAGGGCGCCAGCGACAGGTAGAGGTCCAGGATCTCGCCCTTGCTCAGCCGTCGTTCCAGCGCCAGCGCCACCCGCACCTGCCGCAGCTTGCCGGACCACGATCCCGTGCCGCTGTCCTCCAGAAGCCGCGCCACCTGCATGGTCAGGGTCGAGGCGCCCGACACCACGCCCCCGTGCCGCAGCGCCTGCCACCCGGCCCGCGCCACGGCCCGCGTGTTCACCCCGTGGTGATCGAAGAAGCGCCCGTCCTCCCAGGCGATGAGCATGTCGAAAAACAGCGGATCGACGGCGTCGCGGCTGACCGCCATGCGCCATGTGCCCTCTCCCACCGGGTAGGCCCGCAGCAGGCGCCCCTCGCGATCCCGCACCTCGGGCGAGACCGCCTGCACCAGCACCGGCAGCTCCGTCTCCGCCACCCAGCGGTCGCCCACATCGCGCGCGAAGGCTCCGGCCCAGAGCACGACCACCAGCCCCAGCAAGACCCGGGGCAGGCGCCTGTCAGCCATCGGTGACATCCCAGAGGCCAGGATAGGTCTCAACGAAGCCGTCCGGGCCCACGACAAGCTGCGTCTCGAATCCGCTCGATGCCGTGTAATGCACCAGCCCGCCGCGTTCCCGCCGGTAGGCCTGATCCAGCGGCTCCGGCACGCCACCGGGCAGGCGGAACCAGGCCGCGCGCACCTCGAGCCGGCCCACCTCGGGCAGGCGCCGCAGCGGCATGAGGTTCGTCGCCGGCGTGAAGCTCAGGTCCACGTCCTCGGCCCCCTCGACCTGCGGCTGCGGCGCATCGTTCAGGAACCAGCCGCCCTCGTTCACGATCCGCCAGCCCACGGTCGCGTCCCCGTAGGTGCCGGAAATATCGGCCGAACGCGTCAGCCAGTCCTTGCCCATCCGCACGACGTAATCCAGCGCGGCAAAGCCCGCATCGTCGCGGAACCGCGCGTGGCCCACCAGCATCCAGCCTTCGCCCACGCGCGCCAGCCGGCACTTGTCCTCGCCCTCGCGGTCCAGCGCCCGCCAATGCACCGTCGCTACCGTTTCGCCCGTCATTCTGTCACCACTACGTTGCCCGATCCCGTCACCGCCCGGTATTCCGGGCGATACATGTCCTCCACCAGCGCCGCGGGGTGGTGGAACCGTCCCGGCGACACCGCCCGCACCACGTAGGCCAGCCGCAGCGCATCGGTGCTGCCCCAGTCCAACGCGGCAAGGAAGCGATCCGTGCGGAACTCTGCCGTCAGCGGCTCGGCGGTTTCGAGCCAGTCCATCCCGCGGATGTCACCCGAGCGCAGCAGGCTCGGGTTGTCGATCTCGAACCCCGCAGGCAGCGGGTCGTCCAAGATCAGCCGTACGCGCACCTCCTCGGCCGGCCGCACGGTCAGCACCGTCACCAGCCTGTCGCCCCGGGCCACGCGCGAGGGGTCGGCGCGCTCACCCTCCGGCGTGTAGTAGGCCCGCTCCAGCGCGTAGCCGTAGCCGCCGGGCTCGGTCACCCCCTCGGGCACGCCCAGCGTGGTCAGCGTCAATGCCACATCGCGGCCCGAGGTGTTGGTGATCTGCATGGACTCAAGCGCGTCGCCGTCGATCCGGCGCAGGAAGGGCCCCGCCACCGGCGTGCCGTCGACCGAAATGCCGGAGATTCCGGGATCGGCGACCATGGCCCGCGCCGCCAGCAGCGACCAGGCCTGCTCCTGCGTCGAGAGCGGCCTGTCCGAGACGGCCAGCCGTTCTGCGAGCGCCGTGCGATCCACCGCCGTGCTGCCCGCCTCGACCGCCAGCGACAGGACGCCGGCCGCATCGCGCAGCTCCGATCCGTAGTCGGCGCGAAAGACCCTCTCGCCCCGGCCACCCAACCGCGCGGCGGCCTGCGCAAACAGCCGGTCCGCCCGAGCCTGATCGCCATAGCTCGCCAGCGCCGCGCCAAGCTGCGCCAGCGCCAGCGGCGTGCCGAAGGCCCCCGCCTTTTCGTCGGCGTAGTAGCGCAGATCCCCCATGGCCGCCCGCCCCTCGCGGGCCAGCACCATGAGCGCATAGGCGATATCCTCGCCGCCCTGATCGAAGTCGGCGGCATAGGCGATGCGGTTGGCAAGGTTGTCGAGCGCCGATTGCAGCGCCCGGTCCGGCACCGCGTGCCCGGCTGCCGCCGCCCGCGTCAGAAAATCGCTCACATAGGCATCAAGCCAGCCATTGCCCGAGTCCGCCCGCCAGAGCCCGAAGGCCCCGTTCGCCGCCTGCCGTGTCAGGATCTGCGTGATCGCGTCGTCGATACGTCCGTCGATGCCCTGCGTGCCGCCGATCCCCAGCGGCCCCGCCACCGAGGCGAGCGACAGGAGCGGCAGCGCCTGGCTCGTCAACTGTTCGGTGCAGCCGTAGGGGTAGCGTTCCAGCGAGGAAAGCAGCCCCGGCACGTCGAAGCGCGCCAGCGGCCCGGCCGAGACCAGCACCTCCGACGATCCCGCGCGGTAGCCCGTCAGCACCGCGTCATCGAGCGTGAAGCTCTGCCCCGGTGCCAGCGACAGCCGACGCGTGGTGCCGCGCGCCGGGTCGTTCGCCCGCACGCCCAGCGTCAGCCGCTTGGTCAGCACTGCGCCGCCGGGCGTGGTCAAGGCCACCTCGATCGCGTAATCGCCCGGCTCCGTTCCCTTGACCGGGACCGACAGCACCGTGCGTCCGCCCTCGGCGATCTCCACGCTGTCGGCGACGGCGCCTAGGTCCAGCCCCGGCGCCGAGACCTTGAGCGCCATGGTGCCGCCCGGCCCCTTGGCGTGGGTCAGTTCCAGCCCCAGCAGGGCCTCGTCGCCGGGCGCCAGGAAGCGCGGCAGGTTCGCGGCCACGACCACCGGGTCGCGCACCAAAACCTCGGTCTCGGCCGATCCAACGCCGCGCGCGCTCCAGGCAACCGCCATCAGCCGCACGGTCCCATTGAAATCGGGCATGTCGAAGCTGACCCGCGCCATGCCGTCCACCCCGACGGTCACCGGCCCCGTGAACTGAGCCACCAGCTCCTCGGTCGGCGGCGGGCTCTGCATCCGCAGCGCCGCGGCGGCATCCCCGCCAGACCGGATCTGCCCCATGGCGCCGTTCAGCCCGTCGATCAGCCGGCCATAGACATCGCGGATCTCGACCCCAAGCCGGCGCTGGCCGAAGTAGTAGCCGCGCGGGTCCGGCGCCTCGAAGCCCGTCAGGTTCAGGATACCCACATCCACCGCCGCGACGGTGACATAGGCTGCGTCGCCCTCGGTCAGCCCGTCGATGCCCACCGCCGCCTCGAAAGTCCCGCGCGGTGCCACTTCCTCGGGTGCCTCCAGCGCCACGTCCAGCCGGGCCTCACCGGGATCGACCGGGGCATGGGCCAGTCCAAGACTGCGCGCCGGATTGTGACCGGCCTGCGCGTCCATGGGCCCGATCACCTGCGCCGTCACGTAGGCGCCCGCGCCCCAGTCGTCGGTCACCGGCAGCTCGAGCGTCGTCTCGCCCTCGGGCACCTCCACCGCCTGCATCGACACCACCCGGTCGGCCATGACCGTCACCAGCGCCTGCCCCGCGTAGCGCGGGACCATGCGCAGGACCGCCGTGTCGCCGGGGCGATAGGCCTCGCGATCGAGCGACATCTCAAGCATGTCGGGGCTGTCGGGGGCTGAGGCCGTCGCGTACCAGCCCGCATCAAACCCCACCGAACTCGCCAGATAGGCGCCGTCCGCCCGTGTCACGACCAGCTCGTATTGCCCCCAGTCGACCGGGGCCGCGATGCCCACCGGATCCTCGCCCAGCGCCGCGGTGCCCCGCGCCACCGTCTCGCGCGTGGTGACTGGCTCCCAGTTCCAGTCACCGTAAAGCTCGTACCACTGGTAGCGCGTGGTGACCCGGTTGATCGTCCACTCGACCTCCATGTCGACGGGCGCAAGATCCGGCCCGAAGGCCTGCAGATCGAACCGCGCCTCGCCACCCTCGGGCAGGGTGCCATCAAAGCCCGGTCGGATGCCGATCATCGGCCCCGGCGCCAGCACCGGGCGCGAGATCTGTCGTTCCACCGGGCGCCCCGAGCCTTCGGTGATCCGCACCGCGACTTCTGCCTCCATGGGCCGCCCGCTGTCCTCTGCCTCGGGCAGCGGCAGGCGCAGCGACGCCGCGCCGCTTCCGTCCGTGAAGACCTCGCCGATGGGCGCAGTGCGCACCGAAACCTCGGCATCGTGCCGTCCGAAATGCCAGCCCGGCAGGTCCTCCAGCCGGTCGCGCGCGGCGAGCCTCACGCTGCCTTCCACCGGCAGCCCGCCCCCTGGCGCGCCGAACAGATAGCGCGCGTCGATTGTCAGCTGCGGCGGTGCGAGCGGCGAAATCGCGCCTTCGGGCAGAGTGAGGTCGAAGTCGATCCGCTCGGGCACGAAATCCTCGACCAGCAGGCTTTGCGATTGCAGCGCCTCGGCCTCGGGATCGGCATAGACATCCAGCCGCCAGGTCCCGCGCGGCGCGCTTTCGGCCACGGGCAGGTCAAAGACATGTCCGCCCGCCACGCCGCCGTCCGAGACCTCACGCGCGTATTCCACCCCGTCGGGCCGGGTCAGCACCGCCGTCAGCGGCACGTCCTCGACCGCCGCGGCCTGCGCATCCCGCGCCAGCACCGTGGCATGGATCACCTCGCCCGCACGGTAGGCGCCCCGGTCCGTCGCGACGAAGACATCGAGCGGCCCCGCAGGCGCCCGCCCCGCCACACCGCGATCCGAGAGGTCAAAGGCCGGGTCCGCGAGCGACAGGAAGGCGATGTCCTCCTCGCTGTCCCGCGCGATCACAAGGGCCGGCGCAGCCCCGCCCATGCCGCGCATCAGACCTGCCGGGAAGGTGGCGACACCCGCGGCATCCGTCTCGGCCACGCCCAGCGCCCGGTTCGCCGCCGACAGCAGCGTGACCTCCAGCCCAGCACGCGGCGCCGCATCGCCAAGACCCCGCGCCACGACGGTCAGACCCTCGGTCCCCTGCAGGGTCGTCAGCCCGGTGTCCGACAGCACGAACCACTGCGTCGCCGGTTCGCTCTCCACAGCCTCCGGCAGCCGCGCCGTCAGCGCGTAGATCCCGGCGGGCATGTCGCCCACGAGTTCGCCCACGGGCAGGCGCGTCACCATGTCGGCGTTCAGCTCCTGCTGAAGATCCGCCTCGCCGCGCCAGACCTCTTCAGCCACCTGGTCGCCGAACTGTTCCAGCTCCCATTCGGACATGCGGCGGGCAAAGAAATCCTCCTGCATGGCGCGCAGCAGGTTGCGGTCCGACACGCGGCGCAGGACCAGCTCGGCCCGATCCGCGTTCACGCTCTCCAGCGGCAGCCCCGCCTCGGGGCTGCGCGGCAAGACGTAGGCCCGCCCGGGAAAGCCCAGCTCGGGCGCCCGGTCGCGGACATAGGCGGTGATCTCCACGTCTCGCGACAGCACCTCTCCGCTGGCCGCCGGAAGCCCCGAACGGAAGGTCAGTGTGTAGCGCGCGCCGTGCTCCAGCCCGCTCACGCAAAGCCGCTGGTCCTCGGCCCGCACCGCGAGACGCGCATCGGGCAGCCGCACGTAGGGGGCATAGTCCACGCCCGCAGGCGCCAGATCCTCGGAGAACACCGCGCAGATCCGCGGCGATGCGCTGTCGGCCTCCACTTGGTGTTCGGTGATCCGGAAGCCGTACTGCGCCACCGCTTCGTCGAGCGCCGCGGCGATGTCGTCACGCGCGCCCAGCGACGCCGCCAGCCTTAGCGCATCCACCGTGTCGCGCCCGCGCCCTTCTACCTCGAGCGCATCAGCCAGCTGCAAAAGCGCCGCCTGCCGCTGCGGGGCGCCCTCACTGCGCAGGTAGGCATTCACGGCGCCAAGAAAGGCCCGGTCGCGCAGGGTGAACCGCTCGCTCCCCGTCACGCTCTCCGCCAGCGCCGCCGACAGTTCACTGTATTGCAGCCAGTGCGCGGCGCTGTCGCTCTGCGCCGTTGCCGCGCCCGTCCAGTGCACCGCATCGCGCAGGTTGCCCGACTGCCGGGCGTCCTCGGCGGCGTCCAGAAGCGCCGGCACGTCCCAGCGGCCGCCCGCATGGCGGGCGCCGAGCGCCGCAGCCTCGTCCCTCGCGCGGTCCAGATCGTCCGGCGTCAGGAAATCCAGCTCGGCCGACCGTGTCGTGGCACGCTCCAAGTCCCCCGGCGCGGCATCGACCACCACGGCCGACACCGCCCCCTGGAAAGGCTTGCGCTCGGACACGCCGGTCTTGGGGAAACAGATGGCCTTCGCGGTGTTGAAGGTAAAGGCTCCGCAGGCAGGATCGCTCAGGCAGACCCTCTCGCAGGCCTCCTGCGTGGTGTCGAACAGCGTCTGCAGATCAGCGCCGTAGAAATCCACGTCACGCGACACGACGCTGCGCCGCTCCGGGATGGCCTCCTGCGCGGCGACCTGCGCTGTGGTGACAGCGCCCAGCAAGAGGGCGGCAAGCAAGGGGCGCATCACGAAGACTCCGGCTGAAAATTTGGGCAAGCGTGCCACGCGGCCGGGGCCCAGACAAGCGCAGGAAAGTTAAGCCGTTGTTCACGCAGGCGGGGGCAATCTCCGCCGGAACGCGGAGGAAAGGCATGGATCTGGCCAACCGGCTGGCCGAGGAACGTCGCAGGCGGCTGGCCGCCGAACGCCTGCTCGAACTCAAGCAGGCGGAGCTTTTCGCCGCCAACCGCAAGCTGGGCAAACACGCGCTTCAGCTTTCGCAGGAGGTCACCGAACGCCGGGCCGAAGTGGCGCAGGTCCGCGACCAGAACCAGCGCATCACCTCGCAGCTCGGGCAGGCCACCGAACGGATCGAGCTTGTCGAGGGACAGCTCTGGGCCGCACTCGATGCCATGCGCGACGGGTTCGCCATGTTCGATGCGGCCGGGCAGCTTGAACTCGCCAACAGCGCCTTCATGTCACTATTCGACGGGCTCGACAGCGTGCGCCCCGGCGCCAGTCACGACCACCTGATCGAGATGATGATCGAGGAAGGCATCGTCGACCTGCAGGGCGAAGACGCGCGCGACTGGGCGGCCCGGATGCGCACCCGCTGGGACCGGTCCCCGATCCCGCCGGAAACACTGCGCCTCTGGAACGGCGGCTTCATCAAGCTGCAGGACCGCCGACGCCCGGACGGCGGCATCGTCAGCCTCGCGGTCGAGATCACCGAACTCATGCGGATGTGGTCCGCGGTCGAGGAACTGCCCGACGGCTTCGTCCTCTACGACACCGATGACCGGCTGCTCATGTGCAACCAGCCCTACCTCGATTTCTACGACGATTCGGCCCCCGCCATCCGCCCCGGCGCCAGCTTCGAGGATATCCTGCGCTACGGGCTCGACCACGGCCAGTACGCCGAGGCCATAGGTCGTGAGGAAGAGTGGCTCGAGGAACGGCTCGAACGGCACCGCCGTGCCGACCAGGAGCTCGAACAGCAGCTCGCCGACGGCCGATGGCTGCGCATCTACGAGCGCGAAACCCGCGACGGCGGGCGCGTCGGGCTGCGCATCGACATCACCCAGATCAAGCAGGACCAGGAACGCCTGCGCGACGCCATCCACCGGGCCGAGGCCGCAAGCCGCGCCAAGTCCGCCTTCCTCGCCAACATGAGCCACGAGATCCGCACGCCGATGAACGGCGTGGTGGGCATGGCCGACCTGCTGATGGAATCCCCGCTGGACGACGAACAGCGCCTCTACGTCGACACAATCCGCGCCTCCGGCGAGGCGCTGCTCGTGATCATCAACGACATCCTCGACTACTCCAAGATCGAGGCCGACAAGCTGACGCTCCACCCCGAGCCCTTCGACCTCGAACGCTCGATCCACGACGTGGTGATGCTCTTGCAGCCCGCCGCCCGCGACAAGGGCCTGTCGATGCTGGTGGACTACGACATGTTCCTGCCCACCCGCTTCGTCGGCGATGCAGGCCGGCTGCGCCAGATCCTGACCAACCTCGTGGGCAACGCGGTCAAGTTCACCCAGTCCGGGCATGTCCTCGTCCGTGTCACCGGCGTCACCGGTGCCGAGGAAGCGCCCGCCGGGGAAGCTGCGCTGCACCTCACGGTCGAGGACACCGGCATCGGCATTTCAGCCGACAAGCTCGGCACCGTCTTCGACGAGTTCAATCAGGTCGAAACCGAGCGCAACCGCAGCTTCGACGGCACCGGCCTCGGCCTCGCCATCACCCGGCGGCTCGTGGGTCTCATGGGGGGCGAGGTCTGGGCCGACTCCGAGCCGGGCGCGGGAAGCTGCTTCGGCCTGCGCATCGTCCTGCCCGCCGACGAGGGACCCGCCCCCGAGCTGCCTTCGCTGCCGGAGGGCTTCCGCAGGGTGCTGGTCGCCGAACCCGACGGCGGCAACCGCGCCATCCTGCACAAGCAGCTCGACCTTATCGGTCTCGATCCCCGTTTCTGCCCCGACGGCGCCGCCGCGATCGCCGATCTCGACCCGCCGCCGGACCTTGTGCTGCTCGACGCCACGCTGCCCGACATGACCGGTCCCGATCTGGTGCGCCAGCTGCGCCGCCACGGCATTACCGCCCCCGCCCTGCTCATGAGCGACAGCGCCGCTGCCCTCTCGGCCCATCTGCCCGGCAGCGTGCAGGGCGTGCTGCAGAAACCCATCGCGCGCCGCGCGCTTTTCACCGCGCTCGAAGAGGCCGGCGGCATGCGACCCCTCGCGCAGGTCCCGGCCACGCCACCCCCTGCGCCTCCCGCGCCGCGGCAGGCGCCCGCCCGCACGCGGCCCGAAATCCTGCTGGCCGAGGACAACCGCACCAACCAGCTCGTTTTCCGAAAGATGATCGCCGGGCTCGACGTCGATCTCCGCCTCGCCTCCAACGGCCTCGAGGCGGTCGAGGCCTATCGCAGCCACCATCCCGATGCGGTCTTCATGGACATCTCCATGCCCGGCATGGACGGCAAGCAGGCCACCCGCGAAATCCGCCTGATCGAGGAGGAAGAGGGCGCCCCGCGCGTGCCGGTGATCGCCGTCACCGCCCATGCCATGGCCGAAGATCGCGCCGCGATCCTCGCCGCCGGGCTCGACGACTACCTCACCAAGCCCGTGCGCAAGGCGGAACTGGTCGAAAAGCTGCTCGCCCACTTGCCCGCCCTGCGCGAAAGCGCGGCGGGCTAGGGCTCACGCCGCGTCGCGCGCCTTCGCCTCGGACCGCAGGAAGGCCGGCTTGCCCGGCGCCGACAACGCCTCGGAATAGGCATAGCCGCCCAGGCCGAAGTCCTTCAGGCTTTCGGCATCGGTCAGCCGGTGCGTCACCACGAAACGCGCCATGGCACCCCGGGCCTTCTTGGCGTGGAACGACACCACCTTCGGGCCGCCCGGCTTGTCCTCGAGGAACTGCGGCGTCACCACGTCGAGCGACAGCGCCTCGCGGTCCACAGCGCCGAAATACTCTTGGCTCGCGCAGTTCACGAGCACCCCGGCGCCGACCTCCTCGGCCTGCGCGTTGAGCGCCTTCGCGATCCGGCCGCCCCAATAATCGTAGAGGTTCCTCCCGGCATCCGTCTTCAGCCGCGATCCCATCTCCAACCGGTAGGCCTGGATGCCATCAAGCGGCCGCAACAGCCCGTAGAGCCCCGAGAGGATCCGCAGGCGATCCTGCGCGAATTCCATTTCCTCGGGCTCCAGCGATGCCGCCTCGAGCCCCTGGTAGGTGTCCCCGGCAAAGGCCAGCGCGGCGGGGCGCAGGTCCTCGGGGCCGGGCTCATCGGTGAAGGCGCGAAAGCGGTCGCGGTTCAGCGTGGCCAGATCCTCGCTGATCGACATGAGCTTGCGCAGCTCCTCGACGCTCAGCCCGCGCGCGACACCGGCCAGATGCTGCGCATCCGCCTCGAAGGCGGGCGTGGTCATCGCGACCTTCCGCTCGGTCCAGTCCAGCTTCTTCGCGGGCGAAATCACAACCAGCATGTCCTGCCTCCATCTCGTGCCATCCCCGGCCACACGCGCGCCCTGTCAGGGGGAGGGCCGGGAAGGCGACTACCTAGTCCGCCGCGCCCCCGAGGTCCAGCATGGCCACGCCTGAAGTCACCACGCCAAGCCAAGGACGCCCTCCCTCTCCCCTCGGGGGAGAGGGCCGGGGTGAGGGGCAGAAGGCGCGCCGCGAAGTCTCAGTCCCGCTGTTCCAGCACCCTCAGGAAGGCCGCGCCGAACCGCTCGGTGCGCCGGTCACCCAGCAGCCGCTCCAGCGCCTGCTCCGACCCGGGCCGCGCCTGCGCCACCTTGGCGATCTGCGAGGCCGAACAGGACAGCGTCTTTTCCGTCCCGTCCACGCCGCGCACCAGGTCCGCCTGCGCCGCCATCAGCGCGTCGTACAGCGTGCCCTCGTCGCGGCCCGCGAGCTTGCGCCGCGTCGGGTGCATCTCCTCGGCTTCGCCCGCCAGCACCTGCAGGAACTCCGCCCCGTAGCTTTCCAGCTTCTTCGCGCCGACGCCGCCGATGCGGGCCATCTGGTCCAGCGTCGTGGGCCGTGTCTCGGCCATCTCGATGAGCGTCCGGTCGTTGAAGATCATGTAGGCCGGCAGGCGCGCCGCCTCGGCCAGCGCGCGCCGCTTGGCCTTGAGCGCCGAGAGCATCGGCGCGTCCTCGTCCGACACCAGCGCCTTGGCCGCGGGCCGCCGCTCGGGCCGCTGCACCACGTCGCGCCGCAGCGCCACGCTTTCCTCGCCGCGCAGCACCGGCAGCGCGCGGTCGGTCATCACCAGCGCGCCGTGGCGTTCCGCGTCGGGCCGGATCAGATCGCGCCCCATCATCTGCCGGAACACCGCCTGCCACTGCCCCTTGGACAGGTCCCGCCCCACCCCGAAGGTGGGCAGCTTGTCGTGCCCGCGCTGGCGCACCTTGTCGGTCTCGTTCCCCATGAGAACGTCGATCAGGTGCCCCGCGCCAAAGCTCTCCTCGGTCCGCAGCGCCGCCGACAGCGCCTTGCGCACCGGCTC
The DNA here is from genome assembly GCF_003054175.1 of Allosediminivita pacifica. Lineage (GTDB taxonomy): Bacteria > Pseudomonadota > Alphaproteobacteria > Rhodobacterales > Rhodobacteraceae > Allosediminivita > Allosediminivita pacifica. The sequence continues at coordinate 123,923 of NZ_QBKN01000004.1, forward strand.
GGTGCCGTCAAAGGTCTCGGGCGGCGTGTCGCAGAGATCGCAGTTGCCACAGGCCGGGGCCTCCTCGCCGAAATAGGCCAGAAGCTCCTTGCGGCGGCAGCCCAGCGCCTCGGCCAGCCCCAGAAGCGCGTTCAGCCGCCCGTGATCGGCGGCGCGGCGCTCGGGCGGGGCCTGGCCCTCGTCGATCTGGGCGCGGCGCAGGCGGATGTCCTCGGGACCGTAAAGCGTCAGCGTCTCGGCGGGCGCCCCGTCGCGCCCGGCGCGGCCGATCTCCTGGTAATAGGCCTCGATGCTTTTCGGCAGGTCGGCATGCGCCACCCAGCGGATGTCGGGCTTGTCCACGCCCATGCCGAAGGCCACCGTCGCCACGACGATCAGCCCTTCCTCGGTGGCAAAGCGTTCCTCGACGCGGCGGCGGTCGTCCGCCTCCATCCCGCCGTGATAGGAACAGGCCGAATGCCCCTCGTCGCGCAGCGCCTTGGCCAGCGTTTCGGTCTTGGCGCGGGTGCCGCAGTAGACGATGCCGCTCTGCCCCTTGCGGGCGGCGGCGAAGCTCAGGATCTGACGGCGCGGCCCGTCCTTGGGCGTGAAGGCCAGGTGGATGTTGGGCCGGTCGAAGCCGCGCAGGAAGGTCTGCGGCACCTCGCCGCCGAACAGCCGCGCGACGATCTCTTCCTGCGTCTCGGGATCGGCGGTGGCGGTGAAGGCCGCAAGCGGCACGCCAAGGCTCTGGCGCAGCTCGCCGATACGCAGGTAATCGGGCCGGAAATCGTGGCCCCACTGGCTGACACAGTGCGCCTCGTCCACGGCGATCAGGCTTACCCCCGCCTGCGACAGCATCCGCTGCGCCGAGAAGGAGGCCAACCGTTCCGGCGCGAGGTAAAGCAGCCGGAGCGAGCCGTCCTGCAACGCTTCCATCACCGCTGCCGTCTCGTCCTCGGTATTGGCCGAGGTCAGCGCCCCCGCGGCCACGCCCGCCTCGCGCAGCCCACGCACCTGGTCGCGCATGAGCGCGATCAGCGGCGAGATCACCACCGTGATCCCCTCGCGCATGAGCGCCGGAAGCTGGTAGCAGAGCGATTTGCCGCCGCCCGTGGGCATGATGGCCAACACGTTGCGCCCCTCGGCCACGGCCTCCACGATTTCCCCCTGCCCGGGGCGGAAATCGTCGAATCCGAAGACATCGCGCAGCAGCGGGGCTGCGCCGGGGATATCACGGGGCATGTGGGGCCTGTCGATGGGAACTATATCTGCCTGCCCTGCCACAGTCTCACACCACAAATGGGGAAATCAAGGCGCCTTGGCGTCTCAGGCGCCGCCGGTGCCCGCTTTCTCGGGGGCAAGTTCCGCATAGCCCGTCTTAAGATCGCGTTTACGATGAAACACGACCGCCCCGGTCAGCCCCAGCACCACTTCGGCGGTGGTGCGCACGACGCAGCCCGCCAGCAGGTGCCCGCCGCGCCTCGCGCCCTGCGCGTCCGAGACCGCCATGTGCAGGTGCGGCCCGTCCGGCCCGAATGTCCCCGAAAGGCTCACGATCTCGAGCGGGCCGGGCACGCTCGTACCGCCGTCCTCGCCCGCCATGCGCAGCGCGGCCGAGGTCAGGCTGCCGACGCAGGCCACCACAAAGCCCGCCGTGGCACCCGTCCCTTCAAAAACCTCTTCCAACGCAAGGCGCAGGTCGGCGCCGGGCTCCAGCCGCACGACAAGGTGCTCCGTCGCCGAACACGCCCAGCGCAGCGCCATCAGTCGGTCGCGGCCGGCTCGGCCTCGCCCTCGGTGACCTCCGCCTCGCCTTCGCCGCCCTCGGGTGCCTCGGGCGTCTCCGGCGTGGTCATCGCCTCGCGGTCGGTCAGCGCGCCGTTGGTCCACTCGCCGGTCACTTCCTCGCCGCTGGCATAGCGCATGGTGCCCTGCCCCTCGCGCTTGCCGTCCACGAATTCACCCTCGTAGACGTCACCGTTGGCGTAGTTGGCCACGCCCGCGCCGCTCATCTCGCCGTCTTCCCAGGTGCCCCGGTAGCGAAATCCGCTGGCCATGGCGATCTCGCCCTCGCCCTCGCGCTGGCCCTCGACAAAGCTGCCCACGTATTCCGACCCGTCGGGATAGGTCGCGCGGCCCTGCCCGTGGCGCTGGCCATCCTGCCATTCGCCCTCGTAGCGGTAGCCGTCGGGATAGGTCATGACGCCTTGGCCGTGGTTGCGCGCGTTGCGGAAGCCGCCCTCGTAGACCAGCCCGTTGGCATAGACCGCACGGCCCTGCCCCTCGATCACGCCGTCGACCCAGTCGCCCTCGTAGGTCGACCCGTCGGGATAGGTGATCTTGCCCTCGCCATTGGCGAGATCGCCGCTGAACTGGCCCTCGTAGACCGACCCGTCGGGATAGGTCACGGTGCCCTGCCCCTCGATCTGGCCGGCCTCCCACTGGCCCTCGTAGCGATAGCCGTCGGCGCCGGTGAAGGTGCCCTGACCTTCGCGGCGGTCATTGCGGAACTCGCCCTCGTAGACGTCGCCATTGGCATAGGTCACCTTGCCCTGCCCGTCGCGGCGGCCCTGCGACAGCTCACCTTCGTAGACATCGCCGTTGGGCTGCGTGAGCGTGCCGATGCCGTCGATCTGCCCGTCGTGCCAGGTCCCCTCGTAGACCAGACCGTCGGGCATGGTCAGCGTACCGCGGCCCTCGCGCTCGCCCTCCTGGACCTTGCCCTCGTAGACCGACCCGTCGGGATAGGTGATCGAGGCCTCGCCCTCCTTGGTGCCGTTCACCCAGGTGCCGTCGTATACATAGCCCGAGGGGTTCGTCATCACCCCCTGCCCGTGGTGCAGCGCATTGCGGAAGCTGCCCTCGTAGCGCACCCCGTTGGCATAGACCGCGACGCCCTCGCCGGTGATCTTGCCGTCGCGCCAGGTGCCCTCGTAGGTGCCCCCGTCGGCGAAGGTGATCTTGCCCATGCCCTCGGGCTTGCCCTGCGCGAACTGGCCCTCGTAGACCGACCCGTTGGGAAAGCGCGCCACGCCCTGGCCCTTGATCTCGCCCTCGTCCCAGTCGCCGGTGTACTCGTAGCCGTTGGGCAGCCGGTAGGTCCCCTCGCCGTGCTGCAGCCCGTTGCGGAACGTGCCTTCGTAGACCCCGCCGTCGTCGTATTCCTTGGTGACGACATCGCCATCCTGCGCCAGCGCCGCCTGCGACAGGAGCACCGCGAGGGCCGTGATGGTGAGTTTCCTGCGGATCATTCTGACGTTGTCCCCATCATCGTCGCTTCCCCGTGCAGCAACCTAGAGAAGCCCCCCCATCGGAGCAATCTCTTTTGCCCGCCCGCGCTTCCCCTCGCATCCCGATCTGCTATGTCGGCACCCGGACCGAAGAAGAAGGACGCGCCCATGGCCGACCGTTTCCGCCTGACGCTCGCGCAGATCAACCCTACCGTGGGCGACCTCGAGGGCAACGCCGCCCTCGCGCTCGACGCCTGGAAGCAGGGCTGCGACGCGGGCGCCGACCTCGTGGCGCTGCCGGAAATGTTCATCACCGGCTACAACGCCCAGGACCTGGTGATGAAGCCCTCCTTCCACCTCGCCGCGATCGAGCGGATCGAGCAACTGGCAAAAGACTGCGCCGACGGCCCCGCGCTCGCCATCGGCGGCCCTTGGGTCGAGGGCACCGAGCTCTTCAACGCCTACCACATCTGCAGCGGCGGCCGCGTGGTCAGCCGCGTGCTCAAGCACCACCTGCCCAACTACGCCGTCTTCGACGAGGTGCGCATCTTCGACAGCGGCGCGCTCGGCGGGCCCTATGCCGTGGGCAACACCCGCATCGGTTCCCCCGTCTGCGAGGACGCCTGGTACGAGGACGTGGCCGAAACGCTGGCCGAAACCGGCGCCGAATTCCTGCTGGTGCCCAACGGCTCGCCCTACCACCGCGGCAAGTACGAAACCCGCCTCAACAAGATGATCGCCCGCGTGGTCGAAACCGGCCTGCCGCTGATCTACCTCAACATGGTGGGCGGCCAGGACGACCAGGTCTTCGACGGCGGCAGCTTCGTGCTGAACCCGCACGGGCGCATCGCCGTGCAGCTGCCCGTCTTCGAAAGCTGCGTCGCCCACGTGGACCTCGAACGCACCGACGATGGCTGGCAGGCGGTCAAAGGCGACTTCGCCCAGCACCCCGACACTCGCGAACAGGACTACCACGCCATGGTGCTGTCCCTACGCGACTACCTTCGCAAGAGCGGTTTCAGGAAGGTGCTACTGGGGCTCTCGGGAGGGGTGGATTCCGCCATCGTCGCCGCCATCGCGGTGGATGCCATCGGTGCCGACAACGTCCGCTGCGTGATGCTGCCCTCGGAATACACCTCGGAACATTCGCTCGAGGACGCCAAGCAGGTGGCCGAAAACCTCGGCTGCCACTACGATTTCGTGCCCATCTCCGAGGGCCGCGACGCCATCACCGGCACGCTCGCCCCCCTCTTCGAGGGCTACGCCGAGGACCTGACCGAGGAAAACATCCAGTCCCGCCTGCGCGGGCTGCTGCTCATGGCCATGTCCAACAAGTTCGGCGAGATGCTCCTGACCACCGGCAACAAGTCCGAGGTCGCCGTGGGCTACGCCACGATCTACGGCGACATGGCCGGCGGCTACAATCCGATCAAGGATCTCTACAAGACCGACGTCTTCGAGACCTGCCGCTGGCGCAACGCGAACCACCGCGACTGGATGATGGGCAAACCGGGCGAGGTGCTGCCACAGCGCGTCATCGACAAGCCGCCCAGCGCCGAGCTGCGCGCCGACCAGAAGGACAGCGACTCGCTGCCCGACTACCCGGTGCTCGACGCCATCCTGCGCATCCTCGTGGACGAGGACGGCAGCATCGGCGACTGCGTCGCCGCCGGCTACGACCGCGAGGACGCCCGCAAGGTGCAGGGCCTGCTCTACGTCAGCGAATACAAGCGCTTCCAGTCCGCCCCCGGCACGCGCCTGTCGCCCCGCGCCTTCTGGCTCGACCGCCGCTACCCCATCGTCAACCGCTGGCGCGACGGCTGAGCCAGCCCGGAGTGGCGCGCCACCCAACACCCGCACAGCACATCCTCCTGCCAGGGGGAGGGTTTGGGAAAGGGCCGCACGGGTTCGAACCGAGACCCAGCGCCCAGCACAACGCGCCTCCCTCTCCCCTCTGGGGAGAGGGCCGGGGTGAGGGGCATCCCGACGCCTGAAATGCATGTCGGCCGCCAGCGCACCCCCTACCCCAGCCAAGAGCAGGTCAGCGAGGCGGTCTCCCCCCGGCTTGATCCGCATCAACGCCCCGCCTGCCACCCCGCGCTAACCTCGGACCATCCCGATCCTCCAACCAAGGGGGTGAGTCCCCATGCCCTCCCGCAGAACCCTTCTCGTCTCCGCCGCCGCCGGCCTCGCGGCGCTCGGCTACGCCAGCTGGCCCGACATGGCTCCCTATGCCGAGGCGGCCGCGCAACAGCGCCACCTGCCCGCACCGGACCCCGAGCTTTCCGAGCTCGTCCGCATGGCGACCCTCGCCCCCAACGGCCACAACACGCAGCCCTGGGTCTTCCACCTCGACGGCGACACGATCTCGATCCGGCCCGATCTCTCGCGCCGCACCGCCGTGGTGGATCCCGACGACCACCACCTCTTCACCAGTCTCGGCTGCGCGGCCGAGACGCTCGCGATCGCCGCCCGCGCCCATGGCCATGCCCCGGAGTTCACGCGAACAGACGACCGCATCGACATCACCCTCGGCACGGGGCGGCCCGAGCCCGGCCCGCTCTACGCCGCCATCCCGGCGCGCCAGTCGACACGTGCCCCCTACGACGGCCAGCCCCTCACCAGCGATGCGCTCCGACAGCTCGCCGCGGCCGCCGGTCAGGAGGGCATCTCCGTCGAATTCTTCACCGATGACCGCCGGAAGGAGGCGCTGCTCGACCTCGTGGTCGCCGCCAACAGCACCCAGATGGAGGATCCCGCCTTCATCGCCGAGTTGCGCGACTGGCTCCGCTTCACCCCGGAAGAGGCGCTGGGCCGACGCGACGGGCTCTTCACCGCCAGCAGCGGCAATCCCGTCCTGCCCGGCTGGTTGACGCGCAGCCTCTTCGGCGTGCTCTTCACGAAGGAGGCCGAGAACGACAAGTACCGCAGCCACGTCCGCAGCTCCGCCGGGATCGCGGTCTTCACCGGCGATGCCGCCGATCCCGAGCACTGGATCGCGGTGGGGCGCGCTTACCAGCGCTTCGCCCTCCAGGCGACCGCGCTCGACATCCGCACCGCCCACCTGAACCAGCCCGTCGAGGTGCCGCGGATCCGCGATGAGCTCGCCGCCTGGATGGGCATCCCCGGACGCCGTCCGGATCTCGTCGTCCGCTTCGGCCACGGCCCGACCCTGCCCATGTCGCTGCGCCGCCCGCCCGAGGCCGTGATCCGGCCCGCGTGACGCGCCCTCGCCCCGCACCGCGGCCCCGCTCCACCCGCCCGCCCCCGGCCCTTCTTCTCGCCGGAAAATACCTCGGGGGAGTCCCGCAGGGACGGGGGCAGAGCCCCCTCTTTTCGGGAACCACCCGCGGGACATTCCTAAGATCCGGTTAATCTGCCTCTGTAACCCATTGATTCATATAAGGCGCCAAGATGTCCCGGCCCGGGACAGCTATTCCCACCAGGGGTCGATCACCGCGATATCCTCGTCCGACCAGCCGAAATGGTGGGCGAACTCATGCACCGTCACATGCGCCACCAGATCCGCCAGGTCCACGTCCCCCCGGTCGCGCCATTCCGCCAGGATCGGCTCGCGGAAAAGCCAGACGGTGTCCGGGAAAGGGGCCGGGTCGGCAAAACTCTTCTGGGTCATGGGCACCCCGTCGTAGAGCCCTGTCAGCTCCAGCGGATCGCCGATCCCGAGCTCGCGCAGGAACGCGTCGGGCGGCCAGTCCTCGACCCGGATGACCACCTCCCGCGCGCCCTTCCGGAAGGGCTCGGGGAAGGCATCGACCGCCGCGCGGGCAGCGGCGTGAAAGGCGTCGGAATCGGTTTTCATGCGCCCGGTAAACCCCGCCCCGCGGCCAGCTGCAAGCTTCGCGCGGGCGCGCACAGATCCCCTGCGCTGCCGGGAGATGGCAGGACGGCTTTCGCAGGCTAACTTTGGGAGAGATCAAACAAGGAGGCACCCATGGCCGCACCGAAAATCGCCATCATCTTCTACTCCACCTACGGCACCAACCACGCCATCGCCCTCGAAGCGCAGCGGGCCGCCGAGGCAGCCGGTGCCGAGGTTCGCCTGCGCCGCATTGCCGAGACCGCCCCCAAAGAGGTCGTCGAAGGCCAGGACGCCTGGAAGGCACAGCTCGAGAAGATGTCCGACATTCCGGAGGTCAGCCTCGACGACATGACCTGGGCCGACGGTTACTTCTTTTCCTCGCCGACCCGCTATGGCAGCGTGACAAGCCAGATGCGCGCCTTCATCGACACGCTCGGCCCGCTCTGGATGGAAGGCAAGCTGGTCGACAAGACCGCCACGGCGGCCACCAGCGCGCAGAACCCGCACGGCGGCCAGGAGACGACCCTTATGGGGCTCAACACCACCTTCATGCACTGGGGCGCGATCCTCGTGACGCCAGGCTATACCTCGCCCGTGATCTTTGAATCCGGCGGCAACCCCTACGGCTACTCCGCCGTCGCCGGCCAGTTCGACGACAAGGGCAAGGCCTCCGTCGCCCACCAAGCCAAGCGCCTCGTGGAAGTGACCGCCAAGCTCAACGCCTGAAGTCGCTTTCGGCCCACCCCGTCGCGAACGGACGCGCGCGGCGGGGATCCGGCCCTATGGAGTGGTGCTTTCGATCCCCCAAGGCGCCACTCCATGATCCGTATCCATCACGTGCCGCAGGCCTTCTCCGAAGGCGAATGCGCGCGCCTGATCGCCCTTTCCGCCGAATCCGATCCCTCCGACGCGGGGCTGGTTGGCCGCAAGCGCGATCACAACCTGCGGCGGGCAGACCTCGTCTGGCTCGATGACCTGCCCGAATGCGACTGGGTCATGCCGCGCATCGTCGATCTTGTCCTTCAAGCCAACCGCGAGTTCTACGGCTTCGATCTCGACGGTTTCGACGAAAGCGCCCAGATCGCCCGCTACGGTGCCGAGCGCGAGGGCCACTTCAGCTGGCATTCGGACATCGGCGATGGCCGCCTTGCCGCGAGGCGCAAGCTGACCATGGTGGTGCAGCTTTCCGATGATGCGGACTACGCTGGCGGCGCACTGGAAATCATGCCCTCGGCCAATGTCGACGCCGCACCGCGACAGCGAGGCACCGCAACGCTTTTCCCGAGCTTCCTGTTGCATCGTGTGACACCGGTGACCGAAGGCGCCCGCCACTCGCTCACCATATGGGCCCATGGCCCTGCATTCCGTTAAGGTTCGGCCCGAGCGGATAGCTGGCCAGAACCTCGTGCAACGCCCCGTCCTCGCGCAATGTGGAGGACACGAGCGCGAGTTCCGTAAGTGACACCGGTCCGATCTGCGCCGCGCTCAGCGTTGCCAGCGCGGCCCCCGGCTCCGCCCCACGCGGCAGGCGGGCGACGGTGACATGAGGTCGGAAGCGCCGCCTCTCGAGCGTGATCCCCGCCCCTCTGACGCGCGAAACGACGCGGTCGTAGAGGTCCCGCAGGCCCGGGCCGCCATCCACCTCAAGGCCAAGCGCTTGGCCGTGTTGCCCCCCAAAGAAGGCGGCTCCGGCAAGTTCGATGGAAATGGTTCCGTGGCGCAGGGTGAGAAGCTCCTCGTGCACGGCCTCGAGGGCGCGCTCCGGCTGATCACCGAGAAAGGCCACGGTGAGATGCAGGTTCTCCTCGGGCACGGGTCGCCCCTTCGGCAGCCTCGACTGAAGCTGCAGGAGCGGCTCGATGGCCGCTTCGGGCATGGGGAGTGCGATAAAGGCGCGCATTCGAGGAATGCACCACGTATGCCCTGGACATCGCAAGCCCCCGGGACGTGTCAGCCGCGCAACGCCCCGGACGTCAGAGCTGCGTAAGGCTCGTCACGGCAAAGAGTCGCTCGACATCCTCGCGGCGACAGAGCTGGGTTCCACCCGTCATCACGGCGGAACTGGCCGCCGCAGCGCCCAGCCTCAGCGCCTCGGGGTAGCTGTCGCCGCGCGACAGCCCCAAGACGAAACCGCCCACGAAACTGTCGCCGGCGCCGATCGCGCTGACCACGGTGTCATTGGTCGCGCTGACCTTCCAGCGGCCGTCCGGCCCCACCATCACTGACCCCTCGGCACCACGGGCAACGATCACGCGCCGGGCGGCACCACGCGCCACGAGAGAAGCCGCGAAGTCTGCGCTGTCCTCTGCCTCGGGCAAGGGACTTCCCGCAAGCTCCTCGGCCTCGTGCGAATCCATCCGAAGCACGTCCGGCGTGGCGCTTCCACCTTTCGCAAGCGCCGCGAGCGGACGGCCCGAGGTATCCGCGATGACATGTCGGTCGGGACCGAGCGCCGTGGTGGCGCGCGCCATGAAGTCGTCGGGCGCGCCGGGCGGCAGGCTTCCCGAGAGCACCACGAGGTCACCCGGCGCGGCTTCCGTCGCGAGCCCCGAGAGCATCGCGTCGAGCTGATCCTGCGTCCATTCCGGCCCCGGCAGGACGAACCGGTACTGACTGCCGTCCCGATCGTCGGTCACCGCAAAGCTGAGACGGGTTTCCCCCGGCGCCGCGACTTCGACCACCTCGACCCCTTCCTTGGCAAGAAGCCCTGCAAGCGCCTGCCCGTTGGGCCCGCCGAGCGCCACCATCGCGCGGGCGCTGCCCCCCATGATGGCCACCGCTCGCGCCACGTTGACCCCGCCGCCGCCGGGTTCGGCACTCGCGGGCGCGCAACGCAGCTTCGGGCCGGGTTCGACCTTCGGGGCCGAGGTCGCCAGGTCGAGCGCCGGGTTGAGAGTGACCGTGAGAATGTCGGGCATGAGCTGATCCTTTCGCTGCGGCTCAGAATGTCAGCGCAAACGGCCTGTGCAAGCGCCGAAGTCCCGGCGATATGGACAAATCCGCGCGGCTGTGAAAACACGCCACCCTGACAGGAGACCCGCCATGACCGTCACCCGATTTGCGCCTTCGCCCACCGGCTACATCCACGTGGGCAACCTGCGCACCGCGCTCTTCAACTTCCTCATCGCCCGCAAGGCCGGGGGCGAGTTCATCCTGCGCATCGACGACACAGACCCCGAACGCAGCAAGGAAGAATACGTCGACGCGATCAAGGAAGACCTCGAGTGGTTGGGGCTCCACTGGGACCGGGTCGAGCGGCAATCGCAGCGGTTGGACCGCTATGCCGAGGCCGCCGACAAGCTGCGCGAGATGGGGCGCTTCTACGAGGCGTGGGAGACGCCGACCGAGCTGGATCTCAAGCGCAAGAAGCAGCTCAACATGGGCAAGCCGCCGGTCTACGACCGTGCCGCGCTGAACCTGACGGATGACGAGAAGGAAAAGCTGCGGGCCGAGCGGGGCGACGGCGTCTGGCGCTTCAAGCTCGATCACGAGCGCATCGTCTGGGAAGACGGCATCCTTGGCGAGGTCTCGATCGACCCGGCAAGCGTCTCGGATCCGGTGCTGATCCGGGCCGACCGGCAGGTGCTCTACACGCTGGCCTCGGTTGTCGACGATACCGAGATGGGCGTGACCCACGTCGTGCGCGGCAACGACCACGTGACCAACACCGCCACGCAGATCCAGATGATCCGCGCGCTGGGTGGCGAGCCGCCCGCGTTTGCGCACCATTCTCTGCTGACCGGCCCCACGGGCGAGTCGCTGTCGAAGCGTCTTGGCGTGCTGTCGCTTCGCGACCTGCGGGCCCGCGGCGTCGAGCCCGAAGCGCTGCTGAGCCTGATGGCGCGGCTGGGGTCCTCGCAGCCGGTCGAGCTGCGCATGACCATCGACGAGATCGCCGAGGGGTTCGACACCAGCCAGTTCGGCTCGGCGCCGACGAAATTCGACGAACGCGACCTCTTCCCGCTGTCCGCGCGCAAGCTGCATGCCATGCCCTACGAGGCGATGACCGAGGAAATCACGGCCCTCGGCGTGCCCGAGGACAAGGGGCCGCTGTTCTGGAAGGTCACGCACGAGAACATCGAGACCCGCAAGGACCTGACCGGCTGGTGGCAGCTCTTCTCCGAAGGTGCCGACCCGCTGGTGGCGGACGAGGACCGGGAGTTCGTGGCCGAGGCCTTTGCCCTGCTTCCGGAACCGCCCTATGACGAGAGCACCTGGTCGACCTGGACCGCCGAGGTGAAGGAAAAGACGGGCCGCAAGGGCAAGGGGTTGTTCATGCCGCTGCGCAAGGCCATCACCGGCCGCGAGCGCGGTCCGGAAATGGCCGAGGTCATGCCTCTCCTGCAGAAGAAACCGTCGCTGGACTGATCCTCACCTGAGGATTCGGCACCCCTTGCGGCCAAGCCATTCGTCCACGACGGCGGTTTCCTCGTCGCCAAGCGTCTGCGCCCGCGGATAGCGGGGGTCGGCGCGGTCGTCGAGGATCGGCACATCCCAGCCGTCGGTGGTCTCGAAGAAGTGCGTGGCGCCGGTGGGACCGAACTCGGCCAGGTAGCCCTGCACAACGACATCGAGATAGCTCAGCAGAACCGGGTGGTTGTCGTCCGGTTCGCGCAGGCGATCAGGGGCGATGGCATAGATCGCCACCTCTTCCGGAGCCGCATCCTCGGCCTTGACCTGATGGGCCGCCGGGCGGCGTTCGTAGGCAAATTCCCGTTCGTCCAGCACCACCCAGCCGCCCTCGGGCACAGGTGCGATCAACCCGTCGATGCTGCCATCCGGATCTGCCACCGCAGTCAGGAAGGCGATGTCGCGGTCGGGCGTGACACGCCAGGCGCGGCGCCATCCGTTGGCTGTCGCCCGGTGAACGGGCGTGAACCCGTGGGTCAACCGGTTCACGAGGGAACCGTAGCCGAAAAAATATGACGCCTGCATGTGCCTTTCCTTCAAATGATTGATTCAGGTCAAACCTTCTGGATGCTTTTGCCCGTATCACGGCGGCGTTACCCGAGGGAGGGACGGTCGATGCGTGTCACCAAAAGAACCAATATCGCCATGCGCGTGCTCATGTTCTGCGCCGCGAACAACGACCGTCTTGTCACCAAGGCCGAGATTGCACGGGTCTGCAACGCCAGCGAGAACCACCTCGCGCAGATCATCAACCACCTGGCGCAGCTTGGGTACCTTCATACCCAGCGCGGGCGCAACGGGGGAATGATGCTCGGACGCCCGGCCTCGGACATCGTCATCGGCGACATCTTTCGCGCGCTCGAAGCCCCGGTCCCGCTGGCCGAGTGCTTCGCCGACGTGGACAACACCTGCCCCCTCACCGAATGCTGCAAGCTGCGCTCGGCCCTCAGCCAGGCGGCAGAGGCTTTCTATGCCACGCTCGATCCGATCACGCTGGACGAGCTTGTCTGCAATAACACCGAACTGCTCAACATTCTGGCACCTCTCGCAGCCTGCCGGGGCGCGGACCGCCCCGAGCTTGAAAGCGTCGGGAAGAGCCGCTAACGGTTTGCCTGTCCACGACGGGAGAACCGGCAGAGCCGGTGCCGAAGGAGCAACCGCCCCGGAAACTCTCAGGCCAAAGGGACCGCCGCGGACACGAAAACTCTGGAGAGACCCCGGCTCAACCGGGGCGCCGAAGGGATAGCGATCTCAGGCCAAAGGACAGAGGGGGCATTCGTTGCGCGGCATCTGCCGCGCGGGATGCCCGGTTGCCGACATCTTGGCCGGGCCCGACACGTAACCGGGAGGCCAGATGGGCGAAGAGCTGAAAGAGACGATACTTCACGGACTTCATGAGGCGCACGGCGCCCGCATGGTGCCCTTCGCCGGCTACGACATGCCGGTGCAATTCAAGCCCGGCGTCATGAAAGAGCACCAGCACACGCGCACGGCCGCGGGTCTGTTCGACGTCAGCCACATGGGTCAGGTCATCCTGAGAGGGGACGGCGCCGCCGAGGCTCTGGAAAGCCTCGTGCCGGTGGATGTCGTCGGCCTGAAAACCGGACGGCAGCGCTATGCGCTGTTCACCAACGATGAGGGCGGGATCGAGGACGACCTGATGATCGCCAACAAGGGCGATCACCTGTTTCTGGTCGTGAACGCAGCCCGCAAGGACGCCGATCTCGCCCTCATGCGCGCCGCTCTGGAGCCGCGTGGGATCGAGGTGACGCTGATCGAGGATCGCGCGCTGATCGCCCTGCAGGGCCCGCAGGCCGAAGAGGTGCTTGCCGGGATCGCGCCCGCTGTGCGCGACATGCGCTTCATGGACGTGGCGACGCTGACGCTCGCTGGTGCAGAATGCTGGATCTCTCGTTCGGGCTATACCGGGGAGGATGGCTTCGAGATCTCGGTGCCTAATGCCGCCGCCGTGACCCTTGCGGAAAAGCTACTCGAGGACGAGCGCGTCATGCCGATCGGCTTGGGCGCGCGCGATTCGCTGCGCCTCGAAGCCGGACTTTGCCTCTATGGCCACGACATCGACGCGACCACCACACCCACGGCTGCCCGGCTCGGCTGGGCGATCTCGAAAGCGCGGCGCGCCGATGGCGACCGCGAAGGCGGTTTTCCGGGTGCCGACAAGATCCTGCCCGAAATGGCCGAAGGCGCCGGGCGCGCACGCGTGGGCCTGCAGCCCGGCGGACGCGCCCCGATGCGCGAGGGCACGCAGCTCTTCGACAGCGAAGACGGCGGATCACCCGTCGGCGAGGTGACATCGGGCGGCTTCGGCCCCACGGTAGGCGCGCCCGTCGCCATGGGATACGTCCCGGCGGCTCTGTCGGAGACGGGCACGGAACTTTGGGGCGAGGTACGCGGCAAGCGGCTTCCGGTGACGGCTGCCGCCCTGCCCTTCGTACCCGCCCGCTTCAAGAGATGAGAACAGGAGAGGAAATCATGCGCTACACCGAAGAACACGAATGGCTGCGCGTCGAGGAGGATCTGGTCGTGGTGGGCATCACGACCCACGCGGCCGAGCAGCTGGGCGACGTCGTCTTCGTCGAACTTCCCGACGAGGGGCGCGCCGTGACCAAGGATGACGAGGTTGTCGTCATCGAGTCGGTCAAGGCCGCCTCCGACATCCTTGCCCCGCTCGACGGCGAAATCGTCGAGGTGAACGAGGCGATCGTGGATGAGCCCGCCAAGGTCAACGAAGACCCCGAGGGCGATGCCTGGTTCTTCAAGATGAAGGTCGAGGATCTCTCGGCACTGGACGATCTGATGGATGCCGCCGCCTACAAGGACTTCATCGGCGACTGAGCCGCGCATGACCGGCGGGGAAGGGGGCTCTGCCCCCGGGCGCTTCGCGCCCGCCCCCGAGGTATTTCCGGCAAGAAGAAGCGCGCCCAGCGGCGCGGCCAACCCGAGGAGAGTTTGATGTCCTTCGAACCCACCGACTACCTGCCCTACGACTTTGCCAACCGCCGCCACATCGGCCCCTCCCCGGCCGAAATGGCCGAAATGTTCACGGCGCTCGGTGTCCGGGATCTCGATCAGCTGATCGACGAGACGGTGCCCAAGGGCATTCGTCAGGAGGAGCCGCTCGATTTCGGCAAGCCGCTGTCGGAGCGCGAGATGCTACACCAGGTGCGCGAGATCGCAGGCCGGAACAGGGTTGTGACCTCGCTCATCGGGCAGGGCTATCACAACACGGTCACACCCCCGGCGATCCTGCGCAACATCTTCGAGAACCCCGCCTGGTACACGGCCTATACGCCCTATCAGCCGGAGATCAGCCAGGGCCGGCTCGAGGCACTGCTGAACTACCAAACCATGGTGAGCGACCTGACGGGCCTTCCCGTGGCCAACGCCTCGCTCCTGGACGAAGCCACCGCCTGCGCCGAGGCCATGACCATGGCCAAGCGGGTCGCCAAGTCTAAGGCAACCGCGTTCTTTGTCGATGCCAACTGCCATCCGCAGAACATCGCGGTGATCCGCACCCGGGCCGAACCGCTGGGCATCGAGGTCATCGTGGGCGAGCCGGAAGAGCTGGATGCGAGTGCCGTCTTCGGTGCGATCTTCCAGTATCCCGGGACCCTTGGCCGGGTGCGGGACTACAGCGACGAGATGGCCAAGCTGCACGCGGAAAAGGCCGTGGGCATCATGAGTGCCGACATCATGGCGCTCTGCCTGCTGAAGGAGCCGGGTGCGATGGGTGCGGATATCGCCGTCGGCTCCACCCAGCGGTTCGGCGTGCCGCTCGGCTACGGCGGCCCGCACGCCGCCTACATGGCCTGCAAGGACGAGATGAAGCGCGCCATGCCCGGTCGGATCGTCGGTGTTTCGGTGGATGCCCACGGCAACCGCGCCTACCGGCTGGCCCTGCAGACCCGCGAACAGCACATCCGCCGCGAGAAGGCGACTTCCAACGTCTGCACGGCACAGGCGCTGCTGGCCGTCATGGCGGGCTTCTACGCCGTGTTCCACGGGCCCGAGGGGCTCAAGGCCATCGCGCAGCGCATCCACCGCAAGACGGTGCGCCTTGTCCGCGGGCTGGAAGACGCGGGCTTCGCGGTCGAGCCAGAGAGCTTCTTCGACACTGTCACCGTGGACGTCGGGCTGCTTCAGCGCGGGGTCCTTCAGGCCGCAGTGCACGAAGGCGTCAATCTGCGCCGCGTGGGCAAGACGAAGATCGGCATCACGCTTGACGAGACCACGCGCCCCGAGACCATCGAGGCGGTCTGGCGGGCCTTCGGCATCCAGGCCAAGGACGGCGATTTCGCGCCGGACTACCGCCTGCCCGAGGCGCTGCTGCGGACCTCGGACTATCTCACCCACGAGATCTTTCAGATGAACCGGGCCGAGACCGAGATGATGCGCTACATGCGCCGTCTCGCCGACCGCGACCTTGCGCTCGACCGCGCGATGATCCCGCTGGGGTCGTGTACCATGAAGCTCAACTCGGCCGCCGAGATGATGCCGGTGAGCTGGCGCTCCTTCTCCGAGATGCACCCCTATGCCCCGGCGGACCAGGCTCGCGGCTACCAGGCGCTGATCGACGACTTGAACGCGCGGCTCTGCGAGATCACCGGCTACGCTGCGATCTCGATGCAGCCGAACTCTGGCGCGCAGGGGGAATATGCGGGCCTTCTGACCATCCGCCGCTGGCAGGTGGCGCGCGGTGAAGGGCAGCGCAACGTCTGCCTGATCCCGGTCAACGCCCATGGCACCAATCCCGCCAGCGCCCAGATGGTGGGCTGGAAGGTCGTCGCGGTGAAATGCGACGAGAACGGCAGCATTGATCTCGAAGATTTCCGCGCCAAGGCCGAAAAGCACGCGGCCGAGCTCGCCGCCTGCATGATCACCTATCCCTCGACCCACGGCGTCTTCGAGGAGACCGTGAGGGAGGTCTGCGACATCACCCACGAACATGGCGGCCAGGTCTATATCGACGGGGCCAACATGAACGCCATGGTCGGGCTGTCGCGCCCCGGCGATCTGGGTGGTGACGTGAGCCACCTGAACCTGCACAAGACATTCTGCATTCCGCATGGCGGCGGCGGGCCCGGCATGGGGCCGATCGGGGTGAAATCCCACCTCGAGCCGCATCTGCCGGGCAACCCGGTGGATGGCGGCGGCGCGGTCAGTGCGGCGCCTTTCGGCTCGCCCTCGCTGCTGCCGATTTCCTGGGCCTATGTCCGGATGATGGGCGGCGCGGGCCTGACGCAGGCCACGCGGGTGGCGATCCTCAACGCCAACTACATCGCCAAGCGACTCGAAGGCGCCTACACGGTCCTCTATCGTGGCGGTGAAGGGCGCGTGGCGCACGAGTGCATCATCGACACCCGGCCTTTCGAGAAATCGGCCGGGATCACGGTCGAGGACATCGCCAAGCGACTGGTCGACTGCGGTTTCCATGCTCCGACGATGAGCTGGCCCGTGGCGGGAACGCTGATGGTCGAGCCCACCGAGAGCGAGACCAAGGCCGAGCTCGACCGCTTTTGCGACGCGATGCTGGCCATCCGCGAGGAGATCCGCGCCATCGAGGAGGGCCGCAGCGATGCCGAGGCGAACCCGCTCAAGATGGCGCCGCACACGATGGAAGACCTCGTCCGCGACTGGGATCGTCCCTATTCGCGGGAACAGGGCTGCTTCCCGCCGGGCGCCTTCCGCGTGGACAAGTACTGGCCGCCGGTCAACCGCGTGGACAATGCCTATGGCGACCGCAACCTGATCTGCACCTGCCCGCCCATGTCGGATTACGCCGAAGCGGCCGAATAACGGCTCAGATCAGGAAATCGAAGACGTCCCTGACGCGGCCCCAAGTGGCCGCGTCACTTGCCATAAGCAGGTAGCCATCCTGCTGCTGGGCCTTGTAGGGGCTCCCGTCGAGCATGGCCACGTGGCCACCGGCTTCGAGCGCGATGGCAGCCCCCGGCGCGTGATCCCAGGGTGTCAGGCGAGCGCTGAGGACGAAGTCGACATTGCCCTGCGCGAACATCCGCGATTCGTGGCAGGAGCAGCGCAGCGACCATGCCCGGCCGAAGCGCGGCAGCACCGCCGCCACGGCGGGCTGGAGATCCTTTTCGAAATTGAAGAGCGGCACGTAGCCCAGAAGCTGATCGACCGGCCCGCCGGGCGAGGCGCGCAGCGGCCGCGGTGCATGACGGGGGCGCACCATCTCGGCGGCAAGATCAGCGCCGCCCCAGGTCACGTCGTCCATGACCGGATCATAGAGCAGACCGAAGGCCGGCTGGCCGAAACGCACCATGCCGACCATGACCCCGAAGGTCGTCAGCCCGCGTGCGAAATTCCAGGTCCCATCCACGGGGTCGATGACAAAGGCCGTCTCGGCCTCGGCGATCCGGCCGATCAGGTCTGGGGCCGTCGAGGCGGCTTCCTCGCCCACGATCAGGGCGCCGGGGAACATCCGCGACAGGCCGCGCGCGATCATGGCCTCGGCCGCGGTATCCGCCTCGGTCACAAGGTCCTGCGGCCCGGTCTTCTGCGCGATGTCCGCCTCGGACAAGCTTCTGAAGCGCGGCAGGATTTCGGCGCGGGCAGCCCGGCGCACGAGGTTGAGAATCGCCGTGCGCTGAGCCGAGCTCAGGGCGGTGACAGGCATCGGAAGGCTATCGGTCATCGCGGGGGCTCCGTTGGCAAGCGTCAGGGGTTGCCCGGTCCATGCCACCCGCGACATGGGCGTTCAAGATGACTATTCGCGTGCGCGCAAAACCCGCGCAGGACGTGCCGCCAGCGGGCGCCATGCAAAGCCAAGCCCCGCCACAAGCGTTGCCAGCACCCCGCCCGCGACGATGCCGACGGCAGATGGCCAGATCACGGAAAACGACGTCTCCATGACGAAGGTCGCGACCGCCCACCCTCCGGCGATACCGGCGGCCAGCGCCACGACACCGGCGCCCGCGCCCAGGAGCGCCGAGCGCAACGCGAAGCTCTGCAGGATGCGGGCGCGCGTGGCCCCCAGCGTCTTGAGAAGGGCCGCCTCGTAGGTCCGCGCCCCCTCGCCCGCCGCGGCTGCGCCGACCAGCACGAGGAAGCCTGTCAGCAGCGTCGCAGCCGCCCCCCAGCGCACCGCAGCGGCGATTCCGTCCAGAAGCTCGGAGACGCGGCCGATGGCATCGCGCACGCCGATGGCCGTGATGTTGGGATACATGTCCGCGACATCGCGCAGGATCGCGGCCTCGTCATCGGCATCCGCGTAGACGGTGGAGATCCAGGTGTGAGGGGCGCCTTCCAACGCCGCGGGGTTCATCGTCATCACAAAGCCGATACCGGCGGTCGAGAAATCGACCTCGCGAAAGCTGGTGATTGTCGCCGTGATGTCGCGCCCGAGGATGTTCACGGTGATCTCGTCCCCCAGCTGCAGACCCATTTCCGCGGCCTCTTCGGCCGCGAAGCTGATCTGCGGCGCGCCGGTGTAATCCTCGGGCCACCATGTGCCCGCTGTCACGGTCGTGCGGTCATCCGGTGTCGCGGCATAGGTGACGCCCCTGTCGCCGTTCAGCACCCAGTGGTCGCCCACAACTTCGCTCGCCGACTGCCCGTTGATCCGTGTGATGATGCCGCGCAGCATGGGGGCGCTGTCGATCCGGCTGACCGCCGGATCGGTTTCCAGCCGGTCGAGGACCCCCGGCATCTGGTCGTTCTGGATGTCGACGAAGAAATACGACGGCGCCACCTCAGGAAGGTCACGCTGGATCGCCTGCCGCAGGTTGCCGTCGATCTGACCGATTGCCGCCAGCACCGAAAGGCCCAGACCCAGCGACAGCACCACAGAACCGCCGCCCTCGCGCGCACCACCGATCGCCGACAGCGCCCACCGCAAGGCCGGCCGCCCGCCCGCCACCCGCGTGGTCCGCCCGGCAAGGGCCTGCAGGCCCTTCGCGGCAATGACGAGAACCGCAAGCGCAGCCACAATCCCCGCCGCCGTCCAGAGCGCAAGCTGCGGACTGCCAGAGAAGACGGCCGCCGCCCCGATCAGCAGCGCCGCCAGTACAAGCGTCGCGGCCACGTATCGGGGTGCGGGAAACGTCCGGGCCCCGGCAAGCGCATCGCGGAAAAGCGTCGCCGCACGCACCTCTTCCGCCCGCGCCAGCGGCCAGAGCGTGAAGATCAGCGCCGTGAGCACGCCATAGAGCGCCGCCTCGGCCAGGGGTGCTGGATGCAGGGAAAAGACCGCCGGCACCGGCAGGGCGGCGTTGATGAAGGGCCCGAAGAGGATCGGAACCGCAGCGCCAAGGATCAGCCCAAGCAGGATGCCGACAACGGACAGCACGCCGATCTGGATGAAATAGGTGGCGAAGATCACGCCGCGCGTTGCACCCAGCGTGCGCAGCGTCGCGATGACCGGTGTCTTGCGCGACAGGTAGGCCCGCACCGCCGCCGAGACGCCGACCCCGCCGACCGCCAGCCCCGACAGCCCGACAAGCACCAGGAAGCTCGCCAGCCGTTCGACGAAGGTCTCGATCCCCGGCGCGCCGTTGCGGGCGTCGCGCCAGCGGATCCCGGTATCTTCGAAGCGCGCCATGGCGTCGCGCTCCAGTGCGGCCAGATCGGTTCCGGGGGGCAGCGTCATGCGGTACTGAGTCTCGAACAGCGATCCGGGCGCAAGCAGCCCCGAGCCCTGCAGCGCCTCGGTCGTGACGATGGTCCGGGGGCCAAGCGCGAAGCCCGCGCCGGCGTCGTCGGGTTCGGCCGCGATGCGCGCGGAAAGGACGAAGTCCTGCGAGCCCAGCCGGAACCGGTCCCCCGGCCGAAGCGCGAGCCGATTGGCGAGCAACGAAGCCATGACCGCCCCCGGCAGCCCGTCGCGTCCCGCAAGGGCCTCGCTCAGCGGCATTTCTGGCTCCAGCCTGACCTGCCCAAGCAATGGATAGGCGGCGTCGACGGATTTCACCTGCGTCAAGCCCCGCTCGGTCTGCCCGTCGCGCTCGACCACGGCCATGGAGCGGAAATCCGTGACCTCCGACACCTCCTGCGAGACGCTTTCGAGCCAGTCGCGCTCGGCGTCGCTGGCAAAGCGATATGTGAACTCCGCCTGCGCGTCGCCGCCCAGAAGGACGGCGCCCTGCTCGGCCAGGCCGGTCTGGATTGCCGACCGGACGGAACCGACCCCGGCGATCGCTGCCACCCCGAGCGCGAGGCAGGCCAGAAAGATCCGGAAGCCGCGCAGCCCGCCGCGCAGTTCGCGCCGGGCCAGGACCGCGGCGGTGCGCAGGCTCATTCGGCGGCCCTCGCCTGATCCGTATCCACCCGTCCATCCCGAAGCCGCAGCACACGGTCACAGCGTGCAGCCAGCTCGGGAGCGTGGGTCACAAGAACAAGCGTCGTTCCCGTCCTTGCCGACATGCCAAAAAGCAAGTCCACCACCGCCGCGCCATTGGCTTCGTCGAGGTTGCCGGTCGGTTCATCCGCAAGCAGGATGTCTGGTCGCGGCGCCAGCGCGCGGGCGAGCGCAACGCGCTGCTGCTCGCCACCCGAAAGCTGACCGGGATAGTGATCCGCGCGATGGGCAAGCCCCACGGACTCGAGTTCGACCCCAGCCCGCTCGAAGGCATCGCGCACACCGGCAAGCTCGAGCGGGGTCGCGACGTTTTCAAGGGCGGTCATCGTCGGAATGAGGTGAAACGACTGGAAGACCACGCCCATATGATCTCGCCGAAAGCGGGCAAGAGCATCCTCGCCCAGCGCGCTCAGGTCATGGCCCAGAGCGTCCACGCGGCCGGTCGTGGCGCGCTCCAGCCCGCCCATGATCATGAGCAGGGAAGACTTTCCCGATCCGGAGGGTCCCACAAGCCCCAGACGCTCTCCCCGGCGCACGTCGAGTGAAACCCCGTGCAGGATCTCGACGGGTCCGGCATTGCCGTCGAGCCTGAGGGTGACATCTTTGAGGGAAAGAACCGTATCGGTCATTAGGGAAGGGTCCGGGCATGAAGCATCGAAAGACATATGGAGCGCTGCGTCGGGGCAGCAAGATTGCCCTGCTCACGCTGGGGCTTTGGGCCGCACCCGCGCTAGCCGAGCAGGTGGATATCCTGGCGCTCGGCGACAGCCTGACCCAAGGCTACGGGCTTCCGGAACAAGACGGATTCGTGCGTCGCCTAGAGACTTGGCTACGTGAACGCAATCACGATGTGGCGATCGTGAACGCCGGTGTCTCGGGCGACACCACGGCCGGAGGATTGTCGCGCGTTGAATGGTCGCTCACGCCCGAGATCGACGCGATGATCCTGGCGCTCGGCGCAAACGATATGCTGAGAGGACTCGATCCGGAGGTCGCGCGCGGAAACCTGGAGGGCATTCTCGAAGTGGCTCAGCTGCAGAATACTCCCGTACTTCTGATCGGCATCGAAGCGCCGGGGAACTACGGGGCCGACTACAAGCAGGCCTTCGATGCGATCTATCCGGACTTGGCTGAGGAATACGAAACGCTCTATCTGGACAGCTTCTTCGCGGGTCTCCGAGAAAACGGCGCGCTTCCCGACGATCTGTCCCAGTTCGTCCAGGCAGACGGACTGCACCCCAATCCGACCGGCGTGGAACGGATCGTGGAGGGCGTCGGACCGAAAGTGGAAGAGTTGATCGACAAGCTGGACCACTAGGTCCGGCGGGTCACGAGTTCGGGTCTGCTGCCCTCACACCCCTTCACCTGCCACGTCGTTACCCCCGGAGGAATAGGCAACGAAGGCCACCGAAAGGAGCGACATCGTGAGCGAGGCAGCGATGTAAAGTCCGAAGGCCGAGAACAGCGACATCTGACCGGTGATCCAGCCGGCGAACCCGGCGCCGAAACCAAGAAGGCTTCCGCCCAAAAAGATGATGATCGTTGCCATGGTCGTCTCCCACCACTTCGATGAAAGAAGACATAGCGCCCCACTTGGCCTTGAATCGGGCTCAATTAAGGCAGTGACTGCCTAATTTCCCTAAGAATTGGTAGAGAAATCGCGCGCTCAGGCCAAATGCGCGCCCCTCCGCCCTTCCGTTGGCGGGTTCAGAACGCCTCGGACAGACAAATGGGGCGATCCACCGCCCAGATTCGAAGCTTAGATGACTGTCACCTTTGCGCCCACCGGCACACGTTCGTAAAGGTCAATGACGTGATCATTGATCATCCTGATGCAGCCGTTCGAGACGGAACGGCCAATCGAACTTGGCTGCGTCGTGCCGTGGATCCGGAAGTAGGTGTCACGCCCATTCTGGAAAAGATAAAGCGCACGCGCACCAAGCGGGTTACCGGGTCCGCCGGGCTGGACATAGTCGTTGTCCACGAACTCGGCGTAGGCTTGCGGCTCGCGCTCGATCATCTCGTTGGTCGGGCGCCAAGTCGGCCACTTCTTCTTCGCGCCAATCTTGGCTTCGCCGGTGAACGCAAGTCCCGCTTTGCCGACGCCCACGCCATAACGACGCGCCTCGCCGGGTGCCGTGATGAAGTAAAGCAAGTGGGCGCGTGGCAAGATCAGGATCTGGCCCGCCTCCATATCGCGCTTCATGCCAACGGTCTGCGGTTGGAAGACAGGATCAAGTTCGTACGCCAGCGCGGGCGTCGCAAGGCTTGCGGCCGCGGCAGCAAAGAAGGTTCGCCGGTCGATCATGAAAAATCCCCGTTTCAGCGCGTGGAAGCGTTTTGGTTATTCCCCGCCCGGGCGCAAAAATCAACTCGCGCCAGGCTTTCAGTAGGATAACGATCCTACAGGCGTGGTGTTCCTGCCCTATTGCCGCGGCGCGTTGGCGTTTCGGCCCGCAACGATTACGCTGATGGTGTAGGCGGTTTCCGGCGTCAGTCCCGCGAGGATCGCGGCGGCCGCATCCGGCGGCATTCTTCCCAGAAACCCAGCCGCGAACTCCGGGTCCATCGTTTCGAACAGTGCAGCGGCCTGCTTGGGCTTCATCGAGGCATAGACATCGGTGAGGCGCGCCACGTCGTCCTCTGCTGCGGTTCGCGCAGTCGCTAGAGTCGCCCGCAGGCTGGCTTCGGCTTCCTCGAGACGCGCGAGCTTTCGATCGATTTCGCTTTCGGCGACCGAGAGCGCCTGCATCCGCACGTCGATTTCCTCTTCCAGCGTGGCCACCCGTGCCTCTCGCGCCTTCAGCGCTTCGATCATCGGACGAAGATCTTCCTCCGAAACGTAGACCTGGTTCGCCGCAGCGCCTTGCTCGCCCCCCATTCCGGAACCGGAAGCCGTCTCCTCCACGGAATGTTCTTCTTCGGGGGTTGCGCCTCGTTAGCCGCCATTGCATCGCTTGCACCAACCGCAATCCGCAGTGTGGCCGACGCGAGAAGCAATCCGCCGATCAGCGCGAGGACACCACCGCCGCGCCGAATCGAACGACGCACACGTGGCTTCTTCCCGGAAGTTTTTGCAGTTGTCTTGGTCTTCTTGAACGCCATCACGCGGCCCCCCGTCCGGCATGCCGCATGAAGACGGTATCCCCCTCCGTTCTCGGACGTACGGTCTCTTCCGGTTTCGGACGCGTTGCCTCGTCCTTCGGCAAGCCGTGCATCGAGGCAAGGTGAAGCTCGAGTCGCTTCGCCGTTTCCTCGGCGCGCATGGTGAGGTCCGCCAGCGATTCGCTCGATTCGCCGGCTGTCTTCTGCGCTTCGGCAAGCGTGCGGGTCAGGTCGTCCACCTGGGCAGACAGCACCGCCACGGCACCGCCCACCCCGTTTTCGAGATCGGTGAAACGCGTCAGCCGGCGAGACAGGACGAAACAGTAGAAACCCGCCCCCAGCGCACCCGCGGCAAGCAGGATATCGGCAATCAGATCCATTCCCATCCCTTTCAGTTCAGTACAAATTCGGTCACGAGCAGGTCGCGCACGCGCCCCTCACCGGCCACCAGCTGGATCCGGCGCAGTAGCTGCGCACGCAGGCGGATGAGCGCGCCCGGCGCCTCGATATCCCGCGATTCGAGCGCCCGGAGGTATGAGTTCATCACGTCCTGGACCCGCGGCAGGATCCGCTCGACGTCGGCCTGCGCGCTTCCCGGCACCTCCAGACTCGCCCGGAAACGGAGGTGCGCCGCCTGCGCACCGGGCCCGAGAGAAATGACCATCGGCGGGATCTCGATGAACGCGACATCGCCCAAAGGTGTCATGGGCTCGGCCGGTGCCTCGGGACTTTCGTCGGCGTGCTCTGCGGAATCGCCACCGCCGCCAAGCCCCAGAAGACCCGACGATACCGCGAAAAAGCCCCCGCCCGCCCCCGCAAGTGCAAGCACGACGCCAATGATTAGGGGCAACTTGGACGGCTTCGCGGGCGCGGCCCCTTCCTCGTCGACAGTGGTATCAGTCATTCCACAGCCTCTTCGATGGATCCCGGCCGCACCCTTCTGGCCGACCAGGGGTGACCATATGCAAAAGGGGCTAACTGATTGTTAAGTCTGATAGGTCAGTGTCCGGCCAACCGAACAGAACGTTTGGACGGAGGCCGGTGGTGGAGCAAATTACCTCAGTTTGGACAGCGCTCAGCGTGCGACAGCGGATCGTGGTTCTTGCCGCGACCGTGGCCACGGTGCTGTCTGTGTTCTTTCTTGCGCGCCTGGCGTCCACGCCCAGCATGTCGCTGCTCTATGCAGGCCTGGAAAACGGCGCGGCCGGCGAGGTGGTGCAGGCGCTGGAGGCGCGCGGCATTCCCTACGAGGTCAACGGTGGCGCCATCCTCGTGCCCGATTCGCAGCGCGACAGCCTGCGCCTGACGCTGGCCAGCGAAGGCCTGCCCGCGAACTCCAACCAGGGCTACGAACTGCTCGACAGTCTGTCCGGATTCGGCACCACATCGCAGATGTTCGACGCCGCCTATTGGCGGGCCAAGGAAGGTGAACTTGCGCGCACCATCGTGTCGAACCCGAACATCTCGAGCGCACGGGTGCATATCGCGAACTCCAGCGCCAATCCCTTTCAGCGCGATGTCACGCCCACGGCTTCGATCTCGGTGTCCACTTCCGGCGGGGAGCTTTCCGTCCAGCAAGCACGCGCGCTGAAGTACCTCGTGGCGTCTGCCGTACCGGGCCTTGTCCCCGAAGACGTTGCGGTGATCGACGGGCGTGGTGGCCTCATCGCCAGCGAGAGCGAAAACAGCGCGGGTCCCACCGCCGAAGACAGGGCCGTGGGTCTGCGCGAGCGCGTGCAACGGCTGGTCGAGGCCCGCGTCGGCAGTGGCAATGCGGTGGTCGAAGTCAGCGTCGAGACGGTCACCGATCGCGAATCGATCCGCGAACGCCGGTTCGACCCGCAGGAACGCGTGGTCATTTCCACCGACACCGAGGAAAGCAGCGAGACCTCACAGGAGACCGGCGGCGGCGACGTCACGGTGGCCTCGAACCTCCCCGACGGCGCGGCCGGCGGTGGCGGGGACTCCTCCCAATCTCAAAGCTCCGAAACGCGCGAACGGGTCAATTTCGAGGTTTCCGAAACCACCCGGGAGGTCACCCGGATGCCAGGGGCAGTCCGACGCCAGACCGTCGCCGTCCTCGTCAACGGCAGCTATCAGGAGGGCCCGGACGGCGAACAGCAGTTCGTCCCGGTCCCCGATGAGGAGCTTGCAGCGCTGCGTGATCTCGTGGCCTCGGCGGTGGGTTTCGACGAGGCGCGCGGGGACCAGATCACCATCCGCTCCCTGCCCTTCGAGCGTCCGGAAGGGCTCGGAACCGGGCCGATCTCTCCCGGCCTCTTCACCGGGACGATCGACACGATGCGCCTGATCCAGATGGCGATCCTCGCGGTCGTCGCACTGATCCTTGGCATGTTCGTGGTGCGGCCGATCCTTGCCGCGCCGGGCGCCGCAGCACTGCCGGCCCCAGCCGGGGATGGCGAGGATGGCTACGATGGCATGGGCGGCACGGCACTCGACGGGGAAATCGAACCCGCCGGCGGCTTCGGCGATCTGCCGATGCTGACCGACGGACCCGACTTCGGAGGAATGGGAATGGTCGACTTCGATTCGCCGATCGGCGGCACAGGGACGGACGGCGACCCGGTCGAACGGCTGCGCAACCTCATCGAGGAGCGCAAGTCGGAAACCGTGGAGATCCTGCGCAGCTGGCTTGAAGACGATCCCGAGAAGGAGAAGGCCCAATGACCGCCCTGCGCCAGTTTCTCGAGGATTTCGAGGCACCTGCCGCGAAACCCCGTCCTGCGCCGGAAGAGCCCGGCATCGGCGTGGCCCAGCTCGAGGCAGAGAAACTCGAAGCCTACGAAAACGGCTATCGCGCCGGCTGGGACGATGCCGTGAAGGCCCAGACGGAAGAGAGCAGCCGCATCTCCAGCGCGCTGGCCCAGAACCTCCAGGACCTCTCCTTCACCTACAACGAGGCCTATTCCCAGGTGATGAATGCGATGGCCCCCCTGCTTGAGGAAATGGTCAGTGCCTTGCTGCCAGGTCTGACCCGCGAAGCGCTCGGAGCACAGGTGCTCGAACAGTTGCTCGGCACCGCGCGCGAGGTCGGGTCCGTGGGTGTGGTCATCGCGGTGGCTCCCGGCGTCTCCGAGAGCGTCGCCCCTCTACTGGAACAGGACTTCGGCTTCCCGGTGACGCTGCAAGAGGACGACACCCTTACCGAGGGCCAGGCCGACCTTCGCTTTGGCGAGACCGAGCGACAGATCGATCTCTCCGAAGCGCTCGAGACCATCACGGAGTCCGTCCGCGGCTTCGTTCACGACAACCGGAGGATGACGGCTCATGGATGACTTCGACAAAGGCCAGGCCGGCGAAACGGCCTCCGTCTTCACCTCTGTCCCGATCGAGATCACGGTTTCGGTGGGCCGGGCAAGGCCGCTGGTACGCGACCTGCTGCAGCTGACCAACGGATCGGTGCTCACACTCGACAAGCGCCTCGAGGATCCGGTCGAGCTCTACGTGGGCGACAGGCTGATCGCCATCGGGGCGCTCGAGGTGATCGAGGGCGACGAGCAAGGACGCCTTGCCGTCAGGGTGACCGAGGTGGCCGACCTGCAGACACCGGCCTGACAAATGATCCGGATCGCGCTTGCGGCGTTCTTCCTGCTGTTGCCCGTCGCGGCATCGGCGCAGTCGATCTCGGTCGACCTGGGCGAAGGCGGATCGGTGACCGGCACGAGCATTCAGCTCATCGCGCTCATCACCCTGCTGAGCCTCGCGCCCGGCATCGCGATCATGATCACCTGCTTCCCGTTCCTCGTGACGGTGCTGTCGATCCTGCGCCAGGCGATCGGCCTGCAACAGTCGCCGCCCAACATGCTGATCGTGAGCCTCGCGCTGTTCCTGACCTACTTCGTGATGGAGCCCGTCTTCACGCAGGCCTGGCAGAACGGTCTCCAGCCGCTCATCGATGAACGGATCGCGGTCGAGGATGCGATACCCGCCACGCTCGCCCCGTTCCGCGATTTCATGGCGGGCCGCACAGACCCTGCCACGTTCGAGGCCATGGCGGATCTTCGGCCTGACGCCGAGGGCCTGACGCTCGCGCCCGACGCGCCGCTTTCGGTCCTCGTGCCGAGCTTCATGCTGTCGGAAATTGCGCGCGCCTTTCAGGTCGGCTTTCTGATCTTCCTGCCCTTCCTGATCATCGACCTCGTCGTCGCGGCCGTGCTGATGTCGATGGGCATGATGATGGTGCCGCCCGCGATCGTCTCGCTGCCGTTCAAGCTTGCCTTCTTCGTGATCGCGGACGGCTGGTCGCTTCTCGCGGGCGCACTGGTTCGCAGCTATTTCTGAGGCACCGATTTGAAGGACAAGTGCCGCTATCCGTTCGGTGTCATGTTCGGACGCGCCCGTCCGCGCTGCAGCCCCAACTGCCGTTCGCGCCAGACGATGGCGCCTCCCGCGGACATGACCACGGACGACCCGAGCAGGACCATCGTCGTCGGGACCTCATCGAAGACCGTGTAGCCGATCAGGATCGCAAAGAGGAGCGAGGCATAGTCGAAGGGCGCCAGCACAGCCGCCTCCGCATGTCGATAGGCGGTCGTCAGCAGGATCTGACCGAAACCGCCGATCAGCCCTGCCATGATCAGGCACAACAGGATCTGGGCCGACGGCACCTGCCAGCCGAAGGGCAAGGTGAACAGGGACAGGACGGTCGCCGTCATCGAGAACCAGAAGACGATGGCCGAGGTCTGCTCGGTCGCGACAAGTCTGCGGACATGCACCTGCGCCAGCGCACGCATTGCAGCCGAGACCATCATGAGCGCGACACCCATCGTTGCCGCCTGGTCGAGGTTGTCCACCGAGATGCGGGGCCAGAGCACGATCAGCACCCCGACCAGCCCGACCAGAACCGCGGAAATCCTGAAAGCGCGGAGCCGTTCGCCCAAGAGCAGAGCCGCCAGAAGGACCGTCATCAATGGCGCGGCGTAACCCAGTGCCGTCACCTCGGGCAGAGGCAGCAGGCCGAGTGCCGCAAAGCCGCAGCCCATCGCCGTGACGCCCACGACCCCGCGCCAGACATGCCCCATCGGCCAGTCGGTGTGAAAGCCGGTGCGCAACTCGCCCCGAAAGAAGAGCCAAGCGACAATCACCGGCATGGCAAAGAAAGACCGGAAGAAAACCGCCTCTCCCGGCGGCACTTCGGAGGAGCTGGCCTTGATCAGGGCGGACATCACGGTGAACAGCAGAATTGCGCTCGTCTTGAACGCGATGCCGCGCAGGGGGTGCATGGAAGATCCTTCGTGGTTGCAGGCAAACTGGCCCGCCCCGCAGGGAAGGTCAATCGCAGGCGCTCACCCACCGGCGGAATTACGGCTCGCGCCATCGAATGCAAATCGCCGCCACCCCGGAGGATGGCGGCGATCACATTAACGGAATTCGACGCGTCTGCGCCTCAGAGATCCGCGTAGACGTGCTTTTCGGCCTGGCCGCCGGGGTGCGTCACTGCACCTTTGTAGGTCGCACCGACAAGCTGGGCATATTTCCACAGCGCGCCCGAGGCATAGATGGTCTCGCGCGGGCCGGCCCATTCCTTCTTGCGCGCGGCAAGCTCTTCGTCGCTCAGCTCGACGGAAAGCTCGCCCGTGACGGCGTTGATCGTGATGACATCGCCGGTCTTCACGAAGGCAATCGGACCGCCCAGCGCCGCTTCGGGACCGACGTGGCCGACACAGAAGCCGCGCGTGGCCCCCGAGAAGCGGCCATCGGTGATCAGCGCGACCTTCTTGCCCATGCCCTGGCCCGAAAGCGCAGCGGTGGTGGCCAGCATCTCGCGCATGCCGGGGCCACCGGCGGGACCCTCGTTGCGGATGACGATCACTTCGCCTTCCTCGTAGGCACGGTCCTTGACCGCCTCGAAGGCCTCTTCCTCGCATTCGAAGACGCGCGCCGGTCCGGTGAAAACCTGCCCCTCGGCCGGGATGCCCGCGACCTTCACGATGGCGCCTTCAGGGGCGAGGTTGCCCTTGAGGCCGACAACACCGCCGGTCTTGGTGATCGGGTTCGAGATCGAGTGGATAACCTTGCCGTCCGCCTCGCGGTCGATCAGATCGAGCTCTTCGCCGATGCTGCGACCACTGGCAGTGATACAGTCTTCGTGGATAAGCCCCGCCTTGCGAAGCTCCTTCATGACAACCGGGATGCCACCGGCGTCGAACAGGTCCTTGGCAACATGCGCGCCGCCGGGCTTGAGGTCGACGAAGTAAGGAGTCTCGCGGAAGATATCGCAGACGTCCTCGAGGAAGAAGTCGATCCCCGCCTCGTGGGCGATGGCGGGCAAATGCAGGCCCGCGTTGGTCGAACCGCCGGTACAGGCCACGACGCGCGCGGCGTTTTCCAGAGACTTGCGGGTGACCACGTCACGCGCGCGGATGTTCTTCTCGATCAGATCCATGACGGCGCGGCCCGAGGCCTCGCCGTACTGATCACGGCTCTCGTAAGGGGCCGGCATGCCGGAGGAGTTCATCAGCGCAAGCCCGATCGCCTCGGACACGCAGGCCATGGTGTTGGCGGTGAACTGGCCACCGCAAGCGCCCGCACTTGGGCAGGCCACACGCTCGAGCATGGCAAGCGCCGCGTCGGAAAGCTCGCCGTTCTGGTGGCGGCCGACCGCCTCGAACATATCCTGCACGGTGAGGTCACGGGTCCGGAAATCCTCGGGGATCTCGTCGAGCTGCGGCGCCTTGCCCGGCAGGATCGAGCCGCCGTAGATGAAGACCGACGGCACGTTCAGCCGCACCATGGCCATCATCATGCCCGGCAGCGACTTGTCGCAGCCGGCCAGACCGACGATTGCGTCGTAGCAGTGGCCGCGCATCGTCAGTTCGACCGTGTCGGCAATCGCCTCGCGCGATGCGAGCGAGGAGCGCATGCCCTCGTGGCCCATGGCGATGCCGTCGGTCACGGTGATCGTCGTGAACTCGCGCGGGGTGCCGAAGCCCTGCTTCACGCCGCCCTTGACCGCCTGCGCCTGACGGCTCAGCGCGATGTTGCAGGGCGCGGCCTCGTTCCAGCAGGTCGCCACGCCCACCAGCGGCTGGTGGATCTCTTCCTCGGTCATGCCCATGGCATGGTAGTACGACCGGTGCGGCGCCCGCGCCGGGCCCTCTGTCACGTGGCGGCTGGGAAGCTTGGTCTTGTCGAACGGACGCTTGAGCATCGCGGGGATCCTTCCGGGCTTTTCGTCGGGTCTAGCCGAGCAGACCTTGCCAGACAAGCGGATCGGACAGGACGCTGCGCCGCACGCCACTCCAGAGCAACAAGCTTGCGCCATGACCTGATCAAGTCGTCCGAAAGTGCTCATCCAGGCAAAGCGTCATTTGACAGCGGCCCCGGCGCGCAGCACTAACGCCGACATGCCCAAGCGCGACCCCTATGCCCCCCACCGCATCCTGGTGGCCACTGCCGACGGGCAATCGGCCCTCTGGCGGCTGGCATTGGGTGTGTTGCTTGCACTAGCAGTCACGTTCGGACTGGGCCGTTCGGTTTTTGCCATCGCGCGCCTCGCGCTCGACGAACAGACCTATCTTTCCTTCACGCAGACGCTGTCGCAGGCCGACACGCCGCTGACGCTGCTGATCCTCCTTCTCAGCACGGGGTTTCTCGGCATCGGCACGCTGGTTGCAGCCGAGCTTCTACACCGCCGGAGCGGCGTCTCGCTGCTGGGACCGTTGCCCTTGCTGAAATCGCAGTTCCTCCGCGTCCTCGTCGCGCTTGTCGGGCTGCAACTGGCGATCACCCTCCTGCCGCCATGGCCCTTCGCAAGCGTTCTCATTCCCGGCCTTCCACTCTCGACCTGGCTGGCCTTCCTGCCGCTGACCCTTGTCACGCTGCTACTGCAGACCGGCGCGGAGGAGCTGTTCTTTCGCGGCTACCTGCAATCGCAGCTTGCCGCGCGCCTCCACGCTCCGGCGATCTGGATGGGCGTTCCTTCGGCATTCTTCGCAGCGGCGCACTACGCGCCCGGCCTCTATGGCGACAGCGCAATGCTCGTGGTGCTTTGGGCCTTTCTCTTCGGTCTGGCGGCGGCCGACCTGACGGCGCGGTCGGGCTCGCTCGGCCCTGCCATCGCGCTACATTTCGTGAACAACTTTGCCGCTGTCGCGGTGACATCCATGCAGGGCGACATGTCTGCGCTCGCGCTTTACCAGCTTCCCTTCGGCCCCGGTGATGCCGAGATGCTGCGCGCTCAGCTTCCCATCGACCTCGGCGCGCTCGCCGTCGGATGGCTTGCAGCGAGACTCGTCCTGCGCGCCTGATTGCAAATCATCGCCACGTGGCTTACGTCAGCGCCCAATCCAAGGGACGCCGCCGATATGAACTGGATCACCAACTACGTCCGCCCGCGCATCAACTCGATCTTCTCGCGGCGCGAAATCCCCGAGAACCTCTGGTCGAAGTGCGACAGCTGCGGAACGATGCTGTTTCACCGCGAAATCAGCGACAACCTGAATGTCTGCACCAACTGCGGGCATCACATGAACATTACGCCGCGCGACCGTTTCCATGCGCTGTTCGACGGCGGGGTTTTTTCCGAGATCAGCGTTCCCGAACCGGTCAATGACCCGCTGCACTTCCGCGATCAGAAGCGATATCCGGAACGGATGCGCGCCGCGCAGAAGGCGACCGGTGAAAAGGAAGCGATGCTCGTCGCCCGTGGCGAGATCGGCCGCACGCCCATCGTGGCCGCCGCGCAGGACTTCACCTTCATGGCCGGGTCCATGGGCATGTACGTGGGCAACGCCATCATCGCCGGGATCGAGGAAGCGGTCCGCCTGGGACGGCCCTTCGTGCTGTTTTCGGCGGCAGGCGGCGCACGCATGCAGGAAGGCATCCTCAGCCTGATGCAGATGCCGCGCAGCACGGTCGCCATCCAGATGCTGCGCGAAGCCGGGCTGCCCTACATCGTGGTCCTCACGCACCCGACGACCGGCGGCGTGACCGCGTCCTACGCGATGCTGGGCGACGTCCAGATCGCCGAGCCGGGCTCGCTGATCTGCTTCGCTGGCCCCCGCGTGATCGAACAGACCATCCGCGAAAAGCTGCCCGAAGGCTTCCAGCGTGCCGAGTACCTGCTCGAGCACGGGATGCTCGACCGCGTGACCGACCGCCGCGAATTGCGCGAGGAGCTTATCGTCATCCTGCGGATGCTGATGCAGCTGCCGCCCGCCACGTGGGGGGACCTGCCGCCACCGGGACCGGAAGAGCTGCCGGAAGATGGCGCCGCAGACCAGGTGCAAGCTGCCCCCAATCCGGCACTTGAAGACGCGCCCCGCAAGGAATGAGCGGCGAGAGCTCGGACGTCATCCTCGAAAGGATGATGTCCCTTCACCCGAAGATCATCGACCTGACGCTGGACCGAGTCTGGCGGCTGCTCGACGCGCTCGATCACCCAGAACAGCAACTCCCGCCCGTGATCCATGTGGCCGGGACGAACGGCAAGGGGTCGACGCAGGCCATGATCCGGGCCGGGCTCGAAGGCGCCGGGCACCGCTGCCATGCCTATACCTCGCCGCATCTCGCGCGTTTTCACGAGAGGATCCGCCTTGCAGGTGAGCTAATCTCGGAAGAGCATTTGACCCGCCTTCTCGACGACTGCTGGCAGGCCAACAATCACGAGCCGATCACCTATTTCGAGATCACCACCGTGGCCGCGCTGCTTGCCTTTGCGCTGACCGAGGCAGATTTCACGCTGCTGGAAGTGGGGCTCGGCGGGCGGCTCGACGCGACCAACGTGGTCGAACGCCCGGCGCTGTCCATCATTACCCCGGTCTCGATGGATCACGAGCAATATCTCGGCGGCTCCCTCGATGCGATCGCGGGCGAGAAGGCCGGCATTCTCAAGCGTGGCGTGACCTGCATTGTCTCGCGGCAGGACGATACCGCGCTGGAGGTCATCGAACGGCAGGCCGCGCGCGTGGGCGCGCCCTTGCTGATCCACGGGCAGCACTGGCACGTCGGCACCGAACACGGGCGGCTCGTCTATCAGGACGAGCATGGCCTACTTGACCTGCCGCTGCCCAACCTGCCCGGCGCGCACCAGATCGACAACGCCGGCGCGGCGATTGCCGCCCTGCGCCACCTGGGCCAGCCAGACGCCGCCTTCGAGGCGGCCGTCACCCGCGCCTTCTGGCCCGGCCGGCTTCAGCGGCTGCGCGAGGGACCGCTTGCTAAGGCCGCGCCCGACGCCGAGATATGGCTCGACGGCGGACACAACCCCGCGGCGGGTGAGGCGCTTGCAAAGCACCTCGCCTCGCTTCCCGCGCGTCCCACCCACCTCGTCTGCGGCATGCTCGGCACCAAGGATGCCAGCGGTTTTCTCACACCGCTTGCCAAGGTGACCGACCACCTCACCGCGCTCTCCATTCCCGGCGAGGTCAGCTCGATGACGGCAGAAGAGCTGGCAGAGGCCGCGCGCGGCTGCGGCATTACCGCGGACACCGCCGCCAGCCCCGTCGAAGCTTTCTCGGAGATCGCTGGCAGGGAACCGCAAGCGCGCATTCTGATCTGCGGATCGCTCTACCTTGCCGGGCATATCCTTCGAATGCGCGGATAAACGGCAGCCCATCTCGCGCGGAATTCGATTCGCCTCGCGACGGATAGTTCGCGACACTATATGTTGACGCTAGGGGTTTATTCCTCTACAAGTTGAGTTGTGGATCCAGCCACAGACTTACCTCGACATAGCCAAGATCCCCGGACTTCAGGGGCTTCCATCAGACGCCCCGAACCAAGATTCGTGCCGCGACACCAGTCGGCACAGCCTCCAAGACAACGACAGGCAGAAGACCCAAGCGAGAGCAGTTTCTAGGGCCCCACCCGGGG
The DNA here is from genome assembly GCF_003054175.1 of Allosediminivita pacifica. Classification (GTDB taxonomy): domain Bacteria; phylum Pseudomonadota; class Alphaproteobacteria; order Rhodobacterales; family Rhodobacteraceae; genus Allosediminivita; species Allosediminivita pacifica. The sequence goes on from NZ_QBKN01000004.1 coordinate 158,646, forward strand.
CCCTTTTTTTGAACTTCGCTCAGTCCCCGTCCGACGAAACGCCCCAGCTCTCGCTCTGCATTTCGCGAAGCCGGCTCGCGGTACGCTCGAACTCGAAAGCCCCCCGTCCCTCCACATAGAGGCTTTCCGGCTCGTCCGCAGCGCTTGCGATCAGGCGAACCTTCGCCTCGTAGAGCGCATCGACAAGCGTCACGAAGCGCTTGGCCTCGTTGAAGTTGCTCCGTCCCAGCCGAGGAATGTTTTCGAGCAGCAGCACACGCACCGCTTCTGCCAGCGCAAGGTAGTCCCCCGGCCCCAGCGCGGCACCGCACAGATCGTAGAACGAGGCCCGCGCCACCCCATTGTGATAGCGCGGCAGCGTCACTTCGCGTCCCTTCACGCGCAGCGTCAGCGTGTCTTCCTCGCCGTGGGTCAGCTCCTGCCAGATCCGGTCCATGTCCGCCCGTGCCTCGGCGTTGGCAGGGGCAAAGTAGACCTGGCTTCCGGACAGGCGGTCCTGCCGGTGGTCCCGCTCGCTCGCCAGCTCGTGCACGACAAGCCGCTCCTTGATGAGCTCGATGAAAGGCAGGAAAAGCTCGCGATTGAGGCCGTCCTTGTAGAGATCGTCGGGAACGCGGTTCGACGTCGTGACCACCACGCAGCCGGCGTCGAAGAGACGCTCGAAGAAGCGCCCGACGATCATCGCGTCGGCGATGTCCGTGATCTGCATCTCGTCGAAGGCGAGCACCTTGATGCTGTCCGAGACATCCTTTGCGACCGGCTTGATCGGGTCCTCGTGGCCCTTCTCGCGCAGCTTGTGGATCTCTCCCTGCACCTCCTGCATGAAGGCATGGAAATGCACCCGGCGGGCAGGCACCTTGAGGCTTTCGACGAAGAGATCCATCAGCATGGACTTTCCGCGCCCCACGCCCCCCCAGATATAGAGCCCCTTCGGCGGCTCGGGCGCCTTTCGGAAAAGACCTTTCTTCCGCGGCTTGGAGAGCTCGGACCGGATACGCTCGAACTCCGGCAGCGCCTCTTCCTGCGCGGGATCCCGCGTCAGGCGGCCTTCTTCGAGACGGGCTTCGTAGAGATCAGATACGCTTGGCATGCCCGTGCATACCGAGGCCCGAAAGCAATGCCTAGGGGCCACGCGTGCCGTATCACGGTCGTTGATGGCAAGGCCCAAGAACATGCATTTGATCTTTGCTGTGAGGATGACGCAAATGGGCAGGACGCCGAGGAACCACCATGCCCCGCACAACGCCCCTTTTCACGCCGGTCCTGATCGGCGGCTGCCTGATCATCCTCGTGGGCTTTGCCGTCCGGTCGAGCTTTGGCGTCTTCCAGATCCCGATCGCCGAGGAATTCGGCTGGCTGCGCTCCGAGTTCTCGCTGGCCATCGCGATCCAGAACCTGGCTTGGGGCATCGGGCAGCCGATCTTCGGCGCCATCGCGGAACGCATCGGGGACCGACGGGCCATCGTGCTCGGCGCAGTGACCTACGCGGCGGGCCTTGTGCTGTCGAGCTTTGCCGTCACGCCCGCCGCCCACCATATCTACGAGGTCCTCGTAGGCTTTGGCATCGCCGGCACGGGTTTTGGGGTCATTCTTGCCGTGGTCGGACGCGCATCCAGCGACGCGAACCGGTCGATGAGCCTTGCCATCGCGACCGCCGCGGGCAGCTCGGGCCAGATCGTGGGCCCGCCCGTGGCCGAGGCGCTGCTGTCGGTCATGTCCTGGCAGTCGGTCTTCCTCGTCTTCGCGGCAACGGTGCTGGCGGTCATTCTCGTCCTGCCGCTGATGCGCGCGCCCGAACCCGCGACCAAGGCCGAACTCCAGGAAAGCATGGGAACGATCCTGGGGCGGGCCGCCCGCGATCCGTCCTTCACGCTGATCTTCGTCGGCTTCTTCAGCTGCGGCTACCAGCTCGCCTTCATCACCGCGCATTTCCCCGCCTTCGTGACCGAGCTGTGCGGCCCCATTGCGCCCGGCGGCGTCCTGCACGGGCTCGGCATCACGACGACATCGGGGCTCGGGGCACTGGCCATCGCGATGATCGGTTTCTTCAACATACTGGGCACGCTCACGGCGGGCTGGGCCGGCAACCTGTTTCCGCGCAAGTACCTGCTCGCCGGCATCTACACGGGCCGCACCATCGCGGCGGCCCTGTTCATCGCGCTGCCAATCACGCCCGCATCAGTTCTGATCTTCTCGGCGGTGATGGGCGCGCTCTGGCTGGCGACGGTTCCACTGACCAGCGGGCTCATCGCGCATCTCTACGGGCTGCGCTACATGGGGACACTCTACGGGATCGTCTTCTTCAGCCACCAGCTCGGCGGCTTCATGGGGGTCTGGCTGGGCGGTCGGCTCTACGACCTTTACGGGAACTACACCGTCGTCTGGTGGATCGGCGTTGGCGTCGGCGCCTTCAGCGCCCTCGTCCATCTGCCGGTGCGCGAACGCCCCTCGCAGCTACGACCGGCTGCGGCGGCCTAACCCTCGAACCGGTCAAGAATGTAACGCGCCGTCATCAGGTCCAGATGCGCGCCGCCCCCGTTCTTGAAGAGCGTGATATCCTCGGGCGCGCGGGTGAACGCGGCAGGATCGTAGTAGTCCGCCACGATGTCGGACTTGGCGATGACGCCCTGATCTAGCGGGATCTTGATCTCGCCGATATGGCCCAGCGTCGTGTCGTAGCTGTCGACGAAGATCCGCGCCCGCTTCAGCGCCGCGTCGTCGGCCTCGCGCATATCCGGGCGATAGGCCCCGATCAGGTCGACATGCGTTCCCGGCGTCAGCCAATCGCCCCGGATCAGCGGCTCGGTGCTCATGGTGGCCGAGGTTACGATATCCGCAGCACCCACCGCCTCTTCCAGGTCCTCGGCCCAGGCGATGCCCAGATCCTCGGCAAAGCTGCGCGCGCGTTCCGTGGTGCGGTTCCAGACGGTGAACTCGGCGTCGGGGAAGGCGGCGGAATAGGCGGCGTGCAAGGAGGCCCCCACCGTTCCGGCGCCGACAATCAGGATCTTGCGGCTGTCCGGCCGCGCCAGACGCCGCGCGGCAAGGAGGCTGTCGCCGGCGGTCTTCCACTTCGTGACCAGATGGAAATCCACCACCGCCTCAAGCAGACCGGTCTCGTCCTCGAAAAGGTTCACCGCCCCGTTGACCCGGCCAAGCCCTCGATCCGGGTTACCGGGAAACACGGTCGCGGCCTTCACCGCAACGCCGAGCCCGTCGATCCAGGCCGACCGGTTCAGCAGGGTATCCTCGCCGCGGTAGATGAACAGGTCGCCGATCTCGGCCTTGGGGCGTTCATGCCCGGCGGCGAGCGCATCGGTCAGCCCGATCCAGTCGAGATTGGCCTCGCCCTGATCGAAGGGAATGATCTTGGTCATGCGGCCTCCTCCTCGGTCAGCAGGCCCTCGGCGACAAGGCGCGCGGCCCATTCTTGCGGTCCTTCGAACAGATGGGTTTGCCAGCCACGCGCGGCGGCGGCAGCGATATTGTCGGCCTTGTCGTCGGTGAACAGCAGGCGCTCCGGCGCGATGCCGCAGTCCGCCTCGACCATCTCGTAGATGCGCGCCTCGGGCTTGATCACCTTCATCTCGGCGGAGATGTAGTGCCGGTCGAATTCCTTCAGGAAAGGATAGGCGGGCTCTGCCACGGCCCAGGTCCCGATGCCGAAATTGGTCAGCGCGAAGACCGGGATGCCCTTGTCGCGCAAGGCTTTCTTCAGCCTGATCGAATGCGGAATCTCCGGCTGGGCAAGGTCCAGCCAGCGGTCATGCCAGTCGCGGATGGCGGCGCGCCACTTCGGGTTCCGCTCGGCACAGTCGTAGACGGTCTCGCGGAAATCGGCGCCCCGGTCGATCAGGTCGTTCATGCCGTGCAGGTCGACCTCGGCGAACATTTCACGCCGCTGGTCCTCGCCCAGAGTGGCATCGTAGTAGATCTCGGGCTGCCAGCGGATCAGCACGTTGCCGATGTCGAAGATCACCGCGTCGACGGCCATGGGCGCTTCCTTTCCTGATTGCGGGCGCAGCAAACGCCGCGCCCGCCGGATTGTAAAGGCCGCGGCTCAGGCGACGCCCAGCGCCTCGGCGTGGAAGCGGACATGCTCGCCCATGAAGGTCGAGATGAAGAAATAAGAGTGATCGTAGCCCGGCTGCATGCGGAAGGTGCCATGCTGACGGCGGGCGGTCATCGCCTCGGCCAGTTGCTCGGGCATGAGCAGGTCGAGGAACTGGTCATCACCACCCTGATCCACGAGAACCGGGCCATCGAAGCCGAGGTCATGCATCAGCAGCGTCGAATCGTGTTCGCGCCAGGCGGTTTCATCTTCGCCGAGGTAGGCCGAGAACTGCTTGCGGCCCCAGTCGCTGCGGGTCGGATGCGCAATCGGCGCGAAGGCCGAAACCGACTTGAACCGGCCCGGCAGGCGCATGGCCAGCGTCAGCGCGCCGTGACCGCCCATGGAATGGCCGGTGATCGACTGCCGGTCGCTGTCCACGGCGAAATTCTCGAAGAGCAGAGCGGCAAGCTCATCAGACACGTAGTCCCACATGCGGTAATGCGATGCCCAAGGGTCCTGCGTGGCGTTCACGTAAAAGCCCGCGCCCTTGCCCAGGTCAAAGGCCTCGTCATCAGCGGCCTCGGCGGCGCGCGGCGAGGTGTCGGGAAACACCAGCGCGATGCCCGCCTCGGCCGCATAGGCCTGCGCGCCGGCCTTGGTCATGGCATTTTCGTGGGTGCAGGTCAGTCCCGACAGGAACCACAGCAGCGGCACCGGCCCCCGACTGGCCTGCGGCGGCATGTAGAGGCCGAAGGTCATCTCGCCGCCGCATACCTCCGACTCGTGGGAGTAGACCCCCTGGACCCCGCCGAAGCACTTGTTTTCCGAAACCGTCTGCACGCATGACCTCCGTTTGCCTGCCCGTCGTGGGGCTGTCACGGGCCGTAACGTGCCATGAAGGTTTCGGGGGCGCCATCCGCAATCCGGTCGATTTCCGGCTGGCTGAACTCGGACTGGACACCGAGCAAAAGTCGGTGCCAGCGATCCGCCATGCAGAGCACCGCGCATTTCTCCGCTGAAAGGTCCGGATTGCCGCAGAGGGACCCGCACCTCGCGCGCGGCGGTCAGATTAACCCACCAGCGCGACCTTCAGGCCCAGTGGCCCCGAGCGACAGACCTCACCTCCAAACCGCGGGAAGCACTCGGATGGATCATTCGGCCGCGCGGAGCAACTCTGCCTGATCCGGTTGGTACATGTAGTCGCGCGTTGCCGGCACCGCGTGCTGACGGTGTGTCAGCTGGTACTGGAAAACGGCCTGATGCTGCTCTTCGAAGGCCATCTCGCAGGCGATCAGATAGAAGCGCCACATGCGGACGAACCGCTCGTCATACATCTCTCGCACCTTGTCGAGGTTGGCTTCAAACCTTTGGTGCCAGTGGTGGATGGTCGGACCGTAATGGCCGCGCAGGATCTCCATGTCCGTTGTCCAGAGCCCGGAACGCTCCAGCACCGGGGCCACGTCGGACATCGACGGCACGTAGCCGCCTGGGAAGATGTACTTGGCAATCCAGGGACTGGTCGCACCCGGAGGGGCCACGCGCCCGATCGTGTGGATCAGCGCGACACCGTCTTCCTTCAACAGATCGCCCACCTTGTCGAAGTACTCGGCGAAATGCGGAAGGCCGACGTGCTCGAACATGCCGACCGACACGATCCGGTCAAAGCTGTCGCTCAGGTCGCGATAGTCGATCAGCCGGAACTCCACCTTGTCGGAGAGCCCCTCGGCTTCGGCGCGCTCGCGCGCCGTCTTCAGCTGGTTCTCGGAAAGCGTCACGCCCACGACTCGTGCGCCGTAGTCCCGCGCCAGTGTCAGCGCCATGCCGCCCCAGCCGCACCCGATATCGAGAATACGCATCCCCGGTTCGATCATCAGCTTGTGCGCGATATGGCGCTTCTTCGCCTCCTGCGCCTCTTCCAGCGTCATATCCGGGCGCGCGAAGTAGGCGCAGCTGTACTGCATGTCGGCATCGAGGAAGAGTCGGTAGAGGTCGTCCGAGATGTCGTAGTGATGCGCCACGTTGTTGCGCGACTTGCGCGGATCGTTGTGCTGCATGAACCGGCGTACGGCGTCGCGGTAACGCCCGTACGCCTTGAGCCCGGCCGGAAGCCCGCCCCCCTTCTGCTGGTTTCGCACCAGCAGGGTCAGCAGGTCGTACATCTCGTCGGTCTCGATATCGATCGAACCGTCCATGTACCCTTCGCCAATCGCGAGAACGGGATTCAGGCACAGCGGGCGCAGGATCTCTTCCCGGGTCAGGCGGATCGAGGAGCTGATGCCCCCGCCAGGGCCGTAGGTCCGCGTTTCGCCATCAGGCCATTCAACTTTCAGCTCACCCCACGTCAAAAGACGTCGAAGCATACGGTCCAACGCTGTTTTCCACATCGTGTCCCACCTTCGTAACTAATCTCAACCAAAAGCGCTAAACGCGCCAGATCGTTAAAAGTTACCAAAGAATTTTTGGTTCTGGCAAATCCATGTCCCGCTTCCCTTGACTTCCGGCCCCCTTGGCGGTGTATCGGCGCCAAATATCCGCGCACTTCCTGAAAGGTTCGACCCCTATGCACGCCTATCGCAGCCATACATGCGCCGACCTGACCATGGATAACGTGGGCGATACCGTTCGCCTGTCCGGCTGGGTCCACCGCATCCGCGACCACGGCGGCGTCCTCTTCGTCGACCTGCGCGACCACTACGGCATGACGCAGGTGCTCTGCGATCCCGACAGCCCGGTCTTTTCCCAGGTCGAACGCCTGCGCAGCGAATGGTGCGTGCGCATCGACGGCGTGGTGAAGGCGCGTGCGGAAAGCCTCGTGAACCCCAAGCTGCCCACCGGCGAGATCGAGGTCTACATCCGTGACGTCGAGGTGCTCGGTGCCGCCGAGGAACTGCCGCTGATGGTCTTCGGCGATCAGGAATACCCCGAGGAAACCCGCCTGCGCTATCGCTATCTCGACCTGCGCCGCGAGGCGATGCAGCGCAACATGATGCTGCGCTCGGACGTGGTGTCCTCGATCCGGCGGCGCATGTGGGACAGCGGTTTCCGCGAATACCAGACGCCGATCATCACCGCGTCCTCCCCCGAGGGCGCGCGCGACTTCCTCGTGCCGTCGCGCCTGCACCCGGGCAAGTTCTACGCGCTGCCGCAGGCGCCGCAGCAGTTCAAGCAGCTGATCATGGTCTCGGGCTTCGACAAGTACTTCCAGATCGCGCCCTGCTTCCGCGACGAGGACCCGCGCGCCGACCGCTCGCCCACCGATTTCTACCAGCTCGACATGGAGATGTCCTTCGTCGAGCAGGACGACATCTTCGCGACGATGCAGCCGGTCATCCAGGGCGTCTTCGAGGAATTCGGCGACGGCAGTGTCGACACCGAGTGGCCGCAGATCCCCTATGCCGAGTCGCTGCTGAAATACGGCACCGACAAGCCCGACCTGCGCAACCCGATCGAGATGCAGGACGTGTCCGAGCATTTCCGCGGTTCAGGTTTTGCCATCTTCGCCAAGCTGCTCGAGCAGGACGGCACCCAGATCCGCGCGATCCCCGCGCCCAAGGGCGGCTCGCGCAAGTTCTGCGACCGCATGAACTCCTTCGCGCAGAAGGAAGGCCTGCCCGGCATGGGCTACATCTTCTGGCGCGACAAGGACGGCGAGACAGAGGCCGCCGGCCCGCTGGCCAAGAACATCGGCCCCGAGCGGACCGAGGCGATCCGCCAGCAGCTGGGTCTCGGCGTCGGCGACGCGGCCTTCTTCCTCGGCGGCAAGCCCGCGAGCTTCGAACGCGTGGCCTCCAAGGCGCGCGACGTGATCGGCGAGGAATGCGGCCTGACCGACATGGACCGCTACGCCTTTGCCTGGATCGTCGACTTCCCGATGTACGAGGCGGACGAGGAAAGCGGCGCGGTGGACTTCAGCCACAACCCCTTCTCCATGCCGCAGGGCGGGAAGGACGCGCTCGACGGCGATCCGCTGAGCGTGAAAGGCTACCAGTACGACCTCGCCTGCAACGGCTACGAGATCCTCTCGGGCGCCATCCGGAACCATCGCCCCGACATCATGTTCAAGGCCTTCGAGCTTGCCGGCTACGGTGAAGACGAGGTGCGCAAGCGCTTCGGCGGCATGGTCAACGCCTTCCGCTTCGGCGCCCCGCCGCACGGCGGATGCGCGGCCGGCATCGACCGCATCGTCATGATCCTGGCGGACACGGCGAACATCCGCGAAGTCATCATGTTCCCGATGAACCAGCGGGCCGAGGACCTGATGATGAACGCGCCGTCGGAGCCGACCAGCGATCAGCTCATGGAGCTTGGCCTGCGCGTCATCCCGCAGGAATAAAGCCAAGGCCCGCCGGCAACGGCGGGCCTTTTTCGTTCAGATCGCGATCCGGTCGGACACCCGATCCTGAACCAACGTGGAAAGCCGCGCCATGGCGGCGGCATGTGGTGTGCCTTCCTCATGGACGCTGGCAAGGTCCGCGGCGGCATCCTCGAGGACATGATCGCCCGCACTGCGCGCCACCCCGCCCAGGAACTGCGTTACGTAGCGGATCGCCCCGGGCTCCATCCGGTCGCGCAGGAGCTCGGCCGCGTGGGCCATGTCGTCGCGATAGGAGATCGGGTCCGGGCAGATCGGTTCGGCGCTGATCGTGCGCGGCCCGCTCGGGCGCATCTCGGGCGGCAGCTTTTCGATGACAGCAGCCTGGAAGGCCGGAAGCGAGGTCATCGGCTTGGCCAGGAACCCGTCCGCGCCAGCGGCCAGCGCCACGTCTTCGGCAAAGCTGTCGCCGCTCGTAGCCAGGATCACGCCGATGCGCGGCACGGAGCGACAGAGCTCGGCGATCAGGTCCGCGCCCGACCCATCCGGCAGCCCCAGATCCACGATGATCACGCTGGGGCGGTAGACCTGAAGATGGCGCCGGGCCGAGGCAAGGCAATCCGCGCGCCGGATCCGAGCCCCCGAGCGGAGGCACATCAGACGCATCGCGTCACAGGCATAGCGGCTGTCTTCGACAACCAGGACCGTCAGGCCCAGAAGCGGGCGCCGACTGTTCGGTCGAGGCATCGAACCGAGTCGTGTTTCGTCGTCCATCATCCCCTCCGTCAGCAGACCCGGGAAGACTGCCCCGTCAACGCTAACAAGCGGTTAATGGCCGCACCGCACTTGTGAGAGCGTCTTGGAGACACCATAACCTGCCCAGACTTTGCCCGGAGAGAGACACATGATCGGTCGCCTGAATCACGTCGCCATCGCCGTTCCGGACCTCGAAGCAGCCTCGGCCATGTACCGCGACACGCTGGGCGCCAAGGTCGCTGCGCCGCAGGATGAACCCGACCACGGCGTCACGGTCGTCTTCATCGAGCTGCCAAACACCAAGATCGAGCTCTTGTACCCCTTGGGCGAAAGCTCCCCCATCGCGGGCTTTCTCGAGAAGAACCCCTCGGGCGGCATCCACCACGTCTGCTACGAGGTGGAAGACATCCTCGCCGCCCGTGACCGCCTCAAGGACCAGGGCGCGCGGGTCCTTGGCGACGGCGAGCCGAAGATCGGCGCGCACGGCAAGCCGGTCCTCTTCCTACATCCCAAGGATTTCCAGGGCACACTGGTCGAACTGGAGCAGGTCTGATGAGTATCACTTCCGCAATCGTTCTCTTCGCGATGATCTGGTTCCTCGCCTTCCTCACCATCATCCCGATCCGCCTCAAGACGCAGGGCGACGTCGGCACCGTGGTGGAGGGCACGCATTCCTCCAGTCCCGAGGTGCACAACCTCAAGAAAAAGGCCTGGATCACCACGGGCGTGACCATCGTCGTCTGGGGGCTGATCGCCGGAACCATCCTGTCGGGCGTCATCTCGGTGCGCGACATCGATTCGTGGATGTTCCAGCGTATGGGACCGCCGGGATCGACCTACTAGGCCCGCCCCCGCCGGTCCTCGAGCATATGGAAGAGATGCGTGAAGGTTGCCGCGCCGAGGATCGGCACCAGAAGGTTCAGGATCGGCACGGATAGCGGCAGCGCCATGACCACTCCGGCCACCCAGATGGTCGGCATGTGCCGCCGTCGCCGCTGCCTGGCGCCGTCCCGGCCGACGCGACGCATGGCCGCCAGCGTGTAGTATTCCCGCCCCAGCAGAAAGCCGTTCAGCCCCCAGAAGATGAAGGGCGCGAAGGGCGCGAACATAAGGTAGAGCACCAGCGCCACGGCGTTGGCCGCGATCAGGACCCCGAGGAAACCCACGGAATCTCTCACCGCCTCGGCGAAGGGGATAGACGGCGCCTTGGGCAGCGCCGGGTAGTGCACCTCCTCGACCGCATCCGCCACCTCTTCGAGAAAGATCGAGGTGAAGGCCGAGGCGACCGGCACCATCAGAAAGACCGACAGCAGCAGCATGAGCGGGATTGCCCCCCAGCTCAGCGCATTGTCGATCCAGGTGACCGTGCCGACCCAGGGCAGCGTCACGGAATCGCCCACCCACCAGCCGACAAGCCAGACGAAGGCAAGGTAGACCGCGACGAAGGTCGCCACGGTCAGCCCGAGCCCCAGGAGCAGCACCTTGCGGAACCTCGGATCGCCGATCTGGCCCAGGGCGCGCAGGACGGCCTTGGGAATCATGCCTCGACCCAGGTGACGATCTGTTCGAGATCGGGACGCGGACGATCCGGAGGCGCCACACTCTCGGTGCCGATATGGATGAACCCGGCAACTTGCTCGTCCTGCGAAAGACCCAGTTCGCGCTCTACCAGCGGCCTGTCAAACGCCCCGTAGCCTGTCAGCCAGTTAGCACCCCATCCGGCCGCCAGCGCGGCGTTGAGCAGTGCAAGACAGACGGCGCCCGCCGAATAGGTCTGCTCGATGGCAGGAATCTTCTCGCTTTCCTTGGGGCTTTCGACCACCACGACGCAAAGCGGGCTGTCCGCAAAGGCCCGACGGGCCTTCTCGATATCCGACTCTCCCTTGCCGATCTCCGCGCCCCGCGCGGCGACCGCACCGGCGACACGCTGCAGCGCATCCCCCTGCAGCACCACGAACCGCCAGGGCTCCAGCTTGCCATGGTCGGGGCTGCGCGCAGCTGCCGTGAGAAGCGGCAACAGGGCCTCGCGATCCGGCGCGGGGCCGGTGAGCGTCTTGGCCGGGCGCGAACGGCGGATCAGCAGGAAATCGAGGGCGGCATCGTTGCGGGGCGGCATGGGCAATCCTTCTTTGTCCAGACCTGTATCTCTGCGCTTGGGGCGACGGTTTCAAGCAACCTTGCCGCCCCTGGGGCGCAATGCTAGCCGCCCAGCATGAAAGGAAGCCTTGCCGACCTCGCCCAACCCGGCGCCACGCTGTCCTGCCGCGTGACACCGCGCGCCTCGCGCGATGCGATCGACCGTGGCCCCGACGGCCTCAGGATCCATGTCACCGCAGTTCCCGAGAATAGCAAAGCCAATGCCGCGGTTATCAAGATACTGGCGAAGGCGCTTGGCATTCCGAAGTCGCGGCTGACGCTCGTGCGCGGAGAAACCGGCCGGGACAAGGTCTTCCGGATCGAACCCTGAGGCTATTTCTTGCGCCGGTAGACACCCTCGGGAAGATTGATCGCCGCCGCAAGGTCCTTCATCTGCGTCTGCGAGAGCGTGATGCGCACCGTTTGGTCGGTCCGCGGGTCGTATTGCTCGACGGTGACGCACTCCTCGAAGGACGACACGATGACATCCTCCTGAAGGGGGACTTCGCCCTCGTCGACAAGGGTCACAACCGTCGCGTCGAAATCGTGCTCGATACTGAACATGAGATCAGCGTAGCGGTCCCCCGGCCGGGTGCAATCCGAAATCGGGGCTTTGGGCGTCGCACAGTGTGACCGCCATGCCAGCACACCGCCAAGTGACAGAGCGCCCCTTCCTGTGCAGGCCTTCGATGCCTATCCTATGGCGAATCTCAATCTCCGGAGATCCAATGCACCGCTTCCTGATCGCCGCATTCCTGATGCTCACCGCCTGCGGGACAGTGACCGTCTCCACGGCCACGCCGCGGGGGCCATCACCCTCTCCGCAAAGACCCGCGCAGGAACAACCCGTCGCCTCAGCGGCCGCCCGGCAGTTCGTCGAGGTGGTCCAGACGGTCGAACCCGTCGCGGAAGCCGCCTGCCGCCGCGCAGCAAGCCAGGACAACTGCGATTTCCTGATCGTTGCCGACGACCGTCCCGGCCAGCCTGCGAACGCGTTCCAGACCGTGGATTCGCGCGGCCGGCCGATCCTGGCGTTCAACCTTGCGCTGATCTCTTCGGTCGAGAACCCCGACGAGCTTGCCTTCGTCATGGGCCACGAGGCATCCCACCACATCCTCGCGCACATCAACCGCATGCAGGACAGCGCCTCTGTCGGAGCGGTCATCTTCTCGGGCATCGCTGCGGTCACCGGGGCCAATGCCGATGCGGTCCGCACTGCGGAGTCTCTCGGGGCTCAAGTGGGCGCGCGGACCTTCTCCAAGGACTTCGAGCTCGAAGCCGACAGGCTCGGCACGATCATCACCGCTCGGGCCGGCTACGACCCCGTCCGCGGCGCGCTCTTCTTCAACCGCATCCCCGATCCGGGCAACCGCTTCCTCGGCACGCACCCGCCCAACAGTCAGCGCATGGACGTGGTTCGCCGCACCGTGGCCGAGATGGGAGGCCGCTGAGCAGCAACCCTGCGTTGACCTGAGTCAAGGCGCGCCGTCTGTCATTCTGAGACACTCCCCCCACTTGGTGGAAACCTGACAGGGAAGGGAGGGTCTCATGGATACCCGCTACAAGCGCCACGCAGGTCTCGTGGACAGGATGGCCAACGCCCGGGGCATCGATCTCGAAGAAGAGATGCTCCGCGGTCGGCTCGGCTTCATGCAGCTGGAAGATGCGGTACTGAAGTGCACGGGCTGCACCGCACCCTGCGCCTGCGAGAGATGGCTCGAGGATCTTTCCGGCCCGGCCACCGAGCCCCCTGCCTTCTGTCGCAACGACGATCTGTTCCGTAGTCTTCAGCGGGATTGAGACGATGATCCGCGACCATGCCTATCAAAACCCCTACGCGCCACTCGGCTCCGAACGGCAGCACTACTGGATGGCGCTGAGGATGGCCAAGGCGACGGGCACGGATCTCGCCGCCGCGCTTGCGACCGGCCGGCTCACACAGGACGACTGGGCCTCCATCGTGACGCGGTGCCGGGGCTGCCCCTGGACCGAAGGCTGCGCCCGCTGGCTCCAGCGTCCCATTGACAGCATTCGGGATCTGCCCGAGGGCTGCAGGAACGCTGAGCTGTTCGAAGATCTACGCGATGCTCCGAAGACCCGGGCCGCGGCACACCGGTCGGTCTGATCCCGCTCTTGGGGAAACGCAGCGCCGGTTTCGGCGCTGCTTTCGATTCGATCAGTCCGCCCGAAGGTTCTCGGCCGATTCCTTGATCGCGTCGTATTGCCCGGAAGGACGGAACCGCCAGAGATAGTCCGGCAGGACAGCCTCATGCGCGGTCGGTGCGATCCCGAGATCCTCGAAGGTCATCACGTCGCCGGAAACCACGTTGTCATGGCGCAGGTTGCGCACCTGGTCGGCGCTCAGCGGTGGGGTGATCAGGCCAAAGCTCGCCGACTGAAGCAAATCGAACGCACGGCCCATGAGCCCGGCGATGCCGAAGGGGATGTTCACCACGGCCCGCCGCCTGCGGATGATGTGAAGCATGTCTTTCATCAGCTCGCGGAAGGTCTTCACCTCTGGCCCGCCAAGCTCGTAGATCCCCGGCTTCGCCTGGCCGAGCACGGCTGTGACTGCAGCACGCGCCACATCGTCGGCGTAGACAGGCTGGAACTTCGTGTTCGCGCCGACCACCGGCAGCACGGGTCCCATCCGGGTCATTCCGGCAAAACGATTGAAGAACTCATCCTCGGCGCCGTAGACGACGGAGGGCCGCAGGATCACGGCGTTCGGGAAGTTCTCTAGGATCGATGCCTCGCCCTGCCCCTTGGTGCGGGCGTACTCGCTGTCGCTTTCCGCGTCGGCACCGATCGCGGACAATTGCACGAGCTGCTCGATCCCTTCCTCGGCGGCGATGCGGGCGACGCGCTCGGCGCCCTGGGCCTGGACGGAATCGAAAGTATTGCGGCCGGCTTCCACGAGAACGCCGACACAGTTCACGACAGCGTCGGCCCCGTGCAGCACGGCTCGAACGCTGTCATCGTCGCGGATGTTGCAGGTGACCGGCTCGACCTGCCCGACCACGCCGTAGGGGCGCACGAAGATCGCCTCGTTCGGCCGCCGTACCGCGACACGGATGCGCCAGCCCTCACGGGCCATGCGGCGGGTGATGTAGCGGCCGATGAAGCCGGAGCCCCCAATGATCGTCACCAGTTTGGACATGGCTGTCTCTCCGGGAATGCGTGTTTCACCCGTGACTATAAGGCGTTGAGCCACCGGGCAAGAGGCCCGATTGCCGCGCGCTCCGTGCAGGGGCAGATAGCGCGAAAAAGGTCATTGACACTCCCCTGACCCATCACTAAACGGCTGCCTCACACCACCGGCCCAGGTGGCGGAATTGGTAGACGCGCTGGTTTCAGGTACCAGTGACTTAACGGTCGTGGAGGTTCGAGTCCTCTCCTGGGCACCAACTCTTTCCCTACATCATCGGATCTCTGATCGGGTCGCACCCGCCCCGGGACACCTGCGTTCGTCGATCAGACGAAGCGCGCTGCCCGTGGGCGGTGCGCGGTTTTCGCGTGTCCGCAGTTCTGGTGGCCCGAAGCCAGTCGAGACACGCTCGGCGCATTCCGTATACAGTATAGCGTAATTCGGCTCCGAAACCGCCCCCATAACCGCCCCCATAGACGTGATCGAAAAGGATTTGACCGAAAACTGTATACAGAATAGCGTCGAATCGTGATGCGCTTCTGGGAGGAGGGTGCATGGATCGTCAGGAGAGAAATGCACAGTTCGCGCGCGCACTTATCGAGTTGCGCTCGATGGTGCTGGGCGCGGCCTTCGGTGCCGGCGAGCGTCTCCCCGAGACCGCGCTGGCCGAACGTCTGTCCCTGTCGCGCACCCCGCTTCGTCAGGCGATGGACCGCCTCGTGGACGAAGGCTTGCTGGAACGGGTAGAAACCGGCGGCTGCCGCGTCGCCCAGTTCAAGCTTTCCGACATCAAGGACGCGATAGAGCTTCGCGGCGTGCTTGAAGGCACTGCCGCCCGTCTCGCTGCCGAGCGCGGCATGGTGCCCGCGCTTGCCACGCGGCTGGACGAGGTCCTTTCCGAACTCGACACGGCCGTTGCCGGCACGCTCGACTTCCGCAGCTACCAGAAATTCAACGCCGAGTTTCATGACCTGCTCGGTCGCCTCGCCGGCTCCACGATCCTCGCCAAGGAACTGGAACGCGCCGGGCGCCTGCCCGCGGCCTCGCCCTCGTCCTTCCTGCAGGGGCAGGAGATGATTCCGGATTTCCGCGAAAGCCTGACGCGCGCGCAGCAGCAGCACCGCGCTATGGCCGACGCGATCCGCGCCCGTGAAGGCGCCCGCGCCGAGGCGCTGGCCCGCGAACACGCCCGTTTGGCGCGCGCCAACCTCGAATACGTGATGCGAAAGGAACCCGCGCTCGCCGAGCGCGTGCCGGGCCTCTCGCTGATCGCAGACTGACCCCTGTCAAAAGACACCAAGGAGGAGATCCGAATGCCTAGCCTTAACGACGTCATGAAGGACTGGAAGAACCCGGTCGAAATGCTGCGCAACTCGCGCGCCGGGATGTATGTCTACCCCGTCGTGACGCCCGAATTCGAGAACTGGCGCAACGAACAGGCCGCCTGGCGCAATGGCGCCGTGCTCTTCGACCAGAGCCACCACATGGACGAGCTTATCGTCGAGGGCCCGCAGGCCACCGAATTCCTCGCCTACCACGGCATCAACGGTTTCGGGAACTTCGACCTGAACCGCGCCAAGCACTACGTGCCCGTCACGCCCAACGGCCATGTCATCGGCGACCACATCATCTTCCGCGAGCGCGAAGACAAGTACGTCCTCGTTGGCCGCGCGCCGACCTCGAACTGGCTGATGTTCTGCGCCGCCTACGGCAACTGGAACGTGCGCATCAAGTACGACCCCCGGTCGCCGTCGCGCCCCGAGGGCGAACGCGTGTTGCGCACCCATTACCGCTACCAGATCCAGGGCCCGCTTGCGCCCGCCATCTTCGAAAAGATGAACGGCGGCCCGGTTCCGGACATCAAGTTCTTCCACGTCGACTGGATCAACGTCGGCAACAAGAAGGTGCAGGCCCTGCGCCACGGCATGTCCGGCGCGCCCGGGCTCGAGATCTGGGGCCCCTACGAAGACAAGAGCTACATCCTCAACACCATCCTCGAAGCCGCCAAGGACGCGGGCGTCGATATCGTGCGCTGCGGCAGCCGCGCCTACTCGACCAACACGCTGGAATCCGGCTGGATCCCCTCGCCGCTGCCCGGCATCTACACCGGTGACGGCATGCTCGCGGAATACCGCGAATGGCTCGGCTCAGACATGTACGAGGCTGCAGGTGCCATCGGCGGCAGCTTCGTCTCGGACAACATCGAGGACTACTACGTCAATCCGTTCGAGCTGGGCTACGGCTTCTACATCGGCTGGAAGAAGGACGACTTCATCGGCAAGGAAGCCCTGACCAAGATGAAGGACGCCCCCACCAACCGCAAGAAGGTCACCTTCGAGTGGAACAAGGAGGACGTGCTCAAGGTCATCTCCTCGGCCTTCGAGGAAGGCACCCCCTACAAGTGGATCGACTTCCCGCAGCCGAACTACGCAAGCTCCAGCGCGGACATGGTGATGCACGGCGACAAGATGGTCGGCATGTCCATGTTCAACGGCTACAGCTGGAACGAGCGCTGCCTGCTCAGCCTCGGCGTGGTCGACTCCAGCGTCGAGGTCGGAGATGTCCTGACGATGAAATGGGGCGAGCCCGACGACACCGCCAAGACCTCGGCAGAGCCGCACAAGCAGGCCGAGATCCGCGTGCGCGTGTCGCCCACGCCCTACTCCAGCGAAGCACGCGAGAACTACGCCGACAGCTGGCGCACCAAGGCGGCGTGATCCTGTCGCGATAAGTTTAACTGCCGTGTCACGATAAGAATAATTACATGGCATCGGGCCCCAAAGCCCGTCACAAAGAACCCCGGCGGCGGCCAGGCGGCCGCCGGAAATACCCTCCGCCCCCTGCGGGAACGGGGGAATGCTAGTCTCACTGGGAGGAAGACAATGCAGATCAGGAAAGTTGTCGCAGGTGCCGCTCTTGCCGTGACCGCGGCCTTCGCAGCGCAGGCAGAGGAACTGAAATTCGCCAGTTTCACGCCGCCGTTCCACACCATCAACGCCAGCGTCATCGAACAATTGAACGAGGACCTGAGCGCCGCGACCGACGGCGAACTCACCGTTCGCGGCTACCACGGCGGCGAACTCGGGGCCGGCCCGGTCGAACAGTACGTCCGCGCGGTGCAGGGTGCCGCCGACATGGTCTGGGGCTTGCCCGGCTACACCTCCTCGCAGTTCGGCAAGACCATGATCGTGGAAATGCCCAACGCGATCCCGCTGGACACACCAGGTTACGAGGCGCTCTGGGCCGCCTACGAGGATCACCTCAAGTCCGAGTTCCCGGCCACCAAGCCGCTGGCGCTCTGGACCTCCGAACCCAACATCTTCATCATGAAGGACGCGGTCATCCGCCAGCCGTCCGACCTTGAAGGCCTCAAGGTCCGCGTCGCGGGCTCCACCGCCGCCAAAGTGGCCGAAGCGCTCGGCGCGACCCCGGTGCAGATGCCCATCAACCAGGTCTACAACGCGCTGCAGACCGGCCTCATCGACGGCGTCATCACCGGCGGCTCCACGCTGGCAGACTTCCGCCTCGACGAGGTGGCCAACAGCTACACGCTCGGCGCCAACCTCGGCCGTCTCGCGTTCTATACGGTGATGGGCCAGGGCGCCTACGACGCGCTGAGCGACGAGCACAAGGCCGCCATCGACGAAGCCGCGGGCATGGCGCTTTCCAAGTCCGCCGAGGAAGGCTGGTACGCCACCTCCGACGCCGCCATCGAGGCCGCGCGCGAGGCGGGCGACAACACCTTCGTCGACCTGTCCGAGGAAGAGGCACAGGCCTTCGAGGACGCCGTGGCCGACGTGGTCGACGCCTACGTCTCGGACGTAAACGGCGAGGATGCCCTTGCCGCGATGCGGGGCGAATAAGTGCTTGGCACGATCAGAAAAGTGGCGGACGGGCTCATCAGCCTGTCCGCTGCCATCGGCGCGCTGGGGCTCGTGGCCGAGACCGGGATCATCCTGGTCGACGTGATCGGCCGCGCCTTCGGAAGCCCCCTCTTCGGCAGCCAGGATCTCATCACCATGACCATGGTGATCCTCGTCTTCGGCGGGATGGCGCTTTGCGACCGCAACGGCGGCCACATCTCCGTCGACCTGCTCGAACGCAAGTTCCCCTCCGCCGTGAACCGCGTGATCGACATCACCGCCGCCCTTCTGGGCGCACTGATCTTCGGGTTCATCGCGTGGTCGGTCTGGGACAGCGCCCAGCTCAGCGTCATGCTGAACCTCTCCACCAATCTTCTCGGCCTGCCAAAGGCCTGGTTCCAGTGGGCCCTCTGTGCCTTCGCCGCGCTCACCGCCCTCGGCATGATGCTGCGCGCGCTGGAACTGATCGTCTCCGGACGTGACATACGCAAGGAATGGACCCAGTCATGAGTGCCAGCGCCATCGGCCTCACCGGCATCGTCGCGCTACTGATCCTGCTGATGCTCCGGATCCCCGTCGCCTTCGCCATGTTCCTGGTGGGCTTCCTCGGCATCTGGCAGCTCAACGGGTGGAATGCGGCCATGTCGCTGCTGTCCTCCGAGACCTTCACCCTCGCCTCGAACCCCGAGCTTGTCGTGGTCCCGCTGTTCATCCTGATGGGCAACGTGGCCAGCCACACCGGCATGAGCCGCCAGCTCTACGACGCCGCCTATGCCGCCATCGGCCAGGTGCGCGGCGGGCTGGCCTCGGCCACCGTCATCGGGTGCGGCGGTTTCGCGGCGCTCTCGGGCTCCTCGGTGGCCTCTGCCCTGACCATGGGAAAGGTCAGCCTAGCCCAGATGGACCGCTTCAATTACAATCCGCGCCTGTCGACGGGCTGCGTAGCCGCCGGCGGCACCCTTGGCATCCTGATCCCGCCCAGCACCGGCTTCGTCATTTACGCGATCCTCACCGAACAGAGCATCGGTAGGCTCTTCCTCGCCGGCGTTCTGCCCGGCATCCTGCTGCTGACCGCATTCGTGACCACTATCACACTGATCTGCTGGCTCCGCCCCGAGTACGGACCCGGGGGCCCCTCCACCACCTTTGCCGAGAAAACCCAGGCGATGGTCCGCGCCCTGCCGATCCTGCTCACGATCATGCTGACGATCGGCGGCATCTACGCCGGCTTCTTCTCGCCGGTCGAGGCCTCTGGCGTCGGCGCGGGCATCGCCATCCTCTACGGCGTCGTGACCCGCAGGCTGGACCTCAAGACCTTCTGGAACGCCTGCCAGGACAGCATCGTGACCACTGCGACGGTCATGCTCATCCTGATCGCGGCGCACCTCGTGAACCCCTTCCTGGCGCTCAGCCACATCCCCAGCGCCGTGGGCGACTTCCTGAACGCGATGGATCTCGGGGTGACCGGCACGCTGCTGGTGATCCTCGCGATCTACCTCGTGCTGGGCTGCTTCCTCGAAGGCTTCGCCATGCTGGTGCTGACCTTGCCGATCTTCTTCCCGGTGATCCTCGATCTCGGGATCGACCCGATCTGGTTCGGCGTTCTGGCGGTTCTGACGCTCGAGATGGGCCTCATCTCGCCTCCAGTAGGCATTAACGTCTTCATCGTAAAATCCGTCGCACCCAACGTCGATCTGGGGGAGATCTTCCGCGGGGTGCTGCCCTTCTGGACCGCGATGGTCGTGACGCTGATCCTGCTGGTCGCGTTCCCGCAGATCTCGCTGTTCCTGCCGGACACGATGATCAACTGACCGAGTTACCTCAGGGAGGAGGATTCCATGGCTATTCTGAACTTCGGCAAGTCCAAGGCTGGCGCCAGCCGCCGCGCCGCCCGAATGCTCGACGGCTACTCGATCGAGGTGATGCCGCGCACTGCCTCCAAGATCGAAGACTTCCGCGAGGTGCTGCCCAAGGGCACGCGCGTCTACATCGCCCATATCGAGGGCACGCCCATCGACGAGATGGTCGCCACCACGAAGCGCCTGACCGACGAGGGCTTTGCGCCGATGCCCCACGTGCCCGCGCGGCTCGTGAAGGACCGCGCAGAGCTCGACCTCTGGCTCAAGCGCTACGCTGAGGAAGGCGGTGCCGACCAGGCCCTCGTGCTCGCGGGCGGCCCCAAGAGCCCGGCAGGTGACTTCGACAGCTCCATGCAGCTGCTTGAAACCAGGCTCTTCGACGCCCACGGCTTTGGCCGTCTGCATGTGGCAGGCCACCCCGAAGGCAACCCCGACATCGACGCCGACGGCTCCACCAGGCTGGTGGACGATGCCGCCCGCTGGAAGCAGGACTTCGCCGAGCGTACCGACGCCGACATGGCGATGGTCACGCAGTTCGCCTTCGACGCCGCCCCGGTGATCGACTGGATGAAGCGCCTCGACGCCGCCGGCATCAACCTGCCCGTGCACGTCGGTGTCGCCGGTCCGGCCAAGCTCCAGACCCTCATCAAGTTCGCCATCGCCTGCGGCGTCGGGCCCTCGCTCTCGGTGCTCCAGAAGCGCGCCAAGGACGTGAGCCAGCTGATTCGCCCCTTCGAACCCACGTCAGTGCTCGAAGACCTCGCCTCCCGCGCGGACGAGTTGCCCGAAGGCCAGCTCGCGGGCATCCACGTCTTCCCGCTCGGCGGCATCCGCGCCGCGGCCGACTACGCCGCGCGCACGACGGACGAGGGAACGGGCGTCTCAGCGAGAGGCTGACGCCCCATTCCCTCTTGCACAAAGGGCGACGCCCCTCTATATCCGCTTCATCAGCGGCGCGCCGGGGTCCAAACCGGCGCTCCACCGGAGCGATGTAACGGGCCGTTGGCCCGTTTTTTTGTTTCTCAGACACCGAGGACGCCATGTCCGAGTCAGACCTCATAGCCAAATCTCCGATGGATCAACGCCTGGCCGAGATCCTGACCCCCGCCATCGAGGGCATGGGGTTCGAGCTCGTGCGCCTGCGGCTGATGGGGGGCAAGACCCCCCTTCTGCAGATCATGGCCGAACGACCCGATGGCACCATCGAAGTTGACGACTGCGCCGAGATCTCGACCGCCGTCAGCGCCCTCCTGGATGTCGAGGACCCGATCACCGACAACTACACGCTCGAAGTCTCGAGCCCCGGCATCGACCGCCCCCTGACCCGCTTCAAGGATTTCGAGGCTTTCGAGGGCTTCGAGGCCAAGCTCGAGACCTCCGAGCTGATCGAGGGCCGCAAGCGATTCCGCGGCGTGCTCGCCGGGACCGACGGCACCGAGATCCTGATAAACGTCGATGAGGGCACCATAGGGCTCGACTTCAGCTGGCTTACCGATGCCAAGCTCGTCATGACCGACGAACTGGTGCGCGAGATGCTTCGTGCCCGCAAGGCGGCGCACGTGGAAGACGGACAATACGATGAAATCGAGGCCGACGGGCGGCCTGACGAGGAGTAAAGACAGATGGCTATCACCTCTGCCAACCAGCTTGAGCTCTTGCAGACCGCCGAAGCGGTTGCGCGGGAAAAGATGATCGACCCGTCCCTGGTGGTCGAGGCTATGGAGGAATCCCTCGCTCGTGCCGCCAAGTCGCGCTACGGCTCGGAAATGGACATCCGCGTGTCCATCGACCGCCGCACCGGCCGCGCCACCTTCACTCGCGTCCGCACCGTGGTCGAGGATGACGAGCTCGAGAACTATCAGGCCGAGATGACCGTCGAGCAGGCCAAGCAGTACATGGCCGATCCCAAGGTCGGTGACACCTATTCCGAGGAAGTCCCGCCCGTCGAACTCGGCCGGATCGCGGCCCAGAGTGCCAAGCAGGTTATCCTGCAGAAGGTGCGCGAAGCCGAACGCGACCGTCAGTACGACGAGTTCAAGGATCGCGCAGGCACGATCATCAACGGCGTCGTCAAGCGCGAGGAATACGGCAACGTCATCGTCGACGTCGGCCGTGGCGAAGCGATCCTGCGCCGCAACGAAAAGATCGGCCGCGAGGCCTACCGCCCCGGCGACCGCATCCGCTGCTACATCAAGGATGTCCGCCGCGAGACGCGCGGCCCGCAGATCTTCCTCAGCCGTACTGCACCCGAGTTCATGGCCGAGCTCTTCAAGATGGAAGTGCCCGAAATCTACGACGGCATCATCGAGATCAAGGCCGTCGCCCGTGACCCCGGTTCGCGCGCCAAGATCGGCGTCATCTCCTACGACGGCTCCATCGACCCGGTCGGCGCCTGCGTCGGCATGCGCGGCAGCCGCGTGCAGGCCGTCGTGAACGAGCTTCAGGGCGAGAAGATCGACATCATCCCGTGGTCGGACGACATGCCCACCTTCCTGGTGAACGCGTTGCAGCCAGCCGAGGTCTCCAAGGTGGTGCTCGACGAAGACGCCGAGCGTATCGAGGTCGTGGTCCCCGACGAGCAGCTGTCGCTGGCCATCGGCCGCCGCGGCCAGAACGTGCGCCTCGCCTCGCAGCTGACCCACCTCGACATCGACATCATGACCGAGGAAGAGGAAAGCCAGCGTCGCCAGAAGGAATTCGAGGAACGCACCCAGCTCTTCATGGACACGCTGGACCTCGACGAATTCTTCGCCCAGTTGCTGGTCTCCGAAGGCTTCACCAACCTCGAAGAGGTCGCCTACGTCGAGCAGGACGAGCTTCTCGTGATCGACGGTGTCGACGAGGACACCGCGACCGAGCTTCAGACCCGTGCCCGCGAACACCTCGAGGAACAGGCCCGCAAGGCGCTGGAAAACGCCCGCGCGCTTGGCGCCGAGGAAAACCTCATCGCCTTCGAGGGGCTTACCCCCCAGATGGTCGAGGCGCTTGCCAAGGACGACATCAAGACGCTCGAGGACTTCGCCACCTGCGCCGACTGGGAACTCGCCGGCGGCTGGACCACGGTCGACGGTCAGCGGCACAAGGACGATGGCCTGCTCGAACCCTTCGACGTCGGCCTCGAGGAAGCCCAGAACATGGTCATGACCGCACGCGTCATGCTCGGCTGGGTCGACCCCGAGGAACTCACCGCCGACTCGGCGGACGAGCGCGAGGACGAGGATGACGGCGAGACCGAATCCGAGACCGAAACGGAGCAGCAGGACTGAGCATGAGTCGCGGCGGAAACGACAAGGACCGGGAGCTCGGACCCGAGCGGAAATGCATCGCCACGGGCGAGGTGCATCCGAAATCGGACCTTGTCCGCTTCGTCGTCGGGCCCGATTCCGCGATTGTGCCCGATCTGGCTGGAAAACTGCCGGGACGAGGTATATATGTCTCAGCCAATCGCGCTGCGCTGGATCGTGCGGCGCGCAAAGGGCTCTTTTCCCGTGCCGCAAAGGCCCCGGTGACGGCGCCCGACGGACTACCGGCCTTGGTGGAATCCTTGCTGGCCCGCCGCGTCATCGATCTTGTCAGCCTTGCACGCAAGTCCGGGGCGGCCGTGGCCGGCTACGAGAAGGTCAAGGACTGGCTCCAGAAGGAAGAGGCCCGGGTCCTGATCCAGGCCGACGATGGCTCGGAACGGGGCAAGTCGAAGCTGAGCACCCCCTACGGGGGCGACTACATCGGATGGCTCACGGCGGACGAACTCGGTGCCGCCTTCGGCCGGGAAAAGGTGATCCATGCAGCGCTTGGCGCTGGCGGTCTGTCAGCGCGTGTTGTAGGGGAAGCACAACGTTTGAAGGGTCTACGCGCCGGAGGGTCCGGCGCGGAACGCGGCGGCAGGGGCCGTCGGAAAGGATGAAGAAGCTTTATGAGCGATAACGACGGCAAAAAGACATTGGGTCTGCGCGGTGGCCCCCGATCGGGCAACGTGAAGCAAAGCTTCAGCCACGGCCGCACCAAGAACGTCGTGGTGGAAACCAAGCGCAAGCGCACCGTGGCCAAACCCGCAGCCGGTACCGGCAAGGGTGGACCCGGCGCAGCGGGCGGTAGCGGCAAGCGTCCCGGCGGCATCACCGACGCCGAGATGGAACGCCGGCTGAAGGCATTGCAGGCCGCCAAGGCGCGCGAAGCCGACGAGCAGGCCAAGCGCGAGGCCGAGGAAAAGGCCCGCGCCGAAGAGCGCGAACGCATGCGCGCCGAAAAGGAACAGAAAGAGCGCGAGCAGCGCGAGGCCGAAGAGCGCGCCAAGGCGAAAGCCGAGGAAGAAGAGCGCAAGGCCCGCGAGGCAGCCGAAGCGGCACGCGTGGCCGATCAGCCCGCCGCCGAACCCGCTCCCAAGGCTGCCGACAACACCCGCGGCAAGACCAAGGAAGCCCCCCGCAAGACGGAGCGCGAGCGCGACGACCGCAACACTCGCGGCAAGGGCCGTGGTGGTGACGACGGCAACCGGCGCTCCGGCAAGCTGACGCTGAACCAGGCGCTCTCCGGCGGCGAAGGCGGCCGGCAGAAATCGCTCGCGGCGATGAAGCGCAAGCAGGAACGCCAGCGCCAGAAGGCGATGGGCGGCTCCCAGCAGCGCGAGAAGGTCGTGCGCGACGTTCAGCTGCCCGAGACGATCACGGTGGCAGAACTCGCCAACCGTATGGCCGAACGTGTCGGTGACGTCGTCAAGGCGCTCATGCAGAACGGCGTGATGGCGACGCAGAACCAGACCATCGACGCCGATACCGCCGAACTCATCATCGAGGAATTCGGCCACCGCATGACGCGCGTTTCCGACGCCGACGTCGAGGATGTCATCAAGGAAGTCGAGGACGCCCCCGAGGACCTGCTGCCCCGTCCCCCGGTCATCACGATCATGGGCCACGTGGACCACGGCAAGACCTCGCTGCTCGACGCGATCCGCGATGCCAAGGTGACCGCAGGCGAAGCCGGCGGGATCACGCAGCACATCGGCGCCTATCAGGTGCAGACCGATAGCGGCGCGACGCTCAGCTTCCTCGACACCCCCGGCCACGCGGCCTTCACCTCCATGCGCTCGCGCGGCGCACAGGTGACGGACATCGTGGTGCTGGTGGTGGCGGCCGACGACGCGGTGATGCCGCAGACGGTCGAAGCCATCAATCACGCGAAGGCCGCCGGCGTTCCGATGATCGTGGCGATCAACAAGATCGACAAGCCCGAGGCGAACCCCACCAAGGTGCGCACCGACCTTCTCCAGCACGAGATCGTGGTCGAGGAGATGTCCGGTGACGTGCAGGATGTGGAAGTCTCGGCGCACACCGGTCAGGGCCTGGACGAGCTGCTCGAAGCCATCGCGCTTCAGGCAGAGATCCTCGAGCTCAAGGCCAACCCGAACCGCGCCGCACAGGGCGCCGTCATCGAGGCGCAGCTCGACGTGGGCCGCGGCCCCGTGGCCACCGTTCTGGTCCAGCACGGAACCCTGCGCCGGGGCGACATCTTCGTCGTGGGCGAGCAGTACGGCAAGGTTCGCGCGCTCATCAACGACAAGGGCGAGCGCGTCGAAGAAGCCGGTCCGTCGGTTCCGGTCGAGGTGCTTGGCCTCAATGGCACACCCGAGGCAGGCGACGTGCTGAACGTCGTCGAGACCGAGGGTCAGGCCCGCGAAATCGCCGAGTACCGCCAGCAGGCGGCCAAGGACAAGCGTGCCGCGGCAGGTGCCGCCACCTCGCTCGACCAGCTTCTGGCCAAGGCCAAGGAAGACGAAAACGTCAGCGAGCTGCCGATTCTCGTCAAGGCCGACGTGCAGGGCTCGGCCGAGGCCATCGTCCAGGCGATGGAGAAGATCGGCAACGACGAGGTCCGTGTGCGCGTGCTGCACTCCGGCGTGGGCGCCATTACCGAATCCGACATCGGCCTTGCCGAAGCGTCGGGATGCCCGGTGATCGGCTTCAACGTCCGGGCCAACGCACCGGCACGGAACGCGGCGAACCAAAAGGGCGTGGAAATCCGCTACTACAGCGTGATCTACGACCTGGTCGACGACGTGAAGGCAGCGGCCTCCGGCCTTCTCTCGAACGAGATCCGCGAGAAATTCATCGGCTACGCCCAGATCAAGGAGGTCTTCAAGGTCTCCGGGGTCGGCAAGGTCGCGGGCTGCCTCGTCACCGAAGGGATTGCACGCCGCTCCGCCGGTGTCCGCCTCCTGCGCGACGACGTGGTGATCCACGAAGGCACACTGAAGACGCTCAAGCGCTTCAAGGACGAGGTATCCGAGGTCCAGTCGGGTCAGGAATGCGGTATGGCCTTCGAGAACTACGAGGACATTCGTCCCAACGACGTGATCGAAATCTTCGAACGCGAGGAGATCGAGCGGTCCCTGTGACCGCTCGGCTCGGGCCGGTCCGATCACCTGAACAGGCCACTAGCAAAATAAAAAGGGGAGGCATCTAGCCTCCCCTTTTTATATGTGCGTGAGCGTGATGGGCTTTGATTTAGGCAGGGGCACCAGTCATCACGGGAAGACCCGTGAACACCTGATTGCCGACACGAACTGCGATGCGGCCATCGGGAAGTGTCTTCTCGAGAAGACCCTGAACCGAATGGCAGCTGCCCATGATGATAGTCTTCAGCATACCGATTCCTCCCAACCTTTGGTGGGAACCTTTTTAACGGATCATGCGTTAACAAATCCATAATAAAATCTCAGCAAAAGAATCATATTTTGTGCAACCAGGGTGCACAAGGAATAGTCACACTGGACTGTTACTCATTTTCCTTGACGCTTCAAATCCAATCGCGCAGCAGCGGGATCAGCGGCACGTCAGCTGCAGGCATCGGGTAGTTGCGCAGCTCGCGCCCTCTCACCCACTTCAGCACCTGGCCCTCGCGCGCCTGCGGGACGCCTTCCCACTTCCGACAGATGAACAGCGGCATCAGCAGATGGAAATCATCGTAGGAATGCGAGGCGAACGTCAGGGGCGCCAGGCAGCTCTGCCAGGTACCGATCCCGAGTTCTTCCTGGAGCTCCCGGATCAATGCGGCCTCCGGCGTTTCGCCGGTCTCGACCTTTCCACCGGGGAATTCCCACAGGCCCGCCATGGACTTGCCCTCGGGCCGCTGTGCCAACAGCACGCGCCCTTCAACATCCACGAGCGCCACGGCCGAAACCAGGACCATCTTCATGCGGGATCTCCCCTGCCCGTCTCTACGAGCGGTAGTCGGCGTTGATCGAGATGTAGCCGTGCGTCAGATCGCAGGTCCAGACCGTCGCCGCCCCCGAGCCGAGTCCCAGGTCCACCCCGATCTCGATCTCGGGCTGCTTCATCTTCGCCGCGCCCTGTTCCTCGCTGTAGGACGGAGAGACCCAGCCTTTCTCGGCCACGAGAACATCGCCAAAGCGGATGGTCAGCAGGTCCCTGTCCGCCGCAGCGCCGGACTTGCCGATCGCCATCACGATGCGGCCCCAATTGGGATCCTCACCGGCCACGGCTGTCTTGACCAGCGGCGAATTGGCGATGCTCAGCGCATGGGTTCGCGCATCCGCATCGCTCTCTGCGCCAGTGACCGCGATTGTGACGAACTTCGTAGCGCCCTCGCCGTCGCGGACAACCTGATGCGCAAGGTCTAGCATGACGCCTTCAAGCGCCTCTGCAAACGCGCTGTCCTGCGCGCCGACCTCGACCCCCGAAGCCCCCGTCGCGCCCATGAGAAGTGTGTCGGACGTCGAGGTATCGCTGTCCACGGTTATGCAGTTGAAGGTCCGCTCGTTGATCGCCGAAATCATGCCCTGAAGGTCGGTGCGGCTCATCTTTGCATCGGTGAAAATGTAGACCAGCATCGTCGCCATGTCCGGCGCAATCATGCCGGAGCCCTTGGCAATACCCGCGATCTTGACGCGGCCCTGCGGCAGATCCACCTCGGCCGTCGCCCCCTTGGGGAAGGTGTCGGTCGTCATGATCGCCTTGGCGGCACTCTCGATCCCGGCGGGATCGAGCCCCTCGACCAGTTCGTCGAGCTTCGCGGTGATCCGCTCGTGCTTGAGCGGCTCGCCGATCACGCCCGTCGAGGAGGTGAAGACACGCGTGTCCGGAAGGCCCGTGGCCTTCGCCACGGCAGCCGTGACATGGCCAACCGCCTCTTCGCCGTTCTTCCCGGTAAACGCGTTCGCGTTCCCCGAATTCACGAGGATCGCCGCGCCATCTGGCGCTTCGCCCCCGATCTTGCGCTGGCAGTCCAGCACCGGGGCGGCCCGTGTGGCCGACCGGGTAAAGACCCCTGCCACGACGCTGCCCGGATCGAGGAGGGCGAGCATGACGTCAGTACGGCCCTGGTAGCGAACCCCGGCCTGAACGGTCGCGAAGCGCACCCCGTCGATGACGGGGAGCGCCGGAAAGCCCTCGGGCGCCAGCGGCGAACGGGCAAGCGTCTTGGCCACGGGATCAGTCCTGCAGAAGATCGAGCTGGTTGAGAACGGTCGGGTCCACGCCCTCGAGATCGGCGCGATCCACCTCGGCTTCCGCCAGCTGGCTGTCGATATAGTCGGACACGGCCTGCTGCTGGATCTGCTGGGTCAGCTCTCCGCGCACCTCTTCAAGCGCCGGCGCCTCGGCGGTGCGGGTCTCGTTGAGCTTGATGACGTGCCAGCCGAACTGCGTCTGCACCGGCTCCGAAACCGTGCCGACCTCCATTTGCTCGACCGCCTTCTGGAAGGAATCGACCATCATGCCGGCACCGAACCAGCCAAGCTGACCGCCGTTCGGCCCCGACGGACCGGTCGAGTTTTCGCGGGCAAGTTCGGCGAAATCAGCACCTTCGTTCAACTGCGTGACCAGCGCCTGCGCCTCTTCCTCGGTCTCGACAAGGATGTGGCTGGCGTTGAACTCCGTGCCCTGGTCGGCGTTCGCATAGGTCTCGTCGTAGGCCGCCTGAAGCGCCTCTTCGGTCACGGCCTCGTCTGCGATCTTCTCGATCGCCACGGCAGCCATCAGCGAGCGGCGCTCGTTCTCGACGGCGACCTGCACCCGGCGGTTCTCTTCGGCCTGATCGCTCTGGCTCAGGACTTCCTGCTGGATCAACTGATCGACAATGCCGTCCCACAGAACGTCCGGCGAAAGCTGCGCGTACTGCTCGGGAAGGGCCGCGCGAACCATCAGCATGTTGCCGATCGTGATCTCGGTGCCGTTCACCGTGGCGACCACGGTGTCGGCCGTGACATCCTGTGCCGACTCTTCGCTGCTCTCCTGTGCCTGCGCGGGCAGCGCGAGGCCAACGGCCAGCGCCGCGGCCGACAGCTTCATCAGGGTTCTGGGCATTGATTCGTCCTTGTAGCCTTGCCGTCCCCGGGGGTCGGCGTTGACAGTTAAAGAACGGCCCCTTACATCGCCCTGCAGGCTCTGCGAGGCCGGTCGTTCCTTCCGTCATATGGGCTGTGTGCGAGGCGGGCAAGCAGATGCCGCACACGAAGCTGTCAATCAGGTTGGACGTTCATGCTGGGAAGATTCGCGCGCAAGGTGTTCGGGACCCCCAATGACCGCAAGGTCAAGGCGACCCGCCCGCTGGTCGAGAAGATCAATGCGCTGGAACCCGAATTCGAGGCGCTTGATGACGCTAGCCTGATATCCAAGACCGAGGAATTCAAGAAGCGGATCGCCGATGGCGAAAGCCTCGACAACCTTCTGCCCGAGGCCTTCGCCAACTGCCGCGAAGCCGCCAAGCGGACCCTCGGCCTGCGCGCCTTCGACGTCCAGCTCATGGGCGGCATATTCATGCACCAGGGCAACATCGCCGAGATGAAGACCGGCGAAGGCAAAACGCTCGTCGCCACCTTCCCAGCCTACCTCAACGCGCTCGTCGGGCGCGGCGTCCACATCGTGACGGTGAACGACTATCTCGCCCGCCGCGACGCCGACTGGATGTCCAAGGTCTACGGCGCGCTGGGGCTGACCACCGGCGTGGTCTATCCCCGCCAGCCCGAAGACGAGAAAAAGCAGGCATATGCCGCCGACGTCACCTACGCGACGAACAACGAACTCGGCTTCGACTACCTGCGCGACAACATGAAGTCCGAGCTGGACCAGATCCACCAGCGCGACCACTACTTCGCCATCGTCGACGAGGTGGACAGCATCCTGATCGACGAGGCCCGTACGCCGCTGATCATCTCCGGCCCCTCGCAGGACCGATCCGAGCTCTATACCGGCGTCAACCGTCTCGTGCCCGAGCTCACCGACGAGCACTACGAGATCGACGAGAAAACCCGCAACGTCACCTTCACCGACGAGGGCAACGAATATCTCGAGCAGCAGCTGCACGCCCGCGGCCTGCTCCCCGAAGAGCAGACGCTCTACGATCCCGAAAGCACGACGGTCGTTCACCACGTCAACCAGGCGCTCAAGGCGCACAAGCTCTTCAACAAGGACAAGGACTACATCGTTCGCGACGGCGAAGTCGTCCTGATCGACGAATTCACCGGCCGCATGATGGCCGGTCGCCGCCTCTCCGACGGCCTCCACCAGGCCATCGAGGCCAAGGAAGGCGTCAAGATTCAGCCCGAGAACGTGACGCTCGCCAGCGTGACCTTCCAGAACTACTTCCGCCTCTACGACAAGCTCTCGGGCATGACCGGCACCGCCACGACCGAGGCCGAGGAATTCGCCGAGATCTACAAGCTCGGCGTGGTCGAGGTGCCCACCAACCTGCCCATCGCGCGGATCGACGAGGATGACGCCGTCTACCGCACGGGTCAGGAGAAATACGCCGCCATCGTCGAGGCCATCAAGGAAGCTCACGAGAAGGGCCAGCCGGTCCTCGTCGGCACGACCTCTATCGAGAAATCCGAGATGCTCTCGGCCCTGCTCAAGAACGCCGGCCTCAAGCACAACGTGCTGAACGCCCGTCAGCACGAACAGGAAGCCCAGATCGTCGCCGACGCGGGCAAGCTCGGAGCGGTCACGATCGCCACGAACATGGCCGGCCGCGGCACCGACATCAAACTGGGCGGCAACGTGGAATTCCAGATCATGGAAGCCATCGCCGCCAATCCCGACCGCCACCCCGACGAGATCCGCGCCGAGATCGAGGCGCAGCACGACGCCGACGAGGAAGCGGTCAAGAAGGCCGGCGGCCTTTTCGTTCTGGCCACCGAACGTCACGAAAGCCGCCGCATCGACAACCAGCTGCGCGGTCGCTCCGGCCGTCAGGGCGACCCCGGCCGGTCCTCCTTCTTCCTGTCGCTCGAAGACGACCTGATGCGCATCTTCGGCTCGGATCGGCTCGACAAGGTGCTGAGCGGTCTCGGCATGAAGGACGGCGAGGCAATCGTGCACCCCTGGGTGAACAAGTCGCTCGAACGCGCGCAGGCCAAGGTCGAGGGTCGCAACTTCGACATCCGCAAGCAGCTGCTCAAGTTCGATGATGTCATGAACGACCAGCGCAAGGTGATCTTCGCCCAGCGCCGCGAGATCATGGAAGCGCAGGATCTCTCCGAGATCGTGCAGGACATGCGCCACGAGGTGATCGACGAACTGGTCGACATCTACGCGCCGCCCCGCGCCTATGCCGACCAGTGGGATGTTCAGGGTCTATATGCCGCCTGCCTCCAGAGGCTTGGCATCGACGAGCCGGTGATCTCTTGGGCCGAGGAAGACGGCGTCGACCAGGACGTGCTGCGCGAACGGCTCGAGGCGGCCTCCGACAAGCTCATGACCGAAAAGGCCGAGGCCTTCGGCCCCGACACCATGCGCCAGATCGAAAAGCAGGTGCTCCTGCAAACCATCGACACCAAGTGGCGTGACCATCTCCAGACACTGGAACACCTGCGCTCCGTCGTCGGCTTCCGCGGCTACGCCCAGCGCGATCCGCTGAACGAATACAAGACCGAAGCCTTCCAGCTTTTCGAGCGCATGCTCGAGACCCTGCGCGAGGACGTAACCGAAAAGCTCAGCCAGGTCCGCCCGATGTCCGAGGACGAACAGCGCGCCCTGATCGACCGCTTCCGGCAGCAGCAGGACGCGGTGCGCGAGAACGCGCAGCCAAAGCGCGAGCCCGAACCCGCGGTCGCCGGTGCCGCCGCCGCGGCGGCCACCGCAGGTGCCGCGGCCGAGGGCGAAGCCGCCACCACCACCGGTCCTGCCACCGCGCAGCAGCCGCAGCCGGTTGATGTCGACGTCGACGCCGAGGCGCCCCAGCCTCTGGTTGATGGTTTCGTCGAAACCGATCCCGCGACCTGGGGCAATCCCGGCCGGAACGAGGCCTGCCCCTGCGGCTCGGGCAAGAAGTTCAAGCACTGCCACGGCAAGCTGGTCTGAGCCTCGGGCTCTGACCGCCTGCCGTCCCGGCACCGCGGGATGACAGCTTTCGGGTGTTGAAAAAGATCTTCGGACACCCGAAAATCATCCCGATACGGGACTGGACCGAGACGGATTTCATGGTGACGTTGCGTGCGGCGATCTTCGCCGCACTTTTCTTTTTGTCGGCGCTCGCCGCAGTGCTGCCCTCGGCGACCCAGGCTCAGGACATCACCCTGCGGTCCCGCGACGGAGCAATCGAACTGTCGGGGACCCTGCTCGGCTTCGACGGCGAGTTCTATCGCATCGACACCGACTACGGCGAACTGACCGTGGATGGTACGGGGGTGCGCTGCATCGGCGTCGGCTGCCCGTCACTCACCGACTTCGTGGCCGACCTGACGATCTCGGGCTCCGGCACCATCGGTGACGTGCTCCTTCCCGCCCTGATCGAGAGCTTCGCACTGCGCAACGGTCTGCGCGCCCAACGCGAAACCGGCAGCGAGACCGGTTTCAGCTACACCCTCTCCGACGGAAGCGACGGCCGGACGGTGGGACGCTTTCGCCTGCGGATCGGCACGACGGACAGCGGCTTTGCCGACCTTCTCGACGGGCGCGCGGACATGGTCATGGCCCTCCGCGAAATCCGCCCCGAAGAGGAAGAGGCCGCGCAGCAGGCGGGCGTCGGCAACCTCTCCCACGCGAACCGCAGCCATGTCCTCGCCCTCGACGCGCTGGTGCCCGTCGCGGCCCATGGCAACCCCGTCGACACGATCTCGCCCGCCGATCTCGCCGGGGTGCTGGCCGGACGGATCACCAACTGGCAGGCCCTCGGCGGGCCCGATGCGCCTGTCACCGTCCACCTGCGCAACGCGGGCTCGGGCCTCGCCCAGGGCATGGCAGACCAGCTTCTGCGCCCCTCCAGTGTAGACCTGCGCGCAGGCGTGGTCCGCCACGACTCAAACGCGGCTCTCGCCCGGGCGGTCGCGGACGATCCGTTCGGGATCGGTATTGCCTCACACTCCGAAATCGGACCAGCGCGCGCCATGGTCCTGACGGGCGACTGCGGCTTCCGCCTCCGCGCCACGTCGCGCAACATCAAGACCGAGGACTACCCGCTCACCGCCCCCATGTTCCTCTACACGCCCGCGCGCCGCCTGCCGGCGCTGGCGCGCGATTTCCTCGCCTTCACCCGCTCGGATGCCGCGCAGCCGGTGATCCGGCGTGCAGGCTTCGTCGATCAGGCCCCCGAGGAGATCCCGCTCGACCTGCAGGGCGACAGGCTGGCCAATGCCATCGCCGTGGCGCGTGGCGAGGACGGCCTGCGCCGCCTCCGCGACATGACGCGCACGCTCGGCGAGCTGCGCCGCCTCAGCATCTCCTTCCGCTTCGAACCCGGCTCCATCCGCCTCGACGCGCAATCGCGCTCCAACGTGGGGCGGCTCGCCAGCGCGCTTGAGACCGGCCGCCACGACAACCGGCGGCTTGTCTTCGTGGGCTTCTCGGACGGACAGGGCCCCCACGATGCGAACCTCGCGATCGCGGCCGAGCGCGCCGAAACCGTGCGCCGCGCCGTGACAGACGCCGCCGAGACCGCGGATTTCGACCGGATCGACATCTCGACGCTCGCCTATGGCGAGGCTCTGCCCATGGCCTGCGATGACAGCGAATGGGGCCGCGAGGCCAACCGGCGTGTGGAAGTCTGGCTGCGCTAGAGCAGCCCCTCCGAGCGGAAGCTGAGCTCCGTCGACTTGCCGATGATCAGGTGATCGTGGAGCGTGATCCCCAGCGTCCGGGCCGCCTCTTCGACCTTGCGGGTCATCTCGATATCCGCGGCACTCGGGGTCGGATCGCCCGACGGGTGGTTGTGCACCAGGATCAGCGCCGTCGCGTTCAGCTCCAAAGCGCGCTTCACCACCTCACGGGGATAGACTGGCACGTGATCCACCGCCCCGCGCCCCTGCGCCTCGTCCGCGATCAGGACGTTCTTGCGGTCGAGAAAGAGCACGCGGAACTGTTCGATCTCGCCATGTGCCATGGCCGTCTGACAGTAGGAGATCAGCGCCGACCAGCTGCTGATGATGCTGCGCTGCATGACCCGCGACCGCGCGAGGCGATGCGCCGTGGCTTCCACCAGCTTCAATTCGCAGATCACCGCGTCCCCGACGCCCTTCACCTCCGCCAGCCGTGCGGCCGGTGCCGAGACGACGGTGTTGAAGTCCCCGAACCGGTCCAGCAATTCGCGCGCCAGCGGTTTCACGTCCTTCCGCGGGATCGCCCGGAAGAGCAGCAGTTCCAGAAGCTCGTAGTCGGGAAGCGCCTCGGGGCCGCCCTGCATGAACCGCTCGCGCAGGCGGGTGCGGTGATCGCGGAGATACGAAGGCACCCGGACCGCCGGCGCCGCGTATTCGGGCGCTTCGTCCGGCGCGAAGAGCGCGCCCTGGTTTTCTGAGAATTCGTGGCCCTGCATCATGGCCACAGTAGACGCCGCACCTGGTTATCGCCCGGTTAACGGTGGCTGGGGGCAGA
Organism: Allosediminivita pacifica; assembly: GCF_003054175.1. Classification (GTDB taxonomy): domain Bacteria; phylum Pseudomonadota; class Alphaproteobacteria; order Rhodobacterales; family Rhodobacteraceae; genus Allosediminivita; species Allosediminivita pacifica. Next base: position 193,596 of record NZ_QBKN01000004.1, read on the forward strand.
CGGAAAGATCCCGCCCGCCCCGGCCTTTCCCTAGGCGGTGTATTCGCCGTTCTTGTGCCAGCGCCAGGCGTCGGCGATCATCTGCGGCATCGTCGAAAGACCCGGCTCCCAGCCGAGCTCTTCACCCGCCCGAGTCGAGCCCGACACAAGCTTGGTCGCGTCGCCCGCACGGCGCGGACCTTCGCTGTGGGGCACCTCGCGGTTGGTCACCGCCCCGGCCGCGTCGATCGCCTCGCGCACCGAGAAGCCGCGCCCGGTCCCGAGGTTGAAGACACGGCTGGGCTTTCCGTCCTCGAGCCACTTCAGCCCGAGCACATGCGCCTGCACGAGGTCCATCACGTGCACGTAGTCGCGCACGCAGGTCCCGTCGGGCGTGTCGTAGTCGGTGCCGTTCACCGTCAGCCCGTCGCGCTTGCCGTCGATCGCCTCCAGCATGACCGGGATCAGGTGCGTCTCGGGGCGGTGATGCTCCCCGATCTCGCCCTCGGGGTCCGCGCCCGCCACGTTGAAGTAGCGGAAGATCACGTGCCTCAGCCCGTGCGAGTTGCCGAAGTCCCGCAGGATATCCTCCACCGCCCGCTTGGAGGCGCCGTAGGCGTTCAGCGGGATCTGCGGTGTCTCCTCGTCCAGAACCACGTTGTCATGTTCACCGTAGGTCGCGCAGGTCGAGGAGAAGACGAAGTTCATGCAGCCTGCATCGCAGGCCGCCTCGATCAAGGTCAGCGACCCCCCCACATTGTTGCGCCAGTAGAGGCCGGGCTTGGCCATGGCCTCGCCCACCTGACTCAGCGCCGCGAAATGCATGACTGCAACGGGCGCGTATTTCTCAAACACTTCGTCGAGCCTCGCCCTGTCATGCAGGTCGCCCTGCTCGAAGGGGCCGAACTTCACGGCGTCGGACCAGCCGGTACACAGGTTGTCGTAGGTCACCGGCGAATAGCCGGCTGCCTTCAAAAGCTTACAAGCGTGGCTGCCGATATACCCGGCGCCACCGGTAACCAATACATTTGTCACGCTCCGAAACCCCGGACCTACTGCGCTGCGCTGCGCGCGGCCATCACATCCTGGAGGTAGGCGTCTAGATCGTCGCGCAGGTCATCCCGTGCAAGGCCGAACGCCACCGTCGCCTGCAGGAACCCCGCCTTGGAGCCGCAGTCGAACCGCTGACCGCGGAAGCGGAACCCGTAGACCCCGGTCTTGTCCTCACCGATCTCGCGGGCGATCGCATCGGTCAGCTGGATCTCCCCACCTGCGCCGGTTTCGGCCGCCTCGAGGTTCTTCATGATCTGCGGCGAAAGGATATAGCGCCCGATCACGGCCAGGTTGGAAGGCGCCTCTTCCGGCTTCGGCTTTTCGACCATGCCGTTGACCGAGACGATCGACCCCATGTCTTCCTTGATGTCGAGAACGCCGTAGGACTTGGTCTTTTCCTGCGGCACTTCCATCGCCGCGACCATGTTGCCGCCGGTTTCCTGGTAGGCATCCACCATCTGCTTGAGACAGGACGTTTCGGCCGCGATCACATCGTCGGGCAGGATCACGGCAAAGGGTTCGTCGTGGATCATCCGCCGCGCGCACCACACCGCGTGGCCCAGACCCAGCGCCTTCGCCTGACGCAGGTAGGCGATCTGGCCGGATTCCATGTTCGTGCTCTGGAGGATCTCGAGAAGATCGCCCTTGCCCTTGGCCTCGAGCTCCTGCTCGAGCGCCGGCGAATGGTCGAAGTAGTCCTCGAGCGCGCTCTTGCCCTTGGCGGTGACGAAGATGAACTCCTCGATGCCGGCGGCACGGGCCTCGTCGATGGCGTATTGGACAAGCGGGCGGTCGACCAAGGTCATGATTTCCTTGGGAACCGATTTGGTCGCCGGGAGAAAGCGGGTCCCCATGCCCGCAACCGGGAAAATGGCCTTGGTGACTTTGGTTTGCATCTGACTGTTCCTCTGTCGATCTGCGTGGCGAAAGACGTCATGCAAGCAGAATTATATGGGATGTAAGGCGACGTTGACACCGGACGGACTGGAGTTGCCAGTTCAACCGACCTGTATTCTAAGCAATTTGCCGCCGGAACGGGCACTTATGGACCCGACCGGCCGGATTCGGCTCAGGCCTCCTTCAGCTCGACTCCAGGCGCATAGGCGATGAAGAACGGGTTCGCGTAGCCCTGCTTGCCATAGGCGAGCGGCGTATGGTCATCGTAGCGGACGACCTGGCCACCCGCCCCGGCAAGCACCGCATGGCCCGCGGCCGTGTCCCACTCCATGGTGCGGCCCAGGCGCGGGTAGAGATCCGCTTCCCCCGTCGCCACGAGGCAGAACTTCAGCGAGGATCCCGCGCTGGTCATGTCCTTGACGTTGTACTTGCCGATGTAGGCGTCGGTCGCCTCGTCGCGGTGCGACTTGGATGCGACCACCATCAGCGACCCGTTGTCGGGGTCCGACACGTGGATCGGCTTGGTCTCGCCCGGGGTTTCCGGATCGAAGGGCCCCTGCTCCTCGACGGACTTGCCGACGCTGTCGGTGTAGAACATCCGCTTGCGGGCCGGTGCGTAGACCACGCCGCGAACCGGCACACCGTCTTCGACCAGCGCGATGTTTACCGTGAAATCGCCGCGACGCTTCACGAACTCCTTGGTGCCATCCAGGGGATCGACGATCAGGAAGGTTGCCGCCGAAAGATCGTGGCTGTCCGCCTGTTCCTCGGTCACCAGAGCCACGTCCGGAAAAGCCTCGCGGAGACCGGCAGAAATCAGGGCGTCCGCTGCTTCGTCCGCTTCCGTCACCGGGCTTTCGTCCGACTTCGACTTCACCTCGAAATCATCGGACTCGTAGATCTCCATGATCTTGTCTCCGGCTTCGAGCGCAAGCCGGCGCATGACCGTAGTCAACTCGCCATAGTTCAAAGTACTACCTCATATTCATTGTTTGCGCCCCGCGGTGGACTGCGCATTGATCTAAATCTCGAGCCTACTTATGGTTCCTTTGACCATGGTCGGCAAGGACAGGCACCCCACAACCCTAACGGGAATCAAGTGGAGCTCGCAAATGTTTCAAACACAGGCGTTCCTTGTTCGACTGCGCCCCGCTGACCCCGCCTCGGCCCCTCGCATTTTTAGTTCTGTGCGCTCGACAATGCCGGTGCTGGCCCTTGTTTTCACCTTGATCGCCACGGCGGCACCGGCCCAGGATCTTCCCGCCCTCTACGACGTGACCGGCGTCGCGCAGGATGACGTGCTGAACGTCCGCACGGCCCCCTCTTCCGACGCTCCCGTGATCGGCACACTTTCGCCGGGCGAAAACGGTGTGGAGATCGTGCGCACCAATCCGGCAAGCACCTGGGCACAGCTCAACATCGAGGGGCGGCAGGGCTGGGCCTCACTCAACTTCCTCGCCCGGCGCCGTGGCAGCGCCCTGCCGGAGGCACCTTGGCTGCGCTGCTTCGGCACCGAACCCTTCTGGTCGCTCGACGCGGCCCAGACCGGCCGCGCCACCTTCCGCACCCCGGAAGAAACCCTCTCACTTAGCGCCGGAACCATAGATGCCGCGCAGGGCCAGACCCGCCCCTTCGTCCTCCGGACGGAGGCCACAGACCTTTCGGCCACCGTCGTGATCCGCCCCGGCGAATGCAGCGACGGCATGTCCGACAACCGCTACGGCCTCTCGGCGGCGCTGCTTTTCCAAGGCAGCCGAGACAACTTCCTCGCCGGGTGCTGTTCGCTCGAAACGCGCTGATCCTCAGGTCACGACACGCAGGGTGAGGTTGATGCGCCCGCCCTGCGGCAGCAGCGTCGAGGATCCGAACCTGATGCGATCCACCCCGTGATGGCGCAGGCGCGCCTCGCCGCCCATCACCACCACGTCGCCGGATTTCAGCCAGACGGACTCGGTCTTGCCGCCGCGCTCTTCGTTGCCCATCCGGAACATGCCCTCGTCGCCCAGCGACACCGAAACCACCGGCTCACCGAAATCCGTCTCGTCGCGGTCCTGGTGCAGCCCCATGCGCGCGCCCTCGCCGTACCAGTTGATCAGGCAGCACTCCGGATCGCGCGCCGACCCCGAGACCTCGCGCCAGATCTCCAGCACCTGCGCTGGGATCGGCGGCCAGGGCTGACCATCCGGATGCGTCTCGGAATAGCGGTACCCCTTGCGGTCGGTGATCCAGCCATACTCTCCAGCCGCACTCATCCGCACCGACATCGGCCGGCCCCGCGGCGTGACCGGCTGCACCAGCGGCGCCTCCTGCAGAACACCCCGCAGGGTCTCGACAAGACGCTCCTGTGCCGGGCGGTCCAGAAAGCCGTGATGGATGACAAAGCCCCTGCGTTCGGTCCTCATACCGTGCACTCCCCGCAAATAACGTCGGAAAACCTGCGAAAATGGGGCCGCGGCGCCGCTTGCAGGCACTTGGACCCCTCCTTATATACCCTCCGAACGCAGCGGACCGGCTTTTCGGTCCGCGCCTCAATCAATGCGGGGCGGGATGCCGGAACGGGTCTGCAGCCTCGCGACATCGCCTTGACTATGAAAGGGATCGAAACATGGGCAAAGTGATTGGTATCGACCTCGGCACCACCAACTCCTGCGTCGCCATCATGGATGGCAGCCAGGCACGCGTGATCGAGAACTCCGAAGGCGCACGCACCACGCCTTCGATCGTCGCCTTCACCGAAGACGAACGTCTCGTGGGCCAGCCGGCCAAGCGCCAGGCGGTCACCAACCCGACCAACACCATCTTCGGCGTGAAGCGCCTCATCGGCCGCAGGTACGATGACAGCGACCTCGCCAAGGACAACAAGAACATGCCGTTCGAGATCATCGATGGCGGCAACGGCGACGCCTGGGTCAAGGCCCGCGGCGAAAAGTACAGCCCCTCGCAGATCTCGGCCTTCATCCTCGGCAAGATGAAGGAAACCGCCGAAAGCTACCTCGGCGAAGAAGTCGACCAGGCGGTCATCACCGTCCCGGCCTACTTCAACGACGCACAGCGTCAGGCCACCAAGGACGCCGGCAAGATCGCGGGCCTCGAAGTGCTCCGCATCATCAACGAGCCGACGGCCGCCGCTCTGGCCTATGGTCTCGACAAGAAGGAAACCAAGACGATCGCGGTCTATGACCTCGGCGGTGGTACCTTCGACGTGACCATCCTGGAAATCGACGACGGTCTCTTCGAGGTGAAGGCCACCAACGGTGACACCTTCCTCGGCGGCGAAGACTTCGACATGCGCGTGGTCAACTACCTTGCCGACGAGTTCAAGAAAGAGCACGGCATCGACCTGACGCAGGACAAGATGGCCCTGCAGCGTCTGAAGGAAGCCGCGGAAAAGGCCAAGATCGAGCTCTCCAGCTCCAGCCAGACCGAGATCAACCAGCCGTTCATCTCGATGGGCTCCAACGGCCAGCCGCTGCACATGGTCATGAAGCTGACCCGCGCCAAGCTGGAAAGCCTCGTGGGTGACCTCATCAAGGGCTCCATCAAGCCCTGTCAGGCCGCGCTGAAGGATGCCGGCATCTCCACCGACGAGATCGACGAGATCGTTCTGGTCGGCGGTCAGACCCGCATGCCCAAGGTGGTCGAGGAAGTGACCAAGTTCTTCGGGAAAGAGCCCCACAAGGGCGTGAACCCCGACGAGGTCGTCGCCATGGGTGCCGCCATTCAGGCCGGCGTCCTGCAAGGTGACGTTAAGGACGTGGTCCTGCTCGACGTGACGCCGCTGTCACTCGGCATCGAGACGCTGGGTGGCGTGTTCACGCGCCTGATCGACCGCAACACCACGATCCCGACCAAGAAGTCGCAGATCTTCTCGACCGCCGAGGACAACCAGAGCGCCGTGACGATCCGCGTCTTCCAGGGTGAACGCGAGATGGCTGCCGACAACAAGATGCTCGGCCAGTTCAACCTCGAGGAAATCCCGCCGGCCCCGCGTGGCATGCCCCAGATCGAGGTGACCTTCGACATCGACGCCAACGGCATCGTGTCGGTCGGCGCCAAGGACAAGGGCACCAACAAGGAGCAGAAGATCACGATCCAGGCGTCGGGCGGTCTGTCGGACGACGACATCGAGCGCATGGTCAAGGAAGCCGAGGAAAACGCTGACGCCGACAAGGCGCGCCGCGACCTCGTCGAAGCCAAGAACCAGGCCGAAAGCCTTGTCCACGCCACCGAGAAGTCGGTCGAGGAACACGGCGACAAGGTCGACCCGACCACGGTCGAAGCCATCGAACTGGCAGTCTCCGCTCTCAAGGAAGACCTCGAGAAGGACGACGTCACCGCCGAGAAGATCAAGTCCGGCATCCAGAACGTGACCGAAGCGTCCATGAAGCTGGGTGAGGCGATCTACAAGGCGCAGTCCGAAGACGGTGGCGACCAGCCCGAGGCAGACTCCTCGGAAGGTGGTTCGGCATCGAGCGACGACGACATCGTCGACGCCGACTTCGAGGACCTGGACGACAACAAGCGGGCGTGAGGCCCGACCTCGGAACCCGAAACGGGGCCGGTCCGGACACCGGGCCGGCCCTTCGCGTTCCGCCTGAAGGAGAGCATGAAGAATGTCCAAACGCGACTATTACGATGTGCTCGGCCTGAAAAAGGGCGCCTCCGCGGACGAGATCAAGAAGGCCTATCGCAAGAAGGCCAAGGAACTTCATCCCGACCGCAACAAGGACGACCCGCAGGCCGAAACGCAGTTCAAGGAAGCCAACGAGGCCTACGAGGTTCTCAAGGACGAAGAGAAGAAAGCGGCCTATGACCGCTTCGGCCACGCGGCCTTCGAAGGCGGCATGGGCGGCGGCGGCGGCCGTCCCGGTGGCGGCGGCATGGGCGGCAACGCCGATTTCGCCAGTGCCTTTTCCGACGTCTTCGACGATCTCTTCGGCGACTTCATGGGCGGACGCGGCCAGGGCGGCGGACGTCGCCGCGCCGCGCGCGGGGCCGACCTGCGCTACAACATGCGCGTCACGCTGGAAGAGGCCTACATCGGCCTCCAGAAGACGATCAACGTCCCCACCAGCGTGCAGTGCACGGCCTGCAGCGGCTCCGGCTCCGAGGGCGGCGCCGAACCCACCACCTGCCCGACCTGCTCGGGCATGGGCAAGGTGCGGGCCACCCAGGGGTTCTTCACCGTTGAACGGTCCTGCCCGACCTGCTCGGGTCTCGGACAGATCATCAAGAATCCCTGCCAGAGCTGCGGCGGCGCCGGCCGCGTCCAGAAGGAGCGCGCGCTGTCGGTGAACGTCCCCGCGGGCGTCGAAACCGGGACCCGCATCCGTCTGGCCGGCGAAGGCGAGGCCGGCATGCGCGGCGGGCCTCCGGGCGATCTCTACATCTTCATCGAGGTCGAACCCCACCCGATCTTCGAGCGTGACGGACCGAACCTTCAGTGCCGCGTGCCGGTCTCGATGATCTCGGCCGCGCTCGGTGGCGACATCGAGGTGCCGACCATCGACGGCGGCCGCTCGCGGGTGAAGATCCCCGCCGGCAGCCAGTCCGGACGCCAGATGCGCCTGCGCGGCAAGGGCATGCCCGGCCTGCGTGGCCCGGGTCACGGCGACATGTTCATCGAACTGGCCGTCGAGACGCCGGTGAACCTCACCAGCCGCCAGAAAGAACTCCTGCGCGAGTTCGAGGAGCTGAGTGAGGAGAATAACCCCGAATCCAAGAGCTTCTTCTCCTCGGTGAAGAACTTCTGGGATTCGATGAAGGGCTGATCCCCTCCGCATCGGCATCAGTTGCAAAGGCCGCAGCCCCGCGCTGCGGCCTTTTTGCGTCGCCCCCGGCCTTCGCCACCGGCGGACCTTGCGTCAACGCCTAAGAGCCCCGATATAGGGTCCACCACAAGGCCGCGGCACGGCGCCCGGCCCTTTATGGAGAGTGGATGTTAGAGCTTGTGTGACACGGCTCTCTGACGACCAGAGAGCCACGTGATCCCGGAACCGCCGGTCCCGCGCCTCGCGCGACCGGCTACGTTTTCACGTCCGTCATACGAGACATCCATGAACATCTCACGCAACGAACAACGTGCCCTGCACGTTCTGGCACTCGGCGGCCGCATTCTCCACGAGCGCGGCGAAGGCAGCCGGAAGATCACCCATGTCACCTGCGTCACGCGCGAAGGCACGATCCTCAGCGATTGCGACCTGAAGACATTTCAGGCCCTGCGCCGCAAGCGCCTGATCGAATCCCGCTCCGGCGGTCCCTACCGCATCTCGCGGCGCGGCCGCATCTCGGTGCGCGCGCAGCTCGACAACCAGGGCGGCTGACAACGAAAAGGGCCGCGCAACCGCGCGGCCCTCATTCATGTCCCACGACCGGGCTTTCAGGCGGCCTTTTCGGCCTCCGTCTCGGTCAGAATGGTGTAGATCGTCCCCGGGTCCGGGTTTGCCCGCAGCTTGCTGCAGCGCTTGGCATCGCGCAGGCTGCGCGAGACGAGCGCAAGGGCCTTCAGGTGCTCGACCCCGGCATCCTCCGGCGCGAACAGCGCACAGACGAGATCCACGGGCTGCCGGTCGACGGAATCGAACGGCACAGGCTTGTCCAGCAGGATGAAGACCCCCACCACCTTGTCGAGCCCGCGCAGCCGCGCATGCGGCAGCGCCACGCCCTCTCCGACGCCGGTCGGCCCCAGAGCCTCACGCTCCATCAGCGCTTCGACTGTCGGCCCCGAGGGCAGGCCATAGGCACTCTCAGCGAGTGCCGCGATGTCCTGCATGAGGCGCTTCTTGCTCGAAGCGGTAGAGACGACCTTCACGGCCTCGGGTTTCACTAGATCCAGAAATTTCATGTCCAGTCCGTTTCGGGGGCGGCGCAGGGCTGCCTGCGATGGGCTCGGCGTTACGACGGCTCGATCCAGCCGATGTTTCCGTCGTCACGGCGATAGACAACGTTCACGCCGTCCTTTTTTTCGTTCCGGAACACCAGCACGGGGGCGCCGGCAAGTTCCATCTGCATCACTGCTTCACCGACCGATAGGGACGGGATCTTTGTCTGCATCTCTGCCACGATGATCGGCTGAAGCGTGTCGGGCTCTGATTCTTCCGAGTCGCTGTCGGTGGCGAGGATATAAGAGGATGCGCCCAGCAGATCAACGGGGTCCGTCCGTTCCCGCTTGTGATCCTTCAGCCGGCGCTTGTAGCGGCGCAACTGCTTGTCCATCTTTTCCGCACATGCATCGAATGCGGCATAGATCTCGGTCGCATGGGCCTTGGCCGCAGCCTCGAAGCCGCTGGACAGGTGAACGGTCGCCTCGCAGACGTATTCATGCGCGGATTTCGAAAAGACGACGGTCGCATCGGTGGGCCGTTGGGAGTATTTCTCCATCACAACGCCCAGTTCCTGTTTCACATGCGTCTGAAGCGCCTCGCCGATGTCGAGCTGCTTGCCGGTGATCTGATAGCGCATGTTTGCTCCTTCTCTTTATGGCGCCCTTTTCAGGCAGGCGCGCACCGGGCTGTCACGCTCGGCGCAGCTGGATCTGAAAGGGCGGGAAAGACGCCGGCCCCGCTTGCAGGGACACAATGGCCAAGGCCCGCGCTGCGCGGGGACCCCGGACCAAACCTGCAACCGTGGGATGCGTCATGACCCGATTGAGGTAGAAAAGCCCGATGCTGTCAATCGAAACCGGCAGCAAGGTTAGCCGATCCGAAAATTGTCGCCGAGGTAAACCCTGCGGACGTTCTCGTTCCGGACAACCTCTTCGGGCGTTCCGGACATCAGCACCTGCCCGTCATGCAGGATGTAGGCGCGATCGACGATTTCCAGCGTTTCCCGCACGTTGTGGTCGGTGATCAGGACACCGATACCGCGCGTCTTCAGATCGGCCACCAGGTGACGGATATCGGCCACGCTGATCGGGTCCACGCCGGCAAAGGGCTCGTCGAGCAGCAAGTACTTCGGGTCCGCCGCAAGGCACCGGGCGATCTCCACGCGGCGCCGCTCGCCGCCCGACAGGGCCAGCGCAGGAGCGCGGCGCAGGTGTTCGATCGAGAACTCGCCCAGCAGTTCCTCCAACCGCTCCCGGCGCCGGTGCACGTCACGCTCGGCGATGTCGAGCACGGCCGAGATATTGTCCTCGACGTTCAGCCCGCGAAAGATCGACATCTCCTGCGGCAGGTAGCCGATGCCGAGACGGGCGCGGCGGTACATCGGCAGATAGGTTGCATCGCGGCCGTCGATCGTCACCTGCCCGCTTTCCGGGTTCACCAGCCCGGCGATGGCATAGAAGGACGTGGTCTTGCCCGACCCGTTCGGCCCCAGTAGCGCCGCGACCTCGCCCCGGTCCACCTTAAGGGAGACATCACGGATCACCACGCGTTTGCGATAGCTCTTGCGCAGGTGATCCACCCGCAGGCCGCTACCGCCCTCGGTCAGTTTCAAATCGGGAGCGGGCGTCAATTGGCGCCGTCCGCGTTGCTGCCCTGGTCGATCACCGTGCGCACGCGCCCCGACATCTGCGCCGTGCCCGCGTTGAGGTCGACGGTCATGCTTTCGGCCATGAGCGCGTTGCCGCCCTGCGTCAGCAGCACGTCGCCGCGCATCACGATGCTGCCGCCGTTGATGTCGTAGTCGGCCTCCTCGGCCTCGGCCGCCTCTTCGCCGCTCACCAGCGTCACGCCGCCCCGGGCCTCCAGCCGTTCGATCCGACCCTGCCCCTCGACGTAGACGACAGTGACACGCGGCGCGGACAGGCGCATGTCGCCCTGACCGATCACCACGTTGCCGGTGTAGACGGCCGTACCGTCCGACTGGTTCACCCGAAGCTCGTCCGCGCTAACCTCGACGGGGGCATCAGTGGACTGCTGCATGTCGCCGAAAGCAACCTGTGCGCCCTGGGCGAAAACAGGCCCGGCCACCGCGAGTGCGGCGGCGATCAAGACAGCGAAACGTTTCATTCGTCAGACACCCCGGAATTCTGCGGCTCGTATACCATCTCCACGCCCTCGGTGAAGATCATTTGCACCTCGTCACCGGGCCCGGAGGGCAGAACCCGCATCTTGCCGGCGGTCAGGGTCCCGGCCGGCCCGTCGGCCCGGACCTCGCCGTCGCTTTCCAGGTCGATCCGGTCGATTGCGGCGTTCAGCCTCTCTGTCCGGACACGATATCCGGTCGAGCTGTCGATCTCGACACCCCCGCTCAGCGTGGCCATGGCCGATCCATCGGTGAAGATGGCGTTCGGCGCGCGGAAGTCCACCGTGCCGCCGTCCGTCAGGCCGATCCGTGCCGACAACTCGTCCGCCGCGATGCGCCCCCCGGACACCGGCCGGGCCCGCGTCGCCTCGAAGGTCAGTGCATCGCCGCGCTCGGTCGTCCCCGCGAAATAGGGCGATCCGACCTGCTCGTCGGCCCGGCCCGCCTCGCGTAACTGCTCAGCGAAGGGGATCTCCGCCTCGCTTCCGGTCTGCCGGGCGACAAGGAACATCGTCGACATCAGCGCCAGCGCCGAGAGCGGCAGCAGGATCTTCAGCCAGGCCACGACCTGAGAATATCGCCCCCCGGCGCGTGCCATCCGCCGACGCTCAGGAATGCGCAAAGATGTCGGTGTCCGGCCAGCCTGCAAGGTCCAGCCGCGCCCGCGTGGGCAGAAAGTCGAAACAGGCCTGCGCAAGGTCGCGCCGCCCCTCGCGCTCCAGCATGGCGTTCAGAACCTCGCGAAGCCCATGCAGATGCAACACATCCGAAGCGGCGTAGCTCCGCTGCGCGTCACTGAGATCGGCCGCGCCCCAATCGCTCGACTGCTGCTGCTTCGAAATATCGACCCCCAGCAGCTCCTGCGTCAGCGCCTTGAGCCCGTGGCGGTCGGTGTAGGTCCGCACCAGCCGGCTTGCGATCTTGGTGCAGTAGACCGGCGCCGCCAGCGCGCCGAAGGTGTTGTACATCGCCGCGATGTCGAAGCGCCCATAGTGGAAGAGCTTCAGCACCTGCGGATCTTCCAGCAGCCGCGCGAGGTTCGGCGCTTCGGTCTGGCCACGGGCCACCTGCACGAGATGCGCCTGCCCGTCACCGGCCGAAAGCTGCACGACGCAAAGCCGGTCGCGGTGCGGGTTCAGCCCCATGGTCTCGCAGTCGATCGCGACCACGGACCCCAGGTCCAGCGTGTCGGGCAGATCGCCCTGATACAGTCTCGGCGTCATCGTGAAACGTCCTTGCGGCGTGGCAGGACGGACATATCCACCCCCACGCGTTCTTGCAACGCGGCTCCGGGCCGACGGCACTTACAAAGCCTGCGAGCAGCGGTGCGACGCCTTCGATTCGCCGCAAACCTTCGTGCGAAGCGCCAAGGCACCCGCCCCAATTCGACCTGAACTATTAAGAAGAGGTTAACGCTGTAACATTCCGTGAGGTGTGCACTAGCGCTATACGTGTCGCACATCTGCGGCTAGGCGTTCCTTCCGATAGAGCAATCGCTCCGGGCCGGGAAGGCCCGTCGGCGCCCGCCTCAGAGCTCAACTGTTTCCTCGGCGGCAACCTGCGGCTCAGACGCCGGCAGCGGCTCTTCGCGCTTTGCCGTCCTTTTCTCAAGTATGCTCGCATCTCGAGCGCCGTCGAAATCTTCGCACCTGCAGCATGGCAAATTTGCGGCGCGATTGTTTCTATCGGTGGACCCCACCGCGACACCTGCAAGACCATCCGGCGCCGATGCACTCCGGCCTTCTCGGCAAGGCAAGAGGGCCATCACGCCCGCGGAAGAAGGGATTCAGCGCCAACTTCCATCCACCTGAAGTTGCGTCGCGATTGCCCTGTTGACGCCACAATGTGTCAGCGCCATAAGGTGAACGTCGGACCAGGACAAATTCACGCCACATTTGGCCGAAGTTCGGCCACACTGACCGCCTGCGTCTCCGAACCGAACAGAGGCACTTTTCATGACCGAGATCACTCGCACGCTACGCGGTAACGACTTCGATAAATTCATCGATGACTCGGTCTTTGCCACGAAGCCCCGGGGCAGTCTCTACCGCGACGGGTTCAAGCGTGCGCTCGACATCGTCCTGGTCCTGATCGCCGCACTCCCCGTCATGATCGTCATCGGCATGCTCGCCCTGATCGTGGCCCGCGACGGCGCATCGCCCTTCTACTTCCAGAAGCGCGTGGGCCGTGGCGGCCGGGTCTTCCGCATGATGAAGCTGCGCTCCATGGTGCCGAACGCCGACAGCCTGCTCGAGGCGCATCTCGCCGCCGACCCAGAGGCGCGCGCCGAGTGGAACCGCGACCAGAAGCTCCGCAACGACCCGCGCATCACCCCCATCGGCCGGTTCATCCGCAAAGCCTCGTTCGACGAGCTCCCCCAGCTCTGGAACGTGCTCAAGGGTGACATGGCCCTTGTCGGCCCCCGCCCGATGATGGTTGAGCAGCAGGATCTCTACCCGGGCAGCGCCTATTACGCGCTGCGCCCCGGCCTGACCGGCCCCTGGCAGGTTTCGGCTCGCAACGACTCCAGCTTCGCCGAGCGCTCGCACTACGATACCGGCTACCTGCGCGACATCTCCTTCACGACGGATCTTCGCATCATCGCCAAGACCGTCGACGTGGTGGCACGCGGCACCGGCTGCTGATCCCCAGCCAGCCTCCCCTCAAGAAGTCCCCAAGACCCCCCAATAAAAAAGCGCCGCGGAATTCCGCGGCGCTTTCTCTTTCGTGGCCCGAAACCGGTCTTACTGCTGGTTCGGCAGGATGACGATTTCGACGCGGCGGTTCTGGGCGCGACCTTCGGGCGTCAGGTTCGACGCAACCGGCGCATCCTCGCCACGGCCGATGACGGCGATGCGGCTCGCCGACACGCCCTCGGACAGGAGAACGCTCGACACGGCACGCGCGCGGCGCTCGGAAAGCGTCTGGTTGTAGGCGGCCGAACCGGTGTTGTCGGTGTGGCCCACGACCTGAACGGTGGTGTTGGGGTAGGACAGCAAGCTCTGGCCCACTTCGCGCAGATCGCCCTGAAGCGTCGGGCGCAGTTCCGCGCTGTCGGTCGCGAACAGGATGTCCTGCGGCATGGTCACGATCAGGCGGTCGCCAGTGTTGCGGATACTGGTGTTGCTGCCCAGCTGCTGGCGAAGCTCCGCTTCCTGCCGGTCCAGACGGTTGCCAATGACGGCACCCGCTGCCGCGCCCACCAGAGCGCCGGCCGCCGCGTTCTTGACGCGGTCGTCGTTGTTGCCACCGATGGCGCGCCCCGCCACGGCACCACCCAGCGCACCAAGCAGCGCGCCCTGTTGGCTGTTGCGGTTGGGGTTGTCGGGATTGTTCAGGCCCCCGGTCTCGGTGCAAGCGCTCAGCGCCATGGCACCGGCCAGCGGAAGGATCAGGAGAGTGCGTGCTCGCGTCATGTAAGCCTCTGTGTCTTTGCCCGCGAATGGGCGGAATGTAATGTCCATACTACTCCGAGCATCCGTACCTGCGCAGCCGCCACGAAAGGGCGTCGGCAATCCTCCGCCCATGAAGCCTGTCACGCGTCCTCGCGTGCCGCTTCCCAGGCAAGGATGGCCCGCTTCACCGGAAGGCCCCAGTGGTATCCCCCGAGCCCCCCGGATTTCCGCAAGGCCCTGTGGCACGGAATCAGGAAGCTGACCGGGTTACGCCCCACTGCCGTACCCACCGCGCGGACCGCGCGCGGGCTTCCAATGGCCTGGGCGATGTCCGAGTAGGTGGTCACATGGCCCGAAGGCACGGACAGGAGCGCTTCCCAAACCTTGATCTGGAACGGCGCCCCGATGAGGAACACCGGAACCTCCCCTTTTTGTTCCCCAAATGCCGCAGAAACCCAATCCTCCAGCGCCCCGGGGTCCTCCACGTAGCGCGCTCCGGGCCAACGCGACCGCAGATCTTCCATGGCCGCCTCCTCGCCGGTCTCGGCGGTGAAGGCGATGCCGCAGAGCCCGCGCTCCGTCCCCATGGCAAGCGCCGGCCCAAACGGGCTCTCGAAGCCCCCCCAGCGTATGGACAGCCCCTCGCCGCCGCGGGCGTAGTCGCCGGGTCGCATCGCCTCCCATCGCAGGAACAGGTCGTGCAGCCGCCCGGTGCCCGAAAGCCCGGTCTCATGCGCGGTCTCGAGCAGCGTGTGACGCTCGGCAAGAAGTGCCTTGGCGTGGCCCAGTGTCAGATACTGCTGGTATCGCTTGGGCGAGACACCGGCCCAGCGACTGAACAGCCGCTGGAAATGCGCGGGGCTCATGTTCAGCTCGGCGGCCAGCGCCTCGAGCGAGGCCCCCGGCCCCAGCCGGTCCACGGCCTCTATCGCCCGCCGCATGACCTGGAAGTGGTATCTGTCGTCCATCTCGTCCCGCGCCATGCCTAATCCTCCGACACTTCCCGCCCCGGTTTCACCCGATCTAGGCCTTCCGCCCACATCTGCCGACCCGAATGTTGCGCATCCCTCCCCCCCGATGCATACCACGCCCCATGGCGAAACAGCTCGACTACCATACCCTGCGGGAGATCTTCGACCGCTTCCACAAAGCAGAGCCGGAACCCCAGGGCGAGCTTCACCACGTCAATGCCTTCACCCTCGTCGTCGCGGTCGCGCTCTCCGCGCAGGCCACCGACGCGGGCGTGAACAAGGCCACAAGACGCCTCTTCGAGATCGCCGACACGCCGGACAAGATGCTGGCGCTCGGCGAAGAGGGGCTGATCGAGCACATCAAGACCATCGGTCTTTACCGCAACAAGGCGAAGAACGTCATCAAGCTCTCCCGCATCTTGTCGGAGGACTACGGCGGCGAGGTGCCCTGTTCCCGCGCGGCGCTGCAGGCGCTGCCCGGTGTCGGGCGCAAGACGGCCAATGTCGTGCTCAACATGTGGTGGCATTACCCGGCGCAGGCGGTGGACACCCACATCTTCCGCGTCGGCAACCGCACGGGCATCTGCCCGGGCAAGGACGTCGTCGCCGTCGAGCGCGCGATCGAGGACAACGTGCCCGTGGACTACCAGCGCCACGCGCACCACTGGCTCATCCTCCACGGACGCTACACCTGCGTCGCGCGCAAACCGAAATGCAAGGCGTGCCTGATAAGCGACCTATGCCAGTTCGAGGAAAAGACCCAATGAAACAGTACAAGGTTGTCGGCATCGGCAATGCCATCGTCGACGTGCTCACCCGGGCCGAGGACAGCTTTCTCGGGGACATGAACATCGAGAAGGGCATCATGCAGCTGGTCGAACGCGACCGCGCCGAAACGCTCTACGATGCCATGACCGACCGGGTCGAGGCGCCAGGCGGCTCGGTCGCCAACACGCTTGCGGGTCTCGGGAACCTCGGGCTCCCCACCGCCTTCATCGGCCGCGTGCGCGACGATGCGCTCGGCCGCGGCTACGCCACCGCGATGGAGGACGGCGGCACGGCCTTCGTCAACGCCCCCGTGGTCGAGGGCGAACTGCCCACCTCGCGCTGCATGATCTTCGTCTCGCCCGATGGCGAGCGCTCCATGAACACCTACCTCGGCATCTCGGCCGAGCTCGGCCCCGACGATGTGACCGAAAGCGTCGCCTCGGAGGCCGAGATCGTCTTCCTCGAAGGCTATCTCTTCGACAAGCCCAAGGGCAAGGACGCCTTCTACAAGTGCGCCCGCACCGCCCGCGCCGCCGGCGGCAAGGCCGGCATCGCCATCTCGGACCCCTTCTGCGTCGAACGCCACCGCGAGGATTTCCTCGCGCTGATCGAGCACGAGATGGACTACGTCATCGGCAACGAGGCCGAGATCCGCTCGCTCTACCAGAACGACGATCTGGAGGCCGACCTGCAGGCCGTGGGCAAGATCTGCCCGCTGGTGGTCTGCACGCGTTCCGGCGACGGAATCTCGATCCTGCACGAGGGCACGCGCATCGACATCCCCGTGACCAAGATCACCCCCGTGGACGCCACCGGCGCCGGTGACCAGTTCGCCGCCGGCTTCCTCTACGGGATGGCCACGGGCCGCGACATGGAAACCTGCGGCCGCATGGGCGCGGTTGCCGCGGCCGAGGTGATCGGCCACATGGGCCCGCGCCCCGAAACGGACCTTGGCGGGCTTTTCGCACAGGCCGGCCTCGTCTGACCGGGCGCGTCTGATTCCTGACGGGCCGGGGGCTCTGCCCCCGGACCCCCGGAGTATTTCCCCCAAGAAGAAGCAGGGGCGTGGCGCCCTCAGTGCGCCGCGGCCCAGTTCGGCCCCTGACCGGCCTCGACCACCAGCGGCACGTCGAGCTTCACCACCGGGTCGGCGGCGTTTTCCATGACCGTGCGCGCCGCGCCGACGAGGTCGTCGACCGCGCCTTCCTCGACCTCGAAGAGCAGTTCGTCGTGCACCTGCAGCAGCATGGTGGCGGGCAGTGCCTCGATGGCCGCGGGCATCCGGATCATCGCCCGCCGGATGATGTCGGCGGCGGTGCCCTGGATCGGCGCGTTGATGGCGGCGCGCTTGGCAAAGCCCGCCCGCGGACCCTTGGCGGCGATCTCGGGCGTATGGATCACCCGGCCGAAGAGCGTTTCCACCCGCTTGTGTTCCTTGGCGAAGGCCGTGGTCTTGTCCATGTAGGTCTTGATGCCGGGGAAACGCTCGAAATAGCGGTCGATGAAGCCCTGCGCCTCGGCCCGCGGGATGCGCAGGTTGCGCGCGAGCCCGAAGCCAGAGATCCCGTAGATCACGCCGAAGTTGATCGCCTTGGCCTGCCGTCGCACGTCCGAGGTCATCTCCTCCATGGGCACGTTGAACATCTCCGACGCGGTCAGCGCGTGGATGTCCTGTCCCTCGAGGAAGGCCTGCTTGAGTTCACCGATGCCGGCCATGTGGGCGAGGATGCGCAGTTCGATCTGTGAATAGTCGAGGCTCACCAGCACCTTGCCCGGCTCCGCGACAAAGGCCTCGCGGATGCGGCGGCCCTCCTCCGAGCGCACGGGGATGTTCTGCAGGTTCGGATCGTTCGACGCGAGCCGCCCGGTGTTGGCGCCCGCGATGGAATAGGAGGTGTGCACCCGGCCCGTGTCTCGGTTGATGTGTTCCTGCAGCGCGTCGGTATAGGTGGACTTGAGCTTGCTCACCTGCCGCCAGTCGAGCACCCGCGCCGGCAGGTCGTGTTCGGTCGCAAGATCCTCGAGGATGTCGGCCCCCGTGGCATAGGCGCCGGTCTTGCCCTTCTTGCCCCCGGCGATCCCCATCTTGTCGAAGAGGATCTCGCCCAGCTGCTTGGGGCTGCCGACGTTGAAGCTTTCGCCGGCCAGTTCGTGGATCTCGGATTCGAGCTGCGCCATCTTCTGGGCAAAGGCGCCGGACATGCGCGACAGCACATCGCGGTCCACCGCGATCCCTGCGCGTTCCATCGCCGCCAGCACCGGCACCAGCGGCCGTTCCAGACCCTCGTAGACGCGGGTCACATGGGCGCGGTGCAGCTGCGGCTTGAAGGTCTTCCACAGGCGCAGGGTGATGTCGGCATCCTCGGCGGCGTAGCGCGTGGCAGCATCGACCGGCACCTTGTCGAAGGTGATCTGCGACTTGCCGGTGCCGATGACCTCCTTGATGGGGATCGGCGTGTGGCCCAGGTAGCGCTCGCTCAGCGTGTCCATGCCGTGGCCGTGCAGCCCCGCGTTCATGGCGTAGGACATGAGCATCGTGTCGTCGATCGGCGCGATGTCGATACCGTAGCGGCCCAGCACCTTGGCGTCGTATTTCATGTTCTGGCCGATCTTCATGACGGCCGGATCCTCGAGCAGCGGCTTCAGCAGGTCGAGCGCCTCCTGAATCCCCATCTGCCCCGCGGTGACATCGCCATCCCCGAACAGGCCGCCGTCGCCCTCGCCGCGATGCGCCAGCGGCAGGTAGGCGGCATGGCCGGGCTCTATCGCGAAGGACAGGCCGACCAGATCGCAGGCCATCTCGTTCAGACCCGTGGTCTCGGTATCCACCGCGACCCAGCCGCGCCGGTAGGCGGCGTCGATCCAGGCCTTGAGCCCTCCGGCATCGGTCACGGTCTCGTAGACGGCCTCCTCGAAGGGCGGCATTTCGGGGGCATCGTCGGGATCGGCGGCCTCGGGCGCGGTCTCGGGGATCACCGGCGCCTCGGCGCCGAGTGTCTCGGCCACGCGGCGGCTGAGGCTGCGGAACTCCATCTCCGACAGGAAGCCCAGCAGCGCCTCGGGGTCGGGGTCGCGCAGCTGCAGGTCGTCGAGCGTGAAGTCGAGCGGCGTATTTGCATCCAGCAGCACCAGCCTCTTCGACAGCTCGATCTGCTCGCGCTTCTCGATCAGGGTCTGGCGGCGCTTGGGCTGCTTGATCTCTTCGGCGCGGTCCAGAAGATCCTCGAGCGTACCGAACTCGTTGATGAGCAGCGCCGCCGTCTTCACGCCGATGCCGGGCGCGCCGGGCACGTTGTCGACCGAATCCCCGGCCAGCGCCTGCACGTCGACCACCCGCTCGGGCGGGACGCCGAACTTCTCTTCCACCGCCTCGCGGTCGATGCGGCGGTTCTTCATGGCGTCGAACATCTCGACCCCGTCGCCCACCAGCTGCATCAGGTCCTTGTCCGAGCTCACGATGGTCACGCGCCCGCCGGCATCCCGCGCCTGGTGGGCCAGCGTGGCGATGATGTCATCGGCCTCGTAACCGGCGATTTCCTTGCAGGCCACGTTGAAGGCCTCGGTCGCGCGGCGGGTCAGCGGGATCTGCGGGCGCAGGTCCTCGGGCATCTCGTCCCGGTTGGCCTTGTACTGGTCGTACATGTCGTTGCGGAACGTGTGCGATCCCTTGTCGAAGATCACCGCGATATGCGTCGGCGCATCGCTGCCATGATCCTTGCCGACATACTGCAGCAACATGTTGCAAAAACCCTGCACCGCCCCCACCGGCATGCCGTCGGACTTGCGCGTCAACGGCGGCAGCGCGTGGAAGGCCCGGAAGATGAAGGCCGATCCGTCGATCAGGTGCAGGTGGCAGCCCGTGCCGAAACTCTCGTCCATCCCTCGTCCCCGCTGGCAGAAAACTCGGCCCGGTTCTGACAGGAAACGCCGGCCGCTTCCAGCGGCCATTGGCGTCAGCCGGGCATGACCTCAAGCGGGACGGCGGCGACAAGGAAAATCGCCACGAAGAAGACGATCGAGGCCGCGACCACGAAGCCGTGCCAGATCGTGTTGTGAAACGGCAGGCGCGAAACCATGAGAAAGGGCGTGCCCACCGAGTAGAGCACCCCGCCCACCACCATGAGCACGATGGCCGACATGGGCAGGGCGGCGATGATGTCCTGCCCGCCGATCACCACGGCCCAGCCCAGCCCAAGGCAGAGGCCCACCGCCACGCCGGAGGGCAGCGACCGCACGAAGAGCGTCAGCGCCATCGCCCCCGCCGCCGCCGTCCAGATCACCGTCAGCAGCCCCGACCCGGCGCCGGACAGCAGCGCGAAGGGCGTGTAGGTGCCCGCGATCTTGAGATGTATGGCCGACATGTCGAGCCTGCGGAAGAGCGCCGACCAGCGCGGCCGGCCGACGTGGTTATAGAGCAGCGAGGCCGTCAGCATCAGGATCAACGTCGCGCCGTAGATCGACACGCCGGCAATGCCCGCCGCATCCCCGCGCCAAACGGCGGTCAGGGTGATCAGCACGGGCACCGCGCCCACGGCAAGCGCCAGCGCCGCCAGGTGCACGATCATGTCACTGGCGAACTCGGCCCGGCTGTAGGGCCGCCGGTCAAGCGCGACCGGCGCGGGAAGGGGGGACTCGTCTGGGCTCATGTCACCAAGATAATGGCAGCCAGAGCTTTATCAAACGTGTCACGTGGTCCGGGGCGCAATCGCGCCGCTCAGACCTTGCCCTCGAAATCGCGGTGGACGAGCTTGGCATCGCAATAGGGGCATTCGACATAGCCCAGATCATGCGGGATCTGCAGCCACACGCGCGGGTGGCCCAGCGCCCCCTCGCCGCCATCGCAGGCGATGCGGTAGCTGTCGACGATGCGGGTTTCCGGTGCCTCGAGCGTCATGCGGTCATTCCCTTTCGCGTCTGCGTGAACTAGGTACGCCATGCGACGCAGCGGGGCAAGAGAGGCACGATGACACGCAACGCCATCGAGATCAGTGGACTGACCAAGACCTACCAGGGCGGAAAACAGGCGCTGAAGGGCGTCGACCTGAACGTGCCCGAGGGCTCGGTCTTCGGGCTGCTCGGCCCCAACGGCGCGGGCAAGTCCACCCTCATCAACATCCTCGCCGGGCTGGTCATCAAGACCGAGGGTCGCGTGAAGATCTGGGGCTGGGATCAGGACCAGAACCCGCGCCAGTCGCGCGCCGCCATCGGCGTCATGCCGCAGGAGCTCAACCTCGACCCCTTCTTCGCGCCGCGCGACGCGCTCGAGGTGCAGGCCGGGCTCTACGGCGTACCCAAAAGCCAGCGCCGCAGCGACGAGATTCTCGCGATGGTGGGCCTTGCCGACAAGGCCGAGGCCTACGCCCGCACGCTCTCGGGCGGCATGCGCCGCCGCCTGCTTCTGGCCAAGGCGCTGGTGCACAACCCGCAAGTGCTGGTGCTGGACGAACCCACCGCCGGCGTCGACATCGAGCTGCGCCAGATGCTCTGGGAAAACGTCCGCCGTCTCAACAAGGAGCACGGCCTGACGGTGATCCTCACCACCCACTACCTCGAGGAAGCCGAGCAGATGTGCGACGAGATCGCCATCATCAACCACGGCGAGCTGATCGCGCAGGACAGCACCCAGAACCTGCTGGGCCGCCTCGACGCCAAGACCATGGTGATCGAGCCCGACCACGACCCACAGAGCCTGCCCACACGCGACGGCATCGAGGTCACCCGCCGCCCCGACGGCACCATCGCGCTCAGCTACAACAGCTCCAAGACCTCCGCCGAAGAGGTGCTCGACTGCGTGCACGCCGCCGGCATCCGCATCCGCGACGTGCGCACCGAACAGGCCGACCTCGAGGACGTCTTCCTCAGCCTCACCCGCGACGCCGCCGCCTGAGTCGCGCCAGAGGCCCCGCCCCAGAATCACGTCTAAACGCAGGCCAAACGCGCCCCCCTCTCCCCTCGGGGGAGAGGGCCGGGGTGAGGGGCGCAGCACGCCCGGAACCAGACCTGGTGCTCACGGCCCGCCCCCCAACGCGTCACCACCCCTCGGGCAGCTCCACCGGCACGTACTTCCGGATGCCGTGGAAGAAGATGTCGATCTCTAGCGCCAGCCCCACCTCGAAATCGTTGAGCTCCGCCCCGCTCCAGCGGTGCTGCTCGAGCCGCGCAAGGAAATCCCGGCGCACCCGGTCATCGCCCGCGTCAAGCGGCAGGTCGCCCGCCGCACGCAGCAGGTCGATGCGCTTGTGAACCTCGCGCATGCCGGAAAACGCCTCCATCATCGGCCGGGTCAGGCGCGGATCGCTCTGCCAGGACCGGCCGCCGAAGACCTCCTGCACGACACGGTTGCCCGCGCCCAGGCAATCGTAGGCAACGCAGCCCGGAAAACCCTCTTCCGTCAGCCTGTCGTGGATCGAGCAGCTGTGCCCGGACAGGTTCGGACAGGGCTCGCCCGGGTTCTTGTCGAAGGCGAAATCCTTGCCCTTGTCGAAAGCCAGCGCGATGCAGCACAGGGCCGCGCATTTGGAACAATCGGTCTTCAGGTGGTCGGTCTCAGGAAGCGTCTCGGGCATGGCATCTTTCGGGTATCAGGGGTCCGGCCAGGGCTTTGCCAACCCGCCCTATCCCGCGGAACGCCGCCGGATTGCAAGGACCACCCGCAACCGCTGCGAAGCACTCATCCCCAATGCGTCATGGGGTAGCCACGAAGGTTTGGCCATCGACCGGCTGCAATCGTCCGAGAGCGGCCGTCTTTTCTCATCCCCGAGGATCAAGAGGGCCGCAATGGGGACGGAGCTGGCTTTTTTAAACGCAGGGTTTAGTGCCGCTCGCAGCGGAACTGGATCGTTTCCCGAAAATCGATCACATAGAGAGGCAACTTGTTTCGGGGAATAACATTTGGTCATCGAGCCTTTTCTATCTTGTGTCGTTGATTGCACCCGGATTGTAATCCGATAGATATTCCCCAAACAGGGCGCAAAGCTCAGAAAAGGAGATCCTCAAGTCCGCAGAGCTAACGGAAACTCCATCGCGGCAAAAGGGATTATTGAGCCAACTTGTTGCACGACCAATAGGAGAGGGCTTTATCTGACGCATCGATTCACTTGTCAGCTGGATACGAAGCGACGAAGCTCCTCCAAGCGACCAGATGGAAATACGCGAAACTGCGTTCCAAGGCACTTCCTGTTTGAAAAAGCGCTTGTCCCAAAAGCCCTGCGGTGACAGCTCGACTGGTTGGATATGTCCAAAGATCAGTCTATGGAGGCCAAGCAGCAGGCATAGCCCGAAGATTGGGGTGCCGATCCAGCCAAAGAACACCGATACCTGACCACGGGTGTCTACTGCGCCGCCTTGAATCAGCCACATCCCAAGGGGCACACCGGTCGCTGCGATAGCAACGTTCCTGAGTAACTTTGAAGCTGATTTTTGAATTACGGTGCAGCCCTGAGTCGTTCGGCTCATCGATGGTTTGGCTCTCGTGATTTCGCGTGCGTTATATGCTTGGCAGATCCAACGTCAAAAGTAGTATCACTTGCTGCTCGACCTACGAATTCTCAGCGCCCTGCTTTGAACAGCCTTTGATTTCGCAATACGCTGCGGCCGCTGCATGCTGCGCGACCATATTGGAGCAAGATGTCCTCTACCAGCCATCCGGCACTACCCCACGCTACCTCTGGTACTTGGCTTTGATGCTGTAACCGCCCCCCGACGGCATCGCTGTGCCAAGGTGGGATCGCAACAATCCTTAATGGGAGGCGGTCATGTCAAAGATTACCA
>NZ_QBKN01000005.1 GCF_003054175.1 Allosediminivita pacifica
ACATCAGGTCTCGTGCCAAGCTGGTCTCCATCGCAGATACCAGCTTGAATCACGCCTTCCGGTCGGCGTGAAACCCTTTTGTCAACACGGCCTAGCTACCCGTTCACAACCAATGTGCTGAATCGCTTTGGCGAGCGTTTGTGCAGCCGTTTTTTCCGCCAAAATAGTGCCGTCACTGAATGTTACTAACAGTCTCGTGCGAGAGCCTTTCGAAGAGGAGAGAATTGTTCGTGCGGCTTGAACCTCCTGTTCAGAATCCTCTTCATGGTCATCTTCTGAGAAGGTCGCCATCCACTCGTTCGCCAAGGCTTCCACTCGATCACAGAAAGCGCGAAGCTCTTTGCCCCTGACGGTCAAGGCCTTTGCTTCCTCGTAACGTGATTCTCTAAACAACTCGCTTCCTTGAGTGTTTAGATCCTCGACTGCCGTTTCCAACTCCAACTTCATCAATTCAAATGCCGTTGTAACGCTGCTCATATGTCTTCTCTTATGCGATGTCGGACGCCTTCAATTCGCTAACGGTGGGGGACCCTCTCAGGTTTGCAGCGCCAACTCCAACGTTACAGGAAGACGAGCCAGGCCGCCAAGCCCATCAGTTTTTTGAAGCGCCCTTTCCTCCGCTTGGCTCTCGAAAGATGCAGCACATGGCATGACCGTCTGCAATGCGCTGTATGCTTTAATCCGAACGTAGTAATCGAACGGCAGCAATATCCGCTTGGCGGCCCAACACGGTTCAAGAACACGCCCTTTTCCTGTGGTTCGGGGAAGGCCCGGGGACCAGGCCGCAGGTCGCCGCGCCAGCCGACAAGGGCAACGCCCGCGCCGAGGGGGCGCGGGCGTCGGGCTGTCAGTCCAGCGTCTCACAGAGGACGCCCGCGGCGGGAAGGATGCCCACGGGGGTCTCGGCGGGGGTGGTGTTGTGGTTGAACCAGAACCGTTCCGAGCCGGTCTCGCGGCAGCGGACGCCCTCGGGCATCTTCACCGTGGCGATGCGCGCGCGGACGCAGAGCATGTTCACCAGCCGGTCGAGCGCCTTGGCGTCGCCCCAGCCGGCCATGTAGGTCACGCGGCCCGCCTGCTTGGCGACGGGGGCGCCGGCCTCGGTCTCGAGGATGGTCTCGGCGCTGCCCTCGATCTCCTCGAGGTAGCCCTCGACAGCGCCCCCACCGGCGAGCGCGACGGGCAGGTCGGGGCGGATGCTTTCAACCCGCGACACGGTCACGTCGAGGCCGGGGAAGGCCGGGGGAAGGGGCACGGGCATGCGGAAATGCGCGTTGCGCGCGCCGCTGCGGGGGCCGATCAGCACCTCGGCGCCGCAGTCGGCCAGCGCCTGCTTCACCTCGTCGGTCATGTGCATGAGGCCGGGGGCGAGGATCGCCTTGTAGCCCTCGAACTCGGAGGGGCGCGGGCGGATGATGTCCACCGACAGGCCCGCCCGGCGCAGCGCGCGGTAGTGTTCGAGCACCAGCATGAAGTAGTCGAGCCCGGCGCCGTGCGGCTGGGTTTCCCAGTAGAAGGCGGCGTCGAAGTCGAAGATCAGGCCCACGGGCGCCTGCTGGAACTGCACGTCGGGGGTGGCGGCCAGCTCCTCCATCACCATGCGCGCCTCGTGCGCGGCGGGGGCGTCGACGCTGTCGGGGCGGAGCATGCCCGCGTGCATCTGCTCCTGCGCGAAGGGCGCCTGCCGCCAGCGGAAGTAGCAGACGGCCTCGGCCCCGTGGGCGAAGGCCTCCCACGTCCAGAGGCGGACCATGCCGGGCAGGGGCGCGGGGTTGTAGGGGGCCCAGTTCACCGGGCCGGGCTGCTGTTCCATGACCCACCAGCGGCCCGCGCCCTGCGGGTGGTTGCCCTGCGCGCGGCCCACGGCGCGGTAGATGTCGTGGTGGAAGGCCTGGAAGTCGGGGTCGCCCTGCCGCGCGTACTTGCGCTGGTGTTCGGGCGTCGCGCCTGCCCGGTCCTCGAGGAAGCCCAGCGGGTAGCTGTCCCAACTCGAAATTTCCAGATCCTCGCCCACGTCGTAGTGGTCGAAGGCGGTTTCGCGGCCCATGTAGTTGTGCGCGATTGGCGCGTCGGTATGGGCGCGGATGATGTCCACCTGCGCGCGGTTGAAGTTGACCACCTGGTCCGAGCTGAACCGGCGGAAGGCCAGCGTGTGCGCCGGGTTGGGTTCGGTCACCGTCAGGTTGGGCAGGTCGATCTGGTCGAAGCTGTCGTACTCCATCGACCAGAAGACGTTGTCCCACGCGTCGTTGAGCGCGGTGATGTCACCGTCGAATGTCTCGCTCAGCCACTTCCGGAACGCGGTGCGCGCGGCGTCCGAGTAGGAGATGACCGTGTCGTGGCAGCCGTATTCGTTGTCGGTCTGCCATGCGGCCACATGCGGGTTCGGGCCGTAGCGTTCGGCGACCAGTTCGACGATGCGTTTGCATTCCTCGCGGTAGCCTTCGTGGCTGAAGCAGTAGTGGCGGCGCGAGCCGAACTTGCGCGGCTTGCCTTCGGCATCGACGGCGATCATGTCGGGATGCTTGTCGATCATCCAGCGCGGCGGCGTCGCGGTAGGCGTGCCCAGCACGACCTTGAGGCCCGCGTTGCCCAGAACCTCGATCGCGTCGTCGAGCCAGGCCCAGTCGAAGGTGCCGGGGGTGGGTTCGATCCGTTTCCACGCGAATTCGCCGATGCGGA
Organism: Allosediminivita pacifica; assembly: GCF_003054175.1. Taxonomy (GTDB): domain Bacteria; phylum Pseudomonadota; class Alphaproteobacteria; order Rhodobacterales; family Rhodobacteraceae; genus Allosediminivita; species Allosediminivita pacifica. The sequence goes on from NZ_QBKN01000005.1 coordinate 2,683, forward strand.
CCCAGGTCAGGCCGATCTCGGCCATGCGGCGAGCGTCTTCCTCCCAGATCTCGCGGGGCCAGTGTTCGGGATAGTAGCAGGTGCCGAGCGTGCGTTTCATGCTGCCTCTTGGGATGCGTCGTAGGCGGCGACAAAGGCGCGGGCGCGCTCTGCCACCTCGTCGGCGGAAAGGCCGGGCTTGTAGAGCGCCGAGCCGATGCCGAAGCCGGTGATGCCGGCGCGGAGCCAGTCATCCATGTTTGTGTCGTCCACGCCGCCCACGGCGTAGGCCTTGGTGCCCTTGGGCAGCACGGCGCTGATCGCCTTGAAGCCGTCGATGCCGAGTTTGGCCGCCGGGAAAAGCTTGATGCCGTCGGCGCCGTTGCGCAGCGCGGTGAAGCATTCGGTGGGTGTGAATGTGCCGGGGTAGGAGAGCATGCCCGCCTGCTTGGTCGCGACGATGACGCGCGGGTTGCAGTCGGGCGAGACCACCATGCCGGCGCCGATCTGCTGCAGCTTCAGCACCTCTTCGGGGGCGAGCACCGTGCCCGCGCCGACCACCGCGCGGTCGCCCGCGTGCTTCACCATGGCGGCGATGCTGTCGAAGGGATCGGGAGAATTGAGCGGCACTTCGAGCTTGGTGATGCCCGCGTCGAGCAGGGCATCGGTGACGGGCACGGCCTCGGAGGGGGCGAGGCCGCGCAGGATGGCGATGATTTCGCGGGTCATGCGGTTTCCTTGATCTGCGCGTAGGCGGCCTTGAGGCCTTCGAGCGTCATGCGTTCGGCGTCGGCGCGGGTGACGGGCAGGCCCTGCTTTTCCAGCGCCGCGGCATAGACCTCAGCGAGGCCCGTTTCGCCCAGCACGGCGACGCTTTGCCCGAGCCAGTAGGGCTTGGCCGCGGCGAGTTCCATGCCGATGAGCAGCCCCGAGAGGCGCGCGCGGGCCGTGGCGGGGGAGAGATCGTGCAGCAGGTTCTCGGCCCGGAGGGAAAAGAGGTCGGCGGCGAAGGCGGCGGGGCGGCCCATGGCCTGGTCCAGCGCGCCCGAGAAGGCCGCGTCGTCCCAGCCCTCGGTCCCGATGGAGTGGCGCAGGACCGACTGCTTCGACAGGAGGGCGAAGAGCTCGCCCGTGACGAAGGTGCGGAAGCTGACCACCTCGCCCGCGCTGATGTGCACCCACTTGCAGTGGGTGCCGGGCAGGCAGATCACCCCGTCGAAGCCGGGGTTGAGCGCGAGGAAGCCCGCGACCTGCGTTTCCTCGCCGCGCATGACGTCGGCGGGGCTGTCCTGCTTGATGCCGGGCAGGATGCGGGCGTCGATGCGGGTGTCGGTGGCGGGCACGCGCACGGCGTCGGACCCGGAGGGCGGCGTGCAGGGCACGGCGGCATAGGGCGCCTCGCACCAGCCCTGGCGGCTGCCGGCCATGCCGCAGATCATCACCGTGATGGTGCCGGGCAGGTCGGGCAGGGCGGCCAGCAGCGCGGGTTCGAACCCGTCGCTGTCGAGGGTGCCCATGCCCTTGTCGCTGTCATGACGCGATTTCACGGTGCCGTCCGCCGACATGTGCCAGATGCGCAGGTGCGACGTGCCCCAGTCGGCGGCGATCCAGTCCTGACCCGCCATCACGCGGCCACCGTCACGACGCCGCCGTCGACGGCGATGCACTGGCCGGTCATCATGCGGCTGGTGTCGGAGGAGAGGAACTGCACCGCCTCGACCACGTCCTGCGGCTTCATGTGGTCCTTGAGGCACTGGCGCTCGAGATGCGCCTCGAGCGCTTCCTTGGTGGCCCATTTCTCGAGCTGGCGCTCGGTCAGGACCCAGCCGGGGGCGATGGCGTTCACGCGGATGCGGTCGGGGCCGAAATCGCGCGCGAGCGAGCGGGTCATGGCGGTGATGCCGCCGTTGGCCGCGGTGTAGGCGGGGTAGCCGCCGTTGCCCATCATGTAGCTGGTGGAGCTGAAGTTGACGATGGACCCGCCGCCGGCCTTCTGCATTTCCGGGATCACCGCCTGGCAGGCGAAGAAGTAGGCGCGCAGGTTGACCGCCTGCGACCAGTCCCAGAATTCCTCGGTCACGTCCAGGGTCTGGTGACGCTGATCGTTGGCGGCGTTGTTGACGAGGATGTTCACCGGGCCGTGGGCCTCGGAGACGGTCCGGATCGCCTGCTGCAGCACCGGCGTGTCGGTGATGTCACCCTGCACGAAGAGTGGGCGGGTGCCCGTCTCCTGTTCCATCCGGTCGCAGAACTCGGTGGCGTCGGACTTGCCGATGAAGCCCACCTTGGCGCCCTGCCGCAGGAAGCCTTCGGTCAGCGAGGCGCCGATGCCGGAGCCGCCGCCTGTGATGAAGACGGATTTGCCCTTGAGGTCGTGGAATGTCGCGTTGCTCATCAGTGGCTCTCCCGAGTGACGGGGCGGGTGTCCTTGCCCACCAGGAAATCGAGGTCGGCGCCGCGGTCGGCCTGCAGCACGTGGTCGACGTACATCTTGGCATAGCCGCGCTCGTAACGCGCCTCCTCGGGTTTCCATGCTTCGCGGCGGGTGGCGAGTTCCGCGTCGTCGACGAGAAGTTCGAGCTCGCCCTTGCTGGCCGAGACGCGGATGCGGTCGCCGGTCTTGACCAGCGCCAGCGTGCCGCCGGCCTGCGCCTCGGGCGAGACGTGCAGGACCACGGTGCCGAAGGCGGTGCCGGACATGCGGGCGTCGGAGACCCGGATCATGTCGCGCACGCCCTCGCGCACGAGCTTGCGGGGGATCGGCATATTGCCGACCTCGGGCATGCCCGGGTAGCCCTTGGGGCCGCAGCCCTTGAGCACGAGGATCGTGTCGGGCGTCACCGGCAGGTCGTCGCGGTCGATGTTGGCCTTGAGGTCCTCGATGTTCTCGAAGACGTAGGCTTCGCCCTCGTGTTCCAGCAGGTGCTCGGTCGCGGCGGAGGGCTTCACGATGGCGCCCTGCGGGGCGAGGTTGCCGCGCAGCACGCGCAGGCCCGCGGCGGGTTTGACCGGCGCGTCATAGGCGTGGATCACGTCGCGGTTGTAGCATTCGGCGCCGTCGGCATAGACCGAGATGTCGCCGCCGAGCACGGTCTTGGCCGGTTGCAGGTGCTTGGAGATTTCCTTGAGCACGGCGGGCACGCCGCCGGCGTAGCAGAAATCCTCCATCAGGTACTTGCCCGAGGGCATGCAGTTGACCAGCAGGGGGATCTCGCTGCCCTTCTCGAAATCCTCGAGCGTGAGGTCGACGCCGACGCGGCCGGCGAGCGCCAGAAGGTGCAACACGGCGTTGGTCGACCCGCCGACGGCGGCGTTGGTCATGATGGCGTTGATGAAGGCCTCTTTCGTGAGCACGTCGGAGGGCTTCAGGTCCTCGTCCACCATCTCGACGATGCGCTTGCCGGTCAGGTGCGCGAGCGCCGCGCGGCGGGCGTCGACGGCGGGCAGCGCGCCATTGGTGGGCAGGCTCATCCCCATGGATTCCACGAGGCTCGACATGGTGCTGGCGGTGCCCATGGTCATGCAGACGCCGACCGAGCGGCTCATGCCGCTCTCGGCCGCCATGAAGTCCTCAAGGGTCATGTCGCCCGCGCGGACGGATTCCGAGAATTTCCAGACGTCCGTCCCCGAGCCGATGTCCTTGCCCTTCCACTTGCCGTTCAGCATAGGCCCCGAGCTGACCACGATCGAGGGCAGGTCGACGCTGGCGGCACCCATGAGCTGGCCGGGGGTGGTCTTGTCGCAGCCGCCCAGCAGGACGACGCCGTCCATGCCGTAGGCGCGGATCGATTCCTCGACATCCATGGCCAGCAGATTGCGGAAGAGCATGGCGGTGGGCTTCATCTGCGTTTCGCCAAGGCTCATCACCGGGAACTCGACCGGGAAGCCGCCGGCCTCCCAGACACCGCGTTTCACCGCCTCGGCCAGGCCCTTGAGGCCCGCGTTGCAGGGGGTGAGTTCCGACCAGGTGTTGCAGATGCCGATGATGGGGCGCCCGTCGAAGGCGTGGTCGGGAAAGCCCTGGTTCTTCATCCACGAGCGGTGGATGAAGCCGTCCTTGTCGAGCTTGCCGTACCAGGCCTGGCTGCGTCGTTGCTTGGTCATTGGCGTGTCCCCTCGACGACCCACATTGTTTCGGGAAAGCTCCACGGCAGGGTCAGGCCGTGGTGCATCAGGTATTGGCCGCTCAGTGTCACGGGTTCGGACTTGAGCAAAGGGGTGCCCCGGGAGAGGGCGATGGCGTCACCGCGGTTCCGGAGCGTCACCTCGTAGCTGGCCTGCGGGTCGAGCCCGGCCAGTTGCAGCGGGCGCGGCAAGATCTGCCGCGTGGAGGTGCCGAGACCGGCGAAGGTGACAAAGCGCGACCCGTCCTCGGCCAGCTGCAGCTCGGCGGTCATCGCCTCGTCCACGGTGTCGAGCCGCAGGATGTCGGCGCGCATGAGCCAGTCGCGGTTGTCCTTCCACCAGGCAGTCACGTTGCGCAGGACCTGTTCCTCGTCCTCGGTGAGTTCGCGAGGGTCCATCTCGAAGCCCATGTGGCGCTGGGCGGCGACCCAGGCCCGGAAGCGGATGTCGAGGATGCGCCCCGAGGTGTGGCAGTGGCGCGGGCCCACGTGGCTGCCGGTGACGGCGGCGGGCAGGAAGCGCGCGGCGGAATGCTGGATGCGCAGGCGTTCGAGCGCGTCGTTGCTGTCGGACAGCCAGACCCGCTGGGTGCGTTCGAGGATGCCGAAGTCGATGCGGCCGCCGCCCGAGGCGCAGCTTTCGATTTCCGTCTCGGGAAAGTCGCGGCGCAGGTGATCGAGCAGGGCGTAGGTGCCGCGCACCTGGGCCGCGTCGGGATGCGGCAGGACGCGGTTGTGGTCCCACTTGATGTAGTCGATCGCGTGCGTGGAGAGCACCGCCGCCATGTGGGTGTAGAGGTATTCGCGCACCTCGGGCAGGCTCATGTCGAGCACCATCTGCTGGCGGCCGAGGGTCTGGTCCGCGGCACCCAGCGCCCACTCGGGGTGGGCGCGGTAGAGGTCGCTGTCGGGATTGACCATCTCGGGTTCGAACCAGATGCCGAAGCTCATGCCGAGCCCGTGCACGTGGTCGATCAGCGGCCCGAGCCCGTCGGGATACTTGCGCGCATCGACGGTCCAGTCGCCAAGGGCGGCCACGTCGCCGTCGCGCTTGCCGAACCAGCCGTCGTCGAGCACGAAGCGTTCCGCCCCGAGGGCGGCGGCGCGGTCGGCGATGGCGGTGAGGTCGGTCAGGTTGTGGTCGAAGTAGATCGCTTCCCAGCAGTTGTAGTGCACCGGGCGCGGGCGGCCCGGGTGGGTCCACGTCACGACCTTGTCGCGCAGGTGGCGCTGGAAGGCGGTCGCGCAGCCGTTTTCGCCCGCCTCCGAGAAGGTGGCGTAGAGCTTTGCCGTCTCGAACCGGGTGGCGGGCTCCAGCTCGGTGCCGGCGGCGTTGCCGAACTGGACCTGGCGGCGGCCCTCGGGCAGCTCTTCGGCCAGCATCCGGTGGCCGCCGGACCAGCCGTAGTGCAGCGCGTAGGCATGGCCGCGCGTGGCGGTGGTGCCGAGGCAGGGCAGGAGGAGCCCGGGGAAATGTTCGTGGCTGGTGCGGCCGGTGAGGCTTTCGCGCATCCGGATGCCCGCGGACCACGGCACGCGGTTTTCCTGGAATTCACCGATCCAGCGGCCCGAGAAATCCACCATCTCGGTCGCCTGCTGGGGCGCGGGGAAGACCGGCGCCGAGAGCCAGTGCAGGCGGACCGGGCGGTCGGCCTCGATCGCGGCGCGGGCCGTGATCATGTGGGTGTCGGGGTCGATGCCGATTTCGGCGGTGTAGCTGAGGCCCGAGTCACTGGCGCGGATGAAGATCGCGCTGCCGGTGGCGTTGACGACCTCGAGCATGAAGGCCGGACGCAGGGGCGTGCCGTCGGCCTCGGCCACCGACAGGCCGGGCTGGCCCGGGAAGGTGCTGCTGGCCTCGGGGCAGATCGACAGGTCCGGAAGGCGGTCGATCATACCCCCCGTCACGTCGAGTTCCTGCGCCCGGACCAGGGTGGCGGTGTCCGCGCCCTCGGGAAGGCGCGGACCCCAGTAGACAATGCTCGGCAGACGACCCCCGCTGCTTGCGAGGATCAGGCTCTGCCGGGCGTCGTGCAGTTCCCAGAAATCACTCATTACGAAACGCTCCCGAGATTACTTGACCGCGCCCAGCGTCAGGCCGGCGATGAAGTGGCGCTGCATGAGGAAGAACATGGCCACGGGCGGCAGGGCGGCGACGATGCTGCCCGCGCTCATCAGGTGGTAGGCGGCGCGGTATTGCGCGTTGAAGCTGGTGATGCCGGCGGTGACCGGCTGGCTTTCGGCGCCCTGCGTCAGTACCACGGCCCAGAAGTAGTCGTTCCAGACGAAGGTGAAGACGAGCACGGCGGCGGCGGCCATGGCGGGCTTCATCAGGGGGATGACGACATACCAGAAGATGCGCCATTCGGCGACGCCCTCGACCCGTGCCGCCTCGATCAGCTCGTAGGGCAGGGCGCGGATGAAGTTCCGCATGAAGAGCGTGCAGAAGCCCGTCTGGAAGGCCACGTGGAAAAGCACCAGCCCCAGCTTGGTGTTGTAGAGGCCCATGTCGAGCGTGAGGTCGCGGACGGGCACCATGAGGATCTGGAAGGGCACGAAGTTGCCCGCCACGAAGAGGAAGAAGATCCAGAGGTTGCCGCGGAACTTGTAGATGCCGAGCGCGAAGCCGGTCATGCTCGACAGCACCACGCAGCCGATGACTGTGGGCACCGTGATGAGCACCGAGTTCAGCAGGTAGCGCGGCATGTCCGACTGGAAGAAGACCTTGCCGTAGTTCTCGAAGCCGGCGAAGGCCGAGGGCCAGCCCCAGTAGTTGCCGGTGGTGAAGTCCACGTCGGGCTTGATCGAGAAGAAGGCCACGGCCAGCAGCGGCAGAAGCCACATGATGAGGGCGAGCGGCAGCAGCGACTGGTAGGTGAGCTGCCAGGGGCGTGAGGTCTGTTCGATGGGACGCGGGAACATCAGCGGGCCCCTTTTTCTTCGCGGTACATCGACCACAGGAAGTAGGCGATGAAGCACAGCATGATGAGGAAGAGCACGACGGCGATGGCGGCGCCGTAGCCCATGCGGAAGCCGTATTCGGAGAGCGCCTTCTCGAACATGTAGAAGCTGAGAATGCGGGTGGAGCCGAACGGCCCGCCGTTGGTCATGATCGAGATCAGGTCGAAGCTGCGCAGCGCGCCGATGATCGTCACGACGAAGGCGAGGAAGGTCGCGGGGCGCAGCTGCGGCAGGATCACGTGCCAGAGCATCCTCAGCCCCTTGGCGCCGTCGAGGCGCGCGGCCTCCACTTGTTCGGGGTCAACGGCGTTGAGGCCCGTCAGGTAGATGATCATGCAGTAGGAGACCTGCGGCCAGAGGCCCGCGCCGATGATGCCGTAGGTGGCGTAGCGCGGGTCGCCCAGCACGTTCACGGTGCCCAGGCCCATCCATTCGGTGACCTGGCTCAGCAGCCCGAAGGAGGGCGCGTAGAACCAGCCGAAGACGAGGCCGACAACCACCTGGCTGATGACGAAGGGGAAGAAGAACAGCGACTTGTAAAGCCGGATGCCCGTGACCGTCTGGTTGAGGAAGAGCGCGATGAAGAGCCCGCCCGGGATGGCCAGAAGGTAGAGGATCAGCCATTTCAGGTTGTTCCAGAGCGAGACCTCGAAGGCGGGGTCGCTGGCCAGCTCTTGATAGTTGGCAAGGCCTATGTAGCTGGGTTCGCCCAGGCCGTCCCAGCGGAAGAACGAGATGTAGAAGCTCTGGAAGATCGGGACGATCACGTAGACGAGGAAGAACAGGATCCCCGGCAGCAGGAACATCAGCGGCGCAAGCGTCATGCGGTTGCGCCGGATCCAGCCGGGGCCGCCTTCGTCGGCGTGTGTGTCGGGCAGCGTCGCGGTGGTCATCGCGGTCACCTCGCGGGAACGGAAGGGTCGGGGGCGGCGCGGGCCTGCGCGCCCGGAAAGAGATGCCGGGCCCGCGCGAGGCGGGGCCCGGCCTGTCCCTGTGCGGGATCAGTAGATGCGCTGGCGCGCCTGCTCGAGCCGCTGCAGGATCGGGTCGAGGTTGTCGGGAAAGACCATGAATTCCTGGAAGCCTTCCATCGCGATGGCGGCCATCTCGGCCGGGGCGTCGCGGTCGAAGAACTGCGCGAGGCCGCCGGTGGCGTTCTCGTTCAGCATCTCGAAGCCCTGTTGCAGCATCTCGTCGTCGTCCACCGAGGAGGAGGCGTTGATCGGGAGCTGGCCGAGCGCGTCGCCGGCGTTGATGATGGTCTGGTTCTCGGCCGAGACGACGAAGCGGAGGAATTCGCGCGCCGCTTCCTTGTTGTCCGCTCCGCTGGGGATGTGGAAGGTGTCGGTCGGTGCGTCCTCGGCCATTTCCACGTCAGGGTTGATGGCCGGGAACTGGTAGAAGTCGAGCTGGTCGTCACCGAGACCTGCCTCGCGCATGGGGGCCACGGCAAAGTTGCCCATCAGGTAGGCCGCGGCTTCGCCGTTGACCATGAAGGGGAGCGCTTCCTGCCAGCTGTAGGATTGGTGGTTGTCGACGAACGCACCCATGTCGATCAGTTCGCGCCAGTTGGCAAAGGTCTCGCGGACGCGGTCGTCGGTCCAGGGGATCTCGCCGTTGGTGAGCTGCATGTGGAAGTCGTAGCCGTGGGTCCGCATGTTGAGGTAGTCGAACCAGCCGGCGGCGGTCCACAGGTAGCGGGTGCCGATGGTGAAGCACTTGACGTCGTTGTCGAGCAGCGTCTGGCAGTTTGCCTTGAGCTCTTCCCAGGTCTCGGGTTCGCTGAGGCCGTACTCGTTGTAGATGTCCTCACGGTAGTAGATGCCCCACTGGTAGTAGGTATAGGGCACGCCCCACTGCTTGCCGTCGAGGGTCATCGCGCCTTCGGTGGAGGCGAGGTTCTCGGCGATCTCGGGGTCGTCCCAGAGGTCGGAGATGTCCTCGAAAAGACCCGCGTCCACGTAGGGGCGCATGCGGTTTGCGGCGTACCAATTCGCAACGTCCGGCGGGTTGGCCGAGAGGAAGTTGCGGATCTGGGTCTTGTAGGCCTCGCGGTCGATGATCGTGAGGTCGATCTCGAGGTCGGGGTGCATTTCGCCGAAGCGGGCGGCCATGTCCTCCATCACCGCGCGGGGCGCGGGGTTCGACATGTCGGAAAAGATCGTGAGCGTACCGCTGAGGTCGCTGTCCTGCGCGGCGAGCGGACCTGCGAGGGCCGTGCTCAGCGCCAGTGCGGCGGCGGTGAGGCGGGGTTTGTGAAACATGCTTTCTCCTCCCGGGGGCACTTGGTGAACGAAGACACCGGGCGGTGCCCTATGGCCGCCCGGCGGAGGTCCTGTGTCGAGGTTTGTTCCGAATAATGGAACTTGATCCCAACTATTGAAACTATGACGCGACTCGTTTACGCATGTCAACAGCCTCGATGGGCCGCGGCAGAGGGCGGAGGGGCAGGGAGGACGACAATGAACACCCAGAGCGGCGCCCGGGAGGGCGCGGACGGCACGGTCGGAAAAGCGTTGCAGATCATGGACATCGTGGCCGATGCGGGCCGCCCGCTTCGCTTTTCGGAACTGCAGGCCGCCTCGCCGCTGCCGAAGGCGACGCTCTACCGGCTGGTCCAGACGCTCACCAGCCAGGGGATGCTGGTCTACGACTGCGACCGGCAGACCTATACCCCCGGGCTGCGGCTGGTGCAGCTGGCCCACGCGGCTTGGCGGCAAAGCTCGCTGGCGCCTATCGCGCGCCCGCACATCGACGCGCTGTCGGCCGAGGTGGGCGAGACGATCCACCTTGCGCAGCTCGACCGGGCTCAGGTGCTTTACGTCGACAAGCGCAACGCGGTCCGCCCGGTCGAGATGTATTCGCAGGCGGGCAAGGTGGGCCCGGGCTATTGCACCGGGGTCGGCAAGGCGATGCTCGCGCACCTGCCCGAGACCGAACGGCAGGCGGCGGTGCGGATGCAGGCCTTCTACCCGCACACACCGAACACCATCACTAGCGTCGAGGCGCTGGAGGCCGAGCTCGAGACGATCCGGACCGAGGGCGTGTCCTTCGACCGGGAGGAGCACGAGCCCGGCATCGTCTGCATCGCGGCCCCCGTCCTGACTCCGGGCGGGCGTGTGCTCGGTGCGCTTTCCATCACGACCGCGGGGCCCGCCGGGCTGGAGGGCCTCGCGCGGCACAGGCCGGCGCTTCTGCGAACCGCCGGCGAAATCGCGGCTGCGGCGGAAACCTGGCAATTCCCCAGCTGAACGAACCTAAGGAGACGTGGCAATGACGGGTGTTACCCTCAGCAAGGCGGTCAAGAAATACGGGGATGCGCAGGTCATCCACGGCATCGACCTCGAGGTCGAGGACGGCGAGTTCTGCGTGTTCGTGGGCCCCTCGGGCTGCGGCAAGTCCACGCTTCTGCGGATGATCGCGGGGCTGGAGGAAACCACCGACGGCCAGATCCACATCGGGTCACGGGACGTGACGCGCGTGGACGCGGCGGACCGGGGCGTGGCGATGGTGTTCCAGACCTACGCGCTGTACCCGCACATGAGCGTCGAGCAGAACATGGGATTCGGTCTCAAGATGACCGGACACCCCAAGGCTGAGATCAAGGAGAAGGTCTCTGAAGCGGCCCGGATCCTGCAACTCGAGCCGCTGCTGCAGCGCAAGCCCAAGGCGCTTTCCGGCGGTCAGCGCCAGCGGGTCGCAATCGGACGCGCCATCGTGCGGGGGCCCGAGGTCTTCCTCTTCGACGAGCCGCTGTCGAACCTCGACGCGGAGCTGCGGGTGGACATGCGGGTCGAGATCGCGCGCCTGCACCAGGAAATCGGCGCGACGATGATCTACGTCACCCACGACCAGGTCGAGGCGATGACGCTGGCCGACAAGATCGTTGTGCTGCGCGCGGGCCGGATCGAGCAGGTCGGCAGCCCGCTGGATCTTTACTCGGACCCCGACAACAAGTTCGTCGCGGGCTTCATCGGCTCGCCCAGCATGAACTTCCTGCAGGGCGAGATCGAGAACGGCCAGGTTCGCCTGCCGGAACTGGGCAACCAGAGCTTCGTGCCGCAGGTGTCCAGCCTTCCGGCCTCTGGCAAGGTCTGGGTCGGGCTGCGGCCGCAGTACCTCGAGATCCAGCAGGCCGATTCCGGGCTCAAGGTCGACATCCGCGAGAACCTCGGCGGGGTGGCCTACGACTACCTTCTGACCGAGGCGGGCGACAAGATCGTGGTCGAGCAGCGCGAGGGCACGCCCGCCTTCAAGCATGGCTCGCGCGTGCAGGTCAGCTTCGATGCGTCGAAGGCGATGATCTTCGACGGCGAGACCGAGGCGCGCCTGCGCTGAGCTATAGCAGCGCCGTGTCGGCGGCGGCCTGCAGCCGCCGCGCGATGAAGCCCGGGATGCCCGGGTGCAGGCCGATGGGATCTAGCACGAGGCCCGAGAAGCGGGCCTCGTCCAGCGCTTCGGGCAGATCCTCGAGCACGTGGCCGCGGCGGGCGGCGAAAAAGGGCAGGCAGATCGCCTGGTCGCCTAGGCCCTGAGCCATGTCGGCGAGATAGGGTTCCTCTTCGACGAAACCGCTGCGCGTCTCGGCCAGGGGCAGGTGCGCCTCGAGCGCGGCCGCGAAGGCGCGGGTGACCTCGGCGGGGCGTCTGCTGCGGCCCGAGCCGTGCGCGGCCACGAAGAGACGGGTTGTCGCCGGGTTCCAGCCGCGGGCCGCGATTTCCTCCTTCAGCCAGTCCGCCGCAAATCCGGGCAAGGCCGGGTCGAGCCCGAATGGCGGCAGGCGTCGGGCCGGGGTATCGCCAAGGCGGCGGGGCAGCTCATCCTGCGTGAACCAGCCGTCGGCCATGAACATCGGGTAGACCACCAGATCGTCGGGCGTGCCGGCAAGCGCGGCCTCGAGCGCGCCGGGCGCGGCCAGCGTGGCGCCGCGGACCTCCCAATCGGGGGCGAACGGGGCGATGGCCTCGGCAAGCGCGCGGATCTCGGCCTCGCCGATCTCCGGCTGGGAGGGCTGGCCGTGGCTGACGATCACCGCGCGGCGACGCGCGCTTGTGGTCTCTGCCCTCATGTGAAGCTCCCTGCTCTGAAACGGTCCTGACGCGCAGATAGGGCGTCGGCGTCGTTTTGGCGAGGGCCGCCGGGGCTTGCCTTGGCCGCAGACCTGCAGAAAGCTGCGTGTCAGGTTGGCGCGTGGAGGCTGCAGGATGATCACACCGGATTACTGCCTGACGATGGCGCGATACAACGCGTGGCAGAACCGCCAGCTGCGCGAGATCTTCGAGACGCTGGACCGTACGACGCTGGAAGAGCAGCGGGGCGCCTTCTTCGGGTCAATCCTGGGAACCGCGAACCATCTGCTCTGGGGAGACCGGATCTGGATGAGCCGCTTCGGCGTGGGCGAGGCGCCGGGCGTGGGGCTTGGCGCGAGCACCGGGCTGACAGGGTCGGGCGGGGCCTGGGCGGTGGAGCGGTTCCGCACCGACGGGCGTCTGCTGCTGTGGGCCGAGCAACTCCGGAGCGTCGACCTTGTCGGCAACATCACGTGGTACTCCGGCGCGGCGGAGCGCTGGGTGTCGAAGCCCCGCAGCGTGCTAATCGCTCACATGTTCAACCATCAGACGCACCACCGCGGCCAGATCCATGCGATGCTGACGGCAGCCGGCGTGACGGCGCCGCTGACCGATCTTTTCCTGATGCCCGAAGGCTCCCCCTGGTTGTAGCGTCACTCGTGTCCGCAAGCCCTTGCCGAATAGGCATGGTTAAGGCATGGTCTTCGTGCCTGCGGGGGCAGAGCTGAGGGACTGACATGACAATCTCGCTGACGATGGCCTGTATTTGGGCCTTCCTCGCTAATATCCTCGCGGCACTCCCCTCGAAGGACGGCCATTGGACCTGTGCCTACGTGCTGATCGCGCTGGGCATCCCGCTTGTGGGCTTCGTGACCTACGAGAACGGCCCGTGGGTCGGGCTCGTGGTGCTTGTCGCCGGCATGAGCGTGATGCGCTGGCCCGTGCGCTACGTGTGGCGCTGGACGACCGAGCGCATGGTCGCGGGCCGGGTCGACGGCTGAGGGGCTGACCGGATGCAGCGGCAGGCCCGAGATGACGATTCCCGATCGGGGGGTCGGCGTCGCGTCGCCTGTTGCCGTGCGAGGCATCTTGCCTCCGGTCCCGCCCCGTTCTACCCCGCCCGACATGACCGATCTTCCCCAGACCCGCGGGCGGCTGACGCCCGCAAAGCCCCTGTCCGATCTCACCTGGCTGCGCGTCGGCGGGCCGGCGGAGTGGCTGTTCCAGCCTGCAGATCTCGAGGATCTGGCGGAGTTCCTCGCTGCGCTCGACCCTGAGGTGCCGGTGTTTCCCATGGGCGTGGGGTCGAACCTGATCGTGCGCGACGGCGGCATGGCGGGCGTCGTGGTGCGGCTGGGGCGGGGCTTCAACCACATCCGGATCGAGGGCGACCGTGTGACGGCGGGCGCGGGCGCGCTTGATGCGCATGTGGCGCGCAAGGCGGCGGAGGCGGGCGTCGACCTGACTTTCCTGCGGACCATCCCCGGCGCGATGGGCGGCGCGGTGCGGATGAACGCCGGGTGCTATGGCAGCTACACCGCCGATCACTTCGTCGAGGCGCGGGCGGTCACGCGGCAGGGCGAGGTTGTGACGCTGACGGCCGAGGATCTGAACTTCCGCTATCGCCACACGGATCTGCCCGAGGGCGCGGTCCTAGCGGAGGTGGTGCTGCGCGGGGAGCGGGGCGAGCCCGAGGCGCTCGTCGCCAAGATGGAGGATCAGCTTGCCCGCCGCGATGCGAGCCAGCCGACCAAGGAACGCACGGCCGGGTCGACCTTCCGCAATCCCGCAGGCTATTCGAGCACGGGCCGGCCCGACGATGACATGAGCCTGAAGGCCTGGAAGCTGATCGACGACGCGGGCATGCGCGGTGCGACGCGTGGCGGGGCGCAGATGTCGGAAAAACACTCGAACTTTCTGATCAACACGGGCGGGGCTTCGGCAGAGGATCTCGAATCACTCGGGGAGGAAGTGCGAAAAAGGGTTTTCGAGAGCAGCGGAATGGAGTTAGAGTGGGAAGTAATCCGGATCGGTGCCCCCGCGGGGGCGGCTGAAACCGGATAGATCTGGCGGGGCACCCCGCCGCACAGAGGGTCTCAAGGCCCCGCGATCGAGGCAGGTCGCACATATAACAAGAGGGGCACAGGCCCCTGGACTTAAGGGGCCACGGCCCCGGCGAGAGGCAGTACTAGGGAATGTCGAGCAGGGCACTCCCGAAAGTGGCGGTTCTGTTGGGTGGCCCCTCGGCCGAGCGCGAGGTGTCTCTGAGCAGTGGACAGCAATGCGCCGCCGCTTTGCGGGAAGAAGGTTTTGAAGTCGTCGAGATCGATGCTGGCACCGACCTGGTGGCCCGGCTCGACGCCGCAGCCCCTGACGTCGTCTTTAACGCGTTGCACGGGCGTTGGGGCGAGGACGGCTGTGTGCAGGGTCTGCTCGAGTGGCTGGGCCTGCCCTATACCCATTCGGGCGTGCTGGCTTCGGCCCTCGCCATGGACAAGCAACGCTCCAAGCAGGTGTTCCGTGCCGCCGGTCTTCCGGTGGTGGAAAGCGTGCTGGCCGGGAAGGCCGAGGTTCGCGCGCGCCACGTGCTGAGCCCGCCTTACGTCGTCAAACCCAACAACGAGGGGTCGAGCGTCGGGGTCTACCTGGTGCACGAGGGCTCCAACGGTCCGCCGCAGCTGGACGAGAGCATGCCCGAGACGGTCATGGTCGAGACCTACGCCCCCGGACGCGAGCTGACGACCACGGTGATGGGCGGACAGGCTCTGGGCGTGACCGACATCATCACCGACGGCTGGTACGATTACGACGCCAAGTACAAGGAAGGCGGATCGCGCCACGTGGTGCCCGCCGAGATTCCCGACGAGATCACACAGGCCTGTCAGAATTACGCCCTCCGTGCGCACGAGGCACTGGGTTGCCGCGGGCTGTCGCGTACCGATTTCCGCTGGAACGAGGCGCGCGGGCTCGAGGGGCTGATCCTGCTCGAGACCAATACGCAGCCGGGTATGACGCCCACGTCGCTGTCGCCCGAACAGGCGCAGGTCGCGGGCATTTCATTCGGTGCGCTGTGCCGCTGGATGGTGGAGGACGCCTCATGTCATCGGTGAATTCGCACGACCCGGCCCCGTCGCGGCTGAGCTACCGGCTTCAGCGGCTGATGCTGACGCCTTTCGTCCGCTTCATGCTGAAGGCGGGCATTCCCCTGGGCGCGGTGATCGGGGCGGCGGGATGGTGGATCGCGATGCCCGAGAACCGCGAGGCCATCGGCGACAAGTACACTGAGATCCGCGAGTCCATCGAAAGCCGCCCCGAGTTCGAGGTCCGGCTGATGTCGGTCGAGACCGCGAGCACGAGCGTGGCCGAGGACATCCGCGAGATCCTGGCTCAGGACTTCCCGACAAGCTCGTTCGACCTCGATCTGGCCTGGATGCGCGAGCAGATCGCCGGGCTCGACGCGGTGAGGACGGCCAACCTGCGGATCGAGGATCACGTGCTGCGCGTCCATGTGACCGAGCGCGTGCCGCGACTGCTGTGGCGGCGGCCCGAAGGGCTTGAGCTGCTCGATGCCACGGGCGCGACGGTGGGCCCAGCCGGAAGCCGCAGGCTCTGGCCCGACCTGCCGGTCGTGGCGGGCGAGGGCGCGCATGCGCCCGAGGCGGTGGCCGAGGTGCTGGCGCTTTACGACGCAATCGGGCCGCTGGAGCAGCGCTTGCGCGGCTTCGAGCGGATGGGCGCGCGGCGCTGGGACGTGGTGCTGGACCGGGGCCAGCGCATCCTGCTGCCGCCGGAAAAACCGGTGGTGGCGCTGGAGCGCTCGCTGGCCATGGACAACGCGGTCGACATGTTCGCCCGCGACCTGGTGACGGTGGATCTGCGTCTCCCGAGACGCCCGACGCTGCGGCTGAGCGAGCGGGCGATTAACGAATACTGGCGCTTCAAGGCGATCGAGGTTGGCGGAGTGAACGAAGGATGATCGAGCTATACGAGTCCCAGCGGGCGATGCGGAACATGCGCAAGGCGGCCATGCAGCGCGGTGTGGTTGCGATCCTCGACGTGGGCAGCTCCAAGATCGCCTGTCTCGTCCTGCGCTTCGACGGTACCGAGCCCGAGGGCGACGGCATCGGATCGCTGGCCGGGCAGTCGGGCTTTCGGGTCATCGGCGCGGCCACCACGCGGTCGCGCGGTGTGCGCTTCGGCGAGATCTCGTCGATGGGCGAGACCGAGCGCGCGATCCGCACCGCGGTGCAGGCGGCGCAGAAGATGGCCGGCATCCGCGTCGATCACGTCATCGCATCCTTCTCGGGCGCCGATCCGCGGTCCTACGGGCTGGCGGGCAAGGTCGACGTCAGCGGCATGACGGTCAGCGAACAGGACGTGTCGCGGGCGCTGTCGGCCTGTGACGTTCCCGACTTCGGCCCGGGACGAGAGGTGCTGCACGCGCAGCCGGTGAACTTCGCGCTCGACCATCGCAGCGGTCTGATCGACCCGCGCGGGCAGATCGGCAACGAGCTGAGCTGCGACATGCACATGCTGACCGTCGATGCGCAGGCGATCCAGAACCTGGCGCATTGCGTGAAGCGTTGCGACCTGGAGCTGGCGGGCATCGCGAGCTCGGCCTACGCCAGCGGCATCGCCGCGCTGGTCGAGGACGAGCAGGAGTTGGGCGCGGCCTGCATCGACCTCGGCGGTGGCACCACCTCGATCTCGATCTTCATGAAGAAGCACATGATCTATGCCGACACGGTTCGCATGGGCGGCGATCACGTGACATCCGACATTTCCATGGGCCTGCAGGTCCCGCTTTCCACCGCGGAACGGTTCAAGACCTTTCACGGCGGCGTCGTGGCCACGGGCATGGACGACAGCGACATCATCCAGATCGGTGGCGATACCGGCGACTGGGAGCACGACCAGCGCGAAGTCAGCCGGGCCGAGCTGATCGGCATCATTCGCCCGAGGGTCGAAGAGATCCTCGAAGAGGTGCGCGCGCGGCTGGATGCGGCGGGGTTCGACCATCTTCCGAGCCAGCAGATCGTGCTGACCGGCGGGGCGAGCCAGCTTCCCGGCTTCGACGGGCTGGCCAACAAGATCCTCGGGCAGCAGGTGCGGCTGGGCCGTCCGCTGCGCGTACACGGGCTGCCGCAGGCGGCGACCGGACCCGGTTTCGCCAGCGCAGTGGGGCTGAGCCTGTTTGCGGCGCACCCGCAGGACGAATGGTGGGATTTCGATATCCCGGTCGACAGGTTGCCCGGAGGCGGGATCCGCCGGGCCGTGAAATGGTTCCGCGATAACTGGTAGCGCGAAACCAAGGCATCGTGGCAAGACCCCGACGGCGCTGGCGGCGCCGACTGGTGCCATGTTTTCCAAGAACAGCGAAATCTGGTGGGGTTGAGGATACTCGGCAAGAAATTGCAATATCCCGCCTATATTTTGGGGTGATTTCGCGTTTTTCGCGTGACGCTGCGGCCACAAGGGGTTAAGACTGGGTAGAATAGGTGCGAAAGGGCCGGGGACACGGCCGACGGACAGACAGACAGGCGGACATAAATCATGGCACTCAACCTCTCGATGCCCGGACAGGAAGAACTCAAGCCCCGGATCACCGTTTTCGGCGTGGGCGGCGCTGGCGGCAACGCCGTCAACAACATGATCGAAAAGAACCTCGCCGGGGTCGATTTCGTCGTGGCGAACACGGACGCTCAAGCGCTTCAGCAGAGCCGCGCGGAAGATCGCGTGCAGCTCGGCGTGAAGGTGACCGAAGGGCTGGGCGCGGGCGCCCGTGCCTCGGTCGGGGCAGCGGCTGCGGAAGAGAGCATCGAGCAGATCGTCGATTTCCTCGCAGGCGCGCACATGTGCTTCATCACGGCCGGCATGGGCGGCGGCACCGGGACCGGCGCCGCGCCGATCATCGCACAGGCCGCGCGTGAGCTTGGCGTGCTGACCGTGGGTGTCGTGACCAAGCCCTTCCAGTTCGAGGGCAACAAGCGCATGCGGCAGGCCGAGGACGGCGTCGAGGCGCTGCAGAAGGTCGTCGACACGCTCATCATCATTCCGAACCAGAACCTGTTCCGGCTTGCCAACGAGAAGACCACCTTCACCGAGGCCTTCTCGATGGCCGACGACGTGCTCTACCAGGGCGTGAAGGGCGTGACCGACCTGATGGTCCGTCCGGGTCTCATCAACCTCGACTTCGCCGACGTGCGTGCGGTGATGGACGAGATGGGCAAGGCCATGATGGGCACCGGTGAGGCCGAGGGCGAGGATCGCGCCATCCAGGCGGCCGAGAAGGCCATAGCGAACCCGCTTCTGGACGAGATCAGCCTCAAGGGCGCCAAGGGCGTGCTTATCAACATCACCGGCGGCAGCGACCTGACGCTTTTCGAACTCGACGAGGCGGCCAACCGCATCCGCGAGGAAGTGGACGCCGACGCGAACATCATCGTGGGTTCGACCCTCGACGACAGCATGGAAGGCTTCATGCGCGTCTCTGTTGTCGCGACCGGCATCGATGCCAACGGCAACACGGCGGAAACCCCGCTGCCGCGCCGCAAGCTGAGCGAACCGCTGAAGCCCGCCGCCGAAGTCGAGGCGGCGCACAATGCGCCGCGTCCGGCAGACGTGGAGCCGATTGCTGCCAAGCGCCGGGAGGCCGCCGAAGAGCGCGCACCCGAGCCGAGCCTCTTCGAGACCTACGACGACGAGATCGAGCCCGAGCCGCAGCACGACACCTACTATGACGAGGCGCCCGCCGCGCAGCAGGACGACGACGGCCTTCCGCCGCCGGCCTATCGTCCGCGCGTCGAGGAGTTTCATCCCCGCGCCGACGCGCTCGAAGCCAAGCCCGACGATTTCGTGGCGCCGCGCTCCTCTGCGCCGGGCACGCCTTCGGCCGATGCGATCCGCCGCCTTCAGAATGCGGCCGCGCGGAACCAGCAGGGCGGTCAACAGCAGCCGGCACGCGGCGAACGTCCGGGAAGCCATCAGCAGGCTCCGGTCCGTGGCGAAGGCGAAGGCGACAAGCCGCGCTTCGGGATCAACTCGCTCATCGGTCGGATGACCGGTTCGGGCGAGGGGCATCCCCCGCAGCATCAAGGCGGCGGCCAGCACCATCAGCCGGCGCAGCGGCGCCAGCAGCCGCCCGTCCAGGGGCAGCGCCCCGCCGCGGCAGCCCCGCAGGAGGAGGCCGATCCGGACCAAGAAAAGATCGAGATCCCTGCCTTCCTGCGCCGCCAGGCCAACTGAAGATACAGGTCACGAACTTATACACGCCCTCTGCAGTGCAGGGGGCGTTTTCTTTTTGATGACAGGATATTGGCCCGCATATCTCTTCCTGAATGCGACTTGGCCTGTTTCCGCCAACGCATGTTTCACACAGTTACAATCTTTGATTTGAGGCACTTGGCCCCCGTCGCTATCTCCACACTCGGGGATAGGGAGAACCGCGCCGGCCCATCGGCGCCCATAAGAAGACGACGTGGGGTGACATGCAGACTACCATCCGATCCGCAGTGACGTTCGAAGGCGTTGGCCTGCATTCCGGCGCGCCCGCCCGGATGACCATCCGTCCCGCGTCCGCGGAGCACGGCATCTGGTTCAAGCGCACCGACATCCGTCTTGGCGACGCCATGATCCCGGCGCGCTGGAACGTTGTCGAGGTCTCTCCGCTTTGCACGCAGATCGTGAACCGGGCCGGCGTCGCCGTCTCGACGATCGAGCACGTCATGGCCGCGCTTGCCGGGTGCGGCGTGCACAACGCGCTAATCGAGATCGACGGTCCCGAGGTTCCCATCCTTGACGGGTCTGCCGCACCCTTCGTGCGCGCGATCCTCAGCCGCGGTGTGCGCCAACTGGACGCGCCCGTCCGTGCCATCGAGATCCTTGCCCCCGTTGCAATCCAGACCCCCAAGGGCTGGGCTCGGCTCGAGCCCGGGCAGGGTCTGAGCATGGACTTCCACATTTCCTTCTCGGACGCCGCCATCGGCGAGCAGAACCGCCGCATGAACCTCGCCAACGGGGCCTTCGTGCGCGAGCTTTGCGACAGCCGCACCTTCTGCCGCGCCGCCGATATCGAGGCGATGCGCGCAGCCGGCAAGGCCCGTGGCGGTACCTACGAGAATGCCGTCGTGGTCGAGGGCGACCGTATCCTGAGCCCCGGTGGCCTGCGCCACGCGGACGAAGCCGTGCGGCACAAGATGCTCGATGCGCTCGGCGACCTTGCACTGGCAGGTCTGCCGATCCTCGGCCACTACACCGGCCACAAGGCCGGCCACGCGATCACGAATGCGCTACTCCACGAGCTTTTCGCGCATCCCGAAGCCTACCGCCTGGTGACCTGTGACGCCGTGCAGGCGGCCCGTTTGCCCGGTGTGGGCGTCGAGGTCGAGGCGGTTCCGGAAGTCGCCTGACGCGAGGGCGTCGGTCCTTGCGGCTTGTGCCTGCGGAAAACGCCGGTAAGACGTTTTGCACCCGGATCTTCTGTGCTAGAGCCAAGAAAACGCCGGGCCGGGCCCGAAGCGGGAAGCTGTGGGGGACGTCAAGCATGTCATTCGACATTTTGCGCAAGGGGTGGATCGCGGCGGCCGCGATGGCGGTCGCGCTGTCTGCCTGCGACGAATTTGAGCGTCGCGAAACTGGGCCGGGCGGTACGCCGCTGGAAAGCTACACGGCCAAACAGATCTACGAGCGTGGCGAATACGAGCTCGAGAGCAACGACAACGAGGACGCCGCTTTCTATTTCGGCGAGGTCGAGCGGCTTTATCCGTATTCGGAATGGGCCAAGCGCGCTCTGATCATGCAGGCCTATGCCTTCCACGAGGACAAGGCCTACGAGGAAGCGCGCTCTGCCGCGCAGCGCTATATCGACTTTTATCCCGCCGACGAGGATGCTGCCTACGCGCAGTATCTTCTGGCACTCAGCTACTACGATCAGATCGAGCTCGTCGGTCGCGACCAGGGACTGACTTTCCAGGCTCTGCAAGCGCTGCGCCAGGTGATCGAGCGCTATCCCGATAGTGAGTACGCGCGCAGCTCGATCCTGAAGTTCGATCTCGCCTTCGATCACCTTGCCGGCAAGGAGATGGAAGTGGGGCGCTATTACCTCAAGCGGGAACACTACGCCGCGGCGATCAATCGCTTCCGCGTGGTGGTGGAAGACTTCCAGACCACGACGCACACGGCCGAGGCGCTGCATCGTCTTGTGGAAAGCTACCTGTCGCTGGGGCTGACGGACGAGGCGCAGACCGCCGGCGCGATCCTCGGCTACAACTACCAGTCGAGCGAATGGTACGAGGACAGCTACGCGCTCCTGACCAACCAGGGCCTGAAGCCCGAGGCGCGCGGCAGCAGCTGGCTTGCCACGATCTACCGTCAGATGGTCAGGGGCGAGTGGCTTTGAACCGGGGGAGGCACGCCTGCGGGCGTGCCTGATACATCCACCATGCTTCGCGCACTTGAGATCCGCGACATTCTCATCATCGACCGGCTGGATCTGTCGTTCCGCCCGGGACTGAACGTGCTGACCGGCGAGACCGGGGCGGGCAAGTCGATCCTTCTGGATTCGCTCGGCTTCGTTCTGGGTTGGCGTGGCCGCGCCGAATTGGTTCGGGGCGGCGCCGCGCAGGGCGAGGTCACGGCGGTCTTTGACCTGGCCGAGGGCCACGCGGCGCGCGCGGTTCTGGCCGATGCCGGGCTGCCCGAAGGCGACGAGCTGATCCTGCGCCGCGTGAATACGAAGGATGGTCGCAAGACCGGTTGGGTCAACGACCGGCGTGTGTCGGGCGACGTCCTGCGGCGGCTGTCTGAAACGCTCGTGGAGCTTCACGGACAGCACGACGACCGTGGGCTTCTGGACCCCAAGGGGCACCGGGACATCCTCGACACCTACGCGGGCCTTGAGCCGATGCTGGCCGATCTGCGGGGCCTCTGGTCGGCACGCGGACGGGCGCGCAAGGCGCTGGATGCTGCGCGCAAGGCGCTGGACGAGGCGCGGGCGGAAGAGGAATTCCTGCGCCATTCCGTCGAAGAGTTGACCGAGCTGGCGCCCGAGGTCGGCGAGGACGAAGCGCTCGATACCCGCCGACGGCTTATGCAAGGCGCCGAGAAGATCCGTGAAGACATTTCCAAGGCCTCCGGCGCGCTTGGCTACGATGGGGCCGAAGGGGCGATGGCCGATGCCCTGCGTCGGCTTGAAGGCGCGTCTGAAGGCGCCGACGGGCGGCTGGACGAGCCGATCGCGGCGCTGGCACGCGCCATGGCCGAACTGGACGATGCGGCGCGCGGTGTGGCTGATTGCCTCGATGCGCTGGAATTCGATCCCTTTGAGCTCGAGGCGACCGAGGAGCGGCTTTTCGCGATCCGGGGGCTGGCCCGAAAGCACCAAGTGATGCCCGACGATCTGCCCGAGCTGGCCGAGACGTTGTCGGCGCGGCTGGAGGCGCTGGACGCCGGGGCCGGCAAGATCGGCGAGCTGGAAGCCGAGGTTGCGGCGGCGGATGCCGCCGATGACGGCGCGGCCACCGCCCTGACCGAGGCGCGGGGCAAGGCCGCAGCGCGGCTGGATGCTGCGGTGTCCTCCGAGCTTGCGCCGCTGAAGATGGAGCGCGCGGTTTTCGAGACGCGACTGACCGAGGCTGCGCCGGGCCCGGAGGGCCGCGACGCGGTGCAGTTCACCGTCGCAACGAACCCCGGCGCGCCCGCCGGGCCGCTCAACAAGATCGCCTCGGGCGGCGAGCTGAGCCGCTTCCTGCTGGCACTCAAGGTCTGCCTGTCGGAAGAGCGGAACGCGGGCGTGACGATGATCTTCGACGAGATCGACCGCGGCGTGGGCGGGGCAACCGCCGATGCCGTGGGCCGCAGGCTCAAGGCGCTGGCGGGTGAGGGGCAGGTCCTGGTCGTGACCCACTCGCCGCAGGTGGCGGCGCTTGGCGGGCATCATTGGCGCGTCGAAAAGCGCGTCAACGGAGAGGTCACCACCTCGACCGTGGTGCCGCTGGACGCGGGCGAGCGCGAGAGCGAAATCGCACGGATGCTGTCAGGCGACACGGTGACCGACGAGGCCCGCGCCGCTGCGCGGGCGCTGCTGACAGGCTAGAGCCTCACTCCGCCTCGGCGGGGCGCTGCGGTTTCTCGGCGCCGCGGGCCGAGAGGAAGTGGCCGACGCCCTCGAGTTGGGGGATGTGCTCGCAGAAGGTCCGCACGGCCACAAGCAGCGGCAGGGCGACCAGCATGCCGACTACGGTCCAGAGCCAGGCGAAGAACATCACTGACAGGAAGACCATCACGGTGTTCAGTCGCAGGCTGCGGCCGACGAAGTAGGGGGTGACGAGCTGGCCCTCGATGCTCGTGAGCAGGAAATAGACGCCTGCGACCACGGCGGCCTCGTTGATCGAGCTGAGGCTGAGGATGCCGACGACGGCCGCAGCCGCGACGCCGGCGAGGGCGCCGAGGTAGGGTATGAAATTTAGCAGGCAGGCCAGGACGCCGAAGAGGATGGCGTTGGGCATGTCGAGCAGCCACATGGAGATCCCGACGCTGACGCCGAGACCGGCGTTGATGACCGTGATGGTGAAGAGGTAGCGCGAGAGCTTCCGCTCGATGTCGTAGGCGATCCGGATGGCGCGGCGCTTGTCGGAGAAGGCCGGCAGGACGTGCACGATCTTTTCGTAGAACATGTCGCCGGAGGCGAGCAGGAAGAAGAGAAGGATGAGGGTGAAGACCATCTGGGCGATGACGCTGGGGATCGTCATGAGAAAGCCGAAGGCGGTGCTGTCCTCCTCGATCTTGACCCGCTGGACGCCCGGTTCGGCCTCGCCTTCGGTGAACTCACCGAACTGATCGGCGGCCTTCTGCATGCCCTCGGTCATGCCACGCAGTTCTTCGAGCTTGTAACGGAGTTCGTAGCCGAGGGTGGGGGCACGGTCGACCCAGTCGGCGACGGGGGCGGAGAGGGTCAGGACACCCGCGGCGAGCCCGGTCAGGAGCGTGCCCACGATCAGCGTCGCGGCGAGCCCGGTGGGCAGGCCAAACCGTTCGGCCTGCCGTCGGACCGGGCTGAAGACCAGCATCAGGAGCAGGGCCAGCACCATGGGCATGAGAAAGCTGCGTGCGTAGGCGAGGCCCGCGACAAAGAGCAACAGAAAAATGCCGATGACGGCCCATCTGGGCACGGCACCCTTGGTGGCCGGTTCGGGGCCGGCCTGCTCTTCGGTGGTCAATTGGGTCTCCCTTGCTGGCTGCAGCGCTTATCAACGCGCGTGACCGGGCTCAGGTTGCAGGAAAGCGGGCGGAAGGGATGTCCCGGGCAGGGACATTTTTCAGGGTATGGAAGATCAAGGGGTTAGCGGGCGGCGTTTACCGGCTGGTAAGGTTGTCCCGGATTAAGGTTGTCCCGGATACAGTGGGGCGGGATGTGAGGCAGCCGAGTGCGAGGAGCACCTGGCCTTTGCTGCCCAGGGGTAGAACCTGTTGCGCGCTCACTGTTGTCGCCGACAGGTTGGACCGTGCCGGGTTGCTTCTGACGCACCGGAAATGTGACGAGGGTGGTCACTTTCTACGCGAGCTGTGGCGCTGGTAGGGTCCGCGGGAGAGGTGATCTTACCGTAACAGGCCTGCCCTGCCGTCCATGGCGGAGGATCTGGCATCGCTTGGATCGGCACGGAATGGAACCGGAATAGGAAACTTGTCATGAGCGAGAGGTTCTGGGATGCGCTTGAGACAGGCGCGAAGTGGCCGCGACAGTTCGCGGATGACCTCTGGAAGATCTGGAGATGGTTCGCGGTCGGCATCCTCGGGTTCCTTGCCTACGAAGTGGAAGGTTCGGCCGCGGCTTTCGTCTTTGGCCTCGTCATGTCCACTATCGGCGTGGCGGCCCTCGCGAGCTGGGTCTTTGGCGGGATCGACCTTGGCGTGACCGCGAAGGGACGCAGTGGGGGGCGGCTGATGGCCGTGATCCTGAGCATGGGCATCCTGCTCTTGTCGATCTACTTCGCCGTGCAGCTCTGGGCGATTTCCGTCCTGCTGGCCCTGCCGGTCTATTCGTCTGGCTAGCCATTTATCGGTGGCCGGGCCTTGATCGCCCGGCCGGCGGGGCCGATTTCCGCTAGGGCACCAGCTTGCCCGGGTTGAGGATGCCGGTGGGGTCGAGGGCGGCCTTGAGGGTGCCCATCACGTCCCAGGCCTCGCCATGTTCGGCTTGCATGTAGGCGAGCTTGCCGAGGCCCACGCCGTGTTCGCCCGTCGAGGTGCCACCGAGCCGAAGCGCGCGTTCGACCATACGGCCGGAAAGCGCCTGCGCCTCGGCCAGGTCCTCGGGGCGGTCGGGATCGACCAGGAGGATGGCGTGGAAGTTGCCGTCGCCCACGTGGCCGAGGATGGGCCCGGGAATGCTGGCCGTCGCCAGATCCTCCTGCGTTTCCTCGACCGCCTCGGCCAGCCGCGAGATCGGCACGCAGATGTCGGTGATGAGCGCGCGGCTGCCCGGGCGCGAGGCGAGGATGGCGTAGTAGCCCTTGTGCCGCATGTCCCAGAGCGCGCGGCGTTCCTCGGGGCGGTCGGACCAGCGGAAGGGCGATCCGCCGTTGTCTTGGACGATCTCGGCAAAGCGTTCGGCGTCGGCGCGGACCTGTTCGGGGGCGCCGTGGAATTCCACCATGAGGTGCGGCTTTTCCTCCATGCCGGCGTTCGCGTAGCCGTTGAAGGCGCGGGCCACGGCGGCGTCGGCGAATTCGATCCGTGCCATGGGGATGCCCGACTGGATGGTTTCCATCACCGTTTCCACGGCGCCGGTGAGGCTTTCGAAGGAGGTAATGCCGGCGCTGATGGCCTCGGGCTGGGGATGCAGGCGCACCGTCATTTCGGTGACGAGACCCAGCGTGCCCTCGGAGCCGAGCATGAGCGCGGTGAGATCATAGCCGGCGGAGCTTTTGCGGGCGCGGGTGCCGGTGCGGATGACGCGACCGTCGGCCAGCACCACCTCGAGCGCCAGCACGTTGTCGCGCATGGAGCCGTAACGCACGGTGGTGGTGCCCGAGGCGCGGGTCATGGCCATGCCGCCGAGCGAGGCATTGGCGCCGGGATCGACCGGGAAGAAGAGCCCTGTGGCGCGCAGCTCGGTGTTGAGTTCCTCGCGGGTGAGGCCAGGCTGCAGCGTGGCGTCCATGTCCTCGGGGCGGACCTCGAGCAGGCGGTTCATGCGCGAGAAGTCGACGACCAGACCGCCGTGGATCGGCTGGCTCTGGGCCTCGAGCGAGCTGCCGGCACCCCAGCCGGTGACAGGCACACCATGTGCGTGGCAGGCGGCCATGATCCGGCTGACCTCTTCGGTGGTCTCGGGGTATGCGACGGCCTCGGGCGCGGCATCGGGGAAATGCGACTCGGAACGGGCGTGGTTGGCGAGATCCGACCCGGAGGTGACGAGGCGGTTGCCGAGCAGGGAGGTGAGAGTGTCGAGGGCGTCTGGGAGGCTCATGTCTGGGCTCGCGAATGTCAGGAGAAGGGCACGGCCGGCAGAGGCCGGGCGCGGCAATGCGCACCGGCCCGTGCGACCGTGAGGATCAGCCGCAGCTGTAGGCGAAGACGGTCTCTTCCCGGCCCGGCAGGTGGAATTCGAGGTGGTCGAGCCGGGCGCCGTAGCTCACCAGGTCGACGGAGAAGTTGCGCAGGTCCGGCGATTCGACCTGCACGCTCTGGCCTTCGATCCGGTAGCCGGCGTCGAAGGTGCCCTGCGCGCCCTGGGCGCGCAGGACGATCCCGTAGTCGAAGGTGATCGGGTCGACGCAGCGGCCCGGCGGCGTGCCGGGCGTCAGGCGCAGCGGCTCGGGCCGCATCGTCCAGCGACCGACGAGAAAGCTGGGCGCGGCGGTGCGGACCTCGTCGTAGCCGCGGATGTCGCGGTATTCGTCGACGTAGGCAGCAAAGCCGCGGCTTTCGCGCAGCTGGGTCAGGTAGAGTTCGGGGTCCGTCTCGCGCAGGTTGCTGAAGTAGGTCTCGGCCCGGCCGTCGAGATTGTGCAGCACGGCGAGGTAGACAGGGATCGCGACCATGGCGGCGCCGATCGACACCACCTCGATCCGGTTGGGACGGAAGTGCTGCCATCGTCTGATATTTGCCATGATGCGCCGCGTCCTTTGTCCGGGGCTGCGTGCCCGCGAGAGGGGCAGCTGCGAAGCCCTTTGCATTATCTGTCGCGAGGGCGTAGCTGAGGGGCCGTCAACCCCTCGCTCCTGCCGGTCGCGCGCTTTCTATAGTCCCTGTGTTCCGGCTCTACAATTGCCGCAAGCAGAATATGACCGATACGAGTACACCTCAGCCCACCGCCGACACCCGCAACGCCTCCATCATCGAGCTTTCCCTGATCGCGGTGGGGATAGGCATCGTCACCGGGCTAGGCGCGATCCTGCTGCGCTACCTGATCGCCATTCTGCACAACCTGTTCTTTCTCGGCGTCTTCTCGTTCGAGTACGATGCGAACCTTCCCACACCGCCGTCGCCCTACGGACCGCTGGTGATCCTCGCCCCCGTGGTGGGCGGTGTGATCGTGCTGTGGCTGGTGCGGACTTTCGCGCCCGAGGCCAAGGGGCACGGCGTGCCCGAGGTGATGGACGCGATCTACTACCGCGGCGGCGTGATCCGTCCGGCTGTGGTGGCGGTGAAGTCGCTGGCCTCGGCGCTGTCGATCGGCTCGGGGGCCTCGGTCGGGCGCGAGGGGCCGATCATCCAGATCGGGTCGGGGATCGGGTCGGTGCTGGGGCGCATGTTCAACCTGCGGTCCTGGCAGGTGATCACGCTCGTGGCCGCGGGTGCCGGGGCGGGCATCGCCGCGACCTTCAACACGCCTTTGGGCGCGGTGCTCTTCGCTGTGGAGCTGATGCTGCCGGAGTTCAGCTCGCGCACGCTGCTGCCGGTGGTGCTGGCCACCGGGACCGCGACCTACGTCGGGCGGCTCGCCTTCGGGATGGCGCCGGCCTTCCTCGTGGCCGCGCACGAGCGGCCAGACGTCTTCGTGCCGCTGTCGGTGGACATGCTGCCGCTCTACGTGATCTTCGGGCTTGTCGCCGGGGTTGCGGCCTGGATGTTCGTGAAGGTGCTGTACCGCACCGAGGATTTCTTCGACGACTGGACGGCCAACCCTTACCTCAAGAACGTCGTGGGCATGCTGTCGCTCGGCATCCTGATGTACGTGATGCTGCTGACCACCGGCCAGTACCACACCGAGAGCGTGGGCTACGCCACCATCGAGGCCGTGCTGACCGGGCAGCTTGCGGCGCCCGCCTTCCTGATGCTGCTGTTCTTCCTCAAGATGATCGCCACGTCGGTGTCGCTGGGGGCCGGGGCCTCGGGCGGGGTGTTTTCGCCCTCGCTGTTCCTGGGCGCGACGCTGGGCGGCGCCTTCGGGGGTGTGCTGGACCTGATGTTCCCGCATCTCGGCTTTCATCCGGTGACCTTTGCCCTGATCGGCATGGCGGGGATCGTCGGCGCCTCGACAGGGGCGGCGCTGACCTCGATCATGATGCTTTTCGAGATGACGGGCGATTATTCGATCACGGTGGCGGCGATCATCGCGGTGGTCTGCGCGGTGGGCATCCGCCGCAGGCTGAGCGATGACGACATCTACACCACCAAGCTGAGCCGCCGGGGCCACCACATCCCGCAGGAACGCAGGTCGCACAGTTTCTCGATCCGACGGATCCGGGACCTGATGAAGCCGGCCGTGGGCGTCTTCGAGAAATCCGAGCTCGGGGCGAGCGGGCTGGTGGATACCGAGCTTGGCGAGGATCGGAACTTTGCCGTGGTGGTCACGGGGCGGCAGCTCGAGGGTGTCGTGCGCGTGCATCCCGAGGATCCGACGCGGCGGCACGGTCCGATCATTTCGCCAGTGGGCTACGTGCAGGAGACGAGCTTCCTGCGGGCGGCGCTGACCAACATGGCCGACCGCGGGCACGCCGCTCTGCTGGTGATCCCGGCGGGGGCCACGCCCCGTCCCGAGAACGTGGTGGGCGTGCTGACGCGCGAGGCCATCGCGGACTCGGTGCTTCGGGACTACCGCAGCTGAGGGGGACAGGCGCGGCAGTTGCGTCGGGAAACAGGGTGGACAAGCCGCATTGCAATGATTCTACTCGGTTTCGACCACGCCGCATCGGAGGGAGCCGGGAAATCTTGAGCGTCATGCTCCAGTCCAGAGCCGTCATTCGCAGGGCGCCCCGTCGTCCCGCAGGCGGGGCGAGGGCGCGATGAGCGAGGCGCGTCAGTACCTTTCCGAGAAACAGCTCGCGGCGCTTGGACGGCTCCGGCACCGGCTGCTGGACCGGGCGCCGGCGCAGATCGGGTTCTGGTTTCTTGCGCTGCTGGTCGGCACCGGGGCGGGATTTGCTGCGCTGGGGTTCCGCAAGGCGATCGACTGGCTGCAGTCGCTGCTCTACGGCACCGAGGACGTGGCCCGCCTGCACAGCCATGCAGGCACCTTGCCCTGGTACTGGATCGTGCTGGTTCCGGCCGCCGGCGGGCTCATCGTCGGACTGATCCTGCACCGCTTCACCAAGGAGGGGCGGGTGCGTTCGGTCGCCGATGTGATCGAAAGCGCCGCACTGCACGATGCCCGCGTCGAGGGGCGGGCGGGCATCGCGTCGTTCATCGCATCCTGGATCACGTTGAGCTCGGGCGGGTCGTCCGGCCGGGAAGGCCCGGTGGTGCACATGGCGGCGCTGATCTCGAGCTGGGTGTCGAACCGGATCGGCGCCACTGGCATCTCGGCCCGCGAGCTGATGGGCTGCGCGGTGGCGGCGGCGGTCTCGGCAAGCTTCAACGCACCCATCGCCGGGGCGATCTTCGCGCTGGAACTGGTCTTGCGGCACTTCGCGATCCACGCGCTGGCGCCGATCACCATCGCCGCCGTGGCGGGCACGGTGATCAACCGCCTGGAGTTCGGCGGGCTGACGGAGTTCAGCCTCGGCACCGACAGCGCGCTGGAATTCTACATCGAGCTGCCCGCGTTCCTGATCCTCGGCCTTGTGGGCGGTATCGTGGCGGTGGTGCTGATGCGGTCGATCTTTCTGGTCGAGGACACGGGCCGGTCGCTCTGGGCCTGGATGAAGCTGCCGCGCTGGAGCCAGCCGGCGGTCGCCGGGCTGGTGCTTGGTGTCATCGCGCTGCAGTTCCCGCATGTCATCGGTGTGGGCTACGAGACGACCACGGCGGCGCTGACGGGGCAGCTGGTGCTGTCACAGGCAATCATCTTTGCAGTGGTCAAGACCGGCGCCACGGCGATCACCGTGGGCGGGCGCATGGGGGGCGGGGTGTTTTCGCCCTCGCTGATGCTGGGGGCGCTCACGGGGCTTGCCTTCGGCGAGATCGCCACCAGCGTCTTTCCCGAGGTGTCGGGGTCGCAGACGCTCTATGCGCTGGCGGGCATGGGGGCGGTCGCGGCCGCGGTGCTCGGGGCGCCGATCTCGACCACGCTGATCGTCTTCGAGCTGACCGGGGACTGGCAGACGGGGCTTGCGGTGATGGTCTCGGTATCGATGTCCACGGCACTGGCCTCGCGGCTCGTGGACCGGTCCTTCTTCCTCACGCAGCTGGAGCGCCGGGGGGTGCATATCGCTGCGGGGCCGCAGGCCTACCTGCTCTCGCTATTCCAAGTGAAGGGGGTGATGCGCGGGATGAACGACCCGGGCGCCGCCGACGAGGAAGCCTGTCTGAGGATGATCGAGCAGGAGCTTTACGTGACCACGCAGGCGACGCTCGAGACGGCGCTGCCGCGTTTCGACAGGTCGGGGGTGGCCTTCCTGCCGGTGGTGCGGATGGAGCGGGGCGCACCCGTGCTGCAGGGGGCGCTGTTCCACGTAGACGCGCTGAAGGCCTACAACCGCGCGTTGGCGGCGGCAGCTGAGGAAGAGCACGGGTGATGACGCAACGGTAGGTGTTTCACTCGGAACCTGTGGGCGCCGTGTGTGTTCATCGGCGATAAGGCGGTTCCGTACAGGCGGCTTGTGTACTTTTGCAGTGTGCGTAGCGCGACGTTGGTGGACCGGCGCAGAAGGCCCAGCCAACGGAGTTCAAGATGAGGCTACCTTTCCGGATTTTCCGTTGTGGCGCATGCAATTACGACATGCGCTACGGAACATCGACATGCAGATACTGCTTCAAGGAAACGCCGTTGCGCAACCGTCTCTGGATGCCGCCGCTGGTTGCGGCCATGGCGATCGGGTTGGTGATGGCTGTCGCCTAGCCTTGGGGTCGGTCTCTCGGCGGAGTCCGTCAGGGGAGTTCGGTAGTGCGATGCGAGGGGCGGGCGAACCCGCCCCCGATCTTTTTCTTAGGTTTCTCAGAGCGGCAAGTCGCTGACGGTGACCTCGAAAAGGACATCCTGGTAGTCGGCGTCGCCGGTATTGAGCAGGTCCTCGAAGCCGATCGAGATGCCTGACGCGTCCTCCAGTATGCCCGAGAGGGCGTGCACGGCGTCGTCGGTGTTCATCTCGGCGTTCAGGCTGTGGAAGACCGTGACGTTGGCCATGGTGCCGTTGACGGACAGCAGCGCATCCTCTCCGTTTTCGACATTGGCCGGAGCGCCCACCGAGGTGACGAAGTCCAGCGTGTCGGTCTCGCCCAGGGCGGCGGCGAAATCGGCGCCATTCTGGATGACGAAGAAGCCAACCTGGTTGCCGTTCGCAACGCCGGTGACCTGGGCGCTGGTGTTGGCACCGTCCTTCACGTTCTCGAAGAGGATGCGGACGTCGATGATGTTGCCGGCGCTGTCGATCTCGTAGACCCCGAGGGCGTTGTTGTAGGCGGCGCCGGCATCGGCGGGCTTGAGATCCACGTCGTAGGTGCGCGTGCCGTCACCTGTCAGGAAGATCGAGCTGTTGATGCCGTTCACGGCGCCCGCGTCGACCCGTTGGCCCTCGGCAAGCTCGGGCAGGTAGGTCTCGTAGCTGACGTAGAAGTCGACGCCCTGCTGGCTGGCGAGAAAGTCGCCGCCCGAGAAGTCGCCTTCGAGCGTCATCGTGAACTCGGGCGTGCCGTCGGAATCCGCGTCGTTGCTCAGGACGACGTTGTCCTCGTTGAAGGTCACGCCACCGAGGGACGGGTCGAAGGTGAAGTTGTCGATCACCAGCATGTCGTCGACGCCGAAGTCAGTGACGGTATCGCCGTTGAGATCGGAGAGCGTGCCCTGGACCACATCCGCGCCGTCGCCGAGGGTGATCATGTCGACCCCGCCCGAGGGAAGGACGGTGTCGTCGCCGCCGAGCGCGTCGATGATGTTGTCGTTGACGTTACCGACGATCACCTCGCCCTCGTCGGTGCCCGTGAACTCGACCCGAGTGGAGGTGACCTGCAGCAGGGCGTTGACGATTTCGGTCGCGGACTGCGCTTGGATCACCTGGCCGCCGGTCTGGTTGGCGAGCTCTTCCGCGTCACTGGCCGCCGAGGAGCTGCCGCCGACGATCACGGGGTAGACCGCACCGCTGCCGGTGGGTGTGGGTGGCGTGATCGGGTTTTCGACCTCTTCGAAGAAGTTGGAGCCGGGGGTGTTGGCGTTCGAGGGCGTGAGCGGCTGCTCGTAGGTGAGGTTCAGGGCGTTCATGGCGGCGACGGCCGCGGCGCGGACCCCGGGGTCACCGGCGGGTTCGTCGGAGAAGACGATCACGCGGTTGGCGGTGGCACCGGCAAGCCAGGGACCTGCGTCACCCTGGGCAGCACTGAGAACGGCGCCGTTCAGCGGCTCGGTGCCGCCACCGAGGATGGAGACCTGGTTGATGGCGTTGATGGCGGCCTGCTTGCGGGCGGCGATGCTGTCCTGGTCGGTGAACTGCAGTTCGGTGCGCAGCGCGCCGGTGTCGTTGAAGGTGATGATGGCGAAGCGGCTGTTGAGCGGCATCTGGTCGGTGCCGAAGATCGACTCGACGATCTGCTGGGCCGACTGCTGCACGGCTGCGATCTCGTCTCCCATGGAGCCGCTGACGTCGATGGCGAGCACCACGTTCTGGCCGGGGCACGCGATGCCGGTGTCGTTGAAGAGCCCGGTGCCGTCGGCGAACTGGGCGTATTCGACATTGGTCACCGTGTCGGTGCCGTCGGGCGAGCCTGCGCGGTCGTCGGTGATCGTGTAGACGCCATTGGTCACGGTGACTGTGTAGTCGTCGCAATCGCCGGTGAAGACCGCCACATCGACGTCGTCGCCACCGTCGATGTAGTCATCGCCCGCGCCTCCGGTGATCGTGTCGTTGCCGTCCCGGCCGTAGATGTAGTCTGCGTCGCCGCCGCCGTTGATCTGGTTTGCCGCGCCGTTTGCGCCGAAGATCACGTCACTGGTATCGGCAGGGTTCCCGCTCATGTCGAGTCCGCCGCGCACGACGAAGGCACCGTCGACGGCATTGCCGTTCGAGTAGTTGGTGCCGAGCGCCATTATGTCCTCGCCGGCGACGCCGGTGTAGGAGATCCGCTCGCTGGTCTCGCCCAGTTCGGCCATGATTGTGTTGGTGAGTGCGACCGTGTCACCGTCGAAATCGTCGGTGGTGTTGTAGTTGTCGCGCAGCTTTTCCACGGCGTGGATCATCTCGTGCATCAGCACGCGCGTGGTGGTCACGGCCGTCGAGGTGCCGTTTTGGTCGATGAAGCGGTAGTCGCTGGCGAAGTCGTCGTCGATGCGTACCGTATAGGCGGGCTGGCCGCCGACGACGGGCACGTTGGCGTTGTTCGCAAGGAACTGGATGGTGAGGTTGGTCGGATCGTTGGCAACCTTGTCGAGCGTGACCCGCGCGGTGGCGGAGCCGTTGTAAAGCTCGGTGATCGAATCCGTGAGGCTCTGTTCGCCCGCGGCGTCGAAACCCGTAAAGGTGATCTTGTTCAGAACATCCTGAAGTGCCATCGAATATCTCCCTTAAAAAATGAAATGAAAAAATGCCGCGGGTGGCCGGGTCTTCACGGCCCTCCGAGACAGGGCGGCACGAGCCCGCGCAGGGCGGGCTCGGGACCTTCGTCGGATCCATCGGAGGCGGCGGCGGCCATCTCCCGGACCAGCAGTTCCTCGAGCAGGGGAAGCGAGGCGGCCACGCAATCGTTCGCGGCCTCGCCGGCCTGTTGTGCGAAGGGCAGGAAGCCGCCGCCCGACGCCGTCGAGAAGATCGCCTCGAGCACGGGGCGGTGGGGTACGTCCATGTCGGCGAGCGCCTCGGGGCCCCCGGTTTCCCAGGCCTGTGCGGCGCGGTCGAAAGCCGCTGCCTCGAAGGCGATGGGGCCGCCCTCGAAGGCGGTGCCGAGGGCGATGGCGCGGCCGCGGGCCAGCAGGTGCAGTGGCGAGACGGCGACGCGCAGGCCGCCGCTGGCGGTCGTCTTCAGCAGTGGCCCGGCGGGCGCCGAGGGCGGCACGTCACTGGTGAAGAGCGGCACGAGCGCAAGCTCGACCGTGCCGGGAGAAAGCCCGGCGCGATCAGCAGCCTGCGCGACGGTATCGCGCCAGCGGGTGGAACTGTCGGAAAGTCCGGCCACGGGATCGGCCAGCCGGAGCGTCGTGTCGGGCGAGAAGGCCGCGTCCCAGCCGGGTGTGCCAGCAGCACTCATGCCGGCACCCAGACACGCGAAAAGTGCGGTCGAAATAAGAGCTTCACGTAATGGACCAAGCATATCGATTCACCATAATCGCCCTAATCGTAGGCAATGGTGACTCGAAAAGCGAGACCGGATTCCCTTACCCCCGGGGCCATCAGACCTGCTCGACGGTCACGCCTTCCTGCTCGTGGAAGGCGAGGTGGTCCTTGATCTCGGCCACGTCCTCCTTGGGGTTCTCGTAGGACCAGACGGCGTTCTCGTAGGTCACCGACTTGGACATGATCGAGAAGTAGCTCGCCTCGCCCTTCCAGGGGCAGGTGGTGCTGTGGTCGGTGGGTTCGAGGAAGGCCATGCCGATGTCTTGACGCGGGAAATAGATGACGGGGGTGTGGCCCTCTTCGTCCAGCTCCAGCGCGTTGTTGGTCTCGCCAAGGACGGCGCCGCCGGCGCGGACGACCCAGGTGCCCTCTGCGGGCGTGATGGTGATGCGCTTGCTCATGAACTCTTCCCCCTTCTTGTCCGTCGTCTGAAGACACGGACTTTGTAAAACCTCTGTGTCAGATAGCCCGGCAGGCGCCTTCGAGCCAGTCCCGTGTGGCCGCGTCGAGCTGCGGGCCGATCCGGGCGAGGACCTCTGCGTGGTAATCGTTCAGCCAGTCACGCTCGGCATCGGTCAGCAGGTCGGGCACGACCAGCCGCGTGTCGATGGGCACGTAGGTAAGCGTCTCGAACCGCAGACTGTCACTGACGGTCTGGCCCTCGATCGCCGGGGCGTGTTCCACCGCGATCAGGTTCTCGATGCGGATGCCGAAGGCACCGGGGCGGTAGAAGCCGGGCTCGTTCGACAGGATCATGCCCGGCTCGAGCGGCACGGTGCCGGTGCGCGCGATGCGCTGCGGGCCTTCGTGCACGCTGAGGTAGGCGCCGACGCCATGGCCGGTGCCGTGGCCGTAGTCCAGCCCGACCTCCCAGAGCGCGGCGCGGGCGAAGGGGTCGATATCGCGGCCGGTCAGACCCTTGGGAAAGCGCAGGCGCGAGACGGCTATCATGCCCTTGAGCACGCGGGTGAAGGCCTCGCTCTGCTCGGGTCCGGGATCGCCCACGGGCATGGTACGGGTGATGTCGGTGGTGCCGTCGACGTACTGGCCACCACTGTCGACGAGCATGAGGTCGCCCTCGGTAAGCGTGCGGCTGGTGCCTTCGGTCACGCGGTAGTGCACGATGGCGCCGTTGGGGCCGCTGCCGGCGATGGTGTCGAAGCTGATCTCGCGCAGGGCGTTGGTGGACGCGCGCTCGGCCTCGAGCCGGGTGACCACGTCGATCTCGGAGATGGTGCCCGGGGCCTGCGCGTCGAGCCAGCTGAGGAAGCGGACCATGGCCGCGCCGTCGCGCAGGTGGGCGTCGCGGGCGCCCTGAAGCTCGGCCGCGGTCTTGCGGGCCTTGGGCAGGATGCAGGGATCGCCGTTCTCGATCACCTCGGCGGCAAGCGCGTCGATGACGGCCACGGGGCAGGAGGCTGGGTCGATCTGCACAGGGCCTGCAAGCGCCTGGAGGGCGCTTTCGAAGTCCTCGGGCGGGCGGCAGGTGACGCTGTCGCCGAGGTGATCGCCAAGGTCGGCGGTCTTGGCCGGGTCGATGAAGAGCGTCACCGTCGCGTCGGCGTGCAGGATGGCAAAGGCGTGCGGCACCGGGTTGTGGGCCACGTCGCTGCCGCGGATGTTCAGCAGCCAGGCGATGCTGTCGGGCAGGGTGATCACGCAGGCGCGCGCCTTGCCCAGGCCCTGCGCCAGCTGGCGGATCTTTTCGTCATGGGCCATGCCCGCCAGTTCGACCGGCTGGGCAAAGACGGCGCCCTGCGGCGGGGCGGGCTGATCCTGCCAGATCTCGTCCACGAGGTTGGGGCAGGGGGCGAGGGTCGGCCCTGACAGGGCCTTTTCCATCTCGCGCTTCTGGGTGACGGTCAGCAGCCAGGGATCAAACCCGACAAGGCCGCCGGGCAGGGCCGCGTCGATCCACTCGGCGAGCGAAGTGGCGGGCCAGTCCACCTTTTCGAAATCGGCGGCGACCTGCGATTGCACCTGCACGGTGTAGCGGCTGTCGATGAAGACGGCGGCGCGTTCGCGCAGCGCCACGCACCACCCGGCCGAGCCGGTGAAGCCGGTCAGCCAGGACAGGCGTTCGTCGTGCGGCGCCACGTATTCGCCCTGGTGGGCGTCGGCGCGGGGCACGAGGAAGCCGTCGACCCCGGCACGCTCCATGGCGCCACGCAGGGCCTGAAGGCGCGGCGGGCCCTGATCGGGGCTCGCGGTTTCATCGAATGTCTGGAACATGCATGGGCTCCTTGGCGCGGTGCTTGGGGCCGGGATAGTCGATCTTGGGGCGATCCGCCAGCCGGGGGCCGTGTGGCGGGCCCCTGTCGCTTTCCCCGTCCGCCTGTTACCTTGCGTCATGACTGGGAAAACAGGCGGGGGACCGGACATGGCGGGCAGCGATCACGAGGGCTTCACGCGGTTCGAGAAGGCGGGCTGGACCGATCCGGAGATCGCGCGCCACTACGCCGAGGAATTCGCGCGCGCCTCGGAAGCGGCGGTGCCGCATCTGGTGACATTGTCCGGAGCCTTGCCCGGCAGCCGGGCGCTTGATCTGTGCTGCGGCCACGGGATCGTGGCCGAGGGGTTGGCCGCGGCGGGGGCCGAGGTCACGGCGCTCGATTTCTCGCCCGCGATGCTGGAGATGGCCGGGCAGCGCGTGCCCGAGGCGACGCTGGTGGCGGGCGATGCGAGCGACACGGGGCTTGAGGGCGGCGTCTGGGACTGCGTCACGGTGGGCTTCGGCATCCTGCACGTCCCCGATCCGGCGGCGCTGTTGGCCGAGGCGCGGCGGTTGCTGAAACCCGGCGGGCGGCTGGCCTTTTCCACATGGCTGGGACCTGACGCGCCGAGCGCGGTGGCCTGGGTCTTTGGCGCCATGGCGCGGCACGGGGCGCAGGACATCCAGTTGCCGGCCGGGCCGGGGCCCTTCGACTTTGCCGGGCAGGCGGCGGCCGAGGCGGGGCTTGTCGCGGCGGGCTTTCGGCCCGTGGGGTCGGCCATCGGCGAGGGCGAGTGGCAGATCGACGTGCCGGACCGGCCGGTGGATTACTTCGCCAGCGGCACGGTGCGGGGGGCGGCGTTGCTGAAGGGCCAGCCGCCGGCCAACATGGCGGCAATCCGCGAGGCGGTGTCGGAGAAGGTCGTCACCCACTGCGGCGGCGCGGCGCCCTACCGGGTGCCGGCGCCTTCGGTGATCTGGGCGGGCGAGGCGGTCTGAGCCCTCAGGCGACGTTGCGCATGCCCATGACCCGCGCCCTTGCGCGCGGGTCGCTGTCAAAGAGCGAGGCGAGCTGTTCGGTCATGGCGCCCGCGAGCTGTTCCACGTCGGTGATGGTCACGGCGCGGTCGTAGTAGCGGGTCACGTCGTGGCCGATGCCGATGGCCAGAAGCTCGACCTGCTTCTTCTTCTCGACCATGGCGATGACGTCGCGCAGGTGCTTTTCGAGGTAGTTCGCGGGGTTCACCGACAGGGTGCTGTCGTCCACTGGCGCGCCGTCGGAGATCACCATGAGGATCTTGCGCGCCTCGGGGCGGCCGGCCATGCGCTTGTGCGCCCATTCCAGCGCCTCGCCGTCGATGTTCTCCTTCAGGAGCCCTTCCTTCATCATCAGGCCGAGGTTGGCGCGGGTGCGGCGCCAGGGGGCGTCGGCGCTCTTGTAGACGATGTGGCGCAGGTCGTTGAGGCGGCCGGGCTGCTGTTCGCGGCCCGCGTTGAGCCAGGCCTCGCGTGCGAGGCCGCCCTTCCAGGCGCGGGTGGTGAAGCCGAGGATCTCGACCTTGACCGAGCAGCGTTCCAGCGTGCGGGCGAGCACGTCGGCGCAGATCGCGGCGATGGAAATGGGCCGCCCGCGCATGGAGCCGGAGTTGTCGAGCAGGAGGGTCACGACGGTGTCGCGGAATTCCATGTCCTTCTCGACCTTGAAGGACAGCGGCGTGGTGGGGTTGGCCACCACGCGGGCAAGGCGCCCGGCATCGAGCACGCCCTCTTCCTTGTCGAATTCCCAGCTTCGGTTCTGCTGGGCCTGAAGGCGGCGCTGCAGCTTGTTGGCAAGCCGCGAGACGGCGCCCTTGAGCGGTTCGAGCTGCTGGTCGAGGTAGGCGCGCAGGCGTTCGAGCTCGACCGGTTCGGCAAGATCGGCGGCGGCGATTTCCTCGTCGTGATCGGTGCTGAAGACCTTGTACTCGGGGTCGGCCTCGGAAAAGGGCGCGGGCTGCGGCGGCTCGAGCGGGGCCTCGCCCTCGGGCATCTCGACCTCTTCGCCCATTTCCTGGTCGGCCATCTCGTCCATGGAGACCTGGGCCTGCGAGGGGTCCTGCGTTTCGTCCTGGCTCGATTCGGGCGAGGCGTCGGCGTCTTCCTCGGTCTGGTCGTCGTCGCCGGTGCTGTCCGGGTCCTGTTCGTCCTCGGTGCCTTCCTCGGCCTGGTCCTGCGCGTCCTCTTCGAGATCGTCGGGATCGTCGCCAAGCTGGTCGCCGTAGCCGAGATCGGTGATCATGCGGCGCGCGAAGCGGGCGAATTCGGTCTGGTCGGCCAGCCGTTCGCCCAGGCCTTCGAGCGTCATGCCGGCCTGGTCCTCGATGTGGCCGCGCCACAGGTCCATGACGTGGGCGGCGTCGTCGGGCAGGTCGCGGCCGGTGGCGAGGTGGCGGATGAGGTAGCCGGCGGCGACGGGCAGGGGCGCCTCGGAGGCCTCGGTGATCTGGCCGTAGCCGCGGCGCTTGGCCTCGTGGCCGATCTTGGCGTCGACGTTCTTGGCGGTGCCGGGCATGTCGTGGGCGCCCATCGCCTCGCACCGGGCGGTTTCCATGGCGTCGTAAAGCTCGCGCGCCATGTCGCCCTGCGGGGCGTAGCGGGCGTGGGTGCCCGCGTCGTGATAGCGGCGGTGCAGGGCCAGCGCGTCGGCGGTCCCGCGGGCCAGAAGCACCTCGTCCTGGGTCATCCGGCGCGACACCTGCGGCAGGCGCATGGCATCGCCCGAGACGCCCGAGGGATCGACCGAATAGCTGACCGACAATTCGGGATCGTCGGCCATGACCTTGGTTGCCTCGGCGAGGGCCTTCTTGAAGGGATCTGCGGGGTTGTCGGAATGCTGCGCCATGCCCTCAGATGTCGCGCCTTTGCGCGCGCTTGGCAAGAGGGGGTGGGCCTTCTGCCTGTCGTTCGGATCAGCCGAGGATGAGGCTTTCGCACATGGCGATCTGCCGCCGGGCGAGCGTCTGCGCCCGCCGGGCACGGCCGCGGTCGGGATCGAAGCTGGAAAGCTGCAGAAGCCGCGACTGCGCCTGCTTGGCGCCCGAGCGGTAGCGCCAGACGTCGATGCCCTCGAAGCCTGCATCCCGCGCATCGGGCAGGATCGCGTCGAGCATCATCTCGAACAGTTCGCGCCGGGCCTCGGGCGTGGCGCCGTCGGCATCGCCAAGAAGCCAAGCGTGTTCCATCGCGGCGGCATAGCGCCCCATGCAGGCGGCGAAGATGCGCGCCTGCTCCGCCGGATCGCGGGGCAGCGACGCCGCCGCGTGAGTGGCGCAGAGGAGCAGGACCGGGAGGATATGGCAGATGCGGAGTGTCATGGTACGTGACGCTGGGGAAATTGTCTTGGGAAAAGGTTGAAGCGGCGCGCGACGCTCAGCTTAAACGCGTGCAATTCGACGGAACGCCTGCTGCATTTGACCCCGCCGCGCGGCATGGTAGAGGAAGCGCCGAGTTACCGGAGCGACCCGCAATGAACCTCTTTTCCGACATCCGTGCCCAGGTCCTGGACGCGATCGCCGCGATGCAGGCCGAGGGCACACTGCCCGAGGGCCTCTCGACCGATGCGATCACGGTGGAGCCGCCGCGCGATCCGGCCCATGGCGACATGGCGACCAACGCCGCCATGGTCCTCGCCAAACCCGCGGGCAAGAAGCCACGCGACATCGCCGACGTGCTGGCAGGCAAGCTCGCGGATGACGCGCGCATCGCCTCGGCCGAGGTGGCGGGCCCGGGGTTCCTGAACCTGCGGCTGGCGGACGTGGTCTGGCAGGGTCTGCCCAAGGCGGTGCTGAGCGCGGGTGAGGCCTACGGGCGCGGTTCGCTGGGGCAGGGCGTGAAGGTCAACGTCGAATACGTCTCGGCCAACCCGACCGGGCCGCTGCACGTGGGGCACACACGGGGCGCGGTCTTTGGCGACGCGCTGGCCTCGCTGCTGGCCTACACCGGCTATGACGTGACGCGGGAGTACTACATCAACGACGGCGGCGCGCAGGTCGATGTGCTCGCGCGGTCGGTCTACCTGCGCTACCTCGAGGCGCATGGCCACGAGGTCGAATTTGCAGACGGCACCTATCCGGGCGACTACCTTGTCCCCGTGGGCGAGGCGCTCAAGGCCGATGTGGGCGATGCCTACGTCGACCAGCCGGAAAGCGTCTGGCTGGAA
The DNA here is from genome assembly GCF_003054175.1 of Allosediminivita pacifica. Classification (GTDB taxonomy): domain Bacteria; phylum Pseudomonadota; class Alphaproteobacteria; order Rhodobacterales; family Rhodobacteraceae; genus Allosediminivita; species Allosediminivita pacifica. The sequence goes on from NZ_QBKN01000005.1 coordinate 43,866, forward strand.
AAGGTGCGGGAGTTCGCGACCGACGCCATGCTGGCGCTGATCCGCGAGGATCTTGCGCAGCTGGGCGTGGAGATGGACGTCTTCTTCTCGGAAAAGTCGCTCTACGGCACGGGCCGGATCGAGAACGCCATCGACACGCTGCGCGACCGGGGCCTGATCTACAAGGGCACGCTGGAGCCGCCGAAGGGCAAGGTCCCCGAGGATTGGGAGCCGCGCGAGCAGACGCTGTTCAAGTCGACCGAGCACGGCGACGACGTGGACCGGCCGATCATGAAGTCGGACGGCGCCTGGACCTATTTCGCGCCGGACATCGCCTATCACTGGGACAAGATCGACCGCGGGTTCGACCAGCTGATCGACGTCTTCGGCGCCGACCACGGCGGTTACGTGAAGCGGATGAAGGCGGCGGTCTCGGCCCTGTCCGAGGGGCGCGTGCCGCTGGACGTGAAGCTGTGCCAGCTCGTGAAGCTCTACAAGAACGGCGAGCCGTTCAAGATGTCCAAGCGGGCAGGGACCTTCATTACCCTGCGCGACGTTGTGGACGAGGTCGGGCCCGACGTGACCCGCTTCGTGATGCTGACGCGCAAGAACGACGCACCGCTGGACTTCGATTTCGCCAAGGCGGTGGAGCAGTCCAAGGAAAACCCCGTCTTCTACGTGCAGTACGCGTACGCACGGGTCTTTTCGGTCCTGCGCAAGGCCGAGGCCGCCGGGATCGCCGTCGATGACGCCACGCTGGCAGGCGCGGATCTGTCGGACATGACCCACGAGACCGAGCTGAGCGTGGCGCGCAAGCTTGCGGAATGGCCGCGGCTGGTGGAGATCGCGGCGCGCACGCATGAACCGCACCGGGTGGCCTTCTTCCTCTATGACCTCGCCTCGGACCTGCATTCGCTCTACAACCGGGGCAACGACGAGCCCCAGTTGCGATTCCTGCAGGAAGATGACCCCGCCACGAGTCAAGCGAAAATCGCGTTGGCCCGGGCCGTCGCGGTTGTCATTTCGGCCGGTCTTGGTATCTTGGGGGTCAAGCCGGTCGAAGAGATGCGCTGAACACAAGGCGCCCGCCGGCTCGTTTCGGGCAGATCACCTGACGGCAATGCATCGTCGGGGAAAATGAGGCGCACATGGCAGACTATACCTTCGACGGGTACGATGGGGGCGATTCCGCCCCATCTTCCGCAAGAGTGGCGAGCCTGGCCAACTGGGCCGGCGCTGCGGCTTCGCTGGCGCTGGTGATCGGCATCAGTGTCTGGGGCTACCGGGTCGTGATGCGCGACGTGTCAGGCGTGCCGGTGGTGCGCGCGATGGAAGGTCCCATGCGGATCACGCCGGAAGACCCGGGTGGCGAGCTGAGCGACAATCGCACGCTCGCAGTGAACGAGGTCGCCGGTAACGGCGAGGCCTCGGGCCCCGTGGACCGGCTGGTGCTGGCGCCGCGCGAGGCGGGGCTGGGCGCCGACGACGTGCCGCAGGGTGCGCTGCCGGAGCTGACGGAGGATGAGCGCCGCGCCCGCGTGGGCGGCGGCACCTCCGACGGGGCGGCGGTGAGCGGCGATCCCATCGATGCGCTGGCCGAGAGACTTGCCTCAGGCACGCCTGAGGGCGAGGCCGCGGGGGAGACTGCCCCCGAGACAAACGATATCGACGATGCGCTGGCGAGCGTCATGGCGGACGAAAGCGGCGCGACGCCGACCGTCAGCAGCCGCGGCGACGTCATCGATGCCGACGAGGGCGACGGCGACGCGGCGCCCTTCGATGGGCCGGGCTTGTCCGTGTCGCTGCGTCCCAGGGTGCGACCCGCGGGGATCCGCACGGCCTCGCTCGGCACGCCGCCGGCCGAGGCCGCGGCGGCGGTCGCGAGGGAAAGCGCGGAAGTGCGCGAGATGGACCCCGAGATGCTGCCCTCGGGCACGCGGCTGGTGCAGATCGGCGCCTTTGACAGCCCTGAGACCGCGCGTACCGAGTGGGACCGCCTGCGCGGCCGCTTCGGTGATTACCTCGTGGACAAGGCGCGGGTGATCGAGAAGGCCACCTCCGGCGGACGCGTCTTCTATCGCCTGCGGGCGCACGGGTTCGACGATCTCGCCGATGCGCGTCGCTTCTGCGCGGCCTTCGTGGCGGGCAACGTCGACTGCATCCCGGTGGTGACGCGGTGACGGCCTGGGGCGCGGCCATCCTCGGCTGCGCGGGAACGGAGCTGAGCGGGGGCGAGCGGGCGTTCTTTGCCCAGAGCAATCCCTTCGGCTTCATCCTTTTCGCGCGCAATATCGAGACCGCCAACCAGCTTCGCCGCCTGACCGCGGACCTGCGCGAGGCCGTGGGCTGGAACGCGCCTGTCTTCATTGACCAAGAGGGTGGGCGCGTGCAGCGCCTGCGGCCGCCGATGGCGCGCGAATGGCTGCCGCCGCTTGATGATATCGCGCGGCTGGGGCCGGACGCGGCGCGTGGCATGGTGCTGCGCTACGCGATGATCTCCCACGAGCTGCGGGGCTACGGCATCGACGGCAACTGCGTGCCGACGCTGGACGTGGCGCGCCCCGAGACACACGCCATCCTGCGCAACCGCCTTTACGGCGATACGCCCGATGCGGTGGTCGACATCGGGAAGGCGGTCCTGAAGGCCTGCCTTGACGGTGGGGTGCTGCCAGTGATCAAGCATATCCCCGGCCACGGTATGGCGACGCTCGACAGCCACCTGGACCTGCCGCGCGTGTCGGCCCCGGTCGAGACGCTTGAGAGCGTCGACTTCGCACCCTTCCGGGCCTTCGCCGATGCGCCGCTGGCGATGACCGCGCACCTGGTCTACGAGGCGCTGGACGACGCGCCGGCGACGATCTCGCCCACCATGATCGCCCGCATCCGCGAGGATATCGGCTTTGGCGGCCTGCTGATGACCGATGACATCTCGATGGAGGCGCTCTCGGGCACGGTGCCCGAACGAGCCGAGGCCGCGCTTGGTGCGGGCTGCGATATTGTCCTGCACTGCAACGGCAAGCTCGACGAGATGACGCCGCTCATGGAGCGAGTGGGTGTGTTCGGCGCGGCGGCGCAGGAGCGCGCGGAAGCGGCGCTGGAGGCGCGCCGGGACCCCGAGACTGTTGACATCGAGGCGCTCGAGGCGGAGTTTGAGGCGCTCATCAACAGCCCGGACGAATGACCGACGAGGACGCCAGCGACAACGTCACCGCCCTGTCCACCGTGGCAGACCGTCTCGAGGCCGAGGCGCTGGTTGTCGATGTCGACGGGTATGAGGGTCCGCTGGACCTGCTGCTGACGCTGGCGCGCACGCAGAAGGTGGATCTGCGTAAGATCTCGGTACTTGGGCTGGCGCAGCAGTACCTTGCCTTCGTGGAGAAGGCCAAGGAGCTGCGGATCGAGCTTGCCGCCGATTACCTTGTCATGGCGGCCTGGCTGGCCTTTCTGAAATCCCGACTGCTGCTGCCGCCCGATCCCGAGGAGGAGGGTCCCTCGGGCGAGGAGCTTGCAGCACACCTGGCATTCCAGCTCGAACGCCTGCAGGCCATGCGGCAGGCGGCGGCGCAGCTCATGGGGCGCGACCAGCTTGGGCGGAACTTCTTTGCCCGCGGCCAGCCCGAGAGCGTCCAGCAGAAGAAGCGCGTGGTCTATTCGGCGACGCTGCTGGACCTGATGCAGGCCTACGCGCGCATCCGCACGCGCGATGAATTCCGCCCCTTCGTGATGGACCGCGACAAGGTCTTTACCATGGAAGAGGCGCTGGACCGGATGCGGGGGATGATCGGCTTTGCCGGCACCTGGACCGACATCCAGAGCTACCTGCCGGACGGGTGGGACGAGGATCCGGTCAAGTGGCGCTCGGCCACCGCCGCCACATTCGCCGCTTCGCTGGAGCTGGTGAAGGAGGGCAAGGCGGAACTGCGCCAGTCCGAGATATTCGCCCCGATCGAACTGCGCCGACGCGAGGACAGACGTGACTGAGGACGACGAACAGCCGCAAGCCGAGGCCGCGGACGAGACCCCGGGCGAGAGCCTGTTCGAGGCGCCGCCCATGGGCGAGCAGGAGCGCATGGTCGAGGCCATGCTCTTTGCCGCCTCCGAGCCGGTGACCTCGCGCGAGCTCGAGGCGCGGATGCCGCACGGCTGCGATGCCGCCGAGGCGTTGGTGCACCTGCGCAAGCGCTACGAGGGCCGCGGCGTGCACCTTGTTCGCGTGGGCGAAGCCTGGGCGATGCGCACGGCGCCGGATCTGGGCTTCCTCATGACGCGTGAGACCGTCGAGACGCGCAAGCTGTCGCGGGCGGCGATCGAGACGCTGGCCATCATCGCTTACCACCAGCCGGTGACGCGCGCCGAGATCGAGGAGATCCGCGGCGTGAGCGTCAGCCGGGGGACGGTGGATCAGTTGCTGGAAATGGAGTGGGTGCGCTTCGGCCGCCGAAGGATGACGCCGGGCCGCCCGGTGACCTTCGTGGTGACCGAGTCTTTCCTCGACCACTTCGGGCTCGAAAACGCGCGAGACCTGCCGGGGCTGGCCGAGCTGCGCGCCGCAGGGCTGCTGGAAAGCCGGCCGCGTCCCGAGGGGGCGCCCGAGGCCTCGGAGGACGAGGACGCCGAAGAGGCCGTGCAGACGGGGCAGAGCGAGCTTTTCGAGGACTGACCTCCGGACAAAGAAAAAGCCCCGGCCGCGTGGGCCGGGACTTCACCGTCTTGGATCAGGCTGCGATCAGCGGATCACTTCGACGATGCGGCGCGTCTCGGGGTCGATGATGACCGTCTGACGGTTCACGTTCAGGTAGGAATAGTCGCTGTCCGGAACCTCGTAGACCTCGATTTCCTGCGGAATGCCGGCACCGCGCGCCACTTCGCCTTCAAGGAAGACGGGCTCGACCGGGTTGCTGCGCACATAGGTCACGGTGGCCTCGGGCGTATCGGCAGCGGCGCCACCTGCCATGCCGAGCACGGCGCCCGCGGCCGCGGCTGCCGGGCCGCCGATCAGGAGGGCGCCTGCGGCTGCGCCGAGCGTGCCGCCGGCTGCGGCATCGGCCGCGTTGTCGTCCTCGTACTCGATGATGGCGACGTCGGCGGTGTTCTCGTAGACCACGGTCGGTTCAGCCTCGGGGCCTTCGATCGGTGCTGTCAGGTAGGCGGAATAAGCCCAGCCGGTCGTGCCGTCATAGGTGACTTCGCACCATTCGCCGGCTTCGGTACAGCCGGCCATGTCGACCGAATCCTCGCCGTCGATCACGCCGACGACTTCGTACTGCGGACCGGGGCCCGCGCGGAGGTTCAGATCGGTGGTGGCAGTGGCTGTCATCGCGGCGAGCGCCGGGGTGGCGGCCAGTGCGATTGCGGTGGTGGCAATGAGCCCGGTCTTGATGCCCTTGGTCATTTCCGTGTCCTTCCTTGCTGTTCTACCGTTTTCGGTTCGACAGCCAAGAAAGTCGCGGGGAGGAGAAACGTTCCCGGGGGATGTGTTTCTTAAGTCTTTGAATCGGCGATAAATTGCTTGCCGAGCTTCAGGCCCTGACCCTGGTAATTGGACGATATGCCCTGTCCATACAGGCGTTTCGGCACTTCGGACATGCGCTCGTAGACCAGTCGTCCGACGATCTGTCCGTGCTCCAGAACGAAGGGCGCCTCGTGGCATCTGACCTCGAGAACGCCCCGCGCGCCGGCGCCTCCGGCGGGCCCGTGGCCGAAGCCCGGATCGAAGAACCCCGCGTAGTGGACGCGGAATTCGCCGACCATGGCGAGGTAGGGCGCCATCTCTGCGGCGTAGCTGGGGGGGATGTGCACGGCCTCGCGGCTGACGAGGATGTAGAAGGCGTCCGGGTCGAGGATCAGGCGGCCCTTTTCCGTGTGCAGCGGATCCCAGAAATCCCGCGGGTCGTAGTGGTCGATCTTCTCGAGATCGATGAGCCCGGTGTGCGGCTTGGCCCGCCAGCCGACGAGCCCGTCGCGGCCGGGCTGCAGGTCGACCGAGAAGCCGAGTCCCTGGTCGATGACCGGCTCGCCCCCGGTGACCAGCGTATCGGTCGCATGAAGGCTGCGCAGCTCGTCGTCGGTGAGCACGCTTCGGTCCTGCCGGAAGCGGATCTGGTTGAGGCGGGTGCCGGGCTTGACCAGCACCGAGAAAGAGCGCGGGCAAATCTCGGCGTAGAGCGGCCCGTCGTAGCCCGGAGCGATGCGGTCGAATTCGGTCCCGTCGTCGGTGATGAGCCGGGTGAGCAGGTCGAGCCGACCGGTGGAGCTCTTGGCGTTGGCGATGGCGTGTACATCGGCGGGCAGGGAGAGGCTCTCCTGCAGGGGCACGAGGTAGACGCAGCCCTTTTCCAGAACCGCACCGGGCGTGAGGTCGATCTGGTGCATCTCGAACTCGGCCAGACGGTCCGCGACGCGCTTGCCGCTGCCGGCAAGGAAGGAAGCCCGGACGCGGTAGGCGGTGGAGCCGAGACGCAGGTCGAGGCTGGCGGGCTGCAGTTGCCCTTCGACGAGCGGCGCCTGCGCCGAGATGGCGTGCGAGGCGAAAAGCGCTTCGATCTGCTGGCTGGCGAGAACCCCGGTCATATGCCTCTCCCGTATACTGTTCCGCCCTCTTAGCAGCGCGGGGACGGCGGGGGGAAGCAGGTCGCAAAGATGCGGGGCCCGGGGCCGGGCGATGCCCTTACCGTTGCCATACCTGCGATGCGGGGAAATTTTGGTCGGGCTAGCAGGACTCGAACCTGCGACCTTCCGTCCCCCAGACGGACGCGCTACCAGGCTGCGCCATAGCCCGACTTGTGAGGCCGTGTCATACCCGTTTTGTGGGCCGGGGCAACCCCCCTTGAGAGGGATTTTTCCCTGACGCGACGACCTTAGGCCCGGGTCGCAGACATCCGGTCGGAGATCTGCTGCAGGGCCGCCACGTGACCCGCGATCTGGCTGGCCTGACGGGCGGAGAGACTGTCGACACGGGCAAGCTGGGACAGCACCCCGGGACGCGGCGTGATGGGTGCGATCTCCCGCGCGACGAGCGGAGCGCGTGCGGCGTCGGGCGCCTCGGGCTCTACCGCTTCGGGCTCTTCCGACACGGGCTCGGCCGGATCGGTGTCGAAGAGGGGCAGGTCGGGGGCGTTGTCGTCCTCGATCAGGTGGTCGAGATCGGACATGGCCACCTCTTCCTCGGGGTTTTGGGCGGGCACATCGGCCGCGGCATCCGCGGCGAGGCCCGAATCCTCTTCCAGCGGCTCGGCACTGGCGGCGAAGGCGGGCGCCTCGGGAAGGTCACCGGCAGGTGCTGCCTCCATGACCGTATCGGCGGGGGCAGGGGCCTCGGCCGTCTCGGAGAGGGTTTCCTGCGCGGGATCTTCCGGCGCCGCGGCCTGCGGCGCCTGCTCCGATTCGGCGGGCGCACTGCGGGCGAAGGGCACGACGGTTTCCACCGCCTCGGCCTCTGTAAATGGGGCATCCTCGACCGGCGTGCCGGCCACGCTGCCATCGAGGCTGTAGGGCGAAAGCGAGGCCACATGGCGCACGCCCTGTTCGCGCAGCAGCTTCTGCACGCCCTTGATGGTCATCCCGTCCTCGTGAAGCAGGCGCTTGATGCCGCCGATCAATTCCATGTCGGCGGGCCGGTAGTAGCGGCGGCCGCCGGCACGCTTGACCGGCTTCACCTGGGTGAACTTGCTTTCCCAGAAGCGCAGGACGTGGGCGGGGGTATCAAGCCATTCCGCCACCTCGGAGATGGTGCGGAAGGCGTCGCGTGACTTGGGCACCGGCGCCATCAGGACTTGTTGCCCTGCGCGACGCGTTCCTTCATCAGGTGCGAAGGCCGGAAGGTCAGGACGCGGCGGGGCTGGATCGGCACTTCCTGGCCGGTTTTGGGATTTCGCCCGACCCGGGCCGCCTTTTCACGCACCGAGAAGGTCCCGAAGGACGAGATCTTCACCTGTTCGCCGGCGACCAGCGAATCCGACATGTGTTCGAGCACGGATTCCACGAGTTCGGCGCTTTCGTTGCGTGACAGGCCCACCTCGCGAAAGACGGCTTCGCTCAGATCCATACGCGTTACGGTGCGTTCGCCCATCAATCATCCCTCCAGATTTCGGCCCAAGGATAGGCCGCAGGAAATTTCCGAGTCAATAACAGGGACTTGGGAACTGGGGTTCAGGCGCGGATTTCACCACCGCATGACCACCGCGCCCCAGGCGAGGCCACCGCCGATCGCCTCGGTCACGACCACGTCGCCGGTCTTGATCTGGCCGCGGGCCTTGCCCACCGACAGCGCCAGCGGGATCGAGGCGGCAGAGGTGTTGCCGTGGTCCTGGACGGTGACGACGACGCGATCCATGGAGAGTCCGAGCTTCTTGGCCGTGCCCGTGATGATCCGGATGTTGGCCTGGTGCGGCACGATCCAGTCGATGTCATCCGACGAGAGCCCCGCCTTGGCGAGAGCGCTCTCTGCCGAGGACGAAAGCTTTTCGACGGCGTGGCGGAAAACCTCGCGCCCCTGCATGCGCAGGAAGCCGGTGTTCTGCGTCGCGACGCCGCCGTCGACATAGAGAAGGTCGCGGAAACGGCCGTCGGAGTTTAGATCCGTGGAGAGGATGCCGCGATCTGCGCTGTTGCCGTCACCTTCCTGCGCTTCGAGCACGAGCGCACCCGCGCCGTCGCCGAAGAGAACGCAGGTCGAGCGGTCCGACCAGTCCATGATCCTGGAAAATGTCTCGGCCCCGATCACGAGGATCCGCTTGGCCTGTCCCGAGAGGATCATCGCGTTGGCGTTGCTGAGCGCGTAGACGAAGCCCGCGCAGACCGCCTGAACGTCGAAGGCGAAGCCGTGGGTCATGCCAAGCGCGGCCTGCACCATGGTGGCCGCCGAAGGGAAGGTCAGGTCGGCCGTGGAAGTGGCGAGCACGATGGCGTCGATGTCGTCGGCCGTCAGTCCGGCGTCGTCGAGCGCCGCACGGGCCGCGCGGGTGGCGAGGTCAGAGGTCGTCTGGCCCTCGGCGGCAAAATGCCGACGTTCGATCCCCGACCGGCTGCGAATCCACTCGTCCGAGGTATCCAGGGTCTCTTCGAATTCGGCGTTCTCGACGATGCGATCGGGCAGGTAGTGGCCTACCCCGATGGCAACAGCACGTCGTGTCATGAATGTGTTCCGTCTTTCCGGCCGGCAGTCGGCCCGGGGTCATCCTGCGCAACCTCGGCGGCAGAGGCAACCCGTGCCGCCAGACGGTCGGAGAAGCCGGAGCGGGCCAGCGTGAAGGCCAGCTTGACGGCGGCCGAGATGCCGGTCGCGTCGGCCGAGCCGTGAGATTTCACCACGGTGCCGTTGAGCCCGAGGAAGACACCGCCGTTGACGCGGCGGGGGTCGATCCGCTTTTGCAGGCGCTTCAACGAGGTGAGCGCGAGCAGCGACGCGATACGCGAAAGGGGAGTGTAGGCGAAGGCCTCCTTCAGGAGGTCGCCGATCAGCGAGGCGGTGCCTTCGCCGGTCTTGAGCGCGACGTTGCCGGTGAACCCGTCGGTGATGATCACGTCGACCCGGTCGCCGGGAATATCGCCGCCTTCGACGAAGCCCACGAATTCGTACTGTCCGGTCGAGGCCTTGTCGGCGATGAGGTCATAGGCCTGACGCAGCTCGGCCCGGCCCTTGTGTTCCTCGGTTCCGACGTTGAGCAGACCGACACGCGGATTGGTCAGCCCCATGCCGTTGCGGGCGTAGGAGCTTCCCATCAGCGCATACTGCAGCAGGTCCGGCGCATCGGCGCGGATGTCCGCGCCCACGTCCAGCATGATGTTGAACCCCTGCGGATTGCGCGAGGGCCAGAGCACCGCGATCGCAGGGCGATCCACGCCGGGAAGCTTGCGCAGCCGGATCATCGAGAGCGCCATGAGCGCCCCGGTGTTGCCGCAGCTGACAGCGACGGTCGCCTCGCCATTGCGCACGGCATCGAGCGTCGACCACATCGACGTGTCCTTGCCGTTGCGCATCACCTGGCTGGGCTTGTCTTCCATCGTGACGACACCCGAGGCATCGCGGATGTCGCAGCGGCCGCGCAGGTTGCGACGCTTTGCAACGAGCCGGCGAAGCTCGTCCTCGGGGCCATGCAGAAGGAAGTGGATCTCGGGATTCTTGCTCGCAGAGCGAGAAATGCCGGCGACCACTGCCGCCGGCCCATGATCTCCGCCCATGGCGTCGACCGATATCACCACCCGCTGTGTGCCCGCCTTGTTGGGATCCTGCAGAGAGGTCATCCGAGGGGGGCTTTCGGCAAGGGGTTTATGCTGCGTCGTCGTCCAGATCGATCTCGTCCGTCATGGCGACCACTTCGCGCTCGGCGTAGTGCCCGCAGGAGGGACAGACGTGATGGGGGCGCTTGAGTTCGCCGCAGTTGTCGCATTCATTCGGATTCGACGCCACCAGCGCATCGTGTGCGCGACGGTTGTTGCGGCGCGATTTCGAAACCTTGTTCTGTTGGACGGCCATGTCTCAACCTCGATTCGCGTGGTGGGGGCAGGGGCCTGCCCCGGATGGGCGGGCCTGTCCGGCCTCATATTGCTACGAGGGGCCGGGACACAACCCTGTAATTCTCATGAAGGCGCGAAAATACGGACGCGCCACCAAAACGCAAGTGGATTCTCAGCTTTCGGAGTCCGAACCGCCCAGCTTGTCGCGAAGTTCCTTAAGGCCTGCAAAAGGACGCGCGTCCTCGTCGGTCATGGGCTCCACGCCGTCCTCGGCATAGAGCGCCTGGCCGATCTCGACCCCCTCCTTGCGGGGGTATTCGGGCAGAGCGAGGGCGAGTGCCTCGAGCATTATCGCGTCGAGGTCGATGACCTCTCCGAGCGGCTCGACGCTGTCGTCCTCGGGGACCTCTGTTTCGGAGCCGGGCTCGGGCGAGTCGAGCTGCTGCGGGGGAAGGTAGGTCCGCACGACGTCGCGTTCGATGCGTGTGCTGACCGGTTCCAGCGTGACGACGCAGTTCTGCACGGCGGTCGCGCCCAGATGCGCCTCGAGCCGCCAGCCGTTGGAGACGGGCTTCACTTCGCCGGTCAGCGCCAGCTTGCGCAGCGCCTCGGCGCCAAGCGTTTCGGCTAGCGCACGTGTGGTGTCTTCGTCCGGGGCGCGCCGGAACCGGTTGGCCCGCCGGTTGCTCAGTTCCGCAACGCGCAGCCGCGCCTGGTCTGTGGCCTCATCGCTCATGCCTGTGCGTATCCCTACCTTGAATGGTGCGTGTTTCGCCGTTAAGCGGGATTAAGTTGCGACCAAGACCAAGATCAAGAGGTGGGCAGTGAGCGGGACACGGCGACATTTGACACGCGGCGTGGCGTTTGCTGCCGTATTCGCGCTGTCTGCCTGCGCGGCGCAGTATCGTACGCATGGCTATGTACCTCCGGAAGAAGATCTGCAGATGATCGTTCCGGGCGTGGATACACGGGCCACCGTCGAGGATGTCGTGGGCATTCCCACCACTTCGGGCGTGAGCGGCGAGAGCGGTTATTACTACATCGAATCCGAGACACGCCGGCTGGGCTTTCAGCGGCCGCAGGTCGTGGACCGCACGGTTCTGGCGATCACGTTCGATCCCGACGGCGTCGTGCGCAACATCGCGACCTACGGGCTCGAAGATGGTAACGTCGTGCCGATCACCCGGCGCGTGACCGAGACACCGGACAGCGATATCGGCTTCATTCGCCGTCTCTTCGGCAACATCGGCGGACTGTCGCTCGCCAACGACGACCTCTAGGCCGTCACGTCGCTGTCACGCGGGTCTGTCAGGGCGCGGCGGGATCACGCCGCCCCGAACGGAGCGTAGCAGCATGCCGATTCTCTCCCGGGGCCGATATCTGGCCCGCCTTGCCGAGACCCCGGGCGACATCGCCGCGGCGCAGCGCCTCCGGGCGCTGGCCTTCCATGGCGATGCGGCGGGTGCGGATGTCGATGCGCATGACGGGGTCTGCGACCATGTCCTGATCGAGGAGGCCGCGACCGGAACGCTGGTCTGTTGCTTCCGGGTCCTGCCGCTACCGGGTGGGGCAGAGATCGGACGGAGCTATTCTGCCCAGTATTACGAGCTCTCCGCGCTCAAGGCCTTCGACGGCCGTATCGTCGAACTGGGGCGCTTTTGCGTGCATCCCGGTCATCACGATCCCGACATCCTGCGTGTCGCCTGGGCCGCGATGACCCGTTATGTAGATGCGCAGGGCGTGGAACTGCTCTGCGGCTGCGCCTCTTTCGCGGGCACGGACGCGAGGGCCTATCACGATGCGTTCGCCGTGCTGAAGGCGCGTCACCTGGCGCCGAAGTGCTGGCTGCCCCGGGTGAAGGCGCCCGATGTCTTCCGCTTTGCCCAGCGTCTGCGGCGCAAGCCCGACGCCAAGGCCGCCATGTCGCGCATGCCGCCGCTGCTGCGGTTCTACCTCGCGCTGGGGGGCTGGGTCAGCGATCACGCGGTGGTCGACCGCCAGATGAACACGCTGCACGTCTTTACAGGGGTTGAGATCGCCGCGATCCCCGAGGCGCGCAAACGCCTGTTCCGCGCGATGGCGGGCTGACGGCGAGTGCTTGACGCTGCCCCCGACTGGCCCTAGCGGTCACGCCCATGGCTCAGGCACCCCTTCTGCAACTCTCCGACATTTCGCTGACCTTCGGGGGCGATCCCGTCTTTTCCGATCTCTCGCTGGCCGTGCAGCCCGGCGACCGCGTGGCGCTTGTCGGGCGCAACGGTTCGGGCAAATCCACGCTGATGAAGGTCATGGCGGGCCTGGTCGAGGCCGACAGCGGCAGCGTCACCGTGCCCACCGGCACGCGCGTGGGCTACATGGAGCAGGAGCCCGACCTGTCGGGCTATGCCACGCTGGGCGAGTTTGCCATGTCCGAGCTGGCGCCGGGGCAGGAATACCTTGTCGAGCAGGCCAGCGAAGGTCTGAAGTTCGATCCCTCCAAGTCGCCTGAAACCGCATCCGGCGGCGAGCGTCGCCGCGCGGCGCTGGCCAAGCTCATGGCCGAGGGGCCGGAGCTGATGCTGCTGGACGAGCCGACCAACCACCTCGACATCGAGGCGATCGGCTGGCTGGAAAACGAGCTCAAGACCACGCGCACGGCCTATGTCCTCATCTCGCACGACCGGCGGTTCCTCACCGAACTGACGCGTGCGACGCTCTGGATTGACCGGGGCGCGGTGCGCCGTCAGGAAAAGGGATTCGCCGCCTTCGAGGAATGGCGCGACAAGACCTGGGAAGACGAGGACCAGCAGCGCCACAAGCTCGACCGCAAGATCAAGGAAGAGGCCCGCTGGGCCGTCGAGGGCATCAGCGCGCGGCGCAAGCGCAACCAGGGCCGCCTGCGGGCGCTTCAGGATATGAAGTCCGAGCGCGCCTCGCAGCAGTCCAGGCAGGGCAAGGCGGCCATGGCGCTGGAAAGCGGGCCCAAGTCCGGCAAGCGCGTGATCGAGGCGAAGGACCTGAGTCACGGCTTCGGCGACAAGACCATCGTGCGCGATTTCTCGATCCGCGTGCAGCGCGGCGAGCGTGTGGCCTTCGTCGGCCCCAACGGCGTGGGCAAGACCACGCTGATCCGTATCCTCATGGGCGAGCTGGAGCCCGACGCGGGCACGGTCACGCTGGGCACCGACCTCGTGCCCGCCATCTTCGACCAGAGCCGCGCGCGGCTCGACGAGAACCAGTCGCTTTGGGAGAACCTCGTCGGCGACAAGGACATGCGCGTGTCGGGCAAGGCGGACCAGGTGCTGGTGCGCGGCCAGCCCAAGCACGTGGTGGGTTACCTCAAGGAATTCCTCTTCGACGAGCGTCAGGCGCGGGCGCCCGTGCGGTCGCTGTCGGGGGGCGAGAAGGCGCGGCTGCTGCTGGCCAAGATCATGGCCCGCGAATCGAACCTTCTGGTGTTGGACGAACCGACCAACGATCTTGACGTGGAAACGCTGGACCTGCTGCAGGACCTGCTGGGCGAATACGACGGCACGGTGCTGCTGGTGAGCCACGACCGGGATTTCATCGACCGGGTGGCGTCGACCACCATCGCGATGGAGGGCAATGGTCGCGTGACGGCCTATGCTGGCGGCTGGACCGACTACCAGACCCAGAAGCGCGAGGCAGAGGGCGGCCCGATGCCCGCCAAGGGCGGCAAGGCCAAGCCCAAGGCGCAGGGCGGCAAGGAAAGCAAGGACAGCGGAAAAACGGCGTCCGACGGCGACGGCAGCCTGAGCTTCACCGAGAAGCACCGGCTGGAGGAGCTGCCCAAGGTCATGGAGCGGCTCGAGAAGGAAATCGCCAAGCTCGAGGAACTGCTGGCCGATCCCGAGCTGTTCACCCGCGAGCCGATGAAGTTCCAGAAGGCCACCGACGCCCTGACCGAGCGGCACACGGCGCTGCAGGATGCCGAGGAAGAGTGGCTCTCGCTTGCGGAGCGGGCCGAGGCCTGAGGCCTCAGTCCCGCATCTTCAGCAGGCGTCCGGCGCTCGAGACCTCGATCGTGGTCATGATGATCCGCGCGATGTGATGGAAGCTCACCAGCGCCGGGTTGGCCGCGAGGCTGAGCGCGATCACCGACATTTCGGCCACGCCGCCCGGGGCGAAGCTGATGAAGAGGTGCAGGAAGGCGATTCCCGTCAGCATGTGCAGGATCACCGCAAAACTGCCGCCGAGCAGCAGCATGTAGACGACGGACAGCACCGCGAGCCAGGCGCAGCGGCGCAGGAGGGCCATATCCGTGCCGTGAAAGCGCAGGCCCAGCGTCACGCCGATCACCATCTGTGCGAGCGCGATCAGCCAGACGGGCAGGTGCAGGTCCACGACGCCGGTCACCGTGCAGGTGGCCGCGATGAGCAGCGGTCCCGTCAGCTGCGCTGCGGGCAGGTGGATGCGGTGGGCGACCGCCAGACCGGCTCCGGCTGCCGCGAAGATAAGCAACACGTTCCAGAGGCTTGCCTCGCCCTGGCTGCTGGCGGCGCGCATGCCCGCGGCGCTACCCACGGGCTCGCCCACCCAGAGCGAAAGCCCCAGCGGCAGGAAGGTGATGACGAGGATGATGCGCAGGAACTGTTGCGCGGTCAGGATGCGCGTGTCGGCCCCGGCGCCTTCGCCAAGCATGATGCTTTCCATCAGGCCGCCAGGCGTGGCCGCGTAGAAGGCCGTAGCACGGGAGTAGCCGCCGATGCGCCGGAAGATCAGCGCGTTGCCGCCGTGCGCCATCACCACGAAGAACGCGAGCCCCACCATGGTCACAGGCAGTTCCCCGGCGAGGCCGGCAAGCTCGGGTGTAACCTGCGTGCCGATCATCACGCCGATGAGGGCAACGAAGACGACGCGCAGCTGTTCGGGAAAGACGTAGGTTTCGAGTGTGCGCGGCCTGACGAAAAGCACCAGCGCGCCCGAGGCGATGAGGCTGCCCAGCATCCAGGGCATCGGCAGGCCGAGCCAGACCGCGAGCCCGCCGCCCGTGGCGCCGAGCGAGAGCATCACACATGTGGTGAGGAGGAATGCGGTGGAAAACCGGCCCATTGCGCCGTCCTACGCCGATGCGCGGGGGGAGGCAATCCGCGCTTGGCACGGTCTCGGCGCGGCTTAGCTTGGCCTTCATGAGTGCCCCCGTCTTCATCGGTTCGACCATCTACCGCGGCTCGCGCTACGGGCGACTGCATCCGCTGTCGATCGAACGGGTCCCGGCGGTGATCGACCTGGCGCGCGCGCTCGGCTGGCTGCCCGAGGGGCGCTACCTCACCAGCCCGCGCGCCAAGCCTGCGGCGCTCACGGGGTTCCACGATCCCGATTACCTAGCGGCGCTGCAACGGGCCGAGGCCGAGGGGCAGGTTACGGATGCGGTCCGCGAGCGTTACGGGCTCGGGACCCTGTCGAACCCGGTATTTCCCGAGATGTACCGCCGCCCGGCGACCGCCGCGGGTGGCGGCTTGCTTGCGGCCGAACGGGTGGCGCAGGGCGGCGTGGTCTACAACCCCGGCGGCGGCACCCATCACGGGCTGCCGGACCGCGCCTCGGGCTTCTGCTACGTGAACGAACCGGTGGTGACGATCCAGCGCCTGCTGGCGATGGGCCTGAGCCGTGTGGCCTACGTCGACATCGACGCGCACCACGGCGACGGGGTGGAGCTGGCCTTCGCGGGTTCAAGCCGCGTGCGGATGATATCGGTCCACGAGGAAAACCGTTGGCCGCGTACGGGGTTGCTGACGGACGACGCGGGCGGGGCGGCCTTCAACCTGCCCGTGGGGCGGGGCTTCAACGACACCGAGTTCGCGCTGGTGCTGGAAGAGCTGATCCTGCCCGTGGTCGAGGATTTCGCGCCCGAGGCCGTGTTCCTCCAGTGCGGCGCCGACGCCCTGACCGAGGACCCGCTGTCGCGGCTCGCGCTGTCGAACAACAGCCACCGCGCGGCGGTCCGGGCGCTGCGCGGCCTGAGCCCCCGGTTCATCGTGTCGGGTGGCGGCGGCTACAATCCGTGGTCGGTCGCGCGCTGCTGGACCTCGGTCTGGGGCGAGCTTTCGGGGCAGGACGTGCCCGACGTGCTGCCCCCGGCGGCGCAGGCGCTTCTGCGTGGCCTTGTCTGGGCTCGCAAGGGGCGGCCGAACGCGGCGCTGCTGACCACCTTGCACGACGCCCCGCGCGAGGGGGAGGTCCGCGACACACTTCGCGCAGACGTTGAACGTCTGGCTGCAAGGATCTGATCTAGCGGGGAAATCTTGGAGCGGGTAGCGGGAATCGAACCCGCGCGTTCAGCTTGGGAAGCTGACAGGCTACCATTACATCATACCCGCCCGTGGACGCCTGACATAAGGCCGCAGACGGTCCTTCGTCAAGCGTCAAAACGGGGTGCTCCGCGGCGGAATCCTCAGGCTCGGCGACGCCGCCTCCGGCCCCCTTTCTCGTCCCCGCCTGTGTTGAAGCTAACCATGGGCAGCGGCACGATCTGCGACAGTTCCGGGAAGGGGTCGGTCGCGTGCGGGATCGCGTTGGCGGCCACGAAATGCTCCTGGAAGCGCGGCTCGATGGCGGTCTCGACCTTGGTGATTTCGCCTACCACGCGCTCGATCTCGCGACGGGCGGCGCGGTTGCAGAGCGCGATGCGCGCGCCGGTCCCGGCGGCGTTGCCCGCGCTCGTGACCTTCTCGAGCAGAACGTCGGGGATCATGCCCAACACCATGGCGTGCTTGGGCGAGATATGCGCGCCGAAGGCCCCGGCCAGCACCACGCGGTCGACCTTGTCGACGCCGCGTTCGTCCATCAGCAGCCGGGCGCCCGCGTATAGCGCCGATTTTGCCAATTGAATCGCGCGGATATCGCCCTGCGTGACGGTGATGCGCGGACCGCCATGCGCGGTGCCGTCGTGGATCAGGTATTCATGGGTGCGGCCCTCGGCCACGCAGCGCGGGGTGCCTACCTGCTCGGCGGACCCGATCAGCCCCGAGGGGTCGAGGATGCCGGCCATGCGCATCTCGGCCACGGCTTCGATGATGCCCGATCCGCATATGCCGGTGATGCCCAGCCGTTCGGCGGCCTTGGCGAAACCCGGCTCGTCGGACCAGAACTTGCTGCCGATGATGCGGAACTTGCATTCCTTGGTCTCGGGATCGATCCGAATGGCGTCGATGGCGCCCGGCGCGGCGCGCTGGCCCGAGCTGATCTGCGCGCCCTCGAAGGCAGGGCCGGTGGGCGAGGAGCAGGCCAGAACGCGGTCGCGGTCGCCGAGCAGGATCTCGGCATTGGTGCCCACGTCGACGACGAGCACGAGGTCGTCGGACTTGCCCGGCTCCTCGGCCAGCGCCACGGCGGCGGCGTCGGCGCCCACGTGGCCCGCGATGCAGGGCAGCACGTAGATCTGTGCCGAGCCGGGAAGGGCGGTCAGCCCCATCTCGACCGACCGCAGGTGCAGCGACGACGAGGTGGCGAGCGCGAAGGGCGCCTGTCCGAGCTCCACAGGGTCGATGCCCAGCAGCAGGTGGTGCATCACCGGGTTGCAGACGAAGACCGCCTCGAGGATCTGGCCGGTCTCGATCCCGGCCTCGGCGGCGATTTCCTCGGTCAGCGTGTCGATGGCCTCGCGCACGGCGGCTGTCATCTCGGCTGCGCCGCCCTCGTTCATCATCGAGTAGGAGACGCGGGACATCAGGTCCTCGCCGAAACGGATCTGCGGGTTCATGATCCCGGAGGAGGCCACCACCTCACCCGTGTCGAGGTTCGTCAGGTGCGCGGCGACGGTGGTCGAACCGAGGTCGATGGCCAGCCCGAAGATCCCGGTCTCATGCAGTCCGGGCCATGCCGTCACCAGCCGCGCGCGGGCGTGGTCGTCGGGCTTGTGCAAGGCGACGGTGATTTTCCAGTCTCCTTTGCGCAGGATAGGTTGCAATAAGGCAAGTGTGGAAAACTCTGTGGATATATCCTCCACGCCCCACTGGGCCTTGAGCGCCCGGGCGACGCGTTCCAGATCGCCCGTGGGTTCGTGCATGTCGGGTTCCTGCACCTCGATGTAGTAGAGCCGCGTGGCAGGGTCCATCTCGATGGCGCGCACGGCAGCGGCCTTGCGCACGACCTGCCGGTGGACCTGGCTTTCGGGGGGCACGTCGATGACCACGTCGCGCTGGATCGTGGCCTGGCAGCTCAGCCGCCGCCCGGCCTTGAGCCCACGCTTCTGGTCGTAGCGTTCCTCGACCTTGTTCCACTCCGACAGCGCGTCCTGTTCGACCGTCACCCCGTGCTTGGAGAACTGCCCGTAGGCGGGGGCGACCTGGCACTTGGAGCAGATGCCGCGCCCGCCGCAGACGGAGTCGAGATCGACGCCGAGCTGGCGCGCGGCGGTGAGGACGGGGGTCCCCGCCGGGAAGCGGCCACGCTTGCCGGAGGGGGTGAAGACCACGAGGGGATCCTGGGACATGAAGGCTCCTGTTCCGGATGTTCGGGCACCATAGCGATTGGCGAGCGGAGTAAAAGCGCCGGCGCGGCGCGACGCGGTCCGGCAGCGTCATGTGCGCCCGAATGCCTAGCCTTCGTCCAGCCAGCGCAGGATTTCGCCGCGGTTCCCGTCGAGATCGGGCGCGGGGCCGCGCGTCGTGGGGTCGACTGCATCTGTCATCTTGATCGGGTTGCCGGCGGCCTTGTAGGCGGCGCGCCCATTCCGGTCCAAAACGTCGACGACCATGTTGCGCGCGATGATCTGCGGGTCCTTCATGGTCTGGTCCACGGTCTGGATCGGCCCCGTGGGGATCCCTGCCGCGGTGAGCTTGGCGATCCAGTGGCTGCGGGTGTTCTCGAGGGTGACAGCCTCGATCAGGCGCTTGAGAAGGCGGGCGTTGTCGCAGCGCTTGGGATTGGTGGCAAAGCGTTCATCGTCCGAGATGGGAAGCTGCAGTGCGATGCAGAGCTTCTCGAAAAGCTTGTCGTTGCCGGCGGCGATCACGAAAAGCCCGTCGGAGGCGTGGAACGTCTCGAAGGGGGTGATCGACGGGTGGCGCGCGCCGGACGGGCCGGGGGGCTTGCCGGTGACCGAGCTGATGGCCACGGCGTGTTCGAGGATGGCCAGTTGCGAATCCAGCATTGAGACGTCGATCTTGCGGCCCCGCCCGCTGCGATCCCGGTCGAGCAGTGCCGCGAGGATGCCCTGGGCCAGGAACATGCCTGCCACGATGTCCCCGATCGAAGCGCCCACGCGGACCGGGTCGCGGCCTTTCTCACCGGTGATGGACATGACCCCGCCGCGGGCCTGCACGACCATGTCGTAGGCGGGGCGCTTGGCGTCGGGGCCGGTGTGGCCGAAGCCCGAAACAGCGCCGTAGACGAGGCGGGGGAAGGCGGCGTGCAGATCGCTCCAGCCATAGCCGAGACGCTCCATCACGCCCGGTCGGTAATTCTCGACCAGCACGTCCGCGCGCGCGAGAAGCCGTTCGAAGACAGCGCGGTCGGAGTCGTCCTTGAGGTTGAGCGCGATGCTCTGTTTGCCGTGGTTGATGGCGGCGAAATACGCGGACTTTCCGTCCTTGAAGGGCGGAAAGGTGCGGGTGTCGTCGCCGCCGTTGGGCGGCTCGACCTTGATGACCTTGGCCCCCATGTCCGAGAAGGTCATGGTGCAGTAGGGTCCGGCAAGCACGTGCGTCAGGTCGAGGATCGTGTATCCGGACAGGGGGAGGGTCATCACGTTGGCTCCTTCATTGCCGCTTTGCAGCATACCAACGTGAGGAAACCGTTACCGCAAGAGTTGAATGCGCGTCGAATTCAGAACGTCACACGTGCGCTGCGGCCCTGCACGGCTCAGTCTTCGGCGTCGGAACCGTAGAGCGGCACCGTGGAAATCGCGACCTTGGCCGAACCGTCGGCCAGTTCTGCGGCATGCGAGACGTAGATGAGTGTCTGGTTGGCCTCGTCCCAGATGCGCTTCACCCGAAGCGACTTGAACACCAGCGAACGGGAGGTGCGGAAGACGTCTTCGCCGCCTTCGGACCGGTCGATGTCGCCGACGGTGATCGGTCCCGTCTGCCGGCACGCGATCGAGGCATTGGAAGGGTCTTCGAACCAGTTGCCCTTGGACAACCGGTCGATGAATCCGCGGTCGAAATAAGCGATGTGACAAGTCACACCTTCGACATCGGGGTCGGCAATGGCCTCGATCTTGATGTCATTGCCGACCCAGTCGACGCCGATCTCGCCCACTTCCTCGGACAGGGCGGGGGTGGCACAAAGTGCCAGGGCAAGGGCGGCGCGCAACATGGCAGGTGATCCTTCTTAGAATGTCACCCGGCCGTGTTCCCCGGTGTCGGGGGTGTCCTTGGTGACGTTGGACTTGGCAATCTCGTAGAGATAACCCGCGCCGCTCTCGGTTGCCCAGACCTCCGCGTCATGCGGGGTGAATTTCACCAGGCGGATGGTGTTGTCGTCGCGGCCCTCGGGGAACCACGCGGCGGCCATGGCGCTCCACATGTCGTCGAGCTTCTTGCTGTCGCCGGATTCGTCGAGCTTGCCCCAGACGTTGGCGTAAAGGTTCGCCTTGGGATCGGCGACGTGGAATGTGGCTTCGCCGCCGGACTTGGCCGCGCGATCCGCGGCAGAGCCGGCAGCCGCGATGAAGAAGATCGCGTTTTCGTCCTTGTAGGCCTGCGGCGCCATGGGAACCGGGCGCTCGCCATCGGCCATCAGCAGGCCGGCTTGCACGTCGTCGATACGTTTCCAGAATGCGTCTTGAAGCTTGGTCATGTTGCTCTCCTTATCGGTCTGCACGGGCAACGGTGCGGCGGGCGCACCGGTTCCGAGGGCAGCGTAACGGCAGCGGCAGATGACGGAGGGGTGAGGCAGGCCATGGCGCGATGGGCGATCTGGACGCCGGTGTTTCTTCTGGCCGCCCTGGCCGGCCTGCTCGGCTATCGGCTGGGGCGGCAGGCCGTGACGATGACAGAGAGCGACGCGATCGCGGTCTTTGCCGCGCGCTACCTGCAACAGTCCGGTCCGGGCGCGCGCCCGAGCGACTGCACCGCGATGCCGGGTGAGGAGGCCTGGCTTGTCGTGCGCTGCGGACGGCGGGGGCTCTACCGTGCGTATTGGGTCAGCCGCACGGGCGGCTTGATTCGCGAGGCGGGGCCGGGACCTGCGGGCACACTGGGGATCGGCGGGACGGCGCCGCGTATCTGAGCGACGCGCTTAGGCGCCGTCGCGTCAGGCGTGTCGTGGTTATGGGCGGAAGGCTTCGCGGGGTGCTATGGCTGTGTCAAAGGGATTTCAGGGCGGGAGAACGCGATGAGGAGCAAGGTGACGCAGGCGATGCGTTCGGAGGCGCGGGCATGAGCGGGGTGGTCCTGCACCACGTGCCGTTCTCGCGCTCCTTCCGGGTGCTCTGGCTTCTCGAGGAGCTGGGGATCGAACGGCAGATCGTGGATTACGACATCCGCGACGGGTCCATGCGCAAGGGGGCGCTGCCGGGCATGTCACCCGCTGCGCGTGTACCCGCGCTTGAGATCGACGGGATGACGCTCTTCGAATCCGGAGCCATCGTCGAATACCTCTGCGAAACGCGGCGCGAGGCCGGGCTTGCGCCGATGCCGGGCGATCCCGAGCGGGCGGAATACCTGCAGTGGGTTCACTATGCCGAGACGATGGGCACGCTGGTCGAGCAGCTCAACATCAACCGCATCTTCCTGCGCGATCCGGCACAGGCAAGTGCGACGGTGATCCGGCTGACGACGGCCCGGCTGCGTGCGACGCTGATGGGGATGGAGGCGCGGCTGCAGGGTGACTGGTTGCTGAGCGGCTTTTCGGGGGCGGACGTCATGATGGGCTTCAACCTGTTCGCGGCGCCCTATTTCGTGAAGTTCGACGAGTTTCCGAAGCTTTCGGAGTACCGCGAGCGGCTGTCGGCACGGCCCGCCTTCGTCCGGGCCCGCGAGGTCGACGGGCAGCAGCGCTTTTACGACCGCGACTTCTACCCGCTGCCCGAGGCGACCTGAGCACTCGACGATGACGGCCCAGATCGGTCATCTTTTCGTGACGCTGAGCTTCGGGCTGGTGTTCTTCCAGCTGGCCCTGATCGCCGGTGCGCCGCTGGGCAGCTTCACGCAAGGCGGGCGCGACCCGGGCGTATTGCCATGGAGGAGCAGGGCGCTCGCCGCGCTGTCCATCCCGGTCCTCGTCTTTTGCGCGCTGGCGGTGCTGTCTGCCGCGGGCTTCGCCGGCGGCTTCTGGCCACGGTGGACAGCCTGGGCTGCTCTGGGTGTAACCGGTTGTTCCACCGCGCTGAACCTGCTCTCGCCCTCGGCTGACGAACGGCGTGTGATGGGACCTTTGGCGATCGTCATGACCGCGCTTGCCGCCTATGTGGTGGTCGTCGGACCCTGATGTGATCACATATCGGGCACGGGCACTGACCGCGGGCAGGGCGCATCCTTTTGTCGCGCTGCCCGGGGTAGGCGCAAACCCTTGGCCAGCGCAGTATTTTACCCTCTGGCAATAAATCCGCCGCAGGTTGACCCGCAGGTGGAGCGGCGATAGATCACAACGCAACCGTTCCGGCCAGTCCGGTACGTTCCGGCCAGCCGCCGCGGGCGGCCCGCAAGAAGGAGCTTTCCCTTGGAAGACCTGCTCAGGGAATATTTGCCGATCCTCGTGTTTCTCGCCATCGCCATCGGTCTGGGCCTCGTGCTCGTGCTCGCGGCCGTGATCCTCGCGGTGCGCAACCCCGACCCGGAGAAGGTGAGCGCCTACGAATGCGGCTTCAACGCCTTCGACGATGCACGGATGAAGTTCGACGTGCGCTTCTACCTCGTGTCGATCCTGTTCATCATCTTCGATCTTGAGATCGCCTTTCTCTTCCCCTGGGCCGTGGCCTTCCAGGACGTGAGCATGGCCGGTTTCTGGTCGATGATGCTGTTCCTCGCGGTGCTGACGGTCGGCTTTGCCTATGAATGGAAGAAAGGGGCACTCGAATGGGAGTGAATGATCCCGAAGCAGGCGTCGAGAATCCCGATGTCACCGATGTCCGCGGCGAGGGCGAGCAGACCCCCCGCGTGAAATCCGGCCCCTCGGCGCGCGCGCCGCTCGAGGCCGAGGCCCCGGGCTTCGACCGCGATCCCGTCTCGCAGACGCTGAACCGCGAACTGCAGGACAAGGGCTTCCTGCTCACCTCGACCGAGGATCTCATCAACTGGGCGCGCACCGGCTCACTCCATTGGATGACCTTTGGCCTCGCGTGCTGCGCGATCGAGATGATGCACACCTCGATGCCACGCTACGACGCCGAACGCTTCGGTATCGCGCCGCGCGCCACGCCGCGCCAGGCCGACCTGATGATCGTCGCGGGCACGCTGACCAACAAGATGGCGCCCGCGCTGCGCAAGGTCTTCGACCAGATGCCCGAGCCGCGCTACGTGATCTCGATGGGGTCCTGCGCGAACGGCGGCGGCTACTACCACTACAGCTATTCCGTGGTGCGCGGCTGCGACCGCGTGGTGCCGGTGGACGTCTATGTGCCCGGCTGCCCGCCGACCGCCGAGGCGCTGCTTTACGGCATCATGGCGCTGCAGAAGAAGATCCGCAGGACAGGGACGCTGGTGCGATGAGCGAGCTTCTGAACGAACTGGGCGGCCACATCGAAGCCAAGCGCCCCGACTGCGTCGCCAGCTGGGAAGTCGCCTACGGCGAGCTGACCGTGAACGTTGCCCTGTCGAACATCGTGGGGCTGGTGGAATTCCTGCGCACGGACCCGAGCTGCCGCTTCACGTCGCTGGTGGACATCACCGCCGTCGACCACCCCGAGCGGCCCAAGCGGTTCGACGTGGTTTACCACTTCCTGAGCATGTACCAGAACCACCGCATCCGTCTGCGGGTCGCGGCGCGCGAGGATGACATGATCCCGTCGATCACGGGCATCCACCCTTCGGCCAACTGGTTCGAGCGCGAGGTCTTCGACATGTTCGGCCTGCTCTTCACCGGGCACCCGGACCTGCGCCGCATCCTGACGGACTACGGTTTCCGCGGCTACCCGCTGCGCAAGGACTTCCCGACCACGGGCTATACCGAGGTCCGCTACGACGAGGAGCAGAAGCGGGTGATCTACGAACCCGTGAGTCTCGTGCAGGAATACCGGCAGTTCGATTTCATGTCGCCCTGGGAAGGGGCCGACTATATCCTGCCCGGCGACGAGAAGAGCGAAGAGGCCAAGGGATGAGACGGGCTGCCGCGCAGACCGCGCTTCCCGGCCCCCGATGCGAGGAAAAGGCCCGATGATGGACGGCTCCAAGACATTCGGCGACGCCGAGACCGAAGAACAGCAGATCCGGAACTTTAACCTGAACTTCGGGCCCCAGCACCCGGCGGCCCACGGGGTTCTTCGGCTTGTTCTGGAACTTGACGGCGAGATCGTCGAGCGGGTCGACCCCCACATCGGCCTGCTGCACCGCGGCACCGAGAAGCTCATGGAGAGCCGCACCTATCTCCAGAACCTGCCCTACCTGGACCGGCTCGACTACGTCGCGCCGATGAACCAGGAGCACGCGTGGTGCCTGGCGATCGAGAAGCTGACCGGCACGGTGATCCCGCGCCGCGCCTCGCTGATCCGGGTCTTGTTCTCGGAAATCGGCCGCATCCTGAACCACCTGCTGAACTGCACCACGCAGGCCATGGACGTGGGCGCGCTGACACCGCCGCTCTGGGGCTTCGAGGAGCGAGAGGATCTGATGATCTTCTACGAGCGCGCCTGCGGCGCCCGTCTGCACGCGGCCTACTTCCGGCCCGGCGGCGTCCACCAGGACCTGCCTCCCGACCTGATCGACGATATCGAGCAATGGGCCGACGAGTTCCCCAGCAAGCTCGACGACATCGACAACCTGCTGACCGAGAACCGGATCTTCAAGCAGCGCAACGCCGACATCGGCATCGTGACCGAGCAGGACATCCAGGATTGGGGCTTCTCTGGCGTCATGGTCCGCGGCTCCGGCCTTGCATGGGACCTGCGCCGCGCACAGCCCTATGAGTGCTACGACGAGTTCGACTTCCAGATCCCGGTGGGCAAGAACGGCGACTGCTACGACCGCTACCTCGTCCGCATGGAGGAGATGCGCCAGTCGACCAGCATCATCAAGCAGTGCATCGCGAAGCTGCGCGAGGAAGGCCCGGGCGACGTGATGGTCCGCGGCAAGCTGGCACCGCCGAAGCGGACGGACATGAAGACCTCGATGGAGGCCCTCATCCACCACTTCAAGCTTTATACCGAGGGTTTCCGCGTGCCCGAGGGCGAGGTCTACGCCGCCGTCGAGGCGCCCAAGGGCGAATTCGGCGTCTACATGGTCTCGGACGGCACCAACAAGCCGTACCGCGCAAAGCTGCGAGCCCCGGGCTACCTGCACCTTCAGTCGATGGATTACATGTGCAAGAACCACCAGCTGGCCGACGTGGCCGCGATCCTCGGGTCGCTCGACAT
Organism: Allosediminivita pacifica; assembly: GCF_003054175.1. GTDB lineage: Bacteria > Pseudomonadota > Alphaproteobacteria > Rhodobacterales > Rhodobacteraceae > Allosediminivita > Allosediminivita pacifica. Next base: position 69,754 of record NZ_QBKN01000005.1, read on the forward strand.
CGTGTTCGGGGAGGTCGACAGGTGAAAGCAACTTACCCGCTGATGGCGGCCGCCGCGCTGGCGCTGGCTGCCTGCGCCATGCCGCCCGAGGACGTGACCGAGGAAGACCTTGCGAATTTCGACGCCGCCGTGGCCTCGGTGGGCTGCACGCTGCGCGACGAGCGCCAGTACCAGCCCGTCGAGCTGCAAACCGGCCTTCCGCGCAACAAGGTCATCGAGATCGCGGCCTACCGCATCGACACCGAAGACGCCGTTCGCCTTGATGAGGGCGGAGTGCGGCTGCTGACCGGGTCCTGTGCGCCGACCGCGCAGCCGGCAGAGCCCGAGGCAGAGGTGCCCGAGGCCTGAACGGCCTGAGAGGAATTGAGGGCCGCCGGGCGGCCCGGAAGATGGGACGACAGAATAATGCTTCGCCGACTGCACCACGAACAGCCTGAAAGCTTCGCCTTCACTTCGGCCAACCACGCTTGGGCCGAGGCGCAGATCACCAAGTACCCTGCGGGGCGTCAGGCCAGCGCGATCATTCCGTTGCTGTGGCGCGCACAGGAGCAGGAGGGCTGGCTGACCCGTCCCGCGATCGAACACGTCGCCGAGATGCTCGACATGGCCTACATCCGGGCGCTCGAGGTCGCGACCTTCTACTTCATGTTCCAGCTTCAGCCGGTGGGCAGCGTCGCGCATATCCAAATCTGCGGCACCACCTCCTGCATGATCTGCGGGGCCGAGGATCTGATGGCGGTCTGCAAGGACAAGATCGCCGCGAATCCGCACGAGCTTTCGGCAGACGGCAAGTTTAGCTGGGAAGAGGTGGAATGCCTTGGCGCCTGTGCCAACGCGCCCATGGCCCAGATCGGCAAGGACTACTACGAGGACCTGACCGAGGAGAGCCTTGGCAAGCTGCTCGACGATCTCGCCGCCGGCAAGGTGCCGACGCCGGGGTCGCAGACGGGTCGGTTCGCGTCCGAGCCCGCCAGCGGCCAGACGAGCCTGACGGAATACGTGAACGCATCTATCAAGATGAACGCTTCAGCGCAGCTTGCGACCGACATCGGCGACACGATCAAGCGCATTGATGGGACCGAGGTGCCGCTGCGCGCGCCTTGGGGCGACCAGTCCGGTCGCCGCGGCGATGCTGAACCAGGTCCGGGCCCCGCGGTGTCCGAGGACGAGCCGATCGACGAGACCGGCATCGATAAGCGCGAATCCACTGCTGACACCAAGGGCAAGCCGCCGAGCAATGCTCAGGCGGCCGAGCAGACCTCGAGCATCGACGGCAGCAAGGTCGAGGAATCGACCGAAGCGGCGGAGGTCTCGGACGAGGAAGTGGGCGTGAAGCCCGCAGCGCTCGACGCGCCCGAGGGTGGCAAGGCCGACGATCTCAAGAAGATCAAGGGCGTCGGACCCAAGCTCGAGCAGAGCCTCAACGGCATGGGTTTCTACCATTTCAGCCAGATCGCGTCCTGGACGCCGGAGGAAGTGGCCTGGGTCGATGACAATCTCGAAGGCTTCAAGGGCCGCGCGACGCGCGACGACTGGGTTTCGCAGGCCAAGGAGCTTGCATCGGCGGACAAGACGTAATCCGCTTGCCGTGCTAGGTGTCGTCCCCGGAGGACGGACTTGCACGGAAAAGGGGAGTGGGACCGATGCAGAATGGAATATCCGGGTTGAGCTGCAACGCGAAGGTCTGGGGGGCCGGCGGGATCGCCGGTGTCGTGATCTTCTTGTTGCTCGTTCTGGTCGGCGTAGGTGCCTTCCTTGCGTTTCTTGTCGGCGTGCTGATCTGCGTCGGCGGCGGCATCGCCGGGCGCAACCTCTACTGCACCGAGGGCGGCGCACTCGCTGAATTCGGCAGCGCCGCCACGCCCGAAACTCCCGAGGCGCCCGAGCCGGGCCCAGCACCTGAACCCGTTCGCGGGCCCGAGCCTGCCACCGCCCCCGAGGCGGCAGCGTACCCCGGGCCATCGGAGGCGGAGTCCGAGACAACGGGTCAACCGGCCGAAGTGGGGCCCGCACCGGCAGAAGAGGTGCCCGGTTCCGCCGCGACGGCGACGCCCGAGGCGCAGGCCGAAGTGCTCGAGGGCGAGGCTTCCAGGCCCGAGACGCTCGCGGGACCGCGCGCGGGGCAGGCCGACGACCTCAAGCAGCTCAAGGGACTGGGCCCCAAGCTGGAAGAGTCGCTGAACGCAGCGGGCATCTACCATTTCGACCAGATCGCCGCGTGGTCCGCGGACGAGGTGGCCTGGGTCGAGGATAACGTCGATGGCGTGCGGGGGCGGGTGACCCGGGACGACTGGGTCGAACAGGCCCGCGCGCTGACCGCGACACCCCAGGGATGATCGCAATGTGAACCGGTTTCAGGCGGGCTCTCCCGCCTGCGACCCTGGCGGGCCTTGCCAGAGAACACGCAACATGCGAGGCCTGCCTACGGCACTGTTGGGGAGGAACGGCGCTTTTGCGGCGTACCATGCCGGTCGCCGGAGGTGACAAAGGAGCGAGACTGTGACCATGACGACCCCGATTTCCGCGATGACCGAGAGCTTTGCCCCCGTCATCCGCCTGATGGAGTACCAGAACCGCCTCGCGTGGGAGACGACCGAAGCCATGATGCGCTTCGCGATGATGCCCTGGCAGGGGTTCACCTCGAAGGCCGGGTTCGGATCGATCTGCGCGCCCGCCGGCGTCCAGCGCAAGGCGGTCGAGACGGTCGAAGAAACGACCGCCAACGTGGCCGAGACGGTCGAGGAAGTCGTTGAGGAAGCGACCGCGACGACCGAGGCCAATGCGGAGAAGGTCGCCGAGACCGCGGCGGAAATGACGGCGGAGACCGTCGAAGCCGCTGGTGCCGAGGCCGAAACGGCGGTTGCGGCGGTGAAGCCCAAGGGGCTCGATGCGCCGCGCGGCGGCGCGGCCGACGATCTCAAGCAGCTCGAAGGCGTCGGACCCAAGCTGGAGGAGGCGATCAACGCGATCGGCATCTTCCACCTGGACCAGATTGCCAAGTGGACCGAGGCCGAGGTGGCCTGGGTCGATGAGAATCTCGCAGGGGTGCGTGGACGCGCCTCGCGCAACGGCTGGGTCGCGCAGGCCCGGTCGCTGGCAGGCTGACGCGCGTGTCGGCGGCGATGATGGGGCAGGACGATATCAACCGGCGGGGGCGCGCCATCGCGCTTCTGATCGCCGGAGTCGGCCTGGCCTGGATCGCCGCCACTGCGCTCGGCGCCGCGCTGGACTGGAGCCAGCGGATACGCGCGCTGTTCGATCTGGCCGCATTGGCCGGGTTCGGACTGGCGATCTGGAAGATCTACGAGCTCTGGCGCGATCGCCGGACGAACAAGGACTGAGACAATGCTCAAGGACCAAGACCGCATCTTCACCAATCTCTACGGGATGCATGACCGCACGCTGGATGGCGCGCGGAAACGGGGGCATTGGGACAACACGGCCGACCTGATCGGCAAGGGCCGCGACTGGATCGTCGACGAGATGAAGCAGTCTGGCCTGCGTGGCCGCGGCGGCGCGGGCTTCCCCACCGGCCTGAAGTGGTCCTTCATGCCCAAGGAATCCGACGGTCGTCCGCATTACCTTGTTGTGAACGCCGACGAATCCGAGCCGGGCACCTGCAAGGACCGCGAAATCATGCGCCACGATCCGCATACGCTGATCGAGGGCTGCCTGATCGCGAGCTTCGCCATGAGCGCGCATGCCTGCTACATCTACATCCGCGGCGAATACATCCGCGAGCGCGAGGCCCTTCAGGCCGCCATCAACGAGGCCTATGACGCCGGGCTTCTGGGCAAGAACGCCGCTGGCAGCGGTTGGGACTTCGACCTCTACCTGACCCATGGGGCCGGGGCCTACATCTGCGGCGAGGAAACCGCGCTGCTCGAAAGCCTCGAGGGCAAGAAGGGCATGCCGCGCATGAAGCCGCCGTTCCCGGCGGGCGCGGGTCTTTACGGCTGCCCGACCACGGTGAACAACGTCGAATCCATCGCCGTTGTGCCCACGGTCCTGCGGCGTGGCGCGTCGTGGTTCTCGAGCTTCGGCCGCCAGAACAACGCCGGCACCAAGATCTTTGCCGTCTCGGGCCACGTGAACAATCCCTGCGTCGTCGAGGAAGAGATGTCGATCAGCTTCGAAGAGCTGATCGAGCGTCACTGCGGCGGCATCCGGGGCGGCTGGGACAACCTCAAGGCGGTGATCCCCGGCGGGTCCTCCGTGCCCTGCGTGCGCGGCGAGAAGATGAAGGACGCGGTCATGGACTTCGACGCGCTGCGCGAAGTCGGATCGAGCCTCGGCACCGCCGCCGTGATCGTGATGGACAAGGACACCGACATCATCAAGGCGATCTGGCGCCTGTCCAAGTTCTACAAGCACGAGAGCTGCGGCCAGTGCACCCCCTGCCGAGAGGGCACGGGCTGGATGATGCGGGTCATGGACCGGCTGGTGAAGGGGCAGGCCGAGGTCGAGGAAATCGACATGCTGCTCGACGTCACCAAGCAGGTCGAGGGCCACACGATCTGCGCCCTCGGCGACGCCGCAGCCTGGCCGATCCAGGGTCTCATCCGGAACTTCCGCGACGAGATCGAGGACCGCATCAAGGCCAAGCGCGCCGGTCGCATGAGTGCCGTCGCCGCCGAGTGAGCGATTAAGCCGGGTCAGGCTGCCTTGCCTGCCCCGGCCGATCACCTTCCGGTCCAGGCACCTCATGGGCCGGTTTCGCGTGAGGGCCCGAGCCAGCCGGTTTGAGGTGAAAGTTCTAACGCCCTGAATGCACTTGAGTTTTCTGGAACGACTCTCGTGGGGAAACTGCGTTCTTGCGTGAACCTGTCCCGGTCCGCCTTGACCGGTCCGGCAAAGCGGGCGAAGCTTGACGGACGGCGGGCTGTCGCAGGGGCAGGGGTTTTCCGGCCCGTGCCCTTCGCAAGGCACATCATTGGTACCTCCCGGCGCGGCTGCGCGACGGGTCATGGAAAAGGGAATTGATCATGTTTCGCGCTTTGACGGCCTGCACGCTCGCTCTTGTGCTTGGCGGCTGTTCTCTCTTCGGCGGCGGCCGGACCGACAACACCTTCGACGGCTTCCACTTCCGCGGCAACGCCAGCGCCCCCCGCGACGCGCGGCAACGGTTCGTCGCCAGCGTCGGGCCTGTCTCGCAATCCATGGAAGGTGCCATCGAGGCCGCGCGCTACAAGGGCGTGCAGCACTGCATCCAGTATTTCGGCACCTCGGACATCATCTGGGAAGTCGGCCCCGACACGCCGCGCGACGCGCTCGTGACCGAGGGCGACCGCCTCACCTTCGTCGGCACCTGCCAGGACTGATCCGGCGCTGACCCGCCGGTATCGGCACGGTGATATTGAATAACCGTCCCGTTCCGGCCACCTCTGTCATGAAATCATGACGGAGACTTCCATGCGAGCCCTTGTGGCCCTGTTCGTGACCCTCGGCCTGTCACTCCCCGCCGCTGCGCAATCCAAGCCGCCCCTGCGCGAGGTGGCCGAGATCGACAACGGCCTGATGGCCGTCGCGATTGCTCTGGAAATCAGCGAAGAATGCGATGACATCGGCGCCCGCTATCTGCGTGGGGTCGGAACCCTCAGCGCGCTCAAGTCGCAGGCGCGATCACTCGGATACTCGGAAGAAGAGATAGAGGACTACGTGACCTCGAAGTCCGAGAAGGCCCGCATGCGGCGCAAGGCCGAGAGCTATCTTGAAGGGCAGGGCGTCGACGCCAAGGACAACGATCAGCTCTGCGCCTACGGGCGCGGCGAGATCCAAAAGAACAGTCCTGTCGGGCGACTCCTGCGGTGATCGGCAGGCGTTAACCTCGAGGTAACGTGATCACATCTAAAGCGTAGGGGGCGCAAATCGCGGCCCCGCGTCGTTTTTTCCTGCTCGCGACCCGGCGCATGGGCTGGCATCGTCGCACAAGCCGCGATAGACACTGCCCAAAGTTCGTGCCTTGCGCGCCGCGCAGGGCGCGGGCCCTGCGAACGCCAAGAGAGGGCTCGGGCATGACTGACATGCGCACGATCATCATCGACGGGAAAGAGCACGAAGTGGACAGCGCGATGACGCTGATCCAGGCCTGCGAAGAGGCGGGGATCGAGATACCGCGCTTCTGCTACCACGAGCGGCTTTCCATCGCGGGCAACTGCCGGATGTGCCTTGTCGAAGTCGTCGGCGGCCCGCCGAAGCCCGCCGCCTCCTGTGCCATGCAGGTCAAGGACATGCGGCCCGGCAAGAACGGCGAACCGCCCGAGATCAAGACCAACAGCCCGATGGTCAAGAAGGCCCGTGAAGGGGTGATGGAGTTCCTGCTCATCAATCACCCGCTGGACTGCCCGATCTGCGACCAGGGCGGCGAATGCGACCTTCAGGACCAGGCGATGGCCTACGGCGTCGACTTCTCGCGCTACCGCGAGCCGAAGCGCGCCGTCGAGGATCTGGACCTCGGCCCGCTGGTCGAAACCCACATGACGCGCTGCATTTCCTGCACGCGCTGCGTCCGCTTCATCACCGAGGTGGCCGGAATGCCGGAACTCGGCCAGACGGGGCGCGGCGAGGACGCGGAAATCACCTCCTACCTCGGGCAGACGCTCGAGTCGGAGATGCAGGGCAACATCATCGACCTCTGCCCGGTGGGCGCGCTGGTCTCGAAGCCCTACGCCTTTACCGCCCGCCCGTGGGAACTGACCAAGACGGAATCCATCGACGTGATGGATGCGCTCGGCTCCTCGATCCGCGTCGACTGCAAGGGCCGTGAAGTGATGCGCTTCCTGCCGCGCAACCATGACGGCGTGAACGAGGAATGGATCTCGGACAAGACGCGCTTCGTCTGGGACGGCCTGCGCCGCCAGCGGCTCGACAAGCCCTACATCCGCAAGAACGGCAAGCTGACCCCCGCCACCTGGCCCGAGGCGCTCTCCGCCGCGGCCAGCGCCATGAAGGGCGCCAAGAAGGTTGCGGGCCTCGTCGGCGATCTCGCCCCGGTCGAGGCCGCCTACGGTCTCAAGACCCTGGTCGAAAGCCTGGGCGGCAATGTGGAATCGCGTGTCGATGGCGCCAAGCTGCCCGCGGGCAACCGCTCCGGTTACGTGGGCACCGCCTCGATCGAGGACGTGGACATGGCCGACAGCATCGTGCTGATCGGGACCAACCCGCGCCATGAAGCGCCCGTGCTGAACGCGCGTATCCGCAAGGCATGGCTCAACGGCGCGCAGGTGTCGCGCGTGGGTCAGCCCGACGACCTGACCTTCGACGTCGAGGAGCTGGGCACGGGCCGCGACTCGCTTTCGAAGTTCGCGGACAAGGATCACTCCGACAAGAAGGGCACCGCCGGTGTCGTGATCGTGGGGCAGGGCGCCCTGACCGGTGACGACGGCGCGGCCGTGTTGGCCACCGCGATGAAGATCGCCGAAGCCTCTGGCGCCAAGCTCATGGTCCTGCACACCGCGGCCAGCCGCGTGGGCGCGATGGACGCGGGCGCCGTGACCGAGGGTGGCCTCGAGGCCGCGCTCGACGGGGCCGACGTGATCTACAACCTTGGCGCGGACGAGATCCAGATCGCCGACGGTGCCTTCGTCATCTACCAAGGCAGCCACGGCGACCGCGGGGCTCACCGCGCCGACGTCATCCTGCCCGCCGCCGCCTACACCGAGGAACAGGGGCTCTTCGTGAACACCGAAGGCCGTCCCCAGATGGCGCTGCGCGCCTCGTTCCCCCCGGGCGAGGCCAAGGAAAACTGGGCGATCCTGCGGGCGCTGTCGGCCGAGGCGGGCAAAACCCTGCCCTGGGACAGCCTCGCGCAGCTGCGCCAGAAGCTCGTCGCCGACGCGCCGCAGCTCAAGGGCATCGACTCGGTCCCCGAGAACGAATGGCAGGCGGTCGAGGCCGGCAAGCTGGGCGATGGCGACTTCGTGTCGCCGGTGTCCGACTTCTGGCTAAGCAACCCGATCGCGCGCGCCTCTGAACTCATGGCCGAGCTGTCGCGACGCGCCAAGGAGCGGGCCGAGGCACCGATTGCGGCCGAGTGATCCGGTGCCGTCGCTTGCACGGACGCTGGGCATGATGGCGCTGGCCGGGACACTGGGCGGTTGCGCCGCCCCGGCCGAAGACGGCGAGGCAGCCCCGAGGCTGCCCGTCGCGCGACCCGAGGGTGCCGTCTACCGCGGCATCGAGACGCGGCTGCTCGACAACGATCTGGTCAGCTTTGTCGTGGAAATGAACGGAGCGCGTGACGCGCGCGACGTGGAAGACTATGCCGAGTGCGCGGCCGCGCAATACGCTCTGATCCGGGGATACGGATTTGCGCGTCATTTGCGCACAAAGGTCGAGGAAGAGGGTGGCCTATGGCGGGCAGATGCGGTTTACACCATCTCGCCGGCGCTGCCCCGCGGTCTGAAGACGATAGACGCCGAAGTCGTCGCCCAGGCCTGCGCCGAGAGCGGAATACCGATGGTGTGAGGAGCTGATGGCCGATTTCTTTTCCACCCCCCTGGGCACGCTGGTGATCGTTGCACTGCAATGTCTCGCGGTGCTTGGCTTCGTCATGATCTCGCTGCTCTTCCTGGTCTACGGTGACCGGAAGATCTGGGCCGCGGTCCAGCTGCGGCGCGGACCCAACGTTGTCGGCTTCGCCGGCCTGCTCCAGACCGTGGCGGACGCCCTGAAATACGTCGTGAAGGAGGTCGTGATTCCCGCGGGCTCCGACCGGACGGTCTTCATCATGGCCCCGCTGACGAGCTTCGTGCTCGCCATGATCGCCTGGGCAGTGATCCCCTTCAACGACACATGGGTGCTCAGCGACATCAACGTCGCCATCCTCTATGTCTTCGCCGTCTCCTCTCTTGAGGTCTACGGCGTCATCATGGGGGGCTGGGCGTCCAACTCGAAATACCCCTTCCTCGGCTCGCTGCGCTCGGCCGCGCAGATGATCTCCTACGAGGTCTCCATCGGCCTCATCATCATCGGCGTCATCATCTCCACCGGGAGCATGAACTTCGGCGACATCGTGCGGGCGCAGGACGGCAACCTCGGCTTCTTCAACTGGTACTGGCTGCCGCACTTCCCGATGGTGTTCCTGTTCTTCATCTCGGCGCTGGCCGAGACGAACCGCCCGCCCTTTGACCTTCCCGAAGCGGAATCGGAGCTCGTGGCCGGTTATCAGGTGGAATACAGCTCGACCCCGTTTCTGCTCTTCATGGCGGGCGAGTACATCGCCATGTTCCTGATGTGTGCGCTGACCTCGCTGCTGTTCTTCGGCGGCTGGCTGTCGCCGATCCCGGGCCTGCCCGACGGGGCGCTCTGGATGGTGGCCAAGATGGCGTTCTTCTTCTTCATCTTCGCGATGGTGAAGGCGATCACGCCGCGCTACCGCTACGACCAACTGATGCGCCTTGGCTGGAAGGTCTTCCTGCCCTTCTCGCTGGTCTGGGTCGTCTGGGTCGCCTTTGCCGCGAAGTTCGAGTGGCTGTGGGGCTTCTACACCCGCTGGGCCACGGGGGGCTGAGATGGCGGACCTGAAAGAAGCGATCCTGGACGCCAAGTACGTGGACCTGATCGCGCTTGGGGACTTCATTGCGCGGGACTGTGCGCTGCCCGTCATCGACGGATCGGGCAACGCGCTGCCGCAGGCGAGCGAACTTGCGGCCGCAATGTTCCGCTGGGCAGCCGGCGCCGACCCTCAGGCAGGGGCCCAGGCAGAGACATTCATGGCGCCCGCCAGCGATGGCACGGTGCCCTTCTTTTCCGAAACTTCCACCTCCGGGGGTAACAGCTGATGGCCACGATCGACTACGGCCGCGCTGCGCGGTACTTCCTGCTTCATGACTTTTTCGTGGGCTTCAAGCTGGGCCTGAAGTACTTCTTCGGTCCCAAGGCGACGTTGAACTACCCGCACGAGAAGGGCCCGCTGTCGCCGCGCTTTCGCGGCGAACACGCGCTGCGCCGTTATCCCAACGGCGAGGAACGCTGCATCGCCTGCAAGCTCTGCGAGGCGATCTGCCCCGCGCAGGCGATCACCATTGATGCCGAACCACGCGAGGACGGCAGCCGCCGCACCACGCGCTACGACATCGACATGACCAAGTGCATCTACTGCGGCTTCTGCCAGGAAGCCTGCCCGGTCGATGCCATCGTCGAGGGGCCGAACTTCGAGTTCTCCACCGAGACGCGCGAAGAACTCTACTACGACAAGGCCAAGCTGCTCGAAAACGGCGAGCGGTGGGAGGCCGAGATCGCCCGAAACCTCGAAATGGACGCGCCCTACCGCTGATCTTCACTGGATGAAATGGGACATGCAAAACCTCGCAGCCACGCTGACCCGCACAGGGCAGACCGCCGCCAAGAGGGCACAGGGACGGGAAAGCAGCCGCGCTTACCGCCAGCTGGCCCCTCTGCGGGGCGCGGATGTGGTATGGCTGGAGCCGATCCGCACCCAGGGAGGCACCGCATGACCGATCCCAAGACCCCGTTCGAACTGATGATGGCGCAGGCGCAGGAGATGGCGAAGGCCTTCAATCCGGCGCTCTCGACCTTCGATCCGACGAACTTCGAGAAGATCTGGCCCACCATGCCCAAGGACGCCATGGAGATGTGGTTCGGCCGTGGCATGAGCAAGGAAGGGCTGGACGCCAAGACGCGTCTGCTGCTCACCCTTGCGGGGCTGACCATGCAGGGTGCGCAGGCGGAAACGCCGTTGCGGATGACCGTGCGCCACGCCATGGAGGCGGGCGCCACGAAAGACGAGATCGCCGAGACCATCGCACAGATGTCGATGTTCGCCGGCATTCCTGCCATGACACGGGCGATGGACCTCGCCCGCGGTGTCATGGACGACGACAAGGATGACGAGACATGAGCGCATTCGCCTTCTACCTCTTCGCCATCAGCGCCATTGCCGGCGGGCTGCTCACCGTGATGAGCCGCAACCCCGTGCACTCGGTGCTGTGGCTGATCCTCGCTTTCCTGAGCGCGGCGGGTCTTTTCGTGCTGCTCGGGGCGGAATTCGTGGCGATGCTCCTGGTCATCGTCTACGTGGGCGCCGTTGCGGTGCTCTTCCTATTCGTGGTGATGATGCTCGACGTCGACTTCGCCGAGCTCAAGGCCGAGATGGCCAAGTACATGCCGCTCGCGCTGCTGATCGGCATCGTCATCCTGATGCAGTTCGCCATCGCCTTCGGGGCATGGGAAAGCGCGGACATGGCATCGAGCCAGATGGCCCAGCCGACGCCGGGCGACGTGCACAACACCAAGGCGCTCGGCCTGATCCTCTACGACCAGTACTTCCTGCTGTTCCAGCTGGCGGGCCTGATCCTGCTGACCGCCATGATCGGCGCGATCGTCCTGACCCTGCGCCACCGCTCCGAGGTCAAGCGCCAGGACGTGCTTGCGCAGATGTACCGCGACCCGAAGAAGGCCATGGAACTGCGCGATGTGAAGCCGGGGCAGGGCCTTTGAACCTGCCCGACCTGCTGGCCCTCGCCGAAGGGCCGGTGGCCAAGCTGGGGCTCGCGGGGTTCGTGGGGCTCTGGACGGTCAAGGCGGGGGGCACCTGGCTGGCGCTCCGCTGGTGGAAACAACGGCGCAGTCTGCGCCGGCCCGAATAACCGCGCTTCAAGGCGCAACGTGATGGCCGCGCAGGACGCGCGGAAAGGAAAATGGAGACGGCGATGCACTGGGCAAGCTGGGTGGCGATATTTCTGGCCGCGTCGATCCCCATCGCCGTGAACCTGCTGAACCGGAAGGGCCGGGGCCGCGCGCAGCCGTCCTCCGCAATGACGATTCTTTCGCTGGCGTTCGGCGCCGTGGCCACCGCGAGCTAAAAGGACGAGGGACATGATCGGACTTGAACATTACCTGACGGTGGCGGCAGTGCTCTTCGTCATCGGGATCTTCGGGCTTTTCCTGAACCGCAAGAACGTGATCATCCTGCTGATGTCGATCGAGCTCATGCTGCTCTCGGTCAACATCAACATGGTGGCCTTCTCCTCCTTCATGGGCGACCTCGTCGGGCAGGTGTTCACCCTGTTCATCCTGACGGTCGCCGCGGCGGAGGCAGCCATCGGGCTTGCCATTCTCGTCTGCTTCTTCCGGAACCGCGGCACCATCGCCGTGGAAGACGTCAACATGATGAAAGGCTGAGCCCCATGGAGAGCATCATCCTCTTCGCCCCCCTGCTGGGGGCCCTGATCGCGGGTTTCGGCTGGCGCGCCACGGGGATCCGCGGCGCCCAGTGGATCACCACGGGCCTGCTGTTCACCGCCTGCTTCTTCAGCTGGATCGTCTTCTTCAGCCACGGCCCCGACGCGCAGCACATCCAGGTCCTGCGCTGGATCGAAAGCGGCACGCTCAGCACCGACTGGTCCATCCGCCTCGACCGGCTGACCTCGATCATGCTGATCGTCGTCACCACGGTCTCGGCGCTCGTGCACCTCTACAGCTTCGGCTACATGGCGCATGACGAGAACTTCAAGGAGGGCGAGGAGAGCTACAAGCCGCGCTTCTTCGCCTACCTGTCGTTCTTCACCTTCGCCATGCTCATGCTGGTGACCGCCGACAACCTCGTCCAGCTGTTCTTCGGCTGGGAGGGCGTGGGCCTCGCCTCCTACCTGCTGATCGGCTTCTACTACCGCAAGCCCTCGGCCAACGCCGCCGCGATGAAGGCCTTCGTGGTCAACCGCATCGGCGACTTCGGCTTCCTGCTGGGCATCATGGCGCTGTTCTTCCTCGTCGACAGCGTGCGCTTCGATGACATCTTCGCCGCCGCCCCCGACATCGCGCAGACGCAGATCACCTTCCTCTGGTCCGAGTGGAACGCGGCCGAGGTCGTGGCCGTGCTTCTCTTCATCGGCGCTATGGGCAAGTCGGCGCAGCTCGGCCTGCACACCTGGCTGCCGGACGCGATGGAAGGCCCGACACCCGTGTCGGCGCTGATCCACGCGGCGACCATGGTGACGGCGGGCGTCTTCCTCGTCTGCCGCATGTCGCCGATCATGGAATTCGCACCGCACGCGACGGCCTTCGTGACCTTCCTTGGCGCGACCACCGCCTTCTTCGCGGCGACGATCGGGCTCGTGCAGACCGACATCAAGCGCGTGATCGCCTACTCGACCTGTTCGCAGCTCGGCTACATGTTCGTGGCCGCGGGCGTCGGCGTCTACCCGGTCGCGATGTTCCACCTCTTCACGCACGCCTTCTTCAAAGCCATGCTGTTCCTCGGCGCCGGTTCGGTCATCCACGGGATGCACCACGAGCAGGACATGCGGAACTACGGCGGCCTGCGCAAGAAGATGCCCTACACCTTCTGGGCCATGATGATCGGCACGCTCGCCATCACCGGCGTCGGCATCCCGCTCACCGGCTGGTTCGGCTTCGCGGGCTTCGCTTCCAAGGACGCCGTGATCGAAAGCGCCTGGGCCGGCACGGCAGGGGGCTACGCCTTCTGGATGCTGGTCATCGCCGCGCTCTTCACGAGCTTCTACAGCTGGCGCCTCATCTTCCTGACCTTCTTCGGCAAGCCGCGCGGCGACAAGCACACGCACGAGCACGCGCATGAAAGCCCGACGGTCATGCTCATCCCGCTCGGCGTGCTGGCACTCGGTGCGATCTTCTCGGGCATGATCTGGTACGGCAGCTTCTTCGGCGACCACTCCCGCGTGAACGCCTTCTTCGGCGTGCCCGAACACCATGCCGAGGCCTCCGAGGGCCACGGCGAGGACGCGGGCGATCACGGCGAGGAAGCCGCGACCGACGAAGCGACCGAGGAAACCGCCGCGGCCGACAGTGCCGACGCGGGTGAGGGCGAGGCCAGCGAAGGCGAGGCCGCAGCCGAGGGCGAAGGTGCCGAGGGTGGCGAGGCCATGGCGCTTGCCGGTCCCGCACCGGGCGAGGGCGCGATCTACACGCACCCCGACAACCACGTCATGGACGACGCCCACCATTCGCCGGTCTGGGTGAAGCTCTCGCCCTTCATCGCGATGGTCATCGGCTTCGTCACCGCCTACTGGTTCTACATCAAGAACCCGGCGCTCCCGGGCCGGCTCGCGGCCAACCAGCGCCCGCTCTACCTCTTCCTGCTGAACAAGTGGTACTTCGACGAGATCTACGATTTCGTCTTCGTTCAGCCGGCCAAGGGGCTGGGGCGCCTGCTGTGGCGGCGCGGTGACGGCAACGTCATCGACGGTTCGATCAACGGCGTGGCCATGGGCCTCGTGCCCTACCTGACGCGGCTCGCCGGCCGGGCACAGTCGGGATACCTGTTCACCTATGCCTTCGCGATGGTGCTGGGGATCGCGCTCCTCATCACCTGGATGACGCTCACCGGAGGGGCGGAATAATGGACAACCTGCTATCCATCGTCACCTTCCTGCCGGCGCTCGCGGCAGCGATCCTCGCGCTGTTCCTGCGCGGCGGGGGCGAGGCAGCGGACCGCAATGCCAAGTGGCTGGCGCTCATCGCGACGGCCGCGACCTTCCTCGTCTCGCTCATCATCCTCGCGCAGTTCGATGCCTCCAACACCGGCTTCCAGATGGTCGAGGAGGCCGACTGGCTGCTCGGCATGCAGTACAAGCTCGGCGTCGACGGCATCAGCGTCCTGTTCGTCCTGCTGACGACCTTCATCATGCCGCTGGTGATCGCCGCCAGCTGGGAGGTAAAGACCCGCGTCAAGGAATACATGATCGCCTTCCTGCTGCTGGAAACGCTCATGCTCGGCGTCTTCATGGCGCTGGACCTTGTGCTCTTCTACCTCTTCTTCGAGGGCGGCCTGATCCCGATGTTCCTCATCATCGGCATCTGGGGCGGCAAGAACCGCATCTACGCGAGCTTCAAGTTCTTCCTCTACACCTTCCTCGGCTCGGTGCTGATGCTGGTCGCCATGGTGGCCATGTACACCGACGCCGGCACCACGGACATCCCGACGCTTCTCAGCCACGAGTTCGCCAGCGAAAGCTTCAGCGTGCTCGGCATCCACGTGCTGGGCGGGATGCAAACCCTGATGTTCCTCGCCTTTTTCGCCAGCTTCGCGGTCAAGATGCCCATGTGGCCGGTGCACACGTGGCTGCCTGACGCCCACGTGCAGGCACCCACCGCCGGGTCGGTCGTGCTCGCCTCGATCCTGCTCAAAATGGGCGGCTACGGCTTCCTGCGCTTCTCGCTGCCGATGTTCCCCGTGGGCTCCGAGGTGATCGGGCCGCTGGTCCTGTGGCTCAGCGCCATCGCCATCGTCTACACCAGCCTCGTCGCGCTGGTGCAGGAGGACATGAAGAAGCTGATCGCCTACAGCTCGGTGGCGCACATGGGCTACGTGACCATGGGCATCTTCGCCGCCAACCAGCAGGGCGTGGACGGCGCGATCTTCCAGATGATCAGCCACGGCTTCGTCTCGGGCGCGCTCTTCCTCTGCGTGGGCGTGATCTACGACCGCATGCACACCCGCGACATCGATGCCTACGGCGGCCTCGTGAACCGCATGCCGGCCTACGCGCTGATCTTCATGCTGTTCACCATGGCCAACGTCGGCCTGCCGGGCACCTCCGGTTTCATCGGCGAATTCCTGACGCTGGTGGGCGTGTTCCAGGTCAACACCTGGGTGGCAGCCGTGGCCGCGGCCGGGGTGATCCTGTCGGCATCCTACGGGCTCTGGCTCTATCGCCGCGTGGTCATGGGCGACCTCATCAAGGAAAGCCTGCGCAGCATCACAGACATGAGCCGGCGCGAGAAGTGGATCTTTGCCCCCCTTGTGGTGGCGACCATCCTCTTCGGGGTCTACCCCGCGCCGATCCTCGACACGATCGGCCCCTCGGTCGAGGCGCTGATCTCGCAATATGACGTGGCCGTGGAGAACGCGCAGGACGTTCTCCATGTCGCCAACGCCGGTCACTAACGGAGACGCCAGTCATGATCTCTTCCGATTTCAACGTGATCCTGCCCGAGATCCTGCTCGCCGTCTTTGCGATGCTGGCGATGCTCGGGGCGGTCTATACCGGCAAGGACAAGCTGGCGCCGATGCTCGTCTGGGTGACCAGCGCGATCTTCCTCGCGCTCGCGGCCTGGATTGGCACGCGGCAGGGCGGCGATGTCACGGCCTTCAGCGGCATGTTCATCGACGACGCCTTCGCCCGCTTTGCCAAGGTGACGATCCTGGTGTCGGCGGCGGCGGTGCTGCTCATGTCCGAAGGCTACATGGAACGCCGTGGTATCCTGCGGTTCGAGTATCCCGTGCTGGTTTCGCTCGCTGCCGTCGGCATGATGATGATGGTCAGCGCCGGCGATCTCATGGCGCTCTACATGGGGCTCGAACTTCAGTCGCTGGCGCTCTACGTGGTCGCCTCGCTGCGGCGCGACAACGCCAAGTCGACCGAATCCGGTCTCAAGTATTTCGTGCTGGGCTCGCTTAGCTCGGGCCTGCTTCTTTACGGTGCGTCGCTGACCTACGGCTTTGCGGGCACGACCCATTTCGAGGGCATCGTGGCCGTCGCAAGCGAGGGTGTCTCGCTCGGGTTGCTCTTCGGCCTCGTGCTGCTGATCTCCGGGCTCGCGTTCAAGATCTCGGCGGTGCCTTTCCACATGTGGACGCCTGACGTCTACGAGGGCGCGCCAACCCCGGTCACGGCCTTCTTCGCCACCGCGCCCAAGATGGCGGCGATGGCGCTGTTCGCCCGGGTCATGCACGATGCCTTCGGCGGCGCCGTGGGCGACTGGAGCCAGGTGGTCGCGCTGCTGTCGCTGCTGTCGATGTTCCTCGGCTCCATCGCCGCGATCGGCCAGACCAACATCAAGCGCCTGATGGCCTACAGCTCCATCGCGCACATGGGCTACGCGCTGATGGGCCTCGCCTCGGGCACGCAGTTCGGTGTGCAGGCGCTGCTCGTATACATGGCGATCTACGTCACCATGAACGTCGGCACCTTCGCCTTCATCCTGTCAATGGAGCGTGACGGCGAGCCGGTGACAGATATCCGCAGCCTTGGCATGTACTCCAAGCGCGAGCCGGGCAAGGCGCTGGCGGTTCTGGTGCTGATGTTCAGCCTCGCGGGCGTGCCGCCGCTGGTGGGCTTCTTCGGCAAGCTCTACGTGCTGCGCGCCGCCTACGAAGGCGGGCTTGCCTGGCTCGCCATCGCGGGCGTTGTGGCCTCGGTGATCGGTGCCTACTACTACCTTCGGATCGTCTACTACATGTACTTCGGCGAAGACCGCGAGGACGCGCTCGACGGCGGGCGGTCGCCCGTGCTGTCGGGGTTCCTGATGGCTTCGGCGCTGATCATGGTGCTGGGCGTCGTGAACCTCTTCGGCATCGAGAGCGCGGCCGAAGCCGCGGCGGCCACGCTTGTCAACTGATCGGGGACAGGGGGCTCTGCCCCCGTCGCGCTGCCGCGCGACTCCCCCGGAATATTTCTGCCAAGAAGAAGCGCCGGGCCGTTCCCTATGAGCTGGCCCGGCGGCTACGGTAGGCGGGTGCTGGCAGAGGTGGACAGCACCAATGCGGAAGCCGCGCGCCTGGCCGATACGCTGGCGGGTCCTGAATGGATCTGCGCCCTGCGCCAGACGGCGGCACGCGGACGCCGGGGCCGGCCTTGGGCAAACCCACCCGGCAATTTCGCGGCCACGCTGGTCTTTCGTCCCGAGGGCGACGCGCGACAGGTTGCGCTCCGGTCATTCGTCGCCGCCCTGGCCCTCTATGACGCGCTGGCCTCGCTGACCCGGGCCGAGGCAGCGCTCTCTCTCAAATGGCCGAACGATGTGCTGCTCTCGGGTGGCAAGGTTGCGGGGATCCTGCTGGAGTACCCGGCGGGCCCGGGCGGCCCGCTGGCGATCGGCGTGGGGGTCAACCTTATTGCGGCGCCGGGCGCGGAGGCGGTGGAGCCGGGGGCCGTGCCGCCGGTCTCGGTGCTGGCGGAAACCGGTGTGCGGCTTTCGCCGGAGGGTGTGCTCGACGCGCTGGCCGAGGCCTATGCCCGGCACGAAGGGGCGCTTGTCACCTACGGGTTCGGCCCGATCCGCGAAGCCTGGCTTGCCCGCGCGGCGCGGGTCGGCGAGGTGATCACGGCGCGTACGGGACGCGAGGAGCGCCGCGGGACCTTCGAGACGGTGGACGATGACGGCAATCTTGTCCTAAAGACGGCGGAGGGCCGGGTGCGCATCGCCGCGGCGGATGTGTTTTTCTGAGCGGGGCGCGCCATGCTTCTTGCCATTGACTGCGGCAATACGAACACCGTTTTCTCGATCTGGGACGGCACGCGGTTCATCGCTACCTGGCGCACCGCGACCGAACACCAGCGGACTGCCGACCAGTACTACGTCTGGCTCTCGACCCTGATGGAATTCCAGGGGATCGAGGCGAACATCACCGACGTGATCATCAGCTCGACAGTGCCGCGGGTCGTCTTCAACCTGCGGGTCCTGTCGGATCGCTATTTCGGCACCCGCCCCTACGTGGTGGGCCGTCCCGATTGCGAGCTTCCGGTCGATGTGCGCGTCGACGCGGGAACGCAGGTGGGCCCCGACCGGTTGGTGAACACCGTGGCGGGCTACGACCTTTACGGCGGCGATCTGATCGTCGTCGATTTCGGCACCGCCACCACCTTCGACGTGGTCGATACCGACGGCGCCTACGTGGGCGGAGTGATCGCTCCCGGCGTGAACCTCAGCCTCGAGGCGCTGCACCAGGCCGCCGCCGCGCTGCCGCACGTGGATATCTCCAAGCCGCAGCGTGTGGTGGGGACGAACACGGTGGCCTGCATGCAGTCGGGCGTCTTCTGGGGCTACGTCGGCCTTGTCCGCGAAATCTGCAACCGTATCCGCGCCGAGCGCGGGCGGGACATGAAAATCGTGTCGACCGGGGGGCTCGCGCCGCTGTTCCAGCAAGCCGAGACCCTGTTCGACACCTATGACGATGATCTGACGATGCACGGCCTGACCGTGATCCATAAGCACAATACCGGGGGATAACCCATGAGCAGCGACCGACTAATCTACCTGCCCCTAGGCGGGGCCGGAGAGATCGGCATGAACGCATATGTCTACGGCTACGGGCCGGCGGGCAAGGAACGACTGATCCTGGTGGATCTGGGCGTGACCTTTCCGGACATGGACACAACACCCGGCGTGGACCTGATCCTGCCGGACATCACCTGGCTGAAGGAGAACCGCGACCGGCTGGACGCGATCTTCATCACCCACGCCCACGAGGACCACGTGGGCGCGGTGGGCCACTTCTACGACCAGCTTGGCGTGCCGATCTACGCGCGCGCCTTCACCGCCAACATCGCCCGCGGCAAGCTCGCCGAATACGGCGTGGGCGAAAACGCGGTGACCACAGTGTCGAAGTGGCCCGAGACCGTGAAGGTCGGCCCCTTCACCGTCGGCTTCGCGCCGATCTCGCACTCGATCCCGGAAAGCTCGGCGCTGGTCATCGACAGCCCCGCGGGCCGGGTGGTCCACTCGGGGGACTTCAAGCTCGACAGCACCCCGCTCGTGGGCGAGCCTTGGGATCCCGAGATGTGGGAAGAGATCGCCAAGCCCGGCGTGCGCGCGCTGGTCTGCGATTCCACCAACGTCTTCTCGACCAGCCCCGGCCGGTCCGAGGCCGTGGTCGGCCCCGAGATCGAGCGCCTGCTAACCGAGGCCGGCGGGATGGTGGTCGCCACGACCTTTGCCAGCAACGTGGCGCGGGTCAAGACGCTGGCCGAGGCAGGCGAACGGGCAGGGCGGTCGGTCTGCCTGCTGGGGCGCGCCATGCGCCGCATGATCGAGGCCTCTCAGGAAACCGGCGTGCTGACCGGCTTCCCCAAGGTAGTCAGCGCCGAGGAAGCGAGCCAGATCCCGCGCGAGAACCTCATGCTGATCGTGACCGGCAGCCAGGGCGAACGCCGGGCGGCCAGCGCGCAGCTTGCCCGCGGCAAGTATAACGGGATCGAGCTCAAGGAAGGGGACATGTTCCTCTTCTCGTCCAAGATCATCCCGGGCAACGAACGCGGCGTCCTGCGGATCATGAACCAGTTTTCGGAGAAGGACGTGGACGTGGTCGACGACGACGGCGGCCGCTACCACGTCTCGGGCCACGCCAACCGCCCGGATCTCGAGATCTTCCACGACGTGGTAAAGCCACAGTTCGTGGTGCCCATGCACGGCGAACACCGCCACCTGCGCGAGCACACGAAGCTTGCCAGCGCGCGCGGTCGCCACGGCATCCTCGCGGTGAACGGTACGATGGTCGAGCTTTCGGGCAATGCCCCGCAGCCAGTCGAATTCATCGAAACCGGGCGCACCTACCTCGACGGCAGCGTGCAGATCGGGGCGCTCGACGGCATCGTGCGCGACCGCATCCGGATGGCGCTGAACGGACACGTGATCGTCACCGTCATCCTCGACGAGGACGACGAGCCCATGGGTGATCCCTGGTGCGACGTCATGGGGCTGGCCGAAACCGGGCGCAGCCATGCGCCACTGGTGGATGTCCTCGAAGAGGATCTCTCGCAGTTCATGGGACGCGCCGGCAACAAGGTCCTTGCCAATGACGACAAGCTCGAGGACGGTCTGCGCAAGGTCGTGCGGCAGAGCTGTCTCAACGAGATCGGCAAGAAGCCCGAGGTGACGGTCATCGTCAGTCGGGTGGCATGAACCGGGCGATCCTGTTCGATCTCGACGGGACGCTCATCGACAGCTTGCCCGGGATCACCTGGGCAGCCAATACCCTGCTTGAGGGGGAGGGGCGTCCGCCCCTTCCAGAGTCGCAGATCGGCAGTTTCGTGGGCCGCGGGGAGCTTGTTTTCCTGCGGCGGCTGATCGCGGCGGGCGGGCTCAAGGCCTCGGACCAGGAGCGTCTTCTGCCCCCTTTCCTGGAACTCTACGCAAAGGCCGCCGAGCGGACGGAGCTTTTTCCCGGCGTGCGGGCCGCGCTGGAGGAGCTTAAGGGGCAGGGACGGCCGCTCGGGCTCGTGACCAACAAGCCCAGCGGGCCTATGACCGCAGTGCTCGACCGGCTGGAGCTGGGGCCCCTCTTCGACTGCATCGTGGCGGGGGATACGCTGGACAAGCGCAAGCCGTGTCCAGAACCGCTTCTGCATTGTCTCGATACCCTGGGGTCAGAGCGGGGGCTCTACGTCGGCGACAGCGAGATCGATGCCGAGACATCGGGGCGCGCCGGTGTGCCCTTTGCGCTTTTCACCGAGGGGATTCGCCAGGCTGCGGTCGAGGACCTCGCCTTCTGGCGGACCTTCGATCATTTCGACGCGCTGCCTGGCCTCGTCGCCGAGCTCAACGACCGTCGCTGATCGCCAAGCCGAGGCGCGGGGGCGGGCGCAGGCCATCTCCGAAACGCCCTCGGAACCCCGTGGACAACCGCCACGTTCGTCCCCTGACATCCTTGAAACATGGAAAGGACGGGAGATCATGATCAAGAAGAACGGTTCCGCGATCTGGAAGGGCGGCCTCAAGGACGGCACCGGCGAGGTCACGACCCAATCCGGCGTGCTGTCTTCGGCCCAGTACGGTTTCAACAAGCGGTTCGAGGGCGAACCCGGCACCAACCCTGAAGAGCTGATCGGCGCCGCGCATGCGAGCTGCTTCGCCATGGCTCTCTCGATGATCCTAGGCCAAGACGACCTGACCGCCGACGAGATCAATGCCAAATCCGAGGTTACGCTGGAGCAGAAAGATGACGGTTTTGCCGTCACCAAGATCCATCTCGACGTCACCGCCAAGGTGCCCGGCGCCGATGAAGCCGCCTTCAGCAAGGCTGCGAACGCCGCGAAGTCTGGCTGCCCGATCTCCAAGCTGATGAATGCCGAGATCACGATGGATGCAAAGCTCGTGAGCTGATCTCCAATCAGCACGGCGAAATGAAAAACGCCCCGCGCAATGCGCGGGGCGTTTTTTGATTCCGCAAGGGAGCTGCGCTGCCTTAGCTGGCGCGGCGCTCCTCAAAGCTTAGCGCGATGAACTCGGGCATGTGATCACCCATGCCCACCACGTTGTTGTCGCGCTTGCCGCCACCGGAGTTCCCGCGCGAGCGGCCGCCGCGGTTGGGCTTGTTGGACTGCGGGGCCTCGCTGCGCTGTTCGGCGGCCGCCTGCTGGGGCTGCGCCTGTTCGGGCGCGGACTCGGGGGCTTCCTTGGCCGGCTCCTGCGTCGCCGGTGCCACGTCGGCCGCTGCCGGCTTCTCTGCCTCCGCTGCCTTCTCTGGGGCTGTCGTCTTGTCGGAGACCGCAGCCTTGTCGGCCTTGCGAGGGCGACGGGTCCGGGTGCGCTTGGGCTTTTCGCTCGCGGCGGGGGCGGCGGTATCGTCTTCGGCAGCCGCAGGTGCGGCGGGCGCGGATTTCACGGTGCTCTCGACGCGCGGGATTTCCTTCTGGATCAGCTTTTCCACGTCCTCGAAGTTCTTCTCGTCCTTCGGCACGACGATGGTAAAGGCACGCCCGTCACGGCCCGCGCGACCCGTCCGGCCGATGCGGTGCACGTAGTCCTCGGCGTGGCTTGGTACGTCGAAGTTGAACACGTGGCTCACCGAAGGGACGTCCAGACCGCGCGCCGCCACGTCCGAGGCGATCAACAGCCGGATGGAGCCTTCGCGGAACCCGTCAAGCGTGCGCGTGCGCTGCGACTGGTCGAGATCGCCGTGGATCGGCGCCGCATCCAGCCCGTATTTCTTGAGCGACTTCGCCACGATGTCCACGTCGACCTTGCGGTTGCAGAAGACGATCGCGTTGGTGCAGGCGTCGCCCTCGGACTCGATCAGCTCGCGCAGGACCCGGCGCTTTTCGCTGCCTTCGCGGTCACGCCGCGAGGGTTTGAAGAAGACGGCCTTCTGGTCGATGGTCTCGGAGGCCGTGGCCTGCCGCGCAACCTCGATCCGCTCGGGGGCCGAAAGGAAGGTGTTGGTGATGCGCTCGATCTCGGACGCCATGGTGGCCGAGAAGAACAGCGTCTGACGGGTAAAGGGCGTGAGGCTGAAGATCCGCTCGATGTCGGGGATGAACCCCATGTCGAGCATGCGGTCGGCCTCGTCGACCACCATGATCTCGATGCCGGTCAGCAGCAGTTTGCCGCGCTCGAAATGGTCGAGAAGGCGGCCCGGCGTCGCGATCAGGACGTCGACGCCCTTGTCGATCAGCTGGTCCTGCTCCTTGAAGGAGACGCCGCCGATCAGAAGCGCCTTGGTCAGCTTCACGTGCTTGGCGTAGGTGTCGAAGTTCTCGGCCACCTGCGCGGCGAGTTCCCGTGTCGGGCAGAGCACCAGCGACCGGGGCATCCGCGCCCGGGCCCGACCGCGGGCCAGCTTGGTGATCATGGGCAGCGTGAAGCTTGCCGTCTTGCCGGTGCCCGTCTGGGCGATGCCAAGGACGTCCTTGCCAGCAAGGGCGGGCGGAATCGCACCCGCCTGAATGGGTGTGGGGGTCTCGTAGCCAGCCTCTTCGACGGCTTTGAGAACCTTGGGGTTCAGGTCAAGATCTGAGAATTTTGTCATATGTGTCCGTGTTTGCGGACACTTACCTGGCCCGCGCGTCGCATGATGGGGAAAAGGCCGTATTGGCCCGGCATCTCTTATTATCGCCTGCTCATCCCTTGCCGCGTTCTTTACGGAAAAAAGCCACATGCGTCAATCGGATGAGATGTGTCGGAACGCCGGGACCCCAGAAGGGTTCCAGCGGCGGTAAGACATCTTAGATGGGGCGTGGTCTCAGGCGAGCCCCTCGGGCTCCATCGGGGCGGCGCCGCGTTCCTTGCTTTGCCGCATTGCACCGAGACGCGCAAGCACCGTCCGTCGGTCCGCGACCAGCATCTCGAGCAGGTGATGGGCCAGCGGGGCGATGACCGGATCACGTTCCGCCTCGCGCCAGAGACGGCCCAGCATCTCCACGTCGAGCCCGCCCGGCCGCAGCGCGGCGGCATCCATCTTCAGCGGCAGCGGCCCGTCGGCCTTGGTGTCCAGGCCAAAGGGTTCGTCCGCCCGGCGGCCGCTGTAGAGGCGCTCGCTCTCGTAGAGCTTCATGGTACCGAAGAGCGCGGAGAGCGCCAGCCCGACCGAACGCTGAGCCGGTGTTTCGCCGTGGTCGCCGAAAGTGGTCGCGCTGCTGACCAGCCATCGGGGATCGAGCCTGACAAGGAGGTGTCCGCCGTACGTGGCCCAGAGCCTGAGGAAGAGGCCCGGCGCCTGTCCAGGCCAGCTTCGCTTGCGCAGGTGCGCGATCAGCAGCCCGTTGAGAAAGCAAAGCTCCGTCTGCCCCTCGAATTCGTCCCGCAGCGCAAACCGCTTGCGATGATAGCTGGACCGGAAGGGGGGCGCCTCGGTCGGGTCCTGCGCCGGGTCGCCCACGATCCGCCCGGCAAGCGGTGCGAGCGTGACCTCGGCCTCCGGCAGCCCTTCGCCCGGCGCATACCCGTAGGCGTCGCGCCGGTTTTCCATCTGCGCCAGAAGGGCGTTCATGCCGCCAGGATAGGTTGGCTCTCGGGTCATCCCGGGCAGCATGGCGCCAAACGGTCGGGCCCGCAATCGTCGTGCAAACGGGCAGGGGCACAACGCCGCCTTGCTCTGGCAGGGCCTCCCGTGAAAGGCTTCTCCAGCCATGTTATAAACAAAGGGAAGGGGGTGCGGAATGATCAAGGCCCTGGTCGTGGAGAAGGACGAGGAGACCGGCAAGACATCTGCCGCGGTTCAGGAGATCGCCGAAAGCGACCTGCCCGAGGGCGATGTCACCGTCGCGGTCGAGTATTCTACCGTCAACTACAAGGACGGGCTCTGCATCGGCCCCGGCGGCGGGCTGGTGCGCAAGTACCCCCACGTGCCCGGCATCGACTTCGCTGGCACCGTCGAAAGCTCCGACGACGACCGCTACAAGCCCGGCGACAAGGTCGTCTTGACCGGCTGGCGGGTGGGCGAGGCCCACTGGGGCGGCTATGCGGAAAAGGCCCGCGTCAGGGCCGACTGGCTGGTGCCGCTGCCCGAGGGGCTGACCACGCGCCAGGCGATGGCCGTAGGGACCGCGGGCTTCACCGCGACGCTGGCCGTCATGGCGCTCGAGGATCACGGGCTTTCCCCCGACAAGGGCGAAGTGCTGGTTACCGGCGCCGCCGGCGGGGTAGGCTCCGTGGCGACCGCGCTGCTGTCCAACCTCGGCTACGAGGTCGCCGCCGTCACCGGTCGCCCCGAGCAGGAGGACTACCTCAAGGGCCTCGGCGCGGCCCGCATCGTGCCCCGGGACGAGATCAACGAGACCACCAAGCGCCCGCTCGAAAGCGAGACCTGGGCCGGCTGCGTCGACGCGGTGGGCGGCGCCATGCTGGCCCGCGTGCTGGGCCAGCTGAAATACGGCGGCTCCGTCGCCGCCGTGGGCCTTGCCGGCGGGGCGAACCTGCCCGCGACCGTGGTGCCCTTCCTGCTGCGCGGCGTGAATCTCCTGGGCATCGACAGCGTCATGCAGCCCTTCGAGAACCGCCAACGGGCATGGAAGCGCGTTGCCTCCGACCTGCCGCTCGACCTGCTCGAAGGGATGGTCCAGCCCGCCACGCTCGAGGACCTGCCCCGGCTTGGCGCGGAAATTCTGAACGGTCAGGTGCGCGGGCGGGTCGTCGTAGAGGTTAACGCCTGATTTATTTCGGAACGAGGGTGGCAGTTTCGGCGTTTCTCCGCCACTTTACTGTTGTGCAGGACGCCTCAGAAGCGCCGCGCAGCAGTTTCGCGCGTTTGGCCGGGCGCATGCAGGCCGGCCCCTTGTGACGCGTGGAATCGCCACGAAAACATAGTTTCGCTGCCCGGCGCCCCGGCCCTGAGGGGCACGACCGACCGGCGCATCGCACGGAACGCAACCGAGAGGGAAAGGAAGCCCATGACCGATACCACGTCGTCCGATGATGGTTTGGACATCCCGTCGCCAGACGGTGCGGTCAACACCATCGATACTGACTACGAGGTAGGCCAGGACAACATTCAACCGAAGTTCGGCCCGCTTACCTTCGACATTCACAACCCCGTATTTCTCATCTCGTCGCTGACCACCGTTGCCTTCGTGCTTGTCACGCTGATCTTCCAGGATCAGGCCTCGGCGGTGTTCAACTGGCTCTTCACTTTCGTCACGACGACCTTTGACGGGGTCTTCCTGATGGCGGCCAACGTCTTCGTCCTCTTCTGCCTGTTCCTGATCGTCAGCCCCTGGGGCAAGGTCCGTCTCGGCGGCACCGACGCCAAGCCCGACTTCGGCTACCTGTCCTGGTTCGCGATGCTTTTCGCCGCCGGCATGGGCATCGGCCTGATGTTCTTCGGCGTGCTCGAACCCGTCTACCACATGCAGGTCTCCGGCCCGCTCGGCCTTGAGGGCCCGCTGAACGAAGACGGCTCCGTCAACCAGGATCTGGTGCAGGCGGCCCGCGCGGGCGGTCTCGCGGCGACGATCTTCCATTGGGGTCTGCACCCCTGGGCGATCTACGCGGTCGTGGCGCTCGCGCTCGCGCTCTTCACCTACAACAAGCAGCTTCCGCTCTCGATCCGCTCGGCGTTCTACCCGCTGATGGGCGATCGCGTCTGGGGCTGGCCCGGGCACATCATCGACATCATCGCGGTTTTCGCGACGCTGTTCGGCCTGACCACCTCGCTCGGTCTCGGGGCGCAGCAGGCCTCTTCGGGGCTGCACTACGTCTTCGGCCTGCCTGACGGGCTCAACACGCAGATCATCGTCATCATCGGCGTGACCTCGGTGGCGCTGATCTCGGTCGTGCGCGGCATCGACGGCGGGGTGAAGCTCCTGTCGAACATCAACATGTGCTTCGCCTTCATCCTGCTGATGTTCGTCTTCCTCGCCGGTCCGACGCTCCAGATCCTCAGCGACTTCTGGCTGGGCCTGTCGAACTACGTGATGGACGTCGTGCCGCTGTCGAACCCCTTCGGCCGTGAAGACGACAGCTTCCGCGAAGGCTGGACCTCGTTCTACTGGGCCTGGTGGATCAGCTGGTCGCCCTTCGTCGGCATGTTCATCGCCCGCGTCAGCCGTGGCCGTACCGTGCGCGAGTTCATCACCTGCGTGATGCTCATTCCCACGCTCGTCTCGGTCTTCTGGATGGCCACCTTCGGCGGCACCGCGATCACCCAGGTTCTCGCCATGGGCAGCGAAAGCGGCGTCTACGAGAACGTGATCGGCAGCTACAACGACTCGATCGCCATGTTCGCGATGTTCGGGGACATGCCGCTGACGATGATCACCTCCTCGCTGGGCATCATCCTGGTGCTGGTGTTCTTCATCACCTCCTCGGACTCCGGCTCGCTCGTGATCGACACGATCACCGCGGGCGGCAAGACCGAGGCGCCCACCGCGCAGCGCGTCTTCTGGGCGACGACCGAGGGCATCGTGGCGATCGTGCTGCTCATTGGCGGCGGTCTCACCGCACTGCAGGCCATGGTGAATGCCACCGGCATCATCTTCACCTTCGTGCTGCTGTTCCTCTGCTGGGCGACCCTGCAGGGCCTGCGGTCGGAACCGCGCGGGTAAGCGAAACTGCATGACCAACTTCGGGCGCCCCGTGGGGCGCCCTTTTTCTTTGCAAGGGCACTCGCCTTTCGCCGCCGCGCTTCCTAGCCTGTCCAAAACCGACGGGGCAGGGACATGCGCACGGGGCTTCTCTTCACGAACCGCGACTACCGCCTGCTCCTGTCGGCAAGCGCCGCCTCGAACCTCGCCGACGGCATCTCCATGGTCGCCCTGCCGTGGTTCGCCACGCTGCTCACGCAGGATCCGCTTCTGATCGCCTCGGTCGCCACCGCGCAGCGCCTGCCGTGGCTGCTCTTCGCGCTGCCGGCAGGGTGATGACCGATCGGTCCGACCGGCGGCTCCTGATGGTGCGCGCCGATCTCGTCCGCGTTGCGCTCATGGCCTGCATCCTCGGCATGATCCTCTCACGCCCGGATCTTCCCGCCGGGCAGGTCGGTCCCGGGCCGATCCTGTCGCTCATCGCCATGGCCTTCCTCTTCGGCGCGGCCGAACTCATCCGCGACAACGCCGCCCAGACCATCCTGCCCGCGCTCGTCGCGCCCGGCGATCTGGAACGCGCCAACGGCCAGATATGGAGCGCCGAGCAGGTCGCGGGCCAGTTTGCAGGCCCGCCGCTTGCGGGCCTGCTGATCGCGGCGGGCATCGCGCTGCCCTTCGGCCTCGACGCCTCGGTCTACGCGCTGTCTGCCGCGCTGGTCTGGCTCATCGCGCTGCCGCCGCGCCTTCCCGCCGAAAGCCCCCGCTTCTGGGCCGCCCTGCGCGAAGGGCTGGCATGGATGCGCGCCAATCCGCAGCTCCTCCGGCTTGCCGTCATGCTGGGCGTCATCAACGCGGTCTTCGTGGGCGGCATGACCATCCTCGTGCTCTACGCGCAGGAGATCCTCGACCTCTCCGCCACCGGCTACGGTCTGCTGCTCACCGTCGGGGCAGGGGGCGGCGTTCTGGGTGGGCTGCTCGCGCCGTGGGTCGCCCGCCACATCGGCATGCGCGCCAGCCTGCTTGCGGCACTCACCTGCTTCGTGCTCGTGCATTTGCTGCTCGGCCTCGGCGCCTCGGTCACACTCACCGGTCTCGCGCTCTTTCTGGAGGCGGCGGCGGGCATGCTCTGGAACGTGGTCACCGTCAGCTACCGCCAGCGGCTCATTCCCGACGCGCTGCTGGGGCGCGTGAATTCCGTCTACCGCTTCTTCGGCTGGGGCGCGATGCCCTTCGGCGCGCTGGGCGCGGGCGCGCTCGTGACCCTGCTGGAGGCACCCCTAGGCCGCGCGGCGGCACTGCACGCGCCCTACCTCCTCGGCGCACTCGCCTGCCTCGGCCTGCTCCTCTACGCGCGCCTCCGCCTGCGCTTCGACTGACCGACCCACGGCTTTTTCATCACCGCCCCCTTGCCGGACCCGCCCCGATGGGCTTCCTTCCGCGGCACGCAGACAGGAGACCGCCATGCACTTCGACACCGACTGGGTCCGCGACCAGTTTCCGGCCTTCAACGAACCGAGCCTCGCGGGACAGGCCTTTTTCGAAAATGCCGGCGGCTCCTATACCTGCACCCAGGTGATCGAGCGGCTGACCCGCTATTACCACGCCCGCAAGGTGCAGCCCTACGGCGCCTATCCCGCCTCGCAGGCGGCGGGCGCCGAGATGGACGAGGCCCGCACCGGCCTCGCCCGCCACCTCGGGGTCGACACCGACGAGGTCAGCTTCGGACCCTCGACCACCGCCAACACCTACGTGCTGGCACAGGCCTTCCGGAAGTTCATGTCCCCGGGCGAGGCCATCGTCGTCACCGACCAGGACCACGAGGCCAACTCCGGCCCGTGGCGCCGCCTCGCCGAGGACGGCATCGAGATCCGCGAATGGCGCGTCGACCCCGCCACCGGGCACCTCGATCCTGCCGATCTCGACAAGCTTCTGGACGAACGCGTGCGGCTGGTCTGCTTCCCGCACTGCTCCAACATCGTGGGCGAGCTCAACCCGGTGACCGAGATCACCGCCGCGGCCCACGCCGCCGGGGCCTTCGTCTGCGTCGACGGGGTCAGCTACGCGCCCCACGGGCTGCCGGACGTGGGCGCGCTCGGCCCCGACATCTACCTTTTCTCCGCCTACAAGACCTACGGTCCCCACCAAGGCATCATGGTGATCCGCCGCGCGCTGGGCGAGGCGCTGCCCAACCAGGCGCACTGGTTCAACGCCGACACGCTCTACAAGCGCTTCACCCCCGCCGGTCCCGACCACGCGCAGGTCGCCGCCTGCGCCGGCATGGTCGACTACCTCGACGCGCTGGCCAGCCACCACGGCAAGGCCCCGAACGAGGCATCCAAGTTGATGCGCGACCGGGAGGTCGAACTCCTGCAACCTCTGCTCGACGCGCTGTCGAACCGCAACCGCGTGCGCCTGCTCGGTCCCTCGGAGGCCATCCGCCGCGCGC
Source organism: Allosediminivita pacifica (assembly GCF_003054175.1). Taxonomy (GTDB): domain Bacteria; phylum Pseudomonadota; class Alphaproteobacteria; order Rhodobacterales; family Rhodobacteraceae; genus Allosediminivita; species Allosediminivita pacifica. Next base: position 99,658 of record NZ_QBKN01000005.1, read on the forward strand.
CCACGGTCTCGGTCGCGCTCGACCGGCCGGGGTTCGAGGTCGCCCAGCAACTGGCCGAACACGGCATCATGGCCGGGGGCGGGCACTTCTACGCGGTCCGCGCGCTCAAGGCGATGGGCGTCGATCCCGACCGCGGCGTGCTGCGGCTCTCGTTCACGCACTACACCTCGAAGGCCGAGATCGACCAGCTCATCAAGGCGCTCGACGCGGTGCTGTGACCGCGCGCCGTTGACCTTCGCCACGGCGCGCTAAGCTCTGCCTTCACCACGCAAGGAGAGCCCGATGCCCGACTCCGCCCCGACCCTCGTCTGGTTCCGCCGCGACCTGCGGCTCAGCGATCACGCCGCCCTCGACGCGGCGGTCAAGCGGGGCGGTCCCGTCATCCCGGTCTTCATCCGCGACCGCGCCGTCGATGCGCTGGGCACCGCGCCGCAATGGCGGCTGGGCCTCGGCGTCGGCCACCACGCCGAGGCGCTCAAGGACAAGGGCTCGCGGCTCATCCTGCGCTCGGGCGCCGCGCTGCCCGAACTGCGCCGCCTGATCGAGGAAACCGGCGCCCGCGCCGTCTACTGGATGCGCGCCTACGACCCGCTCAGCATCGAGCGCGACAGCGAGATCAAGTCCGCGCTCAAGGACGACGGCATCAAGGTCGAAAGCTTCCCCGGCCACGTCCTGTTCGAGCCGTGGACGGTCGAGACCAAGACCGGCGGCTACTACAAGGTCTACACGCCCTTTTGGCGCGCGGTGAAGGACCGCGAGGTGCCCGAACCGCTCTCCGCCCCCTCGCGCATTCCCACCCCCGAAAGCTGGCCCGACAGCGAAACGCTCGACGACTGGAAGCTGGGGCAGGGCATGGACCGCGGTGCCGACATCGTGCGCCCCTTCGTGCGCCTCGGCGAAAGCGCCGCGCAGTCCCGCCTCGGCGCCTTCACCGGCTCCAAGCTCGAGGACTACCCCGACCTGCGGGACCTGCCCGCCAGGGACGGCACCTCGAACCTGTCGGAAAACCTCAGCCTCGGGGAAATCAGCCCTGCCCAGTGCTGGCACGCCGCCCGCCGCGCCGAACAGCCCGGAAGCTGGGCCGCCTCGAAATTCCAGCAGGAGGTCGTCTGGCGCGACTTCGCCTACCACCTCATGTGGCACACCCCGCAGCTTCTCGAGCAAAACTGGCGCAGCGAATGGGACGCCTTCCCCTGGAACGAGGACGAGCGCCGCAAAGAGGTCATCGCCTGGAAACAGGGCCGCACCGGCATCCCCTTCGTCGATGCGGGGATGCGCGAGATGTATGTCACCGGCCGCATGCACAACCGCGCCCGCATGGTCGTGGCAAGCTACCTGACCAAGCACCTCATGTGCCACTGGCGCATCGGCCAGAAGTGGTTCGAGGATTGCCTGATCGACTGGGACCCGGCCAACAACGCCATGGGCTGGCAATGGTCGGCGGGCTCCGGCCCCGACGCGACGCCCTACTTCCGCGTCTTCAACCCGGTCACGCAGCTCGACCGCTTCGACGGCAACCGCGCCTACACCGACCGCTGGATCGCCGAGGGCAAATCCAACCCGTCGGACGACGCGCTCGCCTACTTCAAGGCGATCCCCCGCAGCTGGACCATCGCGCCGGACGACACCTATCCCGATCCGGTGGTCGACGCCGCCGAGGGCCGCAAACGCGCGCTCGACGCCTACGAGAACCGCGATTTCTGAGGGCTCAGGTGGCCATGCCGCCCATGTTGCGCATGTCGACCCAGCCGACCTCGCCGCGCGGCCCGTATTGGATTCGGCACCAGGCGGCATCCGCCGCGCAGGTCTGGATCCGCCCGCCCTCGGACGGCGCGATCGTCCCCGTGGTCACCGAGCCGCTTGGCTCCGACAGGACCGGCTGCGCCGTGCCCGAGACATTCACGTAGGTCACGTCCGTCGAATACCGCATTCGCCAGTCGCGGTCGGCGGCGATCTCCGGCAGGACCGTCACCGCGTCGCTCTGTTCCGCGGGGCTTTGTGGCGCCCTGCCGAAGGGGTTGAGCGTTCCGATGGACTCGCTGCTGCCGCAGCCCGCAAGCAGGCACAGCGCGCCCGTTCTCATCCAGTTCCGTCCGCGCATGCCGCTCTCCCTCTCGCCGGCCTCACCCTGTCGTTACCAGAAAACACCAGAGAGCGCGGATTCCCAATCCCAAAAGCTTGCCTGCGCCGCGTGGCGGCATAGAGTCAGCCCGCCGTTAACGAAAGAACAAGGGGTGGGTTGGGGATGATTTACACGGACACGAAGGGCCAGAAGGATCTGCCCCGCTACTTTGGCCAGGTCTTCGCGATGGCCTGTGACATGGCCCACGGCCGTCTCGACTTCGTCCTGCCCGACGGCCGGTGCTTTCGCGCCGAGGGCCGCGCCCCCGGTCCCGTGGCCGAACTGCACATCCACAACCCCGACATCTTTGCCCGCCTCATCCGCGAGGGCGACCTTGGCTTCTGCGAGGCCTACATGGACGGCTGGTGGTCGACGCCCGACCTCATGGCCTTCATGGACCTCGTGCACGCCGACAACGACGAAATCTACGACGGCTTCCCCGGCCAGGGCCTGCTGCGCGCCTACGAGAAAGCTCGCTTCTGGCTCCAGTCCAACTCGCGCCGCCAGGCCAAGAAGAACATCGCCCACCACTACGATCTCGGCAACGAATTCTACGGCCTCTGGCTGGACGACACGATGACCTATTCCTCGGCGCTCTTCGAGACCGGGCAGGAGGACCTCGAAAAGGCGCAGATCGCGAAATACGCCTCGATGGTGGACCAGATGGGCGCCAAGCCCGGTGACCACGTGCTCGAGATCGGCTGTGGCTGGGGCGGCTTCGCCGAATACGCCGCGAAGGAACGCGGGCTTCAAGTCACCGGCCTCACCATCTCGCAGGAACAGTTCAACTACGCTCAGGAGCGCATCGCCAAGGCCGGCCTGCAGGACCGCGTGACCTTCAAGCTGCAGGACTACCGCGACGAACAGGGCACCTACGACGGCATCGCCAGTATCGAGATGTTCGAGGCCGTGGGCGAACGCTACTGGCCCGCCTACTTCCGCACCGTGCGCGACCGCCTCAAGCCCGGCGCGCAGGCCACGCTGCAGATCATCACCGTCCAGCACCGTCGGTGGGAGATCTACCGGCGGGGCGTCGACTTCATCCAGAAATACATCTTCCCCGGCGGAATGCTGCCCAGCCCCGTGGTCCTGCGGCAGGAGATCGAGAAGGCGGGCCTGCAGACCCTGCGCTCCATCGAGTTCGGCGAAAGCTACTCCCAGACCCTGCGCCGCTGGCACGAGACCTTCAACGACAAGTGGGATGCTGTCTCGGCGCTGGGCTTCGACGACCGATTCCGCCGCATGTGGAACTTCTACCTGACCGCCTGCGCCGCCACCTTCCACCGCGGCAACTGCGACGTGACCCAGATCACCATCTCGCGCCCCGCCGCCTGACACGCCAAGACACCGGGCCGTCGGTCCGGTTGCCCCGGAGGCCTCCCCTGACCGACATCTTCCTCTACGGCACGCTGCGCCACCTGCCGCTGCTCGCCTGCGTGCTTGGCCGCGACACCGCCGCGCTCGACCTGACCCCTGCCACGCTTCCGGGCTATGCCACGCATTGGGCAAAGGGCGAATCCTTCCCGCTTCTCACGGGGGGCGAGGGCGCCCCGGGCCTGTTGATCCGGGGCCTCGACAACGACGACGTGTCGCGGCTCACCTTCTACGAGGCGATCTTCGGCTACACCCCGCAGGAGATGACCGTTGCCACGATGACCGACACTCACTCGACGCTGGTCTTCCGGGCACCCGACACCGGCCTCGTGCCCGGCGACCCCTTCGATCTCGACGACTGGGCCGCGCTCTGGGGCGACATCAGCCTAACGGCCGCAGGCGATGCCATGGCCCGTTTCGGCAAGGTCGCTCCGGCCCATCTGCGCCCCGTGATGCCCTTCCTGCGCGCCCGCGGCTGGAGCCACCGGCTTGCCCGCGACACCGCGCCCCAGACCCTGCGCAGCACCATGACCACCGCCGACGTGGACCTGCAGGGCCGCCCGCGCCGCTACGACGGGTTCTTCCGCATGGAGGGGCTCGACCTGCGTCACCGCCGTTTTGACGGCAGCTGGAGCCCCCGTGTCGAGCGCGAGGGGTTCGTGGCCTTCGATGCCGCCCTCGTGCTGCCCTACGACCCAGAAAACGACCTCGTGCTGGTCATCGAACAGATGCGCTACGGTCCGCTCCTGCGCCATGACGATGCGCCGTGGGTGTTGGAGCCCATCGCGGGCCTCATCGATGCGGGCGAGAACCCCGCCGATTGCGCTCGGCGAGAGGCCGAGGAGGAAGCCGGCATCACCCTCGGCGATCTGCGCCCGATGACGAAGGTTTACGCCTCGCCGGGCTACTCGTCCGAGTTCTTCCACTGCTTCCTGGGCCTGTGCGACCTGTCCCGTTTCGACACCGGCATCGGCGGGCTCGACGAAGAGAACGAGGACATCCGCTCCCACGTCATCCCGCTCGCCCGCGCCATGGAGCTCATCGCCACGGGCGAGATCAACGCCGCACCCCTCGCCATGATGCTGCTCTGGGTGCAGGCCCACCGGGACGAGCTGCGCGCCGGTCCCTGAGGTCCGCGCCACCCCGGAGCTTCTTCTTGGCACAAATATTCCGGGGTCCGGGGCAGAGCCCCGGTCCGCCGCCCGCCACCTGTCATTCCCGCCGGCGCGATGCGCTCCGACACCGCCGGGCGCATCGGACCGCCCGCTCAGAACTGCACACGCGTTCCCGTGACCGGCACCGGCTTGAGTTCGCCCGCCTGCGGCAATACACCATCCCAACACGCATCTCTCAGGGGGCACTCATGCGCATCGTCAGGGACCTGCCCGACGCCATCGGACAAACGCCACTCATCCGCCTGCGTAAGGCGTCCGAGATGACCGGGTGCGAGATCCTGGGCAAGGCCGAATTCCTCAATCCCGGCCAGTCCGTGAAGGACCGCGCCGCGCTCTTCATCATCCGTGATGCGGTCAAGAAGGGCCTGCTGGAACCCGGTGGCACCATCGTCGAGGGCACGGCCGGCAACACCGGCATCGGCCTCGCGCTGGTCGGCGCCTCCATGGGCTTCAAGACGGTCATCGTCATCCCCGAGACGCAGAGCCAGGAAAAGAAGGACATGATCCGGCTCGCGGGCGCACAGCTCGTGCAGGTGCCGGCCGCGCCCTATTCGAATCCCAACAACTACGTCCGCTACTCTGGCCGCCTGGCCGAGGAACTGGCCAAGACCGAACCGCATGGTGCCATCTGGGCCAACCAGTTCGACAACACCGCCAACCGTCAGGCCCACGTGGAAACCACCGGCCCCGAGATCTGGGAGCAGACTGACGGCAAGGTCGACGGTTTCATCTGCGCTGTGGGCTCTGGCGGCACGCTTGCGGGCGTGGCCGAGTACCTTCAGCCCAAGGGCGTGAAGGTCGGCCTGGCCGATCCCGAGGGCGCGGGCCTCTTCAAGCTCTACACCGGCCACGAGAACCCCGGCGACTCGATCACCGAAGGCATCGGCCAGGGCCGCATCACCGCCAACCTCGAGGGGTTCACACCCGATCACGCCTGGCGCATTCCCGACGCCGAGGCGCTGCCGGTCGTCTACAACCTGCTCTCCGAGGAAGGCCTGGTCATGGGCGGTTCGACCGGGGTGAACGTCGCGGGTGCCATCCGCCTCGCGCGCGAACTCGGCCCCGGGCACACCATCGTCACGATCCTCTGCGACTACGGCAACCGCTACCAGTCCAAGCTCTTCAATCCGGAGTTTCTCAAGAACAAGGGACTGCCCGTGCCGTCCTGGCTCGATCGCGGCCCCTCCAGCATCCCGGGAGTGTTCGAGGACCAATGACCAAGGCCCTGCGCGGGCTCTTCGCCGCGCTCGCGCTGGTCCTCTGGACCGGCCTCGCGCTGGCGCAGCCCCAGCCTGATCCGATCGACTACGAGGCCTGGACCGACCTGGCCTCGCGCGCCGAGCAGGCGGTCCAGGAAGGGCGCGCCTCCGACGCAGCGCTCGAGGATCTGCGCGCCAACGTGGCCTCCTGGCGTGACGAGCTGCTGCGCGCGCAGGGGCAGAACGCCAACCGCATCCAGACGCTGCAGAGCCAGCTCGACACCCTGGGCCAGCCGCCGGAGAACGGCGAGGAGCCGCCGGAGATCAGCGAACGACGCGCCGAACTCGAGACGCAACTCGCCGAGCTGCGCGCGCCCGTCCAGCGCGCCGAGGAAGCGCACGCCCGGGCCAACGGTATCGTCGAACAGATCGACACGGTCATCCGCGAACGCCAGACGCAGGAACTGCTGGAACTTGGCCCCTCGCCGCTGAATCCGGCCAACTGGCCGCCCGCGCTCACTGATCTCACCCGCTCGCTCGATCGCTCCTGGCAGGAAATCATCCGCAACGCCGAGGCCGATGCCCTGCGCCGTGAGGCGCGCGAGAACGCTCCGCTGATCCTGCTTTACGGCATGATCGGCCTGATGCTCATCCTGCGCGGCAATCACTGGGCCCGCACCGGCGTCGAGCGCCTGCGGGGTGCCACCCGCCGCGGCACCGGCGTCTTCCGCTTTGCGATCTCGCTGGGCCAGATCCTCCTGCCGCTCGCCGGCATCTATGCCATCTCCCAGGCCGCCATCGGCAGCGGCATCATCGGTCCGCGCTGGACCATCCTGCTGGAGCAGATCCCGGTCTGGGCGACGGTGCTGCTGGGAATCCGCTGGCTGGCCGACCAGACCTTCAACGAAAACGACGAGGTCGCCACCCTGCCGCTCGAGGACGGCGACCGGAAAGAGGCGCTGGCCTACGCCAACATCCTCTCGGTGCTCTTCGTTGCCCGCGACGTCCTGCACACGCTGATCGACCTCGACGGCTACGCTCCCCAGACGGAATCCGTCCTGCAGTTCCCGCTCGTGGTGCTGACAGGGCTGATGCTCTTCCGCCTCGCGCAGATCCGCAACCGCGCCGACGCCCACCTCGGCGAGCAGGACGATCCCAACGGATTCCGCCTCAGGCTCGCACGGATGATCGGGCGGGCCTGCCTCGTGATCGCCGTCGTCGGCCCGGTCATGGCGGCCATCGGCTATAGCCAGGTGGGAGAGGCGCTTGTCTTCCCCGCGGTCTCGACCCTGGCGCTCATCGCCCTCGTTCTGGTGCTGCAGCACTTCATCCATTCGCTCTACTTCCTCGTCGCGGGGCGCGATCCCGAAGAGGCCAACAGCCTGATCCCCGTGCTCGCGGGCTTCCTTCTCGCGCTCGCGACCATCCCGATCCTCGCGCTCATCTGGGGCGCACGCGTCGCCGACCTGACCGAGGTCTGGGCCCGCTTCCAGGAGGGCTTCACCCTCGGCGAACGGCGGATTTCGCCCACGGACTTCCTGCTGGTCATCATCGTTTTCGCCATCGGCTACGTGATCACGCGGCTGGTGCAGGGCGCGCTGCGCACCTCGGTCCTGCCCAAGACCAAGCTCGACATCGGCGGGCAGAACGCCATCGTCTCGGGCCTCGGTTACGTCGGAATCATTCTCGCGGGGATCATCGCCGTCACCGCCGGCGGACTCGATCTCAGCTCGCTCGCCATCGTCGCCGGTGCGCTTTCGGTCGGGATCGGTTTCGGCCTCCAGACGATCGTGTCCAACTTCGTGTCGGGCATCATCCTTCTGGCCGAGCGTCCGATCTCCGAAGGCGACTGGATCGAGGTCAACGGCCAGCACGGTATCGTCAAGGACATCGCCGTGCGTGCCACCCGGATCGAAACCTTCGACCGCTTCGACCTGATCGTGCCCAACGCCGATCTCGTCTCCGGGCAGGTGCGCAACTACACTCGCGGGAACGTGCTGGGCCGGGTCATCGTCAAGGTCGGCGTCGCCTACGGCACCGACACCCGCAAGGTCGAGAAGATCCTGCTCAACATCGCCCGCGACCACCCGCTCGTGCTGATGAACCCCGCGCCCTACGTCTACTTCGCGGGCTTCGGCGACAGCGCGATGGAATTCCAGATCCGCGCGATCCTCAGCGACATCAACGAAATCCTAGGCGTCGAGACCGACATGTACCACGCCATCGCCGAACGCTTTGCTCAGGAAGGCGTGGAGATTCCCTTCCCGCAGCGCGATCTCTGGCTGCGCAATCCCGACACGCTGCGCCCAGCATCCGGGGCCGACAGCGATACGGATACGGGGCAGGGCCGTCCAGCGGGCAGCGGACAGGAGGGTCGTGTCTCCCAAAGCGCAGGCGGCCAACGGCCCCCGGGGGACGGAGACGCCGACGGGGACGGTGAATGACGCTTCTCTACCGCGAAGACCCCTACCAGCGCGAAGCGCGCGGCGTGGTGCGCGACCACACGCCCGAGGGCGGCGTGATCGTCGATCCGCCGCTCTTCTATCCCACTGGCGGCGGCCAGCCCGGCGACAGTGGCCGGATCGAATGGGACCGTCGCGTGCTGTCCATCGCCACCGCGGTCAAATCCGACGACGGCGGCTCCATCCTCGTGCCGGCCGAACCCACAGCCATGCCGCCCAAGGGCGCGCATGTGGTGCAGGTGCTCGACTGGGAACGCCGGCACCTGCACATGCGGATGCACACCGCCCTGCACCTGCTTTCGGTGGTGATCCCGCTGCCGGTGACGGGCGGGCAGGTGGGGGCCGGCATCGGACGGCTCGACTTCGACATGCCCGAGATGCCCGGCGACAAGGACGCGCTCGAACGGGCGCTGAACGACCTGGTGGACCGCGACCTGCCGGTGACCGATGACTGGATCGACCACGAGACGCTCGACGCCAATCCCGCGCTCGTGAAGACCCTTTCGGTTCGCCCGCCAAGGACCCGCGGCCCGGTTCGCCTGATCCGCATCGGGCAGGGGGCCTCCCAGGTCGATCTGCAACCCTGCGGCGGCACCCATGTCGCCCGCACGGGCGAAATCGGCACGCTGGTCATCGGCAAGATCGAGAACAAGGGCAAACAGAACCGCCGGGTGAACATCTCCCTGGACCTGTGAGCGCGGGGGCGCAGCATCTGTGCTCCGCTCTGAACGCGTAAGCCCCGGCCCGGAATCAAGGGCCGCAGGTCCGCCGCGCATCGTCATGCCGAAGGCATGCCTCCGGCATGACCGCGCCCCCAACGCGGCAGCGATTTGGTGAGGCTTGGGATTTCGTGTCGAGGTCTTTAGGGGTTGCCGGGATAAAGCGCGTGGATCATCGGTCGGGATCGCCCCCGCGCGTCTGCCATGCGCGGCTCCTATGCAAGCTCCCACCTGCAGCTTCGTTCGAATAGAACGCTTGGGTGCACGGCGCCGCGACCTTCCGCTTTTCGTCACAATTTCTTTCCGCCATGACCGCTGCGCGACCAACACGGCCTCACCGGAAGTGAAGTGCGAGAACCCCTTGAAGCGTTGCGAGAGACCCGACGAAATCGGCGTCCGGCACACCTGATCTCGGTCAACGTCCCGCGCGGGACATTCCTAAGATCCGGTTAATCTCAGAACATAACACATTGAAATCATTGAACAGAAAAAATGTCCCGGCCCGGGACATCCTTCCTGCGCCCGTCCGTCCCCGGCTCAGTCCTTCTTGGTGCGGACCCCGTAGAGCTCCATCCGGTGGCCCACCAGCCGGTAGCCCAGCCGCTCGGCGATCTTCTCCTGCAGGGCCTCGATCTCGGGGTCGACGAACTCGATCACCTCGCCGGTCTTGAGGTCGATCAGGTGGTCGTGATGGGCCCGCTCGGCGTCCTCGTAGCGCGCCCGTCCGTCGCCGAAATCCACCTTGTCCAGGATACCGGATTCCTCGAAGAGCTTTACCGTCCGATAGACCGTGGCGAGCGAGATCCGCGGATCCCGCCCCGAGGCGCGGGCATAGAGCTCTTCCACGTCGGGGTGGTCCTCGGCCTCTTCCAGCACCGCCGCGATCACCCGGCGCTGTCCCGTCATGCGCAGTCCAGCGGCCTCGCAGCGTTCCGTGATCGTGTCCTTCATGAGCGCATCCTGTCGGCTGGAACCTTTCTGCCAAATCGGCCCCGCCGCGCCAAGGCCCGCTGGTGGGCGAGGTAGGCCGCAAGGCTTGCCACCACCACCGCACCGCCGGTCAGCATCCGCTGCGTCGGCGCCTCTCCGGTGCCAAGCCAGACCCAGAGCGGCCCCAGCACCGTTTCGAGCAGCAGGAAAAGGCTCACGTTCGCCGCCGCCGTGTGGCGCGAGGCGAGCGAGAGCGAGAAGAAGGAGACCGGCAGGATCACGAGACCCGTGACGAGGATCGCCCAGACGGTGCCCTCGGTCATCGCGGCCGGGCCCGTCACCAGCCATCCGGTGGTCCCCGAGAGCAGCGCGCCCAGGCCTATGGCAAGCAGGATCGGGATGTCGGGCGCCCGCCTGAGGGTGACGAAGTTGGTGGCCAGCGAAAGCGCTACCGCCAGCCCGCAGGCTGCGCCGGTCAGCGCGGCAAGGTTCAGCCCGAGTTCCCCTTCGCCAGACACCGCCCAGCCGATCCCCGCAAGCACCGCCATGATGGTCACCCAGGTGCTGCGTGCCGTCGTCTCGCCCAGCACGAGCCGCGAGAGCAGCGCCGACCACACCGGGGCCGTCGCCACCGCCAGCAGCATCACCGCCACCGGCGCCGCGGCGATGCCCACGGGAAAGAAGAGGGCGTTTGAAAACTGCGCCGCGACCAGCACCACACCCGCCGGGGAGGCGAGGCGGGTCAGATCGCCACGACGCCTTCGGCTGGTCGCGGCCCAGATGGTCAGGAAGATTGTGCCGAGGCAAATCCCCCGCCACCCCAGCATCTGCAGCCCCGCCATGCCGGAAAGCCGCATGAACAGCGCGTCGGGCGTGAGCACGAGCGCACCCATGGCCGCGAGGCCGAGACCGAAAAGCGGAGATCGGGTCATGCGGGGCACCCTGAACGAAAACGCCCGCCCGTCTGGCACGGGTGGGCGTCCGCATCAAGGCACCTCAGGCGTAGAGCGGCTGCATGCCCATCTGGAGATGCAGTGTGTTCACCGTGGATTCTTCAAGACCCATGGCCCTAGCGAGCCGGTCGAGATAGCTGGCCTCGGCTTCGGTATCGACACGGATGGTCATCAGCGAGGCCGAGTAGACCTGCATCTTCTGGGCCTCCGGCGTGTCCTCGGCGAGCTTTTCGGGGTCGACCGGGGCGGCAAGCTGTTCGCGCACGAAGTCGAGGTCCTGCTTCTCTGCGTCCGGCCCCACGGCCTTCATCAGGTGGGCCTTTTCCTGCTCATCGATCTCGCCGTCGCATTTGGCCGCCTGGATCATGGCGCGCAGCATGAGCGCGGCAGCCTCCTCGGCCTCTGGCGCATTCTCGCGGGTGTTGAAGGCGTCGAGCAGCTGGGACATGCCTTGTCCCTGCGCCGCCGCGGCGCTGCCACCGGCCGCGGCCAGGACACCGGCCATGCCGGCGCCGCCCTCCATCGAAGAGAGCATGCCGGGCTTCTTGCCGGTCTCGCCGCCCGCAGAGGGCTGAGCCGCCCCCGGCATGTTGCGCATCATCTGGCCCATGGGGCCGTTTTCCCCGAAGAGGCCCGCCATCGGGCCGCTTTGAAGCTGTTGCATCATGCCAGCCATCGGGTTGCCGTCCTGGGGCATCTTGCCCGACATCGCCTGTCCAACGCGGCCCTGCATCTGGGCCGCAGGTGTCTTGGCCTTGACCTGCGCCCCGCCGCCGAGCAGCGATCCGAGCCCCTTGCCGCCGGATGCCCGGTCGACGCCGCGGGCCGCGGCGTAGCCGAGCGCCACCTTGGCGAGTGTTCCCATCATTCCCATCTTGTCTTCCTCCTCCTCCCTATGAAGGTCGCAGGATCAAGACTGGCAGATCGGGGCGTATGGCGAAAGGATCCTGTTGCCGGGCTCCGCCGGTCACGTGCCGCAGAAGGTCTGCTGCACGCGTTCTGAGGGGAGTGGCGGACGGCGCAGGTCGTCGTTCTCGGGCTGATCCGTGAAGGGATTGGTGCAGGCCTCCAGAAGCCTGTGGAAGGGGGCGTCGTCGCCACCCACCGCCGCCTCGATCATCTGCTCGACCCGGTGGTTGCGCGGGACGATCGCGGGGTTGGTACGGCGCATCAGACCCTCGGGATCGGGTTGATTCTCGATGCGGGCTTTCCATTTCGCAGCCCAGGCATCGAAGGCGTCGCGGTCGGCAAACTGGTCGCGGGCCTCGGGCGTGGGAAGGGCACGGAAGGTGTTGGTGAAATCGGCGTGGTCCGTGTGCATCAGCGTCAGCAGTTCGGCCACGAGCTGGGCATCCCCGTCGCGCGGGTCGGCAATGCCAATCTTGGCCGCGAAGCGTGCGGTCCATTCGGCGCGGATCGTGTCGGCCATGCCGTGCACCTGTTCGGTGAAGCGTTTCACCGCGGCGTCGGGGTCGGGCATGAGCGGGACAAGCGCCGTCGCGAGCTGGGCCATGTTCCAGACGATGATGTCGGCCTGTGCCGCGTAGCCATAGCGCCCGAAACGGTCGATCGAAGAGAACACAGTGTCCGGGTCGTAGTCGTCCATGAAGGCGCAGGGGCCGTAGTCAATCGTCTCGCCGGAGAGAGTGCAGTTGTCGGTGTTCATGACGCCGTGGATGAACCCGAGGCTCATCCACTGCGCAACGAGCGCCGCCTGCCGGTCGATCACGGCCTGCAGGAGGCCGCCGGGGTCGGTGGCGTGTGGGTAGTGCCTGTCGACGGTGTAGTCGTAGAGCTGGCGCAGGGCCTGCATGTCGTTGCGCGCGGCGAAGACCTGGAAGGTGCCGACGCGGATGTGGCTGCTGGCGACGCGGGTCAGGACGGCGCCGGGAAGGGGGCCTTCGCGCAGGACATCCTCGCCCGTGCGGACGGCGGCGAGGGCGCGTGTCGTCGGCACGCCCATGGCGTGCATCGCCTCGCTCAGGACGTATTCGCGCAGCACAGGCCCGAGCCAGGCCCGGCCGTCGCCCATGCGCGAGAAGGGCGTGCGGCCCGAGCCCTTGAGCTGAATGTCACGGCGTTTGCCGTCGTGTCCCACCACTTCGCCGAGAAGAAGCGCGCGGCCGTCGCCGAGCTGGGGATTGAAATTGCCGAACTGGTGCCCTGCATAGAGCTGGGCAAGCGGTTCGGCACCGACCGGAAGGGTGTTTCCGGCGAAGACGCTGGCGAGTTCGGCGTGATCGCCTGCCGTGATGCCGAGGTCATCGCCAAGCGCCGCGTTCCACGCGATCAGCTTCGGGTGACGGACGGGTGTCGGTGCCAGGCGGCTGAAAAAACCGTCTGGCAGGCGGGCGTAGCTGTTGTCGAAAGGGATCTGCATGGCCATGCCCGGGATATAGGTTCCAACAGGGCAGGGCACCACCCCGGGATCTCAGAGCGGCAGGGTCATCAGCAATTCGTCGGTGCGTTCCACGAAATGCGCGCGAGCGAACAGGCGGCGGTTGCGTTCATCTTCGGGTGCGACCTGGAGGTGGAGGGCTGTGACGCCACCCTGCTTCAGCGCCTTTGCGATTTCGTAGACCGCTTCCGTGCCCATCCCGCGTCCGCGAACGGCTTGCCGGACAAAGACCTCGATGATCCGGCCTTCGAGCCCACCGAATTCGATCGACCAGCCGAAGCTGATGCAGATGTAGCCGACGGGTGCCCTTCGAGGGCCGATCAGCCAGATCGCACCATGGGGTGCGCCTTCGAGAAGGGGAACCACCGCTTCGCGGCGGTGGTCATCGTTGCTCGGTAAGCCTGTCTCTTCGTGGAGGGCGGCGACCATGGGGAGCAGTTTTTCGATATCGTCGGGACCGGCGAGGTGGAGGGATTTCATAGGCGTGCCAGTCGTTCTGTCAGCAGCGAAAAGAAGGCGTCGGCATCGAGGTCGCCCATAAAGGTCGCGTTGGCGGGGCGGTCGGAGACGCGCCACCAGTCTGCCACGGTCATGCCCATGGTGAGTTCCGACGTGGTTTCGATTTCAACGTTGATGTGGCGGCCGCTGAAGATCTCGGGACGGATCAGGTAGGCGGTCACGCAGGGATCGTGAAGTGGAGCGCCTTCGGAGCCGTATTTCTCGAGATCGAAGCGCTCGAAGAAGTCGGTCATTTCTGCGACCGCCGTTCCGACGCGCGTGCCGAGGCTGCGGAACGCGTCGTTGCGCGCAGAGGTGACCAGCGCCTTGTGGGTGACGTCGAGGGGCATGACAGTGATCGGCGCGCCGCAGCGGAAGACGATATCCGCCGCCTGCGGATCGACGTAGATATTGAACTCGGCGGTCGGGGTGATGTTGCCGACCTCGAAGTAGGCGCCGCCCATCAGGACGATCTCGGCGATCCGCTCGGCGATGTCGGGGGCCTTCTGCAGGGCCGTTGCGATGTTCGTGAGCGGCCCGAGGGGGCAGAGCGTCACGCTCCCGGCGGGCTCGGCGCGCAGCGTCTCGATGATGAAATCAACGGCATGCTTGTCCTGGAGCGGCATCCTGGGGTCGGGCAGAACCGGGCCGTCGAGGCCTGTGCGGCCGTGAACATGCTCGGCGGTCACCAGCTTGCGTTCCAGCGGGGCGTCGCAGCCGGCGAAGACCGCTGTTTCGGGCTTGCCGGCAAGCTCGCAGACGATCCGCGCGTTCCGCGAGGTGAGATCCAGCGGCACGTTCCCGGCCACCGCAGTGATGCCGAGAACCTCGAGCTCTTTGGGCGAAGCCAGGGCGAGGAGGATCGCGACGGCATCATCCTGACCGGGATCGGTGTCGATTATGATCTTGCGGGGGGCCATGGCGTCACTCCTGTCGTCAGACGAGCGTCGTCGCATGGCTCCGTGGGTGGTTCAAGAGGATTGGCGGCGCCGTGCTCAGCCGGAGCAGCTTGCCCCGCCCAACACGCAGAATTTCGCGCAATGTGGGTGGTTGAGGGAGACATCCCGCTCGGCCTCTTCCAGGGTTTCTCCCATTTCGAACTCCGGATCGTAGGGAAGAAGCGTGCAGGCCAGCACTGCGGGGCGCGCCGCACCCTTGCGTTTCACCACCATGCGGGAGGACGCGCACATGACGCTCTCGGGGGACTTCTTGAGGATGCCCCAGCAGTCCGTCGTGATCTCGGGCACTTCGGCCGCTTCGTCCATCTCGGGGAACAGCATCGTCGTGGCCGGGTTGGCGGCGTCGATGGCAAACCCTTCCCGCTCGTAAAGGGCCGCGTAGCCGTCACGGGACTGGGCGTCGGTCTCGTCCCAGACGGTTCGCCCTGCGACGGCCATCTGTATTCCCTGGTCGCGGAGCCAGCGCATGCCCCGAAGCGTCTTCTCGAAGGCTCCGGTTCCGCGCTCGGTGTCGTGCATCGCGGCCGACCAGTGGTCGACGGAAATGCGCAGCGTGAGCCTGCTTCCGAAGTCGCGTTGAAGCCCGATCAGCCCGTCTTTCACCTTGGGGCGCATCATCGGCGCCATGGCATTCGTCAGGATCAGCACCTCGTAGCCCCTCTCCAGACAGGCACGGGCCATTTCGATCATTTCGGGGTTCATGAAGGGCTCGCCGCCGGTGAACCCGATTTCAGAGACACCCCAGTTTCGCTGTTCCAGCTGGTCCAGATAGTCCTGCACCTCTGCCGCGGTGATATAGACGAGGGCGTCGTTGGTCGGAGAGCTTTCGATGTAGCAATTGGTGCAGGCGATGTTGCAGAGCGTGCCGGTGTTGAACCACAGCGTCTGCGGATCCGAGAGTGCAACCGTCGCGCGTGTGCTGCCATCCGCCGTCACGTGCGGATCGGTGAACTTGCCTGCGTTGGCGATGCTGCCGTCTTTCATTCGAGTGCCCCTCCGCTGCCGTGGTCCCTATGACCTACGCGCGACATGACTGCGTTGCCACCAAGGCATAATTTCCCTGACGCCATTGTGAAGCGACATAAGGGTGTTAGACTCGATCCTGAGCATGGGCTATGGCAGCGGGTAAAGTCCGTTACCGCTAACGCCGGAAGGGGAATTTTCCGATGGTATCACGAGTCATTCCGGTGGATCCGTTCGATCTCATCATTTTCGGGGCGTCGGGCGACCTGGCACGACGCAAGATCCTGCCGGGTCTCTTTCGCCGGTATCGTGCAGGACAGATGCCCGAGCAAGCCCGCATCATCGGCGCCGCGCGGTCCGAGATGGATGACGATGAATTCCGCAGCTTCGTCGCCGAGGCCGTCCGCGAGTTCGGCGACGTTCCCTACGAGAAAGATATCCTTGATAGCTTCCTGTCCCGGCTCGGCTACGTCGCGGTTGATGCGCAGGGCGAGGGCGGCTGGGCCGAGCTGAGTTCGCGCCTGACGGGCAGCCACGTCCGCGCCTTCTACTTCTCGGTCGGGCCGAACCTGTTCGGCGCGCTGGCCGAGAAGCTGCAGGAGCATGGTCTCGCAACTCCGGATTCGCGGATGGTGGTCGAAAAGCCATTCGGGCACGATCTTGAAAGTGCCCGGGCGCTGAACGCCACGCTCGCGCAGCACTTCGACGAGACCCAGATTTATCGCATCGATCACTACCTCGGGAAGGAAACCGTCCAGAACCTCATGGCGGTGCGCTTCGGAAACATGCTCTTCGAGCCGCTCTGGAACGCTCAGTACGTCGATCATATCCAGATCACGGTTTCCGAAACCGTCGGTGTTGGCGGTCGCGGCGGGTACTACGACCAGTCCGGCGCCATGCGCGACATGGTGCAAAACCACCTCATGCAGCTCTTGTGCCTCATCGCGATGGAGCCTCCGGCGCGGTTTGAACCCGATGCCGTGCGTGACGAGAAGCTCAAGGTCATCCGGGCCCTTGATCCCGTGATGCCGCATCACATCGTGCGTGGCCAGTATCACAGGCTGGACGGCACGCCCGGCTATCGCGAGGACGTTGAGAACCCGCGCTCCACAACCGAGAGCTTTGTGGCGATGAAGTGCCATGTCTCGAACTGGCGCTGGGCGGGGACGCCGTTCTACCTTCGGACGGGCAAGAAGCTGCGCACGCGGGCCTCCGAGATCGCCGTGGTCTTCAAGGATGCGCCGCATTCTATCTTCGGCGCGGAATCCGGGCGCCACCGCAACGTCCTGGCGATCCGTCTGCAGCCCAACGAGGGGATGCAGCTCGACATGACGATCAAGGAGCCGGGGCCCGGCGGGATGCGCCTGATCGACGTCCCGCTCGACATCAGTTTCGCCGAGGCCCTCGGGCCCGATGCGGAAGAGATCCCGGACGCCTACGAAAGGCTGATCATGGACGTGATCCGCGGCAACCAGACGCTCTTCATGCGGGGCGACGAGGTGGAGGCCGCCTGGGCGTGGACCGACCCGATCATCGCCGGATGGGAGAGCCGCGGAGACGTTCCGAAACCCTACGATCCCGGGTCGAGCGGGCCCGACGACTCGCTGATGCTGATGCACCGGGACGGACGTAAATGGCGGGAGATGCGCCTATGAGCCACGAGTTTCACAAGTACCCCGACCGCGAGATGCTGGCCATGGACCTCGCGAACCAACTTGCAGGCGACCTGCGTGCGGCCCTTCAACATGACGAGCGCGTTCTGCTGGCCGTTCCGGGGGGCACCTCGCCCGGACATGTCTTTGACAACCTCTGCGGCGTGGAGCTGGACTGGAGCCGGGTCGACGTGATGCTGACGGACGAAAGATGGGTGCCCGAGGACCACGAACGGTCCAATACGCGGTTGCTGCGGGAACGGCTGCTTGTCGATAAGGCGGCTGCGGCTGGGTATATCCCGCTCTACACCGATGCCGACGAGCCGGATGACGCGCTTGCTAAGCTCGCCGAGCCGATCGAGGAGCGGCTCCCGCTGGCGGTCGTGCTTCTCGGAATGGGCGCCGACTGCCATACGGCTTCGCTTTTCCCCGAGGCGGACCGCCTGGAAGAGGGGCTTTCCGCACGTGCGCCGACCTTGCTGGCAATGCGTGCACCGGGTGCTGCCGAACCGCGGATCACACTGAGCGCCAAGGTGCTGAACGGGGCGCTGAAAAAGCACGTTCTGATCTTCGGGAACGAGAAGCGCGAGGCGCTCGAGCGCGCACGCGGGTTGGCGCCGATGGAGGCTCCGATCAATGCGGTCCTTCCCGGGGCACAAGTCCACTGGGCAGAGTAACACCTTGATATCGAACGACGACAGGGCAGGGCGGAGTAACGATCTGATGTGGAATGACCTCAACGAGCATGCGCAGCGCATAGAGGGCCGTCACATCCTCGATCTTTTCGAGGACAGCTCCCGGGCGGAAGCCTTCAGCCTCTCGGCCGAGGGGATGCTCTTCGACTATTCCAAGACGCAGATTGACGCGGACGTGCTGGACGCGCTCGTTGCCATGGCCGAAGACTCGGGCGTTGCGGCGCGGCGTCATGCCATGTTCTCGGGAAAGAAGATTAACGAGACCGAGGGGCGCGCGGTGCTGCACGTTGCCCTGCGCGATCCCGATGGCGGCTCGGTCGAGGTGGATGGCGCCGATGTCATTCCCGAGGTGCGAGAGACCCTGTCCCGCATGGAGATGCTGGCCGAGGAGATCCGCGGCTCAAAGATCACCGATGTGGTGAACATCGGGATCGGCGGTTCCGACCTCGGGCCCGCGATGGCGACGCGGGCTCTGTCGCCCTACCACGACGGCCCGAGGTGCCATTTCGTCTCCAACGTGGACGGCGCGGATATCGCCGACACGCTGGCCCTTTGCGATCCCGCGACGACGATGTTCATCGTGGCCTCCAAAACCTTCACAACGATCGAGACCATGACCAATGCGCGGACCGCGCATGCCTGGCTTACCCGTGCAGGCGTCACTCCCGATGCGCGGTTCGTTGCCCTGTCTTCGAACAAGGAGAAGGCCGCCGAGTGGGGTATTCCCGAAGAGCGGGTTCTGGGCTTCGCCGATTGGGTCGGCGGGCGGTATTCCGTCTGGGGGCCGATCGGTCTGTCGCTGATGATTGCGATCGGTCCGAAGAATTTCCGCGACTTCCTGTCAGGCGCGCGGTCCATGGACGTGCATTTCCGCGACGCACCGCTGGATCGGAACATGCCGGTGCTGCTCGCCCTTGTCGGGATCTGGCACAATCAGGTCCTTGGCTACGCGACGCGCGCCGTACTGCCTTACGACAACCGCCTTGGGCGGTTGCCGGCCTACCTGCAGCAGCTCGAGATGGAATCGAACGGCAAGTCGGTGAGCATGGACGGCGAGGCGCTGAAGGTCCCCTCGGGGCCGATCGTCTGGGGCGAACCGGGCACCAACGGACAACATGCTTTCTACCAGCTGATCCACCAGGGCACGCAGGTCGTACCTTGCGAGTTCATGGTGGCAGCACAGGGGCATGAGGCCGATCTGGGCCACCATCACGAACTGCTGGTGGCGAACTGCCTCGCGCAGTCGGAGGCGCTCATGCGGGGGCGCGATCTGGAGGAGGCGCGCTCCAAGGTCTCCGGGCAATTCGAGGGCGCAGAGCTTGAGCGCCAGGCGCGTCACCGCGTCTTTCCCGGCAACCGCCCTTCGACGACGCTGGTCTATCCGATGCTCGATCCCGCAACCTTGGGCAGGATCGTTGCGCTCTACGAACATCGCGTCTTTGTCGAAGGCAGCGTGCTTGGGATCAACTCCTACGACCAGTGGGGCGTCGAGCTTGGCAAGGAACTGGCCACCGCGCTGGGCCCAATCGTGGCCGGCGACCAGAGCGCCGATGGCAAGGACGGCTCGACCGCGCAGCTCGTCGCCTACGTGCAGAAGAACTGCGGCTAGTCTGCTTTGGCGCCGTCCTCGGTTTCGAACCGGTGGCGGACGGTGTCGGGAATTGCCTTCTTGCCCCCGTCGGGGGCGAGAAGGACGATCACGCCGCTGAAACGGGCCGCGAGCCTGCAGTTTGCCCAGAGCTCGCATCCAAGCGTGAAGCTGCTTGTGCGGAAGGACTTGCATGCCACCGTCGTGACGTAGTCGTCACCGAGCCTTAGCGCCTCAAGATAATCTATCTCAGCACGGCGCAAGACAAAATGGGGGTCGTCAGCCCGCCCCTCTAGCATGCCCCAATCCCGGAAATACTGAAGGCGCGCGGTTTCGAACCACGTCATGTAAGCCGCGTTGTTGGCGTGGTTCTGCCGGTCGATTTCGGCAAAGCGGACGCGGTCTGCGAGCGCCAGCGGCCAGGTTTCCGAAAGGCCGAACTGTGCCTGCTGCTTGGCCGTGAGCGGAGTGAGATAGGGTAGGTCCATGCCGTTTTGGTAGTCCCCCGTTGCGGAAGCCACAAGAAGATTTGGGAACCCAAGTCACGGGCGGGTGTTCCCTTTCCAGTTCATATGCACGAACAAGGAAGGCCAATTTACTATGAAAAGTCTGAAGCTTACCACAGCCGCACTCCTTCTGGTTCCCGGCATCGCGCTGGCCGAAAGCCATTCCAATTCCGACGACATGAACGATGCCGCAAACGACAACGGCAACATGGAGCAGGTCGCAGAAGGCGGCGATAACTCTGACGCCAAGTTGATCCGGACGCGCGACATCACGGGCGGTGTGGTCTACTCGACCGGTCAAGCCGGCACGGAAGAATGGCAAGCCGACGATGTTTTCGAAGGTCTCAACGACCAGTGGACCCGTATCGGCGAGATCGAGGACATCGTTCTTACCGAGCAGGGCGACTTCCACGGCATCGTGGCAGAGGTCGGCGGTTTCCTCGATCTGGGCGACAAGCACGTCATGCTCGAGATCGACGATGTGAACCTCGTTGCGCTGGACGATGGCACCTATGCCTACGTCACCAACCGCACCGAGGAACAGCTGGAAGAAATGGAAGGCGTCGACGAAGGCTTCTGGGACTGAGGTAGTCCCTCCAAGCAAGGCCTTGAGGCCAGTCAGAGGCGCGTCCCGCAGGGGCGCGCCTTTTCAGTTGGCAGCTGATATGTCGAACCCAGGCTCGGCGAGCATGAAACCCTCGAACTGAAACGCTGGAGAGACGGTGCAACTCACAAGGGTCCAGTCGCCATTCGTCCGGGCCGCCTGCCAATGATCTTCGGGAACGATGCCTTGCGGACGCTCACCCGAGGCAAGATCCGGCCCGAGTATGAGATCGCGGCGAGGCCCCCTGTCGCTTTCGGAGATGGAAAGCACGAGCGGCGCGCCGGCGTGGAAGTGCCAGATCTCGGTTGCATCCACGCGGTGCCAGTGGCTGGCTTGGCCTGCTTTCAGCAGAAAATAGATGCAGGTGCCCGCAGGCCGTGCATCGCCCTCTGCTGCGGCGATCCAGGTCTGCCGGAAATAGCCGCCCTCAGGGTGGGGGGCGAGGTCCAGCATGGCGATGATGTCGTCGGCGCTCAGGTCTGATTGGGGCAACGTTCGCTCCGGTGAATGCGGGTTAACGGATAGATCGCAGTTTCGGTGCCAGCGAGAATGCGTGCAAGAGGCAGTCCGATGACGCAGATGACCGAAATCAGGCGAATGGCTGAAGAGATCGTCGCCCGCGAAGGGGGTTATGTGAACGATCCCGACGATCCCGGTGGCGCGACAAAGTACGGCGTCACGATCCACACGCTGCGGCGGCTGGGGCTTGATCTCGACGGCAATGCCAAGATCGACGCCGAAGACGTCCGTCGCATTCCGCGGGAGATGGCGACGGACATCTTTCTGAAGCACTACTTTTTCGGTCCCAAGATCGGGGATCTTCCGCCGCTGCTGCACGCCACCGTCTTCGATATGTACGTCCACGCAGGTTCCAACGCCGTGAGGGTGCTTCAGCGCCTGCTCAACGACATGGGCGAGGACGTGGCAGTCGATGGTGCCATTGGCCCCCGGACCGCGGCTGCGTGCCATCGTGCTGCCGTGCGGGCACCGGACCACATTGTCGACGCTTACGGGATCGCGCGGCGGAACTACTATTTTTCGATCGCTGATCGTCGACCGGCATCCCGCAAGTACGCCCGCATGCGATCGGGCGCAAAAGGCGGCTGGATCCGGCGGGCCGAGGAATTCATTTCCGAACGCTACCACATGAGCGAAGCCGAGTTCCGCGCGCGGGTGGCGTCATGGGCCTGATCGAGAAGGTGCTAGGCATGGTTTTTGGTGGCGGTCGCAACGTGGTTGCCGAGACGGCCGAGGTCTTCCGCGTGAACTCCGAAGGCCAGGCACGGCGCAGGCGGCCGCGCTCACGCAGTTTGCGCAGGAATTCCGCGTGGCGCGCCGCGGGTGGTTCGACCGGCTGATGGACGCGCTGAACCGCATTCCGCGGCCGGCCATGGCCCTTGGGACCCTCGGCCTTTTCACCGCGGCCATGGTGGACCCTGCGTGGTTCGCAGCCCGCATGGCCGGAATTGCGCTGGTGCCCGAGCCGCTTTGGTGGCTGCTCGGGGCGATCGTGAGCTTCTATTTCGGCGCGCGCCATCAGGCGAAGGGCCAGGAACTGCAGCGCGATCTGGCCGCGACGATGGCCGCGGTTCCGGAGGTGATCCGGCAGGTCCGGGACGTCGAGGCGCTTCGCTCGCCTGCCGTGTCCGCCAACGGGGAGGAGGTTGACATGCCACGCATTGCGGACCGTTCCGAGAACCCGGCACTTGCCGACTGGCAGGCGGCGCGATGAGCACCGGGGCGCCTAGCGCCCCTCGTAGCGCGCCGCTCGCTTTTCAAGGAAGGCAACGACGCCTTCCTTGAAGTCGCGGGTCTGGCCGCATTGCCCCTGAAGCTCGGATTCGAGCGAAAGCTGCTGGTCCAGCGTGTTGTCGAAGCTTGCCCGCAAAGCCTGCTTCACGCGGCTGTAGGCAGCGGTCGGGCCCTGAGCGAGATGCGCGGCCCGGCCCATCCAGATATCTTCAAAACGGTCGTCCGGCACCGCTTCCCAGATCATGCCCCAGGCCTCGGCCTTGCGCGCCTCGATCCTCTCGGCAAAGAGGGCAGCGCCCATCGCGCGGGCCATGCCGACCTGCCGGGGCAGGAACCATGTCCCCGCGGCGTCGGGGATGAGGCCGATGCGCGTGAAGGCCTGCGTGAAGAACGCACTCTCCGCGGCAATCACCACATCGGCGGACAGCGCGAGGTTGGCGCCGGCGCCCGCCGCCGCCCCGTTGACTGCGCTGATGGTGGGCACGGGGCAGTCACTGATCGCTCGCAACATCGGCACATATTCGTCGCGCAGCACGCGTTCGAGATCGAGATTGGCGAGGGTGGTCCGGTCGCCGAGATCCTGCCCCGAACAGAAGGATTTTCCGCTTCCGGTGAGGACCGCGACGCGCGCCTCCGATCCCGCGCGCTTGAACGCGTCGGTCAGTTCGGCGCGCATCTGCGTGTTGAGTGCGTTCATCACGTCGGGGCGGTTCATGCGCACCACCGCGACATCGTTCTTCACCTCGTAACCGAGCGTATCGTAATCCATCTCCTGGCCCTCCCCCTGACGGTCGGCATCATGAAACACGGGCCGTCCGGGGAAGGCAAAGCCAAACGCGGCGTCACGGGCGGCGGAACAGCCTGGCGATCAGGGCGCGAGCGTCAGGTGTGGGCGCGCGTTCCACGCGCAGGTACTCCGACCCATCCGTGGCACGCGTGAAGAGCCCGTGTTCGACCAGACCCCGGCGGATCTGAGCGGCGTCGCGAAAGCTGCAAAGGGCGTGGATCCGCGTGCTGATGCCGCGCTCTGTCATGACCTCGCGCGCGGGCAGGCGCGACCAGATCACCCAAAGGCAGAGCTCCTGCATCCGCATGCGGGTTGGCCAGCGGGCAAGGTCGCCTGCCTCGTCGAAATGCCGGGCTGCGCGCTGCACGGCCTTCTCGTCCACAAGAGATGGAGGCGTACTCGCCAGACGGGCGCGCATGTGCTGGTAGTTGCGGTAGCCCGCCGACCGGGCAATCAGCCCGAGCATCTCGAGGTGCGATGGCGGTTGGTCGAGCCCGGCCCGCAGCGTCTTTGCAAAGGTGGAGACGTCCTTGAGGGACAGGGGTATGAGGTCGCGAGACATATGAGTCCTCCGTCACCGATACCGCGCTCCCTGAGGGAGTAGGAGGTCCGCCCTTGTCCATGGGTATCACGAAGGCGATCCATATCGGTTCGTGAGGCAGGTTTAGCAAGTGGCGGAGCCTGGGTGAACTGCGGACCCTGCATTGCCTATAGCATCTGGCTGCGGCCCGGTCGATGACAAAGCCCTGTGGAAGGACGTGTTCGCGCAACGGCCGTTGCCGCGAAGACGCGTCCCCCTTCCTGTCCGCTACTCGCGCAGTAACTCTTCCAGCCGACGCCGTTCATCCTCGCTCAGCGCGTCGGAGGCAGGGCTCTCCGCGCGCGACCGGCTGCGGATGTAGGCGGCGCCAACGCCGGCGGCACAGATGAAGAGCAGGGGGCCCGCGGCCCAGAGAAGCCAGTTCCAGCCGCGGGTCGTCGGTTGCAGCAGGACAAATTCTCCGTATCGCTCGACGATGAAGTCGACGACCTCTTCGTTGCTGTCCCCGGCGACCAGCCTTTCGCGGACCAGCAGCCGCAGGTCGCGGGCCAGCGAAGCGTTGGATTCGTCGATGCTCTCATTCTGGCAGACAAGGCATCTGAGCCCGGCGGAGATATCGCGCGCGCGTTGCTCGAGCACCGGATCGTCCAGCATCTCGTCAGGTTGCACCGCGGCCGCGGGCAGGGCGGCCATGGCGAAACAAAGGGCCAGGATCATGCGGCGCAGCAGGAGCATCATTCCGCAGGCACTCCCTTGGCCGCCGTTCGCTTGCCTGCACCGGCGGCCACGCGGAAACGGCGATCCGAAAGCGACACGAAGCCCCCAAGCGCCATGAGGATCGCGCCGCCCCAGATCCAGTTCGCCAGGGGCTTCAGATAGGTCCGGATCACCCAGCCGCCGCCCGACTGCTCGTCGCCGATGACGACGTAGAGATCGCGCAGGAACCGGTAGTCGATGGCGGCCTCCGTCGTGGGCATCTGGGCCACGGGGTAGTTTCGCTTCTGCGGGAAAAGGCGGGCGATCTCGTCTCCATCGCTGCGGATTGCCACTTCGCCTTGCGTTGCGTAATAGTTCGGCCCCTGGATTTCTTCGACCCCGAGAAGTTCGAGCTCGAAGCCCGCGACTTCGAAGGGCTCCCCGATCTGGGCGATGCGGATGTCCTCCTGCTCCCAGGCGGTAAGGCCAGCGATGCCGAGCATGGTGATGCCAAGCCCAGCGTGCGCGATGCTCTTGCCCCAGTCGGCGCGGGGCAGGCGCCGCAGACGCGACCAATCGCGGTTCTGCCCCGTGCGGGAGATCAGGTCTGTCACCGCCCCGCCGATGAGCCAGGCCCCGAGGAAGACGCCCATGGGGCCAAGCAGGCTGCGGCCGGTCTGGAGTACCCATGTCAGTCCGAGAAGGGCGAGGGCGAGGAAGAACGCCGGGGCGAGCTGACGTGCGACGCGGCTGGCGCTGCCACGCTTCCATGCGAGCATGGAGCCGAAGGGAAGCAGCAGCCCGAGGATCAGCATGAAAGGCGTGAAGGCCATGTCGAAGAAGGGCGGGCCGACGCTGAGCTTGCGGTCAAAGGCCATCTCGGCAACGAGCGGCCACAGGGTGCCCACGAAGACGACGAAGGCCGAGACCGCCAGCAGGATGTTGTTGGCGACCAGCGCGCTCTCGCGACTGACGATACCGAAGACGCCGCGCGCCTGCATGACACCCGAGCGCGCTGCAAAGAGCGTGAGCGCGCCGCCGGTGAAGACGACCAGGATCAGCAGGATGAAGACGCCGCGTTCGGGGTCCGAGGCGAAGGAATGCACGGAGGTGATGACGCCGGAACGGACGATGAAGGTCCCGATGAGCGAGAAGCCGAAGGCAAGGATGGCGAGCAGGATCGTCCAGCTTTTCAGGGACTCGCGCTTCTCGACCACGATGGCGGAGTGGAGCAGCGCGGCGGCCAGAAGCCAGGGCATGAAGCTCGCATTCTCGACCGGGTCCCAGAACCAGAAGCCGCCCCAGCCGAGCTCGTAGTAGGCCCACCAGGATCCCAGCGCGATGCCAATGGTGAGACAGACCCATGCGGCCAGCGTCCAGGGGCGGACCCAGCGGGCCCAGGCGGCGTCGACGCGGCCCTCGATCAGCGCGGCCACGGCGAAGCTGAAGCAAATGCTGAGCCCGACGTAGCCGAGGTAGAGGAAGGGCGGGTGAAAGGCGAGGCCGGGGTCCTGCAGGAGCGGGTTCAGATCCTGCCCGTCGAAGGGGGGCACCGGCATCCGCTCGAATGGGTTCGAGGTGAAGAGGATGAAGGCGATGAAGGCGACACCGATGGCGGCCTGCACCGAGAGAACCCGCGCCCTCAGTCCCGGAGGGAGGTTGCCGCCGAACCAGGCGGCCATGGCGCCGAAGAGGCTCAGGATCAGCACCCACAGCAGCATGGAGCCCTCGTGGTTCCCCCAGACGCCGCTGATCTTGTAGATGAGCGGCTTGGCCGAGTGGCTGTTCAGGTAGACCAGCCGGAGCGAGAAATCCGAGGTCAGGAAGGCCCAGGTGAGGGCCAGGAAGGAGAAACCGATCAGCAGGAACTGGGTTGTCGCGGCGGGTTCGGCCACGGCCATCCAACCGGGCCAGCGCTTGTGGGCGCCGGCCATGGGTACGACCATCTGAACGATCGCGACGAGAAAGGCGAGGATGAGGGCGAAGTGGCCGAATTCTGTAACCATGCCCCGATCATATTCGAGCGGCGGTCCGGCGCCAATGAGGGCAAAGGGGGCTGCGTTCACTTTGTCGCGTCTGCCGCGGGAAGATTGCTTGTCCCGGGCAGGGACATCTTTGGGATCCAGTGAAATCAATGGGTTAGCCTTCCGGTTTTACCGGTTCTTAAGAATGTCCCGCAGTCTCGGAGGATGAGAGCAGGCCGTTCGGCCTGTGCACGCGGGCGCTGCTGCTCCCGACGGCCGGTCGCGGCAGGCAGCCGGGCTCGGATTGGCGGCGCCTGACGAGTCGGGCGGAAGGGTGGCGGAGTGACGATCGCCCGGGGGAGATTTCCAAAAAGTGGAAGGACTTTCGAGCCCGTAGCTTCGCCGTGCCTTAAGTTCCTCTTGGCATCGTGGCGTCCGTTCCGGGCGGCAGTCGCCGCCTTCGTGGGGAGGCGGAGTACTGTACGGGCTTTTTCATATCGTTGCCGCACACGATGTTTATGTGATTCTCGCGGCCAGCCTGCTGTCGCTCGTGAACGCCTACCTCATCGCGCTCTACCTGCAGCGGCTGAAGTCGATGACCCGGCGGCGCAGACTTGCGATGATCACCCTGACCGGTGCGATGTCGGGGGTATCCGTATGGTCGGTCTCACACCTTCTGGTTGCCTCTTATATTCCGCACCTCCCGGTATCGCTGGATGGGGTGATGGTCGCGGTTCAGATCGTGATTTGCGTCATCTACTACGAGGTCCTGACCTTTACCTCGCTGTCGCCGGTACGATGGCACCACATGGTGGGCCTTTTCCTCGTGCCATTCTTTCCGGCGCTGGTGAACTTCTGGGCCCTGACGAACTTTGCCGGGGCGGAAGATGTGGATTTCGCGGTCTTCCTCAAGGCCAGCCTGTGGTTCGCCCTCGCCGGGGGCGCGATGGCGCTGCTGGCACCAAAGGACCCTGGCCGCGACGTGGCACCGGCGCTCCCCTTCGCGACGGTGAACACGCTTCTCGTGCTGATCCTGCACTTTGTCATGGTGCGGGCCTACGGTCTTGGCCCTGATGAAGTGCTGGCGCTCGCGGTCGAGCCGTCGGGAAGCTTCGGGAGCGCGACGCTGCTTGTGCCGGTGGCGCTGGCCAACATCCTGATCATCCTGTGTTCCTCCGCAAGCTTCTTCGCCGACCACGAGGCAACGCAGGAGGCTGTCACGCGCTATCGAAAGCTCGCGTTAGAGGACCGCCTGACCGGCCTTCCCAACCGCGCGAGCATGCATGCTCAGCTTGAAAAACGGCTGGCCGACCCGGACGCCGAAGGATGCCTCGTCGCGGCCCTGATCGACCTGGACCGCTTCAAGGAGGTCAACGACCTGCATGGCCATGCCGCAGGCGACGCGCTGCTCGTCTCGCTGTCGAAGTACCTACGGGGCCGGCTTGGCCCGGACGAGACGCTCTACCGGCTGGGCGGGGACGAGTTCGTTGCGCTGAAGGCCCATGCCGAGAACCGGGAGGAGGGGCTCGCCTTTGGCCAGTTCCTATGTGACGCGGTGCTTGCCTTCGAAGCCCCCGTGACCGGCGATATCAAGGTCGGTGCCTCGGTGGGTGTCAGCGTATTTCCCGAGGACGGGACAAGCGCGGCGCAGCTTCTTTCGCGGGCGGATCTTGCCATGTACGCTGCAAAGCGGTCCGGCCGAAATCTCAGCCTGAGCTTCACGAGCGATATGGAGCAGGAGACACGGCGGAAGACCGAGCTGAGCGCGGAGCTTGATGGCGCCGTCGCGCGGGGCGAGCTCACGCTCTGTTACCAGCCGCAGGTCGATGCCGTCAGCCGGGCGGTCGTGGGGTTCGAGGCGCTGCTACGATGGACCGGTCCGCGCGTGGGCGAGGTCGCGCCGTCCGAGTTCGTACCGATTGCCGAGGAAAGCGGCCAGATCATCCGGATCGGCGAATGGGTGTTGCGCGAGGCCTGTCGCGAGGCGGCGAGCTGGGACGCGCCGCACCGCATCGCGGTCAACGTGGCGCCGGGTCAGCTGATACGCAACGAGTTTGTCCCGTTTCTTGCGGGAGTTCTGCGAGAGACCGGACTGCCGGCCCATCGGCTCGAACTCGAAGTGACCGAGTCCGGATTTCATCGCGACAAGGACAAGGCCATTGCCACGCTGGTGCAGTGCCGCGCCTTGGGAGTGAAGATTTCGATGGATGATTTCGGAACGGGGTATTCCTCGCTCTCGATGTTCCTGGAGTGCAGCTTCGACCGGCTCAAGATCGACGCCAGTTTCATTCGGCATGTTACCGACGACGAGAATTCTTCGTTCATCGTGCGGGCGATCCTCGCGCTTGCGGCCTCGAACGGGATGAGCGTCGTGGCCGAGGGCGTGGAGACGGAGACGCAGCGCGCCTTCCTGATCCGGGAGGGCTGCGACGAGCTGCAGGGTTACATGTTCGGTGCCGCCATCCCGGCAGAGGAGACGCGGCAGCGCTACGGTCTTGTCACCGACGCCGCAGGGCCCGCGCTGGGGGCGCTGGGCTGAAAGAGGCGTCTTCCGACAAGGAAAGGGCCCCGCCGCGGCTGCGGCAGGGCCCTCTGATCGCGGAGTGCCGCTGGATCAGCGGTTCTCGATGTCCACGTAGTCTCGGGCCGTTTCGCCAAGGTAGAGCTGGCGGGGACGACCGATCTTGTTCTGCGGGTCGTTCAGCATTTCCTTCCACTGGCTGACCCAGCCGACTGTGCGGCCCACGGCGAAGATCGGCGTGAACATGGACAGCGGGAAGCCCATCGCCTCGAGGATGACGCCCGAGTAGAAGTCGACGTTCGGGAAGAGCTTGCGCTCGACGAAATAGTCGTCGGCCAGCGCCTGCTTCTCCAGCTCCTTCGCGGTGGCGAGCACCGGGTTGTCCTCGACACCCAGCAGGTCGAGCACCTCGTCGGCGGACTGCTTCATCACCTTCGCGCGCGGGTCGAAGTTCTTGTAGACCCGGTGACCGAAGCCCATGAGGCGGAACGGATCGTTCTTGTCCTTCGCGCGGGCCAGGAACTCGGGGATGCGCTCGGGGTCGCCGATTTCCTTGAGCATCTCGAGGCAGGCCTGGTTGGCGCCGCCGTGGGCAGGGCCCCAGAGGCAGGCGATGCCGGCCGCGATGCAGGCGAAGGGGTTCGCGCCCGAGGAGGAGGCGAGCCGCACTGTCGAGGTCGAGGCGTTCTGCTCGTGGTCGGCGTGCAGGGTGAAGATGCGGTCCATGGCGCGGGCCAGGATCGGGTTCACCACGTATTCCTCGGCCGGGACGGCGAAGCACATGTGCAGGAAGTTCGCCGCGTAGCTGAGATCGTTGCGCGGATAGACGAAGGGCTGACCCACCGAGTACTTGTAGGCCATGGCCGCGATCGTCGGCATCTTGGCGATCAGGCGGTGGCTCGCGATCTCGCGCTGGTGCGGATCGGAGATGTCGGTGCTGTCGTGATAGAAGGCGGCCATCGCGCCCACTGTGCCGACCATGACCGCCATCGGATGCGCATCCCGGCGATAGCCGCGGAAGAAGTTGTGCATCTGTTCGTGGATCATGGTGTGGCGGGTGATGGTGTTCTCGAATTCCTCGAGTTCGCCCGCCTTGGGCAGTTCGCCGTAAAGCAGCAGGTAGCAGACCTCGAGGTAGTGCGATTTCGAGGCAAGCTGGTCGATCGGGTAGCCGCGGTGCAGAAGTTCGCCCTTGTCACCATCGATGAAGGTGATGGTGCTGTCGCAGGACGCGGTGGAGGTGTAGCCCGGATCGTAGGTGAAAACGCCCGCCTGGCTGTAGAGCTTGCGGATGTCGAGAACGTCCGGCCCGGCAGTGGGGTGGTGGATCGGGAGCTCGACGGTCTTGTCGCCGATGCTGAGGGTTGCGGATTTTGTGCTGTCAGCCATGCTTCGTCGTCCCTTCGTCGGTGGTGGCCGGGCGGGGCCGCCCTGGCCTGTTTATCACATGGCCTGCAGAGGCCCCTCGCGGCGAATGCGCTCAGGATTCTTCCGCGGCCTCGGCCAGGCGGGCGATCGTCTCGTCGCGGCCCAGCACAAGCATCATGTCGAAGACGCTCGGGGTTACGGCCCGCCCGGCAAGGGCGGCGCGCAGCGGCGCGGCAAGCTTGCCGAACTTGGTCCCCTGCGCTTCGGCGAATGCGCCAAGCTGCGCTTCGAGATCATCGCGCGACCAGCTAGCACTTTGCAGGTGCGGCGTCAATTCTGACAGTATACGACGGGATACCGGATCGAGCGCCTTCTGCGCCTTCTCGTCCACATCCAGCGGCCGTTCGGAGAGAATAAAGTGTCCCTTTTCAAGGAGATCCGGCAAGAGCTTTGCCCGGTCCTTGAGGCAGTACATGGCGCGGCTCATTCCGTCGCGTTGCGTCTCGGTAAAAGGAAGCTGGCCCGTCGCGTCGAGGAAATCATCGAGTTCCTTCAGCAGTGCGGCATCGGCCAGTGCGGCGATGTGCTGACCGCAAAGATTCTCGAGCTTCTTGAAGTCGAAACGCGCGGGTGACTTGCCGATCCCGTCGAGCCCGAACCAGGCCTGCGCCTGGGCGTCGGTGAAGAATTCGTCGTCGCCATGGCTCCAGCCGAGACGCGCGAGGTAGTTGCGCATCCCGGCGGCCGGGTAGCCCATCTTCTGGTATTCATCGACGCCAAGCGCGCCGTGGCGCTTGGAGAGCTTCTTGCCGTCCGGGCCATGGATCAGCGGGATGTGTGCATAGACGGGCAGGTCCCAGCCCATGGCGCTGTAGATCCCCATCTGGCGCGCGGCGTTGTTGAGGTGATCGTCGCCCCGGATCACATGCGTGACGCCCATGTCGTGGTCGTCGACCACCACCGCAAGCATGTAGACGGGTGTGCCGTCCGAGCGCAGAAGCACCATGTCGTCAAGCTGATCGTTGCCGATACGCACGTCGCCCTGCACCTGGTCCCGGATGATGGTCTCGCCCTCAAGCGGCGTCTTCAGGCGGATCACATAGGGCGCATCGGGATGGGAGGAAGGGTCGGCTTCGCGCCAGGGGCTCACGAACATCGTGGAGCGGCCCTCGGCGCGGGCCTTTTCGCGGTATGCCTCGATTTCCTCCTGCGTGGAGAAGCACTTGAATGCGGCGCCTTTCTCCAGCAGCTCGTGCGCCACCTCGGCGTGGCGCTCGGCCCCCGCGGCCTGGCTCACGACCTCACCGTCATGCTCGAGTCCGAGCCAGTCCATCCCGTCGAGGATGGCCTGAGTCGCCTCGGGCGTGGAGCGGGCGCGGTCCGTGTCCTCGATGCGGAGCAGGAAGCGACCGCCATTGCCACGCGCGAAGAGCCAGTTGAAGAGCGCGGTCCGTGCCCCGCCGATGTGCAGGAACCCGGTGGGTGATGGGGCGAAACGGGTCACGATCTGGCCGGACATGTGGGCTTAACCTTTTGCTAACCGTGGAGGGCTGAAACTTGGCGCCTGATTAACGGGGCCAAGGGGCGATCACAAGCATGGGGCGGGCGCTGCTCTGGATGCAGACGGCGCTGCATGGGCAGCGCGGGGCGCTGTTCCCATGGGCGCCTGTCTGCATGGCCTGTGGCATCGGCGTGTTCTTCGCAATGCCGGTGGAGCCGCCTGTCTGGCAGCTCTGGGGCGCCCCGGCGGCGGGCTGTCTCGGGATTGTCTTGGCGCGTTGGGCTGGATTCGGCATGGCGATGCTGCTGATGGCGTCGGGGCTGATGCTGTTCGGCTTTGCGCTCGCAGGCGCACGCACCCATCGGCTCGCGGCACCGGTGCTCGACTTCCGCTACTACGGACCCATCGAGGGGCGCGTCATCGGGATGGACCGTTCTGCCTCGGACGCCGTGCGGCTGATGCTCGACCGCGTGGTGCTGGAACGGATGGATCCGCGGGAGACGCCGGCGCGGGTGCGTGTCTCGTTGCACGGCGGGGCGGCGGCGGAGATCCGGCCGGGCATGACGGCGCTCCTGACTGGGCACCTTTCGCCGCCTTCCGGCGCGGTGGAGCCGGGCGGTTTCGACTTTCGGCGCCATGCCTGGTTCCTGCAGCTCGGCGCCGTGGGCTATACGCGCGTGCCGGTGATGGCGTTGGCGCCGCCCGGCGAAGGGCTGCGCGTCTTCGCCGGGCGCATGTGGCTGAGCGAGCGGGTGCGGCACCTTCTGGCGGGTGAGCGCGGCGCCTTTGCGGCCGCGATCATGAGTGGCGTCCGCTCCGCCATGTCGCGGCAGACGCTCGCAGACCTCCGCAACACCAACCTCGCGCACCTTCTGGCAATCTCGGGGTTGCACATGGGGCTTCTGGCCGGCGTGGTCTTCACGGCGCTGCGTCTTGGATTGCTGCTGGTGCCGCGGGTCCGGCATTTCTGGCCGGTGAAGAAGCTGGCGGCCGGCGGCGCGCTTCTGGCAGCGGCGGGATACCTTGCGCTCTCCGGCGGCAATGTTGCGACAGAGCGGGCGTTTGTCATGGCAGCGGTTGCGCTGGTGGCGGTAATGCTGGATCGGCGGGCGCTGAGCCTGCGGTCCGTAGCGCTCGCCGCGCTGGTGATCCTGTCGCTGCAGCCCGAGGCCCTGACCGGCCCGGGTTTCCAGATGTCCTTCGCCGCGACCACGGCGCTGGTGGCGGTCTACGAGCGGATCAGCCTCTGGCGCCGGGGCCGGGACCTTCCGCGCTGGCTCATGCCCGTGGCCGGGGTCGTGATTTCGTCTTCGGTTGCGGGGCTTGCGACGGCACCGGTGGGCATGGCGCATTTCAACACGGCGGCCAGCTATGGCCTGGTTGCGAACCTGGTGGCGGTGCCGGTCATGGGGCTGGTGGTGATGCCGCTGGGCGTGGTTGCGGCCCTGCTGATGCCCCTGGGGCTGGATTGGCTGCCTCTGGCGGGCATGGGGCTGGGCCTCGGCTGGATCCTGGCGGTGGCCGAGACGGTGGGTGGCTGGCCGGGGGCGGTGCGGCCGGTGGTGGCGCCGGGGCCCTGGGTGCTGCCGCTGATGGCGCTTGGTGGGCTGCTGCTCTGCCTCTGGCGCGGGAGGGGGCGGCTGGCTGGGCTGGCGCCCATGGCGCTGGCGCTTTGGCTGTGGTCCGGGGCGGAGAGGCCCGCGCTGCTGATCGCCGACAGCGGCGGGCTGGTCGGCGTGATGACGCCCGAGGGGCGGGGCCTGTCGCGCGATAGCGGCGCGGGGTTCGTGGCCCAGGTCTGGCTGGAGAACGACGGAGCCGGGCGCGATCAAGTGGCCGCGGCGAGGCTCTGGCCAGGGCCCCGCGAGGGGCGGCTGGCGCAGGTCACGCTGGCGGGGACCGAGATCTTCCATGCCCAGGGCAAGCGCGCACAGGAAGGCCTGCTCTGCGGCGGGGGCGGGATCGTGGTCGCCTCCGAGCCCTACGTGGAGGGCGGAGACTGCCGCGTCTTCGACCCCGACCGGCTGCGCGCCACAGGGGCGGTCGCGGCCTGGGTTACGGCAGAGGGGCTGCGCTGGCGGCAGGCGAACCCGCCGGGCCACTGGCGTCTATGGTGGGGTGGGAGGCCGCCTCAGTAGGTGCGGATGAGGCCCACGAGCCGACCTTGGACTGCGACGCTGCCCTTGGGCAGAACGCGGGTTTCGTAGGCGGGGTTGGCTGCCTCGAGCATCACCATGTCGCCCTTGCGGCGGAACCGCTTGAGGGTGGCCTCATAGCCCTCGACCTGGGCCACGACGATGTCGCCATCGTCGGCGGTGGCGGTTTCGCGGATCACCACGACGTCGCCGTCGTTGATGCCGGCCTCGATCATGGAGTCGCCCTTGACCTCGAGCGCATAGTGGCGGGCGTTGCCAGAAATCATGCCACCGGGTACGCCGATCTGCGGCGGGATATCGTTGATCGCCTCGATCGGGGCGCCGGCCGCGATGCGGCCCATGAGGGGAAGCTCGGAGACGCTTGGCGTGACGTTGCGGGCGGTGGCCGGACGTTCGTCCGGGATGTCGCCGTCGATTACGCGCGCCTCGAAGCCGGCGGACTTGTTTGCAAGGCTTTCGGGTAGCTTCACGATCTCGATCGCGCGGGCGCGGTGGGCGAGGCGGCGGATGAACCCCCGTTCTTCCAGCGCGGTGATGAGCCGGTGGATGCCGGACTTGGAGCGCAGGTCGAGTGCCTCCTTCATCTCGTCGAAGCTGGGCGGAACCCCGTCGCGCGACATGCGGCGATTGATGAAATCGAGTAGGTCGAGCTGTTTCTTCGTCAGCATGTGCGGCTCCCTCAGCTTCGTTTTGTTCTATGCATGTTCTTGTTTTGTGTCAACTGGGTTGTGGCCCAGAAGCGCTTTCAGCATTTCATGAATTCATGAAATGTTGTGGTCAGCTGAGGGGAAGGTAGTCCACGTTTTCGCCGACGCTGCGCGCGGGATCGTGCGGCGGCCTGACGATCAGCGCGTCGGCGGCGCTGAGGATGCTGAGCAGGCTCGAGTCCTGGCGGTCGAAGAGCGAAAGTCCGTCTGCCATGCGTCGGGCGCGCATGTAGTGCTCGCGGGGCCCGTTGGCCGGGATGTCGCGTGCCAGGTGCGCGGTCTTGCGGGGGGCGGGGGAGGCGCCGAGGCCCAGCATGGCGCGGATGACCGGGGCGACGAAGACATGGCCGCAGACCATGGCGGAGACCGGGTTGCCCGGCAGGCCGATCATCATCGCGTCGCCCAGGCGCCCGGACATCAGCGGTTTTCCCGGACGCATCGCGACCTTGTGGAAGGCGCGGTCCAGGCCCATGTCCGCCGCCGCCTGTGCGACGAGGTCATGATCGCCCACGGAAGCGCCGCCGATGGTCA
The DNA here is from genome assembly GCF_003054175.1 of Allosediminivita pacifica. Lineage (GTDB taxonomy): Bacteria > Pseudomonadota > Alphaproteobacteria > Rhodobacterales > Rhodobacteraceae > Allosediminivita > Allosediminivita pacifica. Next base: position 134,979 of record NZ_QBKN01000005.1, read on the forward strand.
GAACGAGATCGGAATCGTCGGCCAGTTCCAGCACAGTGCGTAGCGAAGAGAGACTGTCGCGGGCGATGGGGAGCAGGCGCGGCGTCGCACCCAATTCGGAAAGCAGCGCGCGCAGGCCGAAACTGTTGGAGGCGACGATCTGGTCCGGACCGGGGTCTTCGCCGGGCATGACCAGTTCGTCGCCGGTCGCGATGATTGCCACGCGCGGTTGCCGCGCCACCGGCACGCGGGCGATGTTCATGGCCGCCATGAGCGCGATGTCGTTCGGTGACAGGCGACGCGGCGCCGTAACGCTGTCGCCGGTCCTGAAATCATCGCCGGACTGCCGGATGTGCAGGCCTTCGCCGGGCGCCCCTGTGATGGTGATCGTGTCGCCTTCGCGGGTCACGTCCTCTTGCAGGATGACGCGGCCGGTGCCCTCGGGGATCGGCGCGCCCGTGAAGATGCGGACGGCTTCGCCGGGCGCGAGGGGGCCGGTGAAACGATGGCCGGCGGCGGATTCTCCGATCACGCGGAAGCTGTCGCCCTGCGCGCCCTCGGTTACCGCATAGCCATCCATGGCGGAGTTGTCGAAAGGGGGCTGGTCGCGGCGGGCGGTCACGTCGCGGGCGAGGATGCGACCGTTGGCTTCGAGCAGGGGGACCTCTTCGGTGCCGAGCGGCGCCGCGAGGGAAAAAAGCCTGTCGAGCGCCTCGGAAACGGAGATCATGAAACCTCGTAACGCCCTGATTTGCCGCCGTCCTTCAGGATGACACGCAGACCTTCGATCCGCATCCCCCGGTCCACGGCCTTGCACATGTCGTAGACGGTCAGCGCGGCGGTCGAGGCAGCGGTGAGCGCCTCCATTTCAACGCCGGTTTGACCAGTGGTCTTGACGCTGGCGGTTATGCGAAGGCCCGGCAGGTCCGCGTCCGGTTCGAGATCCACGGTCGCCTTGGTGACGGGAAGCGGGTGGCAGAGCGGGATGAGATCCGCGGTGCGCTTGGCGCCCATGATCCCGGCAAGTCGTGCGACGCCGATCACGTCGCCCTTCTTGGCCCGTCCCTCGGTGATGAGCGCGAGAGTCTCGGGCTGCATCACGATCTGCGCCTCGGCCGTGGCGAGGCGGGCGGTGGCGGCCTTTTCGGAGACATCCACCATCTGGGCGGCGCCGCTTTCGTCGAAGTGAGTGAGGCGCTTGCCGCTCATGCAGGCACGGGGTCGGCGAGAAGGTCGCGTGTCGCCTCGGTGACGTCGGGCCGGCGCATGAGGCTTTCGCCGATCAGGAATGCGCGGGCACCGCAGGCCGCCATCTCCGCGAGATCGGCAGGTGTCGAGAGGCCGGATTCGGAGACCAGGATGGGGCCCCTGTCGATATTGCGGGAAAGTTCGCGCGTTACATCAAGAGAGGTCTCGAATGTCTTGAGATTGCGATTGTTTATGCCAATCAGGGGTGAGCTCAGCTTGAGCGCGCGCTCAAGCTCTTCGGCATCGTGGACCTCGATCAGGGCATCCATGCCCCAGATCCGTGCGGCGGCTTCAAGATCCGAGGCTTGGGCGTCCGAGACGCTGGCCATGATGATGAGAATGCAGTCCGCGCCAAGTGCGCGTGCCTCGGCCACCTGATAGGTGTCGTACATGAAATCCTTGCGCAGCGCAGGCAGCGAGGTCGCTTCGCGCGCATCGGTCAGAAAGGACTTGGCGCCCTGGAAGGAGGGCGTGTCGGTCAGGACCGAGAGGCAGGTCGCTCCGCCGGCCTCATAGGCCCTGGCCAGCGCGGCGGGATCGAAATCCTCGCGGATGAGCCCCTTGGAGGGCGAGGCCTTCTTGACCTCGGCGATGAGCCCGTAGCCGGTCTGGCCAGCGGTGCGCAGCGCCTCGGCAAAGGGGCGCACGGGCGGCGCTGCGCGGGCCGCGTCCTCGACACGCTCGATCGGCGTCGCGATCTTGTCCGCCGCGATTTCGTCGAGCTTGTAGGCCTTGATCTTGTCGAGGATCGTCTGCGTCATGTCCCGGTCCAGTCGATAGGTCTTTCGCCCTTGGCAATAAGCCAGTCGTTGATCTGGGAAAAGGGGCGCGAGCCGAAAAAGCCGCGCCTTGCCGAGAGCGGCGAGGGGTGCGGAGATTTCAGGATCAGATGGTCAGCGCCGCTGATGAAACGCTCGAACTTCTGAGCGTGGTTGCCCCAGAGCAGGAAGGCGCGCGGGCGTTCGGAAAGCTCGGCCACGACCTCTTCGGTGAGACGGGACCAGCCGAGGCGCGCATGGCCGCCTGCATCGCCCGCCGGAACCGTCAGGGCGGTGTTCAGCAAGAGCACGCCTTGATCCGCCCAAAAACGCAGGTCTCCGTCGGCCGGGCAGGCGCCAAGATCCGACTTCAGCTCTTCATGAATATTGGAAAGCGAGCGGGGCAGCGGGCGCACCTCGGGTTCGACGGAGAAGGCGAAGCCATGGGCATGGCCCGGCGTGGGATAGGGGTCCTGGCCGAGGATCACCACGCGGACGTCTTCTGGCACCACCGCCGCGAGCGCGGCGAAGCGCTGCGGCTCGGGCGGCAAGATGTCCCTGGTCTCGGCGGCAAATGCCGCCTCGATCCGGGGCAGGTCCCGTGTGAAAAAGGGCAGGTGGGCCCATGCCGCCGGCGGGGTCACGCCGTCAGGCGGGCCAGCGCGGTGACCTTGGCCTTGGCCGCGCCGCTGTCGATGCTTTCGGTGGCCTGGGCCACGCCCTCATGAAGGTCCGCGGCGTGGCCGGCGATCACCAGCGCGGCTGCGGAGTTCAGCAGGACCGCGTCGCGGTAGGCGGATGTCTCGCCCTCGAGCAGCGCGGCAAGAGCGCGTCCGTTTTCCTGCGGTGTGCCACCGACAATGGCCTCGAAAGGATGCTCGGGCAGGCCCGCGTCCTCGGGGTGAATCTCTGCCTCGCGCAGGGTGCCGTCCTCTTCGAGGGATACCACCCAGGAGATGCCGGTGATCGTCATCTCGTCGGTGCCGTCGCTGCCATGGACGAGCCAGGCCCGCCGCGCGCCGAGCTGCTGCAGCGTTTCGGCCATGGGGCGGAGCAGGGCGCGGCTGTAGGCGCCGGTGAGCTGACGCTGCACGCCCGCCGGGTTGGTCAGCGGGCCGAGGATGTTGAAGATCGTGCGCGTGCCAAGTTCGGCGCGGACCGGGCCGACATGGGCCATGGCCGGATGGTGCATGGGCGCCATCATGAAGCAGATGCCGGCCTCGGTGAGGGCGGTCTGGGCCTTGTCCGCCTCGACCATGACGTTGACGCCGAGCTCTGTCAGCGCGTCGGCGGCACCGCTTTTCGAGCTGAGGTTGCGGTTGCCGTGCTTTGCGACCGGAACGCCGGCCCCCGCCACGACGAAGGCCGCGGCGGTGGAGATGTTGAGCGTGCCTTTGCCATCACCGCCGGTGCCGACGATGTCGATGGCGCCGGCGGGGGCCGTCACCTTGCGACACTTGGAACGCATCACGGAGGCGGCGGCGGCGTATTCGGCCACGGATTCCCCGCGCGTGCGCAGCGCCATGAGCAGGCCGCCGATCTGGGCGGGCGTCGCTTCGCCGTCGAAGAGGATGCCGAAGGCGACCTCGGCCTCGTCGCGGGTGAGCGGACGGTCGGCGGCGGCGGCGATGAGCGGCTTGATGTCGGCGCTCATGCCGGGACCTTCGTCACGTTCATGAAGTTCTGCAGCAGGGCGTGGCCGTGGTGCGAGGCGATGGATTCGGGATGGAACTGCACGCCATGAATGGGCAACTCGCGATGCTGGAGGCCCATGATGGTGCCGTCCTCGAGTTCCGCCGTCACTTCGAGGCAGGCGGGCAGGTCGCTGCGCTGCACGACGAGCGAATGATAGCGCGTCGCCTCGAAGGGCGAGGGCAGGCCCGTGAAAAGCCCGGTGCCGGTGTGCCGCACCAGGCCCATCTTGCCGTGCACGATTTCGCCGTGTCGCACGACGGTGCCGCCGAAGGCCTGGCCGATGGTCTGGTGCCCGAGACAGACGCCGAGCAGGGGGGTGCCCGTCTCTGCCGCAGCCTCGGTCAGGGCAAGGCAGATGCCCGCGCGATCGGGGTCGCAGGGGCCGGGGCTGAGCACGATCCCCGACGGATTGAGCGCCATGGCTTCCTGCACGTTCAGCGCATCGTTGCGCCAGACGCCGACATCCGCACCGAGTTCGCCCAGGTAGTGGACGAGATTGTAGGTGAAGCTGTCGTAGTTATCTATAAGCAGAAGCATGGAATTCCGGCCTTCGGGGGTGGCGGCGCTGGCGCGCCTCGGAATATAAATGCGCAGGGCGTCCGGCCAACGTCAAGGGGCGGGCCGGACGCGTGATCGGCGCAGGGGGAGCTTAGGAACATGGCGCGCGGAGTTCTGGCAGGTGTGATTTGCGGTGCGGCCGTCGCGGGTGCGGGGGTGGTTGCGCTCTCGCTGTTGACCGGGCCGCCGCTGGAGCCGGCCCCCGATGTCATGGTCGGCGCGGCGCCGGACGGTCCTCCGCTGCCCGAGGGCAGCGACACGGCGCCGAAGCGCCTGTCCGAGGAGGCCGAGGCGGTGGCGCCCGAGGCTGCTGCGCGGCCGGAAGCGCCCGGAAGCGCTTCCCCCGAGACGGCCCCTGCCGAGCCCGCGTCGTCCGGGCCGAAGACCGACGCGGCACCTTCGATCGCCGAAGAGCCGCAGGCGCCCGCGGCTCCCGCGGCCGAGGAGCCCGCGCCCGCGGCGCCGCTGGTGGATGACGGGGCCGGGGAGGCGGATGCGCCCGAGGTGGCCGAGACCCCGGAGACAGAAGAAATGCCCGCGGCCGAAACCGAGCCAGCCCCGGCGCCGGAACCGGCGGAGGCCCCCGAGGCGGCGGAAGCACCGGAGGTCGAGACAGCCCCGCAGGCCCCGTCTGTGGAGGAAGCGCCTGCTGCAGGGACGGATGCCCCGGAGCAGCCGGGCGCCCCCGAGGAGGGCGACGCACCGGTGACGGATGAAAGTGCTTCCGCTCCGACGCCTGACGAAAATGTCCCCTCAGACGAGGCGCCTCCGGGTCCGGAACTAGCGTCAGATGAAAACGCAGCTTCCGCCGGTCTGGCGCCGGATCCGGTCCGGGAGAATGCCGCGGCTGTTGACGTTGCCGAGGGGGCGCCTCTCATGGCGGTGGTGCTGATCGCTGATGGCAGCGGGCCCCTCGGCCCGGATGCACTGGGGGCCTTTCCATTCCCGGTCAGCCTCGCGATTTCGCCCGATCATCCTGACCCCGAGGCGGCGGCACGCGCCTACAGGGCACTCGGGCACGAGGTTCTGACCATGGCAGGCGTTCCGGAAGGCACAGAGCCCGATGAGGTCGCGGCACGGCTGCAGACCTCGCTCAACCGGGTGCCGGAGGCCGTCGGCGTGCTGGAGGACCCCGATCTCGGGCTGCAGGCACGCCGGGCGATCTCGGACGAAGTGACGGTGGCGCTTGGCGAAACCGGTCATGGTCTGCTCATGCTGCCCAACGGGCTGGACACGGCCCAGCAGCTTGCGGCGCGCGCGGGCGTGCCCTCGGTCGCGCTGTTCCGGGATTTCGACGGAGCCGGGCAGGACCCCGCCACCATGCGCCGCCTGCTTGATCAAGGGGCATCGCGGGCGCAAGAGGGCGGCCCCGTCGCTATGCTTGGCCGCCTGAGCGCCGATACGGTCTCGGCGCTGGTGCTCTGGGGACTACAGGATCGGGCGAGGTCGGTCAGGCTGGTTCCGGTTTCGGCTGTGCTCGAAGCGGCCGAATAGAAGGGGGGCTCTGCCCCCTCCCGGCCTGCGGCCGGTTCACCCCCGGAGTATTTCTGCCAAGAAGAAGCCTCGGGCGAGGCGCGTCATCCGGCCCAGGTGTCGAGCGTAGTCGCGAGGTCGCCGTAACCGGTGGGACGATGTTCGAAGGCGAGGCCGAGGCGGTCTGCCTGCGTGCGCGCGCGGGCGACGAGATCCGGATCTTCGTTCTGGGACAGGTAGACCAGTTTCTCGTAGTTGCCGAAGTACATGTCGCGCAGCTCCGGGTGGCGGTCGAGTCCGAGGGGCCGCCAGACGAAGGCGTCGAATTGCCGGACCAGGAAGTCGGTGAGATAGAAGGCGGTCATCTCGTCGCGGGCGGCGAAGCGGTCGATCCCGTCGAAGAAGGCATAGCAATGCGGGCCGCGGATCATCTCGATACCGAGTTCCTCGCAGAGCCGGTCGAGGGCCCCGCCGGTGCCGCAATCCGCGTAGGCGAGGTAGATGTGGTCATACCGGATGTGGTGCCGGGTGAACGCGCTGCGCACGGCGTCGGGGATGCGGTCGGGAGTGTTGTGCAGGATCGCGGGGAGACAGGCGAGATCCATGTGATCCCAGCCGTTGCGGTCGCGCAGGTCCAGGATCTCGCGCGCCAAGGCCCCGCAGGCGATGATCAGAAGGCGCCCGTCGCCCTCGGGGGCGAGCCCGCTGTCTGTCAGGGTGTCGGGATCAGGGGTGGCTGTCGTCATAGGGCACGTGGGCCAAGGCCCAGCGGGCGATGAGAACCACGGCGATCACGATCGGAAGGACGGTGGCCAGGCCCCAGGCGCTCAACGCGAAGACGGTCAGCGCGCCGAGCGCGATGACCAGAAGAACGAGAAGTGCGAATGACGTGACAGGCATGTCCGGCTCCCTTTCAGGATCAATATGTGTCAGATCCCGCACCTTGAAAAGGGCCCAGTCGTTTCAGGGAACGTTTCCGTGAAAGCCGGGCCCTTCGACAGCGGTATTCAGCCGGCCGCAGCCTGGTTGTGGCGGCGGGTGATGAAGGTCTTGGCAGTTTCGACGGCCACGGCCGCGTCGCGGCAGTAGGCATCGGCGCCGATGGCCTTGCCGAATTCCTCGTTCAGGGGGGCGCCGCCGACAAGGATGATGTAGTCGTCGCGGATTCCCTGCTCCTTCATCGTGTCGATGACCACCTTCATGTAGGGCATGGTGGTCGTCAGCAGCGCGGACATGCCGAGGATGTCGGCCTCTTCCTTCTGGATGGCCTCGATGTAGTCCTCGACCGGATTGTTGATGCCGAGATCGACCACCTCGAAACCTGCGCCTTCCATCATCATGGAGACGAGGTTCTTGCCGATGTCGTGGATGTCGCCCTTTACGGTCCCGATCACCATCTTGCCCATCTTGGGGGCGCCGGTTTCGGCGAGCAGCGGCTTGAGGATGGACATCCCCGCTTTCATCGCGTTGGCGGCCAGCAGAACCTCGGGGACGAAGAGGATGCCATCGCGGAAGTCCTGGCCCACGATGGTCATGCCGCCCACGAGCGCCTCTGTCAGGATGCGGTAGGGTTCCCAGCCACGTTCGAGCAGGATGTTGACGGCTTCCTCGATCTCTTCCTTGAGACCGTCGTAGAGGTCGTCATGCATCTGCTGGACAAGTTCCTCGTCGTCGAGCTCGGAGAGGATGATGTCTTCTTCGTCGGACATGCGCGTTTTCCTTTCGCTGGCGCGCCTGACGCGCCGTTCTTGACGCCTAGTCTTGGGGCCGCCGGGGGGCGGGGACTTGGCCGATTGCGACACCCGCATCGGCTGTACCGACCTGCTGACGCCAGTCTGCAGGACGGTTGTGAATGTTCCGTTTACGTTCTAGTTTGACGGAATGACGCAGCCGGACCGCCCCTTGGACCCAGACCTGCGCCCCGGTCGCGGGGCCGGCAGTCGCGACTCGGGCCGTTACGAGCGGTTGGTCCGTGTCGATGAAGCGGACGGCTGGGATATTCCGGAAGAGGCCCCGGTCCTGCGGACTTTCGTGACCGAGGAGCGGCCGCGCAGCGCGATCACCTACCAGGCGTCGCCGGACCTGCCCTTCGACCGCTCGATCAACCCTTATCGCGGCTGCGAGCACGGCTGCATCTACTGCTTTGCCCGGCCGAGCCATGCCTGGCTGGGATTGTCTCCGGGGCTGGATTTCGAAACGCGGCTGGTTGCGCGACCGACGCTGCCGGAGGTCCTGGCGGATGAGTTGCGCAAGCCGCGCTACGAGGTGGCGCCCTTGGCGATCGGGACCAACACCGATCCCTACCAGCCGGTCGAGAAGGCGCGCGGCATCATGCGAGGCTGCCTCGAGGTGCTGCGCGATTTCCGGCACCCGGTGGCGATCGTGACCAAGGGGACGTTGATCGAGCGGGACGTGGATATCCTGGCGGACATGGCTTCGCAGGGTCTCGCGCGGGTTGGCATATCCGTGACGACCCTCGACCCGGTGATCTCGCGCCGGATGGAGCCGCGCGCGCCGAGCCCGGCGCGGCGGCTGGCCACGATCCGGCGCCTGACGGAGGCTGGGGTGCCGGTGCGGGTCATGGCCTCGCCCATGGTGCCGGCGCTGACCGATCCGGAGCTGGAGAAGATCCTTGAGGCCGGAGCAGAGGCGGGGGCCGATGCCGCAAGCTGGATCATGCTGCGGTTGCCGATGGAAGTGGCCGAGCTTTGGCAGGAGTGGCTGGCCGAGCACTACCCCGACCGTGCCGGACGGATCATGGGGCACCTGCGCGACATGCACGGGGGCGAGGTCTATTCGAGCAAGTGGTTTACCCGGATGCGCGGCGAGGGGCCCTATGCCGAGCTGGTGGATCGACGCTTCCGGCGCGCGGCGCGGGCTCTCGGGCTGGACCGAAAGACCGCCCCGCTGCGCTGCGATCTCTTTGCGCCGCCGCCCCGGGCCGGGGACCAGTTGTCGCTCTTCTGAGGCGATCATGCGCGCCGACGACGGCGGCGGGGGCGTTCCGCGCTGGCCGCGTCCTCGCCCGTGCCGTCGGAAGGAGAGGAGAAGCCGCCCAGAACCTCGGCGATCTCGTCCAGGGTGGGGCGGGGGCCGGGGGTATGGTTCTCGAGTGCCTCGCGCATGGCGCGCAGGTGTTCCGGCATCGTGCCGCAGCAGCCGCCGATGATCGTGGCGCCGCTGTCGAAGGCCATGGTGGCGTATTTCGCCATGAGTTCCGGCGTGCCGTCGTAGTGGATGTGTCCCCCCTCGAACCGAGGAATGCCGGCATTGCCCTTGGCGATGATGGGGCGCTCCGTGCCCTGCGCGGCGAAGCCCTGCACCGTGCGGAGCAGGTCGGAGGCGCCGACGCCGCAGTTGGCGCCGAAGGCCAGCGGCGGGTTGGGCAGGCCGTCGACCATGGTGACCATGTCGGCGGAGGTGAGGCCCATCATGGTGCGCCCGGCGGTGTCGAAGCTCATGGTGCCGCACCAGGGCATCTCGGCGCGGGCAAAGGCCTCGGCGGCGGCGCGGTATTCCTCCGGGGCGGAGATGGTCTCGAGCCAGAGCACGTCGGCGCCGCCATCGCGCAGGCCGCGGGCGGTTTCTTCGAACATTTCGACGGCGCTCTCGTGGGTGAGGGTGCCCGCGGCGCCCATGATCTCGCCCGTGGGGCCGACGGAGCCGGCGACGATGACCTCGCGGCCGGCCTTGTCGGCCACCTCGCGAGCGAGTTCGGCGGCGAGCTTGGAGAGCTCGTAGGCGCGATGCTGGGCCTCGTGCAGCTTCAGCCGCGAGGCATTGGCGCCGAAGGAGTTGGTGAGGAAGAGATCGGAGCCCGCGTCGACGGCGCCGCTGTAGAGGGCGCGGATCTTGTCGGGCTCGTCCTCGTTCCAGAATTCGGGGGCGTCACCGGACTGAAGACCCATGTTGAACAGGTTCGTCCCGGTGGCCCCGTCGGCCAGCAGCCAGTCGCGGGATTGCAGGAGCCGGGAGAGCGCGTCGGTCATGTGGGTGCCTTTCTGTCGGTGCCGTCGGGTCTGTCACAGGGGGAGGTTTGAAGCAAATTCATAAAGCTCAAGTTCTTTATGAAAGACGAGGATTTCCGTCCTCTGCCCGTATTTGCGGCAGCGCGCACAGAGGGTGTCCCGGGCCGGGACAGTCCCACGGTCACGAAAAATCAATGACTTGCAGAGGCGAATTAACCGTTTCTTAGGGTTGTCCCGCGCGGGGGTCCACAGTGCGGTCAGTCAAGAAACCACGGCGGCAGGCGGTCCTGAAGGCCGATTCCCGAGGCCGCCGACCAGATGAGCGCACGCCCGAGGTTGAGCCACCATTTCGGGATAGCGCTCAGCAGGATTTCGGAATGACCCCGGAAGGGGACCGGGTCGAAGGCCGAGGATTTGCATACCCTGTCGATCGGTACGCCGGCCCATGCCATGCTGAAGGCACCACGCCAAAGATGGTAGCCCGAGCTTACAAGGAGAATTCGGCCCGCGTCACGAAGCTGCGGCTCGGAAAAGAGCGCGTTTTGCAACGTCGATTGGGACCGGTCTTCGACCGAGATTGCCGCGGCCGGGATACCCTGCGCGATTGCCATATCGCGCATTCCCCACGCGACCGCGATGTCCGGATCGTAGGAGGCGTCGCCGGTCATATGCAGTCTGCGGACAACGCCGCCTTGGTAGAGAGCGACTCCGGCCGCAGTTCGGGCCGCGGTGATCATGCCGGGGCGGCTGTCCACCTCGTCGTTCCGCAGGCCTGCCGAGAGTATCACGGCCACGTCATAAGGGGACGACGGGTGAAGTCTGTCGCAGCGGGTCGTGAAGTAAGCCGATCCCAGTGAGGTCGCGAGGGGAGGAACGACCAGCAGTAGCAGCAGGACGGCGAGGCGTTTCTTCATGCCCGACCCCCGGGGCCGGTGGCTCCGGTTGCGAATCGTTGCAGAAGGCGGCGCAGTTCACCAACCCCGATATCCTTCTTGTAGGTCAGCTTGTGCACCGGCGTTGCGCGGAGGATGTTCAGGTTGGCCTCGGTCACCTCCTGCTTGCCCGTCAGGCAGCGTTGCAACAGGTGCGGCGGATTGGCTGACAGCGCCGGGGTTTCGGCCCAGAGACGCCGGCATTCGGGATCGTAGCGGGTGAGCGCCTCGAAGAGATGGTGGCTGCCGAAGTAGGTCTTTCGCGCCCCCGCATCGCCCCAATGGGTCACGAGTGCCTCGTGCCAGCGTCCGACAAGGGGGTGACCGGGGACCGCAGCAATGAACCAGTTCGAGATCGCACGGTCCTCCGCCGGGGCGGAGAAAAGGAAGAGCCCGCATTGGCAGAAGATCTGCGGCAGCCAGTCGTCGAGCGGGCGGGTGCAGAGCGAGGTCGCGTCGGCCCAGACGCCGCCGTGTTCCTGCAGGATTCGGGTGCGCAGCAGGTCGGAGTAATGGGCGGTGGAGAGCGTTTCAGGCAGGTCCGCGCGGGGCAGGTGACGGTCGGCCGCCTGCTGGTCGAGCACCTCGACCTCCCAACCGGGGTTCTGGGCGCGCCACGAGGACACGCAGCAACGGACTAGCTCGGGCGCGCTGTCCAATCCACTGTCCCAGTAGAGGTAGATTCTCCGGGGCAGGGCCATCGGGTCACGGCGTGGGGGGGAGGGATGGTGAAAGAAGTCGCGCGTCACGCGGCTTTTCTTCAGCCGGACGAAGGTGTTCAGCAGGACTGCTCGCATGTTCAGCTTGCCCCCTTGTCGCGATCCCCGCCGTGTCGCCGGTGCCCGCACGGACACCGGCGTATGTCGGATCACTCCAGCTCGATGGTGCCCGGCGGTTTCGAGGTGCAGTCGTAGAAGACCCGGTTGATGCCCTTGACCTCGTTGATGATGCGGGTCGAGGTTTCGCCCAGGAAGTCGTGGCTGAAGGGATAGTAATCCGCCGTCATGCCATCGACCGAGGTCACCGCCCGCAGGCCGAGCGCGTAGTCGTAGGTGCGCCCGTCGCCCATCACGCCCACGGTGCGCATGGGCAGGATGGCGGCGAAGGCCTGCCAGATTTCGTCGTAGAGCCCGTGCTTGCGGATCTGGTCGATGTAGACGGCATCTGCCTTGCGCAGGATGTCGAGCTTGTCGCGCGTGATCTCGCCCGGGCAGCGGATCGCAAGGCCCGGCCCCGGGAAGGGGTGGCGGCCGATGAAGCTGTCGGGCAGGCCGAGTTCGCGGCCGAGGGCGCGGACCTCGTCCTTGAAGAGCTCGCGCAGCGGCTCGACCAGTTTCAGGCCCATCTTCTCGGGCAGGCCGCCGACGTTGTGGTGCGACTTGATCGTCACCGAGGGGCCACCGGAGAAGCTGACCGATTCAATGACGTCGGGGTAGAGCGTGCCCTGGGCGAGGAATTCCGCGCCCTCGATGTCGTTGGCGTGCTTTTGGAAGACGTCGATGAAGAGCTTGCCGATGATCTTGCGCTTCTGCTCGGGGTCGGAGACGCCCTCGAGCTCGCCAAGGAACAGGTCGCTCTCGTCGGCGTGGATCAGCGGGATGTTGTAGTGGTCGCGGAAGAGGGTGGTGACCTCTTCGGCCTCGTTCAGGCGCAGTAGCCCGTGGTCGACGAAGACGCAGGTGAGCTGGTCGCCGATGGCCTCGTGGAGAAGCACGGCCGCCACCGAGCTGTCGACGCCGCCGGAGAGGCCGCAGATGACCTTGCGGTCGCCGACCTGTTCGCGGATCTTGCGGATCGCCTCGTCGCGGTAGGCGTCCATGGTCCAGTCACCGGCAAAGCCCGCGTCGCGCACGAAGTTTTCGTAAAGCGTCTTGCCGTTCGGGGTGTGGTGCACTTCGGGGTGGAACTGGACGGCGTAGAAGCGGCGTTCGAGGTCGGCGGTGATGGCGAAGGGCGCGCCGGTGGAGGTGCCGTAGACGGCGAAACCGGGCGCGATCTCGGCCACGTGGTCGCCGTGGCTCATCCAGACCTGTTCGCGGCCCGTGCCCTCGATGAACCAGCCCTTGAGCAGGTCGATCCGCTCGGGCGTGGGCTCGACCCAGGCGCGGCCGAATTCCGAGGTGCCCTCGCCGCCGATGACGCGGCCGCCGAGGTCCTGCATCATGACCTGCTGGCCGTAGCAGATGCCGAGAATCGGCACGCCGAGGTCATAGACCTTCTGCGGCGGGCGCGGCGATCCCTCGCGCGTGACGGTGTCGGGCCCGCCGGAAAAGATCACGGCCTTGGGCGCGAACGCGTCGAGGAAGGCCTCGGTCACGTTCTGGTAGGGGTGGATCTCGCAATAGACGTTCAGCTCGCGCAGGCGGCGCGCGATCAGCTGCGTCACCTGGGAGCCGAAGTCGATGATGAGGAGGCGGTCATGCTGCTGGGGCTCGATCATGGCCTGCCTTTAGGCAAGCGCGGCGCCACGGGCAAGAGGGGATCGCGGCGCGCGCGGGCAAACCTGTGCCGGGCCTCAGGCGGCGTGGTCGGGATGCCGCTTTTCGCGCACGCCGAGCGTCAGGACGGCGGCGAGCAGGACGCAGACGGGAATCGTGAGCATGGCCGCCCCGAAGGCGCCACTCGCGCGGTCGATCATGACGCCGACCAGCGGCTGGAAGACCAACGCCCCGGCGATGCCGATCATGTTGACGAAGCTGATGATCGTGCCCGAGACCTCTTGCGGATGGCCTTCCTTGGCCATGGCGAAGGTCAGCATCTGGGCGCCGTTGAAGAGGCCCGCCAGGAAGAGCAGCACGGCGAGCGCCCGGAGCCCCAGGCCGGGCAGGAAGAGGGCTGCGGCATAGAGCGCGGCGGTGAGCAGGATGCTCACGAAAAGCAGCCATTTGCGGTGCCCGAGCCGGTCCGAGATCCAGCCCGAGGCGACGCTGCCCGCGGCCATGCCCCAGAAGATCATGGAGACGGCGAGCTCGGCCTGCGCCTCGCCCAGACCGCGGTCGGCCACGACCTCGGCGCTGCCCCACAGCCCGCCGTAGACGTTGACGGGCATGTAGTAGAGCGCGCCGAGCAGCGCGATGAGCCAGACCCTGCCGTCGCGCATGAGCGGGCGCAGCGGGGCGAGCGGGTGGGCGCCGGGGATGCGTTCGGGGGCGTCGTCGGCGTCGTGCAGGAAGATCACGGCAAGGCAGAGGATCACCGCGCCCGCCGCAGCGATGGCGAAGAAGACTGACCGCCACCCCGCGAGCGTGACAAGGCCGCTCAGCCAGACGGCGCCGACCGCGGTGCCGATCATCGCAAGCGCGTTCACGACACCCGAAAGCAGCGCGAAGCGGGCCGGGGGGAAGCGGTGGTTGACCACGTAGAGCGCGCCGACGAAGGCGAAGGCGGCGCCGAAGCCTGTCAGCAGCCGTCCGATGCCCGCGACCAGCGGCAGATCGGTCAGCGCAAAGAGCGCGACGCCCGAGGCGCAGGCCGCGATGGCCGGAAGCACCAGGCGCCTTGCACCGAAGCGGTCCATGGCGAGGCCCACGACGATCTGCATCGGCGCGTAGATCCAGAAGAAGAGGCTCGAGAGCGTGGAGAAGCCGCCGCCGGAGAGGCCGAACCACTCGCGGATCTGGCCGGGGGCAAGGCTGGGGCTGATGCGCGCGACGAATTCGAAGAGGAAGAAGAGGCTGGCCGTGGCAAAGGCGAGCCAGGCTCCGAGGCCTGCGGTGGACCGGGGGGAAATCATCACGCGCTCCTGTCTGACGGGATCGCGCGGACCTTAGTCGCACGGCGTCGAGGCGCAACCGCTGCTCGGTTGATGGGGGGCTACCGCTTTCGGTGCGGGAACGCAGTCGCCGGTGCGCGCGGCGCAGGTCACTGATTTCTCTTCCGTCTTGGGGCGTTTGCGCGCGGGACATCTGCGCCTCGGCCCCCGGTAAGGCGTGGCCACGCGATACCTTCGGGTACGCGTCGCGCCGCGGGCTCAAGGGGATCGCAAGATGTGGGAGGAGGGGGCGATACCCTGCCAAATTTTATAGGTGATGCGGGAACGCCGACCGGTGCGGATCGTTCTGGTGGCAGACGATCCGGATCGCCGCAGACACATACTCAACCGAGACCTGGAGACCTGACATGAAGACGCTTGATGCGCTTTTCACCCACTTTCTGCGCGACATCTATTATGCCGAGAAGCAGGTCCTGAAGACCTTGCCCAAGATGGCCCGCAAGGCCTCCTCGGAGGATCTGAAGGAAGCCTTCGAACATCACCGCGAGGAGACCGAGGAGCAGATCGAGAACCTCGAGAAGGTGTTCGAGATGCTTGGCATGAAAGCCCGGGGCGTCACCTGCGAGGCGATTGTCGGCATCCTCGACGAAGGCAAGGAGATCATGGACGAGACCGACAGCGCCGATGCGCGTGATGCGGGCATGATCGCTGCGGCGCAGGCCGTGGAACACTACGAGATGACGCGCTATGGCACGCTGATCGCCTGGTCGAAGACGCTGAAGCTCGATTCCAAGGTGACCGGGCTTTTCGAGGCCAACCTGAGTCAGGAAAAGGCCGCGGATGACAAACTTACCAAGCTGGCCGAGGGCGCGCTGAACCGCGAGGCCGCCTGAGGCCTTTCGCGCGACCACTTGATCGGAGGGGCGTCCCGTCGGGGCGCCCTTTCCTTTTGCCGACCATCACCGCCTCCTCCGCTTCTTCTTGGCAAAAATACTCCGGGGGAGGCCCGCAGGGCCGGGGGCAGAGCCCCCATTCCCCTCTGCTATTCGATCGGCGCAAGAAGCTCCGGCGCGGTGACCAGCGCGCGGACGCCGTGGCTGTGATCCTCTTCGAAGATATTGCCCTCTTCGGCCCAGGCGTGCAGCGAGGAAACGTCGAGCCGCGCGCAGTCTGGCCGGACGGACCATGTGACCTGCAGGGGCGAGCAGATTTCCTCGGTATAGCTCGGGCCGGTGGTGGAGCCCGCGAAGACCACGGGGCGGCCGGTGCCGGTGGGCAAAATCTTGGCGCGGTGCAGGCCGTTGACCTTCCCTCCGTAGACGAAGTCGCGGAAGTCGAGCGCGCCGGGGTCGTTCACCACGAGGAAGACCTGCGCCTCGACGCGGAGCTGGGGATTCGCGCAGCTGGGCGACAGGCAGGCGCCAAGGCCGGGGCCCGGGGCGATGTCGCAGGAGGTGTGGACCCAGTGCACCTCGATCGTGTCGCCGGGCACGACGCCGTGGAAGGCGCCGTGCCCTTCGGCGGGATCTTGCAGTTCGGCGGTGGTCAGCGCAGAGGTGCCGTTGCAGCGGTAGCCGCCGTGTTCGCCGTCGCCCGCGTGGATCGAGAAGCCCGGACCACGATGTTCGGCCTGGGTGTGCGTGTGGATGTTGCAGAGGTTCAGCCTCGTGGCGGGCGGTGCCGGGCTGAAGCTGCGGGCATTCGTGCCCGTGGGGCTGGAGATGTCGCGGGGCGTCTGGGGGCCGAAACCGCGGCAATATTGCTGGGCGGAGGTGGGCAGGGCGGTCGCGGCAAGGGCAAGCGCCGCGATTGTGGCGCGGATCGTCATGGTCAGTCTCCGTTGCGGACGGGTCTTGGGGAAGGGTTAAGACGGGAGTGCTAAGGATTCCCTGCAGGTCGTGTCCGGCATGCCGTCAAATGTCGCTTTCGCGTGCCAATTGCCGGAAAGGGCAAATGCGGCGGTCCGGCGGGCCGATAGAAGTGCGAGGATCGGCACCCTGGATACGGGGCCCACACCTTTGGTCGCGAGGGCAGGACATGGCGGAAGCAGCAGCGCGCAAACGGGCACGGGGCGGCGGCGGTGCCGCCCGCCGGGCCGAACGGACGGCGGTCAGCGTCGAGACCGCGCGCCACATCGAGCGCAACATTCCCAATTTCGAGGTGCTGAACGAGGAAGCGCTGCAGATCATCGAGGCCAACGCCGAGACGGTGCTGGAAGAGATCGGCGTCAACTTCGTCAACAACCCCGCGGCGCTGGAACGCTGGCGCGAGGCCGGCGCGGATGTTCAGGGCGAGCGGGTGCGCCTGCCCAAGGGGCTTGCCAAGAGCCTCATCGCGCATGCGCCCTCGAAGTTCACCCAGCACGCGCGCAATCCCGAGCGCAACGTCGAGATCGGCGGGCGTAACCTGGTGCTGGCCCCGGTCTACGGCCCGCCCTTCGTGCGCGATGCCGATGGCGGGCGGCGCTACGCCACGATCGAGGATTTCCGCAAGTTCGTGAAGCTGGGCTACATGTCCAAGTGGCTGCACCATTCCGGCGGCACGGTCTGCGAGCCGACCGACATCCCGGTGAACAAGCGTCACCTCGACATGCTGTTGGCGCACATGACCTTGTCGGACAAGCCCTTCATGGGGTCGGTGACCGAACCCAGCCGCGCGCAGGACAGCGTGGACATGTGCAAGATCCTCTTCGGCGAGGAATTTGCGTCGAACAACGCCTGCATGACCTCGCTCATCAACATCAACTCGCCGCTGACCTTCGACGACGTGATGATGGGCGCGATGGAGGTCTATGCCGAGAACATGCAGGCGAGCATCATCTCGCCCTTCATCGTGGGCGGCGCCATGGCGCCGGTTTCGGTCGCGGGCACGCTGACGCAGGTGCTGGCGGAGGTCATGGCCGGCATCGCCTATTCGCAGCTGGTGCGGAAGGGCGCGCCGGTGATCTTCGGAGCTTTCGTGACCTCGATCGACATGAACTCGGGCGCGCCCACCTTCGGCACCCCCGAGGCGGCGCATATCACCTACGGTGCAGGGCAGCTCGCGCGCAGACTGGGCCTGCCATTCCGGTCGGCGGGGTCCTTCAACGGCTCCAAGCTGCCCGATGCGCAGGCCGGCTACGAGACGGCAAACACGCTGAACGTCGGCCTGCTATCGGGCGTGAACTTCATGCTGCACGCCTGCGGCTGGCTGGAGGGCGGTCTGGTTTCCTCGTTCGAGAAATTCGTGACGGATGCGGACCAGTTGGGCGCGCTGCACAAGCTGGCAGCGGGTGTGCCGATGGACGTGGAAGCGCAGGCCATGGAGGCCATCCGCGAGGTTGGCCCCGGCGGGCACTATCTGGGGTGCGCGCATACCCAGAAACATTTCAAGAGCGCCTTCTGGCGGTCCGAGGTGCTGGACTACAAGCCTTATGAACAGTGGGCGGACGAGGGCGGGCGCGATACCGCAACGCTGGCCGCCGCGCGGGTCGAGACGCTGCTCGAACGCTATCAGCAACCGGCGATGGACCCGGGCGTGGCCGGGGCGCTGAACGAGTACGTGGCGCGCAAGAAGGCCTCGATGCCCGACGCATTCAGCTGATCACGCCGGACAAACGGGTGGTGTAAGGGCCGTCTTCCCGAGAGGGGAGGCGGCCCTTTTCCGTGTGCGGTGCCGCCTTGGCGAAGTGATTCCGTCCCCGACGTCGAATCCCCGGGCCGACAGAGCGCAACCCAAGGGGTGTTGCGCCATGGGCATATTCAGCGTCCGGTGGTTTCAAAACTGTTTATGTAAATTACTCAATTATCGAAGGACGGTGGCGCTGTTAACTAATCGCTTACGATTCCGTTTCGTTAATAAGTCAGTAACCAGCTCTACCAATGGTTGACCGCGTTTTGGGGATAAAATCGTGGAAACCTTAATTGTCAGAGGCTTATCGCATGTCCGATCAACTGGAGCTGGCTGCTGGAACGCTTTGGCCCCGCTGGGTGCCTGAACAAATCTGTCTCTATCTCGCGCACACTGAACTGGGGACGCCGATCCGCGCCCTGGCCCGTGGAGCAGGCTGCCACGCCTCCACGGTGCTTCGGCAGGTGCGCCGGGTGGAGACCTGGCGGGATGACCCGCTGATCGACGCGGGCCTGCGTCGCCTGGGCGCCCTGGGGGGCCTCCCGGAGATCGAGAAGAGGACGAGGGGAGACGCTGCCATGGAAGTTGAAAGCTTGAAGGCGGGCGGGGTCGACGAGGCCACGCTCACGCGGGAGGCGGGGCGTGTGCTGCGCCGGCTCTGCGAGCCCGGGGCGGTGCTGGCCGTGGCACCGGGCATGGAGAAGGCCGTGGTCGTGCGCGACACGCCTGCCGGCGCGAGCACGCGCACGGCGGTGGTCGACACGCCGGTGGCGCAGGCGCTGGCCCTGAAGGGGTGGATCACCTGCGACGAACCGAAGGCCAAGGTGTCGCGCTACCGGGTCACATCGGCGGGGCGTACGGCGCTGAACAGGCTGGTGGCCGAGCGCGAGAACCAGGTGCGCGGTTTTGCCGAGGCGCAGGCCGGGTTCGAGAACGGACGGGCGGCAGACGAGGCGCTGAGTGCCTTCGAGGCCGCCCCGCGGAACCGAAAGTCGCGCTTTGCCCTGGCCGACAGCCCGCTCGCGGCGCTTGCACGTCGCCGGGACAAGGACGGCAAGCCCTTCCTGCCGGAGCGGCTGGTCTCGGCAGGAGAGCGGCTGCGGGAGGATTTCGAACTGGCACAGATGGACCCCTCGGGCACCCAGAACTGGGAGCACCTGATGTCGGGAAAGATCGACGGCTGCGGGACGAGCGGCGCGGGGGGCACGATCGACGCCAAGGCGCGGCTGCGCGCTGCGCTTGCCGATCTCGGCCCGGGGCTTGGCGACGTGGCGCTGCAGTGCTGCTGCTATCTCGAAGGGCTGGAGACCACGGAAAAGCGGCTGGGGTGGTCCGCGCGGTCGGGAAAGGTCGTGCTGCGCATCGCGTTGCAGCGGCTGCGACGTCACTACGACGAACTGGGCGCACGGGGGGGCGACCTGATCGGCTAGGCGCCGCGGAGGTGGGCACGAAAAAGGGCGGCAGCGCCTGGCTGCCGCCCTTGTCATGTCTGCCGGTCGCTTACTCGGCCGCGGTGACCGGCGTGCTGTCGGTAACCGGGATGGCGGGCTGCGATTCCGAGGCCTCGCGCACACCCTTTTCGTAGTCGGGGTGCACGCGGCCCAGCACGGCGTACCAGCGTTCCTTCACGCTGTCCGAGCAGGGCGCCATGGCGCCGGCCATGTTCTGGTGCAGGCGCTTGCGTTCGTCGTCGCTCAGCACCTCGGCATAGAGCTTGCGGGGCTGGACGAAGTCCTCGTCGGTGATCACCTGCGGATGGCGGAAGGCCTCGGCGTCGATCTTCATCGGAGGCTCCTGCACCGCAGGATCGGCGCGCGGCGCGTCCTCGTACTGGTTCGGCTCGTAGTAGGCGTTGGGATTGCCCGTGTCGTTGCGGAAGAACCGCATCGCGCCGTCCTTGTGATAGTGGTGCACGTCCGCCTTGGGCGCGTTGGCGGGCAGCGCTTCGTAATGGGTGCCGAGACGGTAGCGGTGGGCGTCGGCATAGGCGAAAATCCGGGCCTGCAGCATCTTGTCGGGCGAGAAGCCGATGCCCGGCACGACGTTCGACGGGCTGTAGGCGGCGTTCTCGACGAACTGGAAGTAGTTCTCGGGGTTGCGGTTCATCTCGAGCTCGCCGACCTCGATCAGCGGGTAGTCGCTGTGCGGCCAGACCTTGGTGAGATCGAAGGGGTTGAAGCCGCAGGTCTCGGCCTCTTGCTCGGGCATGACCTGGATGAAGAGCGTCCACTTGGGATACTCGCCCGCCTCGATCGCGTTGAAGAGATCCTCTTGGTAGCTGTCGCGGGTGGAGCCGATGAGGCGCTCGGCTTCCTCGTTAGTGTAGGTCTTGTGGCCCTGGTGGGTGCGGAAGTGGAACTTCACCCAGTGGCGCACGCCGTCCTTGTTCCACATGGAGAAGGTGTGGCTGCCGTAGCCGTTCATGTGCATCGGGTTCTTCGGGATGCCGCGATCGGACATCAGGATGGTGACCTGGTGCACGGATTCCGGCTGGCCGGCCCAGAAGTCGAACATTGCCTCGGGCGAGCGCAGGTTGGTCTTGGGATGGCGTTTTTGCGTGCGGATGAAGTCGGGGAACTTGTAGGCGTCGCGGACGAAGAAGATGGGGGTGTTGTTGCCCACCATGTCCCAGTTGCCCTGTTCGGTGAAGAACTTGAGCGAGAAGCCCCGCACGTCGCGTTCGGCATCGGCGGCGCCCTGTTCCCCGGCGACGGTGGACCAGCGCGACAGCACCTCGGTCTTCTTGCCCACCTCGGAGAAGAGGTCTGCGCAGGTGTATTGGGTAATGTCGTGGGTGACGGTGAAGGTGCCCTGCGCGCCCCAGCCCTTGGCGTGCACGACGCGTTCGGGAATGCGTTCGCGGTTCTGGTGGGCCAGCTTCTCGATCAGCTGGTAGTCCTCCAGCAGGAGCGGGCCGCGGGGGCCGGCGGTCTTGGAGGTTTCGTTGCTGGGAACGGTGGCGCCGGCGGTCGTTGTCAGACGTTGGCTCATGAGACGGATCTCCCTTTGGCTGATCTCACCGGGCCAACAGGCGGGATGTCATATGGTTTCATTGGATTTTCGGATGGTTTCGATAAGGCTTGACTATGGCGCAAGGCGGGGTTGCGCGCTGCGCCGCAGTGCCGCCGGTCGCAAGGGTGGAAATCCGCGTGAGAGGCGCCTACTGTCCCCAGAACCGATCCTCTCCCCACACCGGAGACAAGCTCTTGCGCGATCTCAAGATTCCCCAGTCCCGCCACCCCGAAAAGGCGCATCGTCCCGACAATGCGCAGCCCAAGAAACCCGACTGGATCCGGGTGAAGGCGCCCGGGGGGCAGGGTTACAACGAGACCCGGCGCATCATGCGCGAGCACAACCTGACCACGGTCTGCGAGGAAGCGGGCTGTCCCAACGCAGGCGAATGCTGGAACGCGGGTCATGCCACCATGATGATCATGGGCGAGGTCTGCACCCGCGGCTGCACCTTCTGCAACGTGGCCACGGGCCGTCCCGACACGCTCGACGTCTTCGAGCCGGGACGTGTGGCCGACGCGGTGGAGAAGCTGGGGCTGAACCACGTGGTGATCACCTCGGTTGACCGCGACGACCTCGACGACGGCGGGGCGGAGCATTTCGCGCAGACGATCCGGGCGATCCGACATCGCGCGCCCGGCACAACGATCGAGATCCTGACGCCGGACTTCCTGAAGTGCGGGCCCGAGGCACTGGAAATCGTGGTCGCGGCGCGGCCGGACGTGTTCAACCACAACCTCGAGACGGTGCCGGGGCTTTATACCTCGGTGCGGCCGGGGGCGCGGTATTTCCACTCGCTGCGGCTGCTGCAACGGGTGAAGGAGATAGACCCGTCGATCTTCACCAAGTCGGGCATCATGGTGGGGCTCGGCGAGGAGCGCCCGCAGGTGCTGCAGGTCATGGACGACATGCGCGCCGCGGACGTCGATTTCCTGACCATCGGCCAGTACCTTCAGCCCACGCCCAAGCACCACGCCGTGGACCGGTTCGTGACCCCCGAGGAGTTCGCGGGCTACGAGAAGTCGGCTTGGGGCAAAGGGTTCCTGATGGTTTCGGCCACGCCGCTGACGCGGTCGAGCTACCACGCGGGCGACGATTTCGAGAAGCTCCGCGCCGCGCGCGAAAAGCAGCTGGCGACGGCGTGATCTGCCGGGGCTGATCCAGCGGTGCGCTACCGCGCGCTGTGATTCCGCGAGTTGAGAGGCGACGCCCGGTTTTCCGCCGGGCGTTTTCTTTTGTCGGGGTCTAGGGCTTGGGTCTCACCAGACCGAAGAGCTTCGGCCCGGGGCCACCCGACGCCTCTTCTGCCTTGGCAGGCGCTGCCGTCCCGCCCAAGCAAAATCGCCCGTCTCCCCGCGAGGCGGGGCCCCTCGGGGATTTGGCTTGGCCGTGCCGTCATCGCCCGCCTTGTGGGGCAGAGGCGACGGGCGGCTCCGGACCGAAGGCCGGGGCTACTCGGCGGGGGCGGGCAGGGCCTTGACGTAGGCGGCGACGGCCTGACGGTCTTCGGCGGGAAGCTTGGCGAAGTTCTCAATCACCTCGACCATGTGGCCGCCGGCGCTGTCGAAGTCGGGCGTGAATCCGGTTTCCAGGTAATAGGCGATGTCGCCCGCGGACCAGTCGAGATGGTCGGGCGTGAGGCCGGGAATGCGGCCATCTCCGCTGGGGTTGGCAGCACCCGCCAGCCAGGCGTCACGGTCGAGCCCGCCGAGCGCGTTGCGCGGGGTGTGGCACTCGCCGCAATGGGCCAGCGCCTCGACCAGATAGCGGCCGCGTTCGAGTTCGGGGGGCTCGACATCCTCGATCACCCATGAGGGGTCGACGAACAGCACTTTCCAGCCGCCGACGGCGCGGCGGATGTTGAAGGGGAAGGCGACCTCGTGCGGCTGCGACTCTGCCTGCGTGGGCGGCAGCGTCTGCATGTAGGCCCAGAGGTCGGCGATGTCCTGTTCACGTATGTGGGTGTAGGCGGCGTAGGGGAAGGCGGGGTAGTAGTGGCTGCCTTCGGGCGAGACGCCGCGCAGGAGGGCGTTCGCAAAATCCTCGAAGCTCCAGTCGCCGATGCCATGGTCCGGATCGGGCGAGATGTTGGGCGCGTGGAAGGTGCCGAAGTCGGAGGGGAAGGCCTGGCCCCCGGCGAGCACGAGCTTGTCGTCGCTGTCGGGCGCGTGGTGGCAGGAGGCGCAGCCGGCAGCGGTGAAGACGGCTTCGCCGGCGTCCGCGTCCCCGGTGAGCCCCTCGAGCCGGTCGGCGGCGACGCGGGAGGGGGCGGTGAGCCAGAAGCCGAGCCCGGCGGCGCCGAGCGCCGCCAGGAGTAGGACCAGTAGGACGCGCTTCATGCCGGATCAGTCGTCGGACTGGCGGTAGCTGTCGTGGCAGTCGCCGCAGGCGCCGCCGAGTGCGCGCATGGCGGGGCCGATCGCCTCGGCGCCTTCGGCCGCGGCGGTCTGCATGCCCTCGGCCGCTTCGGCGAGCGCTTCCCACTTCGCGAAGAAATCGTCCTGGTCTTCCCAGATGGCGGGCAGGGCGCGGGTATCGTCGCGGTCCTCGGTGCTGGTGCCCTCGGGCCAGAGGATGGGCTGGTGGACCATCGAGATGGCGACGATCGAATCGGCCGCGTCGGTGGCGGTCGCCTCGTCGTATTCGGCATTGCCGCGGGCGATGTCGCCGAGGATGCCGAGGTTGAGGGCCAGGGTGTTGAACTGGCCCTGGCGCGCCTTGACGGCCATGTCGGCCTGCTGCGCGATGGCGGTGGTGCCGGCGAGCGCGGCCGCGGCGGTCAGGAGGGCAAGTGTCTTTTTCATATCGCTTTCCCTGTCGGATGGCTGATTGTGTGACTGTGTCTAATCACACATCAAAACGCTAGCGTAACAGATCCGTCAGTCCACCTCACGTTCCCGTCAGACGTGTGGGCTGATGCGCGGGGCTCTGCCGGATCCGGTTGCGCTCAGTCGGTGAAGCGGACCTTGCCGATGTAGGGCAGGTTGCGGTTGCGCTGGGCGTAGTCGATCCCGTAGCCGACGACGAATTCGTCGGGGATCTCGAAACCGGTCCAGTCGGCGCGGAAGTCGACTTCGCGGCGGGCGGGCTTGTCCAGCAGGGCAATGGTGCGCAGGCGGGCGGGATCGCGCGATTTCAGCAGGTTGGTCACGTGGTGCAGCGTGTGGCCGGTGTCGACGATGTCCTCGACCACGAGCACGTCGCGGCCCTCGATGGGGCTGCGCAGGTCCTTGAGGATGCGCACCTCGCGCGAGGATTCCATGCCCGAGCCGTAGGAGGAGGCTTCGATGAAATCGACCTCGACGGGCAGGTTCAGCTCGCGCACGAGGTCGGCGATGAAGACGAAGCTGCCGCGCAGCAGGCCCACGACGACAAGCTTTTCGGTGTCGGCGAAGACGGCCTCGATCTCGTGCGAGAGGGCCTCGATGCGCGCGGCGATGGCCTTGGCCGAGATCATCTCATCGACCACATATGGACGTTGGGTCATCCGGATTCCCTTGAAATTTCGGCCGCAGCATACGACATGTCGCGGCATTGTCACGGCCAGCGCGGGAGCATCATGCCCACTCATTCCGAAACGAGACGCCTGCCTTACACGCCCAAGCAGATGTACGATCTGGTGGCGGATGTCGGGTCCTATCCGGAGTTCCTGCCGTGGACAGCCGCGGCGCGCATCCGCTCGACCGAGGACAAGGGGGATCGCACCGAAATGCTCGCCGACCTGGTGATTTCCTTCAAGGTCTTCCGCGAGCGGTTCGGATCGCGCGTGACGCTTTATCCGCAGGACAACCGCATCGATACCGAGTACCTGGACGGTCCGTTCAAGTACATGGAATCGAAGTGGGAATTCGAGCCCGCGGGCGACGAGGGCAAGGAATGCGACGTGCACTTCCACGTGGATTTCGAGTTCAAGAACCGCATCCTGCAGGGCGCGGCGGGCATGTTCTTCTACGAGGCCATGCAGCGCATCGTGCGGGCCTTTGAGCGCCGCGCCGCAGAGCTCTACGGACGCTAGCGTCGCGTTAACCTTCTGATTCGAAAGAGGGTTTCTCGCCACTTTTGCGCCGGATTCGGAGCGCAAATCTCATCTTGAAGTAAGATCGCTTACGAAGAGGTGAATCCAATGCTGCCGATTGCTGCCAGCACTCCTGGGGCATCGCCACTGTCGCAACCCCGCGCGTCGGGGGGCGAGAGTTACGGCGCAACGCCCAACGGGACCCGAAACCAGGAACCGAAATCCAACCTTGCCGCGCCGGCGCCCGCCGGAGCGGGCGCGTCGAGCATTGCCAATGCCGACAAGAGCCCGGCCCCCGGTCAGCCGGGCCTTGCCGAGGTCGTGCAGGCCAAGATCGCCTCATCCGAGGCGCAGGCCAAGAGCGAGCCCAACGTCGATCCCGCCTTCGAGAAACCCACCGTGCTGAAAGGCAAGGGTGTGAAGGAGATGGCGGAGGGGAATGACCAGCCCGCCGGTAGCGGGATCGACCCGAACCCGCAGGGGCTGACGCGCGGCGGGCCCGCTGGGGTCGAGACCACCCGGAGCGCCGTTGCGCCTGAACCGGCACAGACGCCGGAAAGCGGTGAGAACGAGGATGTCACGCAGGCCGCCCGCGAGGGCTATGCCGGTGGCGTCGTGGCCACGGCTGATCCGGTCGAGCCCGGCTTGGTGCGCGCCGCCTGAGCCACGCGCTGAGGGCGCGTCAGGACAGCGCCGCGCGGACCAGTTCCAACGCGCGCTGCGTGGCCGCCTGACGCACCTCGGCGCGGCCGATGGCGCCGAATTCCTGCGTTTCGCTGGTGACCTCAGTGCCGATGGCGAGGCCGAAGCAGACGCGGCCCTCGGGCTTGTGTTCCGAGCCGCCGGGGCCCGCGATTCCACTGATTGCGACGGCGATATGAGCGTCCGCGGCCACGCGGGCGCCGCGTGCCATTTGGCAGACGACTTCCTCGGAAACGGCGCCGTAGGCGGCCAGCGTGCCGGGAGAAACACCCAGCATCTCGGTCTTCGCTGCGTTGGAGTAGGTCACGTAGCCGCGTTGGAAGATGTCCGAGGATCCCGCGATGTCGGTGATCGCGGCGGAGACCATGCCCCCGGTGCAGCTTTCGGCTGTGGTGATGGTCCGGCCGCTGGCGCGGGCGAGGGCGAGGATCTCGGTGGCGAGTTGCTGGGTCATGGACCCTCCTATCTCACATCAGGAACCCGTGCGCGATGGCCGCGAGCACCGCTGTGACGATCGTGGCGAAAACACCGGCGATCACGTCGTCGAGCATGACGCCCATCGCGCCGCCCGAGCGGTCGGCGCGCCCGACGAGCCAGGGTTTCCAGATGTCGAAGAGGCGGAAGAAGACGAAGGCGGAAAGAATGCCGGGCCAGAGGCGCAGCACGTCGATGCCCATGGCGGTGGCGCCGTAGCTGACCGTCAGAAGCGCGATCCACTGGCCCACTACCTCGTCCACGACGATCCACGAGGGGTCGTGATCGGTTGCGCCCTCGGTCAGCTTCTTGGTGGCGACGTAGCCGGCGGCGAAGAGGACGACGCCCGCGATGATGAGGAGCCAGACACCGCCGATGGCGTGCAGCAGCCAGGCCGCTGGCAGCGCCGCGAGCGAGCCCCAGGTGCCGGGGCCAGGGCGCAGGTAGCCGACGAAGAAGAACGAGGCGATCAGTTTCATTGCGATACCAGTGTCGCGGTGGCGAGCGCCGCGATCCCTTCTTCCCGGCCGGTGAAGCCGAGCCTTTCGGAGGTGGTGGCCTTGACCGAGACGCGGGACGTCTCGATCCCGAGGATGTCGGCGAGCGATTTGATCATCGCCTCGGCGTGCGGGCCGATCTTGGGGCGTTCGCAGACCAGCGTGACGTCGACGTTGGCGATCTTCATGCCGCGCTCGGCCACCATGTCGGCGGCGTGGCGCAGGAAGATGTGGCTGGCCGCGCCCTTCCATTGCGGGTCGCTGGGCGGGAAATGGCGGCCGATGTCGCCGGCGGCCAGCGCGCCGTAGATGGCGTCGGTCAAGGCATGCATGCCCACGTCGGCGTCGGAGTGGCCGTCGAGGCCGTGGGAATGCGGGACGTCCACGCCGCAGAGGGTGACGTGGCCTCCGGGGCCGAAGCGGTGCACGTCGTAGCCGTTGCCGAGCCTTACATCCATCGCGCTCTCCAGGTATTGGGCGGCGCGGGCGAAGTCGTCCGGGCCGGTGATCTTCAGGTTGAACTCGTCGCCCGGGACAATGGCGATGTCGAGTGCGGCATCTCGCGCCACCTGCACGTCGTCGGCGGCGCCGCCCGGGTGGGCGCGGTGCGCTGCGAGGATCTGCGCAAAGCGGAAGCCCTGCGGGGTCTGGGCGCGGAAGAGCCCGGTGCGGTCCTGCGTGCCGGTCACCTGTCCCCTGGCGCCGGTCCAGAGCGCGTCGGTGACGGGCAGGGCGGGGGCGGCGCCGGGGGAGCGGTTAAGCGCGGCGATGACCGCGTCGATGGTGTTGCGCGAGACGCAAGGCCGCGCCACGTCGTGGATCAGTACCACATCGGGCGGATCGCTGGCCAACGCCTCGAGCCCTGCGAGCACCGAGGCGGCGCGGTCATGGCCGCCGGGGACAAGCTCGACATCGAGGCCGTGGGAGGCGGCCTGCGCGAGATCCGCGTCATCGGGGTGGATGACCATGACAAGCCGGTCGAGATGTGCGAAGGCGTCCAGCGTCCAGGCCGCCACAGGGCGGCAGGCAACATCGCGCCACTGCTTGGGCAAGGGGCCTCCGGCCCGCTGTCCGCGCCCGGCCGCCACGATCACGGCTGCTGTCTTCATCTGCGGTCCCTTTTGGCGACTGTCTCTAGGGCCTGCACCGGTCATGTGCAACGCGCCGGGGTGTTTCGCTCAATAATTGGGCAGCTGCCTCTTCCGCGCTTCCGAAAAGCGCGGCGAGCGTTGAAGGCGGGCAGGGGAGGCGTTAGCTGCAAAGCATATGCACAAGGAATAGGCATGAACGTCTCTCTCGGCGACAGGCACATCGCTCCACCGGTTCTGCTCGCACCCATGGCGGGCATCACCGACCTGCCTTTCCGCACGCTGGTCAGCCGGTTCGGCGCGGGGCTGGTGGTCTCGGAAATGATC
Source organism: Allosediminivita pacifica (assembly GCF_003054175.1). GTDB lineage: Bacteria > Pseudomonadota > Alphaproteobacteria > Rhodobacterales > Rhodobacteraceae > Allosediminivita > Allosediminivita pacifica. The sequence continues at coordinate 163,026 of NZ_QBKN01000005.1, forward strand.
GCGAGCGGCGAGTTTCTGACCGCACGTCCCGGCACCCGCGAAAAGGCGGAGCTCGGCGCGGACATCGCCAACACCTCGGTCCAGATCGCGGGCCGCGCGGCGGAGCCGATGGCCGAAGCCGCGCGCATGGTCGAGGCCATGGGGGCGCGTGTCATCGACATCAACATGGGCTGTCCGGCCAAGAAGGTGACGGGTGGCGAATCCGGCAGCGCGCTGATGCGCGAGCCCGACCACGCGCTGCGCCTGATCGAGGCGGTGGTGGGCGCGGTGTCGGTTCCGGTGACGCTCAAGACGCGCCTGGGATGGGATGACAGCGCTCTCAATGCGCCCGACATCGCGCGGCGGGCCGAGGCCGCGGGCGTACAGATGGTGGTGATCCACGGGCGTACGCGCTGCCAGTTCTACAAGGGGCGGGCCGACTGGTCCGCGATCCGGGCGGTGAAGGAGGCGATTGCGATCCCCGTCATCGCCAATGGCGACATCGTGGACGCAGAAAGTGCCCGTGATGCGCTGCGCCTTTCAGGGGCGGACGGCGTGATGGTGGGCCGGGGGATCCAGGGCGCGCCCTGGGTGCTCGCCGAAATCGCGGCAGAACTTTACGGCGCGCCGGTGCCCGAGGTGCCGGAGGGGGCCGCGCTGGTGGACATGGTTCAGGGACATTACGAGTCGATGTTGTCGTTTTATGGTGGTGATCTGGGGCTGCGCTGCGCACGCAAGCACCTGGGGTGGTACATGGACGCGGCTGGAACGCCGGGCGCGTTGCGCAAGCGGGTGCTGACCGCGAAGGACCCCGCCGAGGTACAGGCTATTCTGCCCGACGCGCTGGGCGCCGCGACACACGAAAGGTGCGCGGCATGAAACGCGAACTCGAGCTTCAGCTCTGGTCGTCGATCCCGGTCCCCGCGATGCTGATCGACGAGGGCGACCTGATCGCCGACATGAACCCGGCGGCGGAAGGGTTCCTCAACAACTCGGCCAAGTGGCTGGTGGGGCAGCCGGTCTGGGACAGGCTTGCCGTGGACGCGCCCATCGAGGAGAGCTTTGCCAAGGCGCGGGCCAACGGCACGCCGCTGTTCGTCAACGATGTGGACGTGGGCACGGGCCATCGCGCGCCGCTGTCGTGCAGCCTGCAGATCGCGCCGGTGCAGGGCCAGCCCGGCTGGATGATGATGCTAGTCTCCCCGCGCGAGCTTGCCGGGCGCATCACGCGCAGCAACTCGGTCAAGTCGGCGGCCAAGTCGGCCATCGGCATGGCCGAGATGCTGGCACACGAGATCAAGAACCCGCTCGCCGGGATCACAGGGGCGGCGCAGCTTCTGAGCATGAACCTCGGGTCCGAAGATCTTGAGTTCACGGATCTGATCGTCGCCGAGACCCGCCGCATCCTGAAGCTGCTGGAGCAGGTCGAGCAGTTTGGCAACCTGTCCCCGCCCGAGAAGAAGGCCGTGAACATCCACGATGTGCTGGACCGGGCGCGCAGGTCGGCGGTGCTGGGCTTCGGCGGGCACATGAAGATCATCGAGGATTACGACCCGTCGCTGCCGCACGCGCTGGGCGATCCCGATCAGCTTTTGCAGGTCATCCTGAACCTGCTGAAGAACGCCTCGGAGGCGGCTGATGCCAAGGAGGGGGGCACCATCCGTCTGCATACTTTCTACGAGCACAGCTTCCGCCTGCGCCGCGCCGACGGCAGCGGGCAGACGCTGCCGCTCCAGATCGAGATCATAGACGACGGCCCGGGCCTGCCGGAGGAGATCAAGGCCGACATCTTCGACCCCTTCGTTTCGGGCAAGGAGAACGGCACGGGGCTGGGCCTGGCTCTCGTCAGCAAGATCATCTCGGATCACGACGGCTGGATCACCGTGGACAGCGCGCCCGGCCGTACCGTCTTTCGCATTTCCCTGCCCCGCGCGCCGGGTGAGCCCAAGGAGTAAGTCCCATGGATGGCACCGTTCTTGTTGCAGACGACGATCGTACGATCCGCACCGTTCTCACCCAGGCGCTGACGCGCGCCGGCTGCAAGGTGCACGCCACCTCGTCGCTGACCACGCTGATGCGCTGGGTCGGCGAGGGAAAGGGCGACGTCGTGATCTCGGACGTGGTCATGCCGGATGGCAACGGGCTCGAGATGCTGCCGAAGATCCAGCAGGACCGGCCAGACCTGCCGGTGATCGTGATCTCGGCCCAGAACACCATCATGACGGCGATCCAGGCGGCCGAGGCCGAGGCCTACGACTACCTGCCCAAGCCCTTCGATCTGCCAGACCTGATGAAGCGTACTGCGCGGGCGCTGGAGAACCGCAACAAGGCGCCCAAGCGCGACGAGGCGGTGATCGGGGCCGATGCGCCGGACGAGCTGCCGCTGGTCGGCAAGACGCCGGCCATGCAGGCTCTCTACCGGCTCGTGGCCAAGGTGATGAACACCGATCTGCCGGTGCTGATTACCGGCGAGAGCGGGACGGGCAAGAGCCTGATCGCGCGGGCGATCCACGATTTTTCCGACCGGCGGACGCTGCCCTTCGTCGCGGTGACGGGGGCCGAGCTGGCCGAGTTGGAAGGGCCGGCCAAGATCCTTGCGCGGGTCAAGGGCGGCACGCTGCTGATCGACGAGGTGGCCGACATCGAGGACGAGGTGCAGGCGCGCATCGTGCGGATGATCGACCAGCCGGGCGAGCACAACCCGCGGTTCATGGCGACCTCGCAGGGGGATCTGTCGCAGCTGATGGATGACGGGCGCGTGCGGCAGGATCTGTTCTACCGCCTTTCGGGTGCCTCAATCGCGGTGCCGTCGCTGCGCGAGCGTGTCGAGGACATCTCGCTTCTGACGGATCACTTTCTGGCTCGGGCCGAGCGCGAGGGTGCGCCCAAGCGCTGGCTTTCCGAGGAATCCGCCGAGCTTTTCCGCGCCTACAGCTGGCCGGGCAACGTTCGTCAGCTCGAGAACGCTGTGCGGCGCCTGAGCCTGACCAGCCGTGCCGAGCAGATCTCGCGCAGCGAGGTCGAGGCGGTGCTGGGCAACCAGCCCGAGACCGGGCCGATCCTGCGCGGCGGTGACAGCGAGAAGCTGGGCCAGAGCGTGGCACGGCACCTGCGGCGGTATTTCGACCTGCACGGGCAGATGCTGCCGCCCCCGGGGCTTTACGGGCGCATCATCCGCGAGGTCGAGGCCCCGCTGATCGAGATCGCGCTCGAGGCCACTGGGGGAAACCAGGCGAAATGCGCCGATCTTCTGGGAATCAACCGAAATACCTTGCGGAAGAAGATCAACGATCTCGATATTCGCGTGACAAGGCGTCGTAAGTTGATGTAAAACCGCCACAGAACTGTGGCCGCCCGGAGACTCCGGGGCAAAGAAGCCACGATATTTGGCGGTTCGCTGCCTGGGGCAGCACATCATGGCGAGGTAGTCTGTGGCCACGCGGGCACGGATCAGCACTTTGGCCCGCTTGGGTCGTTTCATGCGACGGAGATCGGTTTCCAACGCCGTCACGTTCGGTCTCGTACTGCTCGGACCCCTCCTTGCCGTTCTGACATTTCTTGTTCTCGGGCCGCTTGACGGGACAACGGGCCAGCAGCTGAGCCTGCGGCTCGTCCTGCTGGCAGACCTTGTCTACGTGCTGCTGCTCGCGGCGCTGGTTCTGGCGCGGGTCGCGCGGATGATCGCCGCGCGGCGGGCGCGGTCGGCAGGGTCGCGGCTGCACCTGCGGCTGACGGCGGCCTTTGCCATGATGGCCCTGCTGCCCACGGTGACCGTGGCCGTCTTTGCCGTTCTGACCATCAACATCGGTCTTGAGACCTGGTTCTCCAGTCGCGTGCAGAACGTGGTGGGCGCCTCGCTGGCGGCGGCGGAGGCCTACAAGGAAGAGCAGGCCGAGGGTCTGGAGCAGGACGCGCAGGCGCTGGCGGCCTTTATCGACGCCGGCCGACGGGCCAATTTCGTCATGGGCGACGGCGAGCTTCGGCAGGTTCTGGGGCAGGGGCAGAGCCAGATCCAGAGGGGGCTTCGCGAGGCCTATGTCATCGACGGCGCGGGCGAGATCCGCGTGCGGGGTGAACGGTCGTACCTCTTTGATTTCGAGCGCCCCTCGCAGGCGGCATTTACCGTCGCGGAGGAGGCCGGTCTCGCGCTGGTCGAGGACTGGCGCAACGACGAGTATCGCGCGCTGGTGCCGCTGGAGGCCTTCGTCGACCGATATCTATATGTAAGCCGGGCCGTCGACGGCGGCTTGCTGATGCTGCTGGACGAGACGCAGGAGACGGCGCGCTTCTACCAGCAACAGGAGAGCGAACGCGGGCGACGGCTGTTCGATTTCGCGCTTCTGTATCTTGGTTTTGCGGTTCTGCTGATACTTGCCGCGACGTGGGCGGGGCTCTGGTTCGCCGAACGCCTGTCGCGGCCCGTGGGCCGTCTGACCGGCGCGGCGCAGCGCGTGGGGGCAGGTGATCTCGACGTGCATGTGCGCGAGGAGGAGGGCGACGACGAGATCTCGATGCTCGGGCGCTACTTCAACCAGATGACGCAGCAGCTCAAGGTTCAGCGCGAGACGCTGCTGGAGAATACCCGCCAGATCGAGCGCCGCCAGCGGCTGTTCGACTCGGTGCTCAGTTCGGTGACCTCGGGGGTTGTCGGGCTCGATGCCGAGGGGCGCGTGACGTTCGTGAACCGCTCGGCGGAGCGGCTGCTGGGCTGGGACGAGACGCGCAAGGCGGTGCACCTGTCGGTGGCGGTGCCCGAGTTCGGTGCGCTGTTCGAGCGGCTTCATCAGGAGGGCCGCGAGACCGGCCAGGAAGAGGTGAAGGTCAGTCGGGACGGGCGGCTGGAGCACTTGCTGGTACGCATGTCCACGCGGCGACGCGGCGATGGCAGCCTCGAGGGCTACGTCGTGGCCTTCGACGATGTGACCGAACTCGTGAACACGCAGCGCATGGCGGCCTGGGGCGACGTGGCGCGGCGCATTGCGCACGAGATCAAGAACCCGCTGACGCCGATCAAGCTGTCGGCCGAGCGCATCCAGCGCAAGTTCGCAGGCCGCCTGGACGAGACCGAGACCGAGCAGATCGGCAACCTCACCGGGCGCATCGTGCGACAGACCGAGGACCTGAGGCGCATCGTCGACGAGTTTTCAAAGTTCGCGCGGATGCCGGAGCCCGAGCGTCGTCCCGAGGATGTTGCCGACCTTCTGCGCGGTGCGGTGATGCTGCAGGAGGCCGGGCAGCCCGAGGTGGACTTCGACTGCGAGATCGCGCCGGGCCGCTACGATGCCGAGCTGGATGCGACGATGATCGGGCAGGCGCTGACCAATCTCATCAAGAACGCGGGCGAGGCCATCGAGAGCCTCAAGGAAAAGAACCCGCCAGAAGGCTACACACCGGCGATCCGCGTGACGGCCGAGGCCGAGGGCAGCTGGGCGCTGATCCGCATCATGGACAACGGCATCGGCCTGCCCGAGGACCGCGCGCGGCTGTTCGAGCCTTACGTGACCACGCGCGACAAGGGCACGGGCCTTGGCCTGCCCATCGTGAAGAAGATCATCGAGGAGCATGGCGGCACCCTCACGCTTGAGGATGCCCCCGCCTTCGAGGAGGGCGCCCACCGCGGCGCCATGGCGGAAGTGCGCCTGCCGCTGGCCGCAGATGCGGGCCGTGCGGAAGATGCGCAGCACACGGAATTGGCTTGAACGGATATAAGAAAGGGGCAGACAGATGGGCGATATTCTGATTGTCGACGACGAACGCGACATCCGGGAGCTGATCGGGGATATCCTCGAGGACGAGGGCTTTACCACGCGATTGGCCGGCACCTCGGACGAGGCCATGGCACAGATCAACGGAGAGCCGCCGGCGCTTCTGATCCTCGATATCTGGCTGAAGGACAGCCAGATGGACGGCATCGACATCCTCAAGAGCGTCAAGCGTGACAATCCCGACATTCCGGTCGTCATCATCTCGGGCCACGGCAACATCGAGATCGCCGTGGCGGCGATCAAGCAGGGCGCCTACGACTTCATCGAGAAGCCCTTCAACATCGACCAGCTTCTGGTGGTGATCCGTCGGGCGATGGAGACCTCGCGGCTGCGGCACGAGAACCTCCAGCTCAAGCGTGGCGAGAGCAAGGCTGCCGAGATGATCGGCGAAAGCCCGGCCTTCCGCACCCTGCAGGGACAGCTAGAAAAGGTGACCCGGTCAAACGGGCGGGTGATGCTGAGCGGACCCGCGGGCAGCGGCAAGGAGGTGGCGGCACGCTTCATCCACGCGCAATCCGCCCGGGCCAATGCGCCCTTCGTGACGGTTAACTGCGCGGGCGTCGCTCCGGACAACATGGAAGCGGTGCTTTTCGGGCGCGAGACCTCCAAGCGCGGGGTGGAGCCGGGGCTGCTGGAACAGGCGCACGGCGGGGTGATCTTCTTCGACGAGGTCGCCGACATGCCGTTGGGCACACAGTCCAAGATCCTGCGGGTTCTGGTCGACCAGTCCTTCGTGCGCGTGGGCGGTTCCGACAAGGTGCGCGTGGACCTGCGCGTGATCTCGTCGACCAACCGCGACTTGAAGGCCGAGATCCAGGCCGGGCGCTTCCGCGAGGAGCTCTATCACCGGCTGAACGTGGTGCCGATCGCGGTGCCGAGCCTTGAGGAGCGGCGCGAGGACATCCCGGTGCTGGCGCGCTATTTCATCGACGCCTGCCATCGCGACCAGGGCCTGCCGCAGCGCGACCTGAGCGACGAGGCCGTGGCGCTGATGCAGACCATGATCTGGCCGGGAAACGTCCGCCAGCTCAAGAACATGGTGGAACGGCTGCTGATCCTGGGCGAGAGCACGGGCGTCATCGAGGCGCGCGAACTGCCGCAGGAAAGCCCGGGGGGCGACGATGCCGAGGGGCGCGTGGTGCTTTCGGGCACGCTGGCGACCCTGCCACTGCGCGAGGCGCGCGAGGCCTTCGAGCGGGAATATCTGCTCACGCAGATCAACCGCTTTGGCGGGAACATCTCGCGCACGGCCTCTTTCGTGGGCATGGAGCGCTCTGCGCTGCACCGCAAGCTCAAGTCGCTGGGCGTGGTCACCAGCGCCAAGGCGGGCTCGCGCGTGGCGCGGATGGAGGACGACGAGGTGCAGCAGGTCTCGTGATCCGGGCAGCGGGGCAACCGGGCCTGCCGTCACGCAGCGCGTTGACGCCCCGGTTCCCGCGTGCCATGCCGGTCTGCGGCTCTGGCTTCGGGGATGAGGCATGAAAGTTGTCATTTGCGGTGCAGGGCAGGTCGGCTGGCAGATTGCCCGCCACCTTGCCGGCGAACGCAACGATGTGACGGTGGTGGACAACAATCCCGAACTGGTGCGCCGGGCGACGGATACGCTCGACGTGCAGGGGATTGCGGGGTTCGCCTCCTATCCGGACGTGCTTGACCGTGCCGGTGCGCGCGACGCGGACATGATCATCGCGGCGACGCATTCGGACGAGGTCAACATGGTCACCTGCCAGGTGGCCCACTCGGTCTTTGCCGTGCCCCGCAAGATCGCGCGCCTGCGCTCGCAGAGCTATCTCGACGCGATCTACTCGGATCTCTATCGCCGCGATCACATGCCCATCGACGTGGTGATCTCGCCCGAGAAAGAGGTCGCCGCGGCGGCGCTGCAGCGGCTTTCGGCGCCTGCGGCTTTTGACACCGAAAGTTTCCTTGATGATCAGGCACAGCTGATGGGCCTGACGATCGACGACGACTGTCCGATCGTGAACACGCCGCTGCGGCAGCTTACGGATCTTTTCTCGACGCTGCGGTCGGTCGTGGTGGGCATCCGCCGCGAGGGCACGCTCTTTGCGCCGGAAGCCGGCGACCAGCTTTTCGCGGGCGATGCCTGCTACATCGTGGTGCACAACGACGACGCGCGCCGCGCGCTCGAGATCTTCGGCAAGTCGGTGCGCAAACAGGAGCGCGCGGTGATCATCGGCGGCGGCAATGTCGGCCTGGCCGTGGCGCAGGCGCTCGAGAACGGGCCGACCCGCGTGCGCACCAAGGTGATCGAGCGCAGCCGCAAATGTGCCGAGCACGCGGCCGAGGTGCTGGAGCGGACCATCGTGCTGCATGGCGACGGTCTGGATGCGGGGCTGCTGAACGAGGCGGGCATCTCGCGCGCCGACGCGGCGCTCTGCGTGACGGACGACGACAAGACCAACATGCTCTCGGCGGTGCGGGCCAAGGCGGCGGGCTGTCCCATGGCCATCGCGCTGATCAACGACCCCACGCTGGTGCCGCTGATGGAGCCGCTGGGCATCGACGCCTACATCAATCCACGCGCCACCACGGTGAGCTCGATCCTGCGCCACATCCGCCACGGGCGGGTGAGCGCGGTCTATTCCATCGGCGATGCCGAGGCCGAGGTCATCGAGGCCGAGGTTCTGTCGACCTCGCCCATGGCGGGGCAGAGCATCCGCGAGATCGACTTCCCGGAAGGGGTGCTGATCGGCGCCGTCCGCAAGGGCGACAAGGTGCTGAAACCCACCGGCGGCCTGCGGATCGAGGATGGCGACCGGGTGCTGATCTTCGCGCTGTCGGGCGACGTGCCCGAGGTGGAGCGCCTGCTCCAGGTCTCGATCGACTTCTTCTGATATGGGCCTGCTGCTTCGACTGCCGCTGATACTGGTCCTCACGGGGCTCTTCAGCCTGTCGATGATGGTGCCGGCGCTGGTGGCGTTGCGGCTGGAGGAATTTCACGACGCGCGCAGCTTTTTCTACTCAGGCATCCTCGGGCTACTGATCACCGGTTTCGTCGGCCTCGCGCTCGGGGGACAGGTGCACAATCGGCGCGTGCTTCGGCAACTCGTGGCGCTGATGGCGGCCTTCGCGTTCCTGCCGCTGATGCTGGCGGTGCCCTTCTACGAATCCGTGCGCAACACGAGCTTTATCTCCGCCTACTTCGAAATGGTCTCGTGCCTGACGACAACCGGCGCGACGCTGTTCGAGCCCGGGCGCCTGTCGGTGGCCGAGCACCTCTGGCGGGCGCAGGTGGGCTGGCTTGGCGGGCTGATCATGTGGATCGCCGCGGCGGCGATCCTTGCGCCACTGACGCTGGGCGGCTTCGAGGTGACCGCGCGCGGTGAGCCGGGACAGCCGCCGGAACCCGGGGCGGCGCGGCGAGACCAGACCGACCCTGCGGGCCGTCTGTTGCGAAGCACGCGCGAGCTCACGCCCGTCTATTGCGGGCTTACGCTGATCGCGGCGGTGCTGTTGCTGGTGGCAGGCGATCCGCCGCTCGTCGCGGTGAGCCACGCGATGTCGGTCATGGCGACCTCGGGCATCTCCCCGATTTCGGGGCCGCAGGGCGCGCCCGCCGGTTTTGCCGGAGAAATCGTGATCTTCTGCTTCTTCATCTTTGCGCTGTCGCGGCTGACTTTCTCGGGCGACACCTCGGTCATGGGGCGCAAGGGGCTATGGCGTGACCCGGAGTTCCGGCTCGCGCTCCTCGTTGTGGCCGCCGTGCCACTGGTGCTGTTCCTGCGGCACTGGTCCGCGGCCTTCGACGTGGGCGAACAGGAGAACTTCCTCGCCGCGCTGCACGCGCTCTGGGGGTCGCTTTTCACGACACTAAGCTACCTGACAACGACAGGCTTTGTCAGCGCGGACTGGGAAGCGGCACAAGGCTGGTCGGGGCTTTCGACCCAGGGGCTAATTCTCATGGGGCTCGCGATTCTCGGGGGCGGTGTCGCGACCACCGCGGGTGGTGTGAAGCTGCTGCGGGTCTACGCGCTCTATGCCAGCGGTGTGCGCGAGCTCGAACGGCTCATCCATCCCCATTCCGTCGGGCGGACGGGCCTCATCAGTCGGCGAGTGCGGCGCGAGGGCTCGTTCATCGCCTGGGTCTTCTTCATGCTGTTCGCGGTCTCGATCGCGGTGCTGAACATGGGGCTTGGCCTGCTCGGCATCCGCTTCGAGCCCTCAATGGTCATGACCATCGCCACGCTCACCAACACGGGGCCGCTGATGTCGATGGCGAGCGATCAGGCGATCAACCTTATCGCGATCGCGCCAGGGGCGAAAATCCTGCTCTGCCTGGCCATGGTGCTGGGGCGGCTCGAGTTGCTGGCAATCATTGTGATGCTCAACCCCGAAATATGGCGTGATTGATCTGCATCGGACGCCGATGCGCCGAAAAACCGGTGGAAATTGCTGGAAGTCCGCTTATGCGCAATACATACTGGCGATAGAACGAGGGCGCACCGCTATAAGGGCGCGAGGCAAGAACAAAAGGCAAGTCAATGGCTTCGGACAGACAAAACCTGCAGGATGCGTTTCTCAATCACGTCCGCAAGACAAAGGTCCCGGTCACGGTCTTTCTCATCAACGGGGTGAAATTGCAGGGCGTCATTACCTGGTTTGACAACTTCTGCGTGCTGCTGCGCCGGGACGGTCAGTCCCAGCTGGTCTACAAGCATGCGATCTCGACCATAATGCCCAGCCAGCCGATCAACCTCTATGACGGTGACGAGGGGTCTTGAGGGAACACGCTCCAACCCTGACCCGGGCCTGGGTCCTTCATCCCGATATCAAGTCCGACCCGGCCCGCCGCGATGCGAAGATGGCGCTGGACGAGGCAGTTTCGCTTGCGCAGGCGCTGCCCGATCTCGAGGTGGCGGGACAGGAGGTCGTCCCCCTGCCGCGTCCGCATGCGGGCATGCTGTTCGGCTCGGGCAAGATCGAGGAACTGAAGCAGCGTATCGAGGCCGCCGAGGTGGACCTCGTGCTTGTCGACGGGCCGGTGACGCCCGTGCAGCAGCGCAACCTGGAGAAGGCCTGGAAGGTCAAGCTGCTGGACCGAACCGGGCTGATCCTCGAGATCTTCTCGGATCGTGCGGCCACCCGTGAGGGCGTTCTGCAGGTCGAGATGGCGCACCTTACCTACCAGCGCACGCGGCTCGTACGCGCCTGGACGCACCTCGAACGCCAGCGTGGCGGGCTTGGCTTCGTCGGTGGCCCGGGCGAGACCCAGATCGAGGCGGACCGGCGTGCCATCGACGAGCAGCTCGTGCGACTGCGCCGGCAGATGGAGAAGGTGGTCCGGACCCGCGACTTGCACCGCAAGGCGCGCGCCAAGGTGCCCTATCCGATCATCGCGCTGGTGGGCTACACCAACGCTGGCAAGTCGACGCTGTTCAACCGGCTGACGGGTGCGGACGTGATGGCGCAGGACATGCTCTTCGCGACGCTCGACCCGACCATGCGGGCGGTGCAGCTTCCCACCGGTGCCGATGTGATCCTGTCGGACACGGTGGGCTTCATTTCCGACCTGCCGACCGAACTGGTTGCCGCCTTCCGCGCGACGCTTGAAGAGGTGCTGGAGGCGGACGTGATCGTTCATGTGCGCGACATCTCGCATCCCGAGACGGGCGCACAGGCTGCCGACGTGCAGGCCATTCTGGACAGCCTCGGCGTGACCGAGGAGACGCCGCAGGTGGAGCTCTGGAACAAGATCGACCAGTTGCCGGAAGAGGCACTGCAGGCCGCACAGGCGCGGGCCGCGCGCGATCCGGGCATCTTCGCGGTCTCGGCCCTGACGGGCGAGGGGTTGGACGACTTCCTCGAGGCGGTGACCGCTGCGCTTGGCGCGGAGCGTCGGCGCGAAGAAGTGACGCTTGGCTTCGATGAGGGGCGGCGGCGTGCCTGGCTTTTCGAGAAGGGGCTCGTCGAGGAAGAGGCCCAGACCGAAGAGGGTTTCCGCCTGACGCTGAACTGGTCGGCCAGCGACAAGGCGCGGTTCGAGACGCTTTAACGAGCTTAACCTGATACATTCAGAGTGCCCGGCAGGGCTCTGATATTTAACGCGAACCACCGCGTGCGGTTCGCATTGGATGAGGTCTCCCCATGACACCCGCTGCCCGCGTTCAGGCCGCTTCCGAGATCATCGACCAGATCGCCGGAGGGATGGCGGCCGAAAAGGCGCTGACCAACTGGGCGAGGGGCGCGCGCTACGCGGGTTCGAAGGACCGTGCCGCGGTACGGGATCACGTCTTTGATGCCCTGCGCCGCTGGCGCAGTAGTGCGGTACTGGGCGGTGGCGAAAGCGGCCGGCTGAGGATGCTGGGCCTGCTTCGGGCACTCGGACCCGCGCCCGCCGAAGTCTTTACCGGCGGGCCGCACGGCCCCGCGCCGCTGACCGAGGAAGAAGCCGCGGGTGGGGCGGAGCCGGAGGGTGCAGCTGCGCTCGATCTGCCGGATTGGCTTTGGGAACGGCTTCGCGAGAGCCAGGGAGAGGTGGCGGAAGAGGTCGCGTTGTCCCTCCGCGATAGGGCTGAAGTGTTTTTGCGGATCAATGCCTTGAAAGCTGATGCTGATGTGGCGCTTGAAGTTCTGGAGGCCGACGGTATCAGCGCCGAGCGGCATTCGGGAGCCGCCGGCGCGCTGCGCGTGACCCAAGGCGCGCGCAAGATCGCGCGGTCCCGTGCCTACCTCGACGGTCTCCTGGAACTGCAGGACGCTTCGAGTCAGGCGGTGGTGGAGGCCTTGCCGCTGGAGACCGGTCAGCGGGTGCTCGACTATTGCGCTGGCGGCGGCGGCAAGACCCTTGCGCTGGCTGCGCGGCTCGGAGGCGGGCCGGTCCTGGCACATGACGCAAATCCACGCCGCATGTCGGACTTGCCGGCGCGAGCAGAGCGCGCCAGTGCCGTGGTCGAGATTGTCTCGGCACCCTCCGGTCCACACGATCTTGTCCTTTGCGATGCACCCTGTTCGGGAAGCGGTGCCTGGCGCCGAAGCCCCGAGGGCAAATGGCGGCTGAAGCCCGGCGACCTCGACCGGCTGGCGCAGACACAGGGCGAGATCCTCGATGCCGCGGCGGGGCTCGTCGCTCCGGGTGGGGTGCTTGCCTATGTGACCTGCTCGGTTCTGACACAGGAGAACGGACAGGTGGTCGATGCCTTCCGCGCCCGCCATCCCGAGTTCAAGGCCGAACTGTTTCGCGAATACCGGCCGGGGCGGGAAGGAGACGGTTTCTATCTGGCTGTTCTGCGACAGGCTGGACAGGGTGACCGGTAGCGGTCACAATCATAGCATGTGTTGTATGTGTACGAGTAACTAGCGGAGTCTTAACCACGAATTAAGGTCGGCATCTTCAAATGCGGAGAGGCGAATCGTGACCGGAGGAGAGACCTGAGGTGCTGCCGACGGAGGATGCCATGGCGGAGGCGCGCGCGGAGGCTGGGGCCAGCCAGCTGCGCTACGGTCTGGGCCTCGTGGGTATCGCAATTGTCTGCCTCGCGCTTGCTGCGGCACCGGTTCCGGGGCTTTTCCAGTTTGCGGTCTTCGCTGCCGGAGGGGTCTTCCTCGCCCTTGGTGTCGTCTGGCTTGCAGCCCTTCTGTGGCAGGAGCAGCGGGCACGGCGGATGGAACAGCATCTGGCCGACCTGGTTGAGAGCGATCCAACTTGCGCGGTGCTTTGTGACCGAACCCATCGGGTCAGGGCGACCAGCGCCGTCGCCTCGGACTGTCTTGGCGCGAGGCGCGGCGCCTCCTTCCCGGTGATCATGCAGGATGTCTTTGCCGGGGCGGAGGATGCCATGCGGCGGATCGAGCTGGGGGCAAAGGCGTCCGGCGCGGCCTCGGAAGAGATTCCCTATCGATCGGGAAAGTGCAGCATCCGGTTGCGCTCTCTTCCCGGCGGATGGTCCTTGTGGCGGCTCGTCATGCTTGACCAGTCCGATCGCGATGTCCCCGTGATCCGCGTCGGCCCCGATGACGAGATCCTGTCGATGAACGCCCGCGCGCGCGCCCTTTTCGGCCGTGAAGCCGCAGAGCTGGGTGAGCTTGTCGCAGATCTGCCGCTCACACCCGGCAAGGTGCACCCGATGCAGGGCGAACCCGAGCGCAAGCTGCAGGTTATGCGTAGCGACGCCGAGGATGGGGGCGCCGAGCTAGTCGTCAACGAGGTGGAGGCCGGAGACCAGGTAGACCCGGTCGGAAGCTTCGAGACGCTGCCGGTGCCGCTGCTGCGCCTCGCGCCGGACGGCACGATCCTGAGTGCAAACGGCGAGGCGCGCGAACTGCTCGACCTTCGCGCGAACGAGGTGAGCAACGTTGCTCGGAGCATGGAAGGGTTGGGACGGCCGCTGGCGGACTGGCTGTCGGAGGCTGCGGAGGGGCGGGGGCTGAACAGGTCGGAGTTCCTCCGGCTGACGCGTCCGGACCGGGAGGTCTTCGTTCAGGTGACGCTGAACCGGACCGAAGACGACGGGCGGCCCGTTCTCATCGCGGTTCTGAACGATGCGACCGAACTCAAGACACTGGAAGCCCAGTTCGTCCAGAGCCAGAAGATGCAGGCGATCGGGCAGTTGGCGGGTGGCGTCGCGCATGATTTCAACAACCTGTTGACCGCCATCTCGGGGCATTGCGACCTGCTGTTGCTGCGCCACGACCAGGGCGACCCTGACTATTCGGACCTGGTGCAGATCAACCAGAACGCCAACAGGGCCGCGGCGCTGGTGGGGCAGTTGCTGGCCTTCTCGCGCAAGCAGACCATGCGTCCAGAGGTGCTGGACCTGCGCGACACGCTGGCCGACCTGACGCATCTGCTGAATCGTCTTGTCGGCGAGAAGGTGCGTCTTGTCCTCCGGCACGACCCGATCCTCCCCAGCATTCGCGCCGACCGTCGGCAACTCGAACAGGTCATGATGAACCTCGTCGTCAATGCCCGCGATGCCATGCGCGACAGCGGCGAACTGATGATCGAGACCGAGCGGCGCATTCTGCGCGAGCCCCTGCGGCGCGACCGTGCGCTGGTGCCGCCGGGCACCTATGTCGCCGTGACCGTGTCGGACGAGGGTATCGGCATCCCCTCGGACAAGCTTCAGAAGGTGTTCGAGCCCTTCTTCACCACCAAGCGTACCGGCGAGGGCACGGGGCTCGGGCTTTCGACCGTCTACGGGATCGTCAAGCAGAGCGGTGGCTTCATCTTCGTGGACAGCGTGCTTGGCCGCGGGTCCGTCTTTACCCTTCTTTTCCCGGCGCACGTGGGTGCACGCGAAGAAGAAGTCGCGCCCGAGGAGCCGCCAGCCAAGGCTCCCGTCACGGCACCGTCCGAAGGCGTGGTTCTGCTGGTGGAGGACGAGGCACCAGTCCGGTCCTTTGCGGCCCGCGCGCTCCGGCTGCGCAGCTACGAGGTGATCGAGGCGGAAACGGGAGAAGAGGCGCTCGAGCTGCTGGCCCGCGAGGACACGAAGGTGGATGTCTTCGTCACCGATGTGGTCATGCCGGGCATGGACGGGCCGACCTGGGTCCGCGAAGCCCAGAAGACCCGGCCCGAGGCGCGTGTCGTCTTCATCTCTGGCTATGCCGAGAACGTCTTTTCCGCAGGCGGGGACGAGGTGCCAAATTCCGTGTTCCTTCCCAAGCCCTTCTCGCTGTCCGAACTGGCCGATACGGTGGCGATGCACCTGACTGCCTGAGGGCCTTCTGCAGACTTCAATCATTGCTTAACCATCTCACGGCAAGCTGCATTTACCAGAATTCACTTGAAATGTTCCCCTTTTGGCCTCATCTTTCGTGAGAACAAGGGGCGAACAAAGCATTTCATTGCGGCCCATCCGTGGGTGTGTGATAAGGGCAAGGACACAATATATGGCAACGGCAGACCTTTTGGCGATGAACGACAAGCGCAAGGCCGACAAGCAGAAGGCGCTGGATTCGGCCCTGGCCCAGATCGAACGGCAGTTCGGCAAAGGGTCGATCATGAAAATGGGTGGCGACAATGCCATGCGCGATATCGAGTCGACCTCGACGGGGTCGCTCGGCCTCGACATCGCGCTCGGGATTGGAGGGCTGCCCAAGGGCCGGATCATCGAGATCTACGGCCCCGAGTCCTCTGGCAAAACCACGCTGACCCTGCATGCGGTCGCGGAGGAACAGAAGAAGGGCGGTGTCTGCGCCTTTGTCGACGCGGAACACGCGCTCGACCCGCAATACGCCAAGAAGCTGGGCGTCGATCTCGACGAGCTCTTGATCTCACAGCCCGACACCGGCGAGCAGGCGCTCGAGATCACCGACACGCTGGTTCGTTCCGGTGCCGTCAGCATGGTCGTGGTTGACTCGGTCGCGGCGCTGACGCCGAAGTCCGAGCTCGAGGGCGACATGGGCGACAGCAACGTCGGCGTGCACGCCCGCCTGATGAGCCAGGCAATGCGCAAGTTGACCGGGTCGATCGCGCGGTCGAATTGCATGGTGGTCTTCATCAACCAGATCCGGATGAAGATTGGGGTCATGTTCGGCAGCCCCGAGACCACCACCGGCGGCAACGCGCTGAAGTTCTACAGTTCCGTGCGGCTCGACATCCGTCGCATCGGCTCGATCAAGGACCGCGACGAGGTGGTCGGCAACGCCACCCGCGTGAAAGTGGTGAAGAACAAGGTCGCCCCTCCGTTCAAGCAGGTCGAGTTCGACATCATGTACGGCGAGGGGATCTCCAAGACCGGGGAGCTTCTGGACCTCGGCGTGAAGGCCGGCGTCGTCGAGAAGTCGGGAGCCTGGTATTCCTACGGGGATGAACGCATCGGGCAGGGGCGCGAGAACGCCAAGTCCTTCCTGAAGGAGAACACGGGCGTCGCCACGGAGATCGAAGACAAGATCCGCGCGGCGCACGGGCTCGATTTCCAGATGACCGAAGAGGAAGATGTGACAGAGGACTGAGTCTCCCGTCTCTTTCCGAAGACCTTCGAGAGGGCGCCCGTGGGCGCCCTTTTGCATTGCAGAGGTGCCTTGCGCCGCGGCTGGTCAGCTTATGGACACCGAGCGGCCCCGAGGATACATCTGCGCGAAACCAACGCCCGAGATCGAGGCCGCTAGACAATGCCCAGTTTGAACGACATCCGGTCGACCTTCCTGACCTACTTCGAGAAGCAGGGGCACCAGATCGTGCCGTCGAGCCCGCTCGTGCCCCGGAACGACCCGACGCTGATGTTCACCAACTCGGGGATGGTTCAGTTCAAGAACCGTTTCACCGGTGTCGAGCAGGGCGCCTACGACCGTGCGACCACCGCGCAGAAATGCGTGCGCGCCGGCGGCAAGCACAACGACCTCGACAACGTCGGCTATACCGCGCGCCACCATACCTTCTTTGAAATGCTTGGGAATTTCAGCTTCGGCGACTATTTCAAGCAGCAGGCAATTCCCTTTGCCTGGGAACTGGTGACCGGCGAATTCGGCATCCCGAAGGACCGACTGTTGGTCACCGTCTACCACACCGACGAAGAGGCCGTGCGCATCTGGAAGAGCGTCGGCGTGCCCGAGGACCGGATCATCCGCATCGCGACCTCGGACAACTTCTGGCAGATGGGCCCGACCGGCCCCTGCGGCCCGTGCTCGGAGATCTTCTTCGACCATGGCGACAAATACTGGGGCGGCCCTCCGGGATCGCCCGAGGAGGACGGCGACCGCTTCGTCGAGATCTGGAACATCGTCTTCATGCAGAACGAGCAGTTCGAAGACGGGACCATGCGCGAACTCGACATGCAGTCGATCGACACCGGCATGGGGATTGAGCGGGTCGCGGCGCTGCTTCAGGGGACGAACGACAACTACGCGACCGACCTGATCCGCAACCTGATCGAGGCCTCGGCCGAGGCCACCAGCACCGATCCCGACGGGCCGGGCAAGACGCATCACCGCGTGATCGCCGACCACCTCCGGTCGACCTCGTTCCTGCTGGCTGATGGGGTCATGCCGAGCAACGACGGCCGCGGTTACGTGCTGCGCCGCATCATGCGCCGCGCCATGCGCCACGCGCATCAGCTTGGCGCAACCGATCCGCTGATGCACCGGCTGGTGCCGGCGCTCGTGCGGCAGATGGGGCAGGCGTACCCCGAGCTTGTCCGCGCGCAGCCGCTGATCGAGGAGACGCTGAAGCTGGAGGAAACCCGCTTCAAGCAGACGCTCGACCGCGGGCTGAAGCTGCTCGACGAGGAACTGGGCAAGCTCGAGGGCGACGCCATGCTTCCGGGCGAGGCGGCCTTCAAGCTTTACGATACCTTCGGATTTCCGCTGGACCTGACGCAGGACGCGCTGCGCGAGCGTGGCAAGGCCGTGGACCAGGCGGGCTTCGATGCCGCCATGGCCGAGCAGAAGGCCAAGGCGCGGGCGGCTTGGTCGGGGTCCGGCGAATCCGCCGACCTCGCGGTGTGGTTCGATCTGGTCGAGGAGCACGGCGGGACCGATTTCCTTGGCTACGACACGGAAACCGCCGAGGGGCAGGTGCTTGCGCTTGTGAAAGATGGCGAGACCGTTCCGGCGCTGAAGGCGGGCGAAAGCGGCTGGGCCGTGCTGAACCAGACGCCGTTCTACGGCGAGGCTGGCGGCCAGGTGGGCGACACCGGCTGGCTGCGCCGGCTGGAAGACGAGGACGACCGGACCCGCGTGACGGACACCCAGCGCATGGGCGGCGGGCGTATCTTCGCGCATCAGATCACGGTCGAGACCGGCACGCTGTCCAAGGGCGACGCGCTGCAACTCGAGGTCGATCACGCACGTCGCGGGGCGATCCGGGCGAACCACTCGGCGACGCACCTGCTGCACGAGGCGCTGCGCCATGCGCTTGGCGATCACGTCGCGCAGCGCGGCAGCCTCAACGCGCCCGAACGTCTGCGGTTTGATTTCAGCCACGCCAAGGCGCTGACGCACGACGAGCTGCGCCGCGTCGAGGCGGATGTGAACGCCTACATCCGGCAGAACAGCCCGGTGACCACGCGGATCATGACGCCCGACGACGCGCGGGCCATCGGGGCGCAGGCGCTCTTCGGCGAGAAATACGGCGACGAGGTGCGCGTCGTTTCCATGGGGACCGAGCATGGCTCGGGCAAGGGCGCGGATGGTCAGACCTACTCGATCGAGCTTTGCGGCGGCACGCATGTGACGCGGACCGGCGAGATCGGCCTTTGCGTCGTGCAAAGCGACAGCGCGTCGAGCGCCGGTGTGCGCCGGATCGAGGCGCTGACCGGACAGGCGGCCTTCGACTACCTTAGCGAACAGAGCCAGCGCGTGGCCGAGATTGCGGGCGAGCTGCGCAGCAGCCCCGCCGACCTGCCCTCGCGGGTCCGGGCACTGATGGACGAGCGTCGCAAGCTTGAAGGTGAAGTGGCGCAACTGCGCCGCGAGCTGGCCATGGCCGGCGGTGCCGGGCAGGGCGGCACCGAGGCGCGCGACGTGAACGGCGTGCCGTTCCTCGCGCAGGTGCTCTCGGGTGTGACCGGCAAGGACCTTCCGCCGCTGATCGACGAACACAAGAGCCGCCTTGGCAGCGGCGCCGTCCTGCTGATCGCGGACGCGGGTGGCAAGGCCGCCGTGGCCGCCGGTGTGACGGACGACCTGATCGGCAAGGTCTCGGCCGTCGATCTCGTGAAAGCTGCTGTCAGTGAACTGGGCGGCAAGGGCGGCGGTGGCCGTCCGGATATGGCGCAGGGCGGGGGCAAGGATGCCGCGAACGCCGACGCCGCCATCAAGGCCGCAGAAGCCGTGATCGGAGGATAACGATATGCCCGCACTCTGGATTGCCCACGTGAAGGTCAACGACGAAGAGGCCTACGGCAAGTACGCCAAGCTGGCGGGGCCTGCCATTGCCGCGCATGGCGGCACGTTTCTCGCCCGGGGCGGCCGCTACGTGCAGCTCGAGGGGCCGGACCGGCCGCGCAACGTCGTGGCGAAGTTCCCATCGGTCGATGCGGCCGTGGCCTGCTATGAAAGCGATGCCTACCAGGAGGCGCTGAGCCACGCGCGTGGCGCTTCGGAGCGTGAGCTCGTGGTGGTCGAGATCGACGACTGATGGAGATGGAGCGTCTGGCCGACCTGCAGGCCCGGCATGCCGGGGCAGGGCGGCTGGAGTGGATCGGCCTGCGCCCGGCCAGGCGGGAGCCCTTGCTGGCTGTCGAGACGGCCGATGTCTGCGACGCCGGTCTCGAAGGGGATCATGCCGGCGCGGGCCGGCGGGCGGTGACCCTTATTCAGTCCGAGCATCTGCCAGTCATTGCCGCGCTCGCGAAGCTGCATGACGTTGCGCCGGAAATGCTCCGCCGCAACCTTGTGGTTTCAGGGCTGAACCTTATCGCGCTGCGCAATCGCAGGATTGCGATCGGCGATGTCGTCCTTTCGATTACTGCACCCTGTCCGCCCTGTTCGCGGATGGAGCAGGCGCTTGGTGCCGGCGGATACACGGCCATGCGCGGCCACGGCGGCGTCTACGCCGAAGTCGTCAGGGTCGGCACCTTGAGGCTTGGGGACTGCGTGAGGCCCGATGGGGATGAGGACGCGGGATAGGCGGATTGCCGCCAAGCCCCGAGCCCGGGGCCGTCGTGTCAGGTCAAATCTTTCGCAGTATCTGTGGGATGCGCCGCGGGTATACCGGCGAAAAGCTGCCCAAACGATTCGTGCCGCGACCTCAATTTCAACTCGGTCGCGAGAGAATTTCCCGAATTCAGGAGAATTCCCGATCCCGGTCATTCCTCCCGGAAAGGGCACACCTGAATATATGGCGAGAATATGTCTCCGCGGGCACACTCGCCGGGTCTGGCGGTCTATTTGCCGAGAATGCCTGCGAAAACTTCCCCGAGGTCAGGAATACCTGTCGCGCGCGCGCAAAAATCTTCGATAGACTTGAGGCACCTACAATTTTTCGGGAGATACATCATCATGAAAAAGATTGTTGCTGGCGCATTCTTCGCCGTTACCGCTTTCGCCGCACCCGCAATGGCGTGGGAAGGCCAGGTCGTTGCCTGCTACGACAAGGTCTGGGTCCCGGCATCGTACGAGTATTCAAAGAAACTGATCATGGCCGGCCACAAGGAGTGGGAATACAAGAACGGCCAGATGGTGAAGGTCTGGTATCCGCCGGTCTACAAGGAGATCGAGCACATGACGCAGCCGGGGCATTACATTGCTCGCAAGGCGCCCTGCAGATCCTGATCTCCAGGAGCATCCCAAAAGAAAAGGCGCGGGGTTGTCCCGCGCCTTTTTTCATTTCGTGCCGCCCGTCACGGGTGTCAGCCGTTGGATTTCGAAGCGCGCTTGCGCTCGTGCGGATCGAGGTGGCGCTTGCGCAGGCGCACGGCGTTCGGCGTGACCTCGACCAGCTCGTCGTCGTTGATGTAGGCGATCGCCTCTTCGAGGCTGAGCGTGATCGGGGTGGTCAGGCGCACCGCGTCGTCCGAGCCCGAGGCGCGCACGTTGGTGAGCTTCTTGCCCTTGAGCGGGTTCACCTCGAGGTCGTTCTCGCGCGAATGCTCGCCGATGATCATGCCCTGGTAGACCTTTTCCTGCGCGCCGATGAAGAGCTTGCCGCGCTCCTCGAGGTTCCACAGAGCGTAAGCCACGGCATCGCCGTCCTCCATCGAGATGAGCACGCCCGCACGCCGGCCGGGGATCGGCCCCTTGTGTGCGGCCCAGCCGTGGAAGACGCGGTTCATCACGCCGGTGCCGCGCGTGTCGGTCAGGAACTCGCCGTGATAGCCGATCAGGCCACGCGCCGGTACGTGGGCCACGATGCGGGTCTTGCCGGTGCCGGCGGGCTTCATCTCGACCAGCTCGCCCTTGCGGGTGCCGGTGAGCTTTTCGATGACGGCACCGGAGTAGTCGTCATCCACGTCAATGGTGGCTTCCTCGATGGGTTCGAGAAGCTGGCCATCCTCTTCCTTCATGATCACCTGCGGGCGCGAGATCGACAGCTCGAAGCCCTCGCGGCGCATGTTCTCGATGAGGACGCCCATCTGGAGTTCGCCACGGCCCGAAACCTCGAAGGCCTCGCCGCCCGGCGTGTCCTTCACCCGGATCGAGACGTTGGATTCGCTTTCCTTCATGAGCCGTTCGCGGATGACGCGGCTCTGGACCTTCTTGCCGTCGCGGCCCGCGAGCGGGCTGTCGTTGATGCCGAAGGTCACGGTGATGGTCGGTGGGTCGATGGGCAGCGAGGGCAGGGGCTCGTCCACGGCCAGCGCGCAGATGGTGTCGGCCACGGTGGCCTTCTGCATGCCCGCGAGCGTGACGATGTCGCCGGCGCGTGCCTCCTCGATGTCCTGGTAGGCGAGGCCGCGGAACGCCTGGATGCGGCTGACCCGGAACTGTTCGACCTTCTGACCCATGCGGCTGAGCGCCTGCACGGTGGCGCCGACCTTGAGCTTTCCGCTTTCGACGCGGCCGGTCAGGATCCGGCCGAGGAAGGGGTCGGCCGAGAGCGTGGTCGCGAGCATGCGGAAGTCGTCGTCTTCATGGGCCACCTGTTTGGGGGCCGGCACATGATCGACGATCAGCTTGAAGAGCGCGGAGAGATCCTTGCGCGGCCCGTCGAGCTCGTGATCGGCCCAGCCGGACCGGCCCGACGCATACATGTGCGGGAAGTCGAGCTGATCCTCGTCCGCGTCTAGGGCACCGAAAAGGTCGAAGACCTCGTCCAGCGCGCGGTCGGGTTCCGCGTCGGGCTTGTCGACCTTGTTCAGGACCACGATGGGCCGCAGGCCGAGCGCCAGCGCCTTCGAGGTCACGAACTTGGTCTGCGGCATCGGCCCCTCGGCCGCGTCCACGAGCAATACCACGCCGTCGACCATCGACAGGATCCGTTCCACCTCGGCGCCGAAGTCGGCGTGGCCGGGGGTGTCCACGATGTTGATCCGCGTGCCCTTCCATTCCACGCTCGTGGCCTTGGCCAGGATCGTGATACCACGCTCGCGTTCGAGATCGTTGCTGTCCATCGCGCGTTCTGCCACGGCCTGGTTCTCGCGGAAGGCGCCCGACTGCTTGAGCAGCTCGTCCACGAGCGTCGTCTTTCCGTGGTCCACGTGGGCAATGATCGCAATATTGCGAAGCTCCATGTCATCTGCCTTTCAAGGATAGTTGGGCGGCACGTAACGGTGAAGGGCGGCTTTTACCAGAGCCTATCGGTACCTGCAGCATGAGCTGTGTCCCGGGTTCCATGGCAGTCACGCGCTGATTGTCGCGGCGGCGGTCATCCGCCGGCGGCGCAAACCGCTGAGCGAAAAGTTGCTTCCCTCGCGTCGACCTCGGGAACACGTGATCGGTCACCGTGTTTACCTTCCGCGTGGCAGCGCGATAGTGGTGCCGCGTCAAAACGCATACAGGAGCGAGAAAATGAAAACTCTGACCAGTCTGACAGTGATGGCCGTGGTTGCAGCAGGCGCGGCGCAGGCCGGCAGCATGAGCGAGCCGGTTGTCGAAACCCCCGTGACCCCCGTGGCTGTCGAGCCCGCGGCTCCGGTGAACCTCGGCGGTGACTGGACCGGCGGCTACGTCGGTCTGAGCTTCGGCGCATTGTCGATCGAAGACGACAGCGATGACGACGACAGCGCGTCCTACGGCGTGTTCGGCGGCTACGACTACGACTTCGGCCGTTTCGTCCTCGGTGGCGAGCTTGAGTATCAAGGCGCGGACGACCTGAGCGTCAATGGCGTCGACTACGACGGCATTTCGCGTGCGAAGCTGCGTGCCGGTTACGATGCTGGCCCGGCGCTGGTGTACCTCACCGGCGGTGCGGCACACGTCGAGGACACCACCGGCGCGACGCTGGGTCTCGGCATGGACTACAAGATCACCGACAACTTCACCATCGGTGCCGAATACCTGGCCGACAAGTTTGACGATGTCGACGACGCCGACGGCGACGTGACCTCCGACTCGATCGCGATCCGCGGCGCATTCCGCTTCTGATCTCGAGTTGACCAGATACGCCCGGCTTCGGCCGGGCGTATTGATTCAGTGAGGGCTGGTATCCGAGAACAGGTGGATCACCAAGATACCCGCAAGGATCAGCCCCATCCCGATCACTGCCGGGAGATCGAGCCGCTGCCCGAAGGCAAGCAGACCGATCGCAGCGATGAAAACGATCCCCAAACCTGACCAGATCGCATAGGCGATGCCCACCGGAAAATGGTTGAGAGCAAGCGCGAGCAGGTAGAATGCCGCGCCGTAGCCAAGAACCACGACGACGCTGGGCCAGAGCCGCGTGAACTGCTGGCTGGCCTGAAGCGCAGTGGTGCCGACGGTTTCGCAAAACACGGCAAAGGCGAGGAGTACGTAGGGCAAGGCAAGCTCCGGACTTTGATGCCGGTCAAGGCTTAGGCCATCCGTTCGCGCGGCGAAAGCGGCGGCGGACGGCACCTGACACAGATTTTATGCTGAGGAACGTGGCTGTATTAAGCGTCGGGTAGGGGATTGCAGCAATGGTGGGCGAACTCCGCATCAACTGATGAGTGCCGCCATGCCCCGCCGACTTCTTTCTGCATCCTTTCTGGCTCTCGTGGCCAACGGAGCCTTCGCAATGGACTATCGCTCCGCGATGGAAGGCTATCTCGACCAGTCTATCGCGCCATGGGCGTCCGACCCGGTGCTGGTTTCCGCCATCCAGAAGCAGAATGCGCAGACCGCCGGATACGATTCCGCTGAGATCGATCGCCTTGACCAGGCCTGGCGCTCCGAGGTGGGAATGTCCGAAACCCCGACGATCGACCCGGTCGTGACCGGGGTAGCCGCGGATTTCCTGCGGGAGCATGTTGCCGCCTCTGGCGGAACGATCACCGAGATTTTCGTGATGGATGCCCAGGGGCTCAACGTCGCGGCGTCTGCGGTAACGTCGGACTACTGGCAGGGCGACGAAGCAAAGTTCACGGAGACCTATAATGCGGGTCCGGAGGCCGTCCATTTCGGCGACGTCGAATTCGACGAGTCGAGCCAGACCTACCAGGCGCAGATTTCGCTCACCATCACGGACGAGTCCGGAAAGCCAGTGGGTGCCATGACCGTTGGCATCGTGGCGGATGCCCTGATGTAATTGCGGCGGGCGCGCCTTCGCTCGCCAACCTTCCAGACGAGGAATACCCCGATATGGCCATCCCCCGCATGAAGCCGGGCGCCGGTGGCGCGCTGCGCACAGTTTTCGTGAAATGTGCCGCGCTGGTGGCGCTGAATACGATTATCGTCGCCGTGGTGCTCGCCTTTCAGTCCGAACGGCTGAACATGCAGCTTGCCCGCCAAAGTGTTGTGGATCTTGCCGAGCGAACAGTGGAGGCGAAGGCCATGACGCTGGTCCAGCCACTCCGGTTTAACGTTCTGCCGCAGATCGAAGCGGTCGCGGAAGAGGCGATCGCGAGTACCGGTGCTGCTGGCCGCGCTTCGGTGGTGCTGAACCGTGAGGCGGAAATCGTAGCGGCCCCGGGTGAGCCTACCCTTTCGCAGGGGGAGCTTGCTGCGATGGCGCGCGAAGCGCTGGAAACCGGCGCAGCGGTACGGGGTGGAGCCGGCCTGCTCGTCGCCCGACCCGTCGTGACGGATGACGGAACGGCCGTCGGCGCCGTAGCCATCGGCCTGAGCGATGAGGCTGCCCAGGCCGCTATCGCTGACGATCGAATGATGATCCGGCTCGTGGCCGGTGCGGTGATGCTCTGCATGCTGGCTTTCACGCTTTACTGCCTGAGACGCATGCTGATGCTGCCCATGCGGGGTCTGAGCCGCTCGATCCGAACGGTTGCCGATGGCGACTACGAGACCGCGGTTCCCATGCAGGACCGCAGCGACGAGGTCGGTGCAATTGCCCGCAACCTCGGTCAGCTCGTCGAGGCGCTTGCACAAGGCCGCGAGAGCGAGCGGCTGCGGGGCGAACAGCATGCTGCTCAGGCCGAAGTTGTGCACCACCTGAGCCAGGGACTCGACGCCCTGGCCGAGGGGGTGCTGACCCACAAGCTTCACCAGGAATTCCCGGAAGATTATGAGACCCTCCGCCGCAACTACAATCGCGCGCTCGACAGCCTTCGGGCGGCGATTGCCGCCGTCAAGGAAGGTGCCGAGAGCATCCACAGCGGCGCCGACGAGATCGGGCGCGCCTCGGATGATCTGGCGCGCCGGACCGAGACCCAGGCTGCCACGCTCGAGGAAAGTGCGGCTGCCCTCGACCAGCTTCTCAACATGGTCAAGGAAGCCGCCGACGGAGCGAAGGAAGTCGACATGTCCGTCGGGAGTGCTTCGGAACTGGCCAGGCGCAATGGCACGGTCATGAGTCAGGCGGTGACGGCCATGTCGAAGATCGAGGACAGTGCGGAGCAGATCGGTCAGATCATCTCGGTCATCGACGATATCGCCTTCCAGACCAACCTGCTTGCGTTGAACGCAGGCGTCGAGGCGGCGCGCGCCGGTGCGTCCGGCAAGGGGTTCGCGGTCGTGGCGAGCGAGGTGCGCGCCCTGGCACAGCGCAGTTCCGATGCGGCCCAGCAGATCAAGGGCCTTGTGGGCACCTCGACTGCGCACATCAAGGACGGCGCCCAACTCGTCCAGCGGGCAGGAGAGGCCCTGCACGAGGTCGTGTCGAGCGTCGAGGATATCTCGCGCCATGTGAGCCAGATCGCGGCCAGCGCCGGAGAACAGGCGCAGGGTCTCAACGAGATCAATGTCGGTGTGACCAACCTAGACCGTGTCACGCAGCAGAATGCTGCGATGGTCGAGGAAGCGACGGCCGCAGCTCAGATGCTGCGGACCGATGCAGGCAACATGATCCGGCTCATGGGCAAGTTCGACGTCGCAGAGAGAACCGCAGGCGAGGGTGCTGCGCGCGCGGCTTGAGGTGCGCCGTTTGGTGCAGACCGCGCACAATCCTTTGGAACGCGAGGTTCAGAGAATCGCGGCCATGGCCTCGATCTCGACCACAAATTCGGGGCGTGTGAAGCCCGACACGATCATCAGCGTCGATGCCGGCAAATGCTCGACTCGGGCAAGCCAGGCATCGCGCGCGGCCATGTAGCCGGCCATGTGCTCTCGTCCGGTGACAAAGGCATTGATCCTGAGGATGTTCTCCCGGCCCGTGCCCGCTTCGGTCAGGATGGCGTCGATGTTGGCAAAGCAGAGCTCCGCCTGTGCTTCCGCGCCGTCGGGCACTGCGCCGCCCGGCGCAAGCGCCAGCTGGCCCGATGTGACGACAAGGCCGGCTGCCTTGTCGACCGCCACACCATGCGCGTAGCGCGCGAAAGGCGGGGCGATACTCGCCGGTGTCAGGCTGCGCAGGTAGGGGCGGTCGCTCATGCGGCCAATCTGCCCAAGTGGTGCCACACTGCCAAGCCGGAAGCGCCACGGGCGCCATTTCTGCCTCATTATGAGGCGCCAAGCCCGCTTGTGCCGAAGTAGTGAGCATACTCCGGAAGTGTGCTCTTGTCATCTCGCGACCCGCCGTGCGCTCCTGTGTCTGTCCCGGAAATATCCGGCGCAGAACAACGGGGAGAATCGCATGAAAACGCGCACGCTACTTCTGGCCGGCTCGGCCCTCTGCGCCGGGGCCGCCGCCCAGGCACAGGATCTGGTCGAGGTCAGCTATGGAACCAACTGGGTGGCCCAGGCCGAGCATGGTGGCTTCTACCAGGCTGTGGCCGACGGCACCTACGAGGAATGCGGACTCGACGTGACTGTCGTCCCGGGCGGGCCGCAGGTGAACAACAGGGCGCTCATGCTCGCCGGGCGGATCGATTACCATATGGGCGGCGACCTGCTTCAGGCTTTCAACGCCGTGAAGGAAGGCGTGCCGGTGGTTTCGGTCGCTGCGATCTTCCAGAAGCACCCGCAGGTCATCGTGACCCACCCGGGCGTCGCCGAAAGCTTCGAGGACCTCAAGGACCTGACGCTGCTAATCGGCGACAACGGCTACCAGTCCTTCTACCAGTGGATGATCGCCGCCTACGGCTTCACCCCCGAACAGCGCGAACCCTACACCTTCAATCCCGCGCCCTTCCTCGCCGACGAGGGCATGGGCATGCAGGGCTACCTGAGCTCCGAGCCGTATCTTGTTGAAAAGGAAGGTGGTTTCACGCCGGATACCTTCCTGATCGCCGACGCGGGCTATTCGACCTACGCCACGACGATCGAGACCATGGCCGACACGATCGAGAACAAGCCCGAGGAAGTGACCTGCTTCGTCGAGGGCTCGATCAAGGGTTGGTACAACTACCTCTACGGTGACAACAGCGCCGCCAACGAGATGATCATGTCCGACAACCCGGAGATGACGCAGGACAAGATCGACTTTGCCATCGAGCAGATGAAGGCCGAGGGCATCGTCGTCTCGGGTGACGCCGAGGAGATGGGTATTGGGGTCATCACCGAGGAGAAGGTCGGCGACTTCTATACCAAGATGGTTGAGGCCGGCGTGATCGAGGACGACATCGACTGGCAGGCCGCCTACGACACCCAGTTCGTGGGCAAGGGCGTCGGCATGGACCTGATGACGCAGTAACCTGACACCGAGGCGGGGCATTGCAGCCCCGCCTTTGCGCCCGCCGTATCCCCGGCCCGCGCCAAGACGACGAAGGATTTCCGATGCCGGCTGCCCGCGCGCCTTTGGCGGAGCGTGAGACGCTTCTGCAGATGAGCCATGTGGAAAAGACCTTCCGCGGCGACATTGTCGCGCTGAAGGACATGAACCTCCAGGTCAACGACGGTGACTTCATATCCCTGCTGGGCCCCTCGGGCTGCGGGAAGTCGACCGCGCTGCGCCTGATCTCGGGGCTGATGACGCCCACCTCCGGCAATATCCGCTGGACCGGCGGGCAGGGGAACGGCGATCTCGGCGTCGTCTTCCAGGAACCGACGCTGATGCCCTGGGCGCGGGTGGTGGACAACGTCTACCTGCCGTTCCGCCTGCGCGGTACGCCCTATTCCGAGGTGAAGGACGACGTGCTCGAGGCGCTGAAGCTGGTGGGGCTGGAGAAGTTTCAGCGGTCCTTTCCGCGTGAGCTCTCGGGCGGGATGAAGATGCGCGTGGCCATCGCACGGGCCATGGTGACCAAGCCGCGGCTCATCCTCATGGACGAACCTTTTGCCGCGCTGGACGAGATCACGCGCCACAAGCTCAACAACGACCTGCTGGCGCTGCGCGAGGCCATCGGCTGCACGGTGATCTTCGTGACCCACTCGGTCTTCGAATCCGTCTTCCTGTCGGATCGCATCGTGGTCATGGCCGCGCGCCCCGGCCGCGTCATCCGCGAACTGACGGTCGACGCCCCTTATCCGCGCGACGAGGAATTCCGCACCTCTGCGGACTATGCCGGCTTCTGTCGGCAGGCCTCGGACGCGCTGCACCAAGCCATCGGAGAGGCCGCATGAGCGTCACCGACACGACAACCTCGGCCAGCGCGCCGACCGAAGACGCCGAAGAGGCTGCGCGCTACCGCCGCGATCGGAGGATGAAGGTGGCCCGCTGGATGCTGCCCTCGCTGGTGCTGGTGGTGACGGTGCTGGCCTGGCATCTCTACGTCACGCTGTGGGAGGTGCCGCATTACATCCTGCCGGGGCCGGTGCTGGTCGCGCAGTCCTTGATCGAGGACTGGGGGCTGCTTTACCCGGCGCTGCTTATTACCGGGCGGCTGACCCTGCTGGCGCTGCTGTTCGCCGTGATCGGCGGGGTTACGCTGGCTGTGGCATTCACCCAGAGCAAGTGGGCCGAGATGTCCTTTTTTCCCTATGCGGTGATCCTGCAGGTGACGCCCGTGGTGGCCATCGCGCCGCTCCTGCAGATCTACGTGGAAAACGCCTTCGTGGCCGCGCTGCTCTGCGCGTGGATCGTGGCCTTCTTCCCGATTCTTTCGAACACGACGATCGGGTTGAAGTCGACCGACCACAACCTCGAGGATCTCTTCACCATCTACGGGGCGACGCGCTGGCAACGGTTGCGCTACCTCGCGGCCCCCTCGGCGCTGCCCTACTTCCTCGGTGGCCTTAAGATCGCGGGCGGCCTTGCCCTGATCGGTGCTGTGGTGGCGGAGTTCGTGATCGGCCGTGCGGGCACTGGCCTCGGCCTTGCCTCGACGCTGCTCGAGGCGTCCTACCGGTTCAACTTCGGGCGTCTCTACGCGGCGCTCATCATGATCTCGTGCATGGGCGTTGTGATCTTCGCCGTCATGAGCCTGATCTCCTACCTGGCGCTCTTCCGCTGGCACGAAAGCGCGCTCAAACGAGAATGACAATGGACTTCAAGACTTTGCCCGCGACGGGGCATTTCACCCTGCGCGACGTGACTGTTCCGGCCTGCCTGGTCGGGCGGGACGGGGACCTCCTGCGGATCGACATCGGGATCAGCGAAGGCAAGATCGCAGCCCCGGGCGGCGCGGACGTGCAGATGGCGGGGGCCATGGTGCTGCCCTGCTTCACCGACATGCACACGCACCTCGACAAGGGGCACATCTGGCACCGTGCCCCGAACCCCGACGGGACCTTCGATGGCGCGTTGAACACGGTGCGCGAGGATCACGCCAACTGGACGACCGAGGACGTGATGGCGCGGATGGAGTTCGGTATCCGCTCGGCCTATGCCCACGGGACCCGCGCGATCCGCACGCACATGGACAGCATGGGCGGGCAGTACAAGCGCAGCCTGCCTGCGATGACCGCGCTGCGCGAGAAGTGGGCCGGGCGTGTCGAGTTGCAGTTCTCCAGCCTGATGACGGTCGATGCCTACGACCGGGACGAGGATCTTGTCGCGATCGCCGATGCGTTGGCCGGGGCAGGGGGCGCCTTCGGGCTGGTCACCTTCCCGATGGAGGGCATTCGCGATCGGCTCGACGCCTATTTCACGATGGCGGCCGAGCGCGGGCTGTCGGCCGACCTGCACGTGGACGAGACCATGAACGCGGATGTCGAGACGCTGCGCGACGTGGCGCAATCGGTCATCGACACGGGCTTTGATGGGCCGGTGGTCGTGGGGCACTGCTGTTCTCTGTCCACGCAGGACGAGGCACGCGCGATGGACACGCTGGACCTTGTCGCCAAGGCCGGGTTGCAGGTCGTGAGCCTGCCCATGTGCAACCTCTACCTTCAGGACCGGCATCCGGCTCGCACGCCGCGGGGCAGGGGCGTCACGCTGGTGCACGAGATGAAGGCGCGGGGGATCCCGGTCAGCTTCGCCTCGGATAACACGCGCGATCCCTTCTATGCCTACGGCGATCTCGACATGCTCGAGGTGCTGCGGCAGGCGACGCGGATCGCGCACCTCGACCATTCCGAGACCGACTGGGTGCGCACGGTCACGACCACGCCTGCACAGACCTGCGGCTTTGACATCCCCTCTCTCGAACCCGGCGCGCCCGCGGATCTCGTGATCTGCCGCGCGCGAGAGTGGACCGAGCTTTATGCCAGACCGCAAAGCGACCGGATCGTGCTGCGTGAGGGCAGGGCCATCGACCGCACGCTGCCCGATTATTCCGAACTCGACGACCTCATGAGGACACCATGAACATAGACGCCTGCAAGGCTGCGCTGGCCCACCTCGACATCGAGGAGCGCGACACGGCAATCACTGCCGCCTCGCGCGACTTCTTCTGGTATTCGCCGGTGCTCAAGGCGCGGCTCGACCACGTGGTGGCCGATTTCGTCGTTCGGCCAAAGAACGAGGCCGAGGTGATCGAGGTGTTGAAGACCTGCTATGCCCATGACGTGCCTGTGACGACACGTGGGGCAGGGACGGGCAACTACGGTCAGGCCATGCCGCTTGCCGGCGGCTGCGTCATGCACCTGCGCCACATGGACAAGGTGAAGGAGGTGAACCCGGGCCGCGTGGTCTGCGAGCCGGGCGTGCTGCTCAAGGACCTCGACGCGCACTGCCAGGAGGATTCAGGGCAGGAACTGCGCATGTTCTCGTCCACCTGGTCGACGGCCACGATCGGCGGCTTCATCGCCGGTGGTTCCGGCGGGGTCGGATCGGTGCACTGGGGCTCGCTGCGTGACCTGGGCAACATCATCCGCCTGCGCGTGGTTACCATGGAAGAAAAGCCCCGCGTGCTCGAGTTCCGGGGCGAGGAACTGGCCCGCGTAAGCCACGCCTACGGCACCAACGGCATCATTACCGAGCTCGAACTGCCGCTGGCCCCGGCCTACGACTGGACCGGCATCTTTGTCGCCGCCGACGATTTCGGCACGGCCATGGCCTTTGCCGACGAGCTGGCCAACGAGGACGGCATCCTGCTCAAGATCGCCTCGGTCTACGAGGCGCCCATCGCGCACAGCTATTTCCAGCGGGTGAAGCCGCACGTGGGCGAGGGCACCAACCTCGTCGGGCTCATGGTGGCGCCGCAGTCGATGGATGCCTTCCTGACCTTCCTGAACCGGCGACCAGACTGTACCATGATCTACCGCAGCGACGACCACGACTGGCCGCGGCACCCCGGGCCGGTGTTCGAGTATGGCTGGAACCACACCACGCTGCGCGCGCTCAAGTTCGATTCCTCGATCACCTACCTGCAGGTCCGCTACGCCTTCCCCGAGCACCGCGAGCTGATCGAGAAGATCCGCGCCGATTTCTCGCCCGAGGTGCTGCAGCACCTCGAGGCCATCCGCCAGAACGGCAAGATCGGCTTCGCGGGCCTCAGCCTCGTGAAGTTCACCACCGAGGAACGGCTGGACGAGATCATCCGCCTGCACGAGGAGGCCGGCGCGCTGATCTTCAACCCGCATCGCTACACGCTGGAAGAGGGCGGCCGGCAGCACGCGGACCCGACGCAGCTGAACTTCAAGCGCGAGGCCGATCCCAAGGGTCTGCTGAACCCCGGCAAGATGATCGCCTGGGACGATCCTGACTGGACCTACGAGAAGATGTACGCCTACCCGCAGATGAGGGCCGCCGAATGACACCCCTCACCCCGCCCCTGTCCCCCGAGGGGAGAGGGGGCAACATCTTCCGACGGCGCCGCCGGGCGGCTCCCTCTCCCCTCGGGGGACAGGGGCGGGGTGAGGGGGCACATGCATGAGCCGCGCGATGGTTCTTTACGCCCACCCGTGCCCTGAAAGCTTCAACGCGGTGGTGCACGAAACGGTGGTGGACACGCTGGAAGCAAAGGGCTGGGAGGTCGACGACTGCGATCTCAACGCCGAAGGGTTCCTGCCGGTGCTGACCGAACTGGAACGCCGTGGCTATCACGATCAGCCCGCCAACCTCGAACCTGTCAAACCCTACGTCGACCGCCTGTTCGCCGCGGACGCGCTGGTCATGGTCTTCCCGGTCTGGAACTTCGGCTATCCGGCGATCCTCAAGGGCTTTCTCGACCGGGTCTTCCTGCCCGGCGTCTCGTTCAAGCTGGTGGACGGGCGGGTGCGTCCGAACCTCACCCACATCCGCAAGCTGGTCGCCTGCACCACCTATGGGGGCACCCGCTGGCGTGCTTTCATGGCAGGCGATCCTCCGCGCAAATGCGTGACCCGCGCGGTCTGGCATGTCTGCCGGCCCGAGAAGATGCGGTACCTTGCGCTCTACGACATGAACCGGAACACCCCCGAGACACGCGCCGCGCACCTCGCGCGCGTGCGGCGGGAAATGGAGGCACTCTGAATGCGCGCCCTCGTCGTCTACTGCCATCCCCGCGAGGAAAGCTTCACCGCCGCCGTGCGCGACACGGTGATGACGGGACTGAAGGAGGCCGGCGTGCAGACCCGTCTGGTCGATCTCTACAAGGAGGGGTTCGATCCTGTGATGAGTTCGGTCGCGCATCGCGACTATCTCGACGAGGATCTGAACCGCGCCGGGATCGAGGACCAGATCGAGGCGCTCCAGTGGTGCGATACTCTTATTTTCGTGTACCCGACGTGGTGGTACGGACTGCCTGCCATGCTGAAGGGCTGGCTCGACCGCGTTCTCGTGCCGGGCGTCGCCTTCGCCATGCCCAAGTCCGAGGGCGAGGACATCGCAGCCAACCTTACCCACATCACGCGGCTCGGCGTCTTCACCACCTGCGGGGCAAGCTGGTGGCTGACGCGCATGATCGGTGCCCCGGGGCGGCGCACGCTGCTGCGCGGGTTGCGGCTGATCTGCGCTAAGCGATGCCGGACGGCCTTTGCCGCGCACTACCTCATGGACACCGCCGAGCGTGACAGTCTCGAACGCCATCTTGGTCGGGTGCGTCGCAAGGTCGACAAGCTCATAGGCCCCGTGCCGCAGCAAAAGGAGGCCGTGGCATGATCCCCGTACTCGATTGGGCCGACTACGAGAAAGACCTGCCCGGGTTTGCCGCGGCGCTCGGAAAGGCTTGTCGCGAGACGGGCTTTTTCCTTCTGGCGGGGCATCCGATTGCCCCCGGACTGATCAGGCAGATGTTCGAGCAGGCCGACGCCTTTTTCGGGCTGCCGGACGACGAGAAGAACCCGCTCTCCATCTCGAACAACCCGCACAACCGCGGCTGGGCGCGCATGGGCAGTGAGAGGCTCGACGACACTTCGGGTCAGGTCGACAGCAAGGAGGCCTTCAACATCGGCCTCGACCTGCCCGCGACGGACCCCGAGGTGCAGGCGGGCAAACCGTTCCGGGGCGTGAACGTCTGGCCAGACCTGCCGATGTTCCGGGACGTGACGCTGGCCTACTACGACATGGTCTGGGCGCTTGGTCTCGACCTGCACCGGGCCATCGCGCTGGACCTCGGGCTGCGGCCCGACTTCTTCGCGCGGCACTTCTCGGCGCCGATGGCGACGTTGCGCCTTCTATCCTATCCGCCTGCCCAGGGCGCGGAGGGCGAGATCGGGGCAGGGGCCCATACCGACTACGGCTCGACCACGCTGCTCATGACCGATGGCGAAGCCGGGCTTCAGGTAAAACCGCGCGGCGGGGACTGGACCGACGTGCCGCTCGTGCCCGGGGCCTTTGTCGTCAACATCGGCGACTGCCTCATGCGCTGGACCAACGACATCTACATCTCGACGCCCCACCGTGTGCTGCCGCCGGCCCGCAGGCGACGGTCCATCGCCTTCTTCCTCGACCCGAACCCGGACAGCGTGATCGACGCGCTGCCGGGCACCGGGGACCCGAAATACCCGTCCGTCACCGGGGCCGACTACCTGCGCTCCCGGCTCGACGCGACCTATACACCGGAGGTGGCCTCATGAGCCGGTTCGACTGGTACGAACGCCGCGCGCCCGAATTCGACGCGGTGGATCCCGCGCGCAGCATCGCGATACTGCCCACGGCCGCGGTGGAACAGCACGGGCCGCACCTGCCGGTGGGGACGGACACTATGATCGCCGAGGGCATGCTGGGGCGCTTCCGTGAAAGCTGCCCCGAGGATCTTGATGTGGCGATCCTGCCCGTGATGGCCGTGGGCAAATCCAACGAACACCTCTGGGCCAAGGGCACGCTGACGCTCAGCGCGCAGACCGCACTGGCGGCCTGGACCGAGATCGGGCTTTCGGTTGCCAGGGCAGGATACCGCAAGGTGGTGATCGTGAACTCGCACGGGGGGAACCTCGACCTCGTCTCGATCCTCTCGCGCGAGCTGCGGGTGCAGGCGGGGATGCTGGCGGTGAAATGCCAATGGGGCGGCTTCGGCCATCCCCATGGCATGTACCCGGAACACGAGCTGCGCTTCGGCATACACGGCGGCGACGTCGAGACCTCGCTGATGCTCGCCTTCCGTCCGGACTGCGTGGACATTGAGCAGGCGAAGGATTTCCGCTCGTCTGCCGAATCCGATCCGATTCCCCCCGTGGGCGGAATCAGCCGGGGCTGGATCGCCTCCGACCTCAACCCGGACGGCACCGTGGGCGACGCAAGCGCCGCGACTGCCGAAAAAGGGACCAAAACAGCGGAACACCAGGTCTCGGGGTTCATTGAACTGTTGAGAAAGGTTGCCAAGATGGACCTGCCCACCGCACCAACGGTTGTGCCGAAAGGCTGACAGGGCAGGGCACACGGGCGAAAAACGGCTTCTGACGCTAAGTCAGGCGCATTTTTTGCGGTTTCCGCGAATTTTCCTCTTGCGGGTTTGGCGCGTAATCCGTAAATCCCCCTTCACCGGCGGCGCTGAGGCGCTACGGGGCGCCACGGAGGCGGACGGGACGAGGTTCTGGCGGTCTTCGCGGCAACGAACATTAGGGGCAGACGAGGCGGGGCGCGCCGGTAAGTTAGGGCGCATCTCGGTTGGTTTT